>NZ_QEKY01000006.1:62394-162717 GCF_003096695.1 Porphyromonas loveana | reverse complement strand
ATGCAAAGTCGCGCCAAAGGGAAAAGAAAACGGCGCATCAATCATGGAGAAATGGCGCCAAAACGAAACACAAATCGCCCGACTTTTTGCTCAATCCCGAGGCGTAATTTTACTGATTTGTCGCCTGTTTTCCAGAGAATAGCTCTGATTATGTACTTTCAAAGCTCCAAAAGGACATCTGGTTTTAGACCTTGTTCTTGGAGATCCCCTTTCTGAAGATTCTTGTTTGAGAAATATCTTTTGGCTGTTTTTACCTATTAATTTTACTTGGTGAGGAGTGTTTGTTCATTAATAAGTAGGGGAATGGAGCCGAATTTGTGTAAAATATCGTCCTTGTATCTGTAATGTGGAGGTGTTTTTTGTGCAGAAAATGAGAGAGATATGAGGTGATTAAACTTATGGGGTGTATATTTTTCGTATCTTTGCATGAAACGTAGATGACAGAAAGAGAATGGATTCCAAAAAAATTCTTTACATATCTCAAGAGATTTTCCCCTATCTGCCGGAAACGGATATTTCGGTCTTGTCGCGCAACCTGCCTCAGTACATTCAGGAGCGTGGCAACGAGGTGCGCATATTTATGCCACGTTATGGTATCATCAATGAGCGTCGCAATCAGTTGCACGAAGTGATACGCCTTTCGGGGATCAATATGATCATTAACGATAATGATCATCCGCTTATCATCAAGGTGGCATCCATTCAATCGGCTCGTATGCAGGTTTATTTTATTGATAATGATGACTTTTTCAAGCGGAAGACCATGTATGATATCAAACCTAAGCAAGAGAATGACAATGACGAACGTGCCATTTTCTTTGTTCGCGGGGCTTTGGAGGCTATTAAGAAGCTACGGTGGATACCGGATGTGATCCATTGTCACGGATGGTTTACCACTTTGGCAGCATTGTATTTGAAGAAAATGTATGCTGATGACCCGTGTTTCCAGAAGGCTAAGGTGGTTTATTCCGTTTATAACGATGCCGGACAAGGAACTATGCCCGAAACGCTTTTTAGCAAACTTGAGTTTGATAAGATAAGTGGAGAAGATATAGCCGTAATGGGCAATGCTGTTGATTATCTGGCACTCAATCGTTTGGCAATTCATTATTCGGATGGAGTGGTTCAAGGTTCGGAGACTATAGCGCCGGAGCTCACCGAATGTATCTCATCTCTCAAGGACAAGCCTTTCCTGCCATACCAAGGTACAGAAAACTACGATGAAGCTTTCGATAACTTCTACAACACCCTCTTGGAAGCCCATTGAATTCAGGTGCCTACAATTCCTTCTTATAGAACAATAGGGAAGCCTGCATCTGCGTTAATAACCACATCGTAAAGCAAATCCAACGATACAACAATATGAAGAGATTGTTTCTTCTCATCCTTGCATTTACAGCCCTCTTCATGGTGGGCTGTAATGATGATTTGTCTCCGATCGGAGAAAGTATTCAGCCCGGTTCGGATCCTGTGTCAGCCAAGGTCGATACGCTAGAGTTTTCGGTCAAAACTATCGAAATGGGCGACATATATAACCGTACTAACTTCACCTTGTTGGGTGATATTACGGATCCCGAATATGGCGATCTGAAGGCAGACTATATCATGCAGCTCAAGAGCCCTCGGAACTTCAAGTTCAAATACCAACCGATCAACGGCCGTATAGATTCTGTTAAGTTGAGCATCAATTATGATGCATGGGTTGGCGATTCTACGGCTCTCATGAAAGTTTCGGTATACAAGATCAATAAGGCTATTCCCGAGTCTCATTATACGACACAGGAGCTTGCTTCACTTTTGGACGAGACACAGATCATTGCCTCTCAAGCATTTCGAGCCGGTAATGACTCCGCCTTCCATCGTGTTCGAGTCCCGTTGCCCAAAGATATCGGGCAGAAGATATACGATCTTTCTGTAAACAACCCGAGTGTGTTTGATACACAGGAGAGTTTTTACAATAATGTGTTCGGAGGTTTATACATCACCACCACAACGGGTACGGGAGTTGTCCTCAACGTATATAACACGCAGATGGCTGTTTATTATACCTATCGGGTGACGGCAGACTCTACTCAGACCGCAACTGAGACTTTTGTAAATACGAGTGAATCCTATCAGGTGAATCATGTCAAGAATTCGCAGATCGCACATCTTCTTGTGCCAAATGATTCGCTTGCTTGTGTGAAGAGTCCAGCCGGTGTGATGACGCAACTGACTATTAGCAAGGAGCAATTTACAGACGCCTATACATCCACTCTTTCTTCCAATTTGGCTTGGCAGATTGGTGAGGCTCAGTTCAATGTCACAGCAGAAAAACCTGCTGAGGGGCTTGTCCTCAGTCCTCCTCCCTATCTTTTGCTTTTGCCGCAAGACTCGGTGAAGAGCTTTTTTGAAGAAGAACAAACAGAGCTATCTCAGCCCAAGACAGCATTCTTGTCTTCAACTTATAACATTAGCTCGCGAGAGTATAAGTTTAGTAATATTAGTCGTCTGCTGATGGAGCACATTAAGAACAATACAGAGAAGGATGCTAATGGAAAGCCTTATATCAGCAAAGACCTTGTTTTGGTTCTTCTCCCTGTAAAGCGCCAGTTGGGAGGTTCTGGTAGTACGGCCTATACGATTCGGTTAAACAACTTCCTTTTCCCAGCAGGTGTGAAACTTAAGCTTGGTACCAAGGACAAGACGGCGCGGATCGGGGTTTATAGTATGACGTACACGGACAACTAAGTTGTAGCAACAAACAATAAAGAGGCCATATCGGAATGAAGGTTCCGGTATGGCCTCTTTATTGTTTCGGACAGGAGCTGAAAGATGGAGAGAGGCAGTGGACGGGTGCGATGGGTTGTTTTGCGAAACAATGAGCCAATAAAGGCGAAAATATGGAGCCAAAAACATATAGAAGATCGCGCCAAAAGTTTTCCGATTTGGCGCATAAATTTTTCTGAAATGGCGCCAAAAAGATTTTGAAATGGCGTGAGTTTTTTCGGCAACTACGCACGAGAAAGGTCTTAATACGTATGTGAGCTTTTTTATGCTAGCGTATTAGTCTCTTGAGATGGCGGGGACATGCTCGTTTTTTCGACAGATTGAGCAATGTTAATAGTACGTCGGGGAGGGAGACGAAGTGTAATATGTCCGCAATTTCTACTATTTTTGTCGCGGATACCGATCCACACAATCGGGGCTGACCGGCTTTGACAGCGTGATGAAGCGGTATGTAAGCATGTAGTGCGTAGGTGGCTTGCACTATAATCTCAGACATCAAAATTTTAATTGGCGAAAATAATTACGCTCTCGCTGCGTGATCGAAGTATAGTAGATCAACGCTTCATCGCCGCCAAAGTGGCAGCGACGAGACATCGCCCGAGTAGCTCTTGTTCCGAAGCAGCTCGATAGTGCGGTGCTAATAAATCGGGAATCGCCGCGGGATAGCTTCCTGTCTGCGGTTAAATCAAGCGGAAGATAAGGAGTGGGCATCGGGTCGTTTCAGCCTTCGCTCGCTCTCGAAAACCTTAAGTGAAACTAAACATGTAGAAAGCATATTGATTCCATGTTTGGACGAGGGTTCAATTCCCTCCAGCTCCACTGCGAAGGGTGCAAATCAAGTAAGTATTGGTTTGCACCTTTCTTCTATACTTGTGGGTGCTCTTTATTGAGTTGTCCGTAGCCATCCGATGAAGTGGAACCTCCGCACGCATACGATCCTTGTCATCGAAGGACGAACGGCTTTTTATCCTCGCGAGAGAGGATGCAGAATAGGCGATGGAGAGACTGAGTCCGTGACATGAACAACCTTTTCGCGGGGCCTGCGATAGTCCTTTGTCCGAGCCGAATGGCGTAGGGAGGAGAGCACATCTTACTTTTCTATATATTTGTATTTACAGACGATAATGAATAGAAATGAATACAAAAGAAGATCCCCATACAATTGCGCTTTCCGTTACACCTCAGGATCATACACCCTTAGATGATGAGGCGCTCATACAGCATGAGTACTCACTCCTGATACAAGACTATCTGAACTCCAACCACCGACGCAAGGTGGAGCGCATCGACAAGGCTTTCCGCCTTGCCAAGGATGCCCATGCCGGAGCCAAGCGTCGTAGCGGCGAGCCGTACATCATGCATCCTATTGCGGTGGCACGCATTGTGTGCTCAGAGATGGGACTTGGGTCCACATCCATTTGTTGCGCACTGCTCCATGATGTGGTGGAGGATACCGAGTATACAGTTGAGGATCTGCGCGATATGTTCGGCGACAAGGTCGCACAGATTGTTGACGGTCTGACAAAAATCTCGGGCGAAGTCTTCAGTACGGCTTCTGCTCAGGCGGAGAATTTCCGCAAGCTCATCCTCACGATGAACGACGATATACGCGTCATTCTCATCAAGATTGCCGACCGCCTGCACAATATGCGCACACTTGGCTCTATGCTTCCTGCCAAGCAGCTGAAGATAACCGGTGAGACACAGTACGTCTATGCCCCGTTGGCTCACCGTCTGGGGCTATTTGCCATCAAGACGGAGTTAGAGGACCTCAGTTTCAAGTACGAGCATCCGCAAGAATATGAGTCCATCAAGGAGAAAATACGCATTACCGAACAGCACAGACAGGAGCTATTCGATCACTTTACAGCTCCCCTTCGGGAGCGATTCGTGCCGATGGGGCTCTTGTACGAGATGAAGGCACGGGTGAAGTCTGTGTACTCTATTTGGAAAAAGATGGAGAAGAAGGGGGTTCCCTTCGAGGAAATATACGACCTCTTCGCCGTCCGCATTATTTTCGAATCCTCTCCCGAAGTGGCGGATAAGAATCGTTGTTGGGAGATATACTCGGCTATTACTGATATTTATCGCAATCGTCCCGACCGCATCCGCGACTGGGTGAGCAATCCCAAGAGCAACGGTTACCAAGCACTCCACTTGACAGTTATGGGGCCTGACGGAGAGTGGGTGGAGGTGCAGATACGCAGCAGGCGCATGGACGACATTGCCGAGAAAGGATTTGCCGCGCATTGGAAGTACAAGGGCGATACGGTGGAGGAGGATTCGGAGTTGGACAAGTGGCTCAGCACCATCCAAGAGATTTTGGAGAACCCCAATCCCAACGCGCTTGATTTCTTGGATATGATCAAGCTCAACCTCTTCTCCAATGAAGTGATGGTATTCACGCCCAAAGGGGAGATCAAGCGCTTGCCTCAAGGAGCCACAGCACTCGACTTTGCTTACTCGCTTCACTCGGATCTTGGCGACCGATGCATCGGAGCCAAGGTAAATCACAAGCTTGTTCCCCTGAGTTATGTGCTAGCCAGTGGCGATCAGGTGGAAGTGTTGTCGAGTAAAAATCAACAACCTGCCGAGGAGTGGCTACGTTACGTTACTACCGCCAAGGCTAAGTCCAAGATCGATTCATTCTTGCGTCGCAAGCGTCGCGAGCTGATCACCCAGGGAGAAGAACGAGTCCTAAGTATTATTCGCACATCCGAACCGATGGTCTCTGCGGAGCTTCTTGACAGGATAGCTGCCTACTTTGGCTTCCTTAATCGCGAATCTTTCTTCTATGCTGTGGGAACAGGTGCCGTCACGCTGCCCGAAAACTTCCGCAAACTCGTGCAAGGGGAGCACAGCGGTAACTTTTTGATGCGAGCCTTGCGATCTGCTTTGCGTCCGGGACGTAATAATAAAGCACCTGTGCAGCCGACCAAGATGCCCGGGGAGGGTGAAAAACGTACCTTCGATCTCAAGCAAACCTATGTGTTGGAAGAGAATGAACACTCCCGTAACTACCAGATAGCCGAGTGTTGCCAGCCTATTCCGGGGGACGATGCCTTCGGCTTTATCAACGATGATAACACGGTCGTGGTGCACAAGCGTTCGTGTCCCATTGCGATGCGTCTGAAGAGTAGCTTCGGTAATCGTATCCTTTCGACCAAATGGGGACATCACGGCAACACCTCATTCGAAGCCAAGTTGGCTCTCAAAGGGATTGATTCCACCGGTATTCTCACGGCTGTTTCCCAAGTGATAACGGAGGACTTCAACGTGGGTATCAAGCACATTCAGCTCACGGCCAAGGACGGTATATTCGACGGGCAAATTCATTTGCTCGTACACAATGCAGACGACCTGCTGAAGATCTGTCACCGACTGCGCCAGAACAAACATATCCAAAGCGTTGGTCGTATCTCCTAACAGCTCAAAAAAGCCCAAATCCTATGTCTCTTGTTAGAATTTTCCCGTTACTCCTTCTTGCCTTCTTTCTCTCGACGTCAAGCTACGCCCAGAAAGAAGCTGCATCGCAGCAGGAGATCGCAGCAGAAGAGGTCGCTATCAAACAAGATTCTGTCAACAGACAACTCCTCGCAGACTTCCAGCGTCGTCTCCACGAGACGGACTCTGTGCGGCGGGCCGATTCGATCAACCGCGAGGCTCTCATGCAGCAGTTGGCAACGCTCAAGACCACAGACAATCTAAAGAAGGAGGACATTCTTCGAGAGATCGAAGCTCTCAAACAAAAGGAGGAGCAGCGCAACCTCAAGCGTAAAGCCGAGATCGAATCCATGCGGAGCAAGGCAGTGGGTTGGCCAGTGCTGGGTGCCCTACAAGATACGGTCATGGTGATATACACTCGGATCGGTTCTTATATGCCTCGTGAACGAGCTGAGGCTGTGTCCGAACGGATTGCTAAGTTGTATGAGGATGATTTCATGAATCCTGACTCGTTGTCCGTCTATCATCATGACACTTTCTCGGACATCATGTATGGCGATTTCGTTGTCATGAGCATACGTGAGGACGATGCGCTGTGGGATAATACCTCCGTGCAAAAGCTTGCCGAAGACTATAGAGGTCGCATAGCTGAGTCGATACGTCATGCCCGTCAGGAAAATAGCTTCTCTCGTATGCTCTTACGCATCGGCCTGATGATATTGGTTATCGTAGTTATCTCATTCATGATTTTCGGCATCAGGCGACTGTTCCGTCGCATATCCACGCATATCAATGAGAAGAAACAACATTGGTTCCGGAGCTTCCACTACAAAGACTATACCTTCATCAATGCCGAACAGGCCGGTATGCTCTTGGTCCGTGCGCTCAACATCCTGCGGTGGCTCATGATTATCCTCCTGCTTTTCCTCGTGGTTCCCATCATCTTCAGCATCTTTCCTTTCACTCGTGGTTGGTCAGAAGCCATTTTCGACCTGTTCCTTACTCCGCTCAAAAAGATCTCCAGTTCATTCTGGCAATACCTGCCCAAGTTGGCAACGGTCATCGTCATTTGCCTTGTGATACGTTACCTCTTGCGCGCTATTCGATACATTTTCACGGAAATTGAACAGGGAAAATTGAAGATCAACGGCTTTCATGCCGACTGGGCACACCCGACTTTCGCTATTCTGCGGACGCTGATCTATGCTTTCGGTCTGATCATTATCTTTCCCTATCTGCCAGGATCGGAGTCGGAGGTGTTCAAGGGAGTCTCAGTTTTCCTCGGTATTCTCGTTTCCTTCGGCTCGTCTTCTGCGATCTCTAATATCGTTGCCGGATTGGTGATCACCTACATGCGCCCATTTAAGATAGGTGATCGGATCAAGATCGGGGATATTTCGGGCGACGTCATCGAAAAAACTCTCCTCGTGACACGTCTTAAAACCGTGACGAACGAAGAAATTACTATTCCCAATTCGTCCATACTCTCTAACAATACGGTGAACTACAGCACCTTCTCACACGATCCCGGACTTATCCTGACCCTGCCCGTGACCATCGGTTACGATGTGCCTTGGCAGAAAGTGGAGGCGGCTCTCATCGAGGCTGCCCAACGCAGCAGTCGGGTACAGCAGACTCCCAAGCCATTCGTTTGGCAGAAGTCGCTGGGAGACTTCTCCGTGGAGTATCACCTTTGCGTTTACACCCATGAGGCCAATGCCCAAGCCGGCGTTTACTCCGAGGTGTATGCCAATATGCAGGATGTGTGTAGCGCTCACGGTATAGAGATCATGTCTCCCCACTACTTTGCTCATCGCGACGGTAACCATGTGACGCTTCACCCCGAAGATATCCCTGCAGGCTATCGTCCCGAGGGCATCAAGGTGGAGCGCACCACGCCCGAATCATAGCCATCAGCTCTTACGCTCCTGACATTACTGCCTCGTCGAAGATATGCTTCGGCGGGGCAGTGTCTTTTATCCGTCCGAATAGTCTGACCGCTCCATTGTGTCTCTGACTGCTCTGACCTCCCCTCTCACTTTATTTCTTGCGCTGAAAGCGAAGAAGCTATGGCGCCAAATCTTATCCCAAACTCGCACCAAAAATTTTTCGATTTGGCGCATAAATTTTTCTGAAATGACGCCAAAACGAAATGAAAATGGCGCGAGTTTTCACTTGAATACGGGGCATATTTCTGCCGGTTTGTGGCGCGTTTCCGGAAGAAAAGACAGCCATCTTTCCCTTTGTGCAAGCTCCTTGTGCCAAACTCCCACCGCGGTACTTTTGGGGGATGAGGGTGATGTCACATGAATAAAAATAGGAGTTTATCCAAGCAATGTCCTGCACTCGAAAGTGGAATCTGTGCCATTGTTTGTACAACATACAGGTAAAATAGCTTACTTTTGTTAGTTACGACAAGGAAGACAGTCGGTACAAAATAGAATCACAATATTCACTCTTTCAAAATTATGGCAAAAGAAAAACAAAAGCTCTTCTCGGAGTTTCCGCCCATATCGGCAGAAGCCTGGGTAGAAAAGATCACGGCCGACCTCAAAGGCGCCTCATTCGAGAAGCGGCTTATTTGGCGAACGAACGAAGGTTTCGACGTCAATCCGTTCTATCGCAGAGAGGACATTCAGGAGCTGAAGACGACTACGTCTCTGCCCAACGAATATCCTTATGTGCGTTCGACCCGAATGAACAATGAGTGGCTTGTGCGCCAAGACATTGTAGTCGGTGAGAACGTGGCAGAAGCCAACGAAAAAGCTCTTGACCTGCTCAACAAGGGTGTTGATTCGTTGGGTTTCTCTTTGAAGAAAATTCACATCAACGCTGAGGCTTTGGCTGCTCTGCTCAAGGGGATAGAGCCTACGGCTGTGGAACTGAACTTTAGCTGCTGCATCACACGAGCAGCCGAATTGCTCCCTCTCATCGCCGCTTATTTCAATAGTGTGGGTGCCGATGTGACCAAGTGTCGAGGCTCTGTGAGCTACGACCCCTTCAAGAAGCAGCTCGTGCGCGGTGTGTCCCACCCTGACTGGGTGAAGATGGCTGCTGAGGTTATGGAAGCTGCCAAAGGATTGCCGGCTTTCCGTGTGCTCAATGTCAATGCTTGTAATCTCTCCGACGCGGGAGCATTCATCACGCAGGAGCTGGGTTATGCCCTCGCCTGGGGTGCTGAATTCCTTGACAAGATGACCGATGCAGGTTATAAGCCGGAAGAAATCGCCTCGCGTATCAAATTCAACTTTGGCATCGGCTCCAACTATTTCATGGAGATTGCCAAATTCCGTGCTGCCCGCTGGCTGTGGGCTGAGATTGTAGGCTCCTATGGAGACCAATACAAGAACGAAACGGCCAAGATTCACCAGCATGCTACGACTTCTTTCTGGAACAAGTCCATATTCGATGCTCACGTGAACCTGCTTCGTACACAGACCGAAGCTATGTCTGCTGCCATCGGTGGCGTGGACTCTATCACGGTGCAGCCCTTCGATGTTACTTACCAACATAGCGATGACTTCTCGGAGCGTATCGCCCGCAATCAGCAGCTTCTCCTCAAAGAAGAATGCCACTTCGACAAGGTTATCGACCCCTCTGCGGGTTCTTACTACATCGAGACGCTGACTGACTCCATCGCCGCCGAAGCATGGAAGCTCTTCCTCTCTGTCGAAGAGGCCGGAGGCTTCACACAGGCTGCCGAAGCCGGTATGGTTCAGGCTGCCGTCAATGCGAGCAACAAGAAGCGTCACCAGTCTGTGGCTACACGTCGCGAGATTTTCCTCGGCACCAATCAGTTCCCCAACTTTACGGAAGTGGCCGGCAGCAAGATCACGCTCGACGGCGGCGAACATGAATGTGGTTGCGTCAAGTCCATTGAGCCGCTCGACTTCAGTCGCGGTGCATCGGAATTTGAGGCATTGCGTCTCTCCACAGAGAAGAGTGGCAAGACGCCTGTAGTCTTCATGCTCACCATCGGCAATCTGGCCATGCGCCTGGCTCGCTCACAGTTCTCCTGCAATTTCTTTGCCTGCGCAGGATATAAACTCATTGACAACTTGGGCTTCAAGACCGTAGAGGAAGGCGTGGACGCGGCCCTTGCTGCCAAAGCCGACATCGTGGTGCTCTGCTCCAGCGACGACGAGTATGCCGAGTATGCTCCTGCAGCATTCGAGTATCTCGCTGGTCGCGCTGAGTTTGTGGTGGCAGGTGCTCCCGCTTGTACACCGGAGCTCGAAGCCAAGGGTATCAAGAACTACATACACGTGAAATCGAACGTGCTGGAAACTCTCCGCGCGTTCAATGATAAGTTTGGCATCCGCTAATATCCATCCACAAGCAACAGAATCAAAAGATGAAACCTAATTATAAAGACATCAATATCAAGTCTGCCGGTTTTGTGGCTCAGGATGCCACAAGCTGGGCAGCAGAGCAAGGCATTGCAGCCGATTGGCGTACACCGGAGCAAATCATGGTGAAACCCGTCTATACCAAGGATGACCTCGAAGGTATGGAGCACCTCGACTATGTGTCCGGTTTGCCTCCTTTCCTCAGAGGACCCTATAGCGGTATGTATCCCATGCGTCCGTGGACTATCCGTCAGTATGCCGGGTTTTCTACGGCCGAAGAGTCCAATGCTTTCTACCGTCGCAACTTGGCTTCCGGCCAAAAGGGTCTGTCGGTAGCTTTCGACTTGGCTACTCACCGCGGCTACGATGCCGACCACTCTCGTGTGGTGGGCGACGTGGGTAAGGCCGGCGTATCCATCTGCTCATTGGAGGACATGAAGGTTCTCTTCGACGGTATTCCTCTGAACAAAATGTCCGTGTCCATGACGATGAACGGTGCCGTTCTTCCCGTATTGGCTTTCTACATCAATGCAGGTTTGGAGCAAGGTGCCAAGCTCGAAGAGATGGCAGGGACCATCCAGAACGACATCCTCAAGGAGTTCATGGTACGTAACACTTATATCTATCCGCCCGAATTCTCCATGCGGATTATTGCCGACATCTTCGAGTACACCTCGCAGAATATGCCCAAGTTCAACTCGATATCTATCTCCGGCTACCATATGCAGGAGGCAGGTGCTACCGCCGACATCGAGATGGCTTACACGTTGGCGGACGGTATGCAGTACCTCAAGGCCGGTATCGATGCTGGCATTGACGTAGATGCATTCGCCCCCCGTCTTTCTTTCTTCTGGGCTATCGGCGTGAACCACTTCATGGAGATTGCCAAGATGCGTGCTGCACGTCTCCTTTGGGCCAAAATCGTCAAGAGCTTCGGCGCGAAGAATCCCAAGTCGTTGGCTCTGCGTACGCACTGCCAGACCTCTGGTTGGTCGTTGACAGAGCAAGATCCGTTCAACAACGTGGGACGTACCTGTATCGAAGCTATGGCCGCTGCATTGGGACATACGCAGTCTCTGCACACCAATGCTTTGGACGAAGCTATTGCTTTGCCCACCGACTTCTCGGCTCGTATTGCTCGTAATACGCAGATTTATATCCAGGAAGAGACGCTCGTGTGCAAGGAGATCGATCCTTGGGGAGGCTCATACTATGTAGAAAGCTTGACCAACGAACTCGTGCACAAGGCTTGGACGCTGATCCAAGAAGTTCAGGAGATGGGTGGAATGGCTAAGGCCATTGAGACCGGTCTTCCCAAACTGCGTATCGAAGAAGCTGCAGCACGTACGCAGGCTCGTATCGACTCGCATCAGCAGGTTATCGTAGGTGTGAACAAGTATCGTTTGCCGAAGGAAGATCCCATTGATATTTTAGAGATTGACAATACAGCCGTGCGCAATCAGCAGATCGAGCGTCTCGGAGAACTGCGTGCTCACCGCGACGAATCTGCCGTGAAGGAAGCGTTGGCAGCTATCACCAAGTGTGTGGAGACAGGAGAGGGTAACCTCCTTGACCTCGCCGTGAAAGCGGCCGGACTACGTGCATCATTGGGAGAAATCTCCGATGCGTGCGAAACGATTGTAGGAAGATATAAAGCAGTAATCAGAACTATTTCAGGCGTGTACTCATCAGAATCAGGAGAAGACAAAGACTTCACTCATGCCAAGGAATTGGCCGAACAGTTTGCGAAGAAAGAAGGTCGTCAGCCACGTATCATGATAGCCAAAATGGGTCAGGACGGACATGATCGCGGAGCCAAGGTGGTAGCTACAGGCTATGCCGACTGTGGCTTCGATGTGGATATGGGTCCTTTGTTCCAGACTCCGGAAGAGGCAGCTCGCCAAGCTGTCGAAAACGACGTGCATGTCATGGGCGTTTCCTCTCTGGCGGCAGGTCATAAGACCTTGATTCCTCAGGTTATTGCTGAACTAGAAAAGCTCGGCCGCCCCGACATCCTCGTGACAGCCGGTGGCGTTATCCCTGCGCAGGACTACGAGTTCCTCTATAATGCAGGTGTAGCAGCCATCTTTGGTCCTGGTACTCCGGTCGCTTATTCGGCAGCCAAGGTGCTGGAAATCCTCTTGGAAGAATAGTCTATTCCCTTATTCGGAACCCTCTTTGCAATGGTCGCTCATACGATTCCCCTCCGTGGGATAGTATGAGCGGCCATTTTTTGTCTGCAAACAAGTAATGCCCCTGTGTCCAATCTCAAAAATGGATGTGGAGTTTAACGCGAATGGCACTCCTTCTCGTAGTCCAATTCGTCCAGACCTTTGTCTAACCAGACCAGTCCTTCACGTCAAATCCTCCTGTTCCCCTCGATCAGTATATCAGATATAAAAGGAGGCCGCACCATAATTCTCATACGGCGCGGCCTCCTTATCGTTAGTTATCCTGATTTCGGATAACGAGAAGAGTCTTAGTTCTTTACTTTAGCTACTATAGCTCTGAAAGCTTCGGGATGGTTCATCGCTAAGTCAGCGAGAACTTTGCGGTTGATTTCGATACCGTTTGCATGGAGTGCTCCCATCAGACGAGAGTAAGACATTCCTTCCAGACGAGCAGCAGCGTTGATACGCTGAATCCATAGGGCGCGGAAGTTGCGTTTTTTGTTCTTACGGTCGCGGTAGGCATAGGTCAAACCTTTCTCCCACGTATTCTTAGCAACCGTCCATACATTCTTACGAGCACCAAAATACCCGCGTGTGAGCTTCAGAATTCTTTTGCGTTTAGCTCGTGAAGCAACGTGATTGACTGATCTTGGCATAATACTAATTGTTTTTTTGATTGGCAGCGGCTTCGGCTTTGTGGCGTCAGCACTTGACTATGAGCGTGCCTCTCTGTAAAAAAAATCGTTGTTAGTTCGCTTTGAGTTCTTATCTGAGACAAAGGAGTTGCTTTACGGCGTTTTCATCTACCTTGTTCACCGTAGTGAAGTTGGTGAGGTTACGCTTTTGTTTCTTCGTTTTCTTTGTCAAGATGTGGCTCTTGAAAGCGTGCTTACGCTTGATTTTACCTGTTCCGGTAAGGGCGAACCTCTTTTTGGCACCGGAGTTAGTCTTCAATTTAGGCATTTTCCAACACTGTTATTATTAAACACTTTGATTATACACCCATCTCTATGGCCATACACATACTGCATGGCTCGGAGGCCGGTGATTCTTTTTTTATTATTCTGCTTCGTTATCTTCTTCCGCGACTGCAGCCTTGGGAGCTTCAGCCTGCGATTTGGGAGGAGTCTGTCCTTTTTTTGTCGTCGATTTGGGGGCGAGCATGATAGTCATGCGCTTGCCTTCCAAAATGGGCATCTGTTCTACTCGTGCGTAGTCCTCCAAATCGTTGGCAAAACGGAGGAGCAATACCTCGCCTTGTTCTTTGAAAAGGATGGAGCGACCACGGAAGAATACATAGGACTTCACCTTGGATCCTTCTTGCAAGAACTCCTTGGCGTGCTTCAGCTTGAAGTTGTAGTCGTGATCGTCTGTTTGAGGGCCGAACCGGATCTCCTTAACAACGATCTTAACTGACTTGGCCTTCTGTTCTTTGGCCTTTTTCTTCAGCTGATAAACAAACTTCTGATAGTCGGTAACGCGACATACGGGAGGATCAGCATTAGGGGAAATCTCTACCAGGTCTAAGCCTTGGTTCTCTGCAATGCGTCGCGCTTCCTGTATGTTGTACACTCCCTGCTCCACATTATCCCCTACGAGGCGTACCTCTTTCACTCGGATCGCTTCGTTGATCCTGTGTTGATTCTTCGTTTTGTCAATTGCCATTCAAGATGTCTCAATGGGGGAGGAGCCGTATCCTTTTATAATAGGTCTCCCCCTCTTTATGCTTGTTTGAATCGTTTATTACCTTGTTTCTTACAGAAGTTGTTAGCTTATTGAGGAGAGCTTTAGTTTTGATAGTCTTTGCGCCAAGCATTGACCATATCGCCCACTTCTTTCTCTATAAGCTCGGCAAAGGTAGTAATTTTCATAATACCCATATCTCCTTCACCTTGTTTGCGCACTGATACTTCTTCTTTTGCGCTTTCGTTCTCGCCCACGATCAGCATATAGGGGATACGCTTCAGTTCGTTGTCACGTATTTTCCTGCCTACCTTCTCGTTGCGGTCATCCACTTGTACGCGAATGTCGCGACGGTTCAGTTCCTTGGCCACACGGTGAGCATACTCATTGTAGCGTTCACTTACAGGTAATACTACTACTTGGTCGGGAGTAAGCCAAAGCGGGAATTTGCCGGCAGTGTGCTCGATGAGTACGGCCACGAATCGTTCCATAGAGCCGAACGGTGCACGGTGGATCATAACCGGACGATGCTTCTTATTGTCCTCACCGGTGTATTCGAGGTCGAATCGTTCGGGCAGGTTGTAGTCCACCTGAATGGTACCCAACTGCCAACGGCGTCCGAGAGCATCTTTCACCATGAAGTCGAGCTTGGGGCCATAGAATGCAGCTTCGCCATATTCGATGACCGCGGGCAGACCCTTCTCTTCGCAGGCTTCGATGATGGCACGTTCGGCACGCTCCCAATTCTCCTCGCTACCGATATACTTCTCGCGGTTCTCCTTGTCACGGAGAGAGATCTGAGCTTCGAAGTTGGCAAAGTCCAGCGCTTTGAAAATGATGAAGATGATATCCATCACCTTGCAAAACTCTTCTTTGAGCTGATCGGGACGGCAGAACAGATGGGCATCGTCCTGCGTGAAACCTCTGACGCGAGTCAGTCCGTGGAGCTCGCCACTCTGTTCGTAGCGGTACACCGTGCCGAATTCGGCCAAGCGTACTGGCAAGTCACGGTAAGAGTGAGGTGTCACCTTGAATATCTCGCAGTGGTGTGGGCAGTTCATCGGCTTAAGCATAAACTCCTCGCCTTCCTGTGGCGTAGTGATGGGGCGGAAAGAGTCTTGCCCGTACTTCGCATAGTGCCCTGAAGTGATGTAGAGGTTCTTATTGCCAATATGCGGTGTGATTACTTGCTGATAGCCGAAGTGCTTTTGGATCTGCTTCAGGAAGTCTTCCAGTCGCAGTCTCAACTGCGTGCCACGGGGCAGCCACAGGGGGAGACCGGCGCCTACATTCTGAGAGAAAGCGAAGAGTTCCAACTCCTTGCCTATCTTACGGTGGTCGCGCTTCTTGGCCTCTTCCAGCAACTCCAGATACTCGTCGAGCATCTTCTTCTTCGGGAAAGTGATACCATATATACGAGTCAGCTGTTTTCTCTTTTCGTCACCGCGCCAGTAGGCTCCTGCCACGCTCAGCAGCTTGACGGCTTTGATGTAGCCCGTGTTGGGGAGGTGAGGGCCGCGACAGAGGTCGGTGAAGTTGCCCTGCGTATAGGTTGTGATGGTACCATCGGCCAATTCGCTGATGAGTTCCACCTTGTATTGGTCATTCTTGTCGCCGAACATGCGAAGTGCATCATCCTTGGTGATGTCACGGCGAACGATCGTCTCTTTGCGAGCGATCAATTCCTGCATCTTTTTCTCTATCGTCGGCAGGTCGGCATCTTTGATGGAGACACCTTCTCCCGGATCTACGTCGTAGTAGAATCCGTTCTCAATGGCTGGTCCGATACCGAACTTGATGCCCGGATACAGCTCTTCCAAAGCTTCTGCCATCAAGTGAGCACTGGAATGCCAATAGGCATGCTTGCCTTCGGAATCGTCCCATTTGTATAGCTTCACTTCTGCATCTTCATGGATGGGACGATGCAAATCCCACGTTTGTCCGTTTACGCCGGCTGCCAAAACGTCTTGTTGGAGACGAGAACTGATGCTACCGGCAATGTCCCAACCGGTAACTCCCGCTTCGTATTCGCGGATACTGCCGTCGGGAAAGGTAATCTTGATCATATCGCTATTTGTCTATTTTCTCTACTTGCAAGAGGATACAATCATCCTCTATGTATATGTATAGCTGCAAAAGTACTATAATATCTCCATACGATTGTGCATTATTCAGTGTTGCACATTCCACCAGTAAATGCATCCTAAGCAATCGTCTCGTATTAAATCTAACGCCCGTTCTTCTTTCGCGCAGGAATTGAATAAATGGTGGCGCTAAATTCCATTACAAAGTCGCGCCAAAAGTTTTTTGAAATGGCGCATAAATCTTTTCAAAATGGTGCCAAAACAGAATGAAAATGGGGCGAGTTTTTACTCAATTACGGGGCGCCTTTTGCCGGCGTTGAGTATAGCACAGAGGAGGTCTGGTGTATGTATATAAAAGAGGCGGCACAACCATGAGGATGCGCCGCCCGAGGGGTCTGAAAAACCAGAACAGTTAGTATAGAGGGGCTTTGTTGCCGATGCGACCTGCTTCCAACAGGGGGAGATTGGTCTCCGTAGGTACGTAGATTACTGTCTTATCGTTCAGATTGTTCTGCTGACGCACCCAGAGGTACTGGATGTAGGTGGGAGTGATACTGTTGTTCTCGATGCGGATGGCTTCGGCAGCGCCCTTGGCTCTTTCTATTTCAGCTTGGGCGTTGAGCTTTTCGGCTTCGAGATTGGCTTTGGCTTCTTCGATTTTGATTCTTCTGTTTTGTTCGGCCTTGGAAAACTCGGCCTTACCGGCCTGCTCGGCACGCCATACATTGTACTTGGGCAGGCCGAACATGAGTCCTACGATAGCAATTAGAATCACGATTACGGCTGTCACTACGGCTTTGCCGGAGATAGTGGTGCTATTCTGTGTCATGTTTTTTGTCGTTGGGGATGATTAACGGATGGGGATTTTGTCGATGCGAGTCTGATGGCGACCTCCTTCAAAGGGGGTATCCAAATAGGCTGCGAGAATGGCCTGTGCCTGCTCTTCGGTGAGGAAGCGAGCAGGGAGGGAGAGGACGTTGGCATTGTTGTGCTGACGAGCCAGCTGTGCAATCTCGACGTTCCAGCAGAGGGCTGCACGAACGGCCGGATATTTGTTCATCACCATAGATATGCCATTGCCGGAGCCACAGATGGAGATACCGCGGCTCAGTTGGCCACTTTGGATGGCTGTCCCTAGCGGGTGAGCATAGTCCGGATAGTCCACGCTGTCGGTGGAGTGGCAGCCGAAGTCTTCCACTGCGATACCACGTTCTGCGAGCCAGCCTTTGACTTGCTCTTTGAGGCCGAAGCCGGCGTGGTCGCAGCAAATGCCGATTGTTTCCATTATTGTTGGGTCGATGTGTGAGTGGATATAGAATCGTTGCCCGACAAGAAGACTTTCGCCACAGGAAGGGAAAGGTTTCTTTGTGGGCAACGAGTGTTTATTGTGGTTTAGTGGAGTATGCTCAGTACTTGCTCATACACGTTCTCTGCGGTGAATCCGAGTTTCTCGTCAAGGACTTTATAGGGAGCCGAGAAGCCAAAGGAGTTCAGTCCCCATACGGCACCGCTTTCTCCTACGAGGCCTTCCAGATTGACAGGCAGTCCGGCTGTGAGACCGAAACGTCTGATGCCCGTGGGCAATACTTCTTCCTGATATTCGGCGCTCTGTGAACGGAAGAGACCTTCGGACGGAACGGATACGATGCGCAACTTGACACCTCGCTGGCGCAAGAGAGCGGCTCCTTCGACCAATGTGGATACTTCAGAACCACTGGCCAAGAGAACTACTTCAATATTCTCATCTGTATTGACTATGTAGGCTCCTTTTTCTGCTTGCATGGCTTCTTGGTATCGGCTGTGAGCAGCGGGCAGATCCGTGATGTTCTGACGAGAGAGAATAAGGGCAGTAGGCGTGTGGGTATTCTCCATAGCCATCTTCCATGCGACCGTAGTCTCTTGTACATCGGCGGGACGGAGTACGAGCATGGAGCGTCGGCCGTTGTGGTTGTGCACTTTTTCCATCAGGCGTATTTGTGCTTCCTGCTCTACGGGCTCGTGTGTGGGACCGTCTTCGCCCACGCGGAATGCATCGTGTGTCCAGATGAATTTGACGGGTAGTTCCATCAGGGCAGCCATGCGGACAGCGGGCTTCATATAATCGGAGAATACAAAGAAGGTGCCACAAGCCGGTATCACTCCTCCGTGGAGGGCCATTCCGATACAGAGGCAGGCCATCGTGAGTTCCGATACTCCCACCTGGAGGAAGGCTCCGCTGAAGTCGCCTTTCTTCATGGCATGGGTTTTCTTGAGGAAGCCGTCGGTTTTGTCTGAGTTGGAGAGGTCGGCGGAGGTGACGATCATATTCTCAACCTCACCGGCCAACTTGCCCAGAATAGTGGCCGATGCGGAGCGGGTGGCTTGGTTGGGCTTCTGTTCGATGCTGCTCCAGTCGATGGAAGGGATTTCACCTGCGAACCATGCGTGATATTTGCTAGCCAGATCGGGATGGCTTTTGAACCATTTCTCTTCTTCTTCGTGACGCTCGGCAGTGATCTGCTCCAATGCAGCCAGACGGGCGGCGTACATCTCTTGGACATCGGGGTAGATGGCAAATGGTTCTTCGGGGTTGCCTCCCAAATGCTTCACTGTCTCTGCGAACGATGCTCCTGCGGCAGAAAGGGGTTGGCCATGTGTGCTTACCTTATTCTCATACGAGCTGCCGTCGGCACCTATTGCTCCTTTGCCCATGAGGGTATGCCCGATGATGAGGGTGGGGCGTTCGGCTTCGGCTTTAGCTTCTGAGAGGGCTTGGCGTATTTGGTCGGCGTCGTTGCCGTCTATCTCGATTACTTTCCATCCCCAAGCCTTGTATTTCATGGCCACGTCTTCGCTGGCTACTTCGCGGACTGTGGTAGAGAGTTGGACGTCGTTCGAGTCATAGAACATGATCAGATTGTTTAGTCCCAAATGACCGGCGATGCGTCCTGCTCCTTGTGAAATCTCTTCTTGAATGCCACCATCGGATATGTAGGCATAAATGGTCTGGCTCATCATCCATCCGAAACGGTGTGCCAAGAACTTGGCTGCAATGGCTGCTCCGACAGCGTAGGTGTGTCCTTGCCCGAGGGGGCCGGATGTGTTCTCTACTCCGTGCAGAACATCAACTTCGGGGTGGCCGGGTGTGATGCTGCCCCATTGGCGAAATGCACGGAGGTCGTCCATCGTGTATTTGTCCACCATGGCGAGCTGTGCATACAGCATCGGGGACATGTGTCCGGGATCCAAGAAGAAGCGGTCGCGTCCTGCCCATTGCGGGTTCTTGGGGTCGAAGATGAGGTATTCGGAATAGAGTACATTTACGAAGTCTGCTCCGCCCATGGCTCCGCCAGGGTGACCACTTTTGGCTTTTTCCACCATCGCAGCGGCCAATACTCGTATATTGTCCGCAGCCCTGTTCATCAGCTTTTTGTCGTTCATTCCTTCTTAAATATGTTGAGATGTTAATATGCCTTTTTTCGGCGTTTCGGAGCCTCGGGCTCGACGTCTTTCCCTGCAAAGGTAAGAAGTTCTGTCGGAGCGCGTTGGCTGAGTACGACTGTATCGTCCCGATTGTCGTGAGCAAAGATAGGAATAAGCACCATCTTGGCGCCTCTTCGGTGCTCATGTCTGTCGGATATAATAGGGTGTATTATGGCTTGTTGTAGAAGTGCCTGCCGATACAAGTATTAGATCTTGACTAAACTAATACTAGTTTAGTTAGTTTCTACTAGTGGAATCTGCAAGAAGCACTAGTGATTTCTTTTCGGACTAATGGTAGATGCGACAGGAAAGTGCGGGCTGACAAGAAAAAAGCCCAAGCACGCAGATCGCGCACTTGGGCATTCGTTCGGAGTAGCTCCGTCGGGAATCGAACCCGAATCTATGGTTTAGGAAACCACTATTCTATCCGTTGAACTACAGAGCCTCTTTTGGTTAGAGAGGAGCGTGTCCGGCTTGTGGCCTGCACGCCCTCTCTGTTTTGCGCTGCAAAGATAGGGAATAAACTTAGTGTTGTTCCTTCTCCTTCTTTTCCAATCGCTCGGCTGCTTCCGAAGTGGCTATCTGACGATAGTATTCTTGGCTGTAGCCTGGGAAGTCGGGCATGGCGCTGAAGCCGTAACCATTGGTCTTGAATCGGCGGTTTTCTTCCTTCTTGCGGTTACCGTCCATGTACTTCACCATCAGATATTCGCCGAGGCGTTTCCAGCGAGCTGTTGCTTGTTCGGCCGTTTCGTTGCTGAAGTTGGACAGGAAAGCAATGGCTTTGGCCGGATCTTGGGCATACAAGGCTTGTGCTTCCTTGTCAATGATGGCGACCATGCGTTCTGCATTGCCTTCCAGCTCGCGCTGCACGGGGCGGATGTCGGCTATCATCTGGTCGTAGCGATGGTAGGCCATGTTGGCTACCCAGTTATGAATCCAGAATGCCGAAGTCCACGAGAAGTTCATCATGTCTCCATTGCCCTGACGGAAGCACTCGGGGACGTAGGTTGTGGAGCAATAAATGGGACTCATCACTGACATGTCGGCATCGTCCACGCCGAACCAGTTGATGCCGCCGATGGCATCGGGCAGCCAGCTGCGCAATTGTGCCACAAAGACGAATCCTGTCTGCTGAGTGGCGATGGCACGTTCGTTTACATACTCCTTGCCGTCCACCTCAAAGCTCATCGGACGCCAGCGGTAAGGCACTTTGTAAGGACCTGCACCCGGGTCGTTGGTCATGCAGAGCGATGTGCCTTCGTAGTGGTCGCGCATCATGTCGCGTACGTCGGCCACTGAGAGCTTGCGATCGGGGATGATGTAGAGAGGCATCTTGTCCTTGCTCTGATTGCGGATGAAGGCTTCGTACTTGCCCATCTGCGAATTGAACTTGTTGAAGAACGCCCACACACGTGCTTCACAGCCGCGCAATCCGCCTTCGGTGTACGGGTTATAAGCTTCTTGGAAGCTGAAGTCCTTGTCGGCTCCATTGAAGTAACCCATCTCTCGGGCAAACGAAATAACATCGGGGGCATAGAGATAATCCTTGCTCTTGAAGTCGATCTGTTGGATACGAGCTTGATTGGCATGTGCACTGATGGCATTGTCGGGGATGCGCACAGCTACCCATACGGCTCCTTTGCGACCTTTTCCCTTGCCGATCATTTCCAAGATCCACACCTCGTTCTTGTCGGCGATGCTGAAGCTCTCGCCACTGCTGTGGTAGCCATACTCCTTTACCAAGTTGGTCATCACGTCGATGGCTTCGCGAGCCGTCTTTGAACGCTGCAGCGCTACATAGATCAGACTGCCATAGTCCATGATGCCGTCGCTTTCGGCCAGTTCAGAGCGTCCGCCCCAGGTCGTCTCGGCAATGGCTACTTGGTGTTCGTTCACATTGCCTACTACATTATATGTATGTGCTACTTCGGGGATGTGGCCCAATGGTTTGTTCGTGTCCCATTCGATGATGGGGCGCATCGTGCCTGCAGCCCAGTCGCGAGCAGCCCAGTGATAGAGTTCGCCATAGAGCGTGTGAGAGTCTGCCGAATAGCTGACGATGACAGAGCCATCGGTTGAGGCCCCTTTGGCTACGATCAGATTGGTGCACGCCTCAGCTTTGGGCATAGCGATGACCGCTCCCAGGAGTGCTGCCAAGAAAATACCGAGTTTTCTTTTCATAAGGATTACTATTAGTTTTATTGTGATTATTGATTGTCTTGTCGGACTCGATGCTGCTTTCTGCTCTTTCCGATGATAACTCTATTTCGGAGAAACCTTCCAAAAGTAAGACTTTCGGGCGAAATGCCGACTGCTATTCGATACGGTCAGTGCGTGAAGCCAGAAAGGCATCAGCCAATGTGAGCCAAGCCATGGCTTCGACTACGGGAACGGCACGCGGGACTACGCATGGGTCGTGTCTGCCTTTCGCAGCGAGCAGCACTACTTCTCCGTTCTCATTGATCGTCTGTTGTTCCTGTCCGATGGTCGGTGTAGGCTTGAAAGCTATGCGCAGATGTATGTCCTGCCCCGTGCTGATGCCCCCGCTTATCCCACCTGCATGGTTGGAGCAGAAGGTGATATTGTCGGCATCGTCTGTCGTCATCTGGTCGTTGGCTTCGGACCCGCGCATGGATGCCAAAGCAAATCCCTCGCCGATCTCTACTCCTTTGGCCGCATTGATACTCAGCATGGCCGCGCCGAGAGCTGCATGGAGTTTGTCATAGATCGGTTCTCCCCAGCCGGCAGGTACACCGCCGATGTGGCAATTGATGATCCCTCCCACGCTGTCACAGGCGCTTTGTGCGGCAGCTATCTCGGCCTCCATTTGTGCCGAAATGCTCGGGTCGGGACAGCGCACCGGAGAGGCTTCCACCATCTCTCTGCTATATCGTGCCGAGAGATCCTTGGGCAGTTGTACGCATCCTATCTGCGAAGTATATGCCCGACAGTCAATGCCCAGAGGAGCGAGTAATTGTTTGGCCACTGCTCCTCCCACGACGCGGACCGCCGTCTCCCGAGCGGAGGAGCGTCCTCCGCCACGGGGATCGCGAAAGCCATATTTGCAGAAGTACGTATAGTCAGCATGTCCGGGTCTGAACACCCTGCTCAGATGGTCGTAGTCCTCCGAGTGCACATCTCTATTTTCTATGATAAAGGCGATAGGAGCCCCTGTAGTCACCCCCTGAAACAGACCAGAGAGGAAGCGTACGCTATCCTTCTCGTTCCGTGGTGAGGTATAAGTGGATTGGCCCGGACGGCGACGTTGCACGTCGTGCTCTACAGCTTCCATATCAATGCTGAGGCCGGCGGGACAACCATCTATCACACCTCCGACAGCCTCGCCATGCGATTCTCCGAAGGTCGTCAGCCGGAATAGTCTTCCTGTTGTATTCATACACCTATTATATATTACTGCCGAGATGAGTAAAAAACAAAACGGATAGCAAGCAGCTTGAGTCAGTCTGCACGCTATCCGTCGTCATGCTATGGAGCAATCCTATGCGAAAGTAGGATCTCTGTCTAATACAAGATTAACAGCTACAACCGCTGCCGCAGCCACAGCCGCCACCTTCACCCTCGCTACCGCAGCCACAATCGCTACCACAGCCACAGCCGGACTGACCGCCGAAGAACTGCTCGATCTCCTCTGCCGTCGCTTCGTGCTCGTCAATGATCGTGCCTTCAAAGTGGAGAGTCTCTCCAGCCAAAGGATGGTTGAAGTCCATGACTACAACATCTTCGCGCACCTCCAGTACTGAGCCGTGGAGGGTGTTGCCTTCTGTATCGCGCATGGGCACGGTATTGCCTTCATAAACGATGGAGGAGTCGAACACTCCCTCTTCGTTCTTGAATATGTCTTTGGGCAATTCCAATACGGCATCGTCCTGACGCTGACCGTAGGCTTGCTCGCTGGTGAGTACGAAGTCGAACTTGTCTCCGATCGCAAGACCGTAGAGATTCTTCTCGAACTCGGGCAACATCATGCCCATACCATGTATATAACGAAGAGGAGTCTCGGCCGTAGCCTGCTCCATCAGTTCTCTTTCATCTTCTGAGCCTACGTATAGGTCGTAGCTGCAGGTTACAAACTTATTTGCTGAAATACTCATTGCTAAAAATTATTGTGTCGAAAAACCTACCAAAGGTAGTGTAAAAAGGCGGATCAGTCGTAACTACTCTTGATGAATAGTCGTGCGAACTTCCTTTCCGCAGCTCTCAGTGCCATCACTTTTTGCATCGGCAGCACCTTCTTGAACTTATAGTAGTATTCTTTCTCCAGTCTGGCTTCGGCTATCTTATTGTCCAAGCTCTTGTTGATGATCATCTCCATGTCGCTGTCTGTCAGTTCGGCCTTACGTTCCAAAAGAGCTCGTTTGTGTCGGATGTCCCGCCATAGTTCGAAGCGCTTGGTGTCCAACTCGTTGTATAGCGGGAGGAAAGCCTTGGCTTCGTCTTGTGTCAGTTCCAGCTCCATCACGAAGAAAGTGTTACGTTGATTTCTGATTTCTGACCTTCTGTTCTGCTGTTCAGGGGCTTGATAACTCACCTCGGCAGCCAAAGGAGGTATTGCAGCAGTGGCGATGGTAGGCATCGTGACTGCCAGTATGATGAGAAAGAGAATTTGCTTCATGCCGTTAGGAAGGGTTGTATCGTGTGTGTAGCCCGATTATTCGCTAAAGTTCGTTAGCACCAATTCGTCCGCAGCAGTCTCCACGCTGTTCTCGTGGAGGAAGTCGCTGTAGTCGCTGTCCTCGCTCCATCTGCTGTCGCCGTAGTCCGAAGCCACAAGTGAGGCGGAGGTCGGAAGTGCTATATTGTTATCAGCTCCGGTGTCAAAGAGATTGAAAGCTTGGTACACCCCCAGCATCAACAGGAACGATGCTGCTACATAGAGCACCGGACGCAGTCTGTGCCATAGCGGTCTCCTCAAGGGAGCCTGCTCCTCTTGCACCTCCTCGGTGGGGATCTGTGCCATGAGCTTGTCCGTGAAGGATGCGAAGTAGTCGTCCGGCACAGAGTAGTGTCGGGAGCTGTCTTCTTTAGTGCGGATGTTCATATCGGAGTCGAGCTGTTTCATGCAAGTTTTGTTAGTTACGATTATAGAGATCGGTTGTCATTAGAAGTTTAATCATCGGGCGACAAAAAGCGTTCGAGTTTCTTGACGGCATGGTGATAGGATGCTTTCAGTGCTCCCTCAGAGGTGCCGGTGAGCTCGGCCATCTGCTCGTAGGGCATTTCGTCGTAGTAACGCAGGTTGAAGACGAGTCGTTGCTTGTCGGGCAGCTCCAGAATGGCCTTCTGGAAAGCAGTCTCGGCTTCGTCCCCATCGAAATAGGGGTCGCCCATGAGATTGTCGAGCAGGTAGGAATTCTCGTCCGTGATAGAAATGTGCAGATCATCCTCGGCTTTTTTCTTTTTGAGGAAGTTGAGCGATTCGTACATGGCTATCCTGTAGAGCCAAGTCGATAGCTTGGCTTCTCCGCGGAATCCGTCCAATGCGGTCCATGCCTTCATGAAGGTGTTCTGGAGCAGGTCGTCCGTATCGTCGTGGCTGAGCACCATGCGGCGTATTTGCCAGTATAGCTTACGGTTGTAGAGGCGTACTACCTTCTCAAAGGCCGCACGCCGCCGTGCCGGATCTCGCAATTCTTCCAGCAGCTCTTCTTCCGTAATCAATAGCTTATTAGCCATAACGATGCGGTAAAGATAGTAAAAGAGTGCGTAGCCCGCTCCCTGTACCGTTGTTTTTCGGCCTTCGGCGGCCCTCTTTTTGTCGTGCGTGTTGCACCTGAGCAATTACTCTTTGGGGAGCTTCTCACCTGCTCTCTTCTTTTTTCGCGCCGAAAAAGAAGAGATTATTGACGCCAAATTCAGATGCAAAGTCGCGCCAAATCTTTTTTGAAATGGCGCATATTTATTTTATAAATGGCACCAAAATAAAATGAAAAAGGCGCGATTTTTCACTTGATTCTGGTGCATATTTTTCGTGATTTTAGGCACGTATTGGCGAAGATTCAGTTCCATATACCCATTATAGAAGAGACTGCGTCGCAAGCATTATCGCGACGCAGTCTCAACAAACGAGAGTGAAGGAAGCAAATGCTAATGGACTTATGCTCCTTCTCTAAGGTATATCTTGACTATCAAAGGATGAGGCCTATTTGATCAATACTTTCTCCACATAGACTTGCCCATCCACGACGATGCGGACTGCATAGAAGCCCGTTTGTGCTGTGTAGGCCGTCATGCCGTTTTCAACCTTCAGACGACGACCTTTTATATCGAAGAACGATACTTCACCTTGGCAGTTCACTGCGATCGTGTTGCCGTTTACAGTCATGGTATAGGGCTTCTCTGCCGTTATATCGGCTAAGCCGGTTATAATTAAGTCGGTAGTTACGATGGGAGATTCTCCATCGGGATAAACCACTTTTACGCCGAAGGTATAGCTCCCGATGCTCAGATCTTTATCGCGGTAAGTCGTGCTTGATAGGCCCGATGCGATTTGTTCTCCGTTGCGATAGACCGTGTATGTATAGGTGGTGAGACCTTCGGCTGCCATGTCCGAGGCCGGAGATACAGTCTGAGGAGCAACGGGAGCAGTCCAGTTCAGCACGGCATCCATGCTGCCATCGGCTTGTGTCGCTGTCAAATTCTCAACAGGAGCATACGTAGCCGTCTCATTGACGACAGCCTCCTTGCACACCTTGGGCGAGACGCCGGTGGGGTATTTGACTTCTACACAATAATTATATGTGCCGTTAGGTCTTTCTTCCTCGAAAGTTGTGGAGGTGAGTCCTTCGGCTATCAGTGCGTTGTCACGATAGACATTGTATGTGATCTCGGGTCCCACAGTTACGTCATCGAGGTAAAGGCGGAAGATACCAGAGCTTTCGTAGTGACGGAAAGCAAGATAAACCTCCTGTCCGACATAGGCACTTAGGTCTATTGTCCGCTGTTTCCACTCTGCAGGAGGGCGATGTCCTGCCACTTTTTGATCTATGGGAGATTTGGAGGGTTTGTTTCCGCCCAATGTCTCGTCGAAGAGTTTGGTGGTGAAGTCTGTGGTTTCGCTACCCGTGGTAGAGAGAAATACGCCGTAGTGTTCATTCTGCCACTGGTCTTGAGAGGAGATCCAGTACACCAGCGCTCCACCCTCTGGTACTGTGAACTGAGGAGTGATGAGGTAGTTGTCGGGATGGAGGTCGGGTTTGGCTTGACCAACCCATGAGCGGCTAAACATGGCTCCTTTGCCCGAGTGTGTACCTGTATTGTGTACATCGATGGTCGACTCCCAAGCGAAGCCGTCGTTATCTCCGTCGATCAGCTTCCATCCCGCCGGCAATGTCTCTGTGTCAAAGCTCTCATGCAGAACCAAAGACGCAGGTGCCTCCCACGAGAGACTCACTTTCTTCTTGTCTATGGAGACTGTCAGATTCTGTACGGGGGCTAATGGATTGTCAGAGATTTCGACCTCCTTACATACTTTTGGAGAGGTTCCGTTCGTATACTTCACCTCCACACAGTAGTTGTGTGAGCCGGTCTCCACCCCTTCGTCCACATAGGTGGTTTCGGATAGGGCTTCCTTGATCACCGTGTTGTCACGATAGATTGTATATGTATAGCTCTGTGTCGTTTCTTCGCCTGATACGACCACGTCGTCCAAATACATGCGGAAGAGGTCTGTGCAATCAAAGTGACGGAAAGCCAGATAGACCTCTTGTCCGGCGTAGGCCGAGAGATCTACTTCCCTTAGCTGCCAAGACGTATTGGGGCGTCCTGCAATTTCCTCTTTGGACATGTTCGAGTCGGTCTCTTCCTCACTGCCGAGCGTCTCCTCGAATAGCTTGGTCGTGAAGTCGCTTTCCTCATTTCCAGTCGATGAAAGGAATACTCCGTAGTGCTCGGCAGGATGGGTGTCTTGTGATGACACCCAATAGCTGAGTTTTGCGTTGGTCGGTATTGTGATGTGGGGTGTTACAAGATAATTGTTTGGCTCCAGAGCAGGCTTGCCTGACCAGCCCGAAATCCACGAATCACTACAGAAAGCACCTTCTCCGCTATGGTAGTGAACCATGAAAATGTCCTTGGCCGAACGCCAATTGTGTCCGTCTCCATCGGCATCAATCAGCTTCCATCCATCGGGGAGTTCTGCTGATTCGAAGCTTTCATTCAGCACCTCTACTGCCTTTTTCTGTGCAGGAGCTTCCCATGAGAGCGTTACGTTATGTCCTTGGGCCAGCGTAGTCAGATTCTGTATGGGGTTTAGATTGATGGGGGACATACCGTTCGAGAATTCTATATCATCCAATTGGAAGAAGTTCTGATCCGTACAGTTGTAGTGGCGGATGGCTACATACTTGGTGTCGCTCGGTAGGTTTATGGTACGCTCCACCCAAGGCCCTTGTGGGCGCATCCCATCTTTCGGACTGATGCCGTCGTAGCGTAAGCCTTGTCCGTAGGCAGAGCCTCTGGCTGTCTCCTCAAAGACGACAGAGAAGTCCTCCATATCCATCCCTGTGGAGGAGGCCATGATAGCGTAGTGCTCGCCCGGGTGGGTAACATTGACGGTGTAGAAGTACCGCACTTGTGTGGCTCCGGATACATCGGGAGATATGAGCCAATTGTCTGGCTCCAACGGCCATCCGCCGAAAAAAGAATAGGATATTAACATGCCATTACCTGAATGTGATTCCCAACCCGGAGATGATTTGAAGAATCCCCACTTTTCTCCATCTCCATCTTTGTCGAGGACTGTCCAAGTGTCGGGGACATTTTCGTCGAAGCTCTCCAAATAGGGGAGCGATACCCGCGCTTGTGCTGAGGTCTTGTGCGCTGAACCGAAGAGTGCGAGCACAATGGTTAGCGAGCATAAAAGGTTAGATTTTCTCATGTTTTTGTTTTTAGAAAAGAATTACGGTTAGAGTTTTGTCGATAGCAATTTCGCTATCGGCGGCAAAGGTACTCCCTTAGAGACTTTGCAAAGGCCGATTTTAGGTGGGTAAAGGGGCACAAGACTTGAAAATACCTAAAGCAGGCGATCTTTCATGCGCTCGGAATCGGCTGCTTGAATCCGTACAGTCACGATCTAAAATGGTGAGTAGAAAGGAGTTCGGAGGGGAATTACCTGTGTGTGGAATTCAAAATCGGAAAACGCTAAAATACCGAACTTAACCACCAAAAATGCGAACCACGGTTTTAGAAATGAGGGATCGGCATTATCTTTGTTCCATATTGGGGTGAGATTTGCCTGTACACATGATACAGACAAACGAATCGGACTCCTTCATACGTTATCATATAATGATGCAAGTATTTCTCTGTAAGAATATGATGCCGAGCGTACTATACCGATGCTCTCTCATCCTATTCCTCATGCTCTTGTGCTCTGCTGCGATGGTGGCTCAGACTGTGAGGATATCGGGCTATGTGCTCGATCGTGAGGACAAGCCCATCCCCTTTGCAGGGGTTAAAGTCCGTGGAACTGGGACAGGAGCGACGACCAATCTGAAAGGATACTACGAATTTCGGATGCAGTCCACGACGGACAGTGTTACCATCGAGTTTAGCTCGATGGGCTATACGGGGGTGAGTCGCAGCATGCCTTCCCTTACTCAAGATGTGCGCCTCAATGTGCGTCTCGCCGATGCCGATATAGAGCTGGAGAGCGTGACGGTGCAGGCATCTCGCCGCAGGCTCAATACGATGGAGCGTGTGAGCACGAAGGACATTCGCGTCAATGCAGGACCTACGGGCGGTGTGGAGTCGCTCATCAGCACCTATGCGGGCGTAACGCAGAACAATGAGCTCAGTAGCCAGTACTCGGTGCGCGGGGGGAGCTACGATGAGAATATGGTCTATGTGAACGGTATAGAGGTGTATCGTCCGTTGCTTGTACGCTCGGCACAGCAGGAGGGATTGAGCTTTGTGAATCCCGACCTCACCCAGTCGGTACAGTTCTCGGCAGGAGGTTTCACGGCGGACTATGGGGACAAGATGTCGTCGGTGCTGGACATTCGCTACAAACAGCCTCAAGAGAAAGAGGGAGCCATCCTTCTCGGTATGCTGCAGTCGAGCTTGTACTACGGGAGCAGTGCAGGACGCTTCAGCCAGATCACGGGGTTGCGTTACAAGAGCGCCAAGTCTCTGCTCGGTTCTACCGATACGGAGGCGGAGTACGACCCTGTGTATGTAGACGGCCAAACTTTCATGACCTACAGCTTTAGTCCCAACTTCTCGGTGAACTTCCTTGGCAATATCTCCCGCACACGCTATACATTTATTCCCCAGACGAGAGAGACAAGCTTTGGGACGCTGAGTGATACGAAAAAGCTGAAGATCTACTTCGACGGACAGGAGCAAGACCTCTTCCTGACTACCTTCGGTGCATTGAGCCTGAACCTCGTGCCGGACGAGAAGCAACGGCATTCGCTTACCCTCTCGGCCTTCAATAGCAACGAGCGTGAGACCTATGACATCCGCGGCGAGTACTTCCTTAACGACGTACAATTGGATGCCGGTGGCAGCAGCTCGTCGTCTTCATCCTCCGACTCCCCCAATGCACTGGGCATAGGGCGCAATCATGAGCACGCTCGCAACCGCCTGAACTACCGCGTGGTGAACGTGGGCTATAGGGGCGAGCTCAAGCTCAACGACAAGCACCGCTTGCAGGCGGGACTCTCTGCCCAGATGGAGAAGATAACCGACCACATAAGCGAATGGGAACGGAGGGACTCCGTGGGTTACAACCTGCCGCATTCGGAGGCTGTGCTCCTGATGTACAGCAACCTCTTTGCCGATACCGAGATGACAGGTACACGAGTGTCGGCATTCGTGCAGGACAGGTTCAATTTCAGCACAGGGGGCGGCACCTTCTCGCTCATCCCGGGTATCAGAGCTTCGTGGTGGAGTTTCAACCAGGAATTGCTCATCAGTCCACGCATCAGCATGAGGTATTCGCCGGAGAACCGTCCCAATCTGGTGATCCGTGCCGCTGCCGGTCTCTACTATCAAGCTCCTTTCTATAAGGAGTTGCGGCAGACGCATCAGGATGCCGACGGCAATAATATCGTAGTTCTCAACGACAAGATTCGTTCGCAGGGTGCTTTCCATCTCTTGGGAGGGCTGGACTATACCTTCGAAATGGGCGGTCGCAATTATAAATTCACGGCAGAGGCTTATTACAAGAGCCTCTTCAATATCAATCCGTACATTATTGAGAATGTGAAGATCCGCTACTTGGGAGAAAACATCGGTACAGGATATGCCACGGGTATAGATTTGAAGCTCTTCGGCGAACTAGTGCCGGGTGTGGACTCGTGGATCACGGCCTCGATCATGAAGTCTCGACAGAATTTGGACGGATACGGTTCGTTGCCGCTGATGAACGCACCGACTTATAACTTCTCCTTCTTCTTGCAGGAATATGTGCCGGGCAATAAACGCATCACCGCCACGCTTCGCGCTGCACTGAGCGGCGGTTTGCCTCAGCTCAATCCGAGCAAGGGCTTGAGCCAGCCGGCTTTCTCCTCTACGGCGTATAAGCGTGTGGACTTGGGTATGATGTACAAATGGCTGGATGCCGACGATGCCTTTGTGCGACGGAGCAAACTATTTTCTCAGATGAAGGCTGCCTATATCGGTGCAGACCTCTTCAATCTTTTCGATATGACCAACGTCAATTCCTATTACTGGGTGTCGGATGCCTATCAACAGCAGTATGCCGTGCCGAACTATCTGACGCGTCGTCAATTCAATCTCCGTCTCTTGGTGGAGTTTTGAGGACACCTATATAACAGGTATGCTCCTGTAATGGGATCAGTACGATCACACTTACTCATTTTCGCAGAGTACAAAAAAACAGACAGCAGCGTAATAGAGGATTACGCTGCTGTCTGCTTTTTATTCTTGTTGTCGCGTGTTGCTTGTGACTTTTATCCTATCCGAGTAGGTCCTTTACCACTGCGCTGATGACTCCGCCCTCGGCACGACCCGCAAGTTCTTTGGAGGCTACGCCCATTACCTTACCCATCATCTTGGCATCGGTTACGCCCAAGCGTTCGATGATTTCTTTGAGAATGGGGATGAGTTCTTCGCGTGAAAGTTGCTTAGGCAGATAGTTTTCTATTACAGTTGCCTCTGCCAGTTCCGGCTCGGCGAGCTCGGGTCTCCCGTTTTCGACGAATATGGCTGCGCTTTCGCGGCGTTGCTTGACCATCTTTTGCATAATTCGCTGCGCAGTCTCGGCTGTGAGCTGTCCGTCACTTCCCTTGGCTGTCTTGGCTTCGAGGAACTCTTTCTTCACTCCGCGCAGCGCTTCGAGACGAACTTTGTCACGAGCAAGCATGGCGGCCTTGATATCGTTGCTGATAATTTCTAAGTAATCCATGTGAGTTGCTTTAGTTAAAAGAAATAGTCGTTGTCCCCGGTCTGTCGTTTTCCGGTTCGGGGTGTTCTGCCTCTGCGGGCTGAGGAGCTTCTCTCCTAAGTCGGCCTGCTGCCTCGGCTATGCGCATACGGATGTTGTCTATGCGCGAAAGAAGGGCACCCGTGCGGTTGTAGGCCGGCTTTTCTTCGAGAGCCATGATCAGTTCGTCGTTGTCCAATTCGTCCAGATTGAGAATGACGGGTTTGAAATCTACGACCTTCACCTTCTCCAACTCATCCGGACGATAATAACGATTGATGAGATCGTTGTCTCGTTCGTTCTGTGTCTCTATTTCACGCGAGGATATGGGGTCGGTGATGCCTCCGCTGAGATTGTCTCCCAGACGGATGCTCTCGCGGGTAGTGTCCAAGTCGAATCCGGACGCAAGGATCGTGATTTTGACCTTCTTGCCGAGCTCCGGATCGGTGGTGTAACCCCAGATGGTGTCGAAACCTGTCTCTATCTTGGCCGTAAGCTCGTTGATAGCTGAGAGTTCGTCCGTGCCCAGAGGATCTTCGGCTCCTTGATAGATATTGAAGAGTACACGTCGAGCCTTGAAAATATCGTTGTTGTTGAGCAACGGCGAGGTGAGGGCCTCATTGATGGCTTGCTGCATACGATCCGGCCCTTCACCGTAGCCCGTGCTGATAATGGCGATACCACCGTCCTTGAGTGTCGTGTGCACATCGGCAAAGTCGAGGTTGATGGTTCCCTCTTTCATAATCATCTCGGCAATACCATTAGCGGCATTGGTGAGCGTCTCGTCTGCCTTGGCAAAAGCATTGTCCAGTTTTAGATCTTTATAGATGATACGGAGGCGTTCGTTATTGACAACAAGGAGGGCATCAACATTCTTACGCATTTCTTCCACACCCTCGAGAGCTTGGATAATCTTCCGCTTACCTTCGAAGACAAAAGGAATGGTTACGATACCGACTGTGAGTATGTTCAATTCGCGTGCAATGCGTCCGATGACAGGTGCTGCACCCGTACCCGTACCACCTCCCATACCGGCAGTGACAAAGACCATGCGTGTGTGGCCGTCATCTAACAGCTTGCGAATGTCGGCTTCACTGGCTTCGGCTGCACGGCGTGCCACCTCGGGGCGGCTGCCGGCTCCTAATCCGTTGGTCACTTCACGCCCGAGGACGAGACGATCCGGCACCTCACTTCTGTCGAGCGCCTGTAGGTCGGTATTACAGAGCAGGAAAGAAACGTCACGTACACGGCCGTGGTACATATTCTTGACAGCATTGCCGCCGCCGCCACCTACTCCGATTACTTTGATAATGACAGGTAGGCCGGAATCTGTATAGTTGAAAGTGAGCAGTTCGTCTTCCATATCTATCTATTTTCATTATCGGGGTTAGTATCTTCGTCGAATAGGTTGCCAACCCTTGTGAACAAAGATTGAAAACGATCCTTGAAAGAGGGACCGGTCTTTTCCTTCTTTCTGGGTTCTGTTTTTAGCTCCGACGAGGGAGAAGGAGTACTTGACCGGAATGAGGTGGTGTCGCCTCTTTCCATCTGTATGTTGTCCTGTGGGAATAATTCGCTCTGATGTTTGTGCTCGGTCGGTTCCGTATTTTCTTCCACGTTGTCTATGAGTTCATCAAGATTGGTGGTAATGTAGTCCGTGCTTGGCTGTGTAGCTCTATAGACCAGGCCGATGGTAGAAGTGTGGCTTTCGTCAAAAGAGATGGCATTGTCAGTGTCAACACGATCCATACGGATGCGCGCTGTGGCTACATCGCCGAGGATGGATTTTATTGCAGTCGTGTAATTGTGGATCTTTGCTCCGCCACCGTTAAGGACTATTCCGGCTCCGAGGTCTTCCAACAGACCGGAGAGACGAATGATGTTGAGATAATTGGCTGTAATCTCGTCCATACGGGCTTTCGCCAATCGATTGACTTCGGACGAACGAAACTCTCTTTCGGAGTATTTGTCGGGGAATGTCATCCGGAATGATCCGTTGGATGCAGTGTCGTTCGCCATAGAAACATGGTTGAGCTTCATATTTTCGGCTTCCGGTTCAGTGAGTCGGAGACTGGTGAGGTCGCGAGTAACATTGTATCCACCCATGGGAAGGACACGCAACATAGCAAGCAAGCGATTCTTATAGATAGATACAGAAGTGCAGCCGGCACCAATATTAACGTAGCAACATCCAAGTGTGAGTTCGTCATCGGATAGCAACACTTGTGCTTCGCACAGCGGAGTTACCAGCACGCCTGCAAGACGGAGTCCGAGTCGTTCCTCTACTGCTATGCGTATGTTCTGTTTCACGGATCTACGGGCTGTAATCAGTTGGAATCGTGCTTCTAGTTCGCGACAGAATACGCCCTTGGCTTGGATTTCCTGCTTGCCATCCACATAATATAATGGCTCGGTCACATCCAGAACTTCCTTGTCGGGGAAGGAGGCTCCACGCATTTCTGCCCAAAGAGACTCAATGTGCTCAGCACGTACCACTTCACCTTCGGGGGCCATTATTTTGCGTACAATGAACTCTTGCGAAGCGACCGACTGGCCTCCAACACCTACGTATAGCGACGTAATATGAGTATTGTCTTCGACAGATTCATTGAGTTGGCTGACGAGCCGTCTGATGATGGCTGCGGCATCGTCTATATTGTGTACGCACCCATGACGTATGCAATTATTGGCAGGCTCTTCGTGAAAAGCGATAGGTGAGACACGCCCATCCTCTAACTTGCGAGCTACCATACCTCGGATAGTCCAACTACCAAGATCGATGACAGCAAAGGTTTTATTCATATTGCTCATTATAAATAATGTTGAGACCTGTCCACTAGTATCGTCTTTTCCAGACTACTGCATCGGCACAAGTGCTGCAGCAGGATATAGAGGAGAAGATGTAAAAGGTGTGGCAATGACCTGGTCTTTGAACTCCAAATTTAATGTTTTAAATGTGTCCCATCCATATTTTGGAATAGCTTTATCCATAAAAAGACGAAGGTTGGATAATTTTTCTTCCCAATTGGGGGTGCTTCCGATGATTATCTCAGTTTTTCCTACGCGTGGCACCAATATGATCTGACCATTGTCCGGAACATATACTTGGGCAAAAAAATTAGTCCAAAAAGGGTCATCACTGATCAGTGTGATAAGGTCGAAGAGTGAACCCGTGGCCAGTGATAGGGGAATTTGTCCCGAAGCCAATAGTACTGGAGCTGCATACTGTAGATTGGGAATGATGACACTTCTGTCAGAGGAGACATAGAAAGATGTGTCGGAGCGTATAACCATAAAGAGCGGATCCTTCTGCTCAACAGTCAGATACAAACGTCCTGATGGTGATACATAGAGCTCTGCTCCGCGAAAAAGAGTGTTGGCGCGCAGTTTATTTTCCATTTGATGGAGATTGACAGAGTCTAATGGCTTGCCATTTGGTGTGAAACCCAAACGTTTGAGGTCACGCTCCACGTCGGACTGCTGCATGAAAGCATGTTTAGTTTTTCCTGCCACACGTACTTCCAATCCGGAACAACGTACGCCATCGCTGTAATCAGAGAAGTGGATGACAGTTGCGACGAGGTAACTCAAGACGAGAAAGAAACCGAGTATGTAGAGGACCTTCTTCAGCATAGAGATTGGAAAAATTGTTTGACTGGAGAGACTAAACGATCAATGTCGCCTGCACCCAGAATAAGAACTACGTCCGGAATCGTATGATGTTGTAGGTAGGGTAAGAGCTCCTCCTTCGTTACCAAGGCTTTCTGGGAATGCTCAATCAAGTCCAGAATGATGCGACTCGTAATCCCGGGTATGGGAAGTTCCCTTGCCGGATAAATATCTAATAGAATCACATCGTCCAACAACGAGAGACTACGAGCAAAGTCTTGGTAGAAATCGGCCGTTCTACTATACAGGTGTGGTTGGAAAACTCCCATGATACGCTTGCCTGCATACAACTCTCTCACGGAGTTGATAGCAGCATCCAGCTCCACAGGATGATGTGCATAGTCGTCAATGAGGGTAACACGCTCTGTCTCTAAAACCTTTTCAAACCGACGATGCGATCCTCTGAAAGAAGCTATTCCTACGCGTAGCTCATTAAGAGTGATTCCATTGAGGTGTGCAATGGCCATAGCTGCAACGGCATTCTCTACGTTGATGCGAACAGGCACACCGAGTTCTACATCCCTGAGACAACCTTCAGGATAGTGCCATGAGAAAAACATACGTCCTTCTCGAATACTAATGTCCGATGCATAATAGTCTGCCCGTATATCGTCGCAAGAATATGTAAACAGACGTACTCCTTCTGCTAGTCGTGGAGCTACTGGTGCTCCGGCTTTGAGCAATAGTACTCCATTAGGTTGTATGAGTGAAGTGAAGTGTTCGAAGCTTTCGCGATAGTTTGCTGCGGTTCCATATATGTCTAAGTGATCAGGATCTGCAGAAGTAATGATGGCCATGTAAGGCGTTAGTTTGTGAAAAGATCGGTCGAATTCATCAGCTTCTACAACGGCCAAATCACTCTTGTCTGACAGCAAAAGATTGGAGTGGTAGTTGTTGGATATTCCTCCGAGGAAAGCATTGCAATCGACATGGCTCTGTCGAAGTAAATGTGCTAGCAGAGTAGATGTTGTGGTTTTGCCATGTGTACCTGCGACACATAGGGCTCTCTCCATCCGAGTTATCTCTCCGAGTATCTCGGCTCGCTTGATGACGCGATAGCCGTTGGCTACAAAGAAGGATAACTCTATATGCTCGGCAGGTATGGCTGGTGTGTAGACTATCAGCGTATCAGCAGGAGAAAAGAACTCCTGGGGTATCTTATTCAGATCTTCAGAGAAGTGTACGTCAATACCTTCCTTGATTAGTTGATCCGTTATAGGGCTTGGAGTCAGATCATATCCGCATACTCCGAACCCTTTTGCATCGAAATAGCGTGCGACAGCACTCATCCCAATACCTCCAATGCCGATGAAATAGACCCGTTTCATGCTCCTATGCTTTTCGCTTTTGAACTAATTTCACAATCTCATCTACAATGCGATCAGCTGCCTGTGGCTTGGCAAGTGTTCGTATCTGCTCGCTGAGCGATCTCAATTCTTCGGGGTTGCGCACTAATGACAATGCCGTATTAACCAACAGTTCACCTGCTTTTGCATCAGGTATCATTACAGCAGCATCACGAGTGGATAGGGCTAATGCGTTCTTCGTTTGGTGATCTTCTGCCACATTGGGAGAGGGAACAAGGATAGTTGGTTTGCCCAAAAGACAAAGCTCAGATATGGAACATGCACCGGCTCGCGAAACAACCAAATCTGCAGCGCTGTATGCATAGTCCATTCTGGTAATGAAGTCATTGACATAACACTTGAGGCTTGGATACTTTTCGACAGCTTTTTTTGCAGTCTCAATGTAGTTCTTGCCCGTTTGCCAGATGAGGCGTACTCCACTTTCGGCCCATTTGCCCAGTTTGTCTGTAATACTATTGTTGATGGTCAAAGCCCCCAAACTTCCTCCAACGACCAAAACGACAGGATGTTCGTTTTGGTCAAACCCGAAGTGTCGTAATGCTTCTGCTCGCTCTGGTCTCCCAAATTCTATTTCAGGTCGGATGGGGTTTCCTGTAAAGACTAACTTTTCGGCGGGGAAGAAGCGCTCCATTTCAGGATATGCAACACAAATCTTCTCTGTGCCACGGCTTAGTAATTTATTTGTTACGCCGGCATAGCTGTTTTGTTCTTGCACGAGTGTTGGTATTCCAAACGAATGAGCTTTGCTTAAGATCGGTCCACTGGCATAGCCTCCAACACCAATTACAACATCCGGACGGAAATTCCTAATGGTTTTATTAGCTAACCTCATGCTACGGAATAGAGCAATGCCCACTTTGTAATTCGATAGTAGATTCTTTCTGTCGATCCCTCTGACAGGTAAGCCTACAATTTCATAACCGGCACGAGGCACACGCTCCATCTCCATTCGTCCTTCTGCTCCGACAAAGAGTATCTCACACTGCGGATATCGACGACGAAGAGCATCGGCAATTGATACGGCGGGGAAAATATGTCCGCCTGTTCCTCCTCCACTTATGATAAAACGAGGTTGGATGTTTAGTTTTGATAGTTCATCCTTCATACACCTTCGATATTCGGTTCTTGTTCGTTTAGTTCAGTAGCTTCCGCCTCAATTATCATTGGTTCGTCTGCATCTTTCTCGTTCTCTTGTGATATCCTACGTGATATACTCATCAAGATTCCAAAGGCCAAGCTAGTGATCAGATAGGAAGTTCCCCCTTTACTGATAAGCGGGAGTGTCTGTCCTGTCACGATGATGCCTGATGCCACGATGAAGTTAAACATCGCTTGTAACAGGTATAGTAGACCAAAGCCCATCAATAACATCCCTTCATAACGGCTATTGACTCGTTGTGCTAATTGAGCAAGCCTAAAAAAAAGGATGAAGTAGGCCAGAGGGATAAGTACTCCCCCGAAAATAAATCCCATCTCTTCGATGATGATCGCATAGATATAGTCAGAGAATGCTTGTGGCAGGATATCTCTTTCTATACTGTTTCCTGGTAGTACCCCGAAGAGGCCTCCGCGAGCGATAGCTATTTTTGCATGTGACTCTTGGAAATTGTCATCAGTGATCACGTACATCATGGAGTCCCGTTGCGCTGGAGTCATCTCTTTGAGAGCGGGGTCACTGACTATTCTGTTTTTCCATGTCGGTGCACGATTCGAGATTTTGCTTAGGGTTTCTCCCGGTAGTGTAAGCAACAAGAGATAAGCAAGGAGAGCTGTACCCAAGCCGACTACACAGAGCCAAAAGAGGTACTTGCTTGGAGCGGATCCTATCCATGAGATAAAGAAGAAGAAAACGGCAATGAGAATGGCTGTCGATAGATTGTCCTTCGCGATTATTAGTAAAGGGACCGCAGTTAGAACCAGAAACCATGCAAAGCGTTTTTTTGCAGATACATGCCCTAATAGCGTATATACGAAAGCCGCAACCATAACTAAAGCAATCTTCATCACTTCAGATGGCTGGAATGTAAGCCCGAAAGGCAATGGAATCCATCGAGAGGCTCCATTGATACTTGTTCCACTGAATGCAGCGATGATTAGCAAGCCCAAGGATATAAAGTATAATCCCCCTCCCATGTATTTCAGTGTAACAGCATTGAAACGTGAGACAACAATGATAGTTCCAATGGATAGAATGACAAATGCCGTATGCTTCAGAATAGGGGTCATCATCCTTCCCTGATAGGCCAAAGTGCTTGAAGCACTATAGACCTCGACTAGCGAAATGACGACAAGAAAGAAGAATATTACCCAGAGGGTTTTATCTCCTTGAAACAGTTTTTTCCAAATCATATCCCAATGGGTGTCATAGATTCAACACTTCATGACGGAATTGATCGCCTCTATCCTCATAGTTGCGGAATAAATCGAAGCTAGCGCAAGCTGGGGATAGAAGCACAGTATCTCCTTTAGATGCCATTTTATAAGCCAATGAGACAGCTTCTTGCATGGATCGAGCGTCAGCAATGCGAGCAATCTTCCCGTCGAAGAACTTATGTAGTTTGGTATTGTCTACTCCGAGGAAGATAAGTCCATCTACTTTGGACAGTACCAAGCTTTCAATATCTGTGTAGTCATTCCCTTTGTCTGTTCCTCCCAAAATGAGGATAACCTTGGTTTTCACACTTTCCAAAGCATACCAAGTGGAATTGACATTCGTGGCTTTAGAATCATTGATGTAATCCACACCTTTTACTCGTGCGATTTTCTCCAATCGATGAGGTACGTTTTTGAAGTCTTGCAATGCTTCACGGATAACCTCATTCTTGATATTCATAGCCTTAGCGGCAATTGACGTAGCCATTGCATTGTGTCGGTTATGCATGCCGGAAAGCACCAATAGTTCCTCTTCCATAGCAAAAGGAGAATTAAGATTCGTAACTACTAATTCGTTCTTGTTATTGATCCATGCAGTCGTCTGATTGGACTGTTGTTTCATCGCAAAAGGTAGGCAACAGGCTGTTGCACCATGCTCTTTCAGCCACTTACTTATGAAAGGATCTTCCTCCCAGTAGATGAAGAAGTCTTCAGAACGTTGATTCTGTGTTATCCTCATTTTAGCTTCGGCATATAGCTCGAACTGGTGGTCGTACCGATCCAAATGATCTGGCGTTATATTCAGCAGGATCGCCACATTCGCTCTGAAATCATACATATTGTCCAGCTGAAAACTACTGAGCTCTATGACATAATAGGCGTGAGGGTCGTAAGCCACTTGTCGAGCCAAACTATAACCAACATTGCCGGCGAGCCCTACGTCCAATCCTGCTTTCCGAAGCGTGTGGTATAGCCACATCGTGGTTGTTGTCTTTCCATTACTTCCTGTTATACATACCATGTAAGCATCTGTATAACGTCCTGCAAATTCTATTTCAGACACGATGCTCGTTCCTTGTGCGCATAGCTTGCAGACGATTGGAGCTGTGTTAGGAATACCCGGACTCTTGATTATCTCTCCGGCTTGTAGGATCACTCCTTCGCTATGCTGTCCTTCCTCGTAGCGGATAGCATGCCGATCAAGTTCTTCGCGATAGTTTGGTGCTATGCGACCATAGTCCGAGACGAAGACACTCAGCCCCATAGCTTGTGCAAGCAATGCAGCTCCCACACCACTCTCTCCGGCACCAAGCACAACTATATCATATCTTGATTCTATCATTTCTTTAGGCTCTTTTTAGGTTGTCTATCGCATCTTCAGCGTAGCTATTGTTATGGCAGCCATGATGATACCTACCAACCAGAAGCGAACTGTAATCTTAGATTCCGGCATGGCTCGTAATGGTTTCTGCAACCATGCATCTATCCCTGCATTGCCTTGTTTTTGGAAATGGTGATGCAGCGGGGTCATCTTAAAAATGCGATGTCCTTTGCCAGTCCTCATTTTCGTCAGCTTGAAGTAGGCTACTTGTATCATGACGGAAAGTCCCTCTATTATAAACACGAAACAAAGGATCGGAAGCAACATCTCTTTGCGGATGATCAGTGCAAAGACAGCAATGATGCCTCCCAGCGTCAGGCTGCCTGTATCTCCCATAAATACTTGTGCCGGATAGGCATTGTACCATAGAAATCCAATTGTTGCACCCACGAATGCCGAGGCAAAGATGGTTAGCTCCTCGGCTCCGGGGATGAACATGATGTTTAGGTATGTGGCCATCTCAATGTGTGAGGAGACATAAGCAAAAATGGCTAATACCACTCCGATAATCGCGGATGAGCCTGTAGCCAATCCGTCTAATCCGTCTGTCAGATTGGCACAGTTTGAGATAAAAGTGACGACAAATACCGCTACGCAGACGAAGAGAATCCATCCAAACACAATCTTCGTCTTACCTTTAAAAGGAAGGAGATCGGCGTAGTCGAAATTGTTGTTCTTGACGAAGGGAATTGTTGTTTTAGTTGATTTCACTTCTTCTTTGCTGAAGTGTACGTGCTGGACTTGTCCGTCTCTAAGCACCTCGGTGTTCTCTTTGATTACCACAGCCGGATTCATATAGAGAACGAGACCAATGATAAAGCCGAGCGCCACCTGTCCGATGATCTTGTAGCGCCCGTGCAACCCTTCTTTATTCTTGCGAAAAACTTTGATGTAGTCGTCTAAAAAACCCAATGCACCCAATAGCACTGTCGTTACGAGCATGAGTAGGATGTACACGTTGTCAAGCCGCGCGAGCAGGAGCGTCGGGACCAGAATGGAAATGATGATGATCAAGCCTCCCATAGTGGGGGTTCCTTTCTTGCTGAGCTGTCCTTCCAATCCGAGATCACGGATGGTTTCTCCAATCTGTGCTTTGCGCAGACGTTCGATAATGCGATTGCCGATAACAGTGGCCAAGAGCAAAGCCAAAATAATAGCCACTGCCGATCGAAACGACACATAGTGAAGCAGACGCGCCCCCGGGACGTGTAGCTCGTTCAGAATATCGAATAAATAGTACAACATAACTCCTATAATGCTTTATTGAAGAGTGGTTTCTCCGGACATAGCGTTGCACACTACTTCCCTGTCATCAAAGTGGTGCTTGACACCACGTACCTCTTGATAGGTCTCATGCCCTTTTCCTGCAATCAAAATGAAGTCACCTTTCTCTGCCAACATACAAGCCGTGCGTATGGCTTCGGCTCTGTCTGTGATGAGCAAGGTCTTTTTTCTGTCTTCGACTGACAGACCCACAGCCATCTCTCTGATAATTTCTTCCGGCTCTTCATCGCGAGGATTGTCCGAGGTCAAGATAAGCCGCTCACTCCTGCGGGCTGCTTCCTGAGCCATAATCGGACGTTTGCCCTTGTCCCGATTGCCGCCGGCTCCTACGACAGTGATTACCTTGCATCCTTTGGCTAACGGTCGGATGGTTTCTAATACGTTGACGAGTGCATCCGGCGTGTGCGCATAGTCCACGATCGCCACGTAACCTTGGGGTGCAGTAAAGGTTTGGAATCGACCATCTACAGAGGTCAAACCCGATAGAATGCGGAGCACCTCGTCCTTGTCTTGTCCCAGTTCGCAAGCTGCGCCATAGACTGAGAGGAGGTTATAGGCGTTGAAGTCGCCAACCAAGCGGACAAATACTTCCGTATCCCCTATATACATGTCCATTCCGTCGATATGCCTTTCTGCTATTTTGGCACGGTAGTCTGCCAGAGTTTTCAGTGCGTAGGTTTTTATACGGGCTTGAGTATTCTGAACCATGGTTAGTCCATTCTTGTCATCGGCGTTCACGAGTGCAAAAGCGCGGGTGTCAAGACCATCGAAAAAACTCTTTTTGGCACGCAGATACTCGAGTACAGTCCCATGATAATCGAGGTGGTCTCTGGTGAGATTGGTAAAAATGCCGCCATCGAAGTCGAGGGCACCAATTCGTTTCTGTGCGGCAGCATGCGAGCTGACCTCCATAAATGCATACGTACAGCCGGCATCTACCATCTGTCGAAAGAGGGCATTTAGCGCCAGGGGCTCCGGGGTAGTATGTGTAGCCGGTACAGCAAGCTCTTCAATATAGTTGCATACGGTGCTCACCAGCCCGACTTTGTACCCGAGTTGGCGGAAGAGACGGTAGAGTAGTGTAGCTACAGTCGTCTTCCCATTGGTGCCGGTCACACCAATGAGGGTGAGTGCTCGCGAAGGGTGGCCATAGTGTGTTGATGCCAGAGAAGCCAAGGCTTCCGCCGTATCACCAACGCAGATGAAGCAGCAATCCTCCGGCATTTCTGACGGCAAGACCTCTACGACAAAAGCTGTTGCTCCCTGAGCGATTGCCTGTGGTATATAAGTGTGCCCGTCGGCCTGTGTGCCACGCACGGCAACGAAGAGCGAACCGGCGGTCGCCTTGCGAGAGTCTGATACCACTTCCCCGATCTCTTGACCTGTATTGCCGTGGACGGCAGTCGGGTGCAACTCAGCTATATAATGTTCGAGCTTCATTCTTTCAAATTACATTGATAGGTCTATTACTACAGTCTGTCCCTGGCTCACTTTCGTTCCGTAGTTAATGGATTGTCTCACTACGTGTCCCCATCCGTTAGTCCTCACCTTGAGTCCTGATAGTTGGAGCATATAGAGCGCATCCTGAGCCGAGAGGCCGATTACATTGGGCATTACGCCTCGTTGTGCTTGGCTCATGACTCTCAGTCCGATCTTTTCGTTTTCCTCCGTAGGGCGTATCCATCTGCTTTTGCCCGATGCTGAAACGTCTTTGATGGGGACCTTCAGAGCCTGTAAGGTGGATACGATTGGCTCTCGTTGTCCGGCACTCACCCAGGGTAAGAGCTTGATGTTTGGTAACGGACTCACCGTATCGAAGGGTTCAGGCTCTTGAATGGCAAGCAGTTTTTCTGCTATTTGGCGTACCACTGCCCCGGACACACCACCACCCGACGGATACACACCGCGGGGGCCACGCACCACGACCATGCAGGTGTAGCGCGGATTCTCAGTGGGGAAGTAGCCGCAGAAGGAAACTAAGTGCATCGTGCCACCTGCATGGTACCCCCCCTTGCCCTGTGATATCTGTGCCGTACCCGTCTTTCCGCTGATGTTCACAGTCGGGCTCTTGACGGGTGCTCCGGTGCCTTTGGTCACGACATTGGTGAGCATATCCTGTATGGCCAGCAGAGTAGATCTCTTGCAGATGGAGTCGCGCATGACGGTGGGTTTATTCTCCCGAATCACTTCGCCCTTGTCCATCACTTTGGTTACGAAATAGGGACGCATCAAGCGCCCGCCATTGGCGATGGCATTGTAGAAAGCCAACGTGTGGATGGGAGGGATCTGTGTCTCATATCCGAATGACATCCATGCCAGTGTAGTGCCGTACCAACGGTCGGGATTGTCGGCGCGCTTGCGCACAACGGCGGGAGCTTCGCCCGGAATTTCCAGATCGAATTTGTCAGTGATGCCGGTGCGTCGTACAGCTTCCACATACTTGTCCGGGTCGTGAGCGAAACCTTTGAGGATTATTTTGGACACGCCCACGTTGCTGGAATACCAGATGGTCTGCGCTGCTGTGATCGAGCCGTATCCGCCTTTGTGTGCATTGTGGTCGCGCACTACGCGTTTGCCCACGGAGAAGAGACCATTACCTGTCTCGATAATATCATTCGGATGTACGACTCCGGCATCGAGAGCGACCATCATCGAGACAGTCTTGAACGTAGAGCCCGGCTCCGACATATCCGATACGGCATAGTTCTTGGCCTCTATGTAGCCGCCTGATGCTGTGCGTTGGAGATTGGTGATAGCCTTGATCTGTCCCGTTGCCACCTCCATCAGGATTGCGGTGCCGCTCTCTCCCATCACCTCTTCGAGCTTATTGCGAAGCTCTACCTCCACGATGCTCTGCATATCCATATCCAGCGTTGTGTACACGTCGCAGCCTCGCTTGGGCGGATCTATCGTATTCAAGATGCGCCGCCCGCCCACATAGATGCGCGATCCCTTGCCAATCTCGCCTCTGAGCAGGGAGTCATAGTGTAGCTCAATGCCGTTTTTCCCTTGTGAGAGCCCTTCATCCATCGAGCCATAAACACTGCCGATGGTGCGACTGCCGAGCGAGCCGAAAGGCATCATGCGCTTGGCTTTCTCTTCAGGCCGAATGCTGCGGGGGATGGGGCCGAGGCCTTTGCGAGGTACGGCTGCCAATGGAGGCATATCGTATAGCTCCTTCATCTGCAGGTAGGATATGTCCTTATTGATCACCGGCCAGTAGCGGCTTTTCTTAGCCATGCCCTGTCGCCAGTTTTTCTTCAGGTCGGCAGGACGTATGCTCTCAGATGAAGTCGATAGCTTGCGGCTGATGCTCAGTGCAAGGGTGTCGAGAAGTTTGTTCAAACTGTCCGGCTTGAGGAGTTTGATGGGCTCTGCCTGAAAGTCGAAGTAGAGACGATAGTACGGAGCAGTGATGGCTACTGCGCGTCCGTCTGCAGCGTATATATTGCCTCGGATGGGAGCCAGATCCACAGGTTCGGGGCGGTGTAGTGTCTCCCCTATAGCGCGCCATTTGTCGCCCTCAACAAAGATCGTCTTCAGAACCTTTGCAAAGACAACGAGTAATACCAGAATCATGATCGCACCTACGATGCGATAGTGTCTCACGGCCTTGTTGACCACCGGATTGTTTCTCTCTTCCCTTTTCATGGCTGTGGCTTATTTTTTCTTGTCGGTGCTGCCGGTGGGACGATAGAGAATATACGGAGGCACCTGTGAGAGTGTCAGCGCGAGGTTTTGCTCTTGGATGGCTTTCTCCACGTTTAGCTTCTGACTCATGGCGGTAACTTCCGAAGCTTTGAACAAGGCTCGGTAGCGATAGTCTCGCACTTGCTCTTCCAGGCGGCCTATCTGGCGCACTTGATCAATGGCTTCATAGCCGTTCCAGATGTTGACTATGGACATGAACACGAGTACCAATCCCAATCTCAAGTTGCTTGCTACCCAGGGATGCTCCAGAAAAGACCCCCCCATCACGCCCCAAAAGGTGTTCTTTCGCTTCTGATTCGTGGGTTGGGCCGTGGGCTGAGGAGCCGACTCATCAGCCTGAATCTCCCCCTCTTGGGGAGGAGTCTCATCATAGAGGATATCTTCCTCGTCGTCTATATAATGTTTCGTTGTGTCGGTCATTATATTTTTTCTGCTATTCTCAGTTTGGCACTTCGTGAACGGGGGTTTGCGGATAGCTCGTCCGCTGAGGCTGTGACGGGCTTGCGCGTGATTGTGCGCCACGGACTGGTCGGTGCTCCGTAGAGCCGCAGATGGTCATCGTCGGGAGCCTGCACGCTTCCGTAGCGTAGGAAATTCTTCACGATCCTGTCTTCCAGCGAGTGATACGTCATCACTACGAGACGACCGCCCGGACGTAGGCAGTCAAGAGCAGCGTGCAGCATCTGCTCCAGTGCTCCCAGCTCATCGTTCACTTCTATGCGCAGGGCTTGGAAGATACAAGCCAGCTGCTTCTTCACCTCACGGGGCGACACGAGTGGGCGTACAGCTTCCAGTAGTTGCCCCACAGTCTGTAGGCCGCCCGATGTGGCCGCTCGGTGTTGGACCACGGAGGCTGCTATGCGGCGTGCCTGCTTCAGTTCGCCGTAGTGATAGAAGAGATCGGCCAGTGCATCTGCTTCGTATTCGTTGAGGATGGTCGCTGCACTCTTGCCGGCACGGGCGTTCATGCGCATGTCTAACAACGGTGTCTCTGACCGGAAACTGAAGCCGCGCTCTTCCTCATCGAAGTGATGTGACGAGACACCCAGGTCTGCCAGTATGCCGTCTATATGGTCTTCTCCGTAATAATCCATGAAGTTCCCGAGGTAACGGAAGTTGGAGGCCACAAAGACAAACCGATCGTCGTCGAGTGCATTGCGAGAGGCATCGGCATCTTGGTCGAAGCCGTACAATCTCCCCTGTGCGCCCAATCGTTCTACGATGGCGCGCGAGTGGCCGCCTCCGCCGAAGGTTACGTCCACATAGCGTCCGTCCGGACGGATTGACAATCCCTCCAAACATTCTTCCAACATCACCGGAATGTGATAAACGTTCTCTTTATCAGGATTATACATACAGGACTATTCTCTCTTCTTTTCGCTTGTGGTCATGATGCTATAGAGACGCTTCAAAGTTAGCTATTACCCCCTAAAGAATAAGACTTTCTTGTACTTGAACGGAAAAAACTTATTAACAACGAAGGTTGAGACGCAGCGAAAAGCGTTAAGTATTGTTGTCGGAAAAAGAGTTTAGACATCCCCTTTCGGGGACATGGGCATATTGGCGAAAAAACACACGCCAAATTTTTTTTGAATACGCGCCAAAAAGAAAAATAAATGGCGCGAAAAAAAATAATTTCTCGCGCCATAATGGACAGGATTTTGGCCTGCAATTTTTCTGAAATTGCTCCGTCGTCAATCGGAATGTTAATAAGACGTAAAAACGCGGTGTCGTACCATCAGGGCAGAAAGCGGCCGATCAGCCCACGTCATCCAGATAGACAAGCATCTGACAGTGCTTGCAGTCGAACTCCAGTCTCAGACGCGTCTCATCGCGGAGCAGGTAGTACGGCTCGCGGTAGGGTGAGACTTCCCGCTGAAAAACGGGACAGTAGCCCAGATGGTAGCGCAGGCAGTGCTTGGAAAACATAAGGGGGGCCGAACGTACATGTTTGCGCTCGAAAGCCGGTTGAATGGAGGTGTATCCCATTTCGCGGTAGAAGGCTTCGGCTTCGCGGTTCGCCACGTTCGAGAGGAAGGACAGGGAGCGACGGCCATCCTCCGACGGGGTAGGGGGCTTGGGCGTGCGACGGGGGGCAGTCTGCTCCTCGTTACGCTCGGGAAGGGCTGACGCAGCCGTCACAAAGACTTCTACTGCTCTTCGCCTGAGCTGTCCGATGAGTGAGAGAGGGATGAAGTAGTTGCCACTCATTCGGATGCTTACGGATGTGGCTTCGAGTGGAGTGCCACCGAGTTTGGAGAGATTCTTCCGTAATTGCTCTTCGTCGAAGCGGTTGGCCGGTTCGTGTGCAGCCTCGATCATGGCTGTCGCCGAAGGATAACCCTCAGATTCGATCGTGAGAGTAAAGCCCGAGGGACAATCGCTCAGTGTGAGTGAGACGGGGAGGAGGCGGACGGCCGACTGCTCCTGCGACAGGGCTTTCTCGAAGCGGATGTCGTAGTTGCGGAAGACTTCGGTCCCCTTTGCGATGCCGACAGGATTGTCCACCTGTAGTCGTCCGTCCGGCAGTACTACGTTCACACGCGTGCCGCTCATGCTGCCGTCGGGATGGATTAGGTATAGGCCGTCGCCATTGGACAGGGCCGTTGGGCCATTTGAGTTATCGGTTTGGAGGTGGATGCCTATTCGGTCGCGATCTACTGTGGAAACACGGCCTATGTGAGCTCCGCGACTTTTGTTGGATTCGGGCGTGATCAGTGTCGAAGCGTCACGCTTGCCGCTGAGGAGCAGATCGGTGAAGCCGCGATTGAAGCTCTTCTCCGGAGCAGGATGGAAGGCAAGGGCGCTGCGCCCGCGCGAAGCTCTGCGGTAGCGATCGGGGTAGCGGCTGAGCAATTCGTCCAGCAGACGACGGTAATGTGCCGTCACATTCTTGACGTAGGAGATGCCTTTGAGTCGGCCTTCGATTTTGAAAGAGGAGATGCCGGCTTCGAGCATGGACTCCAACTCCGCGGAGCGATTCAGATCCTTGAGTGACAGGAGGTGCTGCTCGCTACGGATGATGCGCCCGTCGGCATCGATCATGGTGTAGGGTAGTCGGCAGAGCTGTGCGCAAGCTCCTCGATTGGCACTCCGACCGGTCACGGCTTCGGACAGGTAGCACTGCCCGCTTAGGCTCACACAGAGGGCTCCGTGGACGAAGGCTTCCAACGCCACAGAGGTCTGGTCGGCTATGCTGCGTATCTCGGGGAGGGAAAGCTCGCGAGCCAAGACGACTTGCTCGTAGCCCAAAGATTCGAATAGATGTACCTTCTCGGCGGTGCGTATGTCGCACTGTGTGCTGGCATGGAGGGCTATGGGTGGCAGGTCGAGGCGGGAGAGAGCCATGTCCTGCACGATGAGAGCATCGACCCCCACGCGGTAGAGCTCGTGACAGAGGCGTTCGGCCTCGGTTAGTTCCTCGTCATAGAGGATGGTATTGAGCGCCACATAGACCTTGGCACGGTAGAGTCGCGCAAAGCGTACCAGCTCTCCGATGTCCTCGACGGACACACCGGCCGAAGCGCGAGCTCCAAACGCGGGTGCACCTATATATACAGCATCGGCACCGTGGAGGATGGCGGCCTTCCCGATGGCGAGATCCTTAGCCGGAGCCAATAGTTCTATGGTGCGAGGCTCAGAGCTTCTCGCCATAGGCCAAGTCACCGGCGTCGCCTAAGCCCGGCACGATGTACGAATGCTCGTCTATTGTAGGATCAAGAGCTGCCAGCCAGATGGTCGTATTCTCCGGCATGACGCTGCGTACGTAGTCCAATGCCTGTTGGCTGGCAATAATGCTGGCGATATGAATATGTGCGGGAGTACCCTTGGTGAGGAGAGCTTGGTAGGCCAATTCCATGGAGCTTCCTGTGGCGAGCATGGGATCGGATATGATCAAGGTCTTCCCTGTAATGTCCGGAGCAGCGATGTATTCGATGTGAATATCGAAGTTGAGCCGATCCTTGTACTTCCGATAGGCGGAGACAAAGGCGTTCTCACAATAGTCGAAGTAGTTTAGGAACCCTTGGTGGAAGGGGAGTCCTGCACGCAGGATAGTGGCCAGCACGACCTTATCTCCGGGAACAAGACATTGGCACTCTCCCAATGGGGTGGTGACAGTGCGCTTTATCTGTGTCATTTGTTTGCTGATCTCATAGGCCATTACTTCGCCTACGCGCTCAATGTTGCGACGGAAGCGCAATCGATCGTTTTGGACGGTGACATCGCGCATCTCCATGACAAATCGATTGAGAAGGGAGTGTCCGGCACCTAAGTGTATTACTTCCATTTTTGCTCTTTATGAGGTGAGTTATGCGAAGGCGCCTCAATCGTTTTTACGCGCCAATTCGCGCAAAAATACAATATCTTTGCTCCATAACACGTTAGTTCTACGCACTAATTTCAAGAATAGAAGACTTTTCTGTAGATGACCTCTCGATATACATCTCGTTTCCCGAAGAGAATCAGTCTCTTGCTGATGTGTCTGCTCGGCCTCTTGTTCACGCAAGCACTGCAGGCTCAGACGGAGAAAGTGCAGAACCGCCCGTATGCCGATTTCAAACGCTATCATCTGGGCTTTCATGTGGGGATGCATGTGCAAGACTTGGCTATCAATAATAATGGATTCGTCCCGGAGGGCAGTACTGCCGGCCCCATTTATGCACAGATATCTAACTACTCGCCGGGCTTCTCCGTCGGAGTGATCGGCGATATGTTCCTCATGTCTAATCTCAACCTACGTGTTCTGCCCACACTTCACTTCGGTGACAAACAATTTGTTTACTCTGACGGGGAAAAAGCTGTCGCCTCATTCAGTGTTCGATCGAACTATCTGGAGTTCCCTCTCTTGCTGAAATATAGTTCGCGACGTCTGAATAACTTCCGCCCTTACCTGATCGGTGGCCCATACTGGACTATGGAGCTTGGACGAAAGAAAGGACTTGAGATTTATACCAAGTCCAACGACTATGGCGTGCAGATCGGGATTGGCTGCGATTTCTATCTTCGTTATTTCAAGTTCTGTCCTGAGTTGCGATTCAGCTTCGGATTCCCCGATGTGATTACGCACGATCGTCCCGACCTCGTAGATGATCCCAAAATCATATACACCCAGTCGATCGACAGAGCTCAGACGAGAATGATCATGCTTACGTTCAACTTTGAATAAACCAACTCCCAGACTTTCCCATACCAATGCTTAGCGAACAAAGAACGGAGAGTGGTGGTTTATCGTCAGTAAATAAAATGTGATCAGCATTGAAGCTTGTCGTAGGTTGACGGCTTCGACATAGGCATTGGTTATTTTGGATAAAAATGGAAGATAACAATCCCGTTTTTTCGATTATTACGGTCTGTTATAAAGCGCAAGATATCATTGAAAAGACCGTAAAAAGCGTGCTTGCGCAGACATACTCACACGTTGAGTATATAGTAGTAGATGGGGATTCTCCCGATAATACCGCCGAGGTGGTTCGCTCACTGTCTCCGAGTATTCGGCTCATCAGTGAGCCGGATAAGGGATTATATGACGCGATGAATAAAGGATTGCGCATAGCCACTGGCGACTACGTTTGGTTTGTCAATGCCGGTGACGAGCTCCCTTCGCCCGAACTCCTCGAAACGATAGTCAATGGCATCAAAGATTCTCCCATGGGATTGCCAGATGTTCTCTACGGAGATACATTATTAGTAGATACCACCGGTCGGGAAAAAGGACTGCGACGGCTCCGTCCTCCTCATGAATTGGGGTGGCGTGATTTCTCAAATGGGATGCTTGTCTGTCATCAGGCGTTCATCGCCAAGCGATTGGTGGCACCTCCTTACAATATGAAATACCGATTCTCTGCGGACTTTGACTGGTGCATCCGTATTTTGCAGGCTTCACGCAATGTGGTCAATACGGAGATGATCCTAATACATTCTCTGGACGACCGAGGAGGTGTCACGCGAAAGAATCACAAGGCTTCGCTCATAGAACGTTTCGTCATCATGAAGCATTATTACGGAAGTAAGAAGTCTATCTTCAAGCATTTGAGCTTTATCTTCCGCCGTAAGCGGTGAGGAACTGACACTATAGGCGTGACAAACAGAAAGAAATGCTTACTTTTGCCGCGCAAGAGGCCTGGTAGCTTAGCTGAATAGAGCGTCAGATTCCGGTTCTGAAGGTCGCGGGTTTGAATCCCGCCCGGGTCACAAAAAAACGGGTGCCATACGGCATCCGTTTTTTCTTTATCCACTCTTCCGCATCTCATGGGCTTGGAAGAGAATTCTTTTGACTCTCCTTATTATAATGGTATGGAGCATTTGAGATTGACAGTCCAGTTGTTTCTTAAGCCCACTCGGAGGTGAGCAACAGAAACGCCCATCGCAAGATTCTCACGAATGAAGTAGTCTCCACCTGTTTCTAAGAGCCAACCGAAACGCTTTGCCCAAAGGGTCTCTTTATTTGGGTAGGAAATAGTCGTGCATTCCATCCCATAACCTACACCTCCCTGCATATAACAAGAATAATAATCGCCCCACAGGTATTCGTATCCTGCACCTACTGCCGGTAAGATGCTGTGACGTTTGAGACGGGCGGTGGCATTATTGCCATTATCGTCGTAGTAGCCGGACGAAAAAGATGTAGAGGCAAGTCCGTAGTTCATCGTGCCCAAAAGATAGAGGGATCCGGACAAATAATATCTAAGCTCGATACCTCCATTCCAGCCTCGCTTTAATTCTTCTGCCGAATGGCCGAAAAATTCTCTTCCGACATGGATGTTAGCCCACCACTTAGAGTCCTGTGCTGTGAGGGTTGTCACGAAAGAAAGCGATAGGCATAGTGCTATGGTAATGCGGAGAAGTCTCATCTTATTTTGTCTTATGGCACGAGAGGAAGAGCTCCTTCGAACCTATTTCTGTGAAACTATAATCGGGAAAGGTCGGCGTGATGCGCCAATGACGATCATCACACCTCTATCCCCTTAGAATAAAACAACGAAGCTACTGCTCTGAGCAGTAGCTTCGTTGCTCAATACTTAATCAAAGATTACTTAAGGTCCAATGCAGAGCCGGCCTTGAAACGAACCACCTTTCGAGCAGGGATGGAGATGGCTTTCTTAGTCTTGGGGTTGATACCCTTACGAGCTGCACGTTCGCTCACGGAGAAAGTTCCGAACCCAATGAGAGCAATCTTCTCACCGGCGTTCATTTGGTCAGCAACAACTTCTGCAAATGCATTTACGGCTCTCTGAGCGTCTGCCTTTGTCAGGTTCGCTTTTTCAGCTACAGCTGCAATAAAATCTGTCTTGTTCATCTTTTCACAATTATTAGTTTGACAAAAATTTAGTTCGATTCATATCACCAGTCCGATCAATTAAGCGCAGAATGTAGTGGACAAACTGTGACTAAGTATGAGAACTATGGGTAAATGAATAAGCCAAAAGTAACGATTTTTTCTTCTGTGCAATGGTTTTCAGAGGTTTTTGTTGAGATATTTCGCCTAAATCAGCGAAAAAACCACAAGTTTGAAAGTAAAAATGCTCACCTTGCAAATTTTAAGAGGGTGTGTCGAAGCAAAAAGCTCGGCACACCCTCTTAAGTTATTTTAGTTCTATCCCAAGCGGGACAGGGCACGTTCCTGTCTTAGTTCGCTGCCTCGGGGCTCATCATTACAACCGAACGGTTGTTTTGCTTGAGGATGTCGGCAACGAACTTTTGCAAGTCAGCAGGTTTGAGACTGTTCAGTACGGTCAGATAGTCAGAGACAAAGTCGTTTCCTTCGAAGCTGTATGCTTGCATACCACTGAGCCAGAAGCTATTTTCACGCAGGTTTTCATTGTACTGCTTGTTCATATTTTCTACTGTCTTGTTGAAGTATTCTACGTTAGGACCTTCCTTTGCCACTTTTTCCAGTTCGGCAAATACGATAGCATTCATCTCTTCGGCACGGGCCGGATCGGTCGGGAAGAAAATCTGCATCATAGCTGTGGGCTGCGGATATTGTTCCAGTCCTCCGAAAGCAGATACCGAGTAAGCTCCACCTTCTTTCTCGCGCACGGTGGCAGTATACACCTGATCCATCACTGCTGAGAAAATCTCCATGAGGATGTCGTTCTTGAGTGTGTACTCTACCTTACCGGAAACGAGATCGAATATTGTAGATGTAGGTGTATCCATTGCTTTCCGGAACTTATTATCGATGAGTCCTGTGCGGATGGCCGGCACCTGAGCGATATTCTTTTTGTCGCCGCGTTTGAGATTGGGCAGTGAGGCCAGATATGTTTCGATGAGCGGTTTCATCTTAGCTTCGTCGATATTACCCACAAAGAAGAACATGAAGTCGCCCGCATCTGCAAAGCGTTCTTGATAGCAGCTCATCACTTGATCGTAATTGATCTTCTCGATATCGGCAGCTTTAAGCGACTTTGTCAACGGATTGTCTCCGTAGATGGTGTGACGCACTGAATCCATCAGAGTAGACATCGGGTTAGCCTCTTGATTCTTCAGGCTGTTGAAGAGTTTTTCTTGTGTAGCCTTAAATGCCTCGGGATCTTTGCGATTGGCAGTCATCTGGAGGTAGATCAGCTGGAAGAATGTCTCCATGTCTTCTACTGTAGTTTTGCCTGAGAGACCTTCGCTCAGCATGGCCAAATTGGGCTTTACCGAAGCTGAACGGCCGGTTAGCACCTTGTCGAGCTGAATAGCGTTGAAGTTGCCCAGACCACCGATATTCATAAATGAACCCATTGTAGCCTGTGTGGGGGCATTCTTGCTGCTGAGGAGACCACCGGGGCTGACAGCACTCATGAGTATCTCATTGGATTTGAAGTCAGTGCTCTTGAGATATACCTTGATGCTGTTGCTTAGGATAAGCTCCGTGGTGCCGAATTTTTGATCTTTCTTCTCAGAAATGATTTTACCTGCCTTGGGTGCTTGCTCCATGAGTTTCTGATCCGACACCTCATCCTTCTTGGCTTCTACTTTTTGCTGGCGTGCAGCCTTGAATGCAGCGAGGAAGTTAGCCTCACTTGGTATTTTTGCTTCTGCCTTAGATGGCCCCGTGAGCGTTACGACAGCATTCTTGGCGGGATCAATGAGTTGGGCGATAGCTTGGTTTACCGCTTCAAGGGGCAACTGCGGAGCAAAGGCATTGACTGTTTGATATTCTACCTCGATGCCCGGGATGTAGCCACCATCGGTGAAGTAAGTAGAGTATTCGTTGGCATAAGCGTTGTTCTTACGCTTGTCGCGTTCATTGTATTGGTTTTCGTACTGCTTGAGTACATTGGTGCGGGCACGGTCGTATTCACCCTTCGTCAGACCGAACTGACGCAGACTTTCTATCTCAGCTGCCAAGGCGGTCATGGCCTTGTCAGCTTCGCCTTCACGCACGGTGGCTGCAAAGTTGAAAGCATCCTTGGTCTGCGCGATGTACATGAAAGGAGAGAAGAAAGCGCTGGCGCTCAAGAAAGGAGCGTTGGGCTTGTGGGTGATCTCAGACAGACGTTCGTTTACGGCCGTCATGATGATCTGTTTCATGTAGTCTTCTACAAGGCCGAAGATAGAACCACGTACCTCACGAGGAGTGGGGTCGCTCTTGAAGCTGATAGACAACTGGGTGGTTGTTGCTTCTGCATCCGTGGCGATGGCTACGATGGGTTCGTCGTTGTCATCCACGGGTATTTCGAAGCGTTCGGCAGGATTCACCGGTGCAGGTACATCCTTGAACATTTCCTTGATCTTGTTTTCTACATAGTCCACGTCGATGTCCCCTACGATAACCAGACCCTGGAGATCGGGACGATACCATTTTTTATAGTAGTCGCGGAGTGCTTCGTGGGGGAAGTTGTCCACCACTTCCATCGTGCCGATGGGCATGCGCTGAGCATACTTGTTGCCGGGGAGAGCCTTGGTGAGGATGGCCTCGAACAAACGCAGCTGTGCATTGCGACGAGCACGCCACTCTTCGTGGATGACACCACGCTCTTCGTCGATTTCCTTGCCATCGAGAGTGATGTTGTTGCTCCAGTCGTGCAGGATGAGCAAGCAGGAGTCCACGATCCCTTGGCGGGTCGTGGGGACATCCATGATGGTGTATTCCGTCTTGTCGAAGCCGGTGGATGCGTTCAGATTATAGCCGAAGCGTACACCGATTGTCTCCAGATAGTTGATCAAGTTCTTGCCGGGGAAGTTCTTGGTGCCGTTGAACGCCATGTGTTCCAAGAAGTGAGCCAAACCGGCTTGATGATCCTCTTCAAGGATAGAGCCTACCTTCTGTGCGATGAAGAAGTCGGCACGATCTTTGGGATTCTCGTTGTGACGAATGAAGTAAGTGAGTCCGTTGTCGAGTTTTCCGATGCGGACAGCCGGATCGGTGGGCAACGGCTGAGCTTGCTGGGCTGTCATCTTCAGAGGCAGGAGGCATGAAGAGAGCGCAAGGCTCAGCGACAAAAATTTTCTTAGTTGCATAAGTTTTCGTTGTTTTTTGTTTGTTGGTTGCACGGTTTATTTCGCCAAAAGTATTGTTTTTCAATGGATTTTTGCCCAAAAGCTCTTTTTTTGCGCGATTTTGTCCCCCAAAACTCGCGTCAATGGGGTCGAGAACGATAAGCCTGTCGTTCGGTAGTACCAATAAATAGAGGTTGATCGGCTTTCTTTCGGAATCATATTTTTTCGGAGCTATAGATGTACAAATTTGGAACACATGCAATAGTGGGGATAGTTCATAGCAGGCCTCCTCAATTATTGTCTTGCCGAAGAGGAAGGAATGCACACGCCAAAAGAACAGTAGACGTAATGATGGGTGCTCCGGTGGCCGGAGAGGCTGCACATTATCGTAGTGTATGTACATAACAAGGGGACATAGAAGAAAAGACCGGTGGTGTGTCGTCTTTTTTAACACTCTTCGATGCTTTGAGAGAGGTGAAATGTGTTTCTCGAATTTGTGCGCGGAAAATCTGGTGAATCTGGCGCCTAAAATCCGAAAAAATCGCGCCAGAATGTTTCTGATTTGGCGCATAAATTTTAAACAAATGGCGCCAAAATAATTTCTTTTTGGCCCGAGTTCTTTCGAGAGTTTATGCGGGTGTAAGTTTGTAACATATCTGCATAAATTTTTACAGAGGGGGCCATACGATGCCGGAGCATGCTTGTCCTCAGAGAATGGAGTGTATCAAAGGCGAAGGGCAAACGTCGCCGGATGCAAGTCCTGGTGAGATCTGCGGAGGAGGAAGGGGGATGTTTCGTCTTGGTTTTGATCGCGAAATGAGTTGTTTGTAAGAGGAAAAGATATTTATCTTTGGCACTGCGCAAGCATAGCGTCAGACGAAAACGGTAGAGAAATAGCATATGATAATAACATTACAAAACAAAAGAGTATGAAAAGAATACTTCTTTCTGTGTGCGCGTTGTGCACCATGCTGCCAGACTTGGTACTTGCGCAAAATGCTACACAAGCATCTTCGCACCATCAACTCGGTAGCGAAATTAATTACCCAGTCAACCATGTATCTCCTAACGGACGTTACATGGGGGGATGGCTCTCCGGTGTGACTAATATCTATGACACCGAGGCTAATCAGACTGTGATCACTCTCGGCAATAGCGACACTCCCGTCTATCTTGTGGCCATTAACGAAGATGGTAGCTTCTGGGCCTCGAGAGTGACGACATCGGGCATCAAATATGGTCTCTACAAGGATGGAGAGTGGACCGATCTGCCCAAACCAGATGGCTTTGAAGGCGGATGGCTCCGTCACGTAACGGCAGACGGCAAGTATGCCGTCAATTCGTACACCAATATGCTGCCGGACTTCACGCTCATTTCGGATGCTTTCCTCTATGAGCGTCAGGAGGACGGTACATATCAGTATCGTAAGTTGGTCAAGCCTCAGCACGATTGTTGGACGGAGTCAGAAGTATTTCATGTGGATCCCATGGCAGTATCGCAAGACGGCTCCGTCGTTCTCGGACACATGGTGGACGGGCTTAGCAAATTTGTTTTTCCCATCGTGTGGAAGCGCAACGCCCAAGACGAATACGAGTACCAGATCAAGGGTGAAGCTCTCTGCTTCAATCTGGACCTGCCCAGCCCGGGCAATCCTCCTGTACAAGAAGAAATCGTGACTGCAGAAGAGGGGACACCCGAGTATAACCAACAGATGGCACAATACGAAGCTGCCGTCCAGGAGTGGAATACATTGGCAAGTGCGTTCTTCACCGGTCAGGCTATCAATGGCTATCCCATAATGGACAATCATGGCAAAGTCATCGGTGCCAATCTTTTCACCGGCGATCCCAATAAGGGCAGCCAACCTCTTTTGCTCTCTGTCGAAGACGACTCCTACACGCTGGTCGAATACTTCATGACCAAAACATATCTCGTTGCCGACAATGGTACGGCTTTCCTGGTCAATGAATTCATTGATGGCATCAACCATAACGTGGTATATACGCCCGGAGTTGCAGAGCCTGTGGCTTTTGACAAATGGCTCAAAGCCGAGTACGGACTCACGCTCGAACCCATGTATTCCGACGGTCTAAGAGTTACAGTGGGCAACCCTGCGCTGAGCTACGACGGCAAGACATTGGCTTTCACCCTCAAAACGCCTTCAAATCAGTACAAAAATCACTATTACCGTCTGGATAAGACATTGAATACACCTACTTCGGTGGAGACTCCGTTGCAGAACAATGTATTCCGGGTGTACACTAACGGCAAGATGCTCTACATTAATGAGGACAGGCCCTGCGATGTCCGCATCATTGACATGAATGGAAAGAGTCCGGTTCAAGCCACTGCAGTGGCGAATTCTCTGAACCTCGAGCATCTCAATACGGGTGTGTATATTGCTGCTGTAACACGTGAAGGCAAGACTGAGTTCTTCAAGATAGTATTGACTCACTAATCGGTCGGGTGCCCAATCCCTAAAGGGGGGCTGTGTCGCATGGGTGTATCATGTGGCACAGCCCCTTTCCCTTTTTGCGTGGAAAGGGGAGAGAGGTGATTCCGGTTTTTGCCCTGCGAAGAAAATTACAGGGCTTTTTGCCGATTAGGACCGCCGAAAGATGGGGAGTCTTCTTCGAAAACCACGATAATACCCACCATTTAGTATGACGGCTTCGAGGAAATACCTATTAGGAGGGATTGTGCGGACTTTTTTGATGAGATAGTTTTGCAACCGGATCAGAAACAAAACATGAGATCAGATAATTATGAAAAAAACAATTTACCCCGCACTCTGTGCGCTTAGCTTTCTTGTGGCCTTTTCTTCATGTGGCAATGATGAGCCCAATGTGCCGCCGACGCCGGAAGCAGTAACCAAAACCGTAACCATTGATGCTTCCGCGTATGAGACTTGGCAGTACTTCTCTTTCGCTAAGGGCGAGGTAGTACAAGTGACAGACTACCAAAACGATCTCACATGGGACATGGCTCTCCACCGTTACGATGTGCGTCTCAATGGAGGTAAGAGTGGCAAGGGACAAGGAGGTGCGCTCTACTCTGGTGTGACAGACCTTGCGCAGGCTACAACTATTCCCTCTGAAGGTTATATTGCAGATATCCTCGGTCGCATTACTGTCAAGTATACAATGGGGCCCAATGGCCATGAAATGGAGTACGAGGAGCAGGGTTTCAACGAAGTTGTAACGGGTGTGAAGAGCCCACAGGGTTTTACGCAGGGCGGTTGGCTGGAGTTCTCTCACGGCCCTGCAGGTCCTACGTACAAATTGAGCAAAAAAGTCTTCTTCGTACGTGGTGCCGATGGTAAGATTGCCAAAGTGCAGTTCACGGATTATCAGGACGCCGAGCTCAAGAAAGGGGTCATCACCTTTACTTATACCTACCCCGTCAAGTAACGCAAGAGGGAAATGAAGAGTGTAATTATTAAGCAGGCCCTCACCGGCCTGCTTTTCTTTGGTATGGGGGTATGTGCCCATGCCGTGAATCCTCCGATTCATCCTTCGGACACGATTATATCGGAGCGAATAGACTTAGACGACGTGGTGGTGACAGGCAGTCGTACTACGCGGTTACTCAAGGATGTACCAGTACCCACCAAAGTGTTCAAGGCGAAAGATATCAAGGCCATCGCGCCATCTTCTTTTGCCGATATATTGCAGTATATCCTGCCCGGAGTCGAATTTACAAAGCATGGTTCACGTGACCAATTCAATGCGCAGGGATTTGACGAAAGCTCTATGCTTTTCCTCGTCGATGGAGAGCTGATCACGACGGGTTCGACCAGTGGAATTGATTTCGAACGCATCAATCCGGACGATATCGAACGTATTGAAGTCTTGCGTGGAGCATCTTCAGCTCTCTACGGCTCTAATGCCATCGGCGGAGTGATCAATATCATCACGCGTTCGGCCAAAAGTCCGCTACATGTGTCGGCTTCTGCTCGTTTGGATTCCCGCGCAGGACAGAAGTATGATGTGTCAGCAGGCGTCAAACGGGGAATGATAGCCAGTCAAACGAGTGCCCAGTATCGTACCGATGCCGGTTATACGCTGGCCGATCAGTTCGAACAAGAACTTAATGTGGCAGGCAATACGACATGGAATGTCAATCAGAAATTTGTCTTCACTCCCACGGATAAGCTTTCCTTCCACCTTGGCGGGCTTGTCAATCTGCGCACCCAGCATTGGACGGATAAGATAGACTTCCTCTATAATTCATACGATATCAAGGCGGGCAGTAAGTGGCAGATCAGTCCGTCTTCGGATGTGGAGATTTCGTATCACTACGACAAATACCAGCGTGACACTTGTCTCATCCAGACTCCCGACAAGAAGAAACGCTCCATTTTCGACGAAGATATGCATCACTTGCGTGCTCAGTACAATCTAAATCTCTCCGATGTACACATCGTCAACATCGGTGCTGAGTACATTCATGACTTGGTTGCTTCTCCTCGGCTCTCTTCTCCGACCGACCCGGGGGAGAAGTCTGTGGATAATAAGATTCTATACGGACAGTATATCTATAAGGTTACTCCTCGCTTTATGCTCAGCTATGGAGGACGTTTGGACAAGCATTCTGGTTATGGCTCGCACTATACGTCTCGCTTGTCGGCTATGTACAAGACCGGAGGTGTGGCACATCGCCTTTCTTATGGAGAGGGATACCGTGCCCCCTCGCTCCAAGAGCTATTCTTCTTCTTTAATCACGGTGCTTTCTTCATCTATGGCAATCCCGAGCTTCAACCCGAGAAGAGTCGGATGCTCTCATATTCTGCAGAAGGTCGTTGGAACAAACTGACACTCGTCGGCACTGCTTTCTACAATCATGTGCGCAATAGAATCGACTTTGTTTACCGAGGAACTGATTTGGTCTACGCCAATGTTGCCGGGGTGACGCGCATATTCGGATTCGAAGCACAGGCTAATGTGACGCTTCCTTACGGTTTTGCTCTCCGCGCCTCGTACTCTTATACTTACGATCGTCGCAAAGCAACGGACAAGGAGGGCGACACTATGAAGCTCTCCAACACTCGTCCTCATGCGGCGACGGCAGCACTTACTTATGGACATCGCTTCACGAAGGATTACAAGCTTTCAGCCAATCTCTTCACACGCTTCCTTTCCGTTCTTAAAACTGCGCGCTTGGATAGCGAAGAACTCTTCCAAGAGGTGAAATATCCGGGCTATGCCATCAGCCGACTCGACGTAGAGAATCAATTCTTTGGCCACTATACCCTCCACATCGGGGCTGAGAACCTCTTTGATTACAAACCCAAAGCTTTGGTTTTCAACTCACCGATTTCACCCGGTCGCATCCTATATGGAATGCTTCGGGTCACATTCTAAGGAAATAACAGCGATAGAAAATACACTTAGACAATGAAAAAGAAACTCATTACCCCCATAGTTGTCGTTGTGCTATTGGCTATAGCCGTAGCATTTTGGCTGCTGCGTCCCCAGCCCTCGCGTGTGGCGTTGGTCAATTTCCCACAATTCATGGTTGCTCGTATGAGCTTGTCGGCCGATGCTAAAAATGTAAGTGTCGATGTCGTCGATGATCTTTCGACGCTGAAGAAGTACGATGCTGTTCTGTGCTTCGGCATGGGAGCTAAATGGAGTGAGGAAGATCGTGCACAGATCACCGGATTGGACGAAAAGAAAATCCCTTACCTCGTTCTCATGGCTACGAATCCGGAGAACAATTTATGCTCCATTGACAGCGCAAAGGCCGAAGTCCTCTCCCGATACTTTAGCTATGGCGGGGCTAAAAACTACAAGTCCGGCTTCAACTATTTGCGTCAAGAGATTCTCGAAAAACCCCTGCGTGAAGGTAAGATTGGCGCGCCCATCGAATATGCCAACGATCTATTTTTCGGCAAAACAGACGAGTATGTCTTCGAATCCAAAGACGAGTATATGGAGTATTATCGCTCGCATGGTTATCGCGAAGGAGCTCCGCGTGTAGCTCTTTTGGTCGGTTTTGGCAATCCGTTTAATTCCAATCGAGAACACATTGACGAGATAGTTGCTGCGTTGGAGAAGAGTGGTCTCAACGTTTTTCCCTTCTCGGCCGGATCGAAGCGACTTGAGTTTTTAGAGAGCATCGACCCGCACATTTTGATTTACATGCCTCATGGTCGTCTTGCTGCTGGGCGCTCTACAGAAGCGGAGGCCTGGTTGCGTAAACAAAATATACCTGTACTTGCTCCGCTTACTATCGGAAGTTTGCGCGAAGAGTGGGAAGAAAATCAGCAAGGTATGATCGGCGGATTCCTCGCTCAGAGCGTTTCTACGCCCGAATTGGACGGAGCCATGGTGCCGTTTGCTCTCGTTGCGCTTGAAAAGGACGAGAAAACGGGATTGCAACTCTTCAAGACGATACCCGGACGGTTGGAAGTTTTCACCAATTTGGTTAATAAATACATTGCTCTTAAGAGTAAACCGAACAAAGACAAGCGTGTGGCTATCTATTATTTCAAAGGACCGGGGCAGAATAGTCTCGTAGCACAAGGTATAGAGACACTGCCTTCTCTTTATAATACGCTCCGTCATATGCAGAGCGAGGGCTATGATCTTACCGGACTACCGCAGGACGAAGCCACCTTTGCCCGCATGATGATGACGCAGGGGGCCATATTTAATAGTTATGCCGAAGGCAATCTGGCAAAGTTTGCCAGCAGTGGTTATCCTGCATTCGTGCCGGTTGATGATCTTAGTCGGTGGATGCAAGAAGTGCTTACGCCTCGTCAAATCCAGCTTTTGCACGAGCGATATGGGGAAGCCCCCGGCGAATACTTTGCCATGGAGAGGCAAGGAAAGAAGGGTATCGGCGTGACGCGTGTCCAATTTGGGAACATAGTCCTTCTCCCGCAGCCCATCCAAAGCACAGGAACCAACGACTTTAAAGCCGTGCATGGGTCCAATCCCGTACCCCCTTATTCCTATGTAGCATCATATCTGTGGACGCAGAAAGCATTCAAAGCAGATGTGTTGATGCACTTCGGTACGCATGGAAGTCTGGAATTCATACCCGGTAAGCAAATCGCACTTTCGTCAGAAGATTGGACCGATCGTCTCGTCAATGACTTGCCTCACATCTATTATTATACCATCGCCAATGTAGGCGAAGGCATGATAGCCAAGCGTAGAAGCTATGCAGCTACTGTATCCTATCTTGCTCCCCCCTTTATCGAAACACGAATGAGGGGACAGGTGAGCGAATTCTTGAACCTAACCGATCGTTATCTGGGGCAAGAGACCGACGATACAGCCCTGGCTCTTCGTATCAAAGCGTTGGCAGTGCGTAGTGGTTACCACCGTGATCTCAAGTTGGATTCGGCTCTTAGCGTGCCTTATACACGTGAGCAGATCGCTTCTCTTTCTGACTTTGCAGAAGAATTGGCCGTGAGCAAAATCCCCGGAGGGATGTACAAGACCGGTATTCCTTTCCCGGAAGAGAAAATACGTTCCTCTGTCCTCCTCATTGCCTCGGATCCCATTGCATACGCATTGGCGGCATTGGATCGCGAGCGGGGGGTATACACGCAGAAGCAACAGGACAGCGAGCGTTTCTTCTCGCTTCATTACCGTCGTCCTGCCCAAGCTCTTGTCGAACGCTATATGGGTGGTCGTCCGGTAGATGTGGATGCTGCACTCAGAATGTTGAGCGTGACACAGGCCGAAGTCGCCCAATCTGCAGCAGTGGTTGATGCCGCAGCAGCCATAGGCGCGTCGATGCATGAGCAGATGATGGCAGCTGCAGGCGGTCGAATGCCCACCTCTTCCGAGATGGCCATGATGCGCAAGATGGGCGAGCAGATGCGAGCAGCCGGCGGTCAAGGACCCGACTCTTCTCAGATAGCTGCCATGCGAGCGATGGCTGCCCGTATGAAAGCCGAAGGTGGCTCCGGCCCCGACTCTGCGGCCATGGCGGCTATGCGTGCGATGGGGGCGAGCAAGAGAAAGGCTTCGGAAGGTAAGGCGCACGCTACTGCCGACTCGATGCCCGCTACACACTCGGGCCGAATGGAAAAATCCGCTGCACCCTCTATACACTCGACGCGTCCTCAGAGCGGTAAGCCTGCTCCTGACAAGGCCTCTATCTCTGCTGAAAATAAGGCGATGGCTGTGACCATCAATGAACTCAAACTCGCCATTGCACGCATACCTCACTACTACGAGTCGTTGCGAAATAGTCCGCAGCTTGAGCTGAAAGCAATGATGAACGCCCTTGCCGGCGGTTATACATCGCCTACACCGGGTGGAGACTTTATCGCCAATCCGGAGACTTTGCCAACCGGACGCAACCTCTTTGCCATCAACGCCGAGGCTACGCCTTCTGCAGCTGCGTGGGAGAAAGGAAAGAAACTGGCCGAAGACATGCTGGCCGACTATGCCCGCAATCACGATGGTAAGCTCCCCTCCAAAGTGAGCTTCACCCTTTGGAGTAGCAGCTTCATCGAGAGCGAAGGCGCCACGATAGCTGAGATTCTTTACCTGCTCGGTACCGAACCGGTGCGCGACCGCATGGGGCGTGTCCAAGACATCCGACTCATCCCGCTCGAAGAGCTCGGTCGCAAGCGTATAGACGTCGTTGTGCAAACCTCCGGTCAGCTACGCGATCTCGCCGCTTCGCGTCTCTATCTCATCCAAAAGGCTGTAGACCTTGCCGCGTCGCAGAAGTCCGAACGAGACAACGAAGTCGTGCGCGGAGCCGTCGATGCCGAGAAAGTACTGCTTGAAAAGGGGCTTTCTCCCGCAGACGCACGCATGCTCGCCACACAACGTGTGTTTGGCGGTGTCAATGGTAACTATGGAACCGGCATCCAAGGCATGGTGGAAAGTGGCGACCGCTGGGAGACAGAGAAAGAAATAGCGGATACCTATCTCAACAACATGGGAGCTATCTACGGAATGGAAGGCCGCTGGGGCGATTTTCAACAAGGCATGTTCGAAGCAGCCTTGCAGAACGTCGATGTCGTCGTACAGCCACGCCAAAGCAATACATGGGGAGCCCTCAGTCTCGACCATGTGTATGAGTTTATGGGAGGTCTGTCGCTGACTGTACGTCAAGTGACGGGAAAAGATCCGGATGCCTACTTCAACGATCTCCGTTCGAAGCATAAGACCCGTGTCCAAGAGCTCAAGCAAGCCATCGGGGTAGAAGCGCGTACGACCATCCTCAATCCGACCTATATACAAGAACAGCTCAAGGAAGGAGCCAATGCCGCTAACGGTATAGCCGAAACCATCCGTAATACATACGGCTGGAACGTCATGAAGCCAGCTGCCATCGACAAGGAACTGTGGGAAGACATCTATGCAACCTATATCCGTGACGAGAAAGGATTGGGTGTACAAGAGTTCTTCCGCACGCAAAATCCTGCTGCTCTCCAAGAGCTCACCGCCGTAATGATGGAGACTGCCCGTAAGGGGCTTTGGAAGGCTTCGCCCGAACAGCTCCGCACCCTCGCTGAGATGCACGCAGCCTCTATGGCCGAGGCCGGAGCCGGCTGTAGCGGATTTGTCTGTGACAATGCCAAACTCCGCGCTTTCATCGGCGAGCGACTGAGTGGCGCACAGAAGCAATCCTATGACAATAAGGTGGCAGAAGCACGCCAAGCAGCTGTAAAAGACGGAGCCAAAGGGCAACGGCTGAAAAAAGAGACGCTCTCTTCCGATTCCGACACCACTTCTGCCACGTCTTATCTGCTGCCTGTGGGGGTGGCTCTTGTGGTCATTATCCTCATCATCTTCCTGGTGGCCAAGCGTAGAAAAGGTAGAGAATGAGAGAAGTACTCCTAACGATCGCCCTGCTGGCATCGCTCAAGTACCTGTTCGAGGAGGGAATACACCGTTCCCTCCTCGTTCGTGTGTTGCATGCAGTCGCTTACGTCCTTTTCTTGACTGTCGTGCATGTCGTCACGCAGCATGTGAGCCGTGATGAGGTGGAGGGGATGCTCTACTCTGCAGAAGCTTTGCAGAATGTATCTCTTGCAGTCATGATCGACCTCCTCTATGTCGTTTACATCTGCACTCATAAACCCACATCCACTCGTTGTTTTCGCACATGGACACGCCATCTGCCTCCACTTCTCTTTTTCCCCACGCTCTTCTATCTGCGTCTAAGCCTCTTCTATGTGCTGCCCGGCTACTCCTTTGCGGCAGTCTCTGTGGTTGTGGCAGCCATCGTCGCTGCCCTGAGCATCATGGCTCCCTGCTTGTGGCAAGTTCTCGGCTTGCAGCGCGGAAGCCTGCGCGAACCGATGGTTCTGCTTTCGCTTTGCACCTTCGTCTTTGTCGTGGCAGCCGGAGTGTTGCATCCTGACTCTGCCGTGAGGAACGTAAGTACATCCACCGATTGGTGGCAGACGCTCTGGCTTCTTCTCATTGTCCTCTGTGGTGCGACTGTGGGTTACCTCGTGCCGCGTCTCTGGCAACGCATCCGTAGGAATAAATAACAAACCAATAACTAATTAGCTAACGCGATATTCAGAATGAATCTCCTCTCTAATCTCATGTTTTGGGTCTCTAACGGCCTGCTCGTCCCCGTTATCGCGGGATTGATTTATCTCTTCGTCAAATCGCTCCTGCTGCTGGGGACGCTCTTCGGTACGTGGCAGAGCTATCGTCGTCGTCAGGAAACCTTCGCTCCGCTGGTGGAGAATAGTTCCACCCTCGACTTGGATGCACTACGCACGCAGGCAGCTTTGCGTCCGGATGCTCCATTCGAACGCACGCTCATTGCCGTGCTTGATGCCGATCCTGCACGTCGCAATCTTCTCATCGGGCACTATGAACTCCTCGGAGAGCAGCGACTTAGCACGGCGAAGATCCTGAGTAAGTTCGGCCCCATACTCGGTCTCATGGGGACGCTCATCCCGATGGGGCCTGCTCTTGTAGGTCTCTCGACGGGTGACATCGGGTCTATGGCTTATAATATGCAGGTGGCTTTTGCCACGACGGTGCTCGGTATGTTTGCCTCTGCTGTCGGTTATATGGCTGTCCATGTTATGCGTGGCTATAATCGCAACGACCTCATCCGACTCGATTACATCAACGAAAAACTCTCTCGATAGCCATGCCCAGAAGACGCTTCTATGAGGAAGAACCCGATCCTTCCTCACTCGTCTCCAATCTCTTCGATGTGGCCATGGTGTTTGCCGTGGCGCTGATGGTGGCATTGGTAACGAAGTTCAATATGACTGAGGTTTTCAGCAAGGAAGACTACACCATCGTCAAAAATCCGGGTACGGAGCAGATGGAGATCTTGATCAAGAAAGGTGACAAGGTGGAGAAATACACTCCGTCCGAAACGTCGTCCGAGGGTGACGGATCCAAAGGCAAACGTGTGGGAGTGGCTTATCAGTTGGAGAGTGGGGAGATTATATATGTCCCCGAAGAATAGTAGGTGTGTGATAAAGGGCAAATAGCTGCGTTGCTTTCGGCAGTCGGTTTCGGTCGCGTACGTAAGTACGTTCCCTCACTCTCCGCCTCAGCGCCTTGCTCTTTACCCTTTCTGATGCTCTTGCCCGATGGGGAGGATGGAGTACAATTCTTGTGGCGGAGGAATCGGGATCGGCGAATAATGGGATCTGTTTGGTTATGGCCTGAGTTTTTTCTCACATAAGCTGCCAAAAAACATGGCGCCATTTCTTTTTCATTTTGGCGCCATTTCGGAAAAAAACTTGCGCCAAAACAAAATGAAAATGGCGCGAATTTTCGCCGATTTTGGTGCAGGTTTTTCTCGTTTTCTTGCCCGAAAAATTCGGGGACAACGCTGCGTCGCTCCCAATTCCGTACATTTGTGTGCAAAAATCCCCCGACAAATTATGAAAAAAGTTGCCGTTCTCATCTTCCTCTTGCTCTCTTCTGCCATGGGGAGTCGGGCGCAAGATGTCGCTACACTGTTGCGCTTGGCTCGTATGCCTCTCAAAAGTATAGGGGTGGAATACCCCAACAAGACCGGTCAGGTCATCAATGACGAGGCCGATGCCCGACTCACGCCCTCGGAGCTACACCCTGTTTTCTATGGATCGTTCGACTGGCATAGTAGCGTGCACAGCCATTGGATGCTGGTGCATACGCTGCGCAAAGCTCCGGATATAGCCATACGGGACAGTATAGTGGCGGCTTTGGATCATTCGTTCACGGCAGAGAAGCTCAGAACCGAAGCTGCCTATTTCGATCGTCCCGGGGGGGCTTCCTTTGAGCGTACTTATGGTTGGGCTTGGCTGTTGAAGCTGGATGAGGAGCTGTTACGCCTCGCGACTGATCCTGCGACTGCTCCCTCGCTCGCTGCACAGGCCGACCGATGGCACAGAGATATGGCTCCGCTCACGGAGGCTATCGTGGCGAGGTGGAAAGCCTACCTTCCCAAGATGACCTATGCCGATCGTATCGGTACGCATTCTAATTCGGCATTTGGTATGAGCTTTGCTCTCGACTGGGCTGTCGCTACGGGAGAGCGCGACTTCGAGCAGCAGCTGCGTCAGAAAGCGATGGACATATATGCCCGCGACAAGGCTGTGCCCGCCGATTGGGAGCCGAACCCGACGGATTTCTTCTCGCCCTCTCTCATGGAGGCCGATCTGATGAGAAGAGTGATGCCTGCCGAGGCATACGCCGAGTGGTTCGGGCAGTTTTTCACACCGGCAGGCTTGGCCCATCTTTGTGTCCCGCCTATCGTGTCGGATCTGAACGACTATCACATCGTCCATTTGGTGGGGCTATCCTTTTCGCGAGCATGGTGTATGGCTGCCATTGCCAAGTCATTTGCTGCCGATAGTGCGGTGGCGCGACAATTGCGAGAGGCCGCAGTCGTGCACTACGAGCAGGGGATGCAGCAGATATTCCGCAGCAACTATGGCGGCGATCATTGGTTGGGCACCTTTGCAGCCTATGCCTATGAGGAGATGAAGTAGTATGGGCGGATAGTAGCATGAGGGCGATGTGAGGAGGCACATGGAGATAGTTTTTTCGATCAACTATAGAGCAGAGTGGGGGCAACGTCTCTGCATATCCGGTTCTTCTGTCGAGCTGGGCAACTGGGATGAGGCTCTGGCTTTGGAGCTGACGGCCACGAGTGATGACAGATGGGAAGGGCGAGTGACGGTCGATGGCCGCCGCAAGGATATCGCTTACTACTATCTGGTGCGTGACGCCGAGGGCAGACTCGTACACAAGGAGTGGAAGCGGATGCACCACTTGGTCTTGGATCACAGCTATAAACGGGTGCTCATGGATGACAGGTGGATCGATCGTCCGAAGAATGCCCCTTTCTACAGCTCGGCTTTCTACGATGTATTTTTCCGTCATGAGGGGCGAATGGATCGTGCTCCCAAGTCGAAGAAAGAAGGCGTGAAGGTGGTAATGCAGCTATATGCACCTTGCGTCCATCCCGATGACAAGATATACATGACGGGCAATGCCCTCGCATTGGGCGAATGGTCGGTGCAGGATGCACGCGTGATGCACCATCTCGGGCAGGGCGAATGGTCGGTGACGTTGGAGAAGGACGAGCTGCCTCCGACCTTGGAGTATAAGTTTTTTATCAGAGGAAGGGACGACTTCTCGGACATTCGATGGGAAGAAGGAGCTAATAGGATATATCGGTTTGAATCAGCTGAGGCCTATGGCGCTGTTTATTTGGCCGGGCTTTGCTTCCGGGAAGGGGACTATATGCCACGCTATGCCGGCACGGTGATTCCGCTCTTTGGATTGCGTAGCGAGAATGACTGGGGCATAGGCGACTTCGGTGCCCTGCATCAGATGGTGGACTGGGCAGCAGCAACTCGCCAACATATGCTGCAACTCCTCCCCATCAACGATACCACTTATACTCGCACAATCCGCGATTCCTATCCCTATAATATAGTATCGGTCATGGCGCTCCATCCGATCTATATACACATAGATGCACTGCCTCGGCTCAAAGATGAGGCCTTGTGGAACGAGCTGATCCGAAGAGCGCAGGAGCTTAGCGTGCGGGAACAGACGGATTATCCCGCTGTCTTGGCTCTCAAAGAGGAGTATCTGCATGCTCTCTACCGTCAGGAAGGGGCAGCCGTGATGCGTAAGAAAGCATTCCGTCAGTTCGTTTCTTTGTCTGCCGACTGGTTGGATTCTTATGTGGCCTACTGCTATTTGCGAGACAAGTACGATGGTCTGCCCCTGCATTTGTGGCAGGAGTACACTTGGGATCGAGCGCAGATAGAGCGTTTGGCGGCTGCACCCGAGCTCAAGAGCGAGATGAACTACTACCGATTCGTGCAGTTCTTGCTGCACGAACAGCTCCAAGCCGTTACCCTCTATGCCGAGCACAAAGGCATTCTTCTCAAAGGAGACATCCCCATCGGAGTCAGCTCCCATAGTGCGGAGGTGTGGTTGGAGCCAGCGCTCTTCGATACGGAGCACGCGGCAGGAGCTCCTCCCGATCAGTTTGCCGAGGAGGGACAGAACTGGGGATTCCCCATTTATCGATGGGATGTGATGAGTCGGAATGGATTTGCTTGGTGGCGTAAGCGTTTCGAAGGCATGGCAGCCTATTTCAAAGCTTTCCGCATTGATCACATTCTGGGTTTCTTCCGTATTTGGGAGGTGCCGACGAAGCAAGTATCCGGACTGCTGGGGCATTTCAATCCGGCTTTGCCCCTCACCGAGAAAGAGATCAAGGAATACGGATTCCCCTTCGATCGACAGTTCTGCACGCTCCCTCTCATCCATGCGGATGACCTGCAGCGCGTCTTCGGACGCTATGCCGGAGAGGTGCTTGTCGGCTATCTCCGTCCTTTCGGTGTGAATTATTTCACCCTTGATCTGAAGTGCTTTTATCAGACCGATATCCTGGCATTAGATCCCGATTCAGTCCCGGGCGGGAACGACACCATCGCAGGACTGATGCGCGTGGCCACGGAGGTGTGCTTTGTGATCGACCCGGAGAAGCCGGGTTCCTTCCATCCCCGCATCTCGTTTGAGCGCACATTGCGCTATTCGCATCTCAATATCGAAGAGAAAAGGGTTTGGCAACGGATGTCAGAGGACTACTTCTACAAGCGTAATGATGCGCTTTGGAAGGAGACAGCTCTCTCGCATCTCATTCCTTTATTGTCCTCGACCGATATGCTGGTCTGTGCAGAGGATTTGGGAATGATCCCTCCTGCCGTCCCGGAAGTGATGGAGCAATTGCAACTCTTGTCCCTCGTGCTGGAAAGAACTCCCAAGAATTTGGGACAAGACTTCGCCGACATGGAGCGACAACCCTATTGCTCCGTCTGCACAACGTCTACCCACGATATGCCGCCTATGCGTTTGTGGTGGCAGCAGAATGAGGCATTGCGCCAACGTTATTATACGCAAGTGTTGGGAGAAGAGGGGAGCGCGCCCGAAGTTTGTACTCCGGATTTGGCTCGTCGCATACTGATGCGTCATCTCAAGGCTGCCTCTATGTTGGCCATCTTCCCGCTGTCGGATTGGATGGCTCTCTCTGTCGATCTGCAACGAATGGTGCCACCCGAGAGCGAACAAATCAATCATCCGGAGGATTCGCACCACTATTGGTGTTATCGAATGCCGATGACAGTGGAGGCTTTGACGGCCGATTGTAAGGAGCTGAACGAGGCGATAAGTGCGCTGATCCGAGCCTCGGGTCGATAACTAACAGAGATACTTTATAGCATATGTAGGGGAGGTGTGGCAGTTCTGCACCTCCATTTTTATATAAGATGAGGTAGAATAGGTAATTATTCGCTTGTATTTCTGTTAATTATCTATCCCTTTTGTGTACTTTTGCGACCGATACAATAGAGTTATATAAGAAACTAAAGACTTATGCTTAATGTAGTAAGTAAGACTATCGATTTGGGGGACGGCCGTTCCATCAAGATCGAGACCGGCAAACTGGCCAAGCAGGCCGACGGTGCCGTTACAGTCACGATGGGCAATACGGTGTTGCTCGCCACAGTTTGTGCAGCCAAAGATGCTAACCCCGGCTGCGACTTCATGCCTCTTCAGGTGGAGTACAAAGAGAAGTATTCTGCCATAGGCCGATTCCCCGGAGGGTTTACCCGCCGCGAAGGCAAGGCTTCGGATTATGAGATCCTGACTTGTCGTCTCGTGGACCGTGCATTGCGTCCTCTCTTCCCGGACGACTATCATGCCGAGGTCTTTGTGAATGTGATCCTGTTCTCTTCCGATGGTGAAGATATGCCCGATGCATTGGCCGGTTTGGCTGCCTCGGCTGCGCTCGCCGTATCCGATATACCGTTCAACGGTCCTATTAGTGAGGTGCGTGTAGCACGCGTGGATGGCAAATTCATCGTCAATCCTACTTTCGAACAGCTTGCTTCGGCCGACATCGACCTTATGGTGGGTGCCACGATCGATAACATCATGATGGTCGAAGGAGAAATGGACGAAGTGCAGGAAGCCGATATGCTCGAAGGTATCCGCGTAGCGCATGAAGCAATCAAAGTACAGTGTCGTGCTCAGCTGGAGCTGTCCGAGGCTGTAGGTAAGCTGACGAAGCGCGAATACTGCCACGAGGTGAACGATGATGACCTGCGCAAGAAAGTGCACGATGAGTGCTATGCCAAGGCTTATGCCGTGGCTACAAGTGGTACTGGCAAGCACGAACGTGGTGAAGCTTTTGCTCAGATTGTAGAAGAATTTAAGACTCAATACTCCGAAGAAGAGTTGGCAGAGAAAGCCGAAATGATCGGTCGCTACTACCACGATGTGGAGAAGGAAGCCATGCGCCGTGCTATCCTCGACGAAGGCAAACGTCTCGATGGTCGTAAAACGACGGAGGTGCGTCCGATCTGGATCGAGACAGACTGTCTGCCCGGCCCTCATGGTTCTGCGATATTTACGCGTGGTGAAACGCAGTCGCTCACGACTGTTACGCTCGGAACCAAGAGTGACGAAAAGCTTGTAGACGATGTGCTCAACTATTCCAAAGAGCGATTCCTCCTCCACTATAACTTCCCTCCTTTCTCAACTGGCGAGGCTCGTCCGCAGAGAGGTGTAGGACGTCGTGAGATCGGTCACGGCAATTTGGCTCACCGTGCGCTCAAGCGCGTAATGCCGGCTGACTATCCTTATGTAGTGCGTATCATCAGCGATATCTTGGAATCGAACGGTTCTTCTTCCATGGCCACAGTATGTGCCGGAACATTAGCTCTTCGTGATGCCGGTGTAGCGATTCGTAAACCGGTTTCGGGTATTGCCATGGGTTTGATCTCTGAAAACAAGGGCAAGAACTACGCCATCCTGTCAGATATCTTGGGGGATGAGGACCACTTGGGCGATATGGACTTCAAGGTAACAGGAACCAAGGATGGTATCACCGCTACCCAGATGGATATCAAGGTGGATGGTCTGAGCTATGAAATCTTGGAGAATGCTTTGGAACAAGCTAAGCAGGGACGTCTGCACATCCTTGGCAAGATGTTGGAGGCTCAGCCGGAGACAAGAGACGACCTCAAGCCTCATGCACCGCGTATTGAGAAGATGCGTATCGGCAAGGAATTCATCGGAGCTGTTATTGGTCCGGGTGGAAAGATCATCCAAGGTATCCAAGAGAAGAGTGGTGCCACGGTCAATATCGAAGAAGTGGATGGTATGGGCATTATCGAAATCAGCGGTACGAACAAGGCTTGTATCGATGCTGCTATCGGTATGATCAAGGGTATCGTTGCTATGCCTGAGGTAGGAGAGACCTATCCTGGTAAGATCACGAGCGTGATGCCATACGGTTGCTTCGTAGAGTTTCTCCCGGGAAAGGAAGGTCTCTTGCACATCTCAGAGGTAGATTGGAAGCGCTTCGAAACGATCGAAGAGACCAACTTGAAAGAGGGTGAAGCCATCGAAGTTAAGCTTCTGGATGTAGATCCTAAGACCGGTAAGTTCAAGCTCAGCCGCAAGGCGCTCCTTCCCAAACCGGAAGGTTACGTAGAAACACAGCCGAGAGAACGTCGTGAGCGACGCGAAGGCGGTCGTGAGGGCGGACGTGGCGAGCGTAGAGACAACCGCGAACACCGCAACTAAGTACTATATCTCAATAGTCCGATACGAGAGAGCTGTCGCACCGAATAGGGTGAGACAGCTCTTTCTTTTTGGGTCGAATCAGAGCGATTTCAATAAAGGCTTTTGGCCTGAGAATGCTTGTTAATCAGAGAATTCTTCTATTTTTGCGCATATTTTAGCAAAAAGGTAGGCTGAAAACCTCCTGTATAAAGCAAAAGAATAAGAATCAATAGGACAAAAAAGCTGACTACTATTATGTACTGGACATTAGAATTAGCCTCTAAGCTGGAAGATGCTCCTTGGCCTGCAAGTAAGGATGAGTTGATCGACTACGCGCAACGTTCGGGAGCTCCGCTTGAAGTTATCGAGAACTTGCAGGAGATGGAGGATGAAGGCGAAATTTATGAATCCATCGAAGATATCTGGCCGGACTATCCGAGCAACGAAGACTTTTTCTTTAACGAAGAAGAGTATTAGAAATTTTGGACTCTTAGTTTGACGAATGCGCCCCGTATGTGCAATAATTGCACACGGGGCTTCGTTTTACCTCCGTGAAGCAGGTCTTGGTTAAACACTATTACACTCTTGTTGCCCTCCTATTGTTAATCATAGGAGCACAGGATCTTGTAGCTCAAAACGATCTGTTGTTGGCTCAGTACGACCGAGCATATAGCTATTACAATCCCGCCTATGCCGGCATGCGTAAGGATGTCTTCATCACAGCTCTGCACAATAGGCAATGGGAGGGGATGCCCGGAAGTGCGAAGAGCTTTGTACTCCTTGCTGATGCGCCGATTCGTTTTATGGATCGCGAGCATGGGGTGGGTGTACGTGTCGTGACCCAAACGGTGGGACTTTTCTCCGTGAACGAATTGATGGGGCAGTATGCCTTCAAGCAAAAGCTATTTGGAGGAGACTTGTCTGTGGCTATACAGGCGGGATTTGTCAATACTGCTTTTGATGGCACGGGAGTAGTATTGGAGACTGAAAACGATCCTGCTATTCCTTTGACGAAAGTGAACGGCAAGTCGTTTGATGCTGCTGCAGGAGTGTATTATCAGCGCAAGAATTTGTATGTCGGATTTAGTTCCACTCGTTTGACTGCTCCGGCCATTCCTCTCACGGAACAATACATTTTGGATCTGCCAAGGCATTATTATCTCCTTGCCGGATACAATATACGTTCCGATTTCTCGTTATTTGCATGGCATCCTTCTATCTTTGCTGCTACAGACGGCTATAGTTCTCGTTTGGATGTAACGATGGGGATGTCGTATGATAATCGCTTTTTTGTTTCGTTGATGTACCGCCCTACACAAGCCGTGGGAGTACATCTGGGGATGCAATTAGGCAAACTTTATGCCGGATATGCCTTTGAATGGCCTACTTCGGCATTGGCAAAGGCTTCATGGGGGAGCCACGAATTATTAGTGAGCTATTCCTTCCCCCTCAGTCCTGCCAAGAATCGAGATGCAAAATATAAAAGCATTCGTTTTCTCTGAGCCGAGTTGCTATATCGGACCAGAGACAGTAATGAAGCAGATATATAAATAATGTATGTGTAGAAAGAAAAGGATTTTCGCTCTTGCAGGCTTTTTGCTGTTTGGGGCTTTGGCTATTTCCTCTTGTGGTTCTTCTAAGCGTGCTGTCGGAGGAGAGTTGACAGGTGCCAAGCTGACTTCGTGGAACGAACCTTCTCCCTTCGGGATGGTACAGGTGCCGCGAGGCAGTATTGTATTGGGTAACAAGGAGGCAGACAGCCTGTGGGGTGTTCCTGCCGAAACCCGTTCTATCTCAGTCGATGCTTTCTGGATGGATAGAACAGAGATTACCAATGCCCAGTACCGCCAGTTTGTTTACTATGTCAGAGACTCCATCATTAGAGAACGTTTGGCCGATCCTGCATACGGCGGGAACGAAGAATACAAGATTACAGAAGATCGCTTTGGTGAACCTGTGACTCCGTATCTCGACTGGAATAAGCCTCTACCTTCAGAACGGCGCGCTTCGGAAGAAGAGATTGCGGCCATGAATAGCGTTTATTATACTAATCCAGTAACGCGTGAGCGCAAACTCGATCCGGAACAGATGGTCTATCGCTACGAAGTCTATGACTATCGTTCTGCAGCCATGCGTGAGCATCAACTCAAGGCCTCGAAACGTAATCTGAATACGGATATAACGGTAGATCCTAATGCTGTCGTGATGATATCCAAGGATACAGCCTATATAGATGATAGTGGCAATATCATTAGTGAGACGCTCACACGTCCGTTAAGCAGCGAATACGATTTCCTCAATACCTACATCGTGCCGATCTATCCGGATGAGACTTGTTGGGTAAACGACTTCCCCAATGCTCGTACCGAAATTTATACTCGTATGTACTTCAACCACCCGGGTTATGACGACTATCCTGTAGTCGGTATTTCTTGGGAGCAAGCACAGGCTTTCTGTGCATGGCGTTCGGAGTTCTTCAAGAAAGGTGTCCGCCTGCCTGCCGGACAGGTGATGGATGACTTCCGCCTTCCGACCGAAGCTGAGTGGGAGTATGCAGCGCGTATGGGCGATTCTAACAATAAGTATCCATGGAGTTCTGAAGACCTAAGAACCGGCCGTGGCTGTTTCCTCGGCAACTTCAAACCCGGCGAGGGTGACTATACGGCCGATGGCCACTTGATCCCTTCTCGTGTGTCGAGTTTCTCTCCCAATGATTTCGGACTATATGATATGGCTGGTAACGTTGCCGAGTGGACGAGTACAGCCTTCTCCGAATCGGGACTCAAGCAGATGTCCGACATCAATCCTGAGTTGGAATACAAAGCTGCTCTTACAGATCCGTACATTCTCAAACAAAAAGTTGTACGTGGAGGCTCATGGAAGGACGTTGCCCGTTTCATCCGTTCGGCAACTCGCACGCAGGAGTACCAAAATGTAGGACGCTCTTACGTCGGATTCCGTTGCGTTCGCACCTCTATCGCGTTCTCACCAGGAAAGGCGACCAGAAGCTCTCGTCGCAGTACCAGAAGTAAATAAACCCAACTTTCAAACAAGAAAAACAATCGTCATGAATCATTATAGAAGATACAAGAACCTCCTTGAGATGTTTTTGGCCAGTAACCGAGGTCGCCGACTTCTCAATATCGTTTATAGTTGGGGCGCCGCTATTGTGATCTTAGGAGCTCTCTTTAAGTTGCTTCACTTGCCGATGGGTAACGAAATGTTGTTCATCGGGATGGTAACCGAATTTTTGGTATTCTTTATCTCAGGGTTCGAAAAGCCGACGATGGAATACCGTTGGGAAGATGTATTTCCTGAGCTTGATTCCAACAATCCGATGGATCGCGAAGAGATGGAGCAACGCCGCGAATATCTCCAGCGAAAAGCAGAGGAGGCAGCAACCAGAGTGGGAAACATTACCGCTCGTACTGCCGCATATGCTGGTGGAGTGCGCGCACAGGAACAACCGGCACAGCCGACTACTCAGTTCCAATCGCAACTGGCCGGACTCTTGCCTGAGGAGCAGATTCAGCGTCTAAGCGAAGGAATCGATAAACTCGCCGAGGCAGGCGAACAACTTGCACGCATCGGCCGTACAGCCGCAGCTATGACCGAAAGTTATGAGCAGATGCAGGCAGAGCAAGAAGGTCTGCGCATCAACTCACAGTCATACGTAGAACAGATGGAAAACCTCAGCCGCAATATCACCGGACTGAATACCATCTACGAAATACAGTTGAAGAGCATCAGCTCTCAGATTGAAACGATCGATCGTATCAATCGTGGCTTGTCCCATATCCGAGATATGTATGACAGTACTGTTGTTGACAGCTCTTCGTTCCGTAACGAGAACGAGCGCATGGCGCGTCAGCTCTCTCAGCTCAACGAGGTATATGCACGTCTGCTGCAAGCCTTGACATCCAATGTAGGTCTTCCCGGCATGCCCGGCAATTTTGGTTCCACCCCCTCTTCAACGACCGGTTCTACGCCCTTATAAGCTATGGGAATAGGTTCTAATGGGAATGCCAATAGGCAGAAGATGATCAACCTGATGTACCTCGTGTTCATCGCCATGATGGCTTTGAACGTGTCGAGCGAGGTGCTGGATGGTTTTGACAAAGTGGACAAGAGCCTCACCTCGTCCATTGACGGCTCTGATAAGCGCAATAATCTGGTGCTTTCCGAACTCAGTACTGCTTACCACACCAATCCTGAGAAAGTGAAGATGTGGTATGAGCGCAGTCTTGTTTTGCAGAAGCAAGCCGATTCTCTCTGTAGCTTTATTGATGACCTCAAGCTCGCCATTGCTCGTCAGTCTGACGGTAAGAATGCGGATGTAAATAACATTAAGAGAAAGGATGATCTTGAAGCTTCTTCCGTGGTGATGCTCAATCCTATCAATGGCAAGGGGAGTACCTTGCGAAAGCAAGTCAATAGCTTCCGTGAGTTGGCCGGCACGCTCATGACGGACAAGGCCAAGCTCAAGCTCATCGAGGGAGCTCTCAGCACCCAATCTGGATCCAAAGGAAAATCGTGGGAGAGTTCTCTCTTCGAAAATATGCCAGCCGTTGCGGCTATAACATTGCTCACCAAGCTCCAAAGTGATGTGCGCTATGCGCAAGGTGAAGTCCTCTCCGATCTTGTCAAGAGTGTGGACGTAGGAGACTACCGTGTCAATAGCATCACAGCGCAGGTGATCCCGCAAAGTCAAATCGTGATGTCAGGAGATATGTATAGGGCTAATATAGTACTCTCCAGTGTGGACACCACGCAACGACCGGATGTGTTCGTAAACGGCAAGCTCCTCTCTCCCGAAAGCATGGGGCTCTTCACTGCTACGGCAGGTGCACCCGGCACCTATCCTGTCAAGGGATATATTGAGATGAAGGGCAATGACGGAACCAAGATTCGTCGCGACTTCGAAAGCGAGTACTTCGTGACAGAACCGATGGCATCCGTTGCTCCTACAATGATGAATGTGCTCTATGCAGGTATAGACAATCCCATCAGTATCGCCGTGCCGGGGGTTGCTCAGCAGAATGTTTCGGCTACGATCACCAATGGTACCCTCACTCGTCGTGGCAATCTCTGGATTGCTCGCCCGACCAAGGTGGGAAGCGAAGCTGTCATCTCTGTTACGGCTCAGTCTGGAGGTCGCACTGTCCAGATGGCTAAGACGACGCTGCGCGTGCGTGCTCTTCCCGATCCATTGCCTTACATCGAGTATCGTGATGCGCAGGGCAATGCCAAGCGTTTCAAAGGCGGTCGATTGGGCAAGCGTGAGATACTCGCTGCCGGTGGCATCAAAGCGGCATTGGATGATGATCTACTTGACGTGAATTATACCGTCCTGAAGTTCCAACTCGTCTTCTACGACTCCATGGGTAATTCTATTCCCGAGGTTTCTGATGGAGCTTCCTTCTCTGAGAGACAAAAACGACAAATCCAAAATCTGGCCAGAGGCAAGCGCTTCTACGTCACAGAAGTGATTGCTCGCGGACCTGATGGTATCGAACGCAGGATTCCGGCCATTGAAGTAATTGTGAACTAATAGGTGTTTATGAAAATTTCTCATGTAATCATAGGAACGATCCTCTCGGCAGCGGCTGTTCTTGCTTCCGTTGCACAGGAAAACGTGACCAACCGCTCTCCGCAAGTGGGGCGTGCCCCGCGCAATGCGGAGACGCAGCAGACGACTTCTCTCTCTACTCGTGCACAGGAGTATAATCGCCGTCTCACCCAAAACACGGACAATGCTCCATGGAAACGAGTGGTCTACCGTCGTGTCGATCTTATGGAAGACTCTAATGCAGTCCTCTATTATCCCCCTCGACCGGTGGGCGATCGTCAGAATCTTTTCAGTACGATATTCGGCCTGCTCAATCGCAATATGCTCGATGCCTATGAGTATCTGGATGGGTATGAGTCCTTTACTGATCAGTACAAGATCAAGTTCCAAGAGTTTCTCGACCGCTTCGGCATCTATTATCAACCCAGCACCAATAAGAATGTAGAGCTCTTCCGGGTGGCCGATAGCGATGTGCCCTCAGCCGAAGTGAGAGCATATTATGTGAAGGAGGAATGGTACTTCACACCTACCAATAGTGATGTGGATGTCAAGATCCAAGCCATTTGTCCCATTATGACAGGTCGTGATGAGATAGGCGAAGAGCGCAATCAGCCTCTCTTTTGGATCCCTTACGAAAACATTCGTCCCTACATCGCCCGTGCGCGTGTGATGCTCAGCGACCGCAATAATACGCGTAGCTCTACGGTTGACGACTTCTTCCGTCTCAATCTCTACAAAGGAGATATTGTCAAGACCGAGAATTTACTCAATCGGGCATTGGCCGAATACTGTCCCACGCCTGACTCTATGAAGATGGAGAGCAAGCGTATTGATAAAGAATTGCATGGGTTCCGTGACGGACTCTATGTGATGCAAGACTCCTCGTGGATGCAGCAGACAGTGGACAAGAAAACGGCAAAGGCTCGCGAGAGAAGCAGTGGTAGGAATATCACCAGTCGTACTCGTGGACAGAAAGAAGATAGTACACAGCCTGCAGTAGCCCCCAAAGAACAGAAGTCGTCCAAAGCTACCAGAACAGCTACGCGCTCGGTTCGTCGTCGTAAGTAATTATTTCAAAATATAGGGGTGCGTCATGCCAAGGCGCACCTTTTTTGTTTGTGAATCCATATACAACCCTCTTCCTTACCTTCTTCCGTATCGGCGGATTTACATTCGGCGGAGGCTATGCCATGCTGCCGCTGATCCAAGCGGAGATCGTGGACAAGCACCACTGGCTCACTGAAGAGGAATTTCTCGACATCTTTGCTGCTGCTCAGTCACTCCCTGGCATCTTCGCTGTCAATATCTCTATCTTCGTCGGCTATCGGCTCAAATGCTATGCCGGAGCAGCTGTCTGCGCCCTCGGTACCATTCTGCCTTCTTTCCTGATTATTTTGGCCATTGCCATGTTCTTTACGCGGATTCAAGACAATCAGTATGTGGCAGCCATCTTCCGCGGACTTCGTCCGGCCGTTATTGCCATGATCGCAGCTCCGGTCATTACTACGTGGCGATCCATGAAGATGAAGCCCATTTCCCTTTGGATTCCCATCCTCTCTGCCATCCTTGTTTGGTTGATGGGTGTTTCTCCCATTTGGATTGTGTTGGGCGCTGCCGTGGCAGGTATCCTCTATAGTCGTTTCATTGAGTATCGTATCCGCAGGATGCGGTCTTGAACATCCTTTCTCACGTCTCATGATATTCTTGCAGCTATTCTGGGTATATATCAAGATCGGTCTTTTCGGTTTCGGTGGGGGGTATGCCATGCTGTCGCTTATCCAAGACGAAGTGGTCCATCGATACGGCTGGATAACGGCTCAAGAATTTACCGACATTGTTGCCATCAGCCAAATGACCCCCGGCCCCATCGGGATCAATAGTGCTACCTATATCGGCTACACCGTCACGGGGAGTGTGTGGGGATCGGTTGTCGCTACGGTAGCCGTGAGCCTGCCCTCCTTCGTTTTGGTACTCATCCTCTCCGCTTTCTTTGCCCGCTTCCGTCGCAATGCTTATGTCGATGCGGCTTTCCGTGTCATTCGCCCCGCCACGGTGGGGCTGATTGCTTCTGCTGCCCTCTTACTTATGTTTCATCCGGCTTTTCTTACGGTGTTGCTGGCTACGCCGGAAAAGGGGCTTACCCTGGACCAAGTAATCGTCCGAGAAAACTTTGTCGATCTTTGGAGCGTCCTCCTTTTTGCCTTTGCATTTCTCGCCACCGTTCGCCGTTGGCTCCATCCCATCGTGACGATTCTGATAGCCGGCTTGGCAGGTCTGCTGATCTACGGCTTCTGATCGGAATCTGATACCTGTCCATTTCTTTCACTTTCCGACTTGCTTGAGCAGTTCTTGTTTCAGCTCTTCGGGTATTTCATCCCAATAAAGATCCATCAACGCTCCCTGCAAAGAATATGGGTAGTAGCGTAGTTCGTATTCTAATATCGTAAAGTTTACAATCGATCTTTATAAAGATTGGAAGTGATATCTATAAATGTTGCATCCGAACTCCCCAATTATTACCATCCGTTTTCGGAAGACTGATTTCGACCTCGTTTTGCTGCCCGAGCGACCATCAAAAGGCTGTTTATTTGGAACGAATCCAAATAAATCTGCCTGGCTCTTCGGTGTTGAAAACTTTTTCGGTACCTAAAATGTGGAGAGGCGAACAACGATCATGTACATCAGCTCTATTGAGCTTGATGATAAAATATGCTTACTTTACCAACCTAATTTTGTTTTGTTACTTGAGTAGTTTTATACTAAACAATGACGCATTTTGGCAGCATGAGTGCGGCTATCGGTGGTTTTATCGGTATTGTCGGCGGTTCTCTTAAAAACGCGATGTGTGAGCTGGGTCATTCCATCCTGAAAGGCCTTACTGTCGGACTCATTGGCGGAGCGATGATGGCCGCTGCGGAGCAAGATGCCGTTTATCTATGGGAAGGAGTTCTCATTGGAGTTGCTTTGACCATGGGGATGGCCGGATTGCGGATAGTGGTATTAGGGGCAACCTTTATCCCTGACACGAAGTATGGCGCATTGGAAGGCTTCGCACAAGTTTATAGGCGAGGATCTGTTTTTATGCGTAATGGATCCGGAATAACTTTAGGGCGCCATGTTGCTGTCAAACGAACCGGAAATCTTCATTATGACAGATATTTGTTGCAGCACGAAACGGGACATCTGGCTCAAATCAGTGACGTGGGCGTGGTCGAATTCTACGGCCGTATCGTCAAAGAATATGTAATAAAACCGGGGTTTAGAGCTTCTTATCACACACCCGGCACATTGGAATATGGGGCAAATTACTATGCCTTTCAGCGATTGGGCTATTACTATAGTGGTATGGGGATAAGAAATGCTTTTCCATAAAGAGAAATGATAAAATTGCTGCCCCATTGCTGGGAGCGATTAATAACAAAGCCCGTGAGCATTCTCTGCTCACGGGCTTTGTCTTCGGAAGAGAAGTCGCTTTACCACTTCTTGGTAGAGCCGCCCTTTTGTTGCTTCACTTGCAGCTTACGCATCTGTTCCACCTTTTCGCGAGTTTTTTCCTCGTCTTGTTCGTAGGCTTTCAGAATCTTCTCGGCACTCTCCCGACTCATTTCATTCTGTCGGTCCTGTTTGTTCTGTTGCGTATTGTCCTGCTTGGCAGGCTGTGGCTGCTGCTGACCCTGATTATTGTTTGGGTTGTTCTGCTGCTGATTTTTGTCTTGGTTGCTGTTTTGGTTCTGCTCTTGATTGTCATCGCCTCCACCGCCTTGTTGTTGCTGGTTGCGCAGTAGCTTCATGGCCAGTGCAAGATTGTAGCGCGTTTCGTCGTCGGTCGGATTCAGTCGCAGCGAATGTTTGTAAGCCTCCACACTCTGTCGGTAGTCTTTCTTTTTCATCAGTGCATTGCCGAGATTGTGCATGAGTTCGGCTCGGCGCTTGGGCGAGAGGGTAGGATCTTGCATGAGTGCCGTATATTCTTGGAGAGCTTCGTCGGTACGTCCTTGTGCATACTGTGCACCCGCCAGTCCGAAACGGGCTTCGGTGAAGGTGCTGTCTTGTGCCAAAGCTTTTCTGTAAACCACTTCGGCATTGGCATACTGATGATTGCGATACACCTTGCGGGCGCGGCGCACATCCTCGCGAATGTTCTGCGATGCCAACTGTGCTACAGATAATAGGAGGAGCAGGACTCCCACTATGAGATGTCGTATATGTGTCATCGGTCAAACAGTTTGAGCTTACTGAAGAAGCGACTCTTGCGCTCCTGAATGGCGAATTCCAACAACAGGCAGACCAGAGCAGCCAAGCCGAACCATCCATATACCTCGCGGTAACCGGAAGAGGCCGAAGATGTGAGAACAGCTTTGGGGAGTTTGTCCAGCTGACTCTCCACAGCCCGCACGAGAGCCGATGCACTCTGTCCGGAGAAGAACGTGCCGTCGCCGGCTGTCGCGATCTCTTTGCACATCTGTTCGTCGAACTTGGTAACTACCGGATTGCCTCCTTCGTCTTTGAGATAGCCTCCTTCATAAGGGATGGGCGCACCTTCCGATGTGCCAAGCCCTACGACGTTTACCCTTATGCCGGCTTCTCTGGCCCGGCCTACGGCTTCGAGCACATCGCCTTCGTGGTTTTCTCCATCGGTGAGAACGATGATGGTCTTGCCTATTTCTTTATTGTCAGAGAATGACTTCGAGGCTAAATCCACGGCAGCACCGATGGCCGTTCCCTGAGCCGTGACCATGCTCGGACTGATGTCCGAGAGGAATTGCTTCGCAGCCGACAAGTCGGTCGTAATGGGGATTTGGGTGTAAGCATTTCCTGCAAAGACGACCAACCCCACTTTGTCGTTCCGCATGACGTCGAAGAGGCGGCCGAGTACTTGCTTGGCGAAGCTGAGCCTATTGGGCTTGACATCCTCGCAAAGCATAGAGTTAGATATGTCCAGGCAGATCATCGCTTCGATGCCTTTCTCTTCCTTGGGTACATCTTGTCGGGCGCTGACTTGCGGACGGGCAAGCATTCCGATCGTGAAAACGAGAGCCAGAAGCAGAAAGCCATTCCGCCAGATGCGACGCTTCGTACTGGATTCAGGCTTGAGAGTTTTGAGCAGGGGAAGTTCGGCGAAGCGTCTCTCTTGCGCTCGTCTCTTGCGGAAAGCGTAGAAGCCCACGCCCATGAGCAAGGGGATGAGCAATAGGAGATATAGATATTCCGGCGAATAGAATCTGTACATGGAGAGCAATCTGTGAATAGGTTTTACGGATTGGTGCGGAGGATCGTATTACGCAAGAGGAACTCTGCTAATAGGAGGAAGAAAGCCACAAGGGCGTAAGCGAGGTATTTCTCTTCATAAGCCTTGAAGCTCTTCGTCATGAGTCGCGTCTTCTCCAGCTTGTCGATTTCCTTGTAGATTTCATTCAGTGTCTTGTTGTCAACGGCGCGGAAGTATTTCCCTCCCGACACCTCGGCGATGCCGTCCAATGTGGGTTCGTCAATATCAACGGGAACATTTTGGATTCGTACGCCAAACTCGGTCTGAATGGGGAACGGGGCTTCGCCTCGCGTTCCGACTCCTACGGTATAAACGCGGATACCGAAGGTCTTGGCTATATCAGCAGCCATACGGGGCGTGATGTCGCCCATATTGTTGGAGCCGTCCGTTAGTAGGATTACGACACGACTCTTGGCCTTACTGTCCTTGAGCCGATTGACTGCCGTGGCCAATCCCATGCCGATGGCCGTGCCGTCGTCCAACACGCCCATCTGCAGGTCTTGCACCATATTGAGCAGAACGGTGTGGTCAGTCGTGAGCGGACACTGAGTGAAACTCTCTCCGGCAAATGTAACCATGCCGATATTGTCGTTCGGGCGGTTATTGATAAAGGTGATGGCTACATCTTTGGCCGCCTCCAAGCGATTGGGCTTGAAGTCCATCGCCTGCATACTGCCCGATACGTCCATCGCCAACATGATGTCGATCCCCTCGATGGAGTCTTTCTGCCAGCTATTGGTATTCTGCGGGCGCGCCAATGCAATGATCACAAAGCCGACACAGAGGATTCTCAGCACGGGGAGCAGATGACGTAAATAGACGCGAATACCCCTGCGACCTCCGGCAAAGGGATGGAGCGAGGGAAGCGTCATTGTCGCCTGCTTCTTGCGTGCACTCAGTATGTACCAGGCTGCCATCAACGGCAGCATGAGTAGCAACCAGAGCAATTCGGGATAGGCAAAGGTCATGACTCCCATAAGTTATGCACCTCGTCAAGGAAAACGCGAGCCTGTCGTATGGCTTCGGCATCCTCTCCGGGCATGGGTTTGTATTTGGCAAACTTAGCCAAGTCGGCCGTCTGCAATATGCTGCGCAAGAGCAAACGCTCTTTCTCCGGCAGTTCGATGCGCTGCAATGCTTCCAGTATCTCACTGCTGGTCATCTCACGGGCATCAATCTGACGCGTCTCGGATATATAGTCTCGCAACAGATCGGTCAGCTCAGTAAAGTACTCTTTGAAGAGACCTGCTTCCACCAGCTTTTTCTGTCGCAAGGTTTCCAACGCGGCAATGGCGCGGTCATAGGCCGGCAGAGTCGGTTCGTCGGGCTTTTTCTCCGGTCGAAGAGCTTGTCGTTCCTTGTATTTCTTATAGAAATGGTGAGCAAGTGCACCGAGGAAGACAACCAGAATAATCCACGTAAGGGGATGGCGGAGTAGGAGGTTCAATAGATCCGTAAACGTGTACGGCACTCCCCACGGCTCCTTGATATCGTATATGGAGTCGGGGTTGGACATATCTACCTCTGGCATGGTCACCTTGAGGAACAGGCTCTTTGTCATGGCCTGAGACTGTCCGTCAGTGACGATGAAAGGAGGGATCTCCAGCAGGGTCGAATCGAAGGAGGTAATGACCATCTGAGCCTTGATCTCCACGATGGGAGCTTTCACCTCCACCGTATCGGTCACGCCAAAGGCTAAGATTTCCATCTGCATCATCGACGAGTCGTTCGGGACTTGCAAATGGGTATGATCCAGATCGGCTGTGCGAATGGTGATGTCGATGACTGCCTGTTCGCCTATCTGCATCTCAGCCCGATCCAGTTTGCTCGTGATGGACAGTTCTTGTGCTCCTGCCCAAGAAAAGGCTGCGAGGAAAACAAGTAGCAAGATCGGGAAGCGTATAGAAAGATAAGATGGTCTCATGAGCGTTTTTTGAATAGGATGAGGAGCTGTTGTACGAAGTCCTGTCCCGTGCGGATCTCTGTCGAATCCACGCCGCAACGCTTCAGAAGAACCGAAAGGGCTGCACGATGATGGTCGTATGCAGTCGAATAGGTGTGACGAACAGCCCGATCCGAGGTGTCGATCCAACGCGTCTGTCCTGTCTCTGCATCGCGGAACTGCATCAAGCCCACATTGGGCAGCTCAACCTCTCTGCGGTCGAATATATTGATGGCCACGATATCGTGTTTGCGAGCCGACATCATCAGCGCGCGCTCGTACGTCTCAACTTCCGACAAGAAGTCCGAAATGAGAAAAGCCGTACAGCGCTTCTTCACCAAGCGCGTCAGATAAGAAAGCGGAACAGAAAGGTCCGTAGCATGACTCTGTGGATGGAACTCCAGCAGCTCGCGGATGATATAGAGGATGTGTTTCTTGCCTTTGGCGGGCGGGATGTACTTTTCTATTCGATCGGTGAAGAAAAGGACTCCGATCTTATCGTTGTTTTGGATGGCAGAGAATGCCAGCGTCGCAGCCACTTCGGCCGTTAGTTCTCGCTTGGTCTCCACCTCGGAACCGAAAGAAAGCGAACCGGACATATCCACCATGAGCATGACCGTCAGCTCTCGCTCCTCTTCGAATACCTTAACGTAGGGGCGGGCATAACGCGCCGTGACGTTCCAGTCGATGTCTCGCACATCATCCCCTACCGTGTACTCGCGCACTTCGCTGAAGGCCATACCGCGGCCTCGGAAAGCAGAGTGGTACTGTCCGGCAAAGATCTGTCGCGAGAGACCGCGGGCTTTGATCTCGATCCGGCGAACTTTCTTGAGTAAGTCGTTCGTCTGCACCTGTCTTTTCCTTAGGGTACCTCTACTTTGTTCAGTATTTCATTTATCACAGCGTCGGCCGTCAGGTTGTTGGCCTCGGCTTCGTAGCTTAGGCCGATGCGATGGCGCATGACGTCGTGGCATACGGCACGCACATCTTCGGGAATTACGTAACCTCTGTGTTTGATGAAAGCATAGGCTCTCGCGGCCAAAGCCAGATTGATGGAAGCACGGGGCGAAGCACCGAAGCTGATCATATCCTTCAGATCGTTCAAACCAAACTGCTCAGGATAGCGTGTGGCAAAAACAATGTCAACGATATAGCGTTCGATCTTCTCGTCCAAATACACCTGTCTGACCACGCGTCGAGCTTCCAGTATTTCAGCCGTATTGATGACGGGACGGATGTCCGACAATTCACCGCCGATATTCTGACGAATGATCTGCATTTCCTCTTTCTTCTCGGGATAGTCTATCAGCACCTTCATCATGAAACGGTCCACCTGTGCTTCGGGCAGTTGGTAGGTGCCTTCCTGTTCGATGGGATTCTGCGTCGCCATGACGAGGAATGGTTCGGGCAGTTTGTATGTGGTCTCACCGATGGTCACCTGTCTTTCCTGCATGGCTTCGAGCAGAGCACTTTGCACCTTGGCCGGTGCACGGTTGATTTCATCGGCGAGGATGAAGTTGGCAAATATCGGTCCCTGCTTCACTTGGAACTCTTCGCGCTTCTGGCTGTACATCATCGTTCCCACCACGTCGGCCGGCAATAGGTCAGGGGTGAACTGGATACGATTGTACTTGGCATCAATCAGTCCTGCCAGCGTTTTTATGGCCAGCGTCTTGGCCAGTCCGGGAACACCTTCGAGCAATATGTGACCATCGGCCAGGAGACCGATCAGCAAGGATTCGACTAAGTGGTTCTGCCCTACGATATTCTGCGCCATGCCGCGCGAGATGAGATTCACGAATGAGCTTTTCTGCTCTATCAGCTCGGTGAGAGCTTTGATGTCAATGGTTTCACTCATTGGGTTGTCTATGATCTGTTCATTAATTCTTTGTTCCGTTTGTCTGAATGGCGACATGCACCACTATGATATTTTGGACACACGGATTCTTCTATGGTTTAAGCCCTTATCCGATGGCCATCATTCGTTCGATGGAGAAGAGAGCCTTTTCGCGGATGTCTGCAGGTACCTTCACCTCATAACGATTGAGGCGCAATGCTTCCAATACCTCCCACAGACCGCTCTGCTTCATGTGGAAGCAGCGGTTCTCCGGTTGGATGGGGATGAATGTCTTGCCCGTATTCTCTTTGTGGAGGAAGTGGAGAATCTCTGGTTCAGTTGCGATGACAAATTGCTTCTTGTCTGACTCACGAGCATGCTTGAGGATACCCGCCGTTGAGTACATAAAGCATCGTTCGTTAGTCAATACCTCTTGCGAATGTGCGCCTGCGCTTTCGGGATGAATGAGGATGTCGGCATCCGGATACAGCTCCAAAGTCTCCAAAATGGCTTCCGTGCTGATGCGCTCATGCACGAAGCAGGCAGCATCCCATAGCTCCATGTCACGTCCTGTCTTCTCTCGGATATAAGCACCGAGATTCCTGTCCGGCCCGAAGAGAATCTTCTTGTCTTTCGGCAGGCTCTCCACCACTTTGAGTGCATTGCTGCTGGTACAGCAGTAGTCCGTCCATGCCTTTACCTCGGCCGTCGTATTCACGTAGCTCACGACCAAACCGTCGGGGTTCTTTTCCTTCCACTTTTGCAGCCCTTTGGCCGAAGCTCCTTCCGCCAATGAACATCCTGCGTATTCGGTAGGAGTCAGGATCGTCTTGTCGGGAGAAATGATCGAAGCAGTCTCAGCCATGAAGTGCACCCCACAGAAGAGGATCACATCGGCTTGGGTCTCTGCCGCCTGACGGGATAGCCCCAGCGAATCGCCTATGTAGTCTGCAATATCCTGCACCTCCGGCCGTGCATAGTAGTGCGCCAAGATAATGGCATTCTTCTCTTTCTTGAGGCGCTCTATCTCACGAATGATTTCTTTAGTCTGCATGGTCGTTTGCTTATTGTGCTACAAGAAAGTTCATACTGATGTCCATGGCTGTCACACTATGGGTCAGAGCGCCTACGCTGATGTAGTCCACCCCTGTCTCTGCCACGCTACGGATGCGTTCGAGGTTCATATTGCCACTGGCTTCCGTCTTGGCACGACCGGCGATCAGCTCCACAGCACGTTTCATGGTGTCGTTGTCCATATTGTCCAGCATGATGATGTCGGCACCACATTGCACGGCTTCTTCTACATGAGAGAGTGTGGACGTTTCCACTTCCAGCTTGATCGACAATGGCAGATCCCGTCTGGCCGATTCGATCGCCTTAGTTATGCCTCCGGCTATCTTCACATGATTGTCCTTGAGCATGATCATGTCATAAAGCCCCATCCGATGATTGTGCCCGCCGCCGTGACGAACAGCCATCTTGTCTGTAATGCGCATCCCGGGAGCTGTCTTTCTGGTGTCCAGCAGTCGCACCTGCGTGCCGGCTATGGCTTCGGCATAGCGTGCTGTCATCGTGGCGATGCCGCTCATGCGCTGTAGGAAGTTGAGAGCCAGACGTTCGGCCTGTAGCAAAGCCCGATAGCTGCCTTCTATCTGCAGAATGGTCTGTCCGCGCTTTACCGTGTCGCCGTCAGCCACATATGGAGTCCAAGTAACGGTGTCGAATCGCTCGAAGACCCGACGCGCCACTTCCATGCCGGAGATAACGCCATCGGCTTTCATTGTCATGGTAGCCACAGCCTTTTCCGACTGGGGAATGATCGCATTGGAGGAAATATCGCCATCGGCTATGTCTTCGGCGATGGCCAGATCGATCAGTCGTTCCAAGAGCATTTCTTCATGAGTCATAACTTCGTAATAGGATGTATTGGGGTCTTTACTATGATTAGTTCTTTCTCCTTTTTTTCTCAACCAAGCGAGTAGGACGAATGCTTGCGGTAGGCATCTCTGGTCTCGGGGTAATCCTCCCGATAATGTCCGCCTCTGCTTTCGTGACGGTCCAGAGCGCCTTGCACGATCAGTTGTGCGACGATGAGGAGTTGCTCCGCGAAGGAAGCATAGAGGTCGTTGACTCCGCAGAGCGACCGCCTGAGCTCTTCGATCCGGCTCCGAACCGATAGCAATCCGTCTTCGTTTCGGATGATGCCCACATGATGGGTCATCAGTTTGGAGAGTTGCTCGCGGATGGTATGATAGATCGTCACGTCCTTCGGCTCTGTGCCTGCAACCTGCTTCGGCAGGTTGTCGAGGTGGACGGAAGACGCTCTGCTTACTGTATCCTCCACGACACGATGGCCGAAGACAAGGCATTCGATCAACGAGTTGGAGGCCAACCTATTGGCGCCCATTATTCCGGTCGATGCCACTTCGCCAACGGCATAGAGATGGGGCACAGCCGTACAGCCGTTCAGATCCGTACTCACACCTCCCACTGTATAATGTGCAGCAGGAGCCACGGGAATTCGATCCGTCATGTCAAGCCCTAACTCCGCGCAGCGGGCGCAGATCGTGGGGAAACGTTTATGAATCATATCCGGATCCAAATGCCTCAGGTCGAGATAAACGTACTCGTCGCCCAATCGTCGCATCTCCATGAAGATCTGACGGGCAACGGTGTCGCGCGGGGCTAATTCGGCAAGTTCGTGAACGCCTTGCATGAAACGCTCGCCCTTACTATTATATAAGTGGGCTCCCTCGCCTCGGACCGCTTCGCTGATTAGGAAAGCTTCGCCACCCGGGTTGTATAGTGCTGTCGGATGGAACTGCACGAACTCCATGTCTCTCACTTCGCAGCCAGCTTGATAACAGAGGGCGATGCCGTCGCCGAGCGTTGTCTGCGGATTGGTGGAACGTCGGTAGATGGCAGCCGATCCGCCGGTAGCCATCACCGTGTGTTTGCCATAGAAGACAACCTCCTGACTTTGATCCCAGTCCCATGTGCGTACTCCCCGACAGCCATTGCTGTCGATGAGGAGTTCCACCGCCTGATGATTGACAAAAATCTCTATTTCAGGTGTGGCGAGAACGCTATCGATCATGAAGCTGGTGATCATCCTACCGGTCGAATCCCCGCCGGCGTGTAAGATGCGCTTGTGATGGTGCCCTCCTTCGAGAGCAAGAGCCAGATGCCCGTCTGCTTCCGTGTCGAAGCGCATTCCCCATTCGATCAGCTCAGAGATGCGGGCAGGCGCTTCTTCCGTAAGCACCCTTACAGCTTCGTCTTCGCAGAGTCCGCGACCGGCTTCCACCGTATCGCTATAGTGATCAACGGGCGCATCGTCGGCTGCCGTGACGGCAGCAATCCCCCCTTGTGCAAAGTAAGAATTGCTTTCATGGATATCAGCCTTGGTAATAAGAGCGACCCGCCCAAGCCTCGATGCTTTGAAAGCCGTATAGAGACCTGCCAGCCCTCCTCCTACGACGATATAATCATACCGATTCATTCCGGATAATTTCATACGACGGCAAAGATAAGCCAAATAAAGACTTATCTGCAGACAGAGCCGAATGAACTAAGAGCATTGAAGAGTATAAGGCTCAAAAAGAAGAAGCTCTCCGAAAAACTTCGAAGAGCCTGTTCTTAATGTTTTCACAACGGAATAAAATCCTTGTTGGGAAAAGCTTCAGATTTAGTACTGCAAATATACTTCAAGTTATTGAAATAACAAAATGATTTGTTTATTTTTGTGCGAACAGCTGTATTAACGCTGTCTTTACTTCTCAGTCCTTGGTAGTTGAGATGTATTTGATACTAAACAATTTTAAAACGATGAAAAAAATACTTGGTTTAGACCTCGGAACGACTTCTATTGGAGGAGCCTATGTCTTAGAAGGAGAGAGGCCCGAAGAACAAACTAAAATAGTTTATCTGAGTACGCGAACAGTATTGTCTTCGGCTGATGCGGAAAATTTCAACAAAGGATTGTCGTGTTCTCCAACAACTGACCGGACAACAAAACGCTCTATGCGTCGCAGACTCCAACGCTACAAACAGCGCCGATCAAGCTTGTTGCAGCATCTACAAAAGACAGGGATTATTGAAGATAGAGAGAAGATCCTTCAGAAGCCAATCTCAGACACGCACGAACTCCTTAGAATACGCTCAAAAGCTGCTTCCGAAAAGGTTTCTTTAGAAGAATTTGCCAGAGTTCTTCTGACAATCAATAAACGTAGGGGCTACAAGAGCAATCGAAAAACAGGCAAGAGTGCAGAAGAAGACGGCAAATTGGTTGATGCCATGGCTGTAACAAAGGAGTTAATCAGAAACAAGAAGACTCCGGGGCAATATATGTTCGACCGATATGTTCAGGGGAAATATGCTGAGATAGATTTCTACATTTTTGACCTCACGAATGAACTCAAGCAAATTTGGGATATCCAAGCACAGACAAATCCTAACATTTTCACGCAAGATTTGCTTGACTCATTGCTAAATCTAAAGACTGGAAAGTTCGAAAAGCACATATTCTCGAAGACAAATCTTGCTCCAGCAGAGCTGCCCAAAGATTATCTCAATGGAAAGAAACTCCGTAAAAGCATTCTCAACAAATACTTTTCTTACGAATGTCGAAGCTTAGCAGCTGCAGGCGTTATCTCTATTCCAATGGCGATAGCTGCCATCATATCAGTCTGCAAACAAATCAACGGCAGCAGTAGTTATTTGGGAGCCATAGGGGATCGTAGTCGCATTTTGTTTGCCAACGATCAAACAATCGGAGAATACTTATACCAAAGGTTGCAGAAAAATCCTCATGACAGGGTTAGGGGCGAAGTCTTCTATCGACAAGACTATCTCGACGAATTTGATCGTATTTGGGCGCAGCAGGAGAAATTCTATCCGGAAGTCTTAACGAAAGAAGCTAAGCTTCCCATCCGAAACCGTATTATTTTCTATCAACGCCCTCTTAAATCGAAGAAATCCGAACTGGCATTCTGTGAATTCGAGTCCCATGAGATTGAGCGAAATGGACGCAAATACACCGAAGGTCTACGTGTTGCTCCAAAGTCCTCTCCTATTTTTCAGCACTTTAGATTATGGCAACGATTAGGGCAGATCGAAGTCTCACGGCTTAGAAAATGGGATAAACAGGAGGCGCAATTGTTTCAGCAGGACGAAAAGACAGATCAAGGAGGATTTCTCTGCCTTGAGGCAAAAGAAAAATTATTTGGCTATCTCAACCTCCTTGATTCCCTTAGTGAGAATGAGATACTGAATATTCTCGGATACAACTCGGATGTTTGGAAGCTTAATTTTAGAGAAGTGCTTGGAAATCGGACTAACAATAGGATGATGAGAGCATTCTTTACCATGAAGGAGATGGCGGATGGAGAACAGATCGAATGGGAAAAGAATCTAACTAAAATCACCAATGGACAACCTGCCCTTTCTCCCGAGCAAGTGATAGATGTCATTCGCCAATTCTTTAATAATGAGGGCATAAATTCCGAGTTATTGCATTTTGATCCTTTTGCTGATGATCTAAGGAAACAACCTCACTATAGTTTGTGGCATCTTCTCTATTCTTCAGAGGATGATAATTCGCCTACGGGGATAACATCCTTATGCAAAGCTTTGTCCAAGCGATACGGTATTTCTCCTGAATTGTGTCCACCTTTAGCGTCATTGAGTTTTGAACAAGAGTATGCCTCTCTAAGTACGAAGGCAATGCGCAAAATACTCCCGTTTTTACCAGAACATCAATATGACCAAGCTTGTAAATTGGCCGGTTATCGTCATAGTTCTTGGACGACAAAAGAGGAAAATAACCAACGTAAGCTGATTGACAAATTACCTTTGCTCCGCAAGGGAACATTGCGCAATCCTGTTGTGGAAAAAATCCTCAACCAGATGGTTCATGTAATCAATGCCCATATAGCCGAATATGGAAATCCGGATGAAATTCGCCTTGAGATGGCTCGTGATATGCAATCCAATAGCAAACAGCGTAAGGCAATGACAGCGTCTATCGCAGAGGCAGCCAAACGCAATGTGCTCTACCTTGAGGAGATAAAAATTAAATGTGGAATTAATAATCCCTCTAAGAATGATCTCGTCAAGTATCGACTATGGAAAGAGCTTGCGCCACTGGGATATAAAACCTTGTATTCGAATACGCATATCCCTCTTGAGGAGTTATTCACTCCTAAGTTTGATATAGAGCATATCATTCCGAAGGCGCTGTTCTATGACGATAGTTTCTCGAACAAAACGTTGGAGTTGAATGCTGTGAACAAGAACAAGGGGAACAAGACTGCATTGGACTATATGGGGACTCTTGGATTCCAACAAGCCAACGAATATGTACTTCGAGTAGAGGAACTCAAAAAGAGTAGAATGATCAGCCCTGCCAAATACAAAAAGCTCCTCTTGCTCGAGAAGGATCTAAGCGATGAGTTTACCAATAGAGATCTTGCCAATACGCGTTACATCATCCGGCTGGCTGCCGATATGCTTTTGCAAGTAACACCTTCTATAGTACATACCAACGGTAGTATAACAGCCATTCTGCGGCGTGACTGGGGGCTGCTTGATACGATGAAAGAACTTAATATGCCTATTTATGAATCGATAGACAGTCGCATTTCCAATGGCGAGGAGAAGCTTGTTAAAACGATCGAACGAAAGGATGGTCAATCAATCAAGGTTATCAAGGACTGGAGCAAGCGTAATGACCATAGACACCATGCCATGGATGCCCTTGTCACAGCTTTGACCACCAGAAAGCATGTGCAGTATCTTAATGGTGATAGTGGATCGGATGTGACGGATAAACGCCAAAAGCTAGAATTATTAAAGAAGCTTCGCTCTCAACTCATGGGATCAGACGGGCGTTTTGCCCTGCCCATGCCTAATATCAGAGCACAAGCAAGAGAGGCTCTTTCTCGGGTGATCATATCGACCAAAGTCAAAAGCAGAGTAACGACTCCTAATACCAATGTCATTGCAGGCCGAGATAAAATGACCGGTCGCAAAACGGCTATCCGACAAACGACTTTGACACCTCGTGGAGCATTGCATTTAGAAACCAAGTATGGCAAGAATCGTTACTATCAGGAAAAAGAGATTGCTATCGGAGCAAAATTGACTATGGAGGAGATTCAATATGTCAGCTCCCCCCTCCTTCGTTCGATCTTGACAGAACGATTGCAAGAGTTCAACGGCGATCCTAAGTTGGCCTTTACAGGAAAGAATTCGATGGAGAAGAATCCGCTTAGGGATAAAAATATGAACGTTGTATACACAGATAAGAAAGTCAAGCAAACGATTTTGGACGATAGATTCGTATTTCGGAAGCCGATTGACAAAGACCTCAAGCTTGATAAGGTTATAGACGTAGGAATCAGACGGATATTAGAAAAGAGACTTAATAAGCATAATGGACAACAAGAGAAAGCATTCTCAGATTTAGAGAATAATCCCATTTGGTTGAATGAAGAAAAAGGTATTGCCATCAAGTCGGTCCGTATCAGAGGCAAGAATAACGCCATGCCAATCCACGAGGCTGGTCGCCCTATTGACTATGTGGCTAATGATAATAATCATCATTTAGCGGTATATGCACTACCAGATGGCAGCATTGAGGACGACATCGTTAGTTTCTTTGACGCGGTAGAGAGGTCAAACCAGAATCTCCCAGTCATTGATAAGGTTAAAAATCAATCATTGGGATGGAAGTTCCTTTTTAGTATTAAACAGAATGAGTACTTCCTATTACCTCGGCAAGAGGACACGGTGGACATAGATACTGGAAAGATCCAGAGACGAACGACATTTGTTCCCCAAGACCTCAGTCCGGAGTACATTATGAACCCCGATAATTACGCAGAGCTTGCCCCACACATTTTTAGAGTTCAAGCAATCTCCAAAACTCGCCAAAAGGTTGGATATGTAAGAATCTATATGTTCAAACAGCAATATGTCTCTGGTAGTCAAAAAGAATCCTCTTTTCTGAGGGGTGTAACTCAAGTTCAAATTAGTTCTGCAAAAGATTTGGCTCAGCTTGTCAAAATTAGAGTCAATCATCTTGGTCGAATCGTTGCAGTAGGTGAATACTAAGCATTGTTGCGTCAATGATTAAGCGAACTTTATACTTTGGCTCTCCTGCATATCTTGGACTAAAGATGGGGCAATTGGAGGTGAGGCTGCCGGAGGTAGAGCTAACAGACACTCTGCCGGAGCATCTGAAAAAGAGCAGTCGGCAATCCTTCCCTATTGAGGACTTGGGTATAGTCGTGTTGGATAATAAGCAAATCACGATCACACAAGCCTTGCTGTCTGCTCTGATCGGTCAAGGTTGTGCTATTATTAGTTGTGATGAGACGCACCATCCAACGGGGATGTTACTCTCTTATCTCGGGCACTCCGAACTGAGCGAACGCATACACGATCAATTAGAGGCCTCTCTTCCGCTCAAGAAGCAGTTGTGGCAGCAAACCATCCGTGCCAAAATAACAAATCAGGCTGCGGCACTCGCTCAAACAACGGGAGAGCCTCACCCTAATATGCATGCGTGGATAGAGTTGGTAAAGTCCGGAGATGCTGACAATATTGAGGCAAGGGCTGCTGCATACTATTGGTCCAATATCTTTCCCTCTTTCCCTTCTTTCAAGAGAGATAGAGAAGGCGACTGGACTAACAAGCTACTCAATTATGGATATGCCATAGTTCGAGCGATGGCAGCTCGGGCGATAGCCACAGCTGGTTTATTGCCATCAGTGGGTATTTTCCATCACAATAAGTACAATCACTTCTGTTTGGCTGATGACTTGATGGAGCCTTATCGTCCCTACGTTGATCTGCTTGTCTATCGTATGACCCAAAACGCTGTTAACGATCTTCCTTCATCGCTTACTACAGAGCATAAAAAGCAGCTCCTAAGCTTGCCCGTAATTGATACCATTATTGATGGCAAGACTCATCCTATGAGCATTGCCATTCATCATAGTGCCACATCACTATATCGGTGCTTTGCGGGAAAAGAGCGAAGATTGGTCTATCCTCGACTGTAAATGAGCGAATACAGATCACGATATTCAGCCTATCGAAGTATGTGGGTAATGGTGTTTTTCGATTTACCAACCGATACAGCAGCAGACCGGAAACGTGCTGCTTCTTTTAGGAAAACCTTGCTGCAGGATGGCTTCGAAATGTTCCAATTTTCCATTTACATCAGACACTGTGCCAGTCGGGAGAATGCTGACACGCATTGTCGGCGTGTCCGGTCTGCCATTCCAGAGAAAGGTAAGATTGGTTTGATGACTATCACAGATAAGCAGTTTTCATCCATGGAAATCATCTGCGGCCAAGGGCGGGAGTTTTATCAGCCACCTCTTCAACTCGAACTGTTTTAACGGTATAAATCTTCTCCTCCCAAAGGCATCAGCCCATATTGTAGAAAACTAAAAAGCCGAGAAAACTCTCGGCTTTTAGGTTGCATACAGTCTTTTTTTGAGAGCTGATATGCTTCGTACATTGCTGTGCCATAGATACTTACTGGGGATCTGCTGTACGATAACAACAAAGATACTAAATCTGAAAGCTATTCCCAGTCGCTCGAAGCTGTAGAAAAAATGGCAAATGGCTGTACGATAACAACAAAGATACTAAATCTGAAAGCTATTCCCAGTGTTGCCGATCTTAATCTTTTGCATAATGTTGCTGTACGATAACAACAAAGATACTAAATCTGAAAGCTATTCCCAGTCCGCCTTGGCATCCGTATCGTCTGCGAGATGCTGTACGATAACAACAAAGATACTAAATCTGAAAGCTATTCCCAGTGCAGAGGCTCTCCGTATCTCCCTGCGCAAGGCTGTACGATAACAACAAAGATACTAAATCTGAAAGCTATTCCCAGTCTTTCGAATCTCTTCTGCGCATCCAGTATTGCTGTACGATAACAACAAAGATACTAAATCTGAAAGCTATTCCCAGTTACCTGGTGAGATGCTTGCCATGCGCATGAGCTGTACGATAACAACAAAGATACTAAATCTGAAAGCTATTCCCAGTGAGGAACGAGATAAAATAGAATCTCCGTCTGCTGTACGATAACAACAAAGATACTAAATCTGAAAGCTATTCCCAGTAGGATTGTCGAATAAGGACTCTTGCATAGAGCTGTACGATAACAACAAAGATACTAAATCTGAAAGCTATTCCCAGTCCGATTCGGTTTTCGATATTTTTTCCTCTTGCTGTACGATAACAACAAAGATACTAAATCTGAAAGCTATTCCCAGTACGAGCAGCGATCTCGCCCAGCGGAGTCTGGCTGTACGATAACAACAAAGATACTAAATCTGAAAGCTATTCCCAGTGCTCGTATGAGCGGGTGGAGTACTTAAACTGCTGTACGATAACAACAAAGATACTAAATCTGAAAGCTATTCCCAGTTCCACGACGGTGCGCTCCGGACGCTCTACAGCTGTACGATAACAACAAAGATACTAAATCTGAAAGCTATTCCCAGTAAAAGAGGAACAATTATGAGAGAGTTGACAGCTGTACGATAACAACAAAGATACTAAATCTGAAAGCTATTCCCAGTGCTCTTTAACTCCCATACAATCAACCAATTGCTGTACGATAACAACAAAGATACTAAATCTGAAAGCTATTCCCAGTAGTGAATAGTGTCTCATAAATAGGCCTGTTGCTGTACGATAACAACAAAGATACTAAATCTGAAAGCTATTCCCAGTCTTATTGCACACACGTAGAAAAAACAGAACAGCTGTACGATAACAACAAAGATACTAAATCTGAAAGCTATTCCCAGTTCTGTGTCAAACTCATAGGGAAAGTTGACAGCTGTACGATAACAACAAAGATACTAAATCTGAAAGCTATTCCCAGTCTACTGGAACGTTAAACAACCGCCCCGCCCGCTGTACGATAACAACAAAGATACTAAATCTGAAAGCTATTCCCAGTGCTCGTATGAGCGGGTGGAGTACTTAAACTGCTGTACGATAACAACAAAGATACTAAATCTGAAAGCTATTCCCAGTA
>NZ_QEKY01000006.1:0-62297 GCF_003096695.1 Porphyromonas loveana | reverse complement strand
ATCTGAAAGCTATTCCCAGTGCTCGTATGAGCGGGTGGAGTACTTAAACTGCTGTACGATAACAACAAAGATACTAAATCTGAAAGCTATTCCCAGTACAGAGTATAATGATATATAAACGACCTCAGCTGTACGATAACAACAAAGATACTAAATCTGAAAGCTATTCCCAGTAAACCGCCACAGCGAACGAAACACATATTCGCTGTACGATAACAACAAAGATACTAAATCTGAAAGCTATTCCCAGTCACTTCCTTGTCTTTTAGATCGTCTATTATGCTGTACGATAACAACAAAGATACTAAATCTGAAAGCTATTCCCAGTGCAAACAGGTTGAGCTGATAAAGCTACGCCGCTGTACGATAACAACAAAGATACTAAATCTGAAAGCTATTCCCAGTGGTGGGGGTATGTGCGCGGATGGGTTTGCGGCTGTACGATAACAACAAAGATACTAAATCTGAAAGCTATTCCCAGTAGTGCGTTAAGACTTGCGTGTTCCGTTTTTGCTGTACGATAACAACAAAGATACTAAATCTGAAAGCTATTCCCAGTTGCAAGTAGGTCGTTCCGCTTGCTGTTTGCGCTGTACGATAACAACAAAGATACTAAATCTGAAAGCTATTCCCAGTTTGGCGGGTTGAAAATTATCCCTTATGTTTGGCTGTACGATAACAACAAAGATACTAAATCTGAAAGCTATTCCCAGTAGGTGCGCTATTCATTGAATAGCGGAAACTGCTGTACGATAACAACAAAGATACTAAATCTGAAAGCTATTCCCAGTCATCGATGCCGTTACCAATTCCGACCTGACGCTGTACGATAACAACAAAGATACTAAATCTGAAAGCTATTCCCAGTATCTATTGCGTACTCAATTTTCAGATATTGGCTGTACGATAACAACAAAGATACTAAATCTGAAAGCTATTCCCAGTCTCTGCATACGCTCGACACAAAGAACACCGGCTGTACGATAACAACAAAGATACTAAATCTGAAAGCTATTCCCAGTGGAGACAGATTGAAGTCGAGAGTTGATGCGGCTGTACGATAACAACAAAGATACTAAATCTGAAAGCTATTCCCAGTAGGCGAGCAATGATCGGCCATTTTGTAAAAGCTGTACGATAACAACAAAGATACTAAATCTGAAAGCTATTCCCAGTGCTTCTCAAACAAAATGTTCGTCAAGCCAGAGCTGTACGATAACAACAAAGATACTAAATCTGAAAGCTATTCCCAGTTATGTCAATCGTGTCACAGATGAATGTGTGCTGTACGATAACAACAAAGATACTAAATCTGGAAGCTATTCCCGGTAGTCGTCTGTCGTTGATAGGATAGAACTCACGGCATTGGACTTGCGTACGAATGCGCAAGGATAAAAACAGTTATTTTCAAGTTCACGCACATGTATCAGAGTCAGAAAACGGAGTTTTCATGTCCGTGTACATGTCCGCAAGAGCAAAACAGCATTTTCTATGTCGTCGCACGTATGCGACTTGCCCAATAACGGTTTGGCAAGGCGTCGAAGTTGTACAAAGAGTCCCATTAGCATTTTCCCAGTCTTCATTCGTTGACAATCAGCACAATAACATTTCGAGAAGGTATCAACGCTCAACAAAGAGCTGAGAAATCGTTTTTTGAGGCGTTGTTTACGAACAATGAGCCTAATCACACTGCTTTTGGATACATGACAGGCTGTAATGCATAGTAAATCATTTGCTTTTGAGTACATGACAGAGTATAATGCATGGTGAATCATTTGCTTTTATATGCATGATAGTCTGTAATGGCCATAAAAGCATTTGCTTTAGTAGTCATTATACCATGAAACTCCCTTTATGTACAGTATTTTTAGGCCTGTTACAGGCTGTAATGCACCGAAAACAAGTCGATTCTGAGTATTCGACTGGTGTGGATAGGCAGATTATCCGTTGTTGAGATGAAATCTCCTGATTGTAGATCGAATTCTCGGTTTTTAGGAGTGTTGCTCGTTGACAAAAGCGCAAATGAGCGTTTCCCGATGTCTTATTGGTCAGTATTCTTGCAGAAAAACACTTTTCACGAGTTTTGTTTGTCGTTTTTGGGCAGAGGGATGTGTTTTTGGCTCTTCGTGTGAGAGCGACGCTGATTTTTGCTCTTTTTCGAGGATTGAAAAAAAAGATGATAAATAGTGTCTATCTTCGCGAGCTGCTCAAGCGAGAATATATGCGTCTTTCGCTCCTACGGTTGTGCACCCCTCTACAACTGCGTCGTGTGTCAGGAACAGAATCATTATTGAAAAACGAATTGGAATGAAATTTTCTGCGAATCTGTCTCAGTTGTTTGTCGCTATTCTGGTTGTCATTTTTGCCGTTTGGTTTTTATAGACCTTATCAAGGCTTTTTTCTGGGGTTGCTGATTCTGTCCGTTCTTTACCGATGAGATCGCCTCTGTCCTCTGGGATGGGGGCCTTTTTGTGGGCTCCATGACGGAGGCATGAGTGCAAAGCCCAAAACGATGTTGTCAGTCAAGGTTTCACGGAGGGTGTGAGCGTCTTTTCGGGGCATATATCGTGGGAGAGCGGAGTGAAAGACGAATAAAAGTGGTAGCTTTGTCTTGATTTCAACATTAGATCAAGAAAAACAATGCTAAAGAAAATCTTTTCTGTACTACTCGTCTGCGTAGCAGCGGTAGCCATCTCTTCTTGCTCCGGCAAGTTGCGTCCGGTGACTGCGGACCTTGTGAAGGCTGAGCCTCAACCGCTTGAGGTGACAGGTAATAAGGTGCCGGTGACTGTGAGTATCTCTTTCCCTGCCAAGTGGTTCAACAAACGTGCCGAGCTCACAGTGAAGCCCGTGCTGCGCTATGCCACAGGCGAAACGTGGGGGCCTTCTTTCCGTTTTCAGGGCGAAAAAGTACTCGGTAACGAACGTACCATCAGCTATGCCAACGGTGGCAATGAGCAGCTTTCGTTTGCATTCCCCTATAAGCCCGCCATGGACAAGAGCGAGCTCTTCCTGACTTTCGAGGCTAACATCAAGGGTAAGCAGGTGAAGCTCCCCGATCTCAAGGTGGCTGATGGTGTGATCAGCACGGAGGCGCTGGCTTCGGCTCTGAATGCTTCGGCCGCCATTGCTCCCGATGCTTTCCAACGTATCATCAAGCAGGCTTACGATGCCAATATCATGTTCCTCATCCAGCAGGCCCAGATCCGCGCCCAAGAAATCAATAAGGGAGAGGTAAAAGATTGGAAAGACTTGGTGGCCAATGCCAAGGAGGCTCCTAACCAGAACGTGTCGGTAGAGGTGCAAGCTTATGCGTCACCCGATGGAGGCATCGAACTGAATGAAAAACTGTCGGAACAGCGTGAGAAGAATACGACAACAGCCCTGAAACAACAGTTTAAGAAAAGTAAGATCGAAGACGTGGAGATCAATGCCCACTACACGGCTCAGGACTGGGAAGGCTTCAAGCAGCTCGTTGAGAAGAGCGACATCCAAGACAAGGATCTGGTGCTGCGCGTCCTCTCCATGTATCCCGATCCCGAGCAACGCGAACAGGAGATCAAGAATATCTCTACGGTCTTCAGACAGTTGGCCGATGACATCCTGCCTCAGCTGCGTCGTTCACGCCTCGTGGCCAATGTGGAGACCATCGGTAAGAGCGATGACGAGATCAAGCGTCTCGCCGGACAGAACCCCGGCCGTCTGACGGTGGAGGAATTGCTCTATAGCGCCACACTTTTCGACACCCCCTCTCAGCAGGAAGATGTCTACAAGGTGGCTACGCAGCTCTTCCCCGATGATTATCGTGCCTATAACAACATCGGTATGATGCGCTATCGTAGTGGCGATCTCGATGGTGCCCGCTCATGGTTCCAGAAGGCTGCCGGCGTGAAGCCCAATGCCGAGACGGATATGAATATGGGTCTCCTGGCTCTGAACGAGGGTAATGCGGAGCAGGCTCAGCAATACTTCGGCTCTGCTGCCAATGTGCCCGAACTGGGCGAGGCTTTGGGGCTCCTCTATCTGCAACAAGGCAAATATGCACAGGCCGTTACCGCCTTCGGTAAGACGCAGAGCAACAATGCCGCCGTGGCACACATCCTCAACCGCGACTACAACCGTGCGCAAGAGGTGCTGAACGGCGTCAAGAATGCCGATGCCACTACTTACTATCTGATGGCTGTGGTAGCTGCCCGCACGAACAATCTGGATGGCGTGGTAAACAGTCTGCGCGAATCCATCAGCTTGGATCACAACATGATGAGAAAGGCTGCTACGGATCTCGAGTTCGCCAAGTACGCCAACGATGCTGGTTTCAAAAGCCTGATCCGCCTCTAAGGTTCCGGCAAATTTAGACCGCTAACGAATCAAAAAAGAGAGCTGCCTCGATCTCGAGGCAGCTCTCTTTTTTGATTTGTTATGCAAGCCTCTTTTTCCATGCGAGAACACGTGAGTATTCAGATTGCAAGAACAAAGAGGCCGCGGAGCTATTTATCGTCTATGTGAGCGTTGATGAAGTTGCCTTGCGCATCGAAGTAGAGATCGTACTTTATTTTGTTGTGACGGATTTCGACTTCGTAAGTCCCGTTAGACTCTCTTTCGATACTGAGGATCGTTGCATTCGGATAATGGGCATTGACATAGCTGATAATCAGTGCCTTGATATTCTCAGGAATGTCGTTTTCGTAGGCATCATCGTCGTAGTCGAAGTCATCTTCACCATCATCGATATATGTATTGATCCACTCACCCTTGTAGGAGAAGATCAGAACACGGTGTGCCGTGCCGTCGAGGATATCCACTTCGATGTAACCATCTTCCAGCTCATACTCCAAGACGATAGCATTGGGATAGTTGGCGTCAAGATAGGTTTTGATATTGGCCAGAGCGGTAGCCGATATGAGTGGACTCACGTACTGCGCTGTAGAGTTGTGATGTGGTTCCGTAATGGTTTTGATCAGTACACCGGCCGGAGTATAGTATAATTCCACGTCTAGTTCGCCTCTTTCCGCTTCGATCACGTAGAAGGTGGTGGTGCCGTCACGCTCTACCATATCGATATCTTCGACCACCCACTGAGCATAAGAACTTGCCTCGAACGCAGTGCGAACGGGTTGAGGTAAAGCACTATAGGGAATATCTATTTCGGTGTATCGCCACTTTGTGGCAAGGAACCATGCCTCTGACGGGGAGCCATTATTGATGAATTCAGCTACAAGATATTCGTCTTCTTTCTCCCACCTTACGTTTTGGGCATTGGGGTACATAGTCGCCAGTATGCGAGCCTCTTCTGCTTCGGGACTGAGCTGGCTGTTATCTTCTTTGTTACATGCAGTGAAAATACCTGCACAGAGTACCAGAGGTACAGACCATTTGAACAGTTTCATTTCTTTAAGTTTTTTGATTCTTACTTTATTATTAATCGTGGAAGCCTTTGAATACTCCTTTGAGGGAGAAGATCAGCTCCAAACCATTATTTAATTCTATCTCATAATCTCTGTTGTCGCGATCGATCTGAACAATGTAGGTGCCGGGATGTTGGGCCTCTACATGGTGTCGGATAGGAGTCGGTACGAGTTGTATGGGTACTCGGGAGTACTTGCAGTCGATCTCTTTCCACTCGCCTCGTCGGTCGAACTCGATCTTATTGCCGTCATTGAACACTACGTCATAGGACTTGCTGAACCAGTCGTTGTCCATCTTCACGTACGACACTTTGGCTCCCTCAAAGTGCTTGGCTATGATAGTCTGTGCTTTCTGTGGGATGCGGGTGAGTGCTACCACTTTGTCATTGCTGGCCCATGCACTTGAGAGTGTCAGCATGAGCATGAGCAGAAAAATTTTCGATTTGTTTGTCATCGTTATGTGCTATTTATGATTGTTTGCGTACAACAAATAACTGCACCGATGCTGAAATAAAACTGAAATTCTGATTTTTTTTCGGAATGTGAGAAAAAAAGAAGAATACTACAGCTCTCTACCCTTGCTTCCTGATGGAAAAGAGATGCAAACCTTCATCGAATGTATAAGAAAGATCGAGGGAGTAGGTTTGGCAAATGGATCGAGCAATGGATAGCCCGAGACCGGAAGAATGCTCTTGTGAGAAATCATGGTAGAAGCGTTCGAATATAACCCCTTCATCCAAAGGTGTATCCTTGCCCGTGTTGGCTATAGCGCAGACCTCAGCAGAGAGCGATATGCTGATTCGCCCCTCATGCGCAATGTTGTGTACATAGGCATTTTTCAGCAGATTGCTCAGCAACACTTTGGCCAACGTGGGATTCATCTCCAGCGTCATGGGGCCTTTTTCCTGCCATACCACGGTGACAGCACGATCGGCAAAGACCGTGTCGTATTCTTCTACGAGCGTATGCAATAGATCGCTTATGCTGATGGATTCTATCTCCGTAAACTGGCGGTTCTCGATCTTACTGAAGAGAAGCAGCGTTTTGTTGAGTTGTACGATGTGGTTGATGGACTGAATGGCCTTGTAGACGAGCTCGAGTTGCTGTTCACTGAGGTGAGGATCTTGCAGCAAGAGCTCGAGTTTGTTGCGGCTGATGGTCAATGGCGTTTGTAGTTCATGAGAAGCGTGGGAGATGAATTCCCGTTGACGCTCGAAGACTTCCACGTTATGGCGGGCGGTGTGCTGCATGACTTCATTGAGCCTGCGGAATTCGACTATGTCCGTTTTGCCGAGCGTGAGTTCGTTCAAGGGTTTATCTACGCGGAAGTGGCTTAACCAGTCCAATAGTTTATATAGCGAGCGGAAACTGCGTGATACGATCCAAGTGGTCACACCGATAGTGACGGCCAGCAGTAGCATGAAGAGATAGACGACAGATTGCAGGAGAGTCCCTTGCAAATCGGTTTTTTCGAATGTAGGAATGGATACTTTGAGTTCGTAAAAACTGCCATTGCCATCGCTGAACACGGTGCGCATTGTTCTGCACGGCTCCAATTCACGTCGTGCTTTCACATAGACCATTTCGTCGTAGTACTTGTCAGCTCCGAACTCCAATGCTTCCCGGAGGGTGATCTTACGGATGGAATAGGTGTTGTTGAGGTCGCTCTCGGGTGTAGGGAGCGGGTTGTCCGAAAGAAAATTGCGGATGATGTGCTCGGAGTAGTTTTCGAGCGAATCGTTGGTCTCGTCGTGGATCTCATCGACGATAACAAAGTAGAAGGCCACTACCCATACGGTAAAGACCGTCAGGAAGACAGCAGAGAGGCGCAGGATGATTCGCGTGGAGAGCTTCAACGGCTTTCCTCCTCTTTTTCTGTCAGTTTATAGCCAAACCCGTAGACGGATTTAATCTCTATAGAAGCACCCGCATCGTTCATCTGTTTACGAAGATTCTTGATCTGAGCATAGATAAAATCGTAATTATCGGCTTGGTCGATGTAGTCGCCCCACACAGCTTCGGCCAGGGCGGCTTTGTCGACCAGACGATCGGGGCGCGTCATCAGGTGATGCAGGATGTCATACTCTTTGCGCTTGAGCTCCAAAAGGCGATCCTCCACTCGTACTTCAAATTTATCCGGCGTCAGACACACGTTGCCCAAACGAATCTGCATGGCTCCGTTCGCCATCTTGCGCCGGATAAGCCCCTTGATGCGTGCGTTCAGTTCCAAGAGGTGAAAAGGCTTGGCCAGATAGTCGTCAGCTCCCAGTTCGATCCCCTGCACTTTGTCTTCGACGGCATCCTTGGCAGAGATGATAATGAGATTCTCTGTCTTGCCACACTTCTTCAGTTCTTCGAGGAGTGTGAGACCATTACCATCGGGCAACATGATGTCCAGCAGGATACAATCATAATCGTAGAGCATGATTTTTTCCAGCCCGTCATTCAACGTTCCGGCTACTTCTACGACATAACGCTCTTGCCGCAAAAACTCTTGTAGGGTCTCCCGCAATTCAAGCTCATCTTCGATAATCAGAATCTTCATCGTCTATAAAGTGCGAATTGATAGATCAAAGATAACACTCAGAAACTGAAATATTCTTGAAAAGTTCTTTTTATGATCATCGACATGCAATTCTTCTTTTTTAGGGGCCAAAAAAGTTTTCAACATCGAAGGTCTATGTGGATTTATTTAGATTCATTCCAAATAAGCGGTCTTTTGATGGTCGCTTGGGCTGTAAAACAAGATTGAAAATCGGCCTTCCCGTGCCGGATGACAATAATTGGAGAGTTAGGATATAACATTTATAAATATCACTTCTGATCTTTATAAAAATCGATTGTAACCTTTACGATATTGGAGTGCAAGATTATAAAGATGAGAAGTGAAAAAGCTAATTGTTTTGAGGGGTGAAAGCCCGGCTGAGAGTAATAAAAAAGAAGCACCCGTCGAGTTCGGCCACGAACTCGACGGGTGCCTGATGCTTTTTGCTACTTCTCTCGGGGGTGCTTATCTCATTCTATTCATAGTCAGAGAATGGGGTAAGGTCGGATACCGTGCCACTATATATCGAAAGAAAAAGGAGAAGAGCGGGAAGATTTCCGCTGTCCTTGTACATGAGTCTGTTGTTCATCATTGTTTTTGTTTACTGCATATTACTTTTAGCCCTTGTCTGTGCGCTCTGATATTCAGTCGTTTACATAGTGCAGAGCTCCTTGTCGATATGCAAAGGTAACAAAAAGGGGACTCGTCCTATCCTCCTTTGTGTGGTTGCTCCGATCCCGACCCATGATGTTTTTTGCTGTGGAAGGGAGATTGTGATGCTCTTTAGAGGAGCCTGGCTACATAATAGGAATTCAAGATACTAGCAAGATACTAGCAAGATACTAGTGAACAGTGTCTTCGCGTTAGGGTAAATATCAGCTATTTGCTGAAGTATGTGTATTTTAGCGAGCCATATTGGCGGTTAGACAATGGGGTGGAATGCCTTTTTCTGTCCCATGGCATACAAGAAAGACAGACTAGCATGACGATAAATAGATTGCGCTACATCCTTATTTCCCTATTCTTGTGCCTGGCTTGGTATGGACAGGCACAGGTGTCGTTTACGGTGCAAGCTCCGACAAGCGTGGCGATGGGAGAGCAGTTCCGAGTGAGCTTCACGCTCAAGAATGCCACCGGTACCGACTTCAAAGCTCCGGCGATGAGCGACTTCGATGTCCTCTTTGGCCCCGCCACTGCGAGGAGCTCCTCTACCTCGGTCATCAATGGCAAAACGACTTCGACGACCGCCGTCACCTACACTTATACACTTATGCCCAAGGGGACGGGCTCTTTCCGCATCGGGGAAGCTTCGATCCGAGCCAATGATCGTAACTATACGACCAAATCTGCTACCATCAAGGTGTTGCCTGCCGATAAGAAGGCTTCCGGGAAGGGGCAGGGAGCCTCTCCAACGACACGAGTGGATGCTAATAGCCTCTTCGTTCGCGCCATCATCAACAAAACAAGGGTGTACGAGCAGGAAGCCGTTTTGGTCACTTACAAACTCTATACGTTGCATCCCAATCTGCAATTCGAGCAGGTTAAATTCCCCGAATACGAAGGTTTTATTTCGCAAGATGTGGAAGATGATGCGGAGAAACAATACGCTCTGGAGAATTACAACGGGCGGAACTATCAGACGGCAGTCCTCCGGCAGTCACTTCTCTTCCCACAGAAGAGCGGTCGGCTGACGATACCCTCGGGGCACTTCCAAGTAGTCGTAGCCGTGCGTAGGGAGATTGCCGACATAGACGACTTTTTCAACCTGCAGCCCTACGAGAATGTGCGACGTACACTCACGACCAGTCCCGTTAACATTGATGTTACACCTCTGCCCGATCCCAAACCGGAAGGATTCGACGGAGCTGTCGGGAGTTATCGCATCTCGGCCTCTTTCGGCGCGCAACAAGCCAAGACCAATGAGGCTCTCACGCTCAAAGTAACCATCCATGGCAGCGGTAATATCAAGTTGATGGGCGACCCCAAGGTGCGTTTCCCCGACAGCTTCGAACAGTACGATCCCAAGGCTGAGAGCAGTCTGCGGGTGACGACTTCGGGAGCGGATGGCGAACGCACCATCGAGTTCTATGTAGTGCCGCGGCAGACGGGGCGCTTCTCCATTCCCGCATTTGGCATCACTTATTTCGATCCTGCTTCTCGTTCCTATAAGACTGCTTCCACACAAGCCTTTACCGTACAAGTGGCCAAGGGCAAAGGCGAATCGGCTACGATGAGCGGCAGCGGTCCTGACGGAATCAGGATGTTGGGGCAGGATATAAACTATCTGAAGACTGCTCACACGCATGCTACAACGGGTGTTGCCTCCTTTGCATTCTCGTTTCTTTATTGGGGCATTTATTTGCTACTCTTCCTCCTTGCCATTCTGCTACTCTTCCTCTATCGTCGTCGTATGAAGATGATAGCCGACGAAGCCGGTATGCGTTGGCGGAAGGCCAATCGGGTGGCGACCAAGCGTCTGCGACAGGCAGCCGCATATAAACAATCGAGCCGAGGCGACTTGTTCTACGAAGAAGTGCTGCGAGCCGTATGGGGTTATTTGGGCGACAAGCTGGGAATTGCAGTCTCGGAACTGAACAAAAACAATGTGGCAGACCGCTTGATGCAGATGGACGGCATCGCTCAGCCGTTGGTGGATGAGTTGCTCGGTGTGATAGAAACTTGTGAGTTTGCCCGCTATGCGCCCGACAGTAACGAACATGCTGCCATGGACGCTGTCTATGAGCGCGTATGCAGTATTATCGAACAGATTGATAACTCAAAATCACCGAAACGATGAAGGTACTTACACGACAGTTGATATCCGTTTGGACGCTCGTCCTGCTGTTGCCCTTGGGCGAGACCTTGTCTACACAGGCGCAGCAACCCGACACATCCGTTCGCCGTTCGGTATTCCTGCCCGTTGATTCGTCCGCGGCGCGATCCGAGGGAGGAGAAATTACTGTAGCCGATTCACTCCCTGCTGTACCGAAGCTGTCCGAGGAAGAGATTCGCAAACTGTACGGAGCCAAGCAATACGGCCGAGCCGCTGCTGCCTACGAACGTCTCTTAGAGGAGACGGCCGAGCCGGATGCTTCGTTGCTATACAATCTGGGCTGCTGTTATTATAAGAGTGGAGAGGTGGCTTCGTCCATTCTTATGTTCGAGCGGGCGCACCGATTAGCTCCTGACGACAGAGACATTCGTGCCAATCTGGAGATGGCACGCCTGAAGACCATCGACAAGATAACTGATAACGAAAGCATCGCCGCCAAGCTGTGGCGACAGGTGTGCTATGCCTTGTCGTTGAAGATGCTGGTGGTGCTGGGCATACTCAGCTTCTTACTTCTGCTGGGCAATGTGCTGCTCTTCCTGCTCGGTGGCAATAGGACGCTCAGGCGAGGAGGCTTCTATGCAGCCTGGGTGGGGCTTTTTCTTGCCATCCTCTTCAATCTGGCTGCTTATAACCGCAAGGCCGATTTCCAAGACGATAGCTATTGTATTATGATGGCGGCGCAAGCCAACGTGAAGAGCTCTCCCGACGAAGACGGGACGACGCTATTTGAACTTCACGAGGGCACGCGTGTTAAGATTACAGGGGAGGCCATCGGCGACTGGTATCCCATTGAGCTGGCCGATGGCAAGGAGGGGTGGCTGCCTGCGGCCGTCCTTACACGCATTAATGCGCCCGTGTCGCAGGTCGATTATTGTAGCTGAGTATATGTTTTTGGAACACCTATTGGTCGTAGAGAGGGAGCTTTTCCTTGCGCTCAACGGCATACATCATCCTTTTCTCGATGCCTTTTTCTTCCTGATCTCCGCCAAGTGGCCGTGGGTCATCATGGCCGTGGTTTTTCTCTTCTTCCTCTTTTATAAAAAGCCGCCGAAGGAAGCTGCTTTTATTCTCGGGGCGGTACTACTGAGCGTTCTCATCTGTGATCAGCTCTCTTCATCCTTTTTCAAACCCGTCTTTACGCGTTTTCGTCCCACGCATCATCCGGAGTTTATGGACTACGTGAAGACGGTCTATGGCTATCGGGGAGGAAAATATGGATTTATCTCGGGGCATACGATCAACTACGTGTCGTTGGCTGTCCTCACTTCACTCATATTCCGCAATAAATTCTATACTTGGACAATCTTTAGTACAGTAGCCCTCGTGATGTATAGCCGCATTTATATAGGCGTGCACTTCATTACCGATGTGATACCGGCTCTTGTATTCGGCCTATTGATCGGTTATCTTGTCTATCGGGTCTATATATGGGCGCGAGTCAAATGGATGAAACCTCCGTTTGCTGCCGATCCGGCAGCTGTGTATGCCGGTGATTCGATTCGGTTGTGGACGTATAGCCTGATCGGCTTTGTTGTGGCTTTGCTTATCTCCTCTCGTCAGATGATGGAGATCCTGTACCACTACGTTTTTCTCAACTTCTGAGAAAAACGCTCTCGACTAATTTTCGAGGAAGTGCTGTAGTGCGTCCGTGGTGATATCCTGATGGATCTCTCCGCGGAAAGCGAAGGATATCTTGCCGCGCTCTTCGCTGATGATGATAACCTTGGCATCTGTCTCCTGTGAGAGACCGAGTGCTGAGCGATGCCGTAGCCCCAAATCCTTATTCAAATCTGTATTGTTTGCCACCGGTAGGATGCAGCCGGCAGCAATGATGTTGTTGTCGGCGATGATCATGGCACCGTCATGAAGCGGACTATTCTTGAAGAAGATGTTCTCGATCAGTCGGGCATTCACCTCGGAACGAAACACCTCGCCCGTATGTGCAAAGGTGGTCAGATCCATCCCCTGCTGGATAACAATGAGGGCGCCGCTCTTCTTGCGCGCCATGTTCATGCAAGCGAGCATCAGAGGAGCGATGATGCGGCGTTCGTTTTGCAGTTCTTGTTCGCGCTTTCCCTTGTTGATGAGGCGTGCGATCGAACGCCACCTGCGAGTGGAGCCGATGGCGGTGAGCATCTTACGCAGCTCGCCTTGGAAGAGAATCACCAAGACGAAGAATCCTAAGCTGACAAACTGATTGAGAATAGCCCCCATCAGACGTAGCTGGAATATCTGCGAAACGACAACCCAGAGGACAAAGAAAGTGAGGATACCGGAGAATAGTGCCTTGCTGCCCGAGTGCTTGAACGTGGTATAAATCGTATAGATCAGCGTGGCGACGAGCAAGATGTCGATTATATCCTTTAGGGTAAATTGTAGGAACATACGCTTGTTTGGATTGAGGGGTGAATGAATCTGATACTGTATCTGTCTATCCTTTCTCTATCTGAAGGCCCCGAGCTTCTCGGCTATGCTGCATACTTCCACGGCAGCACGGACGTCGTGTACTCGCAGTATGTCCGCTCCGTGCAGGACGCTGTACATATTTAATGCAGTGGTACCGTTGAGTGCTTCTTCGGGTGTGGTGCCGAAGAGTTTGTATATCATGCTTTTGCGTGAGATGCCAACCAAGATGGGGAACTCTAACTCTCCGAATGCCTCTTCTTGACGGGAGAGTAGCTCGTAGTTCTGCTCCAATGTCTTACTGAAGCCATAGCCCGGATCGAGAATAATGTCGTGCAGCCCCAGTTCTCTCAATTGCCCCACGCGCTCCACGAAGTAGTCCAGAATATCCACGGCAATATCCGTGTAAGACGTAAGGCTCTGCATCGTGGCGGGTGTGCCTCGCATATGCATCAGGATATAGGGCACCTGCAGGGCGGCAACCGTCTGGTACATATCGGCATCAAGTTGCCCGCCCGAAATGTCGTTGATGATGGCCACGCCGTATTCTTCTACGCACATCTTGGCTACATCGGCACGGAAGGTGTCGATAGAGACGGGTACTTCGGCAAACTCATCTCGCAGTAATTGCAGTGCAGGACGCAGTCGTTCCATCTCCTCTTGGGCAGATATGTTCTCCGCGTTTGGACGTGATGAATAGGCCCCTACATCGATCAGAGTCCCTCCTTCTTCCACGATCTCTCGGGCGCGTGTTCGTATGCTGTCCGTGTCGGATAGGCGGCTGCCGGAATAGAAAGAGTCGGGCGTGATATTCATGATCCCCATAACGGCGGGTTTCTCCAGCGAGAAGAGCCTGCCACTGAGGTTGAGCGTCTTGCGTTTCATCAGTGTTGTAGACTGTATTTCTTCGATATTACCCCCCAAAAATAACCAATTCAGACCAAAACACCCTAAATGTGGACGCGTGCATCGTTAGAGATACCTCCTTAAGTCCTCTCCCTGCTACCAAATATGCAGATGCTGTTTATGTCACACACTCTCCCTCATGGACGAATGATCAGAATAATTTTCATCGAATTTTCATTGAATTTGCATAGAAAAGGGGCTAAAAAGGGGCTATTCGGGTTCCAAATGGTATAAAAAAGAGAATGAAAAAAGGGAGCCAGACGTATCTAACTCCCTGATTTTCAGTTTGTCGGGGTAGCGGGATTCGAACCCACGACCCCCTGCTCCCAAAGCAGGTGCGCTAACCGGACTGCGCTACACCCCGTGAAATCTGCCCTTGGGCGATTCCGTCGGCAAAAGTAGCATTTTTTTATTATCACGCAAATGCTTCTGTTTTCTCTCTCGCTCGAAAGCCTCATGTAAGCTGACGAAAGGGTAGGGAACCTCTGTCAAGTAGGTAATGTATGGGCTGGGCCACTTTTGTGAGAATAGAGGGGTAAAAAGTTTGTCGGTATGGAAAAATGTCTTTTCTTTGCAGTCACAACCCGCAATGGTTCGTTGGCCGAGTGGTTAGGCAACGGTCTGCAAAACCGTCTACGGCGGTTCGAGTCCGCCACGAACCTCTATCATTTTTCACAGTGGAGTCTCCCCATGTCGCAAGGCGTGGGGAGATTTTTTTGCAACATGGGTAAATGGATAGCAATGTAGATATGATCTGATTTTGCAAGTGATGGAAGTCGGAGCAGAGATTAAGATCGTGCCATCTCCCTGACTACAGCTAAGATTCGCTAACTTTGCAGCCTAAAACAGAACAAAATAAGTATGAGTACCTATACGGACGAGATCAATTCGAGGCGCACCTTCGCCATCATCAGTCACCCCGACGCCGGTAAAACGACGTTGACCGAGAAGCTGCTCCTTTTCGGGGGGGCTATTCATGTGGCAGGAGCTGTCAAGAGCAATAAGATCAAGAAGACAGCGACGAGCGACTGGATGGAGATAGAGCGGCAGCGCGGTATCTCGGTGGCTACGTCTGTTATGGGATTCAATTACAGGGACTACAAGATCAATATCCTCGACACGCCCGGCCACCAGGATTTTGCCGAGGATACATTCCGCACACTTACGGCTGTCGATAGTGTTATCATCGTTATCGACAGTGCCAAAGGGGTGGAGGTGCAGACGCGTAAGCTGATGGAAGTGTGCCGTATGCGCAAGACTCCTGTCATTGTCTTCATCAATAAGTTGGACCGTGAGGGGCAGGACCCCTTCGACTTGCTGGATGAGGTGGAAGAGGAATTGCAGATTCGTGTGCGACCCCTCTCATGGCCCATTGATATGGGACAACGTTTCAAAGGGGTATATAATATATACGAACAGGGACTCAACCTCTTTACGCCCGATAAGCAACGTATCACGGAGAGCGTGGCTTTCGATGATCTCAGTTCGCCGGAGCTGGAGAACTATATGAGCAAGGCGCAGGCCGAGAAGCTACGTGCCGATATTGAATTGATAGACGGTGTGTACCAGCCCTTCGACAAGGAGGAGTATCTGGCAGGACAGCTTGCGCCGGTCTTCTTCGGATCGGCATTGAACAACTTCGGTGTACAGGAGCTGCTCAACTGTTTCGTGGAGATAGCCCCATCGCCTCGTCCCATAGCCGCTGTGGAGCGTGCGGTTGATCCGCATGAAGAGGGATTCACGGGCTTTGTCTTTAAGATACATGCCAATATGGATCCCAACCACCGCAGTTGTATTGCCTTTGTCAAGATCTGCTCCGGACGCTTCGAACGCAATGTCAACTATAAGCATATCCGTCTGGGCAAGCAGTTCCGCTTCAGCAGCCCTACGGCCTTCATGGCGCAGCGTAAGGAGACGGTGGACGAAGCCTTTGCGGGTGATATTATCGGTCTGCCAGACACGGGCAACTTCCGGATCGGTGACACGCTGACATCGGGAGAGGAACTCCACTTCCGCGGCCTGCCGAGTTTCTCGCCGGAGCTCTTCAAATACATAGAAAATCAGGATCCGATGAAAGCCAAGCAGCTGGCCAAGGGCATCGACCAACTCATGGGAGAGGGTGTCGCTCAGCTCTTCACCAATCAGTTCAACGGACGTAAGATCATCGGTACGGTGGGGCAGCTCCAGTTCGAAGTGATTCAGTACCGTCTTTTGCATGAGTATGGGGCTCAGTGTCGTTGGGAGCCTATCAGCTTGTACAAAGCTTGCTGGATAGAGAGCGACAAACCCGAGGCTTTGGAGGCCTTCAAGAAGCGCAAGTCGCAGTATATTGCCAAGGATATTGAAGGGCGGGATGTCTATCTGGCCGATTCGGGCTATGTGCTCAGCATGGCGCAGCAGGATTTCCCCGACATCCGCTTCCACTTCACTTCCGAGTTTTGACACATATAAATAAAGCCCCCGATGGAATCCACTACACGACGCAAACTTTTGGCTCATGCCATATCGTCCTTTATCTTAGGACTCATCGTCTATCTCTTGCTCAGCCTGCTGTATTGGGTGGATGTACTGCCTCATCAGAAATATGCCCTTTGGATGGCCGTGGCTTTCGGAGGGGTCGCCTTTGCCCGCGGACTCCTCTCAATGAGCAAAGGGAAATCCGATAAGTCGGACCAAGGTTGAGCCTATCGAGGGTGGGCAGTGGTCATGAAGTAGAAGAAGATGACGGGACTACCTTTCTGGACAGGACAGATCATTTACGACGTATTGGTCAGTCTCATTCTCCTGCAGTTCGGAGCATTGGGGGTGGTCGCTGCGCGTATTCCGCACTTCTTTGCTCGTCTGCTTAGCGCAGTCTTCTATGGGCGGGAGCGCGTCTTCCTTGTGCGCATGCCTCGTTACATCGGTCGGCGCCTTTTTGTCCTCATCGGTCGCATCCAAAGTATGCTCCTTCTTTCCATTTCCTGCTACCTTGTCTTGGATGATGAGGGGCAGCTGATGACACTGGGGCTGTGGGAGAGTTTGTTCTTTCTCGCCCTCTTGTTCCTCTTCTTCTGTTTCTTCTTTTGGCTGTGGCGGCTCTTCTACGCGCTGTGGGGCTATCTCTTCTCGGATTATGACACGAGACGATTGTGGCGAGGTAGTTATACGTTGTTAGAATGGTTATGGGGTATTGCTCTCTTTCCCGTTGCAGTCATATATCTTTATGCCCCACAACTTTCGTGGTTCATGTACCTGTTGCCCGTGATATTTGTCCTTTGGCGATTGATCATTATTATCAAAACGCTACGTCCGTTGCCTGTCAAAAAAATAGGTTTTTTCCACGTTTCTTTATACCTTTGCGCCCACGAAATTTTGCCGTTGGTTTACATGATGGCATTATTGGAATGGTCTGTAAACAATAAAGAAATAATGGCTATATGGCAGTAAAAGTAAAGAAGATACTCATCTCGCAGCCACAACCCGTAGCGGGTAAGTCGCCTTATTATGATATTGCACAGAAGCATGGCGTTGAAGTCGTGTTCCGTCCTTTTATTCAAGTGGAGTCGGTCAGTACACGAGAATTTCGCAATCAGAAAGTAAACATCCTGGATCATACGGCCATCATCTTTACCGCTCGTACGGCCATCGATCATTTTTTCAGTCTGTGTGAAGAGTTGCGGGTAGCTGTGCCCGAGACGATGAAATACTTTTGTGTGAGCGAATCTGTGGCAGTCTATTTGCAAAAGCATATTGTCTATCGCAAGCGCAAGATCTTCTTCGGTGCCACCGGTAAGTTAGAGGATCTCATGACTGTTATCACCAAGCATAATAAAGAAACTTATTTCGTCCCGTTGGCAGAGGAGCACAAGCACGATCTGCTGGATATGCTTGAAGCTAAAAAAGTCAACCACAGTCCTGCTATCATGTATCGCACGGTCAGCAATGACTTTGGACCCGATGAGAAGCTCGATCACGATATGATCATCTTCTTCAGCCCTGCAGGTATAGCCGCTTTGTGCAAGAACTTCCCCAAATTTGAGCAGGGAACAATTAAGATAGGCGCCTTCGGTCCCACGACTGCTAAGGCGGTAGAGGAAGCCGGCCTGCGTCTCGATTTGGCTGCACCGACTGAGCAATATCCTTCCATGGCGATGGCTTTGGAGGGTTTCCTCAACGGGAAATGACGGCCTCGGCTACATACGGATTGACAAAAGGCGAACGCCTTCATCTTCGCGACGAGATCAGTCAGATCTTTAGTGAAGGGAAGGCGTTTGTCATTTATCCGCTGCGCGTTGTCTATCTGCTGCATGATGAAGAGCGTGAGGCGCAGTCTGCGATGCTGGTGAGTGTGGCCAAGAAGCGATTCCGCCGTGCTGTACGTCGCAATAGGGTCAAGCGTCTCGTACGAGAGTCCTTTCGCTTGCATAAACATATGCTCAACGATGTCCTCCGCGAGCATCAATTCCATGCTTCCATTGCCTTCATGGTCGTTACCGATGAACTGCCGGATTACCGTGCCGTGGAGAAAGCTATGATCCGAAGTCTGATGAGGATTGCGGAGCGTGTGGCGCTCATTGTGAAAGAGAAAGGAGCGGAGACATGCGTCTGATCAGATCTTTTTTTGTGCAGCTTCTGCTACTCCCCATTCATTTCTACAGACGGTTTATCTCTCCGATGCTGCCACCCTCCTGCAGATATACTCCCACTTGTTCCGCTTATGCCGTAGAGGCCATACGCAAGCATGGCCCGATCCGGGGACTGTGGCTGAGTATCAAACGTATTCTTAAATGCCATCCGTGGGGAGGAAGTGGTTACGATCCTGTTCCATAAGCGGTGATACAATTCCTAAAAGCATACCCAATAACATGATTTTTCTGGATATACATGCGCATACCGAAGCGCGAAACGACGAAAGTGTTTTGCGTGTTCAGAATTTGAATCCGGGCGAAGCCATACGCCCCGATACCTATGTGTCTATGGGCTTACATCCGTGGTACGTGGACGAGAATTACGGTGAGCAATTGACCTTACTGCGCGAGAGCCTTTCCCGACAGGAGGTGGTGGCATTAGGCGAGTGTGGATTGGACAAGGCGTGTCGCACTCCTTATGAGCTGCAACGCGTAGCCTTTGCCGAGCAGATAGCCCTGAGCGAATCGCAAGAGCTGCCGCTGATGCTGCACGTGGTGCGTGCATGGGATGATCTATTGGCTATGAGGAAGGAGGCAAAGCCTGCTCAGCCGTGGATCGTGCATGGATTTCGTGGCGGAAAAGAGTTGGCGGAGCAGTTGATTCGAGCCGGACTCTTCCTGAGCTTTGGCTGCCGATTCGAGCCGGATGCCCTCCGATTGGCCTACCGCTTGGGAGCTGCGTTGATCGAAACAGACGAGAGCGTGATTGACATTCGCGTGCACTATTATGAGGTTGCCCAAATAATCGGTTGCCCGCTACAGGAGTTGCAGCGACATGCAGTCGCGTTGGGGATAGGATTATTCCCCCGTTTGAGTCTCCGCAGGCACTTCGCTTCCGTCGGCTAAGGGGTCAGGGCCGAAGCGATTGTCGCCCTTCGTGCCTCTCTCGGCGAGCCAAATAATGAGAAGAATGGAGGCGCAGATATTGAAGAAGCCGAGAAAAAGAATGATCTGTAATGTGACGGGAAGTTCCCCGTCGCCCATCTCCACCATCCATTGTTCCCCGAATGCCATGAGGATTCCTTGAGTCAGGATTGTAGGAATGACGCTAATTAGGATCCAAAGCCCGCTGCGATTGGTGTCATGCAGTCTGCGTACGCTTGAGGAAAGGTTCGGCAGGAAGAAAAAGACGGCCAATAGATAGAATGCTATTGTCGACACTCGTATGGCTGTCGGGAAGGATTGGCCGAAGGCCTGGTTGACGCTATAATAGCTTAATGCTATTGTCGGGATAAGAGAGATGAGAAGTTGGAAAAGGACAAAATACCAGTATTCTTTGCGGCGACTGCGACCACGAAAATCTACATACTTACGGAGACAGAGCAAAAACCAGCGCATAGCTTCATCGTTAGGGGAGTTATTGTGTTTATACCGGCAAAAATATATCATTTTGCTCATTAACCCTCTTGCCGATTCCCTTTCCGGAGCCGATCCATTACAGAAAAATCCCCCAAAACATGTGCGTGCAGAAAGGACTAATGCTGCATCACCTTTTTTAACCCTCGACAGTGCGTTGAAAGCGATGGAGCGCATTTCTCGGAATCACGAGCTGAAAATCAAGAGAGTATGGCGCCATAATACTCCCATGACACGCGCCAAAAATTTTTCGATTTGGTGCCAATTTTTTCTCGAAATGGCGCCAAAATAAATTCCTTTTGGCGCGAGTTTTTTCGACCCTTTACGCTGATGGGAGATTATTACATATCTGCATATTTTTTTACACGAGTGTATTTGGTACGAATCATGAGGCCGCAGTCTGCTTCGTCTGGGGCTCCCGTTCGCAGAAGATTATTCCTCCATCTTTGCCTGACTGAGCCTCTCCCGTAGGACATATAAACGGCATTGATACAACATTTTCCCTACTTTTGCGTTACTTTCCTATAGTTATTGAATTAGCAGCAAGCGATGATAGAGTACCTCAAGGGGGCGATAGTGAGCCTGACGCCTACAAACCTTGTAATAGAATGTGGTGGAGTGGGATATGATGTGAACGTTTCGCTCACCACCTACTCAGCTTATCAGGGCAAGTCGGAAGGACTTATTTGGATCACCCAGCTTATTCGCGAGGATGCTCATCTGCTGTATGGCTTCTCCACGAAGGAAGAGCGAACGCTCTTTGGTCAGCTTACTTCTGTGAGCGGGGTAGGCCCTACCACAGCTCGGCTCATTCTCTCGTCCTACGGACCGCAGGAATTGGCCGCACTGATCACGATGGGGCAGACCGATGCGCTCAAAGCGGTGAAAGGCATAGGCCTGAAGACAGCGCAACGTATCATTGTGGACCTGAAAGGAAAGATCCAGCTGGAGACTGCTGTCGAGGATATGCCGGCGGCACGTACTGCAGCCGGTACAGCAGCACTTGGCACCCTTGCGATAGGCGAGGAGGCCGTGAGCGCATTGAAGATGCTCGGATTTGCCGATCCTGCCGTGCGCAAGGTGGTCAAGAGCATACTGTCAGAGGACTCCACATTGGCTGTGGAGGATATTATCAAGCGGGCATTGCGGATGCTATAATGACCCACTGAGAGAAGAAAGAAGATATCGGTTATTCTCGATAATGGCGAAGAAGAACAATCCCATTCGGCTGCTTGCAGCTCTATTGCCGGTTCTGATCGGTCTCGCTTTGGCTACATGGCGCCCTGCCAATGGAGCAGTTCCTCATTTGTCTTCATATACCGATTATGCCGAGGTGCCGGCGCCTGCCGATACCACTCTCTTCCCCGTTCGCAAGACACAACCCAAGGACTATCGCTATCTCGACGGCAAATATCCTCTTGACCTCAAGACACCGGAGAATATCCGTACCGAGTTTGTCTATGACGAAAAGACCAATACCTACCTGCTGATCACCAAACTCGGTGACAAACAGCTGGGTAGCCCCATTCCCTATACGCCTGCCGAGTATGTGCGCTATATGCAGCGCGACTCGATCCGTCGCTACTTCATTGAGAAGGAAAGAGCCGAAGCTCGTCAAGGCGGGGCCAAGCGTTTCGATCCTCTGGAGATGACTTTCGACCTCGGACCGGCCGAGAAGCTTTTCGGCCCGGGCGGAGTCAAGTTGCGCACGCAGGGTTCGGCCGAAGTGGCTATGGGGGCCAAGAGTAACGCCACCGACAATCCCTCTCTGCCGGAGAACGCTCGCAGACACTCCTACTTCGACTTCAGCGAGAAGATACAGACCAATGTGCAGGCCACAGTGGGCTCGAAGCTCAACTTCGGGATGAACTATAATACGGAGAGTACGTTCGACTTCGACTCCAAGAAGCTGAAGCTGGCCTACGAAGGAGAGGAGGACGACATCGTTAAGCTGATCGAAGCCGGAAATGTGTCCATGAGCACGCGCAATTCTTTGATACGTGGAGGCTCGAGCCTCTTCGGGGTGCATACGAAGATGCAGTTCGGCAAACTGGATGTGGATATGGTCATCAGTCAGCAAGAAGCTGAATCCAGAAGTGTCAATGCCAAAGGAGGTGCACAGACGACACCGTTCGAAATCTCGGCAGGACAGTACGATGAGAACCGACATTTCTTCTTCGGTCACTACTTCCGCGACCATTACAATAGCTCAATCCAGACACTCCCTTATATAAGCTCGGGCGTGAAAATCAATCGCATCGAAGTGTGGGTAACCAATAAGAAGGGCAACTTCGACAATACGCAGACCCGAAATATTGTGGCATTTACGGATCTGAGCGAACCGGAAAAGACCACGCTCCCGTCTGTCTCGCTTACGATGGCTACAGCCGGATTGCCTGCCAATCAGGCCAATACGCTCTATCAGACCTTGCTCTCAATGCCCAATCTGCGCTATATAGACCAGGTGACCCAGCAGCTCAGCGGTATCATGCTCGGAGGTAGAGACTATGAAAAGGTGGAAAGTGCTCGATTGCTGAACGAATCGGACTATACAGTCAATACGATTCTGGGCTATATCAGCTTGAATATGCGTCTGTCTGCCGATGAGGTGTTGGCAGTAGCTTTCGAATATACCTACAACGGACAGGTTTTCCAGGTGGGCGAATTTTCCACGGATCGGCCGGATAATTCGACAGAGAACTTATATGTCAAGCTGCTGAAGGGGACGGCCATGAGCTCAACTTCTCCCTATTGGAACTTCATGATGAAGAATGCTTACCAATTGGGCGGAGGCGTGTACAATGTACAGAAGGAAAAGTTCAAGCTCAATGTCTTCTACCAGAGCGATAGCGCAGGTACTTATCAGCCCTATATTAACGAAGGCAAAATCAAGGGACAGTTGTTGCTGCGTGTCTTAGGCATGGATAGACTGGATAGCAAGCAGGAACCTTATCCCGATGGTACATTCGACTTCGTGGACGGGTACACGATTCTTTCGCAGAAAGGTGTGGTTATCCTGCCTACGGTGGAGCCTTTCGGGAAGACGTTGGCCGATGCTTTCGATGATCCTGTACTAGCCGCTAAGTATTGCTTCCAAGAGTTGTATGATACGACTGCCGTAGCTGCACAGCAAGTGGCTGAGAAGAACAAATTTGTCTTCCGAGGGGAATACAAAGCATCTTCGGGTGGGGATATTTCTTTGGGGGCTATCAACGTGACACCGGGTTCGGTGGTTGTGACAGCCGGTGGTGTGAAGTTGACAGAGAACGTGGATTATACGGTGGATTATCTGTCCGGTAATGTGACGATTATCAACGATGCCATTCTTTCTTCCGGCACGCCCATCAACGTCTCTCTGGAGAACCGCGGGCTGATGAATATGCAGCGAAAAACCATGCTGGGACTGGACTTGAATTACAACTTCTCCAAAGACTTCTCCCTCGGTGGTACTTTCATGCACTTGAGCGAGATGCCGCTGACGACTAAGTCTGTGATCGGAGAAGAATCTCTCAAGAATACGCTTTGGGGACTTAACCTCAACTATCGCACGCAGGCACAATGGCTCACGAATGCCTTAGACCTCTTGCCTTTCTTGGAGCTGACCAAGCCGAGTGAGATCACCGTCAATGCGGAATTTGCGCATCTGATCCCCGGTCACTATCAGAGCAAATATGCACAGGGCAATAGCTATTTGGACGACTTCGAGAGCTCTCAGAGCTATATCGACTTGATGAATCCGTATGCTTGGATGCTCTCCAGTACGCCCTTCCAAGACGGGCTGGGCCCGATATTCTTCCCCGAAGCGTCTCTGACGAATAATATCGATTATGGCAGACACCGTGCCAAGCTCGCTTGGTTCTACATCGACCCTATATTTACTCGAGAGAACTCCGCGGCCATGCCTGCTCACTTGAAGAATGACCTCGAGCAGCTCTCCAATCACTATGTGCGCGAAGTGAGGACTTCCGAGCTCTTCCCATATCGCGACCAGACCTATAACATGAACAGCTATCTGCATACGTTGCTCATGTCGTACTATCCTGCTGAGAGAGGACCGTACAACCTGAATACGGTGGATATGCTTCAGACCGGTCGCTTGGGCAACCCGCAAACCAATTGGGGAGGTATCATGCGTAAGATCGATCAGAGCGACTTTGAGTCTGCCAATATCGAATACATCGAGTTTTGGCTGCTTGATCCATTCATATATAATAAGGGTACGGCTAAGGGTGGCTCCATGTACATCAACTTGGGAGAGATATCCGAGGAGGTGTTGAAGGATGAAAAGAAATTTTTCGAGAACGGTTTGCCCATATTCGATGATCCCACAGCAATCGAAACCACCGTATGGGGTAAGGTTCCTAAGATACAAGGAACAGGCTATGCCTTCGACAATACTGCCGGTGCGCGCCAGAAGCAAGATGTCGGTTTCAACGGACTATCCACAGAAGAGGAAAAAGCATTCCCCACATACGCAGAGTATATCGCACGTTTGACCTCTATTGTATCTCCCGATACGCTTGCCCGTTGGAGTCAGGACCCGTTTAGTCCCATAAATGACCCGGGCGGAGACGACTTCCACCACTATCGCGGAACTGATTATGACGAGCAACGCAAATCGATCCTCGACCGTTACAAGCAGTACAACGGTGTAGAGGGTAACTCTGCAGAGGCATCTAACGATGTAACCGGCTATAGTGTGGCCAGTCGTTTGGTCCCCGATGTGGAAGACATCAATCAAGATTATACGCTGACGGAGATCGAGAAGTATTTTCAGTACCGCGTGGAGTTACATCCTACGAAGATGGTTGTGGGACAGAACTACATCGTTGATTCGCGAACACGTGAAGTTGAATTGCGAAATGGCAAGAAGGAGTCCGTCACGTGGTACCAGTTCAAAGTGCCCGTGCGCGAGTTTGAGCGTAAGATCGGCGGCATCACGGACTTCAAGACGATCCGTTTCATGCGTGTTTACCTGACAGATTTTTCCGAAGAGGTCGTATTGCGTTTCGGTACTTTCAAGTTGGTGAGAGGAGATTGGCGTCAGTACGAACGAGAATTACATGCCCCCAACCTCACCCCCGTGTCTGACGCGAAGTTGGAAGTGAGTACAGTCAATATTGAAGAGAATGGAGACCGCAAGCCGGTGAACTACGTATTGCCTCCCGGTGTCCTTCGTTCGCTCGATCCTCAGCAAGCACAGAGCACGCAGCAGAACGAGCAGTCTATGAGCCTCAAAGTGCGCATGCTCGCTCCCGGTGACGCTCGCGCCGTTTATAAGAACACAGGCTATGATCTTAGACGCTACCGCAAGTTGCAGATGTTTACGCATGCCGAGCGTCTTTTGGAGGAAGATGGCACTTTGACCGGCAATGGCGATCTCTCCGTCTTTATTCGTTTGGGTACGGACTACCGTAACAACTATTACGAATACTCTATCCCTCTGCGTCTGACTCCCTTCGGGACGTACACGACCAATAGTGATAATGACAGAGAAACGGTTTGGCCCAAATCGAATATGTTTGACTTTCGTCTTTCAGCTCTGACAGACATCAAGACCAAACGTAACCGCGAGAAGGCTGCCGGCAACCCCGCTGCAGACTTCTATCGGCTCTTTTCCGAGCCTGATCCTGAGAATACGAGCAATACTGTGAGTGTGATGGGTAATCCGACTCTTAGTGACGTCAAGACCATCATGATCGGTATTCGCAATAATAGTACGGAGATCAAAAGTGCCGAGATCTGGGTCAATGAACTCCGACTCACCGACTATGACGAAGATGGTGGTTGGGCAGCCAATACTACTATCAATATGCAATTGAGCGATTTGGGCTCGATCAATATGCGTGGTCAGATGATCACAGCTGGTTTTGGAGCCTTGGACGAATCACTCTCACAGCGTGCCATCGAGGATACGCGTACGATCAATGTTTCCACCAATTTGGAGTTGGGCAAATTCTTCCCCGAGAAAGCGCAGATCAGCATCCCCTTCTACTATTCAGTATCCGATGAGAAGATATCGCCCCAGTACAATCCTTTCGATCAAGACATCTTGTTCAAAGACGCATTGGATGCCCTGCCTAATAAAGCTGCACGAGACTCACTCAGTCGATTGAGCGAAAATCGTCTGACGTCGCGTAGTCTGGCGTTGAACAACATCCGTGTAAACGTAAAGAGCAAGCGTCCGATGCCCTATGATCCTGCCAACTTCTCCTTCAGCTACGCATATAATAAGAATGAACGCTCCAATCCTGATATGGAGTATAATACCGATCTGAACTGGAATGCGGGGATGATCTATGACTATTCTCCTATTCTCAAACCGATCAAACCCTTTGCCAAGATTAAGAATGCCGGAGCCTATCTGAAGGGCTTTAGTATCAATCCGCTTCCCTCTAAGATTACCTTCCAGACCTCTATGGCGCGTACATATTCGGAAGAGCAGGTACGCAACTTCACCTATGGTGTGGGAGAAGGGGATAAGTTGCCTGTGACTTTCATGCAGAACTTCTTGTGGAATCGCAGTCTTGCCGTTAATTGGAATCCAATTCATAGCGTAAAGGTCAATTTCCGCAGCGGCACCAACGCCCGCATCGAAGAGCCTCATGTGCAGGTGAATAAGGAGTTGGCACCGGACGAATATAAGATCTGGCGAGATTCGGTGCGCCGCAGTATTGCCGAGCTGGGTACTCCTATCGCATACGATCAGTTGGCAAATGTCGCGTACACCCTCCCGACTGCCGTCATACCTATGCTCAATTGGATCAACGGAACGCTCAGCTACAACGCTACATACAATTGGGATCGCGGGGCGAAGACTTTCTCCAATCAGATTATCGGTAATACGATTCGCAATCAGATGACGCTCGACATTCCGTTGCAGTTCAATCTGACTACCCTCTATCGCAAGTTTGATTATCTCAAACGTCTCGAGCAGCGGATTACCAACCCCGACAAGAAAGAACCCACTCGGAACGCACCTAAACCACTGACCAGAAAGATTCGCCTCTTCCCTGACTCTACGGTTACGCTCAAGCACACATTTGCATCCAAGAAAGTACGTGTCACAGCGCTTAGTCCTAACGGCAAGACTTATCCCATCAAGACCAAGTTCAAAGACAAGAACACGATTATCATTCTCAACAAGGATAGCATCGAGATCAACGTCACTGTTACGCCTCCTCGTCGGAGTGGTTCCGACCGGACCCTCGGCGTTGTTGGCGATCGAATGATCTATGCGCTGATGATGCTCAAGAACGTCAATATCAACTATAAGCAAACCTCCGGACTCAATCTGCCCGGCTTCCTGCCGAATATCAAAGCAGCGGGCGGACAAGGCTCTGTCGATGGTGTCATGGCTCCGGGTTTGGGCTTTGCATTTGGCTTCGCAGGAGAAGATTTTGTAGAGAAGGCTGCCCATAATGGTTGGCTGATCGGAGGACAAGAAAATGTGTCGCCTGCCGTCTATGCCGAGAGCAATACTTTCGAGGTGAGGATGACGCTTGAGCCGATTCGCGACTTGCGCATCAACCTCACGGCCAATCGTACCGACACACGACAGACCCAGACACAATATGTTTATGAAGGCATGCCGCGTACCTATGGCGGTAACTTTGTGATGACGACTATTGGTCTCAAGGGCATGTTTAGCAGTTCGTCCGGGTCCACCGGCTATGCTTCCGATGCTTTCAATCAGTTCCTCAACAATCGTGCCATCATTGCCGCACGCATCATGGCGCAGTACGGAGGAGCCACCTATCCCAATGCCGGATTCCTGGCGGGCAGCAGCTTGGCTGGACAGCCCGTTTCGCTCGACGGTAGTGCTGTGTCGCTCAATTCGGCCGATGTCCTCATTCCCGCTTTCCTCAGTGCCTATTCGCAGAAGTCCGTAGGCAAGATCGGTCTGTCGCCCTTCCCGTCTCTTTCTTCTCTCCTGCCCAATTGGAATATCTCTTATACGGGTCTCAATAAGCTGGAGCTCTTCAAGAAACTCTTCCGCTCAGTTCGTATCAACCATGCTTATCGCGGGATATACAATGTGGACAGTTATAGCTCTTACCTCGGTTGGGTAGGGATGGGAGATGGCAGCAGCTTAGGTTTTCTGGCCGATGCTTCCGATCCCCTTTCGATGACCCCTGTTGCCTCTATGCCTTACGACATCCCGTTTGTGCGTATGGAGGACAGTTTCGCTCCACTGCTCGGCGTAGAACTCACCTTTATGAGTGGGCTGGGCGTGAATACGGACTACAGAAAGACACGCCGACTGAACCTGAATCTCTTGGCCTATCAGCTTGTCGAGTCCAATGAAGATCAGATCACGCTGGGAATGAGCTACAAGGCTGACAATTTTGCTAAGCTCGTCGGTTGGCAACGTACTCGTCCGGCGCGCAAAAAAGGAGGAAAGTCTTCCGACAACAATGCGACCAATCAGGCCACTCCGCGCACCGGAGGTGCTCTGACCGTGCGTGTGAATTATGCTTATAGCCGCACGCTCACACTTATTCGCAAGATACAAGAAAACTATACGCAGGCGACCAATGGCAATATCAGCCATAAGATCAACGTCAGTGCCGACTACGACATCAGCCGTATGCTCACACTGCGAGCTTACTATGACTGGGATATGAATCATCCGCTCGTAAGCTCGGCCTCCTTCCCCATCCGAAACAGCAACTTCGGTGTGAGCTTCCGTTTCAATCTCACCCAGTAAATTCACAGTTACATGGCTTAACGCGCTCGTTCTCTACGCCATACTCCGATAAGGGTGTGACGTAGAGAGCCTTTGCGTTGATGCACGCTTCGAAAAAATACCCACTCTTCAGCTTCCGGCCAATAAGCCTCTCATGGAAAAAGACGTGCCGGAAACGACCGAAATATGGCACCTGATTTCGTGAAAATACGCGCCAAATAATTTGGGAAATGGCGCCAAAATAAAATGGAAATGGCGCGTAATCGAAAAAAATTATGCGCCATGTTTTTTTGCACCATATGCAGAATTTTTCCGGCGCGTAGTTCTGTTTGTGGTTTTAGTCGCCCGGCGGAGTCTTTTGCATCACCTCGGATTTGTTTTGCCTTCGATGAAATTATCTCGCTATTGGTGTGGGAGACAGCGAAATAGAAAGATTCTCTGTGATTTTTGGCGCGTAATTGTAGGGAAATGTTATCTTTGCGGTCGAAATTCCTATGTATGGTTATAGAAGTGTGCGGCGCACAAACCGTTCCACCATACGGGGCTAACAAGTTTAGTAGTATAAAGTAATGTACGTTATCGTAGACATTCAGGGACAACAGATGAAGGTCGAGCAAGGCCGTCGGTTGTTCGTACACCACATCAAAGATGTAGAAAGTGGTGCGAAAGTAGAGTTCGACAAGGTTCTCCTCGTCGACAACAATGGTGCTGTTACAGTTGGTTCGCCACTGGTATCGGGTGCTAAGGTGGTATGTGAAGTGCTGACTCCTCTTGTAAAGGGAGACAAGGTGCTCATCTTCCACAAGAAGAGAAGAAAAGGATACCGCAAGCTGAATGGCCATCGCCAGCAGTTTACGGAAGTTCTGGTGAAGGAAGTAGTTGCATAAGTTTAACCCGCAAAGTAGAAAGAATCATGGCACATAAAAAAGGTGTTGGTAGTTCCAAGAACGGTCGTGAGTCGGCCAGCAAGCGTCTTGGCGTGAAAGTATACGGTGGAGAAACGGCCAAAGCCGGCAACATTCTGGTTCGTCAGCGTGGTACGGTACACCATCCGGGTGAGAACGTAGGCATCGGTAAGGATCATACCTTGTATGCTCTGAAGTCTGGTGTGGTAGTATTTACCCGCAAGAAGAACGACCGTTCGTACGTTTCGATTAAGGCCGAAGCATAAGGAAAGCGAATACGCTATAGGTTAATCACAACAAGGGGCGAATCTCTATAGGCTGTAACCGCCTTGGAGATTTGCCTTTTGTTTTTTAGGATATTATATGCTGACACTCAAGCAAATCATCGAGGACAGAGACGAAGTGATCCGCCGCTTGGCGATCAAACACTTCGATGCGACCGCCATCCTCGACGAGGTTATCTACCTCGACAAGCAGCGTCGCGAGACCCAGCAGAGTTTGGATGCTTCTTTGGCGGAGCAGAACGCTATCGCCAAGGAGATCGGTGCTTTGATGAAAGCGGGCAAGAAGGATGAGGCTGAGGCCATCCGTGTCCGAGTGGCGGATATGAAAGCCGCCAGTCACGAGCTGGAAGAGAAGAAAGCTGAGCTGGAGAATGAAATCCGCACCCACCTGTTGCTCATCCCCAATCTGCCTCACCCCTCGGTGCCTGAGGGTAATGGAGCAGAAGACAACATCTGCATTTCGTCAGGCGGATCCGTGCCCGATCTTAGCGAACAGAAGCTGCCGCATTGGGAACTGGCCAAGAAATACGATCTCATTGACTTCGAATTGGGTGTCAAGATCACGGGTGCCGGCTTCCCTGTTTACAAGGGTAAGGGGGCGCGCCTGCAGCGTGCGCTCATCAATTTCTTCTTGGACGAGGCTCGCAATGCCGGCTTCACTGAGATAGAACCTCCCTACCTTGTCAATGAAGACTCCGGTTATGGAACCGGACAACTCCCCGACAAGGAAGGGCAGATGTACCATGCCACTGCGGACAACCTCTATCTGATTCCTACGGCTGAGGTCCCCGTGACCAATATCTTCCGCGATGTTATCCTCTCCGAGGACGAATTGCCCGTGCGTCTGACCGCCTATTCGGCTTGCTTCCGTCGCGAAGCCGGTTCGTATGGCAAGGATGTGCGTGGTTTGAATCGTCTGCACCAGTTCAATAAGGTAGAGATCGTCTGCGTCGATAAGCCCGAGCATTCTTATAAGCAGCTCGATCGTATGGTTGACTATGTGGAGAGTCTGGTTGATAAGCTCGGCCTTCCGTGGCGCATCCTGCGCCTCTGCGGAGGTGACATCAGCTTCACTTCGGCACTTACTTACGACTTCGAGGTTTATTCAGCAGCCCAAGAACGTTGGTTGGAGGTTAGCTCCGTGTCCAATTTCGAGAGCTTCCAGGCCAATCGTCTGAAGTGTCGCTACCGCAATGCCGACAAGAAAGTAGAGCTTTGCCACACCCTCAACGGTAGTGCATTGGCTCTGCCGCGTATAGTGGCTGCACTCCTCGAAAACAATCAGACAGCCGAAGGCATCCGCATCCCCGACTGTCTGGTACCCTATACGGGCTTTACGATGATAGATTAGTGACTGCGCTTTCTGCGCATTACTCGCTATAGAAATCGAGCTCGAAGCGAATGTCTTTGCAGAGTTCGTGCAGTACAGGTGCTGTATCTTGGCTCACTTCGGGCAGGAGATGCAGCACCTTCTGTTTTCTTTCCGCTGTGTTGCGGCCGTAGCGTTTGAGCGTGAGTGCGGCAGCACGACGGAGCTCTGTCGTTTCTTTTTCGTCCGTCAGGTATGCGATAGCGCGCATGATGAGCATCTCCTCTGTACCCGCTTCCGGTAGTACGCCTCGCGTCAGCAGTCGGGCCGCGAGCATGAATGCGCCGGTTATCATGGCAGGTGTGGCGGACGGATCCCCCATCCAGCGCCCGATGCTTTGCATGGCGTGGGGCATTTTCTCCAGCAAATTGGCTGTCAGTTGCTCGCGAAGTTCGATGTTCTCAGCTTCTCGGAGCAGCTGCGTGGCCCGCTCATGCGTCAGCTCCCGGGGTGGATAGATCATCGTCGCCAGTATCTTTGTTTCGCGCACGTTGCGTCTCCATAGATAGTCGGCGAGCTGAGCCGTGGCATCGGCCGTGCGTGCCAGCCGTAGCAGATGCTCACGGGTGACACCGAAGTTGATCCCGTACTCCAATCCTTTCTCGCGCATACTGGCGGATAGTACTCCGTCCATCGCTCGTCGTAGGAGTGTGCGCAGTCGGCGAGCTTCTTGTTTGAGCGGACTTTCTGTGGAGAGATAGCCGTACACTTCACCGTAGCGGAGCATTTGCTCGGCATAACCCTCGGTATAAGCTATCTCCACATCCGTCATCACTCCCTCCGTGTTGTAGATCGGTGTCAGCACCGGATTGACGAAACCTTTGTATGGCGCTATCTCCAATGCGGCATAACGCTCCAAAACCTCTCTGTGCAGTGCCGCATCTATGTGTATGGCGTAGCGTTCCACCAAGGCTTTTGCTGCCGGATAGTCCCCTTCGCTCTTGATGCGTTGCACCTCGGCGAGCAATTCGGCGATGATGTTGCGCACGCCTGTGTAGTCGTTGATAGAGAGAACTGTCTTGCCTGTTTCGGCACTAAGGGACATATAGCCCCGAGGTTCCGCCTGTTCCAGAACGTAGCGTGCGATGAGCGCGCGATTGCGCATGTGCGCTTCCTCTATTTTCTCGCCTCGTTTGATGCGCACGAGCTGAGTCATCAGTCCGTTGAGCATATACTTATAGTAGTTAGCCTTATAAGCATCCGGATCGCTCAGGAGCTGCAGCTCCAACATCTTGCTGTCGGCAAGAAAATAGAGAGCGAAGAGGTCGGCTCGCGTCTCTTCGATCGTAGAAGCATGCTCGCGTAGCGCATCGCCCGCGACACCCGGCAGGAGTTGTCCGCTGCCGTGTCCCAAGCATTCGTGCAGATCGGTGTGCAGGCTGTCCGTGAGGTCGGCATGCGCTTCCATAAGGCGGCGCATGGCGGCATCGGGGACGAACTCCTCGTACAATCCCGTGCCGCGGGCTGCATGGTTGTATGCGTCGGTGATATTGTCTATCGTGACAGACTTGGAGCCGTGGCAGGCGCGGATCCAATCAGCATTGGGCAGGTTGATCCCTATCGGCGTGGCCGGATAGCTGTCGCCGGCGATGGTCACCACATTGACCACGGTAGCCGATACGCCGCGCGCCTCTTGCTTGCGGAAGCGCGAGTCGATGGGTGAATGGGCTTCGAACCAACCGGCATGTTCGCTGATGATCCGCGTGCGTTCGCTCGCCTCCTCGTCCCGCATGTGGACGAGTCCTTCCCAACTGCCATGCAGACCGATGGGGTCGGCATATACCTCGGTGAAGCCGTTGATGTAGTCTATCCTCGTCTCTTTGTTTCCCACCCAGTCGATGCAGAAGCGATCGTATAGTCGCAAGTCTCCCGTACGGTAGTAGTCGCTGAGCAGTCGGAGGGCTGTCCGCTGCTGCTCGTTCTCGGCGTATGCCATGCTGTCGGCGAGGGCTGTGATGATATGATCGATAGCTTCGCCGTAGAGCCCGCCTGCGCGGCACACCTCTTCATGGAGTTCGCCCGAGACGGAGCGCGTCAGGCGCGTGTTCAGACCGAAGCTCGGCGGACATTCTTTTTCGCCTTCGGGGAGAGCCTCTTGCAGCGTCCGGTAATAGCTTTCGGCTTCGGCTTGGGTGATGCCCGGAGTGTAGAAATTGACAGCCGATGCAGCTATCAGATCCTTGTCGCCGCTCTGCTCGGTCCGTTTGGGGAGGAAGTCGGCATCGTATAGCACACGCTCCAGCAGTGTCAGCTCCTCAGGTTCCAGTTCTGTAGCCGTATCCCTGAGTGCCGTGCGCAGGTAGTCTGCACTGAAGCGGGCGATAAACTTGCTGCCGCTGTAGTGGTGATGGATACCATTGGCAAACCAAATGCAGAAGAGATACTCTTCCAGCAAGCCAAATTCGTCGGTGCGGGGCTGCTCTCTCAGATGACGGTAGATGCGCTCCATGAGCATACGCACCCATAGATTGTAGCGGCAGTTCTGTACCGTACTGATGTCGCGCCCTCGCAGAGCTGCCTCGGCAAGATGATAGCACAGTATCCTTTGCTCAGGACTCAGTTGCCCAAACCTATCTGCCCTGTAGCTGAGGATTTCTATATCGGCAAATCGGGCTACACGTTCGCCCGACTGAAATTCTTTTTTCTCCATTGTCAGTCTGTTTTGTAGGTCGCTCCGATGATTCGGTCGGTCGGCGTCCGTCACAAAAGTAGGACAAAGGGGCATAATATATTGTTCAGTTCGGAGACGATCGGGAGGCTACACCTTTTTTAACCCTTGGCGGTGCATTGAGTGGGTTGAAGTGTATTTCCCAAAATTATGAGCTGAAAACTCCGAGAATCCGGCGCCAAAAACGATGAGAAGTACGCGCCAAAAGTTTTCAGATCTTGCGCATAAATTTTTCCGAAATGGCGCCAAAATCATTTCATTTTGGCGCGAGTTTTCTCGACCATTCGCGCATGTCGGAGATCATAACACATCTGCACGCTTTTTTACACAAGCGTGTCCGTTTCTTCGGGGGTAGGGCGGTAGGATTGGTTGCGCGGGTGGTAGGTCTCGATTTCGTGTCGGAGGGTCTCTCTGTCGATGTGGGTATAGATCTCCGTCGTGGCTATGCTTTCGTGCCCGAGCATGAGCTGAATGGCTTGGAGATTGGCCCCGCCTTCGAGCAGATGTGTGGCGAAGCTGTGGCGGAAGGTGTGCGGGCTGATGCTCTTATTGATGCCTGCCGCCTCGGCCAGTTGCTTGATGAGGACGAAGACCATAATGCGCGATATGGCTTTGCCTCGATTGCTCAGGAAGACAAATTCCTCCTGTCCGCGTATCGGATCCGGGCGTTCGGGATCGGCCAGATAGCTCCGCAGTTCGGACACAGCTGCCTCACTCATCGGCACGAGACGCTGCTTGCGACCTTTGCCATCGACGCGCAAGAAAGATTCGTTGAGGAAGAGATTGCTGAACTTCAGCCCCGTGAGCTCGCTCACTCGCAGTCCGCAGCTGTAGAGTATCTCCAGCATGGCACGATTGCGCTGCCCTGCAGGGGCTGTCATGTCGATGGCACCGATGAGCCGATCGACCTCCTCGATGGTGAGTACCGTGGGCAGGTGGATGCCTATGCGAGGGCTTTCGAGCAACTCCGTGGGGTCGTTCTCGATATACTCCTCAAGCAGAAGGAAGCGGAAGAAGCTCTTGATGCCGCTGATGATACGCGCTATTGAGCGGGCACTGATGCCGAGATCGTAGAGTTGGGCTATGAGGTGTTGCAGGTCGTCGTAGGTGACTTCTCGGTAGGATTTGTTCTCGGATGTGAGATAAGAGGATAGTTTGTCCAGATCCTTCAGGTAGGCATCCACACTGTTGTGGGTGAGGTGAAGTTCGAGACTGAGGTAGGCTTTGTAGCGATTGTAGAGGCTGTCTTCTATCATTGTCAATTATCTGTACCTTTGTAAGGGGAAAAAACGCCCCAAAAATCCTTCTCCAAAGATAGTCAATCGTTATGAAGCTCATACACATTATCAACGGCCCCAATTTGGCTTCTCTGGGCATGCGAGAACCGGAGATATACGGCAGCCGTTCGTTCGAATCCTATCTCGAAGACCTGCGTCACCTCTATCCCGATGTCTCCATCGATTATTATCAGAGCAATCACGAGGGAGAGCTGATCGATGCACTCTATCGGGCCGAACAGGTGGGGGCTTCGGGCGTCGTGCTCAATGCGGGCGGATATACCCATACGTCGGTGGCTTTGCTGGACGCCATCCGTGCCGTCAGCATTCCCGTGGTGGAGGTGCACATCAGTTCTATCTTCGCTCGCGAAGACTATCGTAGGCAGTCGGTGATAGCACCCGCCTGTCGGGGAATCATATCAGGTTTCGGGCTGGAGAGTTACCGACTGGCCGTAGATTTTTTGGTAAGGGAATAAGCAAACAAATGGCGGCGACGTATAAAGATTAGCCCCCGATCCTACTGTAATTGAAATAGACGATGCTCAGGACAAATTGGACCAAAGAGGAAACCATCATTGCCTTTAATGTGTATTGCAAGGTACCCTTCAAGGCAAGTAGCAAGACCCATCCTATCATTATTGCGTATGCAAAGATACTTGGGCGTACGCCTTCGGCTCTGAATATGAAGATCGGTAATTTCGGACGTTTGGATCCTGAGTTGAAGAAACAAGGCATCACAGGACTAACTAATGGAAGCAAGCTGGAGGAAGAAGTGTGGAATGAGTTCAATGGTGATTGGGAGCGTCTTTCGTATGAGAGCGAAGAGCTTATCGCAAAGTTCCAGAATAGGAAAATAGAAGAAAGCAACGGTATTGTCCTGCAGGACTTACCCGAAGGTAAGGACCGAGAAGCCGTTGTGAAGACAAGGGTGAACCAAAGCTTTTTCCGAAGTGCAGTCTTGTCATCCTACAATCTCCGTTGTTGTATTACAGGTCTCTCTATTCCTGATCTCCTTGTTGCGAGTCATATCAAGCCTTGGGCAATAGATCAAGATAATAGAACAAATCCTCGTAATGGGTTATGCCTGAACGCTATCCACGACAAGGCTTTCGACTTGGGGTATATCACTGTCACGCCCGAATACAGAGTCTTAGTCTCCGATTACTTCAATGACTACGCGGATGATATTGCTGTCACAGAACTCTTCTATAAGTATCAGAGTCGGCCAATATTCTTGCCTGATAAATTTTTGCCAGCCAAGGAGTTTCTTGATTGGCACATGAACAGTGTGTTTAAGAAATAGCACTATATACGATCCAGTAATTACTCAATATGAGCAATGAAACAAAAATAATAACGGCTATCTCTGACCTTTGGTGTGATGCGGACTTTCTTCATACCATCAATGAGATGGGTATTGATGTACTGCAAATTACTTCGGCTTGCATGGATAAAGATGGCTCTGATTGTGTGATAAAGAATACACATTCAGAGTTGTCGCGCATGAGCATGCTGATGGATACGAACGCATCTATGTTGCAAACAGCGATTTCTGATGAGTCTCTTCCTCCTGTAGAGGGGCAAGACCTGAAAAGGATAACAGATTTGTTCTATCCGATTGTTGAAATCCTCCAAAGAGAAAAAGAAGGAGTATGTAGTAAGAGAATAGAAGATAAGAGTATTGTGATTCTATCTTCTCTAAGCAAGGTTTTGTTTAGGATTCCCGCGACAGAATTTCTTGAAGAGGTCTCGAAGCTATTTGAAACAATCAACAGAGGTAAGAGTGCTGATTTTGTCCTTACCGCTGAGACTTTTGCTATTAAGATTCACTGCCGTCCAAACAAGACAGAGTCTTCAGACAAAACAGATATTCGTATAGTCTTGCATGATAGACGCACGAAGATCAACTCAGAGTTGGGTTTTAGTATAAAATCTCAACTGGGAGGTGATTCTACTCTCTTGAATGCGAGTAAAACAACGAACTTCACATTTAAAATAGTTGGAGCTAATCTGTCTGACGAAGATATCGAACGAATCAATGCGATAAACCCGAAGCAAAATAAGGTTATCAAACGCTTTGATGCGATAAGACGGCATGGAGGAGGCTTGATCTTTGACGGAATAGACAATCAGACCTTTAATGATAATCTCCTTTTGCTTGATGGTGATTTGCCACTAATCATGGCAAGTCTTCTCGTCGAACAGTTGAATACCCGTAAGTCTATGTTGCATGATTTGGTAGATGTATTGGCCGATAAGAATCCACTGAAGTATAATTCTCGGGCATACTCCTTTTATGTGTACAAGATCAAACACCTGCTTACTTCGACAGCCTTGGGAATGATGCCCGGGACATTCTGGAACGGTCGTTATGATGCGAATGGGGGATATTTGGTCGTCAAGAAAGATGGTGATATCCTTTGCTATCATTTCTATGATCGTAACCGCTTCGAGGATTATCTTTTTGCTAATGCCTACTTAGAGAGAGCCAGTACGACACGTCATAACTATGCCTCGATTGTTAAAGAATCGGATGGTTCTCTATCTTTTAAACTCAATCTCCAGATTCGATTACAGTAATTACCAAACAACAACAATGAAACAAACAAAAATAGTAGCGACGATCTCCGGCTTGCGGTGCGATGTGGACTTTCTCCGCTCGCTGTACGAGGCGGGGGTGAATGTACTCCGACTCAATTCGGCTCACATGGATGAGGAGGGCTTCGACCGTGTGATAGACAATGCGCGTGCAGTGTCGCCACACTTGGCCGTGTTGATGGATACGAAAGGTCCTGAGGTGCGGACGACAATCTGTGACGAACCGGTCTCTTTCTCTGCCGGCGATCATGTGCTCATCAAGCCCGATCCCGACCAAAAGACGACGAACAAATGCATAGGCGTTTCCTATCCGCTATTCGTACAAGATGTAGCGGTGGGCAGTCGGATTCTGGTGGACGACGGCGATTTGGAGTTGGAAGTCGTGTCCAAAGGACAGGACAGCCTCGGATGTGTCGTGTTCAACGACTCGGTGCTCGGCAGCAGGAAGAGCGTGAACGTCCCCGGCGTGCGCATCAATCTGCCTTCGCTGACGGAGAAGGACAAGAAGAACATTCAGTATTCTATACGTAAGGGAGTGGACTTCATCGCCCACTCGTTTGTGCGCACCAAGCAGGACGTGCTGGACATTCAGCAGATACTCGATGCCGAGGGTAGCGACATTAAGATCATTGCCAAGATCGAGAACCAAGAAGGGGTGGACAACATTGACGAAATTCTCGATGTGGCCTATGGCGTGATGATCGCTCGCGGCGATCTCGGCATAGAAGTGCCGCAGGAGAAGATACCGGCCATCCAACGTATGCTGATACGCAAGTGTGTGGAGCGCAAGAGTCCGGTGATTGTGGCTACTCAGATGCTCCACTCGATGATCAAGAACCCGCGTCCCACACGTGCCGAAGTGACCGATGTGGCCAATGCGATCTATTATCGCACCGACGCGGTGATGCTCAGCGGCGAAACGGCTTATGGCAAATACCCGTTGGAGGCGGTGCAGACAATGAGCCGCATTATCGAAGAAGCCGAAAAAAGCAAGATAGCTGCCAACGACATCCGCATCTCTTACGATGCCGATGACCTGACGACAACGGCATTCCTCGCCAAACAAGCGGTGAAGAGCGTGGGGAAATTGGGCGTGAAAGCGATCATTACGGATTCTTATACGGGTGCGACGGCTCGTTCGTTGGCGGCGTTTCGCGGACGAGTTCCCGTCTATGCCATCTGTTACGAGGAGTCAGTGATTCGGAAGTTGGCCCTTTCTTATGGTGTGATCACCTCTTACGAACAAGTGCCGGAGGGGCATACGGACGGCCTGAAGGCAGCTTTGCTCCATCTGATAGATGCACAATTCCTGACACCGGAGGATAAGGTGGCCTATATGCGTGGCCTGCGTGGTAAGGATGGTTCTACGACTGCGCTCGAAATAGACCTGGTGAAATATCTGATCTCACGCGAATAAATGACGATAGAAGAGTATATCGAGGGGCATACTTCGCCCGAGCCGCCTTTGCTACAGCGCCTACACCGAGATGCTCATCTGCATCTGATGCGTCCGCGTATGCTTTCGGGGCATTTGCAAGGACGCTTCTTGTCGATGATCGCCCGGCTGATGCGTCCCCGACGCATTCTGGAAATCGGCACCTATACGGGCTATGCGGCTTTGTGTCTGGCGGAGGGCTTGTCCGATGACGGCGTGCTGCACACGCTGGAGCATGACGATGAGATGGAGGACTTCATCCGTACCTATTTGGACGCTTCCGAACTGGGTGCGAAGATCAGACTGCATATCGGTGAGGCGTTAGACCTCTTGCCCGATTTGGTTCGTGCCGAGCAGTTCGATCTGGTCTATATCGATGCGGATAAGAGGCAGTACGTCAGCTATTACGAAGCGATAATCGATCACCTTCCTGCCGGCGCTCTCATCCTGGCCGACAATACCCTTTGGGACGGAAAGGTGGTGGCCGATCCTCTCCCTACCGATGCACAGACGCAGGCGATCCTGCGCTTCAATGATACGATAGCCCGAGACGAACGGGTGGAGAATCTGATCGTGCCCATGCGCGACGGGCTGAGTATGATACGTGTGCGCTGAACAATACGATTGCCTTCTTGTTTTAGGAGTACAAGTGAGACAATTCACAAATGAGTATAAAATATTTCTAACAGGATTATTCAGTTATGGCAACAGTAACATTGCAAGGTAAAATCAACATCAATACGAACGGCCAGCTGCCGAACGTAGGTTCAGTAGCTCCCGACTTTACAGCCGTTAAGGCTGATCTGAGCGAAGTGTCACTTTCGGACTTCAAAGGCCAGAGAGTGGTCATCAATATATTCCCCAGCATTGATACGGGCGTTTGCGCCGCCAGCGTGCGCCGCTTCAACCAAGAGGCTTCTTCGCTCGAGAACACGGTAGTGCTCTGCTTGTCTAAGGACCTGCCGTTTGCACAGGCTCGTTTCTGCGGTGCTGAAGGTCTGGACAAGGTGATAACGGCTTCTGCTTTCCGTTGCGATTGCTTCGAGAAGGGTTATGGCTTGCTCATGACCGACGGTCCTCTCAAGGGTTTGCTCGCTCGTGCCGTGGTTGTAGTGGACGAGAATGGCAAGGTAATCTATCAGGAGTTAGTTCCCGAGATCGCTCAGGAGCCTAATTACGAAGCCGTGATCGCTGCGCTGAAGTAATCGGCCAATAACATAAAACTACAAAGGGCTGTATCGTCAATATCGTTTGCGATGCAGCCCTTTTTCTCTCTCATTTTTTTCAGTATTAACGCTAAATAAAACAACAAATGGATTCAATAATGAAACGAAATACAGATCTCGGCTTGCTGATCCTCCGCGTGGGGGTGAGCGTGCTGATGCTTCTTCACGGCATTGCCAAGCTATTCTCAGGCCTCGGCGGCATCAAATATTTATTGGCTCAGGCCGGATTGCCGGATTTCATGGCCTACGGCGTATTGGTCGGCGAGGTGGTAGCACCTCTTCTGATCCTGATCGGATGGCGTACGCGCCCTGCAGCTTTGGTGTTGGCCGGCAATTGTCTCGTGGCGATGCTCTTGGCTCATAGCGGTCAAATCTTCACGCTGAGCGAACAAGGCGGTTGGGCAGTCGAATTGCTCGGACTCTACTTGATTCCCTCGTTGGCACTTATGTTCACAGGTGCCGGCAAATATGCTCTTTCGTCCACGCATAAGTGGGATTAAGCACTAACTGATCATCCTAATACACGAGGCCGCGCTATAACCCGAGTTATGGCGCGGCCTTGTCGTTTATTGTCGAAAGGAGAGGGCGGCTAACGTCTTGTGTCATCCGATCCCTAAGGCATCCCTCCGGACATCCCCAGGGGGTCCCATCAGACATCCCTAAGGGGTCCCACCAGAGACTCCTTAGGGGTCTCTTCGGACGTCATATTACCGAGTCCGGACAGATAGATGTTAGTTGTAATGATACCGAAAAGGAGGATTATTTCCCTTTCTTCCCATCGGAGAGGGCGATGGTGGTGGGTGTGATGCAGAGAAGACGCTGGCGATAGAGTGCTCCGACGGCCATCTTGAAGGTTTTCTTGCTCATACCCGTGTACTCCTGTATCTCTTCGGGCGAACTTTTATCTCCGATGGGTAGTCGGCCGCCTGCTTTCTGTAATAGGTGCATCAGTCGGTCGCTCTCCGTGTCGATGCGTCCGTAGCCCACACGGTCGAGCGAGAGATCCACCTTGCCGTCGTCACGCAGTCGGACTACGTAGGCTTTGAGCGTGGCTCCTATGGCCAAAGGCATGGGCAGCGTGTCGGCATAGATCAATCCCCAATGTGTGTGATCGACGATCGTGCGGTAGCCCGGGTCGATGCGTTCGTACACCAGTGCCGACACCTCATCACCCGGATTATAGCGCGGAGGCACGTTGCCGAGATGTTTGGAGAGCTTGGCCGAGCCGACGATCTTGCCGCTCACGTGGTCGATGTAGGCATAGATGAAGTACCGACCTCCCTCGCGAATGAGCTGCATCTGCTCGCGGAAGGGTACGAAGAGATCCTTATGAATGCCCCATTCCATATAGGCTCCGCTTTCGGTCGTGGAGACAGCCTGCAGAAGTGCGATCTGACCGACCTCCACATACGGCTGCATGGTCGTGGCGATGAGCCTGCCCTCGTTGTCGTGGTAGATGAAAACCTCCACCTCCATGCCTGCGGCGGCATCCGCGGGGAGGTAACGATTGGGCAATAAAATGTCCGTATCGCCTCCGTCGAGGTAGGCTCCGATGGAGACGATACGGTCAATGGTGAGACGATTGGTCTGTCCTATCCGGAATTTGCGTTTGTTCATCCCGAGCTTATTACTCAAGCGTGATAAACGACTCGTCGCGCAAGACGGGTTGGACGATGATAGATTCGGCTACGCCATTGCGCTGTATTTGGAAGACGCAGGAAGTGATCTCCTGGTCGTTGACGTACGGGCGGAAGAAGAAGAGGTAGGCGAAAGTGGGTTTGTACTTGAGCTGTGTCATCGCACGAACAATTTTCTTGTTGTTCTTCGGCAGCCAATAGCGACAGCCTGCAAGTCCGTTGGCATCGGTGAAGATGTCTTGCTCGGTGCGGTACTTCATCGTGTTCTTAATGAATTCTTTATAGGCTGTTGAATACTCGTCCGAACCCGAGAGGGCGGGGACGCCGTTGATGCTGATGATGCGGTCGCCTGTGCGCAGGCCGGCTTGGGCTGCGGGCGAATTGGGATCCACGGCAGCTACGAGCGAGAGGTCATTGGCTTGGTAGTAGAGGCCCGTATAGAAGTAGCGTTGTGAGCGCATGCGGTAAGTGGGATTCTCACGATAGCGGATGAAGGGGAATTCCATCATCATCAAGGGTACATTGTAGCGAGCATACTCCTGCACGCTGAAGGGGGCAGAGAGGAAATCGTTCGACTCGCACTGCCAGAATATCTGCAGATTATTCTTCGCATTGATCAGACGCACGCCCAACTGAATGACGTAAGGGGCATTGATCTCTTGTGTGCCGGCCGGCATGATGGGGAGCGATACCATCTTCTTTTCTCGGGGCGAATACTGCCAGGAAGACTGGGGCACGCTGCTCTTGAAGGTGGTGAACAGTTTGTTGTTGTCGAAGAGATAGTAAGTATCAACGATAACGTCAGGATTGGTCACGGTCTCTTTCATGCCGAGGGCATTCAGGTAACGTCCTACTTCCTTGTAAACAACATCATCTATTTCAGCAGTCTCGGCCGTCGATGCTGCAAATGAGTAGGTGCGGAGATTGGTGAAGTCTGCCTTCGTGGTCTTCACCTTATAGGGGCGGACGATGCGGCGTTCGCTGGCATCCTCCAGACTGTAGAAGCTGAAAGAGCGAGCCAGTTGTCGCTCGGATAAGATATAACGTGACTGACAGTCGCGGCCCAAGGTGATTGTCTTCGTTCCGCCGAGGTTTGATACTTCTATCTGGGTCGTTTTTCCTTCGGTGAGGAGTCGTTGGAAGTCAGTCTCGTCCAATGATGCCGTGGACTTGCCGGCCACCTTCTCTATTACATCTCCAGGCTTCAGCCCTGCTGCATCTGCAGCACTACCCGGATCTACGGTGATGATCACCGGCCTGTTTGCTCCCCAGTGTTCGTTATAGCTGATTTGGTACTGCATCCCGATGCGGCACACCTGTTCGCTCTGGGTCGCTGATTGAGCCGAAGCGATTGTTGCTGACAGCAATACAGCCGTTGCAAAAGTGAAAAAACGATTCATCTTCATCTCTGCCAATTATTTATTTGTGAGTGATTAGCGATTGTAATTTGTTCTTACAGAGGTCAAATATAGTCAAAAGCGCTTGATGCCCCGCCTCTGCAATGACCTCGGCCCTTGTGCCGCTGATTTGCAAGCAATGCGCCGAAGAACCATCTGCCGTGGCCCAACCTATCCATACCGTCCCCACGGGTATTTCTGTCGAACCTCCGCTCGGTCCGGCAACACCTGTCGTGGAGATACCTATGTCTGCACCGAGCAGACGTCGTACACCCTCGGCCATGGCAAGAGCTACAGGCTCGCACACGGCGGTATATCGTTCTATGTCGGTGGATGAAACGCTGAGGAGCTTTTTCTTGATGTCGTTCTGGTAGGCTACCACTGCGCCGCGGAAGAAAGCCGATGCACCAGCTTGGTGCGTCAGTGCAGCGGCGACGGATCCTCCCGTACAACTCTCAGCTGTGGCAACGGTGAGGCCGGAGGAGGCGAGAAGCGATGTCAGTTCGCTAAGAAACGAAGTGTCCATCAGATCGTGATGCGAGAGAATGGAACGGCATCGATGGAGCAGAAGTCGCCTTGCAGATACTTATAGTAACCCGATATGGCCACCATGGCAGCGTTGTCCGTCGTGTAGGCAAACTTCGGTATGTACACCTTCCATCCATAGCGTCGGGCATGATCGTGGAAGGCATCGCGCAGTCCCGTATTGGCCGACACTCCTCCCGCCACGGCTACCTCTTTAATGCCGTGATCTTTGGCTGCCTGTCGCAGCTTTTTCATTAGGATGTCTATGACAGTATGCTGTAGAGAGGCGCAGAGATCGGCCTTGTTCTTCTCAATGAAGTCGGGATCCAAAGCCAATTCGTCGCGCAGGGTATAGAGGAAGGAGGTCTTCAGTCCGCTGAAGCTGTAGTCATAGCCTCCCACATGAGGACGGGCAAACTGAAATGCTTTGGGATTGCCTTCATTTGCCAGCTTATTGACGATCGGTCCGCCCGGATACCCCAGCCCCATCACTTTGGCGCATTTGTCGAAAGCTTCGCCTGCAGCATCGTCTATCGTCTGGCCTATCACCTTCATGTCGTAGTGCGAACGCACCAAGATGATTTGGGAGTTGCCCCCCGAGACTAATAGGCAGAGGAAGGGGAAGCTCGGGTGTTGCACCTCCTCATCCGGTTCACGCAGGAAGTTGGCCAAGACGTGAGCGTGGAGGTGATTGACCTCCAGCATCGGCACCCCGAGCGAGAGGGACAATCCCTTGGCAAAGCTCGTGCCTACCAATAGCGAACCCAATAGTCCGGGTCCACGAGTGAAAGCGATGGCGTCTATGTCCTCTTTCCGGATGCCGGCACGCTTGATGGCTTCGCTGACGACAGGGACGATATTCTGCTGATGGGCGCGCGATGCCAATTCCGGCACCACACCGCCATAGGCATTGTGCACAGCTTGTCCGGCGATCACATTGCTAAGAATGGTCTCGTTGCGAATTACGGCTGCCGATGTGTCGTCGCAGGAGCTCTCGATCCCCAATATGATGACTTCCTTTTTCATTTCTGCTTTTTGGTCTCTCGGTTTCTTTTTACAAAAGAACGAATATTCCCTGAGAATGCCGTTTGCTACTGAATATATAATATTCTTGCAACAGAAAAGAGCAAGTCCCAAATGAGGGACTTGCTCTTTTCTGGTTGGTTGTGACTCGGTTCTTGAGAACAGAGTATAAAACCTTCGAGAGGTTACTTGCCTTCTTCGATCACAGCCTGTGCTGCAGCCAAGCGAGCGATGGGCACGCGGAAAGGTGAGCAGGACACGTAGTTCAAGCCAACCTGATGGCAGAATTTCACAGATGAAGGTTCTCCACCGTGTTCGCCACAGATGCCGCACTTGAGGTTGGGACGAGCCTTGCGGCCGTTCTCCGTCGCCATTCTTACGAGCTGGCCCACACCCTTTTGGTCGAGTACCTGGAAAGGATCCACCTTGAGTATCTTCTTTTCGAGGTAGATGGGGAGGAACGAGGCGATGTCGTCACGTGAGTAACCGAAGGTCATTTGCGTGAGGTCATTTGTGCCGAATGAGAAGAATTCTGCCGATGAGGCAATTCTGTCGGCAGTCAACGCTGCACGCGGTACTTCGATCATTGTACCTACTTGGAATTCTACGCTGTCTCCCTTCTCTTCGAAGAGCTTGGCAGCAGTTGAGCGGATTACCTCTTCCTGTTGCTTGAACTCGTGGAGGATACCTGTGAGCGGCACCATGATTTCAGGCAGACACACTACGCCTTCTTTCTTCAGTTCCAGACAAGCACCGAGGATGGCACGCGTCTGCATCTCTGTGATTTCGGGATAAGTGTTACCCAGACGGCAACCGCGGTGGCCCAACATGGGATTATGCTCCATCAGGTCTTCTACCCGTTTTTGGATGACCTTTACATCCACACCCATCATCTGAGCCATTTCTTCCTGACCCTTCAGATCGTGAGGAACGAACTCATGCAGAGGGGGGTCGAGCAGACGCACATTAACGGGGAAGCCGTTCATGGCTCGGAAGATACCCTTGAAGTCTTCTTGCTGGTAGGGCAAGATCTTAGCCAGGGCGCGTACACGGCCTTCAGTTGTTTCACTCAAGATCATTTCGCGCATAGCCTTGATCTTCTCGCCTTCGAAGAACATATGCTCCGTACGGCAGAGGCCGATACCTACTGCGCCGAAGCTGCGAGCCATCATGGCATCGTGAGGCGTATCTGCATTCGTGCGCACTTTCAGTTTGGCGTATTTGTCTGACAAGGCCATCAGGTCAGCAAAGTCCTGATCCATCTCAGCAGCCTTGGTCTCTACTTCTCCTTCATAGATTTCGCCGGTAGATCCGTTGATAGAGATGTAGTCGCCTTCTTTGAAGAGCGTACCGTCAATCTCTACAGTGCGAGCTTTGTAGTCTATATTGAGCGCACCGGCACCCGATACGCAGCATTTACCCATACCGCGAGCCACTACGGCAGCGTGCGAAGTCATCCCTCCTCGAGCAGTCAGGATACCTTCAGCAGCAGACATGCCGGCCAAGTCCTCAGGTGAAGTTTCCACACGTACCATTACTACGCGTTTGCCGTCTTCCTTCCACTGAGCAGCATCGTCGGCGAAGAATACGATCTGGCCCGTAGCAGCACCCGGAGATGCCGGCAGACCTTTGGTCAGAACGCGTGCTCTGAGTAGAGCAGTCTTATCAAAGACGGGGTGAAGCAGTTCATCCAGTTTGTTAGGCTCTATACGCATCAGAGCTTCTTCTTCCTTGATAACGCCTTGGCGCAGAAGGTCCATGGCGATCTTCACCATAGCAGCACCGGTACGCTTGCCGTTACGGGTCTGGAGGAACCAAAGTTTTCCTTCTTGTACGGTGAACTCCATATCTTGCATATCACGATAGTGATCTTCGAGCTTCTGCTGGAGCATATCGAGTTCCTTATATATCTCAGGCATCACCTCTTCCATAGAAGGATACTTGGCCGCGCGCTCTTCTTCCGAGATGCCTGCTCTTTCGGCCCATCGCTGTGAGCCGATTTTGGTGATCTGCTGTGGTGTACGGATACCGGCTACCACGTCTTCGCCCTGTGCATTGATGAGGTACTCTCCATTGAAGAGATCTTCGCCATTACCGGCATCACGGGAGAAGCAAACACCTGTTGCCGAAGTGTCGCCCATATTACCGAATACCATTGCCTGTACGTTTACAGCTGTTCCCCACTCTGAGGGAATACCTTCCATACGACGATAGAGGATGGCACGCTCGTTCATCCAAGAGTCGAAAACCGACATAATGGCTCCCCACAACTGCTCCTCGGCAGAGAACGGGAAGTCCTTTCCTGTTTGTGCCTTCACGGCAGCCTTGAATCGGCTCACGAGGTCTTTGAGGTTCTCTACAGATAGCTCGTTGTCCAAGTGTACACCATTCTCTTCCTTGACCTTCTCGATTATTTCTTCGAACGGGTCGATGTCTTCTTTATTGGTGGGCTTCATGCCGAGCACTACGTCGCCGTACATCTGCACGAAGCGGCGATAAGAGTCCCAAGCGAAGCGCTCATTGCCGGTCTTGCGCACGATACCGTCCACAACGTCATCGTTGAGGCCGAGGTTGAGGATCGTGTCCATCATACCCGGCATAGAAGCGCGAGCACCTGAACGAACGGATACCAACAGCGGATTCTCCGTGTCGCCAAATTTGGACTTCATCAGTCCTTCGATGTTTTTGATTGCCTCATTCACCTCATCGCGGAGCAGTTCCACCACTTGGTCGCGCCCCAAAGTATAGTATTCCTGACAGACCTCTGTCGTGATTGTAAAACCAGGAGGTACCGGCACGCCGATCAGATTCATTTCGGCCAAGTTGGCCCCTTTACCTCCGAGCAGGTTTTTCATCCCTGCTTCTCCTTCGGCCTTCCCATTGCCGAAGGTATAGACTCTTTTCTTTTCCATTTAGTCCGTTCGTTTGTTGTTATTTTTTGATATTGGTAGTTCTTGTCCTGACACGAAAAGCAACCTTCCCTCATCTTTGTTGTGCTACTGATGCCATTCAGAAACTGCAAATTAACGAAAAAAGAGCAAGATACACTACTTTCTACCACCCCCTCAAACCCATGAACCTCTAAGGAGTATGGGGCAGAATAGTAGGCGAAACATGCTATATCAAAGGAGAAAAAGACTTCCTCCTCCTCGTTATGCCCTCTGTCCCGAGCGGTTTACTTCAATCATGAGTAACCCAGTTATGGAACAAGGATGACCGCGTTTTGTTCCGACGGGGTAAACAGCGAATGGAAATGCAGTCAAAAGCCTGCTATGCTTTTTCCGTCAATTTCTTGGCAAAGGCTTCCAGCTGCTCTATATGCGGATGCCGGTTTTTCCGAGCCAGCTCTATATCCGGAGCCAAGTTCCATCCGATGGATTTCGCTCCGGCATTCAGCAAGGCCGCCAGTTCTTTTTCCGCCTCGGCTCCCCATTCCTCATAGTAGTGCGCATATCTGTAGAACCACAATTCCGCCAGCAAGGGTTTCGTTCCTTCATTTTCATCAGTATTCTCAAATGCCTGACGAATCAAACTATCAGCACGTTTGAGATCCCCCCGACACGTAATAAGAAAATGAGCATAATTACCAAGCGTATTGGCATCCTTCGGCTCAGCCTCTAACGCACGCTTGTAATACGCTTCGGCTTGGTCGTACTCGTGACGGATATCCTTTAAGAATACAGCATAATTGCCAAGCGTATTGGCATGATTCGGCTCAGCCTCTAACGCACGCTTGTAATACGCTTCGGCTTGGTCGTAATCGTGGCGAATATCTTTTAAGAATACAGCGTAATTACCAAGCGTATTGGCATGATTCGGCTCTACCTCTAACGCACGCTTGTAATACGCTTCGGCTTGGTCGTAATCGTGGCGGATCGTATGTAAGAATGAGGCATAATCCCCCAATAGATCTGCGTCTTGAGGATACTTGGCAATACCTTCCTGATAGATCTTGTCTTTCTTGTCTATATCTGTCTCTTGATTGGCGTCAAACAAATAGCCCAAAGAACCGGACAAAACATTACGATATGATGCTGAGGTTTCCTGTGACAAACTTCTTTTTATCTCTGAGATTTCTTTTCTTTGTACATTAATATTCTCAAGACGTCGATAAGTCGCCTCTAATAGTTCATGCATTGGATTAGGTCTTTTTATTTTCTCTATTTCATCAAGAAATTTATACCCTAATGCAGCATAACAATCATACATAAATATATCAAATCCATTTATTGCTATCAGAAAATCATTAGCATTCAGTATGTTTTGCGCTTTTGAAGAGAGTTTACTCCAAAGATGCTCTCGCCAAGAAAGATCGTTTTCTGAATCTGGATTAGATGGCTCTTCTCCTGGATTGTATACACACCAATAAATTTGTTTCCGATTTTTGAGCGATGTGAAATAGTCCATTAAGCTTTCGTCATTTCCCCCATAGCCAAGCACAATCAGAAAATAATCCGAAAGGAATCTATCTAATATGCCTACCCAGGCTGTTTGTATGGTTCTGGTATGTTCCTGATCAGAAAAGGGATGGAAGAACAAATCCCGATGGACCTTCAGAATAATAGGTCTATCGCTGCGTTTGGGGACATAATCGGCCAAAGCCTCGTGACCTGCGATGAATGGTTTTTCTTGGGTATAGGTACGAATGGCATCCTCCAAAAGGTTATCAAAATTGGTCGTAATCACCACATTGTGCTTTTCTTTCACCATGATATTAGCCAGAATAAGGTAGCCAAGGGATGGCTCTTTACCCTCCATATAATGTCTAATACAATCGTACCCTGATTCAGGGATATGGCCAAAACGTTTTTCATAGATTTTCGGATAGAACTCTCCCACATTGTCCTCTGAAATTCCAACCTTATTCTTCCATCTCGCAAAATCGCCCTTACTGCAATCCTCTTCTATCTCACGGATCCATTCCCTTGCCAAATCTGCTCCGGTGGGAATACCGGAAGAAATGGAGGCTCCCGCTCCTATCAGGAAACAGAATTTCTTCCCTTTGGATTCTCCGGAAGCATCTTTCAGCATCCTGACAAGTTGTCTTGAGGTGATAGTTTTTGGTAGCTCCTTATTCATAATAAGTGCAGAGTCTTAATGTCTACTATTAATAGATTGGTTTTCACAAGTGCAAATATGCAAAGAAAGCCTTAGTCGCACAAAGGATTTTTTATGTTTTTCGATCTCATAACAGGCAAAACAGCCTTCCGGCAAGCATTAAAACTTGTGCAAAAAAATTTTTCAACAACGAAGAGAAGTTTGGAATGATTCTAAATAAGTGACTGAAAGGAAGAGGAGAAGCCGCTAAAAGAGATCGGAAGACAGCCGAAAAGAGGTCGGGAAACGATTTATATACAGAGCAAATTCGATTTATATAATTATCATTTTCGATTTATATAATTATTGCTTTCAATTTATATAATTATCGTTTCCATTATATATAAAGATTGCAAAGCATTATATGTATAAAATGAGAGGCCGAAAAGGCCTCTTCGACAGATGAAACAAAAAGAAGCACCCACCCAAGTTCGCGACCGAACTCGGGCGGGTGCCTTAGTCTCTGACAGAAATGTCGGGATCTTATTCGCGCTTGTACATCACATATTCGGCACAAGCGTCCTCGCTCGACCGATTACTTCATGTAGTCTTCCCAGCGTACATTGCGCATGTCGCCACTCTTGGCCAGCTCTTGATGGAAGGCAAAGCAACAATCGAGATTCTGAGGTGTCTGTCCCTTGACGCCCAACTCCAGATATTCGCGCAGGATGGGACGATAATCGGGATGTACGCATTTGTCGATGATCTCGCGAGCACGTTCACGAGGATTCTTGCCACGCAAATCGGCTACACCCCATTCGGAGATGATCACCTTCACCGAGTGCTCGCTATGGTCGTGGTGTGCTACCATGGGAACGAATGAGCTGATCTTGCCGTCCTTCATCGTAGAAGGTGTGGTAAAGATGGAAACGTAACCGTTGCGAGTGAAGTCGCCCGATCCTCCGATACCGTTCATCATACGTGTTCCGCCCACGTGGGTAGAATTGATGTTGCCGAAAATATCTGCTTCGAGAGCCGTATTGATGGTGATAACTCCTAAGCGACGTACAATCTCGGGATTGTTGGAGTATTCCTGCGGACGGAGCAGGATCTTGTCTTTGAAGAAGTCCAGATTGGCATAGATGTCTTGTATTACAGAACGACTCACAGAGAGCGAACAACCGCTGGCAAACTTGACGCGCCCTTTCTTCATCAGATCAATCACGGCATCTTGTATCACCTCCGTATAGACATTGAATGCGGGGATGTCGGGATTGTCTCCGAGTGCTCCGAGCACAGCATTGGCCACATTGCCCACACCGCTTTGCAAGGGGAGGAACTCTTTGGGCATTCGTCCGGCTTTCATTTCACTTACGAGGAAGGCAGCAACGTTGTCACCGATAGCTTTTGTCACAGGATCAAGGGGGGCGAAGTCGCTATCGTCATTCGGTTCGCTTGTGCGCACGACGCCTACGATCTTAGAGGGATCTACTTGTACGTAGGGCTTGCCGATGCGGTCAGAGGGGCTATAGATAGGCAGATCGCGACGAGCAGGAGGATCGAGCGGCTCGCACAAGTCGTGCATACCCATGATTTCTTTCGGATGCTTGTCGTTCAGTTCCACGATGATTTTGTCGGCCAGGCGACAAATGGTGGGGAGGATCCCTACACCCGTGGTGGGCAATATCTTACCGTCTTCGGTAACGTCTGCAGCTTCTACGATAGCCACGTCCACCTTGCCGTAGAAACCATAACGCAGATCCTGTGCCAATGTGGAGAGATGCAGGTCGAAATAGGAAGTTGCTCCTCCGTTGATGAGGTTACGCAGGTCAGTATTCGATTGGTAGGGCGTACGGAACTTCACCGCTTCAGCTTTCGCCAGCGCGCCATCCAAGCGGGCACCCGTGCTCGCTCCCGTAAACATACCGATTTGGAAGGGATTGCCTTTTTCGTGTTCTGCTATTGCACGCTTGGCGATAGCGCCCGGCACCACTTTGGGGTTACCCGCAGGGGTAAAACCACTGAAGCCGACATTGTCATTGTGCTGCACAAACTCAGCTGCCTCTTCGGCAGTGATAAATCTTAGAGCCATAGTACCGTTATTTTTGTTACTTAAATAGTTGTTATCGAAATAGCTTAACTTTGCCGCCTGCGAAAGTACTGAAACTCTACGACATAGTGTCGTATATGCCTGCCCAATTATATTCATCTGATCATGTTGTGTCTTTCCCTGATTTATTCGGCAGGCATTTCTGCACTCCTTTGAGGAGGTAGGATAGTAGAAAAAAGGAGCGAGTCTCACGACCCACTCCTCCCAAATTAACCAAAACCTTAACTATGAAAAATCTTACTTTTCCACCGCAAACATAACGAACGGGAAGGAAAAATGCAACTTTCTGTGAAAAGAAAGAAGCGAAATACGACAAATAGATATAACATACAAGTATGATCGAACAAATCGGAGCGGACTCTAAATCCGCCGAGAACAAACAAGAGCGAAAGCTCTACATCGAAACCTACGGCTGCCAAATGAATGTGGCCGATAGTGAAGTCGTGGCATCCATCATGCAAATGGACGGCTACAGCCTGGCTGATAGCGCGGACGATGCCGATACTGTCCTCATCAATACCTGCTCCGTGCGCGACAATGCCGAGCAGAAAGTACTCAACCGCCTGGCCTATTACCACTCGCTCCGGAAAAAGAGACGTAGCGATTCACCTCTCGTCCTCGGTGTGCTGGGGTGTATGGCCGAACGCGTCAGGGAAGAACTCATCCGTGACCACCACGTCGATGTCGTGGCGGGGCCAGACTCCTACCTTGATCTCCCCAATCTCATCGGTGCTGCCGAACAGGGCGAGAAAGCCATCAATGTGGAGCTGTCCACCCAAGAGACTTACAAGGATGTCATGCCTCTGAAGATAGGTGGTGTACATATCAACGGCTTTGTCTCCATCATGCGTGGCTGCAACAATTTCTGCAGCTACTGTATCGTACCCTATACCCGAGGAAGAGAGCGAAGTCGAGAGTTAGAAAGCATCCTCAACGAAGTGAGGGATTTGAAAACCAAAAATTTCCGCGAGGTGACCCTCCTTGGCCAAAACGTCAATTCCTATCGTTACGAACACGATGGGCGCATCGTTCGATTCCCCGATTTATTGGCAGCAGTGGCTGAGGCCGTGCCTGATATGCGCATCCGCTTCACTTCTCCGCATCCCAAGGATATGGACGATGAAGCCATTGCTGTGATGGCTCAATACCATAATATATGTAACCACATACACCTCCCTGCCCAGAGCGGAAGCGACAAGATGTTGCGCCTCATGAAGCGTGGCTATACACGGGCATGGTACCTTGACCGCGTGCAGGCCATCCGTCATGCCATTCCGGACTGCGCTATCAGTAGCGATCTCTTCTGTGGCTTCCACTCCGAGACCGAAGCAGACTTCGTTGACACCCTCAGTCTGATGGAAGAGGTGGGCTATGACTCCGCTTTCATGTTTAAGTACTCCGAGCGACCGGGTACCTATGCCGCCCGTCATCTGGCCGACGACGTTCCCGAAGAGGTTAAGCTTGAGAGACTTGACCGCATGATAGCCCTCCAAAATAAACTAAGTGAGGAAAGCAACAAACGGGACATCGGCAAGACCTTCGAGGTGCTGATAGAGGGCTTTAGCAAGCGTTCGCGTGAGCAGCTTTTCGGCCGCACTCAGCAGAACAAAGTGGTGATCTTCAACAAGCAGAACCACCGCGTCGGCCAATACGTCCACGTGCGCATTACCGACGCCACTTCTGCGACTCTCTTCGGTGAAGTCACTGCTCCGCCTTCTGCTGGCGACTGATACCGCCCCTACGATCACCTTATTATACTGTAGAGAGTGCGTCAGGATTATTCCGGCGCACTCTTTTTTTGTCCTATAAGGTTGTCGAAGAAGGGAAAGAAGCATACGTCACTCTCTTTCAGCCTTCAATCCCTTGAGCGAAAAGGCAACGACAGTCTTATGTATCTAAAAAACTGTGTGCGAAATCCCAAAAACTCCCGTTTTTACCCTTACGTATATATCCTCGAACATGAAAACTGCATTTTTTGCGTCTGCGTACATGTCCGCAAACCCCAAAACAGCCGTTTTTCTCTCTCCGTACATGTCCGCGAACATGAAAACTTCGTTTTTTACCTCTGTGTACGTGTACGCAAACCCCAATACCTGACGAAAAAGCAAAGTGTTTTACAGAAAATGAGCATGGCCTTTTTATAGTCTATGGAGTCAACCGTGCGGAAACTCAGTGGACAATAGCCGTTGGCTATCAGAATAGCATTACTGGTGATACGAGCTGTGCGCTTGTTCCCATCAGAGAATGCCTGGATATAGGACAACAGTATAAGTGTAAGAAGCGCCTTGTCGAAGATGTTTTGTCGAAGGAAGTGCCACTTGCAATCTCATCACGCGAAGAAAGTGGATGATAGCGCAGATACTGTAGTGTTTCTCTTGAGATATCCATATTTATCAACTTCAATTGGCTCGAATATAGCAATAAACAATTTATTATTGGCTCAATGTGGCCTTGAAAAACGAATAATAAACCTGATTTTTTTGAGCCGATTCGACCTAAATGACGATGTTTTGGGGTGAATCTCCTTATATACAAGGGAGACTGATAACGAATCTTTTTATCTCGATACTTTCGGGCATAGAAAAAGGGTGTAAATCGCATCAACTGTTGATTTACACCCTTATGTTGCGGAGAGAGAGGATTATGAACTAAATCCATCAACTCCTTGTATCATAATCTTTTATACGCCTCCATTATTTCTCTGTAGCCAAATTGTAGCCACAAGAGAGTATTTTGAGCGTACTCATAAATGCCATCATCAAAAACACACACCTGTGTTTCTTGGGAACAAAAGTCCTAAAAAAACGAACGATCGCCAAATGTCTGACTGAAAATCTTTTGAGAATCCTCTTGGCTACAATTTTCAGTGCACGGTGCAAGTCTCTATATATAGATAGATCTTGCACCGTGCACTGACAGTCTCCATGCTGTAAATTCTGTTTTTTACTTGACGATTTGAAGCTTTTATCCCTCAGAATGCAAGAATGGTATTATATTACCCAATAAAGGTGTTTCAATATTCCTAAAATTACGCTCTCCCATAGGAACTTTGTAGGCGTAGACTCCTTAAGTTCAAGATATATGGCAAATAAACAACGTAATTCAGCAAGAAAAGGGCGCATTTTTATCGTGCATCCTACTCTTGAGAGGATGCTCTTATCTTGTGATAACAGGAAGAGCGTTGCATTCAAGGTCAATGTGGACAAATCCAACTTCGCGGATTCATGCAAGCTGAAGAAAGACCTGCATCTGAGCACCTATGCCAGATGTGCCGCAGCATTCGGGAAAGAAGTGCTCGTATTGCAAGTTCCACAGGGTCTTATCGAAAAAATTGTCGAGGTAAAACCTCATATAAGCGGTCGTTGCTACACCATTCAGGAGGAGAGTCTGACACAGCTCCTGAACGAACTCTTCGATTTGGAAGCCACGCAACTATGCAAGTGTGTTACCGATTTGTTCTCGGAAATCAAGAATGTGGGAAAAACAACAGAAATGAAACTTCTGCTCCGACATCTGGCAGGAGCTTTGATCAAAGCGAGCGAAGAGTATGCAGAGTAACATGACACCACCGGACTTGCTGTTAGAAATCCGAGAGCTTCGTGCAGAGATCAGACAAATCTCAGGCTTTATCCTCGAATTGAAAAAGGACTACTCGGTCTTGGAAGAGAAGATCGAATTGAACTCGTCCGATGTCTTGCGACTTCTCGGCATTTCCAAGGCATCGTTGGCTCGTTGGCGGGAATCGCATGCCGTTCCCTATCGCTATGTCTCGTGCAATCATGTAGTCTACCCTTTCAAAGGTCTGTATATAGCGATCAAGACCGGCCGTGCATCCTTTAAGGGTTTTCGGAGAGTGGAAGCCCTGCAGCGGCTAAACGCCTACAAGGATGGCATTCTGAAAGGCTATATGGGAGAAGACGCTCAAACCTTATTTGAAGAACTATGAGTTTGAAAGAAGAGATTTTGTCGAAGACTAATCGGGGCTTGGAGGTGTTTTGCTTCTATATGCCGATCGATTTTGTACTCAAACGGAATTTTCGGAATCCACTATATGATGATAAGCGAGCTTCCTGCAATATCTACTACGATAAGAAGGGTGACTGCTATCGCATGAAAGATTTCGGGAATGAACTTTACTCTGGTGACTGCTTTTGGTTTGTAGCTGCCATGCTTGGACTCGATATCCGGATGGATTTTCAAAAGGTCTTGACAGCCATTATCCGGGATTTGAATCTCAATATTCCTGTATTGGACAAAGGTAGTCGGTATTGCGATCTATATCTGCGGAATCGTGCTTCAATTCCGCATAAGAAGCCCGAGCAGGAACATCCGGCAGAGAACAAGAAATGGTTCAACCTTTATGAACAACCATTCAAACCCGATGAGATTGCCTATTGGCAGCAATACGGCATTACCGCAAAGACCTTGCAACGATTTGCCGTAAAATCGTTGCTTCGATACGAGTCTGTATCCAACCAAGGAAAAGTCTATACACTCTCCTCTACGGAAAAAGAGCCTGTCTTCTGCTATATGATGGGAGACTTCGTAAAAATCTACCGTCCTTTCAGTAAAATGCGATTCTTATACGGAGGAGAAAAGGATGAACACTACATCTTCGGCTTGGAACAGCTCCCAAGCAAAGGAGATATTCTTTTCATTACCGGAGGAGAAAAAGATGTACTTTCCCTTTCCGCCCATCACTTCAATGCCATTTGTTTCAACAGTGAGACAGCGTCTATACCGGAGAATATCATTGAGAGTCTGCAACTTCGCTTTCGGCATATCATTTTGCTCTATGACACCGATGAAACCGGGCTGCGAGAAACACGCCGTCAAGCAGAGGCGTTGGCTCGGTACAACATACTGACTTTAACCTTACCTCTTCAGGGGATCAAAAGCGAGAAGGATATTTCCGATTTCTTCGCCTTGGGACGAACCGAAAATGATTTGAAATCCTTGATTTCGGAGATGCTGTCGGGAATATACACGCAAACTATAATGATGCTCCGCTCGTGCGAGATCGATTACGATAATCCACCCGATGCCTCAAAATCGGTTGTGGCAGTCAATGGTGTTCCTCTTGGAACACAGGATAATCTCTTTTGTATCACAGGTGGAGAGGGAACGGGCAAGAGTAACTACATCTCGGCCATTCTCTCCGGGACATTGGGAAAAGAACAGATACCGTCGGAGCAAGCACTGGGATTGGAGATTATCGCAAACCCCAAAGGCTTAGCCGTCCTGCACTACGATACGGAGCAATCCGAGGCTCAATTACACAAGAACTTGGGACGGACGCTTCGTCGTGCTTCACTCACGGCTGTCCCCGATTTCTATCACTCTCTGTATCTTGCTTCTCTTTCCCGAAAAGACCGACTGAAGCTCATTCGCGAGAGCATGGACTTGTTTCATCACAAACACGGAGGAATCCATCTTGTAGTCATTGATGGAATCGCAGATTTGATACGCTCGGCCAATGACGAGACGGAGAGTATTGCTATTGTGGATGAACTTTACCGTTTGGCAGGTATCTACAATACCTGCATCATCTGTGTCTTGCACTTCGTGCCCAACGGCATCAAACTTCGTGGGCATATAGGTTCGGAATTACAGCGCAAGGCCGCAGGGATTCTTTCCATAGAAAAAGACGATTATCCCGAATGCTCGGTTGTCAAGGTGATAAAGGTGCGTGACGGCAGTCCTCTCGATGTGCCGATGATGCTTTTCGGATGGGACAAGGAGGCAGATATGCACGTTTATCGTGGTGAGAAATCGAAAGAGGACAAGGAAAAGCGCAAGACGGGTGAGTTGATTGCCGTTGTCAAGGAAACATTCCGAAATACCTCCAAACTCTCTTATCAAGATCTTTGTAATATGCTGATGCGTGAAATGGGAATCAAGGATCGTACAGCAAAAAAATATATCGCATACATGAAAGAACAGCGTATCTTATTGCAAGATGCGAGTGGTAACTACCAAAAGGGAGAGCTATGCCATACTTAGACAACAATCCCGATGACATCTGGCAGAGACGGCTGTTCGACAAACTGATGTGTGTAGATGATAAGCTCGACCGCTTACTCTTCTTACAAGAGCAAGCGGTCGATACGACCGTCCATCCACCTCTCAAACCTGAGTACTTGGACATTATAGATGTATCGAAACTGCTGAAAGTGGAGCAAAAGACTATCTATAACTGGGTTTGGGCCGGAAAGATTCCTTACCTCAAAGCCAACGGACGTCTCCTCTTTCTGCGTGAGAAGATCGATGAAATGCTGCGAAAGCGAGAGGAATGGTAGTAATCTGTTCATTATTTCCCTGCTGTTCAATTTTTCTGAATAAGAAAGAAATAATGAACAAAAGTTTTTTTGCAGTTTGAATTTTGTTCAGTATATTTGCAATGTTCAATTCCGTTGAACGGGTATAAAACAATGAACAAGATATGGACGGAATACAGATTATAGATCAAGTGATCAGTGCTGTGAGGAATCAGTGGGAGGATGCACTGGATGTCATAACCCATGCTTTCCAGCCGGAAACACCCTTGATGGAAAAATACATCAAAATTATGGGCATAGGGTTTCGATGCCTTATTGAGAATGAGATAAATGGAAGAAACTTCCTGCGTATAGAGGAGAAAGCAAAGAATCTTATGGATACCTGCAAGGAACCTATTATCCTGATTGCAAGATATGTGCAACCATCTGTCTATGGTGCCTTGCGTAAAATGGGACTCAACTTTGCCGATACGGCAGGTAACTATAATATACAGTACACGAAGGGTAAGAAGATGATATTCTATTTTTCACACACAGGAGAAAAAGCTCCTGTGAATAATAAGAAGAACTATCCTGTATTCCAAGAAGCCGGCTTGAAAGTAATCTTTTATCTCTTGCAAGCTCCAGAGAATGTGAGCAAACCTTTTCGAGAAATTAAGGAGTATAGTGGAGTTTCCATAGGTACCGTCAAAAATGTGATTGATGAATTGGAAAATCGTAAATTCATTCTCTCTACTCAAAAAAAAAGAGTTCTGAAAGAACGTCGTCTTTTGCTTGATTTGTGGTCTGAAAATTATAATCAGGTATTAAAGCCCAAATTACTATTGAAGCAGTTGGACTTCCGCACACCGGAACAAAAAGAAAAATGGAAAGAGATGGCGTTACCCGATGGGATGTTATGGGGCGGAGAGTGTGCGTCTAATTTATTGAATGGTTACCTTACTCCGGAATTCTTTGAACTCTATACGGAGATTCCTTTCTCCAATCTGATGAAGACAGGAGCGATCCGTACTACCGAAGGAGTTATTAATGTATATCAGAAATTTTGGAAAGGCAGTACGATGCCTTACGTTTTGATATATGCCGATTTGGTAAGCAAAGGGGACGGTCGTTGCATCGAAGCAGCAAATAAATTATTAAAAGATGAACTTTCAGATTTCGAGTGATAAGATTGCCAACCCTTTGTTGGTTGACCTGCTTAGAAAAATCAGTCGTTGTTTTGCTGAAATTGAGCAGGATTTCTTTGTTATCGGGGCTACTGCCCGGGACATCTTGATTCGGCAATTGGTAGGTATAAGTTCCGGGAGAAAGACTCGGGATTTAGATCTTGCCATAGCCATTCCCGATTGGGACGCATTCGAAGAAGTCAAGCAGACTTTATTGGCACATGGGTTTCAAAAGGACAAACAAATGTACCAGCGGTTCTATGATGGTGACTACGAAATGGATATTGTCCCTTACGGAGATATAGAAAGAGAAGATGGTTACATATATTGGCCTCCAGAGGAAGATATTGCCATGTCTGTCAAAGGTTTTGCCGATGTACTGAGTGATGCATCACCGTAACTATTGACGATGAATTCGATATAAAGATTGCATCGTTGCATGGTTTGTTTGTATTGAAGTTCAATGCTTGGTTAGACCGGAATATCCAAACGAATAAGGATGCCGTAGATATGGCATTCATTCTTGAGAACTACTTTATTGCTAATTTGGACAGGAATTTACATCCTGAAGTCTATGATTGGGATGACTTTGACGAGGTGATTGTTGGAGCTTATTGGCTTGCTTATGACATTACCGGATTCCTATCTGAAGAGCATCTTTGCCACTATGAACACTGTCTGCAGAATGAGATAGAAAAAGAAGAAAATAGTAGGCTTATACGGCAGATTATAGATACCGGCAATGTTTTTTCTTACGAGAAAACACTTCTCGCATTTCAAAAGATGATTGTCGTATTTGATAAGGTTTTGCACGATGAGAATCCGGATTGAAAGCATAAGTATCTCAGCAGGCAAGGAAAATGGGGATTATATTCTTCATCAAGAATTGCCGAATGGAGCAACACTCATTCTACTCGCAGATGGAATAGGCGGCTTGTCGTTGCCGTGGATGGCTTCAAAAATTATTTGCGAAGCTATCTCTGAGTATTTCGTAAATACAGATGTAACTGATTGCACAGAGCATATCCGCAGGAGCATAACGTATGCGGATAACCGATTGGCTGATTCTTGCAAGGAGAAGAAATGCAAAATGGGTGTAGCTCTACTTCTTGCGTACATCAGTGACGACATGCTCTTTTATACATCTTTGGGAAATGTGCGCTTATACTATCGGGACGAACAAGGGGACGTAATTCAACTAACTAACGATAATGTAATTGTGCAAGGAATAGATACCTATCTGATAACTCGTATTGCCGGAAGAGGTTTTAGAACTCCCATTCAAGTTCAATATTTGCCATTAAACGTAGGTGATTCATTACTGCTTTGTAGTGATGGATATTACACAGTACAGAATATCTTCGACTGTTTTTCTTGTAAAGATCTGCCAATATCACCATTGATAGAAGACGATAGCTCTGTTGTTAGAATTAAGGTTATATAAATCCGTCTTATTTGTAAAAATGATTTTGCAGAAGCATCAAGTGCTTTATTACTTGATGCCTCTCTCGTTAATCAATGTGCTCTATATTTTCCATTTCGGTTTCGATATAACTCGGCTCATTATGTCCCGGTTGTTTTGAGGAGTTTGAGCGACTCGCTCTGAGGAATGAATCCCTTCAGTTTGCCGCTGGGAAATAGATTCCGCCGGGTGTCTTGTTTCTTGTGTTAGCTCTTTTCCCGAAACACAATGTTCTTGCTCCTGCTGCTCCTCTTCCGTTTCTTTCTCTTCCTCAGGCGGAGCAAGGGTGAGTGCAATTTTTCTATCCAGTTCTGCCGCCTGCCCTTTGAGCGTACGAAGCTCATCCTCTTTCTTCCACGAACCACTCGCAATGGTCGCATAGATCTCTTTATTTGCAGCAACCTTTTCCATTTCCTTTTCGTGTGATTCGATTACTTTGGGGATGCGTTCCAAGGCGTTGATAAAGTTCTGGCAAGCAAGTTTAGAGTCAGAAGCCAACTTACCGTTGTTGTAGGTATAATAGATACTTTCTTGCCCTTTCACAAAGAAGCGGTTCACGGAGCAATCAAACAGACTCTTTGACGACTCCGTCTTGACCATGATGGAAAAGTCGTAAATCTCACCGATTTTGTTATACTCACCATTGGTACGAGCCTTTTCCTCTATCTCCTGCAAGCGCGCGGCAATAACCTTGATGTCCGTACTTCCTTCGACACCCTTAATGGTGAGTTTATTGATGGGATTACCCTCCGTGTCACGCTCCACACGCTGCTCGAAAAGAGCCAAGTCTGCTTTTGCTTCCTTGATTTTGTCCGAATGGAAAGCAACCGAGTTTTCTATTTCTGCCAACTTGCCCGTTGCCGAATCACGTTCCCGTAGAAAATTCTTACGCTCCGATTCCAAGGAAGCAATCTTCTTGTCGAGCTTGGCTTTCTCCAGAAGGTCTGTGTTACCCGAGAGGACGGCTACATAGTCGTCCCTTAAAATTCGTTTTAATTTCTGATATTCAGCAAATTAGTTTGCGAATATCTTTGCTAAATCTGCAAGTTTTCTTATCTTCATAGCAGAAAACTTGCAGATTTTATGATTAAAA
>NZ_QEKY01000005.1 GCF_003096695.1 Porphyromonas loveana | reverse complement strand
TGACTACCACCATTTACGACTACAAAACTACTGCTTTTGAGGTTACTACAGGCTGTCATAACCACTAAAACGTTTGCTTTAGATGGCATGATAGGCTATAGTAACCTCAAAAGCGTCTTAGAAATATGTTTCTACCGCAGTAGAACGCCTACTTTTCGTTGTTGTGTCATCTGTACCGATAGTTTTCGATGTATGACACCGTGATTGGCTGCTTTGTCTCCGTTATTTCATCGTCTAACCGGTCATTTAGGCTGTGAAGAGGCCGATGAGCGAGATTTTTTTACTTTCTGAACGCATCTGTGTATATGGAATGTGCAATGTATGCCGAAAGTTACAACATTGATTCCGCGGGAAAATAATTTTAGTTACGTTTGAGACAGTTTTTTCAATTGCCTTGCCTTTTTAGCACGTCAGTCACATAATCACCATGATATAGAATAGTTATGAAACGATTACTACCACTTTTCGTCATGCTGTTGTTCCCTCTGTCGCTATACGCACAGAGTCTAACGCGAGCAGAAGCTCTCGCACGAGCGAAGAGCTTGTATGGAGAACATTTCTCTTCTTTCGAGTTTGCCGTCAAAGAGGATGTCATCCCACCTCAAACTCGTGTGTTCTCAGGGAAAGATTTGTTGCTTTCCCCAAATGTCCAATCATGGTTTGATTCCCATGCACAACTAAATTCTGACCAATCGGAACAACCGTCCCCCGTGCAAAATCTGAGTTACGAGATTGACGGTGATCAATTGACCCTCAAATGGGAAGCTTCGGAAACTAACGGGGAGATCCTACTCGTGAAAGAAGATTTTACAGAGTACGATCCTGTTTCTCTGCTACCCACCGGGTGGACAGCCATAGATGCCGACGAGGACGGGAATGGTTGGCGTGCGGGAGGCAATAGTTATCTGTACGACGGATTGCACGTTGCCATTTCGTTCTCATCATGGAATGGCCTTCCCGATCTTAATCCCGACAACTACCTGATTACGCCCGAGGTATCGGGTGCAAGCCGGATTACCTATTTGGTCACATCGGGCGATTATAACTGGCCGGACCACTATGGTGTCTTTATCTCTAAAACCGGAACGGCGGCAGCGGACTTTGTCCACCTCTTCGACGAGACGCTTACTGCTACCGGTCCAAGCCAAAAGAGCCTTATGAAAGATGGACGTTGGTATCAATTTCAGGCGCGCGAACTTATCCTGCCGGAAGGGACTAAATATGTAGCATTCCGTCATTACGATTCGTCGGATATGTTTGCCGTGGTAGTAACGCAAGTCCGCGTCTACGGAAAGACAGTCGCACGTTACAACATCTACAAAGACGGCTCACTGCTTCAAACCGATGTTGAGGGAATGAGTTTTACGACACCTCTTCCGGCCCAAACGAGCGAATACTGCGTCCGTGCAGTCGTTGATGGCGTCGAAAGCGATCCTGCGTGCGTGACCGTGGAGATGACTGCCCTCTCTGTGCCGAATGCACAGGTCATAGAGATCAGTGGAGAAGAGGGGCGGATCAGAATAGCGACTCTTCAGCCCGAGACGATGCGCCTGTTCGACCTGCAAGGACGCATGCTGCTGACCCGAGAAGTAAAGGGCCAGGTTTCAGTCTCGATCGCTGCCGGCATATACGTTGTGCAGGTAGGGAGCATCAAGCAGAAAGTAATCGTCCGCTAAGGGCGGATCCCCAAGCCAAGAAGCCGCAGCGTAAGGATAATTCCTTACGCTGCGGCTTCCGCTTTTGTTGCTCTCATAACCTCAAAAGCGTCTTAGAAATATGTTTCTACCGCAGTAGAACGCCTACTTTTCGTTTTGTACCATCTGCACCGGCAGTTTTCGAGGCTATTCACCGTGATTGGCTGCTTTGTCTCCGTTATTTCATCGTCTAACCGGTCATTTGGATGATGAAGAGACCGATGAACAGCGTCTTTTTGATTCTTGCCTTCTGAATGTGCTTGTTTGTGCGGAATGTGCAATGATGAAGTTTGGGACTAAATATTTGCATAATTCAATCTGCTTTTTTAAATTTCGGTCGAAAAACAATTGTAGAGACATCAACGTATGAAAAATGGCGATAATCCACCAAGCGCATTGTCGGCAGACCTGTAAATACAGAGCCGTGCCGCACCATCTGTGAAAACAAGCTAATATTCATTTGAAGACAATACGACAATGAGAAAAACAATAATTTTCTACTTGCTGCTCGCCCTGTTTAGCTTTTCTTGGGCACAAGAAAGAGTCGATGAAAAAGTATTCTCCGCAGGAACAAGTATTTTTAGGGGCATCCTTGAAAAGGTGAAAGCACCGCTTATGTATGGAGATCGTGAGGTATGGGGTATGGCTCGTGCGAGCGAGGATTTCTTTTTTATACTTCCCGTTACGGATGACCTCACTCCCGTGCTTTTCTATAACCGTCTTACAAACGAACCCTGCTTTGTGTCAAACCAAGGAATAACTGAGTTTTTCAAATTCGCTCAAGAAGGTGATTACATTGAAGTAGAAGGAAGCTCTGTATTCATGGGGAATCTTTTGTACTATCGTTTTTTTCCGACAAGAATTACCTCCTATAATGCTTCCATTGAAGGCGTTGTGAGCATGACGGGGAATCCTGCTTTTACAATTCCGATACTCCCCGGGGCTTCTGATTGCATAGAAATCTCAAACAACCGCAAAGTCTTTCTGACAAATCAATTAGGGGTTGTAAACATCACTGACGGGATGGAACCTCCGATTATTGCCGGAGTCTCTGCTTCCTATGGGTCTTCTGTTCGGGTGTATGGTCATGTCTCACAGCGGTGGGACATCATAGGCCACAGCTATTTGGATATCTACCCGACCAATTGCTACTCGCTCAGCATGAAACCCGTTGCAGGAGACGATGAAGTTTTTGTCAAACAACAAGGCAGGCAAATAGAGATCGATAGCAACAGCCCCATAGTCCAAGTGGTCGCCTACGATCTTGAGGGGAAAAGCGTTTTTCAAAAAAGAATGACCGAAAACGCTTATACCCTATCCTTTAGAGTACCTATGCTCGGCTTTATGACTATCATGATCGAAACACAAAATTCGATTATCAATAAAAAACTTAATGTTACACAGCTATGAAACGAATAATTTTATTACTCAGTGCTCTTTGCTTCTTTTTCTTTGTGTCACCTTATGTACAAGCGCAGAATGAAGGTTCAGATGCTTATTATCAACAAATGTTTGAGCTAATCCGCTCCGACTTCGAACGGGATATGCTCTTACCTCAAGTGGCCTCCATAACACTTCCGTCTGGACCGCTATCTGTGGTGAAAATTTTATATAATTCCGGCTCTTAACTAAAAATTTATGATGAAAAAAGCATTAGTTTTCTTACTACTGGTTTGCCTATTCTCCTCGTTCAGCAGTTTTGCCCAAACAGCTACGAACGGCAGCCGGAGTTATTTTACAGGACGAATTGAGAAGGTGAGTTTGAACTTAGGGCTCCCCCCCGTAAGCACAGAGATTTGGGGAATAACCCATGATGCGAATGGTCTCCCTTTCGAAATTCCTATCTCTTTCAGTCGTTTCAACAGCCTGGGAGATATAGCTACCACCTATTACATAGCGAATAGCGAGGCAACTTTGAATGAATGGTGCGACTATGCACACCCGGGCGACATCGTGACGATAGAAGGTCGTTTTATGAAAATGACTTACAACATACCAACCTACAATGCTGTCTGCACTCGGATCACATTTGAGAATCAAGAAATAGAAGGAGCGATCGTCTTGGTACCCAGACCCAAAGTCTCGCTGCCTCATGTATCGGAATCGGTGCCTTGTATCCGAACCGAAGCCGGGAGGGAGTTTATCCTTTGCGAAGAAGACGACACCTTTGTGTCTTACGATGGTAACGAAGTAACGATAGGAGGTAAACCTTTCTTGCTCAATACCAATGTAAAGATTGTGGGGGACGTATCCCAAAAGTATGCTGTGGGCGTAGGAGAAATTCGATTCTTGCAGATTTGTGCCAAAACAGTATCACAACAAAAATGAACACAAGATGAAACAAACAATACTCGGCATACAGCTACCGCAATGGACAAGGATTTGGCTTTCATTTTTCATGATTGCAGGATGTACAGTAGCATTATCGGGGCAATCGCAATCGAGAGGATACGCAACGACCGGCATCTTAGAGCCTGTCATATTGCCCGATACTGTCTCAGTCGATTATCACTCGGCCTGGGGGATGGTATGCGATGCACAACTGAATGCCTTTGACAAGCCGATAGCCTTTAGAGCACCATTCAGTTATCAGGGAAAAGGTTATTATTATCCTACAGCTTATTATGGGGGATTAAGGGAGTTCTGTCCATACGCCAAGTTGGGCGATAGGCTCGTTACAGAAGGTCGTTTCCATGAATTTGATGCCTACTATGAACTGATGTGCACACGCATCACTCTCCCCAATCGAACATTCGAGGGAGTGATTACCGAGATCCCAATGCCGCAATTTACGTATCCGGAAGTGACAGCTACCATTGTTTGCGTAAAAGACGACAGCGGCTTCGAGATCGCAATCAAAGATGACGAAGGCAACTTTATCAGTAGTGAAAATGGCGAAGTAATGATAGCCGGCAACTCCTACCCCCTCCAAACACACGTCAGGATAGAGGGAGATATTGTGCAGGATTACCAACTGAACTATCCCATTTTTTTCTACAGCACGGTTGCCAAATCATGCCACACGACAGACAATCAAACGGTTATACCGTCATCCAACGGCACAAACATCTCCACGCAAGGAACAACCATCAGTATCATGACAGAAAAACAGGTTAAAACAGTCTATATTTATGATATGGCCGGACGGATGCTCTTTGCCACGAGTCAAACACAAGCCAGAGAATTTTGCATTGACTTAAAGGCCAAAGGCCATGTTCTCGTCACTGTTTTGTTTGCTGATAATACACAGACGTCCAAGAACATCATCCTGTAAGACGGATATCGTCAGCTGAAAAACCTACCCTAAAGATTTTATCAGAAGGTATCACGAAAATATATTATTTGAATCTTATTGACGCCGATGAGAACACTTTCGTCGGCGTCTTTTTTTCTGTATTTTCCGCATAAAATCGGACTTTAGAGAGTTAATGGATTGATATTAAGTAGATAATATTGTTTCTACTCAGCTAAGGGGAACGGATAAGAAACGAGCGAGGTGCTTCTTACGTCTTGATTTTGCAACTTTACAAGCATCCCTTACTTCTTACTCGCAAAGGTACTGATTATCCGATGAAAAACGACTGCGATCAAAGAAAATCGTTGCGTCTGTCAAATAATTCTCTAAATCTTTCGTTATTAAGCTCTTGATATTGTACCTTTGTACATATGAGCTTAGAACGAAGAACAAACACTGAGGAATTATTCCTCAAAATTGCACGACTCATAGAGGAAAGTCGGGCACGTATCGCCACGTCAATAAACCTCGCAGAAGTATATACCAAGTATCATATTGGACAATATATCTTTGAAGAAGAGTTGCGGGGCGAAGAAAGAGCTCAATACGGCAAGCATGTGCTACAATCCCTCTCTGCTAAACTAACTGAGCGTTTTGGCATCGGGTGGAGCTATTCAAACCTACGACAAATCAGACAGTTTTATTTAGCCTATAGCAATTTGACAGCCACTGGTTGTCAAATTGAAGATAGTACACCCAATTTCTCCCTATCTTGGTCTCATTATTTGCTTTTGATGCGAGTAGATAATCTCGATGCCCGACGGTTCTACGAGATAGAATGTACGCAACAGCAATGGTCGAAACGTCAACTGTCAAGACAGATAGGGAGTAGCCTGTACGAAAGATTAGCTTTAAGCCGAGACAAAGAAGGCGTTATGCGCCTCGCACAAGAAGGACAATCATAAGTAAGCCTGAAGATATCATCAAAGACCCTATTACTTTGGAATTCTTGGGTCTGAAGTCTAATGTGGTTTATTCAGAGAGCAAACTTGAACACGCTATCATCGGTAAAATGCAGCAGTTTTTACTCGAACTCGGGAAAGGCTTCCTTTTTGAGGCGAGGCAAAAGCGTTTCACATTTGAAGAGAAGCACTTTTATGTAGACTTGGTATTCTACAATAGGCTATTGCGGTGCTATGTACTGATTGATTTGAAGATAGGAGAGCTCTCGCACCAAGATTTGGGGCAGATGCAAATGTATGTCAACTACTATGACCGCTACGTCCGACAAGAATTTGAAAGCCCTACAATAGGCATCCTACTATGCGAGAACAAAAATGATGCATTGGTAGAGCTCACGCTCCCAAAGGATGCTAACATCTACGCTTCCGCTTATCAACTATACCTTCCAGACAAAGCTCTATTGCAGGAGAAAGTCAAAGAGTGGGTTGCAGAATTTGAGAACACAAGCAAGTAAATATGAGGTCCAATATAGATATTAGCGAAACCGATTTGCGGAATCAATCGGAGGAACTGCTCACGGAGTTACTTCGAGATCACACCACAGGGAATAATATCTTCTGGGCTACAGATGACTATGAGCCTCTAGGAGCGGAATATGGATATTATTCTCCCATTACTGTCGCTTGTATTACAGGCGAGCGAGGCTCAATCATCCAACCACGGGTCCTCAAGTCCCGTGCAGAGCAGATAGGGCGTACCAAAGATAAGGCAGAGGTATTTACCCCATCGTGGGTGTGTAATGCCCAAAACAATCTGATTGATGAGGCTTGGTTTGGGCGTAAAGATGTATTCAACTACGAGGACAACGAGTCTAAAACATGGACAGCTACTACCGAGCCTATAGTGTTCCCCGAGGGAAAGACCTGGAAAGACTATGTACGCTCTACTCGCATGGAGATTACTTGTGGCGAGGCGCCCTACCTCGTAAGTCGCTATGATGCCACGACAGGAGAGTTTATTCCCATAGCACAGCGTATAGGTATGCTCGATAGGAAGCTACGCGTTATCTCGGAGAATACCGATAGCTCTGGGGAGTGGCTCAGGATGGCACAGGAGGCTTATAAGCATATCTATGCCTATGAGTGGCAGGGCGACAACCTTTTGCTCGCCAGAGAAGCCCTGCTGATAACCTTTGTTGAGTATTACACGGCGAAGTTTGGCAAGGAACCAGAGCTCCGTTCGATGAAATATATCGCCTACATTATTGCGTGGAATGTCTTTCAGATGGACGGGCTTCGTGGCGTTGTCCCTAACAGCTGTAAGCATGACAAAGTGGTTGTAGAGCAAGACTTATTCGAGAGGGTAGAGCGCCCTGACCCTTGTCTTGGATGTCAGAATGAAACCTTCAAAGGGCACAATGGAACGCACTGCTACATCCGTGAGTGGGGATGCAAAGACCCCCAGACTGGCAAAAACAATCGCAAGATACGATTTGTAGATCTCATCAAACACAATATATAACTATGGCAACCTTTGATTCATCGCTCAAGCCTCGCCTCATTTATGTGTTCGCGATTGCAGATGAGCAGCACGCAGGCAGTCTCAAGATAGGCGAAACGACACTCGGGGATGTGGGGGCTGCATCTACAGAGCCCAATAGCCCTGTCCTCAATAATGCCGCACGAGCACGCATAGACCAGTACACCCGCACGGCTGGTATCAGCTATGAGCTACTACATACAGAGCTGACCATATACTTCCGTGGGGGGAGTGTCTGCTCCTTCAACGATAAGGAGGTGCATAGGGTCTTGGAGCGTTCGGGCGTTAAGCGTAAAGCATTTGCAGGAGCTAGCGAATGGTATTCATGCGACTTGGAGACCGTCAAGCGCGCTATAGCTGCTATCAAAGAGGGCAAAGAAAGCCTAAAGGCGAGCGAAGTTACTTCTGCCGATAATCCCATCATCCTCCGTCCAGAGCAAAAGGACGCTGTCGAGCGTACGCTCAAGCAGTTCCGCAGAGGCAATCAGATGCTCTGGAATGCCAAGATGCGCTTCGGTAAGACGCTCTGTGCCCTGCGTGTCGCCCGAGAGATGGAGGCGCAGCGTACCATCATCATCACGCATCGCCCTGTGGTAGACGCTAGTTGGTTCGAAGACTTTGGCAAGACCTTTTACGACTGCCCCGAGTGGCACTATGGCTCGCAGAATAAGGGCGAGAGCTTTGCTTCGCTAGAGCGCCTAGCCTCCAAGGGCGGTAGGTATGTCTACTTTGCCTCGATGCAGGATATGCGTGGCTCCAAGGAGGTAGGGGGCAAGTTTGATAAGAATAACGAGATATTCTCTACCACCTGGGACCTCGTGATTGTAGACGAAGCCCACGAAGGAACGCAAACAGAACTTGGCAAGGCGGTGCTTGAGCTCCTTATTGGCAAAGAGACAAAGACTCTACGCCTCTCGGGGACCCCCTTCAACCTGCTCGACGATCACAAGGAAGGCGAGGTCTTTACATGGGACTATGTGATGGAGCAACAAGCCAAGATTGATTGGGAAATCAATCATTTGGGTGATACCAATCCCTATGCCTCTCTGCCTGCGATACATATCTACACCTACGACCTTGGTCGCTTGATGAGCGAGTATAGTGATGAAGAGAAGGCCTTCAACTTTCGAGAGTTCTTTCGCACTAAAGAGGACGGTAGCTTTGTTCACGAGGGAGATATAGATCGCTTCCTCGCTCTGCTGTGCACCGACGACGAGGACTCGCTCTATCCCTACGCCAACGACAAGTTCCGCCAGATCTTCCGTCATACCCTTTGGATTTTGCCTGGCGTCAAAGCTGCCAAAGCCCTTAGTCGTAAATTGAATGAACACCCCGTTTTGGGGCTCTTCCGAGTGGTTAATGTGGCAGGTGATGGCGATGACGAAGAGGAGAGCCGTGATGCCCTTGAGCTGGTCAACAAGGCTATCGGGAAAGACCCTGACGAGACCTACACCATTACCCTCTCGTGCGGACGATTGACTACAGGGGTGAGCGTCAAGCCTTGGACAGGCGTGTTTATGATGGCAGGCGCTTACAGCACCTCTGCAGCTGGTTATATGCAGACCATCTTCCGTGTGCAGACCCCCTACACGCATAATGGGCGGATGAAGACCGACTGCTACGCCTTCGACTTCGCTCCGGATCGCACGCTGCGTGTCCTCGCCGAGGCTGCTAAGGTATCGCACAAAGCAGGTAAGCAGGGCGAAGGCGACCGCAAAATCTTGGGAGACTTCCTCAACTTCTGCCCTATCATTGCCATCGAGGGCAGCCAGATGAAGCAATATCAGGTAGAGACGATGCTTGCCCAGCTCAAGCGAGCGCAGATTGAGAAGGTGGTGCAGGATGGCTTTGAAAACGGAGCTCTCTACAACGATGAGCTACTCAAACTGACCGAGGTAGATCTCAAGGAGTTTGACGATCTCAAAGGCATCATTGGCAAAACGAAAGCCATGCCCAAGGTAGGCGATATCGATATCAATCGCCAAGGGCTGACCAATGAGCAGTACGAGGAGAAAGAACGCCTCGAAAAGAAGAAAAAGAAAGACCTCACGCCCGAGGAGCAACGCCGATTGGAGGAACTCAAAGCCAAGGGCGATCAGCGCCGAGAGGCGATTTCTATCCTCAGAGGTATCTCGATCCGTATGCCGCTCATGCTCTATGGGGCGGAAATGAAAGACGAGGACAAGGAGCTAACCATCGACAACTTTGCTAACCTCGTTGATGAGCAGTCTTGGCTGGAATTTATGCCTCGGGGCGTGACCAAGCAAGTCTTCCGTAAGTTTAAGCGCTACTACGACCCCGACATCTTCCGCGAGGCGGGCAAGCGCATTCGAGAGATGGCTCGCATGGCTGATAAGTTCACTATCGAAGAGCGCATTGCGCGATTAACGAGCATCTTCGCTACCTTCCGTAACCCCGACAAGGAGACTGTCCTTACGCCTTGGCGCGTGGTCAATATGCACCTTGGCGATAGCCTTGGGGGCTATTGCTTCATGAACGAGGACTTTAGCGCCCCGCTCGATTTGCCTAGGTATATAGTCCATGAGGGCGTTACGAACGAAGTCTTTCATCCTCGGAGCGTCATCTTGGAGATCAACTCCAAGAGTGGTCTATATCCCCTCTATGCTGCCTATAATATCTATTATAGGCAACCCACCGTATCAAGTGATGGTCGAGGGTAATGGCAGAGCCAAGCCAGTATATCATCTTTTTATAGACCTTGCCTCACAGCTTGCACAGAGAGTATCGCTGATTACGCCTGCTCGCTACCTGTTTAATGCAGGCTTTACGCCCACAGAGTGGAACAACAAGGTGCTACAAGATGAACATTTCAAAGTGGTTACTTACAAAGCCGATAGTACGGAGATCTTCCCTACGGTGGATATTAAGGGCGGTGTGGCTGTGATGTATCGTGATAGTAAGCAGAGTTTCGGGAAAATCGGGACATTCAAAGCCTATCCTGAGTTGGACACGATAGCCTGTAAGGTAGAGGCTAGACAAGAGTCTTCGCTTACAGAAATCATCTATGCCGAGTCGAGCTATCGTTTCGACACCAGCAAGAGCGAGGTCGAGAGACTCGTTGCCCAGAGACTAGGAGGCGATAAGAAGATAATTAGTAACATCTTTGATAAACTACCCGACCTCTTTACCGAGGAGCAGCGTCTAGGAGCTATTGGTTTCTATGGCCGCACTAAGGCTGGGCGATGCCTACGCTATGCCGATAGGGCCTTATTTGAGGGACATCCGAATTTGGATAAGCACAAGGTGATTGTCCCCGAAAGCAATGGCTCGGGGGCAATCGGCGAAGTGCTTAGTACCCCCCTAATCGGGGAACCCCTAATCGGGGTTACCCAAACGTTCTTGACGATTGGGGCCTTCGACACTCGCGCCGAGGCCGAGGCCTGCCTCAAGTACGTCAAGACGAAGTTTGCCCGTACAATGCTCGGCATCCTCAAGGCTACACAACACAACCCGAAGGATACTTGGCAGCTAGTGCCACTGCAAGACTTTACCGAGCGCTCCGACATCGACTGGACACAGAGCGTTGCGGACATCGACCGCCAGCTCTACCGCAAGTACGGCTTAGAGGAGAGCGAAATAGCTTTCATCGAGGAGAAAGTACGAGCGATGGAATAAGCCCCTATATACCCCGCCGAATTTCCGTATATACGCAGACTTATTTTCGTATATACGGAAATTTATTTTTGTATATACAAAATCCCGACGGGTGTATAGGGGTATAAATTATGTGCTTACATAGACTTTATTGTTTTCTCTATGATTTGGATTTCCTCTTCATCGAAGCCAAATCTCCTATACAGCTCTTCGTCTGTCCATGTTTGCTTGAAGTCGAGCAGAGGTACAAACCGAAAGTTCGACCTTGAGATATTCATCGATGCCAATGCCTGAAGCAAAAGGTAGCGTAGTGTTTTTGTCCGCAGATAAATTGATAGGTTCTCTGCCTCTTGCTCTGTGTCGAAATTACCAATTAGCAGGTAGGAGTCTGTACACACAGACATTGGCTCTGCTCTCTGCACGGTAGCTATCACTTTCACCCGCCCTTGCTCGTCTGTCTCTCCAAGATGCCCACTTAGGACCTTCCCCATAAACACTTTGTGCCTATCTATCAAAGGTATGCTCGCACCTACCTCGTCCTCTTTAATCCACCCCACACCTCCGCTCGAATACACTTTTAACACAGTCTCATCTGTTGGAGTATCAGTCCCTCTAACCGCAGAAGGCAGACCGAACGGATTACGAGTAGATACAAGCGAGCTCAAACTTGAGAAACCCTGAGAAGACAGCACTTTCTTGATAATACTCAAAGAGGTATTGTAACGAATGAAGATGTCATGTTCATCCAATCGTCGCATCATCTTGTTTCGCTCCCCCTCTATAACATTCTCAAAGGCACACAAGCCCTCATACCTCCTATCCCATAAGAAATAGCATATTCCCCCGCTGATATTGGTATTGGGGAAGCATTCTTTGGGATTGGGGTAGTCTGTCATCTTCCTAATGCGTCTATCTGCCAGCATATCGGCTCTAAAGGCGTCCAATCCTTTTCCCCCTGTGTACCAGCGAGCAGGCATAATCATAGAGATGTAATTAGGTGTTATACTTCTGGCTATATCAACAAAATGATTGTACACAGCAATGGCTCCTGTTCCAGAGCCTCCACCATCCATCACTTGATACGGTGGGTTGCCTATAATAGCGTAAATCGGCGAGTTTTTTTTTACGATATTACTGAGAAATAAACTCAAGTAATATGGTAAAATCATTTAGACAACAGCTCAAGAAAGAAGAACTATCGGATAATACGATTACTGCCTACCTCTATGCGGTGGAGGATTTTGGAAAGAAGTACTCCAGTTTCAATCGAAAAAACCTTTTGCTTTACAAGGCGGAACAAATAGAGCAGTTTAAGCCCAAGACGGTCAATCTACGTATTCAAGCACTCAACAAATACTTAGTATTCATCGGCAAGCCACGCCTTCGTCTGAAATCACTCAAGATACAGCAAAGAACCTATCTCGAGAATGTGATAAGCAATGCGGATTATCAATACCTCAAGGCCAAGCTCAAATCCGAAGGGGAGGAAGTGTGGTATTTCCTCATTCGCTTCTTGGGAGCCACAGGCGCACGGGTGAGCGAACTTGTGCAGTTCAAGGCCGAGCATATAAGAGCGGGTTACCTAGACCTCTATACCAAAGGAGGGAAGGTACGCCGGATTTTTATCCCTCGCGAGCTTTGTCTAGAGGCTCGGGGCTGGTTGCTTCGCTCGGGTCTAGAGAGTGGACATTTGTTCTTGGATAAGCACGGCAGGCCGATACGTCCCCGAGCTATTCGGCATAAATTACAGCGCTTTGCCCGTCAATGGGGTATAAACGCTAAGGTTATGCACCCGCACTCTTTTCGGCATCGCTACGCTAAGAATTTCTTGGAAGTATTCAATGATATTGCCTTGTTGGCAGACCTGATGGGGCACGAGAGCATCGAGACTACTCGTATCTATCTACGCCGTACTGCCAGCGAGCAGCAGGCTATTGTAGACAAGGTCATTACTTGGTAGCCTGTTTAGCCCGATTCTCAAAAGCCATTGTCAGCTGTATCGCCTGCACTTGTAGTCTAATGATGGCTTCGGAGTAGACCTCAAGCTGGTGTATCATTCTTTGGGCTGTTTTAACCGAGTGGTAGCTATTGAGCGTCTTGACGGCTTCGTTGTCGAGCCACGCTTCTGTTTGGGGCGGATTACCGATGAGTTGCTCCACTCGGTGGATGAAGTCGGCAAAGGAGGAGCGGAGTTGCACCCACGCTTTGCCCTCTACGATGATAATTTTCATTGCTTCGGTTGGTTTTAAGTTGCGTTTCTATCTGGTGGCAAGTCGGGGCGGATGCTCTCGCTTGCCTTTCCTTTTGGAGGCAAAATTAGGGCTAAGAGTGCAGCTCTCAAGAGCTTCAGGAGGAGCAAGGAAATAGTGGGAAAAGGCAGGCAAAGCAGCAGGATAAAAAAGGGCTTACTTGCGGTAATGAGATGAGGAGTCGGCTCGTTCCTATGGGCGAAAATGGCTCGTTTGAGATGTCGATTTGTCGAGAAATCGATATATCGACATCTCGAGAGTTCGACATTTCGATAAATCGATTTATCGAAAGTTTGATAGGCTGTTTGAGCGGTAGGCAGTACGATTGCTTTGGCGATAGCCAGCACTATTGTTTGAGCTACCTCTCAAACGATAGCCATAGCGATAGATAGCTTTAAGCTTTGCTTGCGTCCAAAGAGCCTGAGTATGTCGTATTCGTTCGGGCTTTTCTCCACGAAGGGCGGTCTTGCCAAGCAAGGTGGGAGGGGAAGAATACGACCGCTATGATACAAAAAGTCCTGCGGTGGAGATTCTTCCCTCCGCAGGACTTGACCTTGATAGGCAAACAGACCGCCCTTGTACCTTTGCCCGAAATGAAGACGACCTTAGGCGGTGGACGGCTCGGCTTCGCTAGCTGTGGCTCGCTTGCGTGGTGGGCAAACTCGCAGAGCCTTGCGAAACGTCTGCGTCTGCTCGCTACCCATCAGTGGTAGCATCTCCTTGGCTATTTTCTGCTTGCTGACCTTGGCATATAGCTCTGTGGTGCTGATAAAGCGATGCCCTAACATCTTACTTACCGTTTCAATCGGTAAGCCATTCTCCAAACAGATGGTTGTGGCAAAGGTATGCCGTAAGCAATGGAAAATACCTACCATTTGAGAATTTGGAAGAATGTAGAGAATAAACCGATAACGTGTTGTGAATTAGTCGATTTTCTATATCCTGCGAGTATGATAGGAAAGCAGTTCGACACGGAATATTGAATCCTTTCGGTTACCAAACCGTTATCCGTTGGTTTCCCTAGTATGGTGAGGTAACGGAAAAAGGAAAGGTTTTTCTGACATGGGTTCTATCTCTCTGTTCCACAACGTTTTGCTTATCAAAGAACGCTTTAACAACGGGTAATTTTGCCCATAAAATTAAAGCGTATGAAAATAGAGAAATTCAAGGTGTTGCTCTACCTCAAAAAGAGCAGGTTGGACAAGTCGGGCAAAGCCCCCATCATGGGACGCATCACCGTCAATCGTTCAATGGTGCAATTCAGTTGCAAAATCTCCTGTACATCCGACCTGTGGAATCCTCGTGAAAGCCGTCTGAAAGGCAAGAGTCATGAAGCCGTAGAGACCAATGCAAAGCTGGACAAGCTGATGCTCTCCATCCACACGGCATTCGACACGCTTGCGGATAGGAAAATGGACTTCGATGCGGAGGCCGTCAAAAACCTGTTTCAAGGAAGCCTTGAAACGCAGATGACCCTGTTGGGGATGACGGACATCGTATGCGAAGATTTGAGGAAACGCATCGGGATAGACCGTGCAAAGGGAACTTACCCTGCCTATATCTATACCCGAAGAACCTTGGCGGAGTTCATCGACAAGGAGTTTCGCACCAAAGACGTTGCTTTTGGTCAGATGACGGAGCAGTTTATCCACGATTACCAGAGTTTCATCTTGGACGAAAAAGGACTTGCCATAGATACCTGCCGACACTATCTGGCTATCGTCAAGAAAGTATGCCGAAAAGCCTACAAAGAGGGACATGCCGACAGATGCTTCTTCGCCCATTTCAGCCTTCCCCAACCAAAGGAAAAAACGCCGAAAGCCCTAAGCCGGGAATCCTTCGAGAGAATCCGTGACTTGGTCATTCCCGAACATCGCGCCTCCCACATCTTGGCAAGAGACCTCTTCCTCTTTGCCTGCTATACGGGAACAGCCTACGCCGATGCCGTTTCCGTTACGCGCGATAATCTATTCACAGATGAAAAGGGGGATCTGTGGCTTAAATACCGCCGCAAGAAAAACGAGCTTCGTGCCTGTGTCAAGCTGCTGCCCGAAGCCCTTAACCTGATAGAGAAGTACAGGGATGATGCTCGTCCGACACTCTTTCCGATGCTGTATCACCCCAACCTTCGCCGTCTGATGAAAAGCCTTGCGGTTCTTGCGGGCATTAAGGAAGACCTGACCTACCATGCCGGCAGGCACTCATTCGCATCGCTGATTACCTTGGAAGCCGGCGTTCCTATCGAGACCATCTGCAAGATGCTGGGACATTCAAACCTGCAAACTACTCAGGTATATGCAAAGGTAACTCCCAAGAAACTCTTCGAGGATATGGACAAATATATCGAAGCGACAAAAGATTTGAAACTTGTATTATAACACCCCATAGATAATAAATGAATTTATGCGTAGCACATTTTCTTTACTACTCTATATCAATCGCAACAAGGTACGTGTGGATGGTACAACTTCCGTACTTTGCCGAATCTCCATCGACGGGAAAAGCACGACGATAACCACGGGCATCTCCTGCAATCCCAAACAGTGGAATGCAAAAAAAGCAGAGACCGCGGACGTGCGGACGAACAACCGCCTGAAAGAGTTTCGAAAGTATGCGGAAAGGCTCTATGATGAAATGCTCAAAGAGCAGGGTGTGGTCAGTGCCGAACTGCTGAAAAACAGGATAGCAGGTCAGGCGGTCATTCCTACTCATTTGCTCCAAATGGGAGAAAGGGAGCGGGAACGCCTTGCCGTCCGCTCCAAGGAAATCGACTCCACTTCGACCTACAGGAGTTCCCGGTATTACCAGAGCTATATCCGTGAGTTCTTGGACTCGAAAGGCAAGACGGACATTGCCTTTTCGGACATCACCGAGGAATTCGGACGGGAATACAAAGTCTACCTGAAGCGGTACAAGAACTTCGGTGCATCGCAGACCAACCATTGCCTCTGCTGGCTGAACCGATTGGTTTACCTTGCCGTAGACCATGAGATTATCCGTGCCAATCCTCTGGAAGAGTTGGAGTATGAGAAGAAACCGCCCTCCAAGCGAATGCACATCAGCAAAGCGGAACTCAAACAACTGCTGGAACTGAAACTGCCCGCGAATGATCCATTGAAGGAATTGGCTCGCAGAGCTTTTATCTTCTCCTGTTTTACGGGACTTGCCTATGTCGATACCCAGCTGCTGTATCCACACCATATCGGGCGGACTGCCGACGATAGAAGATACATTCGCATCAATCGCAAGAAGACAAAAGTAGAGTCATTTATCCCTCTGCATCCGATAGCGGAGCAGATACTTGATTTGTACAATACGACCGATGACACGCAGCCGGTCTTCCCTTTGCCAAGCAGAGACATGATGTGGTTTGAGATACACGAACTCGGTGTCATCATCGGGCGGAAGGAAAACCTCTCCTACCATCAAGCCCGGCACAGCTTCGGATCGTTTTTGATTTCCGAGGGAATTTGTACAGAGAGCATTGCCAAGATGATGGGACATGCCTCCATCACCAGCACGCAGACCTATGCGAAGATTTCCGAGAAGAAGATTGCAGAGGATATGGATAGGTTAATCGAAAGAAGAAAAAACAATGAATATTGAATTATTATGAAAAGAGAAATCATAACCATCAGAGAGAATGGAAACATACACATCCCGACAACTCCTGTTTGGATGTCGGCTTGCGAAATAGCCGATTTATTCGGCGTATTCTCCGGTAAGGTAAACAGTCATATCAAGTCTATCTTCAAAGAAGGATTACTCAGAGAAGAAGAGGTGATGCAAACGCTATTGTTTAAGGGCGGTGCAGTGGATTTATATAATATTGAAATGATAACGATGCTGTCATTTCGTTTTGCTTCTCCACGAGCCAAGAGCTTCCGTAAATGGATAATCAGAAGACTGACCGAAAAGAAGAGAACAAGTCCTCCGCTACTTGTGTGTTATGGCAAAGGTGGATGGTACAGTTGAATATGAGAACAGGCAGTAAGATAAATGCGTCTTACTACCTGTTCTTTTTTAGCGATCTTACTGCATCGACAGCAGTTTGCAATACATTCCGTCTTTTGCTTCGAGTTCGGCGTGCGTACCTTTCTCCATCAGGCTTCCCTTGTCCATCACGATAATTTGATGAGCATTGCGGATGGTCTGCAAATGGTGAGCAATGACCAAGACTGTGCGGTTTCGGATAAGGGCGGACATTGCTTGCTGTATTTTGTATTCATTGATGGGGTCAACATTACTCGTTATCTCGTCCAAAAGGAGGATGGGAGCATCCTTGAGGAAGGCACGGGCGATGGAGAGGCGTTGCTTCTGTCCGCCCGACAACCCCAAGCCGTTCTCTCCGATTATCGTTTCATAACCATCGGGCAGACTGACGATGAAGTCGTGTATCATCGCCCGACGTGCGGCTTCCTCGATTTCCCCCTGCGTGGCATTGCGGTTACCCACTTTGATGTTATTGGAAATGGTGTCGGAAAAGAGAATGACGTTCTGCATCACCACACTGATTTTACCGAGTAGATAATCGTAGTCCATTTCCCGTATGTCCACTCCGCCGATACGGATACAGCCCGCCTGTGGTTCCCAGAAGCGAAGCAGTAGATTGGTGATGGTGGTCTTGCCCGAACCAGACGAGCCGACAAGAGCCGTTACCGTCCGTTCGGGTACGTTGAACGTGAGATCTTTCATCTCGAACCCCTCTTTTTCATAGTGGAAACCGACACCATCGAACGAGAGGTCAAAGCGTTCCGCCGTTTTTGGTTGGTCGGGGTTGACGATCACGGGAGCATCCAACAGACGGGAAATGCGTTCGTAGCTGTCCTTTACTTTGATGTAGTTCAGCCAATGACTCTCCATATTGACAAAAGGTTTGTAGAATTCTTTCGAGACGATGACGAACATCAGGTAAGCGAAAAGGGAAAGTTCGCCACGCCAAGTCCACCAAAGACCGAGCGTTGCCATCAGAGCGAAAGCCAATTCTATCAGAAAGGTGTATCTACCCACACTCACAGCTGCCAAACGAGAAGTATTCTTACTGCTTTCTCCAAATTCATTAACGGAGTGGTCGAGTCTGTCACGAAACATTCCTTTTCCTCCGAAAACTTTCAGCACGGGTATGCCCTTGACATATTCCACGAAGAGGCTAACCATATCTGCCAAACCGTCTTGTGCCTCCTGTTGCGCTTTCATTCCCGAACGGATGCCCCGATACAAGGAGAAGAGGGCAATAGGAAGGATGGCGATCATCGCCAACCCCATACGCCAGTCCACACAAAACAATCCGATACCAAGTATCAGCGCCACGATGAAATCGGCGGACATCCGCGTCCAAAGGTGCCCCACCACCATTTCCATATTATCCACGTCTTTGTGAATGACGGTGCTTATCTCGCCCAGACGCTCATTGGTGTAGAAGCCGAGCGAGAACATTTTCAGTTTCAAGATGATTTTCTCACGGATGCGTTCCACGAGGTCGAAGCCGGCAAAGTGCTTGCTCATATCGGCTACGGCATTGGATATGGTTTTCAAAACCAGCAGACCACCGAGTATCCACGCTGCCGAAATGAGCGAAACGCTTTCGCCCGATATATAGCGGTCGATAAGGAACAGGACGGTAAGCATCATTGCCGTTCCGCAAAGGGCATAAATCACGAAAAACAGCGCGGAGATTATCAGATGCCGCACTCCACGGGCGGTCAATTCATTCAATATACTGCGTATCATTGTTTATACCTCCTCCTCTTTCAGTTGCCATTTGCTTACCCGTTCCTGAGTTTCCGTCATATTGCGATATAGTGGGCAGTTGTCCATCAATTCTCCGTGTGTTCCTGTCGCCACGACCTGCCCCTTGTCCATCACGACAATGCGTTCCACCTCCTGAATGGTGTTGAGCCGGTGAGCGATGGTGATGACGGTCTTGTTGCGTTGCAATTCGTCCAAAGCCTCTTGAATAAGCTTCTCGTTCTCTCCATCCAAGGCAGCGGTGGCTTCGTCGAGAATGACAATCGGTGAGTCTTTGAGCAGCATCCGCGCAATGGAAATACGCTGTTTCTCTCCGCCGGAGAATTTTACGCCCGCTTCACCTGCCGACGTATCGTAACCATTGGGCAGTCCCACGATAAAGTCGTGTATGCGTGCCCTTCGTGCCGCCATTTCCACCTCCTCTTGCGTGGCGGAGGGCTTGCCGATACGGATATTGTCCCGAATGCTCGTATTGAAAAGGAACACCTCCTGCTGCACCATTGAGAAGAAATCGGCAATGTTTCGTTCGGAGAGTTCCGCAAGGCTCTCTCCGCCTAGACGGACGGTTCCCGACTGCGGTTGCCAGAAACCCATCATTAGACTTGCCAATGTGCTTTTGCCTGACCCCGATTCGCCCACAATAGCCGTATGGCTGCCCTTGGGAAATTGCAGACAGACGTTACACAAAGCACTGTCCTGCTTGTTCGGATAGGCAAATGTCACATGTTCGAAACTGACATCGGTCTGCATGGTATCCGTATCCCTGTCTGCCGTATCCTTTGCAGATACTTCGGTAATCGACTGCACCTTCGCCAACGATTGCCCATAGACAATCCTGAAGTGCTGGAACGTAGCCAGTTTGGCAAAGGCGGACGAAAACAGTCCGTCCAATATCAGGGCAAGAATGAAACGTGCCACGGTCAGTTCGCCCGAACTCATCAGCCATAGACCGACAAGAGTCATTACCACGATACCGCCCTCCAAGAACATCGTGATGAGCGTCATCGGTACGGTAACGCTGAACATACTCCGCTTCACCCAGCGGATATAGTCGCGCATATTGCCAAGTACTCGTTCCGTGCGTGTTTCCTCGTGGCTGAATGCCTTGATAACCGGTATTGTAGCCACATATTCCAGGAGGTCTTCTGACATCTTCTGCGTACTTTCCATAAAGTGTTGGAAACTCTTGCCCCAAAGCGTTTTGACTGCCATCTGCAAGAGAAACGCCAACGGTAGCAGCGAGATGAGCGACAGTCCCAGCCGCCAGTCCAATACCATAACAATTACCCAAAGCAAAGCAGGGAAAAGCGTTGCCGAGAGGATTTCGGGCAGTCCGTGTGCTAAATAAATCTCGATTTGCTCCACGTCGTGGTTGATGATGTTCACCAAGTCGCCCACCTTCCGCTCCTGAAAGAAGCCGAGCGGCAACCGTTGCAAGTGGCTCACGATACGCAACCTCAACCGTGTGAGGGCGTTGTAAGCTGAGCGGTGCGCCCGCCAGATCGACATTCCGTAGAACATGCCGCGAAGCAGGGTGAACAACACCATCGCCGCCCCGACAATCCAAATCATTGTAGAAGTGAGCGTTCCGCTCATCAGCCTGTCCACTGCCCACACCACGAGCAATAGGGGCAGTGTGCCGAAAACAAGATGCAGTATGACCACCGCATTGGAGAGCAGGCTGCGACTCTCCCGTTCCTCATCGAGAGGCTTGATTTTTTGTTTATCCATATATCTGTATCGTTTTGATTTTCTAAGATGCAAAAGTACGGAGACGCACAGGGGTAAAATAACCCGAATGAGCATTACACTGCCCGAAAACGATAACTTGACACATATAAAACTCAATAGGGGTATAAGTGTGAATAGTAGGGTTATTTCTTTGTTCGATAGGCGGGTAATTTTGTACGAGTTTTCATAAACAGATAAGATATGTCAATCAACTCAATAGTTCATTTATACAAAAGAGTGCTCATCGTCAGCATCCTATTGCTGTGGGCTTATCCGATGTTTGCACAACAGCATTCCATCGAAATAAAAGTTATTGATGCAGAGAATGGTAACAGTATAGAATTTGCCACGGTGCAATGGAAAGGCCTGAACGAACCTTCATACAAGAACGGTACAACCACAAATAAAAAAGGAGTGGCGAAACTAAATACGCCTGCCCATCAAAAACTTGTACTAAGGGTAAGTTACGTAGGTTACCAGACAATTACCGACACGATTACGGCAAATGAGAAACGTCATACCCTGAAGTTACGTCCGGAATCGACGGAATTGGCAAATGTGGTAGTCTTCGGAAAAACAAAAACACAGGTTATTAGAGAGTCGCCCGAAGCGGTTTCAGTAATAAACGCTAAGGAATTGCAAGGTCGCTCTGTTTCTTTAGAAACCATCTTGAACAAAACCATTGGTTTGAAGGTCGGGCAGACAGGTGGATTGGGAAGCAGTTCGAGGATTATTGTTCACGGTTTGGAGGGAAACCGTATTCAGATTCTTTGGGATGGTATTCCGATGAATACTTCGGACGGAGCCTTTTCGCTTGATGAAATTCCGATAGACATTATCGAACGGATAGAGGTCTATAAAAGCATTATCCCTGCACGTTTCGGTTGCGATGGCTTGGGTGGTGCCGTCAATATCGTTACGAAGGAGTTCAGTACGGACTATTTGGATGCTTCGTACGAACTCGGTTCTTATCAGACGCACAAGGGAAGTGTCTTCTCGCGCAAGAACTTTCCGAAGAGCGGTATTCTGCTCGGTGCGGGAGGTTATTATACATCGGCAAAGAATGATTACTCATTTAGAGTTCCTGAAAGAGAGAACCTATTGGTAAAGCGAGACCACGACCGTTTTCGTTCGTATATGCTGAAAGGAAAAGTCGCTTTCACAAAACTTTGGTTCGATGAGATTAGTACTGAGTTCGGGTATTACAACCGTTTCAATGAGATACAAGGAGTATTGAAGAATATCCAGCACGCTGAAAACAAATCCGGGATGTTTATGCTCGAAAACAAACTGATAAAAAGCGGAATACTGAACAATCGACTTAACTTCGAGTCGCATTTCTCCCTCTCGCATACGACGAACAATTTTGTGGATACGGCACAAGTTAATCACGATTTTGAAGGAAATATATATCCGAGCCCGAACGGACAGGGAGAAACAGGAGACGTTCCCCACAACTCAAACGACAAAGGTTTGGAAATCAACGAACGTATCAACCTTGATTACAAATTGTCCACCAATCACAGTTTGAACCTGAACACGCTTATTAACTATGCCCAAAGACAACCGAATGATGACATTGCAAGTCAGCACGCAGGGTTTATTATCGGAGGATTTCCCAGCAAAAAGACCAGCGTTGTCTCGGGCTTGACTTGGGACGCGAAACTCTTCGGCAGGAAACTGACGAATATGTTCTCTGCAAAGTATTTCCATCTCCATTCCGAGATAGAGGATTTGACGTCATACGAGATGATCGAGGCTCCGAAGAAAAAGAGCAATACGACATCGCAAATCGGCTGGATAGAGGCAATGAAGTACGAACCGTTCAGAGGTTTTCACCTGAAAGCATCTTACCAACGGGCGATACGACTCCCCAATTCGCAAGAGTTGTTCGGCGATGGTATCATTACCTTTCCTGCTGCCGGACTGAAACCGGAAAAAAGCCACAACTTCAATCTGGGCTTCTTGATAGACAAAAATGACATACTCGGACTGTCGCGATTGCAATTTGAGGTGAATGGCTTTTATATGCAGGTGAGCGATATGATAAAACTGATGAAACAGCATATGGCAGCCGGATATGTGAATGCAGAAAAGGTGCATATCAAAGGTATAGAGACCGAGTTGAAATTGGATATATCGCCGACAGTCTATGCCTACGGGAACCTGACTTATCAGGACGTACGCGATGTTTTGGACTATTTGCCGGGCACCCAAGCCCCTAATCCGACAAAAGGATTGCGACTGCCGAATATTCCCTACCTGTTTGCCAACTTTGGAGCGGAATATCACAGCGACCGATTGTTCAAGAACTGGTATGTTAAGGCATTCTGGGACGGGAAATTCACGGAAGAGTTCTTCTATTTTTGGGAACTTACAGAATTGCAGAAACGGCGTATCCCTCGCAGTTTCGTCAATGATATTGGTCTGCTATTGACCTACAAGAACAAATATTCCATCGCTTTGGAATGCCACAATCTGATGAATAAAGAAGTTTGGGACCAGTTCCGCCAACCGTTGGCAGGACGGACATTCCACCTCAAATTCAGATACGTCTTCTCGAAAGGTATTTTATAACTCTAAACATAAATGATAATGAGAACAACAACATTGAAGAACATAGCCCTTTCTGCTATGCTGGTCGGCTCCATAGGGCTGACGTCCTGCGACAAGAACGATGACCCGAAACCTACGCCCAATGAGGTGCAACAGCATTTTGCCTTTGTGCATTATGTGGACAAAAGTGCTTACGTCGGCACGTTCGGCGATTTGACTCCTCAAGCTACCGACAACAAGAAAGCATTCGAATTTGGCTTTGGGTGTTATCTCTTCGCAAAAGGAAACACGGTACTTGTGCCCGAAGGGAAATTCGGAGATAAGGTACATAAGTTTACAAGAGGGGCGCACGGCGAACTTCTAAAAGCAGGTACGATGACCTTTGAACAGATGGCGCAACCCGGAGAAATCAATTTTATCGACGAGCAGCGGGCATATGTCGCTTTGCACGGAAGGGGAAAGATTGTGCTAATCAATACCGCTACGTTGCAAAAAGAGGATGAAATCGACCTCTCGCCTTATGCCGTTCAGGACAATAATCCCGACCCCGGTTGCAACGTCATTCGAGACGGAAAGATGTATGTAGCCCTCAACCAGCTCAATTCGCCCCACACCTCCGTACCGGGGACGGGTGCAGAGGTGGCTGTTATTGACCTTAAAACGAAAAAGACCGAAGTCATCAAGGACAGTCGCACAAGTGTTGTCGGATTGTTCCGCCATTCCGATGCCTTTATGGACGAGCGGGGAGACATCTACTTTTACAGTGCGGGCAACAACTTCAACGTTGCCAATAAGGAAGGTTTCCTGCGTATCCGCAAAGGAAGCGACCAATGGGACGCCGACTACCTGTTCAACCTGTCGAAGACAACTATAAAAGGGATTGGCAAAACGGGGCAGTATATGATTAAGTCTTACTATGCGGGCAATGGTATAGTGTACAGTTGTGTGAAAGTAACGGATACGGAATTCGGAATACTCAAAAAAGACTTCCAACCCGTGAAAATCGACATTTGGAACAAAACCATCGAAAAACTCGATTTGCCGATGACCGACAGCAACGGCTCTTTTGCCATAACTCGCTACAAGGATTTCATCGTCTTTGGTATGACGTGTAATAACGGAACGGGCTACTATACCTACAATACCAAGACGGGTGAATGCTCGCAAACACCCGTTGTTACTGCCGTGGGAGTACCGTCAAGTTTAGTCGCGTTTGAGTAACCAAATACGATATACGGAAGAACTCATAAGAAACCCATCAAAAGCACCTAAGCTTTCTGCCGATTACACCTAAGCTTTTGCTCAAAAGCTTAGGTGTTTTTTGCAATAAATCAAGTACATTTGCGTTATCGAACAAAAAGCCTTTGCTGAAAGCCAATACCTCCGACTTCGGCAGGGGAAGTAAAAGGAGGAAAAACTATTGATTTATGGCTAACAAACCATTACAGTTCGTTCTTGTAGAACGCAAATTGAACGTAGGTGCAAATGCCGGTAAAGTCGTGCAAATAGCCCAGCCAACGGGTAGACATCGAGTGAGTTTCCGCAATTTCTGTGAGCGTGTGGCAAAATCGACCACATTCAATCGTCAGGAAGTGGAAGCCGTATTGAACTACGCCACCGAGATTGCCAGAGACATCGTGGCAAATGGCGACATCGTAGAATTTGGTGATTTAGGTACGCTCAAACCCTCATTCAAGAGTAAATCCGTCCCTAAAGGCGAGGTTTTTAATGTGCAGAAGCATATCGAGAAACCGGTTGTACGTCTCAGCCCATCGAAGAAATACTTTACACTTACCGATGTGAGCTACGAGCAGATTGAACCCAAAGCCAAGAAAGGCACAAAGCCTTCAGACGAACCCCACAATAGAGGCAACTCGGGTGAAAGTTCCAATGAAAATGCGAACGAATAAGTAACCTCTGAGATTTTATCCATCCTTGGCGGAGCAATTGTCTCTATCGGTAGTCACTCCGCAAATATAATTTATCTCGAATATAAACATAGTATGAAAATAATATGGAAGCCAAAGAAATGAAAGAAATGTATGTACTCTACGCCGATATAATGGGATTCAAAGAAAGGGTTATGAGGACAGAGCATCAGGATTTAGAGAAAGAATTAGAGGAGCTAAAGGAGAAACTCGATAGCTGGCTAAGCCCTTTTTTAGAGAATGTGGAAACATTCAAAGTCTCTATGTTCTCAGATTCTGTCCTTATTGTTGATGAAAACACAAAAGAAGGATTCAATCGCATATCCAAAGCGGGAATTGGTCTGATGCATGTTGCATTAAAAGCCTCTTTTGCGTTAAAGGGAGTTATTTCAAAAGGACTGTTTAGTTACAAAGAAGAGAAACAGTTGTTTTTTGGCCGAGCTTTAGTTGATGCTTATCTGCTACAAGAACAAGTCCACTACTATGGAATTGTTGCCCATCATTCGATAGAAAAGGACATAAAAAAATATGCTAATGGTTGGGGAGAGAATGGTAATAGAAAAGGCATTAATCCATATATTCTAAGCCTCATTCCTTTGAAGAATGGAAATACAACTCATTATCATTTGGCTTATAATCTAATTAGTGAAATACGAGAAACAGGGAAAGATGTAGAAAAAACGCATAAGAAAATTATCTCTTGGTTAGAGAAGATTAGAGGAACTGTTTCTGGGGCTCCACGTATCTATGTGGACAAAACACTACAGGTTCTAAAAGAAGATTTGTCTATGTTAAAAAAATACAAGGAAAAGAATAATGGAGAAATCAAGTTTCCGCTATTCAATGAATAGCGCACCTATGACCATAGAATTTTGTGCAATCAATAAGCCTGAAGATTGGATGGAGATGGTTGCCGAGCAATTCGGCACATCGGTAACGGATAATGGTTTTGCCGTTCCGCCCTCAGTGGGCAGCGGCTTTTTCAAGCAATACTACCCGTTGTCATGGCTCACATTGACCTACATCAGTTTCGTGTCATACGAACCGATGACAATGGTGCGTCGCTCGGTGGAAAACTCGAAATGGATTCCCGTGATGTTCTATATCAACGAGCATAAGCACGAGCAGATTATCGGTACAAGCACGAAAACGGTTGGGGTGGATACACTTGACGGTATCTTTATGCCTTCGAGCAATATCCCTACGGAATGGACTTTCGCGCCTAAACGGCAGTATGAAAACATCACATTGACTTTCAACAAGGATTGGATAGAGCAAATGGATACGGCTCACGAAACCTATATCGGTCGGTTGCTTCGGTCGGACAAGTCTTTTTATCTCTTCGAGACCATCACACCTGCTATGCAACGAGTATTGGATGGCATCAAGGCCACAGCCAAAAGCGATGCGCCTTTCTATCCCCTCCATCTGCACGGAAAGGCAATAGAATTGCTGACGATATTCCTTGAAAAACTCGAAAAACGTTCGGAGGTAAAATCTCTTTCCAACTTGAATTTGAACGATGTGGAGGCTGTCTTCCGTGTCCGTCGTCAGATATTACAAAGTTTGAACAACGTACCGAGCATTCCCGAACTGGCACGTGAAGCGGCAATGAGCAGCTCCAAACTACAAAAGTGTTTCAAACAGGTTGTAGGAAAAGCCATCGCCGAGTATGCCTTATCCGAAAAGATGGAATGGGCAAAACATTTGCTTTCCACTCGTCTTTACTCTGTTTCCGAAGTAGGCTATAAAATTGGATATGCCAATCTCAGCCACTTCACAGAGGCTTTCCGCAAATATCACAGAATAAAACCCAAGCAATATCTCGACTCTTTGTAGGTTTGACGCAATATGGATATTACTTACCGTTTAAGGGTTATTTTGCCCTAAGCAATCTTCCGAACTTTACCTGCAAAACATCAGGCAATATGAAAAGACTTATCAAAAAAGAATCCTTTGAGATGCTTTCCTCCAATCAAAGCACGGAAGCAACCGACGACCTTATCGGAGAAATCATAAAGTTGGGGGATAGTGAAGAAAATCTTGTTTCATTGTTTCGCACATTGAACTTTACTCGATTCCATCTAAGAGGTATGGTTGAAAAAATAGGTATAACAACCGAAATGGGGAAAAAATGTATCGGAACTGCTCTGTGTTATTGACACAGAGTTGCTATTGTTGAGGATGCGAATGCAGGGGCTTCTTCCTGCTTTGCCAGTCAGACCTGCGAAGAAACTCCGTTGGACAGGCAGGGCAACAGACTTGGTCGAACTACTCTATGCACTCGATACCTATGGCTGTATTAACGATGGTGAAATTGGTATAGAAGAATTGGCAGATGCCTTTTCTGAAATCTTGGGTATAGAAATCAAGAACTGCTACAACGTCTATATGAACATGAAACACCGCAAGGATGACAGTCGCACCTATTTCCTTGATGACCTCCGAGAGAAAATGAACAAACGAATGGTTGAGAGTGACCTGAAAGGCGGAAAATACAAGAAACGATAAATGCATTCAAATGCTTAATCAGGCTTCCCGAAATGAGAGGGAAGCCTGATTTTTGTTCATTAAGGAATAACAATGCACAGTAAAAGGCTATTGCCGATGTTGCCATTTCTCCTGAAACTCACGAGTAAGTTGTACGATTTCACCTCCAATTATTGCCAATTCAAACGTCATTTTCTCCAACTTGGCAAGCATCGCAAAGGCTTTTTTCTCAGTAAAGTTGCTCTTCAAAGCGACAACTGTCTGGTTGTAATTCACTCCGACACTGCGAAATTGTCCGTACAAAGTCGTCAGTTTTTGATAATAGTCAAGCAAGGAACGATCCACTTTTATCACTCGGAAAGTCTCGTTAAAGACCCTTGCCTTGATGAATAGTGACAGACTTGGCACACCGCTTTCCTCTTTCATCGTGAGGAAATGAGCGTATTCCGTCGGCGTGAAATTGACCGAAACACGCTTTTCTGTCTTCTCTTTGGAGCGTGCGCTCCGAATTTCCTTCATTTTCATTTCTTACTTTGTATTTTAGTGTTTCACGACATCACCGGCATTTAAGGCATCGCGTTCTCTCTTCCAAGAAAAACGACTTTGGAGTTTTTCAGCCCTCTCGGGGAGCAAGGGTTTTATGCTGCAAAAACGAAGTCATGCTGCATAAAACATACCTTGCTATTTGCACTGATGCAAATAAATTCATTCCGAAGAACGATATGTTATTCTCTTGAAAGGTATGTTTTCAAAGCCATGAAATACCGACTTATCGCTTGCTGCAAAGTTACCAAGTGTTGTGTCTAAATCCCTTACCTCATACAAAGCCACAACTATTCAAATCGATGCCACAAGTACGCACTAAAGAAAATGACGCTGATTACAGCATCACTGAGCCATATATTTGTACTGTCGAATATGTCGGTAATGGTATGTGTCTTCGATGACATCACGTTTCGATGAGCGATATAGGCGAGGGTATATGTCAAAGAACATGTCCTTGATTTTTTCACTCGAACGTGGAAATGTGCGAAAGCAGATACAATCGTTCGATTGTATTGATGGGCACTAATGAACATCTCTACAGAAAGGGTATGAACGAAAGGATGTACCTCTACTGGTACAAGCCGACTATCGGGCATATCTTCGATAGCGGACGTATTCATCTTGATCGGTAAATATATCGGCAACGAAATGGACAGTGAATTATATAACGATAGAACTTAAGAAAGTATGAAAGAGAATCAAAACGGCAAGGTTGATTCCGTTGCCATCCGGGAACTTATTTCACTGGGTATTCCTATGAAAAGAAAAGAGAGTGAGATGAAACGCCCTCAATCAGAAGAGCAGTGTGTAGAATCGGAATGTCCCAATGAGGAACCAATATCAAAGGATTTTTCAAGAGTCCCAAGAAGAGAAAGGCGAAAGTCCGATAAGAGCGATTATGAGTCGCTTTTCATCTGTCGCAACACTTTGAAAAATCGCAAGACTATCTATATCGCCAAAGAGTTGCAGGACACGCTGGCGGAGATAGTCATGTCTATGAGAAACAGGGATATGACCATCGGCATCTATGTGGAGAACATCATCCAGCATCACCTTGAGACCTACAAAGATGAAATCAACAGATTGGCGGAGATGAAATTCAAGAAGCTACTGTGAGGCGTTTAGCAATGGCTTTTTGTTACTTTTGAGCCGTATCAACTCACTGTCAAAAGTAACGAGGTGTTTTTCATTGGGAGGCTTTGTCCGCCCAAAGCATAAGACAGAAAAGGAGTGGTCGGCAAATCTGCTGACCGCTTCACTTCATCTATTCTTCTTGAATGATTATTTTTGATTTTATGCGGATTCCAGAGGAGAGGGAGTTTGAGTTTCTACTCTTCTTTTTCCTTGCTTCTCGCATATCCGACATTTTTTTATGCGTTTTCCCGTCGGGTCGGTCGTTTTCGTTTCAGTGGCGTAAAAAGGTAAGGGCTTAAGACAAACAAGGTTTTATGGCGAGAATACTACCTGCAATGAAATGGAAGTGTGGAGATTGTCGTCTAAACGGCTTGCCGCCCCGACCTTTTTTGTCTCCGTGGAAGCCCGAAATTACCTTTGCCGCTGACAACGAACAATCGATCCCGACATAACACACGGGCATAAGCGGAGGATGTGCAGGGAGAGAAGCGGGGCGAAAACATAAAACGCAGTCTTCGGAGACTGCATTTTATGCATAAGAACGGAATACATGGAAAACAAAAAGCCACCCCAACGGACGGCTCAATGAAAATAATTGGGGGAAAATTCTTTTTTCTCACGATATACCCTTATCTTTGCAATAGGTTATTCGAGTTATGCAAAGCGTTGTATATCATCGCGGAAGATAGATTGCTAAATCATTGCCTACTGCATTTCATAACTCATAAGGCTATTGAAAGCCAATCATTTGAACCTAAATGATAGATTTTAGTTCAAAAATATGAAGATACATTCAGTCCATATCAGAAATTTCCGCAAACTAAAGAATTGTCATATAGACTTCGGTGAGAAGGAAACTGTATTTATTGGCGCAAATAATAGTGGAAAGACTTCTGCTATAAGTGCTATTGTGTGGTTTTTGAAAAACAAAGAGAAGTTTACCCTGAAGGAGTTCACAGCTACCAATTGGGCATTGATTGATACCCTTGGTGACCAATGGTTGGCTAAAGATCTTGTAGATGAGGAATTGTTGAATCCACATAAATGGGATAGTATTGTTCCGTCAATGGATATTTGGATCGATGTTGCTGATGGAGAACAATATAGAGTCAATCACCTGATTCCATCTCTTAGCAAATGGGATGGCAAAAAAATTGGTGTCCGTGGACAATATGTTCCTAAGGATATAACTAAGTTATATTCAGACTACAAAGAATCCAGAGGGAAAGCGATTGCCCTACAAGCAACTGAAGAATGGAAGGAGGCATTTTCTCCAGATTTGTTTCCAAGGAATCTTTGCGATTTCTTAGGTAAAGGCTCAAATCTCAGAGACTACTTCGATGTAAAATACTATATCATTGATCCATCTATAGAGCCAGCTGAAGAAGATAAAGTTCAGTCTACTCCTGATAATGCTCTTGATAAGAATCCTCTGGATGAACTAATAAGGGTGGACGTCATTTTGGCTTCACGAGATTTCTCAGATCCAGAAGGACAATCGGATAACGAGATAGATACCTTGTCAAGACAATTCCAAAAGTATTATTCAAGTTTAAATCCAGAGGAAGAGGTTTTAGCGCCTTGTGATTTAGGGCTTGTTAGCGGAATTGCAAAAGCAAATGAAACATACAATACAAAACTGACCAAGGCCTTTGAAATTCCAGTTAAAGAACTGGGGAACATTAACTATCCAGGATTTCTAAACCCTGAGATTAAGATATGCAGTAAGATTCAAATAGAGGAGGCCATCAAGCACGATTCTGCTGTGCAATTTGCTATTCAAGGAATGTCCGAATTTGCCTTGCCTGAGAAATATAATGGACTAGGTTATCGAAACCTAATCTCCATTTATTTGAAGTTGATTGATTTCAGAGAAAAATGGTTAAAGACTTTAAGTGAGGACAAGAATATAGAACCGATTCACTTGGTGTTTGTGGAAGAGCCAGAAGCGCATCTTCATGCACAAGCACAGCAAGTGTTTGTAAAAAAGGCGTTCGAAGCTCTATGTAACAACAAAATTATCAGGGATAACTCATGGCTCAACACTCAGCTTGTACTGAGTACGCACTCTAATCATGTTGTCAATGAACTTGATTTAAACTGTATGCGTTACTTCAGACGAGTATTGGATGCAGGTGATAATATTCCTGTTTCGAATGTTATTAATCTGTCAGGTACATTTGGCTCTGGTGACGAAACTAAGCAATTTGTGACAAGGTATATCCGTTTGACACATTGTGATATATTCTTTGCTGATGCTGTGATATTTGTTGAAGGGCCAGCAGAAAAAATCCTAGTTCCAAGTTTCCTTACCAAATTTGGACTTGATTCGTATTACATTTCTATTATTGAAGTAAATGGTCGTCATGCCCATAGTTTTTCTAGTCTGATAAACAAGTTAGGAATTCCTACTTTAATAGTTACAGACATTGATGCTTCTGAAACCATTGAAGAGGATGGAAAAGAAAAACAAAAACCAAAAATTACAGCCAAAGGGAAAGGCTATAAGACAGGAAATCCATCGATACAGTATTGGTTGCGAGGTAAGGAACTGATTGATGATCTTATTGCTCTTGATGGGAATGGTAAGACAATAGATAATGTTAGAATTGCCTTTCAGATCCCAATAATGGTAAAGTGGACTAAAGAGAAAGACGAATATACCGAAATATGCCCCTATACATTTGAGGATGCTCTGATCTTTTCCAATCTGGAACTGTTCAGACAAGATGGATTAAAGAAGATGGGTGCTATTACTACAATCGCTAATCTATTAAAGAAAAATAATTCTCCTCAGGATTTACAGGAATCAATTTTTAAGAAGCTAGAACGTAAAGGTGGTTTCCAAAAAGCAGATTTTGCAAACTCCCTATTGTATAAGGAGGATTTTTGTGAAATAAGTGCTCCTGCATACATCCAAGAAGGTTTGGAATGGTTGAAAAGATGTTTGGATTTAAATGGATAAATTATGCCGAATAATAATATCGATTCACAGGTTGATGAGACTTTAGAAAAATGTATACTGGCAACACCCCGCAAAAGTTTCTTTCTCTTTGCTAGTGCTGGTTCAGGAAAGACATATTCTTTGGTTCTTCTTTTAAAGAAGATACGCGACAAGATTGGACAAGATTTGATGTTGCGAGGAAAAAATGTAGCTGTAATTACATATACGAATGCTGCTACCGATGAGATTATCAATCGATTAGATTACAGCCCGGTTTTTCATATATCCACTATTCATAGCTTTGTGTGGGATGTTATCAAGTATTATCAAAATGACATAAAGCAACTTTATTGCCAGTATCTTCGAGACGATATACGTATAATCGGTGAGAAGTTGGACTCTGCCAGAAATAAGACGACCAAAACATATCGTACTAATTTTGAAAAAATGAATTACCTGAAAGATCGGTTGGAACGAGCAGAGACTATAGAAAAGTTTGTGTACAATCCCAATGGAAGTAATCCTGAATATAACGCACTTAGTCATGCAGATGTAATTAAGATTTCTGCTCAAATGATTATGAATAGTTTGATGCTCCAGCGAATTATAGCACAGCGATATCCAATTTTTCTAATCGATGAGAGTCAAGACACAAAAAAAGAACTTGTGGATGCTTTCTTTAGTATTCAAAAGAATTTCGGAGAAGCATTTACCCTCGGACTTCTTGGTGACCAAAAGCAGCGAATCTATACTGATGGGAAGAAGGATATGGTGAGTATTATTCCTATAGAGTGGGAACAGCCAGTCAAAAAGATGAACTATCGCAGTGCTAAACGAATTGTCAAGTTAGCAAATGCAATTGGTAAAGATATAGACTTTCATGCAGAACAGGTCTCACGGGAAGATGCTATTGAAGGATTTGCTCGACTGTTTGTTGTTCAACAAGGTAATGGAATAAATAAGGATGAGGTTGAACAGACAGTTATGAAGAAGATGTGTGAACTTGCTAAAGATGCAAAATGGGTTGAGGCAAATACAAATGTCAAAATACTAACTTTGGAACATATGATGGCTGCAAGGAGATTGGGATTTGAACAGTTTTTTGGACCATTGTCCAAAGTGACCAAGTATCAAATGACTTTTTTGCAGGGTACTGTATCAGAATTGGAATTCTTCACAAAAGAGATTTTGCCTATAGCAGATTCCATAAAGGAGGATGGTCGAATCGCTCTTGAAATATTAAAGTCGAATTCACCATTACTTAGCAAAAAAAATATTGAGAAATCATACGGACTCTACTTACGTTGCAGAGAAGAAACGGGTACAGTCGCTAAAAAAGTTAATGATGATCATTCAATCCGAGAGGTTGTTAAAGCCGTGCGAGACTCTCAACTACTGACTATTCCAGAGGTTATAAGACAAGCGTGTGAACTTACACCTGATGAAATTAATGATGAAATGGAGGAGGATTTGCAGGCATGGGTTAAGGTTATGGATTTACCAATTAGTATGGTTAGAAAATATGATGATTATGTGAATCAACGTACACGTTTTGATACACATCAAGGCGTGAAAGGCCTAGAGTTTGAAAGGGTTATGGTCATAATTGATGATTCTGAGGCAAAAGGCTTTATGTTTAGTTATGATAAGTTATTTGGCGTGAAAGAACTAACTGAGACAGACATTAAGCACATTGAAGCAGGGGAAGAGTCGTCGATTGACAGGACACTAAGGTTGTTTTATGTGACATGCACACGTGCAAAAGAATCGCTTGCAATAGTCATGTATACAAGTGATCCCAATAAAGTTAGAAATCAAGCCATAAACAAAGGTTGGTTTGCTGAGCAAGAAATAGAATTACTCTAACAAAAAGAATAAATTTTTTTTCGGGCAGTATCTAGAAATTTACAAATTTCACAATCTTGCTTAAGTATGTTTCTGTTTAGTCTTATTTACCATTTTGTCGAAGAGAAAATTCTTTTTTCTCACGACAGATCCTTATCTTTGCAACAAATAAAGTGATTCTTTGAAATGGCAAAATAAGGTGGAGTATAGAAGTTAGCTGGTTTCCTTATCGTTACCCCCTTTATTGATAAACGATATAATCAGTTGATTATTTGATGTTTATAAATTCTCTATGCCTTGCCATGTGGAAGGTGAGGCATTTATTGATTTTGCAGAGTTTCGCAATCTTCTTCAGATGGATATTGACCGTATCACAGCCAGGAATGGGCAGAAGATAGCCCTTGGGAGGTTCGTGGCGAAAGGCTCGGGTGTGAATGCCTCGGTACTGCTCAATGATGGCAGCAGCCTCGGGCAAGAGGGGGATGTGGCACACATTGCCTGTCTTGATGCGAGGCTTGCGTATCCAAGTCATACCGCCCTCCTCGACAAGATGTTCAGCCGTAAGGTGGTAAATATCCGTGTACGATAAGCCCGTATAGCAAGCAAAGACAAACATATCCCTTGACACCAGCTCATAATCTCCTAATTGTGTTTCATCTAAGGAGATAATACGCAAAAGCTCCTCTTTGGTAATATAGCGTGGCGAGCCGACATCCCAGCGGATAGAATAGCCCAAGAAGGGATAAGTGTCGATGATATGCCGTTTGTATAGGTCTTTCAGTAGCGAAGCCAACATAGAGAGGTAGCCAGCCGTGGTATTGAGCTTGAAAGCCTTCTCTCGGGAGAGATAAACCTCAAAGTCTTCAACCAAGGCTTTACCAACTTTCTGAACAGGCAAGTCGCCTACTCGATAGCAGTGTTTGATGAAAGCCTCAAAATGCTTGCGAAATAGCAAGATACACTTATACCTGCGTTCACTGCGGTCTATGCCCACACGCTCTCGAAAGCGTGCCAAATAGCCCTCCAAATGATAGAGTAGCCCTTGACTATCGCTGTTTAAGCCAAAAAGCGTATTTTTAACCTCCTCAGCTGTTACTATTTCCCCTTGCTTCCTCTGCAAATGTTCAAAAGCACGATGTACAGAGAGTTGTAAGCGGTCGAGTTCTGCGTTTACGGATACAGCTTCGCCACTCTTGCCCACGAGCCTGCTCTTACGACTATCCCATAGCTGGGGAGAGCAAGCAATTTTGCAACTGAATTGCACCATTGTTCGCCCCACACTGAGGCGAGCCATAATGGGGCTTTTCCCGTCCTTACTCTGTGTTCCTCTCTTGAGGTAAAAGAGTAGCTTCAATGTATTTTCTTTCATTGTCGTTTTTGTTTACAAAGTTAGACCTCCAAGAGATAGTTATCGCTACGCAAAACATTGAAAACAAGAGAGAAAACACTATTTTAGTTACCACTTTCTACTTACCTCTTCCGAAGCCCCTAAAAGGGAACGATTTGGTAACTGAACTCGCTCTTTTATCCGCCTTTTATTGCCTTCTCTCCCAGTGCAAGACTGAGCAAGGAACTGCAATACCATCTGACAATCAGATGAATAACGTTTATCCTACTTCCTTTACCCTTAGCTCCCATACCTCCAATAGAAAGTGCGCCACAAAGGGAAACAAAATACCCATGGAGGCTAGCCTCCATGGGTATAAAATCCATCGTTTAACTTTGTGCTGCAATGCGAAAATATAAACAACTGACTTCAGAACAAAGGTATGCGATTTCTTGCTTATACAAGTAGGGCATTTCGCAACGCAAGATTGCCGATACGATCGGCGTGAACCATGAGAATCACTGTAATTGATGCGTATTTTCTATTTTTGAGATCGCAAAACGCACCATTCTCGCCTGCTCTTCGGAGAGTAAGAAGAGTTGTTATCCGTATGGAGGGATAGTCTCATCTTCTCAAGAAGGCGTGCGAGCAAGCCGAAATACAACCACCATCTATATGCAAGAAGTAACAAAAGTGTATCGCCATCTGACAGACGAAGAGATCGCTGTCTTAGAGAAAAATTACTGCCAATGCGCCGACTGGAGCATGGTCACCGTGGCCGAGGGTTTCGATCCCGCTCGCTGCACGCACGTCATGTTCAGCGGTATTATCCGCATCGGCTCGATGCGCGGCAGTCATCTGCTCCCCGGTGGACTGCGGGTACCCACGGGTATCAATATCGCACGCCTGCACAACTGCACCATCGGTGACGAGGTGGTTATCTTCCACGTCAATAGCTATCTGGCCAATTACTGCATAGGCGACAATACCCGCATTGAGAATGTGGACACGATAGCCGTCACTCAGTCAACGACCTTCGGCAACGGCGTACAAGTCTCCGTCCTCAACGAGACGGGCGGGCGCGAAGTGACCATTACCGATCGGCTGACGGCTCAGACGGCTTACCTTATGGCCATGTATCGGCACGACAAGGAACTCACCGCATCGCTCACGGCTCTCTCCACGGCCTATGCTGAGGCACGTCGTTCCGATATGGGACGCATTGGCAGCCATGTGGTCATCCATGGTTGCAATACAATAGAGAACGTATGGATCGGGGACTATGCCGAGATCACCGGCTCTTCTCTCTTGGAGAATGGCACGATCAACAGTAAGAAAGAAGCACCCGTAACGTTGGGTTACAACGTTGTGTGTCGCGACTTCATCCTCTCGACGGGGAGTAGCGTCACGGACGGCGCCACGGTGTCGCGCTGTTTCGTCGGCCAGGGCACACACCTGGGACACCTCTTCTCGGCGCACGACTCGCTCTTCTTTGCCAACTGTCAATGTGAGAACGGCGAAGCCTGTGCCGTTTTTGCCGGTCCGTACACGGTGACGATGCACAAGTCCAGCCTCCTCATCGCCGGACTCTACTCCTTCCTCAATGCCGGTAGCGGTTCCAACCAAAGCAATCACCTCTACAAGCTCGGCCCCATCCATCAGGGCATTGTGGAACGCGGCTCCAAGACCACGAGCGACTCCTATATTTTATGGCCCTCCCGCATCGGCCCCTTCACCCTCGTGATGGGGCGCCATGTGCACCACATCGACAGCTCGGCCTTCCCCTTCTCCTATATTATAGAGGACAGGAACGAATCGTATCTGGTGCCCGGCATCAATCTGCGCAGCGTGGGTACGATCCGCGATGCCAAGAAGTGGCCTTCGCGAGATAAGCGCACGGACACGGATTTGTTGGACAATATCAACTTCAACTTGCTGAGTCCTTTCACGGCGGGCAAGATGATGCGTGGCAGTCACAAACTCAAGAAGCTCCGCCGACTGCTCGGCAGTGAGGGGCAGACCTATGTGTACCACGATATGCGTATTCGCTCCACGGCCGTGGACAAGGGATTGAAGTTGTACGAGATGGGGCTCAATAAGTTCTTCGGCAACTCCATTATCAAGCGTCTGGAAGACTGTCCTTGTCGCACGGACGAGGAAGTGATAGCCGCGCTGCGTCCCTCCCATAAAGAGGGTGATGGCGCTTGGTCGGATATCTGCGGTATGATCGCACCGCTGCAGCAAGTGCAGCGTCTGGCTGCTGATGTAAAAGCTGGCCGCCTCGCCACCCTCGATGACGTGAATGCACGGATGCGTGAGATTCATGTCCGCTACTACGACTACGAATGGTGTTGGGCTTATCAGGCACTCTTGGAGTGGTATGAGTTGAAGCCTGAGGATCTCACACGTGCCAAGGTGGCTGAATTGGTGAAGACCTGGATGCGCTCGGTCATCTGCTTGGACGAGATGCTCTACGAGGATGCCAAGAAGGAATTCCAGATGCACAGTCAGGTGGGCTTTGGCATCGACTTGGTCGGGGAGATGAAGCACCGCGACTTTGAGGAGGTGCGGGGCGACTTCGAGAGCAATCCCTTTATCGTCGAAGTCTTGGAGCACATCCGCAAAAAACGAGCACTTGGCGAGGAGATGCTCGCACGCTTGGCATAGGTTCCGTCGTGCTCCACAGGCTTTTGGGGCCAGGCGTACGGAAAATATGCGTTTCTTTGTAACAAACTGAATAGAAAAGATAAATGGCTGCATACAAACGAGTACTACTCAAACTGAGCGGTGAGTCACTAATGGGTGCACAGCAATACGGCATTGATCCGAGCCGGCTGGCAGATTATGCATCGGATATCAAAGAAGCCTGCGCCATGGGCGTGCAGATGGGCATTGTGATCGGTGGAGGCAATATATTCCGTGGGTTGAGCGGTGCTTCCAAGGGCTTCGATCGGGTCAAGGGCGACCAAATGGGTATGCTCGCAACGGTCATCAATAGTTTGGCCCTTAGCTCTGCGCTCGAGAGTGCGGGCGTGAAGACCAAGGTGCTCACGGCTGTGCGCATGGAGCCGATAGGGGAATTCTATAATAAGTGGCGCGCCATCGAGCTGCTCGAACAGGGCTACGTCACCATCTTTTCTTGCGGCACGGGCAATCCTTTCTTCACCACGGATACAGGTTCCTCGCTGCGAGGCATCGAGATAGAAGTGGATGCCATGCTCAAGGGTACGCGTGTGGACGGCATCTATACGGCCGATCCGGAGAAAGACCCCACGGCGACGAAGTTCGACCGCATCACCTACGACGAGATTTACGCCCGTGGGTTGAAGGTCATGGACCTGACTGCCACGACTATGTGTATGGAGAACAATCTGCCCATCGTTGTCTTCGACATGGACACGCCGGGCAACCTCCTCAAGGTGCTGCGCGGCGAGCCGATAGGCACCTACGTCTCCAACGAAAAAGCATAATACGGAGAGAAGTACAAACAAACACAATACAGAGAGATATGGAAATAAAAGAACTGATAGCCAAAGCAACGGCTAATATGGAGAAGGCAGTGGAGTATCTGGACGAACAGTTGTCACATGTGCGTGCCGGAAAGGCCAGCCCCAAACTGCTCGATGGTATCATGGTAATGTATTATGGCAACGTTACACCACTCACACAGGTTGCTTCCGTGAATACGCCCGATGCCAAGACCATCGTGATCACTCCGTGGGAGCGCACCCTGATCAAGGACATCGAAAAGGCCATTATGGACTCTCCCCTCGGGATCACACCGGAGAACAACGGTGAACTGATCCGTCTTGGACTACCACCTCTGACCGAAGATCGTCGTCGTCAGCTCGTGAAGCAGACCAAAGGCGATGCCGAGGATGCCAAGGTGAGCGTGCGCAATGCTCGTCGCGATGCCATAGATGCCATCAAGAAAAGTGTCAAGACAGATGGTGTTCCCGAGGATGTAGCCAAGGATGCTGAGGCGGAGATGCAGAAGGTGCACGATCGCTATATCAAGAAGATAGACGATCTCTTCGCCGAGAAGGAGAAGGAAATCATGACCGTATAAGGGATAGACAATACTTTTCAGAGGGCTGTGTTATAAAGAGATGAAATGCAAGGCGCTGAGAGCGAGGGGGAAGGGAGTATACCATCGTATAGGACCGAACCCGAGGCTCGAAAGCGACACAGCAGTTCGCTCTTTATAGTGCAGCTTGCTTTTTATTAGAGATGAGCAGTCTATGGAGGGGATAGTCATCAAGAACACGGGGAGCCACTATCTGGTGCGATGCACGGATGGAGCGGAAGTCTATTGTCTGGCCAAGGGAAATCTGCGTCTCAAAGGCATACGCTCGACAAATCCCGTGGCTGTGGGCGACCGTGTGGAGATCGATCCGGCCGCACAGGAAGGACAGCCGGCCTACATCCGGCGCATACACCCCCGACGCAACTATATTATCCGCCGTGCCAGCAACCTCTCGAAGGAGTCCCATATCCTGGGGGCCAATCTGGATGCGGCCATGCTCGTCTGCACCATCAATCATCCGGTGACTACGACCGTTTTTATCGATCGCTTCTTGGCTACGGCGGAGGCCTACCGTGTGCCGGTCATCTTGGTGTTCAACAAAACTGACCGCTATGCCGAGGAGGAGCGGAATCGCATGCACGAACTGTTTTTGCTTTACTCCTCGATTGGCTATACCTGCTGCGCCGTTTCGGCAACGACAGGTGACGGGCTTCCCGAATTGAAAACGTTGCTTGATGGCAAAGTAACCCTCCTCGGAGGGCATTCGGGGGTAGGGAAAAGCACACTCATCAACGCCCTTATTCCCGAAGCGGGCCTCAAGACGGGAGCCATTTCGCAGGTGCATCACACCGGTATGCACACGACTACTTTTTCGCAGATGCTTGATGTCCCCGATCTTTCGCCCGGTACAGCTCTGATCGACACGCCGGGGATCAAAGGCTTTGGCACGCTGGAGATGGGCGAGTACGAGGTGTCGCATTATTTCCCTGAGATTTTTACTGCGAGCGAAGGCTGCCGATTCGGCAACTGCACCCACACGCACGAACCCGGCTGTGCCATCCTCGAAGCCCTCCAAAGAGGGGCGATAGCCGAAAGTCGGTACATCAGCTATCTGAGCATCCTCGAAGATGAGAATGCCGAGCGTTATAGGCCGGAGTATTAATTGAACGCGAGTTTTCTTAACTTTGTCCCCTGAAAATGGGAGAAGGGGTGCTGCCCGCATAAGTGGACGAATGCGGACGGCTGAGAACACACCCTCATTACCTGAACCGGATAATACCGGCGTAGGAAACTCTCCGCCCTGCCTGCTCTGTGGCATTGCGAACGGCATTCCTTCTCTCTTTTATGATTTCTGTAACAAAACATATAAGATGAAGAAGAAAATCCTCCTCCTTGCAGCTTTTTCCCTGCTGCCATTCGGCCTTGTCGCTCAAGTAGCGCAAGGCCAAACAGATAGTCTCAGAAATGTAGAACTACAAGCCGTACAAGTAGTCGCTACGCGTGCCACGGCGAAGACGCCGGTCGCATACACCAACGTGCGCAAGGCCGAGCTGACCAAATCGAACTTCGGCCAAGACATTCCCTACTTACTTATGCTTACTCCTTCGGTCGTAGCCACGAGCGATGCCGGTACGGGAATTGGCTATACGGGCTTCCGTGTGCGCGGTACCGATGCCAATCGTATCAACATCACGACTAACGGTGTGCCGCTGAACGACTCGGAGTCGCAATCGGTCTTCTGGGTCAATATGCCCGATTTTGCCGCTTCGGTCGAAGACTTGCAGGTGCAGCGTGGTGTGGGCACCTCGACAAATGGTGCCGGAGCCTTCGGTGCCAGCATCAATATGCGCACAGAGAATCTGGGGATGACTCCTTATGGACGTGTCGATCTCAGTGGAGGTTCGTTCGGTACGTTCCGCCGTTCTGTCAAATTGGGCAGCGGACGCATCGGTCGTCACTGGGCTGTGGATGCACGTCTGTCCAAGATCTGTTCGGACGGCTATGTCGATCGGGCGGATGTCGATCTCAAATCATACTTTGCGCAGGTCGGTTATTTCGGCACCAATACCGCCGTTAAATTCGTGACCTTCGGTGGAAAGGAAATTACCGGTATAGCCTGGAACGGACTTTCAGCTGAGGACGAAGCCCTTTACGGTCGCCGTTACAATAGTGCGGGGTTGATGTATGTGGACGATCAGGGTGTGCCGCATTATTATCACAATACGGACAATTACGAGCAACGCCATTACCAAGCCATCCTCACGCACAGTTTCTCTCGTTCTCTCCAGCTCAATCTGACGGCGCACTATACAGACGGATTTGGTTATACCGACGAGTATCGCCGCGGACGTAAACTCAAGGAATACGCCTTGCAGCAGTACACGGAAAATGGTGTAACGATCAAGAAAACCGATCTGATTCGTCAGAAATATCTCGACAATGGTTTTGGCGGATTTATCGGTTCACTCGCTTGGCGCACCGGTGCATGGGAATGGCTGTTCGGAGCTTCCGGCAACATCTATCAGGGCGATCACTTCGGACGCATCACCTACATCAAGCAATACTTCGAGGCGCTCCCGCCCAATTTCGAATACTATCGCAACAACGCAGAGAAGAAAGAAGGAGCCGTTTTCACCAAGGCCAATTGGCAACTTACCCCTGCTCTCAATGTCTTCGCCGACTTGCAACTCCGTGCCATCGACTACACCATCGACGGCATTACGGACGAATATGACGATGTGCAGGACGGTATGCAGCATATCGCTTTGGACAAGGCCTTCCGCTTCTTCAACCCCAAAGCCGGACTTACCTACCGCTTCGATGATGCTCACACGGCCTTTGCCTCTGTTGCTGTGGCGCATCGCGAACCCAATCGAACGAACTATACCGAGGCGGGTATCGGACAGTATCCTACTCCCGAGCGTCTCATCGACTACGAATTGGGCTACCGCTATGCTTCGCCCGCACTCTCCGTCGGGCTGGGGCTCTATTATATGCAGTACAAGGATCAGTTGGTGCTCGATGGTCGCTTGAGCGATGTGGGACAAATGCTCACGAGCAACGTGCCCGATAGTTACCGCATGGGTGCGGAGCTGACACTCGGATGGCAGCTTGTTCCCCGTCTGTTGCGTTGGGACGGAGCCTTGACGATCAGCCGCAATAAGATCAAGGAATATACGCAGTACACCTCGGTCTATGATGCTGACTATGAGTGGATCGACCTCAAAGAGGAAGTCCTCCACGACACGGACATTGCCTATTCTCCTTCCGTTGTCGGCAGCAGTATGCTCACGTTCACGTGTGCCGGCATGGAGGCTGCATGGACCAGTCGTTTTGTTGGCAGTCAGTATCTGGACAATACGCAGCGTTCCGATCGTTCCTTGCCCTCCTACTGGGTGAACGATCTGCGTCTGGGCTATACTATTCCCATGTCGCTCGTGCGCAAGATGACCGTCGGTCTCCAACTCAATAACTTGTTCGGGTTGGCTTATTCATCCAACGCCTATATATATGATGCCGGCTATGTGCAGACCGCTGCAGGACTGGGTGCTTATGCCGATCTGCGCTATTATCCTCAGGCAGGCTTCAACGTAATGGGCAGTCTCGCCATCGAATTCTGATCATCATGCTGGCCGCAACGCTCGAATACGTGCTGGCTCATCCCATAGAACTGGCAGCCGCACTCGTCAACTTTATTTGGGTCTATCTCGAATATAAGGCGAGTGTCTGGCTTTGGCCGGTGGGCATTATTTTGCCCCTTTTCTACATTTATCTCTCCATCGAGGCTCAGTTCTACGGCAATGTCCTCATCAATCTCTACTATTTCGTGACCTGCATCGTCGGCTGGATCGTATGGTTGCGCCACCGTTCCGATACCGAGGAGGGAGCCATCGTAGATATTACCGCCCGCCGTTTGGCGCTCTTTCTCATCGGGGCGGTCGTTGCTTATGCCCCCATGTACTACGTCCTTGCACACCATACCGATAGCTTGGTGCCGTGGGCCGATACGTTGGCTACCGTGGTCAGTTTCGTGGGGATGATCTGGCTGGCGCGTCGCATCCGGCAGCATTGGATTTGTTGGCTCGTGGCCAATGTGATCAGCTTGGCACTCTTCTATCGTGCCGGCGACAATGTCAGCACCGTTGTTTTTGCTGTCAATGCCTGCATCTCCGTCTTGGGATATATCCGCTGGGGCAAGCTCCGCCATTCTAATTCCGTTACTCCCATATCATGATCCGCTTCCCCCTGCTTACGGCTGACACGGCCCCGCGCTTTGTCATCTTGGCCAATGGCGAATTTCCCCGCACGCCTCTCTTGCTCTCCATTCTCGATCGGGCTGCTGCCGATCCTCAGGGGATGATCGTTTGCTGTGATGGTGCCACGCAGCAGTTGCTTGACTACGGTCTCACCCCCGATGCAGTCGTAGGCGATCTGGATTCGGTGGGGGCAGCCGCGCTTCGGTTACCGCCCGAGCGGCTCCACCACATCGGCGAGCAGGAGACCAACGACCTGACCAAGGCCGTCACCTTCTCAGTCCGTGAATACGCCCCTGCATCCATCTGTATCCTCGGTGCTTCGGGCAGGCGTGAGGATCACCTCCTCGGCAATGTCTCCCTGCTGCCGCATTATGCGCGCCTCTGTGAGCGAGTCGTCATGCCCACGGACTACGGCTGTTTTCTGGCTTTCGATGGCGAGGCCGAGATATGCGTAGGTTATCCTGACAGGCAACTCTCTATCTTCAGCTTCGGGGGCTCGCGTGTTGCGGCCCAAGGGCTCGTCTGGCCGATGCCTCCATCTCCTCTGTCTGAGCTGTGGCAGGGCACGCTCAATCGCTCCCTCTCCGACACCATCCGGCTCTCTTCCGACTCTCCGCTCGTTCTTTTCCTCGCCGACGAACCGCGATAGCACTAATCCCGCTCTTTACCGGCGTTTTCTTCCGCGGTCATAGGCCTTGGAGAGTGCGTTCATGTCCGATCTTTTTTTCTGTTATAGAGGTCTCAATAGTTGCTTAGTCATGAAATAAAATCTTCTTAATCATGAAACTCCATGAAGTCCGGGAGGCTTTTATGCGAATCGGCTCAGCGCACTAATTCTCTGGGGCATATGCCACACGAGAGCGGTTAGCCACGAGAGTGAAATAGCTCCTCGGGACAAAGCTTGTCGTCCGATGTAGGCCGTGTGCATAGCCCCAAAAAGCACTAACTTTGCGCCTATATGACAGATGCTTTCATCTTTGAAGACAAAAAGGCGGCTTTCCTGACGCTCGGTTGCAAGCTGAATTTCGCCGAGACCTCTACCCTTGGCAAAGCCCTTGCTGAGCAGGGGGTGCGCCCGGTGCGCCCGGGCGAGAAGGCCGATCTCTGTGTGGTCAATACCTGTTCCGTGACAGAGCTGGCCGACAAGAAATGTCGCAATGCCATCCGTAAGCTGCACAAAGAACATCCCGATGCTCTCATGGTCGTCACCGGCTGCTACGCACAGCTCAAGCCCGAGGACATCGCACAGATAGAAGGCGTGGACATCGTACTCGGTGCCGATGAGAAGCTCGACCTCATCTCCGTCCTCAGCCACCGCGCTGCACAGGCCGGTGGAGGGAAGACCATACTCACGACTCCGACCAAGGACATCCGCAAGTTCCAACCCGGCTGCTCGGCCGACGATCGCACCCGCCACTTCCTCAAAGTGCAGGACGGCTGCGACTATTTCTGCTCCTATTGCACCATTCCCAAGGCGCGGGGGCGCAGTCGCAATGGTTCCATTGCGTCGCTTGTGCGTCAAGCCGAAGGTGTGGCAGCTGAAGGCGGCAAGGAGATCGTGCTCACGGGTGTGAACATTGGTGACTTCGGGCGTAGTACGGGGGAGACCTTTACCGATCTGCTTCGTGCGTTAGACGAGGTGGAAGGCATTGAGCGTTATCGCATCGGATCGATCGAACCTAATCTCTTGTCCGACGAACTGATTGATTTCTGCGCTTCTTCCAAGCGCATCGCCCCCCACTTCCATATGCCGTTGCAGAGCGGTTCGGACGACGTGCTCAAGCTCATGCGTCGCCGCTACGACACGGCACTTTTCCGTGATAGAGTAGAGCATATCTGTCGAGTATTGCCCCATGCTTTTATCGGCATTGATGTCATCGTGGGCACAAGAGGGGAGCGCCCCGAGTTTTTCGAGGATTGCTTCGATTTTCTACAGAACGCCATTTCCTTCAGCCGATTGCACGTATTCACATACTCCGAACGCCCCGGTACTCAAGCGCTGCAAATACCATATATAATAGACGCGCGCGAGAAGCAACGCCGCAGTCGCAGGCTGCTGGACTTGTCCGACCGACGTCTGGCTGAGTTCTATCGTTCGGAGGAGGGTTTTCGTAGGCGGGTGCTTTGGGAAGACGTCAGTCACGAAGGCTTGATGCAGGGCTTCACGGAGAATTATGTTCGCGTGGCAGCTCCCTATACAGCCGAAGCCGTGGGAACCGTGTCCGATGTGGTACTCGGCAAGATGCATCCTTCCGGCGAATACGTTCTTTTGTCAGACAATAACCTTTAGTATGAAGTATCCCGCTCTCTCCTATTATATACTCTATGTCCTCACCTATCTGTTTGCCTTGTTGCCGTTATGGGTGATCCGCCTGAAGAGTAAGCTGCTGGCGGGCTTGCTGTACTATGTGCTGCGCTATCGTCGGCGGGTCGTTCGCGACAATCTGACTCGCTGCTTCCCCGAGAAGAGCGAAAAGGAAATAGGTGCTATCGAACGACGCTTCTACCGTGGCTTCACCTATCAAGTCCTTAGTTCCTTCAAACTGCTCACCTATACCCCAGCTCAGCTCTGTCGTCATATCTCCCTCGAAGGACTCGATGTGCTGGAGCAGCTGCGTGCCGAAAGACATCCCGCCATCCTGCTGATGATGGGACATTACGGCAACTGGGAGTATTTTTCGGGTAGTCAGGAGATGATCAAGGGTTCGGGCTTACAGATTTATCAGATCTATCGCCCGCTCAAAAATACCGCCGCCGACCGCCTCATGCATCGGATCCGCGAGCGCTTTGGCTCACGTGGAATCCCCAAACACGATGTGCCGCGTGAGCTCTTGCATCTCATGCGCGCTCCTTATCCTGCGGAGACGCCTCTCGTTATCTTCATTGCCGACCAGAGTCCCGCCTATGCCGGTTCGTATTGGACGACTTTCCTGGGGCGAGAGACGGCTTTCTTCAACGGTACTGAGAAGCTGAGTACGAAGTTCTCTCTCCCCGTCGTTTATATGGATGTGAAGAGGACGGGTGCCGACAGCTACGTTGGTACGATTGAATTGCTGCACCATCCGCAGGAAACAGTTCCCTCGGGGGCTGTCACCGAAGCCTATGTGCGCAAGATGGAGAAGACCATCCTGCGCGATCCTGCCCTCTGGCTTTGGAGCCATCGTCGCTGGAAGCGTCCCCGTCTGCCCCAATAACCATCCCTATGACCACAGCCGTTATCATCCTCAACTGGAACGGGCGCTCTATGTTGGAGAAGTACCTCCCCGCGCTTGTGGCCCATACGCCGCAGCAGTCGGCGCGCCTCATCGTGGCCGACAACGGATCCACGGACGACTCTGTGGACTTCCTTCGCCGAGAATACCCGCAGGTGGAGCTGATCGTCTTTCCTGAGAATTACGGATTTGCCGAAGGCTATAACCGTGCCATCGAGCTGACCGAATGCGACTGCATGGTCCTGCTCAATAGTGATGTGGAGGTGACAGCCGGATGGCTCGACGCCCCGCTGGCGTTGTTGCGCGACCGTAGCGATGTGGCTGCTGTGCAGCCCAAGATTCGTTCCCTTCGAGAGCGGGGTTCTTTTGAATACGCAGGAGCTGCGGGTGGCTACCTCGATCGCCTGGGCTATCCCTTCTGTCGGGGACGTATATTCAGTACGCTGGAGACCGATGCCGGTCAGTACGATGACACGACAGAGGTGTTTTGGGCTTCGGGAGCTGCTCTTTTCGTCCGTCGGCAGGTGTATAGAGCAGTAGGAGGATTGGATCCGCGCTTCTTTGCCCATCAGGAAGAGATCGATCTCTGCTGGAGGCTTCATAGCCGTGGTTGGCGAGTGGCAGTGACGCCACACTCCGTCGTTTATCATTTGGGTGGTGGCAGTTTGGATGCCAAGAATCCCCGCAAGACGTATCTCAACTTCCGCAACAACCTGCTGATGCTCTACAAGAATCTGCCCGATGCAGACCTCCGACATACGATGCGCATCCGCGCATGGTTGGATGGTCTCTCGGCCATGATGTTCCTCTTCTCTGGTCGATTCCGCCATGTGGCTTCGCTCTTTCGCGCTCGTCGGGACTATCGTCGTATGCGAGCGAACTTCTCCGCTTCGCGAGCAGATAATCTTCGCCTTGGCCCCATCCCTGCCCCGATGAAGCCTTACTCCATTGTCTTCCAATACTACGTCCGAGGCAGGAAGCTCTTCTCCCAATTGTAGAAAGTTCGAGTCGTCGGAATTATCCGATGGTTCAGGTGGCTCGAATGACTCCGAACGCTTTCCTCTTTCTCCCCCTAAAACCTCTATTTACGTCGTGCTCTGCTGAGAAATACGCTATAATTGGGTGTTTTACGTATATGCACGTAGCATTTTACGTGTTTTTACGTATATACAATATAGAGGATGGCAGTAATTTTGCCTTTGAAGAGTTGAGTCAGCATCATGAGAGGGAAGCAATGTGTGCTTCCCTCTCATTCAGAGTGCTCAATACTGTGATTGCATGAGAAGAAAAGTTATCACACTACCACTACTATAGTATTATGAAAAGGAAAGTACGATTATTATTAGTCGGAATTGCACTGATGGCAGGATTTCTCTCTGCTCTCCACGCGCAAAACGTGGCTCTCAAGACCAATTTGCTTTATGGAGCTACGACCACGCCTAATGCCGGATTGGAGTTTCGCTTGGGCAAAAAATGGACACTCGATATTTCGGGTGGTTACAATCCGTTTACCTTCGAACATCATCGCAAACTCAAGCACTGGCTTGTAGCACCAGAGCTTCGTTACTGGACTTGTGAGGCTTTCTCCGGTCACTTCTTCGGCTTGCATGCCATCGGCGGTGAGTACAATGTCAATGACATCGACATTCCCATCGGTCGTCTCAAAAAACTCAATAACTATCGCCACGAAGGCTATGGTATTGGTGCCGGTCTGACTTATGGTTATCAGTGGTTGCTGGGGCGCAGATGGAACCTCGAAGCCTCCATTAGTGCCGGCTATGTCAATCTGGACTACAGCAAATACGAATGTGCCAAGTGCGGTAAGAAGATCGGTGAGGGCAAGTATGACTACTTCGGTGTCACCAAGGCCACCCTCTCACTCATCTACATTATTAAGTAATCACTTTTTATATCTGTAAGAAGCTATGAAACTCAGTCGCTATATCATCCTATCGCTCCTTGTTGGAGCTTCTGCCCTCGTCCTCTCGGCGCAGCAAAACCACCTAAGCGGCATTCAGGTGCCAGAGAAACATGTGATCAAAAAGAAAGGACGCACGGCCGAGGTGAAGATGAACCTCGATCTGACGGCTATGCCCGATATGAAAAGTAATCTCTTGATGGTTGTTACGCCCGTGATCCAGTCCAATACTTCGGGCGAGCAGGTGGCCTTACGCCCCTTCGTGCTGGCCGGTAACAAACGCTACCGCATTGTGGATCGACGAGTGTCGCTCAACAAAAAACATCCTTTCAATAATCCAGAGACAAAGCCTGCTGCTGTGGTCAATCGCCGCAACGGTAAGGCGCAGAATTTGGACTATGCCACGACCACTCCTTACCACCCTTGGATGCGCAATTCGTCTCTCATTCTCATGGCAGAGAACACAGGTTGCGCCGAATGTCCGATGGGACATGAAGAGACCTCTCTTACCGACGATGCATTGGTGCCCCTCTATGAGGCTAATTACCAATATAACATCATGGTACCGGAAGGCGAACTAGTGAAGGTGCGTGAGGAGAGTCTCTCGGCGCATCTGGCCTATCAGGTAGGCAAATACGAGGTATTGCCCAACTTTGACGGCAACCCCGCCGAATTGCAACGTATTGACAGCAAGCTGAAAGAACTCAGAGGCAATAGCGACATCACATTCGAGAAGCTAAGCATGGTGGGTTATGCTTCACCTGAGGGTGGGGTGGACTACAACCTCCAGCTTTCCAAAAACAGAGCGAACTCTTTTGCCGACTACCTCGTGGGCAAGTACCCGATTCTCAAAGGACGATTCGAGTCTGACTGGAAGGGGCAAGACTGGGACGGTCTCAAGGCTGCTGTGGCTAAGAGCAATCTGCCCAATCGTGACGCCATCCTCCGGATTATCGACGAAAAATCGGTAGAAGAACGTCCGTCAGCTCTCCAAGCGCTCGACGGTGGCACTACTTATGCTACGCTCTTGGCCAGCTTCTATCCTCCTCTGCGTCGTAGTGAACTCACTTTCCATATCGTTGTCAAAGGTTTCGAGCTGGATAAGGCTCGCGAGATTATTAAGACGCATCCGACTCGTTTGAGCTTGGCCGAGGTCTATGCTGTGGCACAGAGCTATCCCGAGGGTAGCGCCGAGCGTTACGAGACGTGGACTATCGCAGAGGCGGCATTCCCCCAAGCCATAGAACCTACTGCTAATGCTGCTATCATCGATATGCGTGCAGGTCGCTATGCCGAGGCTCTTCGCCGTCTCGAAGCTCGCAAGTCTGAGCAGAAATTGTGGACACTCTTGGGATTGGCATACGCTTACAATGAGAAGTGGACGGAAGCCGAAAAATATCTCTCCTATGCTGCTCAGCATGGCATGCCCGGTGCACAGCACAACCTCAACGAACTGCGTCTCTATATGCAGGACAACCTCTAAGACAAAGAAGCAAATACAGAAAAATCCTACTAAGGAAACAATCGAAAACAATATTCACTTTTTTAAAAACAAAAAACGAGATGAAAAAGACAAAATTTTTCTTATTGGGACTTGCTGCTCTTGCTTTGGCAGCTTGTAACAAAGACAACGAGGGACCCATCGTTGAAACTGATGCTACTGTAAGCTTCGTAATTAAGACTGGCGAAGGACGTGCTGTGGGCGATGGCCTTGCAGATGCTAAGATCACGAAGCTCACGGCTATGGTCTATTCTGGTCAAGTGCAAGAAGCACTCAAGACGGTTGAAGATGCTAATGGTGTAACTAAGGTTGAAGGTATCACTTGTAAGTCTGGTGCCAACCGCAAGTTAGTTGTGATCGCCAACCACAATTATACCCTTGATGGCAAGAGCTATAATGAAGTTATGGCACTGACCACAGAATTGGTTGCTGCTAATCAGTCGGCTCAAGGTTTGGTGATGACAGGTGAGTCTGCCACTTTCACGATTAAACCGGGAGCCAATCATTACGGCTATCCTACAGGAACAACATCGGACAACCTCATTTCTGAAGGCTCTCCTCTTGCAGTAACTCGTGTACATGCAGGAATGTCATTTTCGGGAGTAACGGTTAATATGGCTACGCAGTATGAAAACTACTATTCTTTCAAAACTGACGATGCTAAGATTGCAGCTCTCGTGGCAAAGAAGGATTCTAAGATCTTTGGTTCGTCTTTGGTTACTGACACTAAGGCTTATCTGTTTGGTGTGGCTACACCTGCCGGTCTTTACACTCCGGATGCAACTGGCGAATCATATACAGAAGAGACTTCTTTAAAGTCTGACTATGCTGTAGGAGCAGGTTTCTATGTGTTAGAAAGCAAATATGATGTGACGAACGAATTGCGTCCTACGATTCTCTGTATCTATGGTAAACTTCTTGATAAGAATGGCAACGCTCTTACGGGTCAGGCTTTGGCAGACGCTATTGCTGCAGGGTTCTGTAACGCTGAAGGTATTACTTACTATCCGGTATTGGTTAATTACAATGGTAATGGCTATACTTATACTGGTACTCACACAGCAGAAAACAAGATTGTTCGTAACAACCATTACAAGATTGCATTGACGATTACTGGCCCTGGTACAGATACACCTGAAAATCCTCAACCTGTACAGGCTAACTTGAATGTTAATTGCACTGTTACTCCTTGGGTTGTTGTAAATCAGAACGCTACTTGGTAATCACCACAGACTGACGAAAGAACTATTAAGATAGTTTGTCAATAGCTGAATGCAGGGAGCGGGGTTACCGTTCCGCTCCCGAGCATTCTACAATTTTTTCTCTCATAAGAGAGAACCAAAACACGAACAAAAGCAAAGAACTACCATTATGAACGACGCTAAGAAATATATCGTATCGATACTGATCGTACTCCTCTCCGGAATACTGACAGGATGCATCAAGGAGGACTATTCCGATTGTCCCCGCCCATTCCGCCTGACGGTGAGGGCCTGGGATGCCGATATGCAAGATATTACTGAATCCGGTGACGTGGAGCGCGTCGTTATCTTTGTATTCGACGAGAACGGTCGCCGCATCGATCGACTGATGATGACTGCTGCCGAAGTGGCTACACATAAGCCGATCCCATTGGAATATGACGGTCCCAAGAGCGTTTCGTTTGTCGCTTGGGCCAATCCAAGTGACGATGCACTGGCTGCGACAGCCCATGTGCATGACGTCAAAGACTTATTCTTCAGGCTCTCCTCTGCCAACGGCATAGCTCAGTCGCCTAAAGACCTATTCTCCGGTGCCCTCACTTGCCCCATCGAGTACGGATCTATTGAGCAGGGCACAGAACGGACTATCGACATCTACCGCCGTACGGCACAAGTGCACATCTTCGTACGTGGCTATAAGGACTGGCTTGATGCGCACACTGTGCGTGATTTGCCAGACTATGCCGACATTTTGCTGGGAGAGACTCCCGACACCTATACCGGCCTCGCTGAGCTAATCGGCAACGCCGTGCAATACCGCCCCGAAGGACAGATAGAGGATGGAGACTTTATCTCGTCCGTATTCAGAATTTATCCCACGCTCAACGCTTCGCCCCTGCATCTGGACTTTCTTATTAACGGTGCTACGGCGCTCTCGTTTACCGAGGGCTCTGACGGGACTCCTTTTGTTCCCGTAGCGGGCAAAATGCTCAATATCTACATCGATCTCCGCGGTGCTAATGTGAACGTTGTTGTGAACGTTACGCCTTGGAACGTTGTGCAACAATACGCCGAATACTAATCTGAAAACCCACTATGGAAATGAAATACTTTCGACTAACATCCGGACTACTTCCCCGCCTCTTCCTATTGTTGCTTCTGGCAGCAGGGTTGGCTGCGTGTAGTAAGGAAGACAAGCCCGTCGGACCGGACTCGGACGAACTGGCTACTGTGAAACTGTCACTTGCCGATGTAGAGATGCGCGCCGGTGATCTGTACAGTGGTGAGGACCTCATCAAAACGATACGTATCTACGTTTTCCGTGAAGGCACGGGAGGACTCCTTGTCGTGGATCAACAGAAGCTTTATAAGTCGGGTGAGACTGACTTTAATAATCCATTTGAGATCACTGCTCATGCCGGTCCTCGTCACGTCTATGTGATAGCCAACGAACCGGCTATTCTCACGGAGCAGCTCGATCGTCTCTTGTTTAAGTACGAATTGGATGCGTTGCAGATGCCAGTGGTTGCAGTTTCGGCAGTCCAACCATTCATGATGACCGGTAAGACTGCGACTCCAGTCACGCTGAATCCCGACCACACAGTCTCCACTACGATAAACCTCGTACGTGCCGTCGCTAAGATTACGTTGGACATCAAGCAGAATACACCCGTAGGCGATGTCGTTAAAATTGTGGGAGCAAGCATCCTCCGTAACGCACGGAATTCGCGTCTCGTGGAAGGAAGTACAAGCAAGCCGACTGCTTTTTGGAATTGGACGAACAATTATAATCTCTCCCTGACCAATAACGGCGGCGCACAAGACCTCATCCCCAATACGACTCCTCTCTATGTATATGAGAACATCGGTTCGGTTTCAGATACGACAGGTCGTGCTACACAACTCGTTATTGAGGCTATTTATAATGGTGTTAAGACGCGATACTATGGTTATGTAAATGATGCGACGACTGCAACCGACCATCACTATGCCATTCACCGTAACCATCACTACAAGCTCTCGGGTACGATCACAAAGATGGGAGAGTTTTCTGCTCTCCTGCTCAATACAGAGGTGCTCCCGTGGACACTAGAGAATCTCAATTATGGTTTCCTTGTTCCTCACTTTGTCATGGTGAATCCTCAGACGGTGCTGACGCAGGATAACTATGTGACACAAGCAAATCCGTTGAGCTTCCAAGTCAAAATCAAAGGAACCAACGGCAGTCAGTGGCAGGCAACGCTTGACAACGGACTCGAATTTGGCATCATAGGTACAACAACCGGTGCTGCGGATGGCGAGACCACTTATACTATTCAAGTGAAACCTTTGAAGAATCCGGGCAACTCAGAGCGCAGAACCAATCTCTACTTCACAGTCAATGGCAAGAAAGTAGTGCTCAAGCTCAACAGTGGTGAACAATTGAGCTACATCAAAGTAGTGCAGGGTGCTTCATAAAGAAAGGAGAAACGAAGATGAAAACAAAATTCACAATAGGACTTTTGGTAGCATTCCTGATGAGTGCCCTAACGGGATGTATCCGAGAAGATATTCCCGATAATGGAGCTTCTTCCCTTGTCTTGAGAATACAGTTGTCTGAGCAAGGTCAAGCGAGCGACCGTGCTGAGGAAGTCGGAGAGAATGCCTATCAAGAGAATACGATTGATGCTCTTACGCTAGTCTTCTACAAGGCAGGATCGAAGGTGTGGGAAGTAGTGCCTACGCAACAATCCGAAGGCAACTACTACATCCCTGTACCTGAGTCAATGCAAATGCAATTTAATGGAGCGAACGAATTCAAGGTATATCTCGTGGCGAATATTGCCGGATTCGCTGCCCCGTTGAACGAAGCGGCTCTGCAGAATTTCCTCGTTACTAACCGAATTGCTGTGACGGCAGAATCGGGAACTCCCGCAGATCGCTTTGCGATGGTGGGTTCAACAGCTAAGAACATCAATATGGCTACAGCAGAGGGTAAGCAACTCGGTACCATCAAACTCAAACGCGTGGCTGCCAAAGTGCGGGTCAATGCTCCTGTGGTGAATGTGGCCGGATATGAGTTGGTGGGAATTGCTGCTGCTAAGTTCCGTAATTATAGGGACAAAGGCAATCTGATCACTGAGGCAATACCGTCTTCTTCTACGGTGCAAACGCTCGGATATTTCCCTCTCAAAGAGAATAACAACAGATCGGTACACTTCTACTCCTATTATAATAGTTGGGAAGTCACCACACCGGCCGATCAACGTCCAGAGATCGTTCTTCTGCTCAATCTTCGGAAGGCAGGTGAGACCACTGCCAAACCATACTATTACCGTGTGCCTATTGAAGCTGCGGATATGAAAATTCGCAGCAACTACTTGTACAGCCTCTCTGTGACGATCGAAGTGCTGGGAGCACTCAACGAAGGTGAAGCTGTAGCAGTACAAGGCAACTTCAATGTACAGCCATGGACGGAACATTCGGAGAGTCAGACCCTGCCAGATACGCAGTATCTGGAAGTGATCCCGCAGGAGACCGTGATGAATATGATTGAGGAGGTATTTTTGGACTATAAGAGCTCTTCATCTATCGTGATTGAGAATATCAAAGCATCATATACCTATGTTGATGGGGCTACAGGCCAAGAAATAACTACTTATTATCAAGCCAATCAGACGACACCTCCTGCCCATGTGGGACAGTTCCCCTCTGTGACAGAAGTGGGTGGTAAGATAAGGGTTTATTCGAAGCTCCCGGTGAATAATGTGCCAAAGAAGATCACATTCCGAGTGCGCAATCAAGTCGGGGGGCTTACGAAGGATGTAACCATCAAGCAGAATCCATCCGAGTATGTAGTCAATACGACTGGTACCGCCTCCGCATGGCAGCCTGGCGGTAATCTGGCATCGGGGCTCAATAACAAGGCTATCTACCACATCGTGATTTTGTCTCCTTCTGGTAATATGATCTTAGGCTTCCCTCCAAGAGAGAGTCGCGATTTCTATAGAAAAAGGTCGTCTGGAGGAGTTGAGTACAAGTATACTGATAATGTGACGGTGGATTCTCCGGAAGTTTCCAAAATGGTGTCTCCCTCTTTTGAGCTTGCTTCTCAGTTGGGTGCTACCGTTATCCAACCCTATAAGGAAATGCATAATGGATATTATTTATGGTCCAATTATGCCAATTCTTCTTCTTCCACCCGAAATGCTTTAGGTACTTGTGCTGAGTATTGGGAGGAACGGGTGGTCAATGGGCAAACAGTTACTTTGGACGATTGGCGTTTGCCTACTAAGGCAGAGATCGAATTGGTGGAAAAGCTCCAGACCGATAATAATAGTGCAGTGCAATTCATTATGACAGGGCGTTATTATTGGAGTGCTCTCTCAGAAGCAGCGATCCTAATCCCTTCGGGAGGCTCTGTCTCCGGGGTCTCTACAACGAGAGCGCATGTGCGCTGTGTACGCGATGTGAAAGACGATATTAGGAAGAAATAAAAGACGACGATGAAAAAGTTACTCTATATGCTGTTGCTGCCGCTTCTGATTCTCTCCTGTACGGCAGAGCGAAACGGATCTATTACAGGGCAAAAGACAGAAGTCTGTGGTGAGATAGCCATGGCTGAGTATCCTGCTGTGCGTGTTCTTGTTGGCAAGGAGGCTGCTGTGGAGAGTCTGGAGCTTTGGGTCTTCGACGAAGATGGTTATTTCTTGGAGCGTGCTGTAGCATCTGTTGCCGGCAACACATTCACTGCTACCATAACTTCCTCTCCTGTACCTCGTATCATCCACTTTGTCGCCAACTATACGCTTCTTAATCCTGAGGCATGGGTGGGCAGGAATCAGAAGGAAATGGTTCCATCTTTTGCCGTGGAAGATACGCAGGAGACTATCTGTATGTGGGCTAAACGATCGTATGTATCTGTAGCTCCGAATCAGAATCTGGGGGCAATTACCCTCTTGCGCAACATGGCTAAGTTTGGTCTCACGGTAGGTCCTTCACAGACCAGCAAACTGTATGATGTGTCTTTTGCCCTGTATAATTCATTGAACAAAGGGACGCTTGCACCTTTCAACCCTGCGATAGGAGACTTTACAGAGAATGTTGTGACCGAGCCTGCAGGTGCTGCTTTTGCAGCGGCTGGAGCTTTCAAGTCGGCCGGTGAAGGCAATTATTTCTACGGTTTTGAGCGTCTCAATTCTGTACTCAGTGGCGCGAGCGACCAAGTAGCATGCCTGATTGTGCGTGCAAGGTATAATGGGAGCGCAGCGGCCTACTCTTATTATAAGATCGACCTTGTCGATGCCAATAAGGTGCGATACGATGTTACCCGCAATCACTTCTACAAAATGCACATTGCTCAGGCTAAAGCACCAGGTAAATCTTCTGTAGAAGCTGCACTGGCAGGAGCTGCTGCCAACAACGTGGCTCTCTCAGGTGAAATGCAAACCTTCCCCTCCTTCTCGGACGGGACCGGTCTGCTGACAGTGGATCACACGTTCATGGCCTTTATCAATAATGAGTCGCAGGGAGAGATCAAGGCCTCTTACACTCCTGCCGGATCATCGGAGACAAGCAACGGCCTCATCCGTGTGATCCGCGTGGAAGGAGATGCGGTCGCCTCTGCTACACACAATGGTAATGGCACGATCGCGCTCCAGATAAAACCGAAGCCGAGCAGCGGTACGCTTACTTCCGATGTGATCATCGGTATTGAGGGCAATCCCGACCTCAGACGTATTGTCAAAGTTGTGGTGCGGAATGCGTATGAATACGAGTCCTTTACGGCGAATAACATAGCAATGCCCGGAAATGTGCAGGTGGCTGCAACGCAGGGTGCTGCCCTCCAAATCAAGGCTAAGCTGCCTGAGATATTCAATGCCGGGCTCTTACCTATCACATTCAAAGTATTCACTGAGAACTTCTATCCATCCGCAGGAGGAATGTTGTATGGAATCGAAGGCGGACAGAGCGTGTACAAATACATAGTGACCTCAATACCGGCTAATCGGGAGATAGTCCTGGATTTCAAATCGAACAAAGCAGCTTCAGCAGGCGTTATTACGGTCAAAATGAACTACTTCGGAGACAAGGCGATAACGGTAACCAATCCATAGGACAGTCGAGCTTTTGATCTCAAAAACAAAGGGCAGGTGAGTATAACCTGCCCTTTTTCTTTTGCCGTCCAGGCATGAAAATAAATGATGTGAACGGAAATAGTGAGTGTCGGAAGCGATTGGATAAGGTCTCTTTTAGAATTTATTGGCAAAAACGGGCAACAGTGGAGATGCTTGAGTCTCTTCAGTGTTAATTCCTGTCATGAAAAATATCTTTTCCTATCCGCATAGTCGCTTGTCAAAACTGCGTTTTTATTTGGAATGATTATAAATAAGCAGGGATTGGAGTCATGCAGAGCAGATGCAAAGAAGCCGAAAATGCGATTTTGAATACTCGGATATCGATAATTAGGTAGTTGGAGGACAAACTTTATAATTCTTACATTCAATCTTTATAAAAATCAATTCTGATAATTATAATCTTCGCACCTGAAAATTATAAAGTTTAGATCTCATAAACCTAATTATTGCCGGCCTCCCAAGCAGGGTTTCACGGGCAAAAAAGAAGCACCCGTTGAGCTCGGAAGCGAACTCAGCGGGTGCTTGCTATGGTGTTGTATGTCTTGGAGGCTTAGGTCATCCCATCAGTTCTGGGAAAAGAAACAGATCTTTACACATGCCTTCGCGCCACATAATAGTGGCTGTATGGGCATACCTTGTGGAGTGAGTATAGGCGGGACAGCTCCCGCAGGTCTGATAGTAGGGCAGTTCTGGATACATCGTATAGTTGTTGAGTGGAATAATCTGTCGGCTGCAAAGGTAGCAAAAAGGTGTGTGCCTCCGCCCCTTCTTGCCACAGCTGTATCTATTGCTTACCTTTGTGGAACGAATGGCAGAAGAATTTGACATTAGAGAGGAACGTTACCGCGGCAATGACGGCGAACGCGAGGTGGAGAACCGTCTGCGTCCGCTTTCGTTCGACAGCTTCAGCGGTCAGGACAAGGTGGTGGAGAATCTGGCCATATTCGTGGCTGCAGCCCGTCTGCGCGGCGAAGCGCTGGATCATACGCTGCTGCACGGCCCTCCCGGGCTGGGCAAGACCACGCTCTCCAATATCATCGCCAACGAGTTGGGCGTGGGCATGAAGATCACTTCCGGTCCCGTCCTCGACAAGCCCGGCGACTTGGCCGGCCTGCTCACATCTCTGGAGCCTAACGATGTGCTCTTCATCGACGAGATACACCGCCTGAGCCCGATCGTGGAGGAATACCTCTACTCAGCCATGGAGGACTATCGCATAGACATCATGCTGGACAAGGGGCCGAGCGCGCGCTCCATCCAGATCACCCTCGCTCCCTTCACCTTAGTTGGAGCCACTACGCGCAGCGGCTTGCTCACGGCTCCGTTGCGTGCCCGCTTCGGGATCAACTTGCATTTGGAGTACTACGACGTGCACACGATCACCGGTATCGTGGAGCGCAGTGCACGCATCTTGGAAGTGGCCTGCTCGCACGATGCTGCCGTTGAGATAGCAGGTCGTAGCCGTGGCACGCCGCGTATCGCCAATGCGCTACTACGTCGAGTGAGAGACTTTGCGCAGGTCAAGGGATCAGGCTCCATCGACAAGACCATCGCCTGCTATGCGCTCGAAGCGCTGAACATAGACCGCTACGGCTTGGACAGCATTGATCACAAACTCCTGGCTACTATTATGGACAAATTCGCCGGTGGTCCCGTCGGGCTGAGTACCATTGCGACGGCCTTGGGGGAAGATGCCGGCACGATAGAGGAGGTGTACGAGCCTTTCCTGATCAAGGAGGGCTTCCTCAAACGTACTCCCCGTGGTCGGGAAGTGACCGAACTGGCCTACACGCACCTCGGGCGTAATCCGCATCCGCACCATCCGTCTCTGTTCGACTGACAATCTACTTAGCTGATCGTATGGGTACGGGTATCAAAAGTCTGATGAAGGACATGGCTGTCTATGGGCTGAGCACCATTCTCGTGCGCCTGCTCAATTGGCTGATGACCATCGTTTACGTGCGTGCCCTCCCGGGCACGGCCGACTTCGGCAATATGACCAACCTCTATGCCTGGACAGCGCTGGCGATGATCGTCCTCACCTACGGCATGGAGACGGGTTTCTTCCGCTTCATCAACAAGGCCGAACGACCGGGGGAGGTCTATTCCACCACGCTCTGGTCGCTCGGAGCCACCTCCACCCTCTTCCTCTCCCTCGGGCTGCTCTTCCTCTCCCCCCTGAGTGCTGCCTTGGGCTACGGCACGCATCCCGAATATGTGGGGTTGCTGCTCGCCATCGTGGCCATGGATGCCTTCATGGCTATTCCGCTGGCCTACCTGCGCTATGCCAATCGGCCTTGGCGCTTTATGCTTGTGCGACTGACTTTCATCCTGCTGACCATCGTCCTCACGCTCTTCTTCCTCTTCCTCTGTCCGCGCATCTATGCCACGCATCCGGAGTGGATCGGGTGGTTTTATCGCCCGCACTACGAGTTGGGCTATGTCTTCATCATCAACTTCGTCTGCAACCTCATCCAGATGGCTATGCTCTTCCCGCATTGGTGGCATGCGGGATGCGCTTTCTGTCCCGATATCCTGCGCAAGATGCTGGCCTATTCTTTTCCCATTCTCTTGCTGGGACTGGCCGGCAGCTTCAATAATCAGGCCGACAAGATCCTCTTCCCCATGCTCTTCGACGACCCTGCCGAGGGCAAGGCGCAGCTCGGGATCTATGCCGCCTGCTACAAGCTGGCCGTGATCATGGTGATGTTTACGCAGGCTTTCCGCTATGCTTACGACCCCTTCGTCTTTGCCAAGACCAAGTCGGGTGAGGATGAGGGTAAGGAAGCCTATGCCACGGCGATGAAGTACTTCATCATCTTCGTCTGCTTCATCTATGTGGGGGTGATGAGCTATATGGATATCCTCAAGCACTTTGTCAGTCCTGCCTACTATGGCGGGCTCAAGGTGGTGCCCCTGGTGATGTTGGGGCAGTTGATGTTCGGCATTTACTTCAATCTCTCCCTCTGGTACAAGGTGACGGACCATACCATTTGGGGTGCGATTTTTTCCCTCTTGGGCTGTACCATCACAGTCGCCATCATCGTCCTCGGAACGCCTATTTACGGTTTTATGGCCTGTGCCTGGGCGTCGGTGCTGAGCAATGGTCTCATCATGTTGCTGTCCTATTTGGTGGGGCGGCACTATTTCCCCGTGCCCTATCGTCTGGGCAATGCGCTCTTCTATGCCTGTCTGACGGCTTTGCTCACGGGAGGTACTTATCTGGTCGCCTATCTGCTGCCTGAGTATGTGGTGGCTCGGGTGGCTGTGAATACGCTCTTATTCTTGACCTTCGTCTTCATCGCTGTCCGCAAAGACCTGCGTGGTGTCGTTACGCCTATCATGAAACGGTTACGGAAAAGATAAATCCTCTTCATGCAGATGAACAGAAATACGGAAACGCCTCCTCCTTCAACAGAAAAGAAACAGCAGTTCGTGGACTACATCAAGTCGCTGCTGGACATGAAGCAGGAGAAAGAGAATGATTACCAGACGATCGACCTGATCAAGGCGGATGTGGACTTCAGGGGCACGAAGCTATGGGTACTGATCTGTGCCATCTTCATCGCATCGCTGGGCTTGAATGTCAATTCCACTGCGGTCATCATCGGTGCCATGCTTATCTCACCACTTATGGGCCCTATTATCGGATTCGGATTGGGATTGGGCATCTTAGACTTTGAGTTGGTCAAGCGTTCGCTTCGCAATCTGGGCTTAGCCACCTTGTTCAGTATCCTCACGGCGACAGCCTTTTTCTTCATCTCTCCGATCGGACAGGAACAAAGCGAGCTGCTGGCACGTACGCAGCCGACTATATATGATGTGCTCATTGCTTTCTTCGGAGGGGCCGCGGGTATCATTGCAGGCAGTACCAAGAGCAAAGGCAATGTGATACCCGGCGTAGCTATCGCGACGGCCCTTATGCCTCCTCTCTGTACGGCAGGCTTTGGCCTGGGAACGGGGCAGCTCACCTATTTCTTCGGCGCTTTCTACCTCTATATTATCAACTCGGTCTTTATCGCTCTGGCCACTTTCTTGATTGTGCGTCTGCTCAAATTTCCTCGCAAAGTATTTCTCAATAAGCAGCGGGAACAGAAGGTGCGTCGGCTCATTACCATCATCGCCATCTGTACGATTGCTCCCAGTATCTGCCTGAGTTATCGACTGTTTCGGAACAATCTGCTCGAAGAGAATGCACACCGATATGTGAGAGAGGTAGTTGGTGTCATACCTAATACGCAGGTTATTCGGGAGCAATTCTCCAAGGAGGCTGGCCGCAATCAGATAGAAGTCGTATTGATAGGCTCTACAGTCTCCGCTGCGCAGATTGACAGCCTACGGATGAAGCTCCCTTCTTACGGATTGTCCGGTGTGGAATTAGCAGTCAAACAGGGTTTTGGTTATGAACAGGAGGAAACAGACGTGAATGAACTGAAGAGCGTTTTGTTGAAAGACCTATACGACAATAGCGACAAAATCATCCGAAATCAGCAGCGACAGATCGATTCGCTCAGCCAACAGCTAAACTTTTATAACCGTTTTGCCTCTATGGAGAGGGAGATCGACCAAGAACTCCGGGTGATCTTCCCTGCCGTCGGCTCGGCCATGCTGGTGCCTTCGGCCGGTGTGACGCAAGGACGGGATTCGATCTTGCTTGTTGTGGTGCGTCCCAAGGAGCGGATGAGCCAAAGCGACATGAACAAATTGAGCTCTTGGATGGCTACACGAACAAAGACAAAAACCGTTCGTCTGATCATAGACAATAATCATAAGTAATAATCCCAAATAGTAATTCGAATGAAAATTAAAAGTATTCTTCTTGGAGCGGCCATCTTATTGGGCGCATCCGGAGTAGCCAAGGCTGACAAGGGCATGTGGCTCCTCAACGAGTTGAACAAGGAGAACGTGGAGCGCATGCGTGAGCTGGGCTTTACACTCCCGTTGGACTCTCTCTACAGCTTCGACAAACCTTCGATTGCCAATGCAGTGGTGATCTTCGGCGGTGGTTGTACGGGTATCACCGTGTCTGAGCAAGGACTTATCTTCACCAATCACCACTGTGGCTACGGAGCTATCCAAAGCCAAAGTACAGTGGATCATGACTATCTGCGCGATGGTTTCGTGGCTCGTACGATGGGAGAAGAGTTGCCCATCCCTGGTCTTTCTGTGAAGTATCTGCGTAAGATCGAAAAGGTAACGGACAAGGTAGAAGCTCAGCTCAAAGGCATCACCGACGAGATGGAGCGTCTGACGAAGGCACAAGAGATCTGTAACAAATTGGCCAAGGAGCAGAATGCCGGCGATGACCAGCTCTGTATCGTAGAACCTTTCTACTCCAATAACGAGTACTTCCTTATCGTGTACGATGTGTTCAAGGACGTGCGTATGGTATTTGCTCCCCCCAGCTCTGTGGGTAAGTTCGGTGGCGATACGGACAACTGGATGTGGCCCCGTCATACCGGCGACTTCAGCGTCTTCCGTGTGTATGCCTCCAACAACCGTCCTGCCGAGTACAGCAAGGACAACAAGCCTTACAAGCCTGTGTACTACGCTGCCGTATCTACGCAGGGCTACAAGGCCGATGACTATGCCATGACGATCGGCTTCCCGGGTAGTACTGACCGCTATCTGACTTCATGGGGTGTGGAAGATCGTATAGAGAACGAGAACAATCCTCGTATCGAGGTGCGTGGCATCAAGCAGGCTATTTGGAAGGAAGCGATGAGTGCTGACCAAGCTACTCGTATCAAATATGCTTCCAAGTATGCTCAGAGCGCCAACTACTGGAAGAACTCTATCGGCATGAATCGCGGTCTGGCTCGTCTCGACGTTATCGGTCGTAAGCGTGCCGAGGAAAAAGCTTTTGCCGAATGGATCCGTAAGAACGGTAAGGAAGCCGTTTATGGCGATGTGCTACCCTCTCTGGAGAAAGCCTATCGCGAAGGAGCTGCTGCCAATAAGCAGATGACCTATCTGCACGAAGCCCTCTTCGGCGGTACCGAAGTGATACGTCTGGCTCAAATGATCAACGCCTTTGCTTCCAATTCGAATGCCGAAGCGAGAGAGAGAATACTCAAAGGTATCGATGGTATCTATAAAGACTACCTCCCCTCTCTGGATCGCAAGGTGCTTCCTGCTATGCTGGACGTTGCTCGTCAGCATATTCCCGCAGACAAGTTGCCCGATGTTTTCGCCAAGGTAATTGACAAGAAGTTCAAGGGCGACACCAAGAAGTATGCCGACTACGTCTTCGGCAAGAGTATCATTCCCTACGACAACAAGTTCCAAGCTGCTTATAAGCAGATGCCTGCGGATAAATTTGCCAAGCTGATGGAGAAGGATCCTGCCGTAGAATTGGCCAATAGCGTTATTGCTTCAGCCCGTGCCATACAGGCCGATGCCATGGCTCATGCCTATAGCATCGAGCGTGGCAAGCGTCTCTTCTTTGCCGGTCTGCGCGAGATGAATCCCGACAAGGCTCTGCCCAGCGATGCCAACTTCACGATGCGTATGAGCTATGGCTCCATCAAGGGTTACGAACCGCAGGATGGTGCGTGGTACAACTATTATACAACGGGCAAGGGTGTGCTGGAAAAGCAAGATCCTAAGAGCGATGAGTTCGCTGTACAGGAGAATATCCTCGACCTCTTCCGCACGAAGAACTACGGACCCTATGCAGAGAACGGTCAGCTCCACGTGGCTTTCCTCTCTAACAACGACATCACGGGTGGTAACTCAGGTAGCCCTGTATTCGACAAGAATGGTCGTCTCATCGGTCTTGCTTTCGACGGCAACTGGGAAGCCATGAGTGGCGACATCGAATTCGAACCTGACCTGCAGCGTACAATCAGCGTGGATATACGCTACGTGCTCTTCATGATCGACAAGTGGGGTCAGTGTCCTCGCCTCATCCAAGAGCTGAAGCTCATGTAATCTCGGAGCTTTCTCTGCAATAGAACAAGGGCTGTACCGACGATTCGGCACAGCCCTTGTTCTATTGTTACTCCTCCTTGTTTATAGGCAGGATAAAAAATGGATTTATTCGATTCCGAAGGGAATGCGTGCAATAAGGTCGCCGAACTCAAGGACACGAGTACTTGGCTTGTCGAAGGGATTGGGTTTGCCGTCCGCTTCGTACTTGGTGCCGTTTTGTACGTGTACCAAAATAAGACGAAGCTCCGGATCCTCCACTTTCTTATTGATGCGAAAATAGCCTGTGAATCCGACCGGAGATTCGAGCAGCTGTCCATTCTTATAATCAGAATAATAGTAACTGATGCCATTAGCAACAACATTGTTTTTGCTCAACAGATTGTAGAAAAACTGATGAATTTCGATCTGATTCGGTTGAAAAAACACATCGGTCATAGGTTGGCTGTGAGTATCGAACAAGAAGTTTTCCAACTTATACCAAACTCCTTCTTTGAGCTTCAGAGGTTTGCTGGACGAAATAAGAGAAAAATTGCCGTAAACATCCGACCTCAACTGGTAGGTGACTGGCTCTGCTACCGATGGGACAAAAGCAGATTCTTGTACGTTGATGCTTCCATCGGAGGGTTCCGTTAGGATTCCTTCTGTGAAACGGCATGCCATGAGAACAGGTTCTTCATGTCCTTTTCCCTTATCCTTTGACCAGCATGAGGTGAGTACGAGAGTCATGGCTGCGAGCCAAAAGACTTTCTTTCCGATTTGTAACATAGTTATCAATTGTTTTTAAGTGAGTAATGCTTATCTGTTCCGCAACGTATTCGGTTGCGGGATTTCTTTTTATGGGTAGAGCACATGGCCGGCCTCGGCCTGCAACTGCATGATGCGGTACATATTGGAGATCGTGCCCACGCGCAATCGTTCCTTGATCTCGAAGTAGTCGGCGCAAGTGCCGCATACGATGATGGGGATGCCGTGCTGCTCGTTGAGTACCGCCAGTGTGTCCGCCGTGTCAGTACCCTCCACTGCAAGAAGAACACCGGAGTTGTATAAAATAATATGTGAGGGGAATCGATCCAGCTCTCCTATGGCATTGACGAAGGCTCGCATGAGGATGGTGCCCAGTTCGTCTTCGCCCCGGCCCATCTTGTTGCTTCGGGCTACGATCACGTAGTCGCCTTTGGCCGTTGCGGGGGCTGTCACCGTGGGGCAGGTGGCGGGAACCGGCTCTTCGATGTGCATGGCTACGCGGAAAGTCAGCGTTGTGTAGCCATCTTCTTCCTGCTCGGTGGCAGTGGCGCCCAGCTCACGGATGTAGTCGCGGAGATTGCCTTTGGCCGTTTCGTTGTCCGTCATGACGGCGATCTCTTCGCCGACGGGAGTCCCATCCACTGCTTTCTTCAGCATGATGAGGGGTAGGGGGCAGAGTTTCCCCCGTGTGTCGATCACTTTCATTGGTGTAATCCTTTTTGGTGTGATAGTCCCAGTAGTCTGATGGCTGTCTCGTGTGGCGAGTCGGTCTCTGCTGAGAGTTGCAGCATCGGTGTCTCTCTGAAATCGGACAGCGAGTGGGCGTATGCCTTGTCGTAATAGTCCAATGCCAGAGAAATGGCCTCCTCCAACCTGCCTTCCCTAACGGCATCGATGGCATGCGTCGTGGCAGCACCTCCCATTCGACGGGCGATACGGCCGAAGGCATCGGCCAGTTCTTCGCGGTCGAAGGAGCCATATTCGGCAGCGATATGCGCCACGCGGACGGGGCGGGGGAGTAACAATTCGATCATGGGAGCCTGACGCATGAGTCCGTAGAAGTCATCCGGCAGGAATACATGACCGATAGTTTTGCTCTCGCTCTCCAACCATACGGGTTTGTCGGGGTCACAAATCGCAAGCGCATCGTGCAGCAAGTTCATGAATTGCTCTGTCGTGGGCTGACTCTCCTGCCCGAGGGCTCCGAAAGCCGAACCTTTGTGACGGGCGAGACCCTCCAAGTCGATCACCTGAGCACCCATCTGAGCCAATTCGTGGAGGATAAGTGTTTTGCCTGATCCCGTGTAGCCACCCAAGATGATAAACCGCCAACGATGCTGTTGCAGGAGGTCGGGGAAGTGTTGCCGATAGGCTTTGTAGCCGCCCCGCAACCGAAAGGTGTGCAGTCCTCCCACCGACAGCAGCCATTCCACGCTCTCGCTGCGCATACCTCCGCGCCAGCAATAGAGCGCAATCTCCCTGCCGGCAGCAAGTTCACGCGCCTCACGTACCATTTGCGCCATGCGTGGACCTACAAATTCGAGTCCGCGTTCGACAGCCGCCTGGCGGCTCTGCCGGACGTAGAGCGTCCCTACTTCGGCACGTTCCGTGTCGGAGAAGAGCGGGAAGCTCACTGCACCGGGGATGTGCCCGCGGCGGTATTCCTCGGGCGAACGCACATCCAAGACGAGGCAATGGGGCCGTTTCGATAGGAAAGATACTGTGTCAGTCACCATAGAGCGAGGTAGTCTGTCCTTGTTCCGTAGAGCAAAGATAGGGATTATCCTTTGCCTCCTTTTCCGTAAGTTTGTAACCATGAAAGAATTTGTCATCTCGGAAGCCCGCACCGAACCCACCATTCTCGTCGGGCTCATCACCCCGCAACAGACCGAAGTACAGGTCAAAGAATATCTGGACGAACTCGAATTCTTGTGCGAAACGGCCGGTGCACAGCCCGTAGCCCGCTTCACGCAGCGGCTCGATCAGCCCCATTCCGTCACCTTTGTAGGTAAGGGAAAGTTGGAGGAGATACGTGCCTATGTGGAGGAACACGAGGTCGGTATGGTCGTATTCGACGATGAGCTTTCCCCCAAGCAGCTCCGCAATATAGAGCGAGAGCTGCAAATCAAGATTCTCGACCGCACGGGTCTCATCCTCGATATATTCGCCCGCAGAGCACAAACGGCTCATGCCAAGACGCAGGTGGAGCTGGCACAATACCAATATATGCTGCCCCGACTCACCAGACTCTGGACCCACTTGGAACGACAGCGTGGTGGCGTGGGCATGAGAGGCCCGGGAGAGACGCAGCTCGAGACAGACCGCCGTATCGTCCTCGACAAGATCACCCGTCTCAAGGAAGAACTACGTGCCATCGACAAGCAAAAGTCCGTCCAGCGCAAGAACCGCGGCAAGATGGTTCGCGTGGCGCTGGTGGGCTATACCAATGTGGGCAAGAGCACGCTCATGAACGTCCTCTCCAAGAGCGAGGTCTTTGCTGAGAATAAGCTCTTCGCCACGCTCGACACCACAGTGCGCAAGGTCATCATCGACAACCTGCCTTTCCTCATGAGTGACACGGTAGGCTTCATCCGCAAGCTGCCTACGCAGTTGGTCGAGTCCTTCAAGAGTACGCTCGACGAGGTGCGCGAAGCCGATCTCCTCGTGCACGTAGTGGATATGTCCCATCCTGCCTTTGAAGAGCAGATCGAGGTGGTGAATCAGACGCTGTCCGAGATAACTGCCGGAGAAGACAAACCCATGCTGCTTCTCTTCAACAAGATCGATGCTTTCTCCTTCACCCCCAAAGACGAGGATGATCTGACGCCCCGCACCAAAGAAAACGTCAGTGCCGAAGAGCTACAGCAGACGTGGATGGCCAAGCTCGGCAGCGACTGCCTCTTCGTCTCGGCCAAGAAGGGAACGGGCATAGATGAACTCAAGCGCCTGCTCTACGAACGAGCCAAAGCGATCCACATCACACGCTTCCCGTACAACGACTTCCTCTTCCAAGACTATACCGAGGACGCGGAGTGACGTCTCCCCCCTTTCGGTAGGGAGCCTCTCCATATTCAGCTTTTTTACGCACAGAAATCTGGCGGAAACACGCGCCCTTTTACCGTAAGAATACGCGCCAAAACTTTTTTGATTTGGCGCGTAATTTTTTTCGAAATGGCGCCGTTTCCAAAAGATTATTGCGCCATGTTTTTAGCTGCCATGCGAGCGGTTTTTCTGGTGCATAACGTAGTTTGTTGCCATGCTTGTCCTTCTATGTGGCAAGAGCTGGCCGAAAGGAGCTTCGCGGACGTAAGCATCCTTCCATCATTGCTCATAATGAGCGAAAAGACAAGAGATGTGTATTGTTTCGGATTGTCTCATAAGCATGCATGACTCCGTCCCTTCTGTGCATATTCATTGAGCTATACTAAGGAGCCATAAGGTTCGGGCGAAAACCGTACTTTTGTAACCATAACATCTTCATTTATTTGGGTTATGGGTAGGATTCGTCTCGGCAGTCTGCAAATCGCTTCCGTGGTCGCCGTCGTGATAGGTATGTGGTTGTTTTCGGCTTGCGCCAATATGGGTGCACCCGAAGGCGGACCGTATGATGTGACGCCGCCACGACTCATCAAGGCTACACCCGCCGAAGGCAGTACAAGGCAACGAGCCGACAAGATTACACTCCTCTTTGACGAGGCGGTGCAGATACTCAACCAGAACGAAACGGTAATCGTCTCGCCCCTCCAGATACAACAACCCAAGATAGCCGCCTATGGCCGTACCATCTCCATCGAACTACGTGACCCTCTGCGCGACAGTACCACCTACACAATAGACTTTACCAACGGGCTAGCCGACAACAACGAGAGCAATATCTTGGAGAACTTCTGCTACGCCTTCTCCACCGGCGAGCTGCTCGACACGATGCAGATCGCAGGCCGTGTGGTGGATGCCCTCACGTTGGAGCCTGTAGCGGGCGTATTCGTGGGCATACACGAGTCGGAAGCCGACACGGCATTTACCAAAACACCCATGCTCCGTGTCACGCTGACGGGAGAAGACGGCAGTTTTACACTGAAGAATTTGCGCGACGGGAGCTACCGCGTCTTCGCTCTCAAGGATTCGGATAGGGATTTCACCTACAGCCAACTTAACGAAGGGGTGGCCTTCTCTGAGGATTGGTTCCGTACGGAAGTACTCGCCACTTCCTCCTTCGGTGACTCCCTTGCTGCACACGATCATGAGCACGACCATGCAGTGGGTGAGGGAGAGGAGATGCACACGAAGCCGGATTCGATCGCATCCCAGATGTCGCTGCACTATCTGCCGGACGACGTGTTACTGCGCTATTATACTTCCGGCTTCCAAAGGGAATACCTCTCCAAGCGGACACGCCCCGACTCGGTGCGCGTGTCTCTTCAGTTCAACTCCCGTCCCGATACCATCCCACCGCTTCGTCTCCTTGGCGGACAGAACCATGCCGATTGGTACAAGGCCGTGCGCAACGGTGAGAAAGAGGTGATTTATTGGCTCACCGACAAGGAGGTTTACAGCCGCGACACGCTGGTCTTCTCCGTCACATATCCGAAAAGCGATTCCCTCAATATATCCCGCCCGCAGACTGATACGCTGCGTCTGGCTAAGCCCAAAGTGCAGCCGCGTCGTACTGCCCGAGGAGAGCAGAACGCCGTACCGATGATGTCCATCGGCCTGCACAATAGTAGTAGCATAGCTTCGGGCACGCCGGCAGATACGCTCAGCATCGTTGTGGGGCAACCTGTCTTGCGGATCGACACTGCAGCCGTCTCCGTAGCGCGCCGCGTGGATACGCTCTGGCGGGATGTCCCGTTCGCCCTACAGGCTGACTCGCTGAATCCGCTACGCTTCGTTGTTCGTGCTGATTGGCAGATGGGGCAAGAATATCGCGTACGAGTGGATTCTGCTCGTTGGCACAGTGTGTACGGACAGTGGAATGCCCCCGAAGAGCAAGTGTTTAGTTTCTTGGCCGAGAGCGAATTGGCCTCATTGCGACTGCGCCTGACGGGGTTGGCGGACAGCACTGCTGTCGTGGAGTTGCTGAACAAAGGGGGAGATCCCGTAGCCGCGCAGAAGGCGGTAGGAGGGGAAGTGCTATTCTCTTATCTCAAGCCTGGTGAGTACTACGCGCGTCTGTACCTCGATGAGAACGGCAACGGCCGTTGGGATGGTGGTGACTATCCGACACGGCAACCCGAATGGACGTTCTACTACCCGCAGGCTTTCACGTTACGCAAGAATTGGCAGCAGGCGGAAGATTGGTCTGTGACCCGAGACCACTACACTGAGCAGAAGCCGGAGGCCATCCGCAAGGTGAAGCCCGCAAGCCGACAGAAGCGTGATCTCAACCGAGAGTATGAAGAGCGCATGGCTCGGCGAACGAAGAAGAAATAGCATCCGACCCATTTAGATGAAACTATTGCATCCCCTCCTCCGTCTCTTGGCGGTCTTGATCGCGACAGCGTCGCTATCGGCCTGCTACGGATACGATCCGATCAAGGATAAACTGAACCAACTGAACAACAGTCTTCAAAACGACAACGGAGAGACAGCTCCGTCCACACCCGAAGGCCTTACGACCTTCGATCTTACGTTCTCATTCGAGCAATGGCCTGATGTCGATGCCGCATTGCCCGCAGGAGAGGCGGGTTTCTCTTCTACGTTCTGGGCATCAGCCAGTAACGACGGGTTCAAGGCTATCCCCAATCAAGTCTTGCCTTATCCCGTCACACCCGCTGCAGAGGGTTATGAAGGACGTTGCGTACGTATGTTGACGAGGCCCGGGATGAAGTTCGCCGGCATGGGCAGCTATCTGGTGGCGGCATCGCTCTTCTCCGGCAAGGTGGATATCTCGCAATTGGTGCTCGCCCCATTGGAGGCTACTTACTTCGGTCATATAGTACATCAGCGTCCCGTGAGGATGCGTGGCTACTACCGTTATACGGCAGGTCCCAAGTTGATAGACGGCAGCGTGGGACCCGATGCGATGCTCGAAGGACGCGACAGCTGCACGATAGCAGGCATTTTCTATGAAGTGACACTCGAAAGACCCTATTTGAACGGCAAGAACCTATATACTGCACCCTCCATCGTAGCGCTTGCACGGATGAGAACGGACGACACGGACGGGTGGCAGCCTTTCGACCTCGTCTTCCAAACCGTTGGCAACACTCCCGTAGACTTAACGAAAAAGAAGTATCGACTGGCTCTGGTCTTCGCCTCTTCGGCGCGTGGCGACGAGTATATAGGGGCTGTGGATAGCGAATTGTTGATAGACGAATTGACACTAACGCTAACTACCCAGCCCGAATGAAACGCCTATTCAGACACCTTCGATTATCCCTTCTCCTTATCATAGGAGCAAGCCTTCAGCTCGCGGCTCAGTCGCTTGCGCAGCAATCAACACCTTCGTTATGGAATTTTGCTGTGCGGGCCGGTCTGCACGTGGGAGCAACGACTCCGGTACCTACTCCGCGAGCGTTGGATCACATATACGTGTGGTATCCGCACCTCAATCCGATGATACAGCTCTCCGCTTCGCGTCGTCTGCAAGCGGACAGTCCATGGTCCATCAGCGCGGGCATCACCATTGAGAAGAAGGGGATGGAAGCTACGACGCGAGTGAAGGATATGCAGGCAGCGATAATCTCGGATTCGCCCTATGCGGGCAGTGCCGACGAGGAATATTCGGGTCTGTTTACTGGGGACAATAACACACTCATTCGTCTTGGTTATCTCACGGTGCCTTTGCAGGCAGTGTATCATACGCTTTCGGACAGGCTCTTGTTGCGTGGCGGCATCTATGCATCGCTCCTGTTGGAGAGCACTTTTAAGGTGATTATCGACGGTACGATGGTGTACGACGATCCGCTCCTCGGTGTAGATCAACTGGAGTTGCGTCAGCTCGATTTTTCTGACAAGATCAAAGGCGCTGATTTCGGTTTGGTCGTGGGAGCCGACTATTACTTCACCGAGCGACTGGGCGCCTTTGCCGATGTGACATTCGGCTTGTTGCCCGTGACCGGCTCCGACTTCCGGGCGATACCCTATGCGATGCACAACGTCTTCGCATGCGTAGGCTTCACCTACAGATTTGGTCGTTGAGGCATAAACATGCACGCACGTGCAGCGGTTATCAAACAGACACTAACAACAATAATATCATACAGCAAACGATCGGCATGGAATCAATCACCCAGATATTTCGCATCGGCTACGGGCCAAGTAGCAGTCACACCATCGGACCGCGCCGTGCCGCGGAAATGTTTCTCGAACGAAACCCCGCTGCCAAGAGCTTCCGCGTGACGTTATACGGCAGCCTCGCCGCAACAGGCAAGGGTCACCTTACAGATGTAGCTATCTTGGCCGTTTTGGAACCTCACGCTCCCACGGAAATCGTGTGGCGTGCCGATGTGGTGAAGCCTTTTCATCCCAACGGTATCCTATTCGAGAGTTTCGACTCGGCCGGTAAGCAGTTGGAGGAGTGGCTCATCTACAGCATCGGTGGCGGTGTCTTGGCCAATGAACATTTCAACGAGCAACGGGGACGCGAGGTGTACCCGCTCAACAAAATGTCCGACATACTGGACGAACTGAATCGCCGCGGCCTCAGTTTTTGGGAATATGTGGAGGAAAACGAAGGTCCCGAGATATGGGATTACTTATCCGAAGTGTGGGAGGTAATGAAAAACGCCATTCAAGAAGGGCTTGAGGCCGAAGGTGTTTTGCCGGGCGGTCTGGGTGTGCGACGCAAGGCGGCTAACTACTTAATTCGAGCCCAAGGCTATACACCCGGGGTACGCAGTAGAGGCAATGTCTATGCCTACGCTCTCGCCGTAAGCGAACAGAACGCTTCTGGAGGACGCATCGTCACTGCTCCTACTTGTGGTTCGTCCGGTGTGATACCGGCTGTCCTCTATCATTTGCAACAGACACGCGAATTTTCTGACAAGCGCATCCTGCGTGCCTTGGCTACGGCCGGCCTCTTTGGCAATGTGGTACGTACCAACGCTTCTATCTCTGGAGCCGAAGTGGGTTGTCAGGGTGAAGTGGGCGTTGCTTGCGCCATGGGTGCGGCGGCCAGCAGTCAGCTCTTCGGTGGCACGCTCTCACAGATAGAGTATGCAGCGGAGATGGCGTTGGAGCATCACCTCGGCCTTACCTGCGATCCCGTCTGCGGACTGGTACAAGTGCCTTGTATCGAGCGCAACGCTTTCGCTGCAGCTCGAGCATTGGACGCGAATACGTATGCCAACTTCAGCGACGGTCGTCACCGTATCTCATTCGACCAAGTCGTGGAAGTGATGCGACAGACGGGAAAAGATCTCCCCAGTCTTTATAAAGAAACGTCACAAGGAGGGCTGGCTGCGGTACATTGCTAATGACACGAATGATCTCTCCATGCTGTGGCAGATGGCTCTGTAGCCTGTTGCTTGTCTTACTCGTTTGCGCACCTCTCTCCGCCATTCATCCGACGGAAGGCAGCCCACGAATCCTGCTTCCTAACCGTACGATAGCGCCGATAGGCAAGGAATGGAGCTTTCGGATACCCTACGTTGGTGCCGCTCCGACTCATTGGAAAGTAAAACGTCTGCCCGAAGGCTTCTCTTTCGATGCCAGCGAGGGTGTTATCCGTGGTACAGCATCGACACGGGCAATATTCGAGGTTGAAATTTCGGTGGCGAATGCTCTTGGAGCGGACAGCTGTGTCTGGCAGTTGGAGACAAGCCGCTACAACGGTATGGCTCCGGTTATGGGTTGGAGTACTCGCGGGCTGAAGGATGCGGACATCAACGAGAAAACAATTCTCGATGTAGCCGATGCCATGCAACGTGCCGGACTGGTCGCAGCAGGGTATCGGTACGTGATCATCGAAAGCCGCTGGCAAACCTCCAAGCGCGACAAAGAGGGACGCATCACAGCAGACCCGCAACGCTTCCCGCAAGGGATCAAATACTTAGCTGACGAGTTACGCAATCGTGGCATGAAACTCGGGCTTTCTTCCAATGCCTCGCCGCTTAATGTTCATGGCCTTGCCGGGAGTTTCGAGAACGAAGCGATCGATGCTGCCACATTTGCAGACTGGGGCGTCGATTACATCAAGTACGATTATTGTTGTTCTCCTCCCGTTCCCATCGTTGCCAGACAGCGTTATGGGGCTATGGGACGCGCTTTGGCAGCATCGGAACGCCCGCCGCTGTTCTCTATATGCGAGTGGGGGGAACTGCAACCGTGGAACTGGGGAGAGACGGTAAACGCAGGCAGTTGGCGCACCACATTTGACATTCGAGACAAATGGAAGGCTACCAAATACTCCAAACGCGACAATGGTATATGGGATGCAGCAGAGATGAATCTGCGTTACGCCTCATACGCCAATCGGCATCGTCTCGTATCTGATCCTGATCTCTTGCTTGTGGGAAGTAGCACGAACGGATGCACCCCCGAAGAATACTACACGCAACTACAGATGTGGGCCTTGATGCGTGCGCCGTTAGTCTTTGTCGCCGATCCCCGCAGCCTCTCCCCCGAGACGCTATCCCTGCTTACGCATCCGGATCTGATCGCAATAGACCAAGATGCCTCCTTCTATAACATCACGGAGGAGCGCAGAGACGATGGCGTTCGTATATGGACACGACGACTAACAAAAGGGACGGCAGTCTTAGCTCTCAACGTGGGAGAATCTCCCACGGTGACTAGCATAGACTTCCGCCCCGGTAGTACTGCAATATGGGATGTGAAGCGCGCCGTCTATATAGCTCCGCAAGATCTGGAACGCATAGCGTTACCGCCACATGCAGCTCGGCTGTTTCTCTTCGAGTAGCGCAGCTGTAGCCGATTATCGGCGGCGTTTGCGCTGCTTGCTGTCGAATTTGTCGTAGAAGTGACCGTTGTCTCGTTTCGCTTTCTCGCCTCTGTTCTTGCGTGACGAGGGAGTATCTTCTCGCGGACGGTCATATCCTTTGCGACGCTTGGCTCCGAAATCACCGTTGCCACCCTTCTTCCCTCCCGAATAATCCTTCTTGGCATCAGCAAATTCCACCTGAATGCGACGACCGTCCACCTCGTAGCGGTTGAGCATGTCCACCACATTCTGTGCTTCGAACTGATCCACATCAAAGAAAGAGAATCGAGGCATCAAATCAATACGTCCGATGTTCACACGTCCCGGCACGCAGCGATTGATGAGTTCGATCAGTCGGTTGGGGAACATCTGATCCATCTTTCCGAAGTTGATGTACAGACGGCTCATACCTTCTTCCGTCTCGCCGGAGCTGCGCTTGCGTCCCTTGCGGTCAGAGATGTCGCCTTCTTTCTTGCGGTCGCTCACCTCTTCCACTTCTTCGGCTCGCTGGTAGTAGTCGAGCATGCGGTTGAACTCCAAAGCCATCATGCGGCGGATCAGTTCGTCCTTCTCTATCCACTCCAGTTTTTTGTTCACCTCGCTTAATACCGAGTCGATAGCCGACATATTCTCTATGTCCACGCGCTCGATGCGATCTGCCAGATTGAAGAGTTGCTTCTCACATATTTCGGCACCCGAAGGGATGCGTGCGCGCTCGATCTTATTCTGGAGCGAGCGCTCGATATTCTTGATTTTGCCTTTTTCCTTCACGTGACAGATGGCGATGGAGAGCCCTGTCTTGCCTGCACGTGCCGTACGACCGCTACGGTGTGTATAGCTTTCCACATCATCGGGTAGGCCGAAGTGTATTACATGTGTGAGGTCATTCACGTCCAATCCGCGTGCAGCCACATCGGTGGCGACGAGAAGTTGAAGATTGCGCACGCGGAACTTCTGCATCACATAGTCGCGTTGTGCCTGACTGAGGTCGCCATGCAGCGAATCGGCGTTGTAGCCGTCTTGTATCAGTTGGTCTGCTATCTCCTGCGTTTCCTTACGAGTGCGACAGAAAACGATACCATATATATTAGGGTAGAAGTCTGCAATTCGTTTCAGCGCCAAGTATTTGTGACGCGCCGATACCATATAATAGAGATGCTTGATATTGGCATTGCCCTCATTCCTATTGCCGATAACGATCTCTTTGGGCTGCTTCATGTACGACGCTGCGATCTTAGATATTTCACGAGGCATCGTAGCCGAGAAGAGCAGGAGGTGACGCTCCGATGGGATACCGGCAAGGATTTCTTCCAAAGCCTCAGCAAAACCCATGTTGAGCATCTCGTCAGCCTCGTCCAGCACCACTGTGTGCACTTCCGAGAGGCTCACGGCATTGCGTCCCATGAGGTCGAGCAGTCGTCCCGGTGTTGCCACCACGACTTGCACACCGCGTCGCAAGGCTCTGATCTGTGCGTCGATGGGCGTACCGCCATAGACCGGCAGTACGTGCACATCGTTCATATACTTTGAGTAGCTGTTCAGGTCGTCGGCTATCTGCAAGCATAGCTCGCGGGTGGGGCAGAGCACCAACGCCTGCGGCATACCGCCTTCGGGATTCAACTTCTGCAGCAGAGGAAGACCGAAAGCGGCCGTTTTTCCTGTTCCTGTCTGCGCCAGTGCGATGAGATCTATATCCTCTCCCAATAGGTAAGGGATCACTTCTTCCTGCACAGGCATGGGCTGTTCGTAGCCCAGTTCGGCGATTGCTTTGAGCAATGGTGCGGCAATGCCGAGTTCTTCAAATGTTTTCATTCTGTTATGAGTGAGATGTTAGTGTGGTCGCCGGCCGGCATCGCACACCAACTCACCTGTGCATAACCTTCCGCGGGACCTGTCCGTCCTAATGATTCCGAGAAAAATAGGGAAGAACCTTGAGTAAAAATAAATGCGGCGACAACCTATCGCCCGCATATCTCGCGACTGCGATCGCCGAGGTAGCCGCCATGATGGCGACGTGCATAGTCTTCGAAGCCGAATCCGATCTCCTGCATCGTGCCTACGACCAAGAGATCGCCGATCACCGTCATGACCGTCGTGCTTGTCGTCGGAGTCATGCCGAGGGGGCATACTTCGGCCGGATTGCCCGTAGCCAGACACACGTCCACGACTTCGGCCAGTGCACTTTCGGGATTGCCGGTGATGAGGATGAACTTGGTGTCGGGCACCAAACGCTTGGTCAGCTCCACAAGCTCCAGGACTTCACGAGTGCGTCCCGAGTTGCTTATCAGGAGCATGATGTCCCCACTGCGCACCAGTCCCAGGTCGCCATGCTGCGCTTCGCTCGGATGGAGGAAGTAAGCGGGCGTGCCCGTGGAGCAGAAAGTAGTGGCTATGTTGGCCGCGATCTGTCCCGCCTTGCCCATTCCGGAGGTGATCAGACGACCATTACAGCCGTGCACCTGTTGCACGATGAGGTCGATGGCCGCCTTGTAGTCGTTGTCGGAGGGGATGGCACGGATGGCTTCTGCTTCGTATGCCAGGATTTCGGGGATTGTCAGATTGCGTATTTCTGCCTTCATGCTCAATAAATTGCGCTGCAAAAGTATTTAATTATTTTTGCATATTATGAATTTGTGGGATAATCTTCGTCCCATTTTTTCTCAGACCATTGATGAGTTATCAATTATATACACTTCCGTCAGGGCTACACGTCGTGCACAGACCCCATGCCGGAGAAGTCACCTACGCGGGTTTTGCCATAGGCGTAGGCACGCGCCACGAGAGTGCGCACCACCACGGACTGGCTCATCTCACCGAGCACATGCTCTTCAAGGGCACCCGGCTGCGCAGCAGTCTGCAGATCATCAGACGGATGGAGGAGGTAGGAGCCGAGCTCAATGCCTTCACAGAGAAGGAGTCCACCTTCGTCTATTGCATCTTCCCCAAGGCACATTTCAATCGTGCTGCCAATCTCCTCTTCGACATCGTGCAGCACAGCCGTTTCCCCGAGGAAGAACTTGCCAAGGAAAAAACCGTCATCATCGACGAAATCAATTCCTATCGCGACAATCCCTCCGAACTCATATTCGACGAGTTTGAGAACATCCTCTTCCGCAACCACCCCCTCGGACACAACATACTGGGGACGGAAGGTTCCGTTTCGCGCACGACCGGACAGATGGGACGCAACTTCCTGCGTCGTCATTATCGGCCGGACAATATGATCTTCTTCATCACCGGCGAAGCCGACTTGTCCGACTGGCCGCTTACGCCCGTCGAAGGCAACAGGCTCAGACACCCCATGTCCACCCCTCATGCTGCCGATGCCGTGCTGCCGCGTACCATACGCCGCCACAAGGACACCTACCAACACCACATCCTGATGGGCGGACGTGCCTATTCGCTCCACGACGAACGACGCATCCCTCTGACTCTCCTGTCCAACATTCTCGGTGGCCCGGGAATGAACTCCCGCCTCAATCTCTCTCTCCGCGAAGAGCACGGCTATGCGTACAACGTGGAGAGCAATTATACACCCTATTCCGATACGGGGATCTGTAGCATCTATCTCGGCTGCTCTCCCCGCCATGCCGATGCTGCCATGGAGTTGGTACGGAAGGAACTGCGCAGGCTCATCGACGAGCCCCTCACCCCCGTCGAACTCGAATCTGCCAAGCGACAACTCAAGGGACAGCTCATCGTCTCGGCCGACAGCCGCGAGACTTCCTTCATCGCCCTCGGCAAGAGTATGCTCCACTACGGCAAGTACGACCCGCTGCCCGTCCTCTTCCGCCAGATCGAAGCCATCACAGCTGATCAGTTGTGTGACGTAGCTGCCGAAGTGCTGGAGCCGGATGCGATGCTCACCCTCATCTATTGCTAATCCTCTCTCCCCGCAATCGACCTATGACAGAGAAAGAAAAGGCGACGCAAGGCCTCCTCTACAATCCCGCCCACGACCCTGAGCTGAAGGCGGAACTCCTGCACTGCAAGGAACAGCTCTTCCGTTTTAACGGCACTGCTCCCTCTTTCCTCTCCGAGCGCAAGGCCATACTGAGCGACCTCTTCGGCCATCTGGGCAACCGCACGCTCATCCTCAGTCCCTTCTTCTGCGACTACGGCTATAATATCAGCATCGGTGACGACTGCTTTGCTAATATGAATCTCGTCATCCTCGACTGTGCCCCCGTCTCCATCGGCAACCACGTGCTCATCGGTCCCAACGTAGGCATCTACACCGCCACCCACCCGTTCGATGCAGCCACACGCCGCGAAGGGTGGGAACGCGCCCTGCCCGTCACCATCGGTGACGACGTATGGATCGGGGCGCAGTGCTGCATCCTCCCCGGGGTGACCATAGGAGCGGGAGCGGTCATCGGAGCCGGTAGCGTGGTCACCCGCGACATCCCTGCCGGTATGCTCGCCTATGGTAATCCCTGTCGCGTGATCCGACCCGTCGAATAGCAGTTCGGCAACAATATTCCTGCTATCGCTGTGGTGTATTTTACAACAAGCTATTGATGCCGTACGATGCAAAAAGTAATTTTTCTTGATTTTGACGGGGTTCTAAACTCCGGAGATAACAGTCGTGCAATCTTCCGGATCATACACACAGCATGTAAGGCCAATACTTGACTGATTCTTTATTGTTCGTTGTGTGCGAAAAAGCGGATGACTATGACGCCAAAAAAACATGGCGCCATTTCTTTTTTGAATTGGCGCCATTTTCTAAATAATTATGCGCCAAAACGAAAAATATTACGCGCCAAATTCCTGAGATTTTGGCGCGCGATTCCGTCGCTTTTTGGCGCACGGAGCGAAAGCGCATGTTTAGCCTCGGACAGCTTCTCGGATGCGCATCAGCTTGGTGAGCAGCCCCTCCAACAGATCCAGACGGAGCATGTTGGCTCCATCGCTCTTGGCCGTTGCGGGATCGGGGTGCGTCTCAATGAAAAGACCGTCCGCGCCCACGGCTATTGCAGCCTTGGCAATGGTTTCGATCAGCTCTGGCTTGCCCCCCGTCACGCCACTGCCTTGGTTGGGCTGCTGGAGCGAATGTGTCACATCCATCACCACGGGGAAGCCCAGTGCGCGCATGGCGGGGATATTCCTATAGTCCACGACCAGATCCGTGTAGCCGAATGTATTGCCACGCTCGGTCAGGATCACTTGCCCGTTGCCGCTGTCCACGCATTTGCGTGCGACGAAAGCCATTGCTTCGCCCGAGAGGAACTGCCCTTTCTTCACATTGACGATCCGCCCTGTGCGCGCCGCAGCCACGATCAGATCGGTCTGTCGGCAGAGAAAAGCCGGTATCTGCAGCACGTCCACATACTCGGCAGCCATCGCCGCCTCGTGCGTCTCGTGGATGTCCGTCACCGTCGGGACGCCAAATTCGCGGCGCACCTTGTCGAGGATGCGTAGAGCTTTCTCGTCGCCTATGCCCGTGAAGGAGTCGATGCGTGAGCGATTGGCCTTGCGATAAGAACCTTTGAAGATGTAGGGGATGCCCAGTCTGGAAGTGATTTCCACTATCTGCTCGGCTATGCGCAGCGCCATGTCTTCGCTCTCGATGGCACAGGGCCCTGCCATCAAGAAGTATGCATCGGCGGATTGCAGCCTGTCGTATAAAGAGGGAGTAGGTGTCATTGTATTATTTTGTTTTTATCGTTTCTAATTCCCAAAAGTACAAAAAGACGTCCCCACATCAAGTCATTACGCCCCATTACTTCGTCTCAAATCAAATTAATTGGGCACAGTGCTGTGAAAAACTGACCGAACAATGAGTAAAAGTTAATTATATTAGTTTTGCGACACCTCCTTGTCAAATGCTATCATACTTATGAAAAGGATATTACTACTGCTCGTCTTTCTCCTCGCCATCTCCTCTCGCGGCTGGGCGCAGATGCCGAAAATAGAAGGACTCGATCAGATGCCGATGGATACTATCGTCAAAGAAGTCAAGGACTATGCCCGACAGCGGTTCTTCTATAAAGTCTCCTTTGTGGAGGATACGGAGCAGCCGGAGAAGAGGACCGAGGCGCAATGCGTCTTGGAAATCGGCCATCACGGCAGCAGTTTCAAGGATTTTTATAGACTCGCCACAGACTCATTGGTCGATGATGTCGTGAAAAAGAATGGCACATTCATGGAGCTGTTCGGACGAGTCTCCGGTTGGGCAAAAAACAAGAAATGGTACACTGCGTTGCTCAAAGGCTATCCGGCAGGAGAAGACTATCACCAAACCTCGGTTTCGATTTTGTTCGAATTTGTTGAATATAGCTGCCCTTCGCCCACATTTGATTGGCAGGTCGGTGAGGAGACGAAGGAGATCATGGGCTATATGTGTCGCAAGGCTACCTGCCATCACAGTGGACGGGATTATACTGCTTGGTATGCAGAGGAAATTCCTCTCTCGGACGGACCGTACATTTTCCGAGGATTGCCCGGGCTTATTGTTGCCATTAGTTCGGACGACGGGGAGTATACTTTTGAGCTAAATGGGCAGCAGGAGATTACTTTCTCATCACCGATATATCTCGAACTGAAGAAGCGCACCTACAAAAAAACGCGAGAAGAAGCTCGCATTATCATTCGTAATATGCATGAAAACTGTGCTGAAATATTTGCCAATACTGTAAAAATAAAAGCCTCAAATCCTGAATTCCTGGGAAAACTCATGGATCGATTCCGATCTTTGCCGTACACCTTTTAGAAAAGGAACAAACTGAAAAATAGAATGAAAAGAAAAGTACTATTTGCCCTATCCGTCTTCTTGCTATGCACGGGTATGATGCAAGCTCAGATGCCTACAATCATCGGAGCTGAGGGAATGCCGATTGATACGATCTCTAAGAGGATTGAAGACTATGCTCAGCAGAGATTTTTCTACAAAGTCTCTTTTGCGAAAGACTCGAAGCGACCAGACAAAAAAACCGAGGCGCAATGTGTCTTGGAAATCGGTCGTCATGGTAGCATCTTCACGGATTTTTATCAGATTGCTGCGGACTCGATCAATGATGCTATAGTCCGACAAAAAGGGACTACGATGGAGATAATGGCCAAAATTTATGGTCTGCTCCAAAAGTCCGAATGGAAAAATCCTGTACTCAAAGGCTATCCTGCAGGAAAGGACTATCATCAGTATGATGTGTTTATGGTTAATGTGATCGAATATAGCTGCCCTTCGCCCACATTCGACTGGCAGATCGGTGAGGAAACGAAGGAGGTCATGGGCTATATGTGTCGCAAGGCTACCTGCCATCACAGCGGGCGGGATTATATGGCATGGTACACCGAGGATATTCCCTTATCGGACGGGCCTTACATCTTCCGAGGCTTGCCGGGACTTATTGCAGCCATTAGTTCGGATGACGGGGAGTACTCCTTTGTCTTGAACGGTTTGCAAGAGATTACATTTCCTTCTCCCATTTATCTCCAGAACAAGCAATTGACCAGAGTATTGCCACGAGATGAAGCGCGGAAAGTCATTCATTATCTGCATGAGAACCTCGCAGAAGCACTGAGAAATTCTCCCTATAACGATACGCCATACCCTGCGGACTTCTCTCATGTGCCTCCCATGCCGTACAATCCTTTAGAGAAAGAGTGATATGGAGCGGCGTGTCCCACTTCTTTTTTGTTGCCTCGCGGTGTGGCTGATGGGGCTGTTGCCGATCGAAGCACAGGATGCGAGCGGCCAAATGCTTAGTGGTCGGGTGATTGATGCCGAGAGCAGACAGCCCTTGATCGGAGCGGTATGTCAGCTCGTGGACGGTGCAGGCAACCCAATTGCCTTCACGCTCTCGAAAGCTGATGGTGCGTTCTCCTTGGCGAAAAAGGATGGCGGAAAGCTCATTAGCGTAAGGCACATGGGGTATAAGAAGCAGAGTAGAGACGTAAGTGAGGCGGGACAGCCCTTGCTCTTCGCTCTGACGCCCGACGATGTCAAGCTCAAGGAAGTGGTGGTGCGGACCGATCCCGTGCGCAAGTTGGGCGACACGATCTCCTATTCTGCATCAGCGTTCGCCGGACCCGAGGATCGTTACTTGGCCGACCTCCTGCGTAAGTTGCCCGGTATTGAGGTGACGGCAGACGGCATGATCAAGCATAACGGCGAGGCCATCACGCGGATGTATATCGAAGGTGTGGACATGCTGCAGAATCGTTACAACCTCGCCTCCAACAATCTGCCCCAAGAGGCCGTAAGCACGGTGGAGGTGATCGAAAATCATCAGCACGTCAAGACGCTGCGCGAGACTGTCCCCGAAAAGCGTTCGGCTCTCAATATCAAACTCAAACAGCGTTTCAAGATCCGTCCCTTCGGCGACATCATTGCGGGAGGGGGCATTTCTGACTTGTGGACGGGGCGTATCTTCGGCATGCAGGTAGGAAAAAAAGTGCAGGCGATGCTCACAGCCAAGGGGAATAACACGGGTAACTCGGTCGTTGCCGAAGCCATCCAGCTCACAGACATCGAGAGCATGCAGCACCAAGCCGACGATCTTGGGGAGGAACTGTCACACACCGGATTCCAGACGCTACCGATGAAGCAGCATCGGTACCTGATGAATCGCTCGGGGACGGGCAGCCTTACAACAGCAGTACCATTAACTCCCGAAGTGACCCTCACGGGCGTGGTTTCGCTATTGGCGGACAGGGCGGAACAGACCGTTCTGCAGGAACAAGTCTATAATCTGGGTACGCCGCAGGAATTGCTCCTGAGAGAGAACCGTTACATGAAGGGAAATACGCGCGGTGCCCAAGCCGATCTCTCTGTCGAGAACAACGCTTCGGGTTTTTACTTCAAAGATGATTTGCGAATGACGCTGCGCAGCGAGCGCGAGCGTGTACGGCTGGCAACGAATGCGACCGACTACCTCCAGACGGGCGAGTCACTCCCGCGAACGTTCCGCAACAACTTGAGTGTAGTTTTCAAAGGAGACAAGCGTACCTATCGGATCACCTCCTTCGCCAAATACATGGATCGACAGGAGGATTTGCTCCTCACCGAGCAGACAACCGCTCTTCCTGACATGAACCCCGACGTGCGTACGCGGGACTTCGTCACCCGCAATGCGCTGGAGTCCTCATTCCTATTCGGACGTATTTCGCTGCATTCGACCACGACGTTAGGCTATCGGGGGACGCACACCGGTTACCGCTCCACGCTGCCGATGCCTACGATCGAAGGCATGGAAGGCACCTATGACTATCGCACGGGGCAATGGAGCCTGAACGAAACGCCCGCCGTGGAGTACCGTCGCGGGGCGACGACTTACCGCCTGTCGGTACCGCTCGTATGGAACTACTACACACTGGAAGAAGCCGGTAGCGAACTCCGATCGGCTCTCCGCTTCACGGCCTCGCCAACTTTCAGCCTGTCATGGAATGCCGGCCCCTCATGGAAGCTGAGCACGAGGTTGGCGCACAACCACAGCTATGGCGGATTGGCCGAGCTGCGCACGGGCTATACGCGCCGTGACTATCGCACTTACGTCCTGCCCTCGGGTTTCATGGCAGAAAAACGTCATTCGGGTATCCTGCTATCGGCGGCGTACAACGACGTCCTGCACCTCTTTTATTTTCGCATCAATGCGAACTACTCACGCAATCGGACCAACGAACTGTTGAGTTATGACTTCACACCTGAGCAAAATATCCTGCGGCGCGAGCTCTTCTGGCACGACACGGATATGTTCGCTGCCGACGCCCGCCTGAGCAAGTACATTTTCTCGTTGAAGACTAACGGTACCCTGACCGTCCGTTACAGCCATATGCAATCGCTCCTCAAGCAATCCGGGCTCCTCATTGACGGAAGAGGGAACAGCCTGTCGGCCGAGGTTTCACTCTCTAAGAATTGGAATCGTGTCCTTACGGCCGCATACGGCCTCTCCGCCAACTACAGTTGGATGGAAACAGGCCCCAATGCATACACCGTTCTGCCGCAATATCGCCATTCGCTTGAGCTGACGATCCTTCCGCTGCGGGGGATGACCACCCGCATCAGCGGCGAGTACAGCTCCACGACATTGGAGCGTAGCCATGTGCACGAGGATGTCTTCTTCGACTGTGGGGCGGACTATGACCTCAGCAAGAGGTGGAGCCTGAGCTTGACGGTGCGCAATCTCTTTGACCGACGGGAGTACTACCTCCACAAACTGACGGAGTACAACACGTTCTCCACCCTCATTCCGATCCGCGGACGCGAGTTCATCGCCACCGTCCGCTTCCGTTACTGATGATTCCTGCCCACACGTCGGTGCGGAACTAAATATGATTAGACAGATGCGTTACACCCTCCTGCTTATTTTTCTGCTGTTGGCGGTGCGTCCCCTTGCGGCGCAGACCGACAGTCGCCATCGTTTTCACTTCACCGAGCCGGCATGTGTGTGGGAAGAACAGTTGCCTTTGGGCAACGGACGCATCGGGCTGATGTCCGACGGGCGTCCGACGGACGAGACCATCACGCTGAACGAAATCTCCATGTGGTCCGGCTCTCCCCAAGAGACGGCTAACCCTGTCGCCCGCGAATCCCTCCCCGAGATACGTCGGCTCCTCTTCGCCGGCGAATATCGGAAGGCTGAGCAACTCGTCTATCAGACCTTTGTCTGTGGCGGTGCAGGGAGCAATCACGGACAAGGAGCCAACGCTCCCTACGGAGCTTACCAGCTCTTCGGCCGTTTGCATCTCAAGCATCGCGGCATATCGCCCGAGGTCACGGACTACGTTCGTTCGCTCGATATTGACAGCGCTACGGCTGAGACCCGCTTCCGCTCCGGAGGGGTGCTCTATACGCGTCGCTACTATACTTCCTTCGCCGATGATGTGGCCGTCGTCGAGCTGACGGCCTCACGCAACGGAACCTTGTCTTTCGACATGGAGTGGAGCCGACCAGAGAATGCCCGTTACTATGCCGATTCGATCGCAGGGGTCGTTATTGAAGGCGCATTGCCCGATGGTCAAGGTGGTGCAGGCGTCCGTTACCGCGGTGAAGCCCGCATTTTTCTGCCCGATGGTGGCTCCGTCACGTGTCGCGATGCGGCTGTGGAGCTACGCGGTGCCACTCGTGCCTACATCATCATTGCTCTCGCCACGTCCTTCGGCGGAAATGATGAACAGGAGACCGTCCGACACCTCATGCACGATGCTGTCACCCATCGCCCCTTGGCGGAGCTGTGGAGAGCACATACGACAGCCTTCGACAAACAATTCGGGCAGTCTGCCACCATTCGTCTCGGCACGCATCCCAACGAACAGCTCCCGATCCCCGAGCGTCTCCGTCTCTTCCACCAGAACGGGGATGACTTCGCCCTCCCTGCTCTCTATTATAAGTATGGTCTCTACCTGCTTGCCTCTTCGACGCGCGTCGGAGGCTTGCCGCCCAATCTGCAGGGCCTCTGGGCACATCAGACACAGACGCCGTGGAACGGAGACTATCATCTGAACATTAATCTCCAGATGAATTACTGGCCGGCCGAGTCGGGCAACCTTTCCCATCTGCACACTACGCTTGCGGACTGGACGCTTGCGCAGGTCGAAAGCGGGCGACGCACCGCGCGTGACTTCTACGGTGCAGACGGATGGGTGACGCACATCCTCGGCAATGTGTGGCAGTTCACCGCCCCGGGGGAACACCCCTCGTGGGGAGCAACGAATACCTCCGCAGCATGGCTTTGTCAGCATCTCTATCGTCATTACCTCTACAGCCAAGATACCACATACCTGCGCAGCGTATATCCCGCCATGCGGGAGGCAGCACGTTTCTTTGCCGACGTACTCGTGACTGATCCTCGCTCTTCATGGCTCGTCACCGCACCAACGACGTCTCCCGAGAATGCCTACATCAGTCCGAGCGGGGATGTCGTGCACGTTGCCGCAGGCTCTACAATGGATAACCAGATCATCCGCGAGCTTTTCGACAACACACTGAGCACAGCTCGTACCTTGTCGGTGACGGATGCCCTTCTCGGCACCTTGGCAGTGAAGCGACACCTGCTGATGCCCACCACCATAGCAGCCGATGGCCGTATCATGGAGTGGTTGGAGCCATACGAGGAAGTCGAACCGCATCACCGACATGTGTCGCACCTCTATGCCCTCTACCCTGGTAATCAAATCAGCACGGAGCACACTCCCGACCTTGCCACTGCAGCCCGCAAAACATTAGAGGTGCGTGGCGATGATGGCACCAGTTGGTCGATGGCGTGGAAGATATGCTTCTGGGCACGGTTGGGTGATGGGGATCGAGCGTGGAGCCTCCTGAGTCGTCTGCTCCGTCCCGCCACAGTACGGGGCATGAGCTACGAAGGCTATGGAAGCGGGACGCTGCCGAATCTCTTCAGCGCACATCCACCGTTTCAGATCGACGGCAATTTGGGAGGTGCTGCAGGCATCATGGAAATGCTCGTGCAGAGCGAAGCGGGGCATGTTGAGTTGCTTCCCGCCCTGCCGTCCGATTGGAGCGCATCGGGAAGCGTTTCTCATGCCAAAGTAGTTGGCAACGCCTTGATAAGCTTCACATGGAAGGAAGGGAGAATAACGGACTTCACCCTCCGTGCCTCTGCGCCCTACCGACATAAACTCTTGGCTCGTCGCGGTCTCGATTCCCTCAACTTCCATGTCATGGGCACAGGCTCCGCCAATCGCGAGGGCGACTATTGGGTGTTCGATCTTCATTTCGGCGACGTGATCAGAGCCATCGACAGCAGCAGAATACCATAAAATTAATTTTCATAAGTTTGTTCCTGTAAATACACAAACCTATTTTTAACTAAACACATTTGATATGAAGACATGGACAACCTCCCTTCTGCTCGCAGCAGCCACCTTCGGTAGCCTGCAGGGTGTGGCGCAACAGCCCGCTCAACTCTCTGAGCGCGACTACGATCTCACTGAGTACTTCGAACTGACCTCAGCTCTGGACGTCGGTCAGCAAGTGAAGCTATACTTCAAGGGGTCGAATGTATGGATCGATCTCAACAACAACCAACAGTTCGACGAGGGAGAACAAGCACTCGTCAATACTGTTAATTACAATATGTACACGCTCGGTAGCCAAACGATCCGTGTATATGGCAATGTCGAGGAATTTCTCTGTCGCGAATCATGCCTTACAGCTGTAGATTTTACGCATTTCCCCCGCATCAAGGCTTTGGGTGTGAGCAAGAACGAATTGACAGAGATTGACATCACGAAGAACGTCGAATTGGATTATTTCGAATGCAATTCAAATAAACTGACGGAGTTGGATGTGACAGGACTGAATAAACTGACACTAATTTCCTGCCAAGACAACCAAATCTCCAAGTTGGATATCAGCAATAAGCCCGTACTCTACTACCTCTCCGTTGCCAAAAACAAAATTAAGGAAGCCGAGATGGAAGACATCGTGGTTAATCTGCCGCAGAAGACCAAGATAGATAAGGGCTACCTCTACGTGGCTGTTCTCTCTCCGAGCGAAGGCAACATCATGACTCCCGATCAAGTAGCACGAGCAAAGGCCAAAGAATGGGATGTAGAAGCATGGAGTGGCACTGCATGGGTCGATTTTGAAGGAACGGAAACCTCGTTGGAAAACATTCTACAAGCAGCTCCACGCCTAACGGCTTATTATAACGAAGGAGTTCTGCATCTCTCCCATCTGAATGTAGGGCAGAAGATCATGCTCTACACTTTTGATGGTCGTCTTGTTTTCGAAGTCGATGCTACCGATGAAACGCTCTCCATCCCCTGTAGCCTTCGTATCGGTTACTATCTGATCACGAATGGAGTAGGACACATAGCTAAGCTCTTTGTCGCAGAATAAGAGACAAGCCCCTTACAAAAGAAGAAGTCCTGTCCGACTCAGCCCAAGAGCGAGTCAGACAGGACTTTCATTTGGATAGCCCAATACCGACTTAATTACAACAAGGCATCCAATTCTTTCTTGAAGGCGTCCTTTGACTGAGCACCAACGAGTTTCTTCACCACTTCGCCGTTCTTGATAAACAGAACCGTGGGGATGTTACGTACAGCGTACTTCATCGGAAGTTCACTGTTGGCGTCTACGTCCACCTTACCAATGATTGCACGTCCTTCATATTCCACGGCGAGTTCGTCAATGATGGGGCCTACCATGCGGCAGGGACCACACCAAGTAGCCCAAAAATCTACTACCATCGGCTTGCCTTCTGCTACCAAGCCGTCAAATGTTGCATCTGTAATCTGCAGTGCCATAATTCTTTGTTTTTGTTAGTTATTATTCTATTTCTAAAGATTCTTCTATTCAAGTGCGAAGTTAATCTCATTTGCAGTAAGATAATGCACGAACGGCATCGAAACGTTTATCTGTGTCTTGTGAAGGACAAGCTCCACTTCCACTTTCTCCGTATGATCGTACGCTTTGATAAATAACATTGTCTTCCCCGGATTGTTTGCCACTTCCTCATGGAACGACTCTATCAAGTCCTTATCAATCTTTGAGACCGGCAGGAAGATAGTCATCTTCTTGATGAGGGTGTCTGCCACATTGGGAAGGAGTTCGATGGAGTTCACTGACAATTCCACTTCCTCCGGTCGCCACTTATGCGGCTGCACAGTGGCACGTACAAGCAGATAGAGCCCCTCCTTGCAAAAGTTACCGAAGTTCACATGAGCCTGACCGAAAAGCGGTATCTCTCCCGTACCGGAGAGGTCTTCGAGTGTGATTTTGGAATAGGGATTATTTTGTCGAGATATTCCTTGGAAAGCCTTGGTCACGACACCTGCCATAACAAGGTTTCGTCCCTGAAGAGCATTCAGATCGGCCAGATCAGCAGCCTGCGCATTGCAATAATGATCCAGAATGACCTGATACTGCGCCATCGGATTGGAACTGAGATAGAGCCCCACTAGTTCTCGTTCTTTGTTTAGTCGCTCCAGATCATTCCACGGTTCCGCGGGTGAGGGTTGCGGGCGGGGGATCATCAAATCAGCATCTTCTCCGAATAGCGAATTACTCTGGCTGTGGCGTTCTTCCTGCATGACCATGCCGTAACGCATGAGAGCTTGGATGTACGACTCCTCTTTACCTGCAAGCGATGGTGCCATATATTCTTCTCTCGAGAGCCCAAAGCTGTCAAAAGCTCCTGCCAACGCCAAACTCTCCATCGTCTTGCGGTTACAAGCCGATAGATTTACACGCTCCACAAAGTCGAATATGTCTTTATACATGCCATTGGCATGACGCTCTGCGATAATCTGCTCCACTGCTCCAGACCCAACCCCCTTGACGGCACTGAGGCCGAAACGAATGTCGCCGTTGGCATTTACGGAGAACTTCATCTCTGACTCGTTCACGTCGGGAACCAATACGCCTATCTTCATGGCCTTACATTCGTCCATGAGTTTGGTTATTTCAGTGATGTTGCTGAGATTACGACTGAGTGCCCCCGCCATATATTCAGCCGGATAATTGGCTTTGAGGTAGGCCGTTTGATAGGCTACCCAACTATAACAAGTGGCGTGACTCTTATTGAAAGCATAGCTGGCAAACTTCTCCCAGTCTGACCAAATCTTCTCCAATATGACTTGTGGATGTCCGTTGGCACTTCCGCCCTCAAGAAATTGTACCTTCAAGACGTTCATCTTCTCAATCAGTTTCTTTCCCATCGCCTTACGGAGCTCGTCGCTCTGCCCTCGAGTGAAGCCTGCCAGTTTGCGGCTCAGGAGCATGACCTGCTCTTGATACACCGTGACGCCGTAGGTCTCACGGAGGTATTCTTCCATCTCCGGCAAGTCGTACACAATAGGTTCTCGTCCGTGCTTACGTGCAACGAAAGAAGGAATGTAGTCCATAGGTCCCGGGCGATAGAGGGCATTCATCGCTATCAAATCCTCAAAGGTCGAAGGCTCCAGCTCGCGGAGATACTTCTGCATACCACCCGATTCAAACTGGAAGGTGCCGACAGTGCGCCCCTCGCTATAGAGCTTATAGGTGGCAGGGTCGTCAAGCGGTATCTTGTCGATGTCAATGTTGATGCCGTGGCGCAGCCTGATATTCTCGATAGCCTCCTTGATGATAGAAAGCGTTTTGAGACCGAGGAAGTCCATCTTGATGAGTCCCGTCTGCTCAATGACCGAACCTTCGTACTGTGTGACGAGGAGTTCCTCCTTTGTGTCTTTGTCCGGTGCAGTACTTACAGGAACAATGTCACTAATATCCGTCTTCCCGATAATGATGCCACAGGCATGAACACCTGTGTTACGCACATTACCTTCGAGCATTTGGGCATATTTGAGGGTGTCGCGCAGTACCTCGTTGGGACTGAGGGATGCCTGTTTGAGCTCGGGTACAAATTCGATGGCCTTCTTTAGATTGACCTTTTTCTCCCCCGGGATTTTGTCCGGCACCAACTTGGCAAGCCGATTACTCTCCGACAAAGGCAGTCGCTGCACACGAGCCACATCCTTGATCGAACTCTTGGTCGCCATCGTGCCGTAGGTGATGATGTGTGCCACGCGCTCCTTGCCGTACTTCTCCGTCACCCAGCGAAGCACTTCGGCACGCCCGTCATCATCGAAGTCCACATCAATATCAGGCATGGAGATGCGATCGGGATTGAGGAAACGCTCGAAAAGCAATTGATACTTGATAGGGTCAATGTCGGTAATCCCCAGACAGTAGGCCACGGCCGAGCCGGCAGCCGATCCACGTCCCGGTCCCACCGACACGCCCATTCTGCGTGCTGCTGCAATAAAGTCTTGTACAATAAGGAAGTACCCGGGGAAGCCCATCCCGCGAATGGTGTCCAATTCAAAGTCGATTCGCTCGCGCACCTCTTCTGTCAGCCCGTCGCCATACTTACGTTTGGCTCCCTCATAGGTAAGGTGGCGCAAGTATTCGTCATCGTCTTTAAAGTCGGGCGGGATGGGAAAATCGGGCATCAGTGCCTTATTGTCGATGCTGTAGAACTCCACCTTGTTGAGGATTTCCAATGTATTGACAAGTGTCTCGGGCAAGTCCTCGAAAATAGCATTCATCTCCTCCGTTGTCTTCAACCACTCCTGCTTCGTATAGCGCATACGATTGGGGTCGTCCAAGTCCTTGCCCGTACTCAGACAGATCAGACGGTCGTGCGCCTCGGCATCTTCTTCGTTGCAGAAGTGTACGTCGTTGGTGGCGATTACCTTCACGCCCAATTTCTTCCCAAGCTCTAAGATTACGCGATTGACGCGTTGTTGTTGGGGGAATACATCTTGATTCGCAAGTGGATTGTGCGTTTCGTGTCGTTGGATCTCCAGATAATAGTCCTCGCCGAAAAGCTCCTTGAACCATCGGATCGACTCCTCTGCCTTGCCGATCTCGCCTGCCATGATATGCTGGGGGATCTCTCCGCCGAGACAGGCCGAAGAAACAATAATCCCCTCATGGTACTTCTCCAACAGTTCGCGGTCGATACGCGGTCGATAGTACTGGCCCTCGGTCCAAGAATAACTGACCATCTTGATCAGATTCTTATAGCCCTGTAAGTTCTTAGCCAAGAGAATCAGATGCCAGCCGCTGGCATCTATCGAACGTTTCGGGTGATATGGGTCGGGCATCTGACTATCCTTGTCGAAGCGTGTACGGCGAGCGCAATAAGCCTCGCAGCCGAGGATGGGTTTGAAGAGCGAACGCTTCGTGTCCTCTATCTTCTGCTGGAGCTTGGCGATGCGTTCACGCTCTTCGTCATTCAGGAGTTCGGCACTTTTGGAATCGTTCAGCTCGTCCAACTCCCGACGACAGTCCTTGAGGGTGGCCATGTGAGCACTATTTTTCTTCTCCACATAGTTGAAGAATTCTTTGATGCCGAACATCGCTCCGTGGTCCGTGAGCGCAATGCCCGGCATACCATCGGTTATAGCCTTGTCTACGAGATTATTGATAGCAGCCTGCCCGTCAAGAAGGGAGAACTGAGAGTGCACGTGCAGGTGTACGAAAGGTTCCATCTGTGTTGTTTTTCTTTCGAGCAAAAGTACTCATAAAAAGCCTAATCTTCCAGTCTGTTGCATCTGCTTTTGGGAAGAGCTTTCTGCTGCAAATAATGATACAAATCCGCTCTTTTGACAAAGGGAAAATGTCCTCAGCATTCCCGCCGATCGGTGAAGTATGGTGTGAGAAGCAAAAGGGTGCACGGCCGATCGACCGTGCACCCTTCATTTATCACAGAGTAAGCACCTGTTGTGGGCCTATAAGCCTCCTCCGATGGATCCTTCTGCACCACTGCTATGGCCGCCGGACGTGCCGCCGCCTCCCTGCTCAGGCGGTGTAACCGACGGAGTTGCCGGTTTAGTCTTATCCACGCCATATTCGCTGAACTTCAGATCCGGCACGATGAGGGTACAATCTCGTTCGCGAGTGACCGTATTTCTACGATACTCGGCGACGAAATGGACGCGCACCGAATTGAATTGGGAGGACTTTACGTCTTCCTTCTTCTCTACGCCGTTACCGCTTGCGTTCGCGATGAGTCGGAAGGTCCCTACGCCGTCGAGCTTGACGCGTTTACCCGAGGCAAGCTCTTGGCGCATGACTACGCCCAGATCGCGCAAGACGCCAAAGACGTCGCCTCGGCTGGCTCCGGAAAGTTCTGAGATTTGTTCTGCAATGTGCAGCGTAGAAGCTGTGCTGCCGTTGATCACTGTCTGTGGATACCACAGTTTTTTGCCACTTGCTTTGTCAGCAATGCTGGACTGTCTTCTTTTGAAGAATAACATAAGAAATAGAGTAATTAAAAATTAAATAATAAGGGAATTGCTATCCCATTAGTTCAATAATAGCAAGGTGGAGATTTCGATCGGCGCCTTAGTCTCATCTCTGACTTGCGACGGCAAAGATAAGGCCGAAAAAAACAACCGTCCAAATTTTTTGGCAGAAATTTATCAACAACGAAGGCGGCCACATAAATGAATGAAAGTTTACAAAATGGTGCGTTGTTTTTTGTCTTTTGAGTGTGGCTGAATCACAGTTGATTTTGGTGCCGAATAATAGGATCGACAACCTTTTGGCGCGTATAATTGCAATCTTTTCGTTCGATAGGGTAGTCTTCTTGATGGTATGTATTGCTGTGTGTTAGGCCGCTTTGTGTTAATTTATGAAACCGCGACCGAATATTTGTTCTTGGCAGAAAACTTATCAACACCGAATGCAAGATTGGAGCCATTCTAAATAAGGGCTCTTTGAGAAGTCGGTCAGTGGGCAAAAAAACGATTGACGATGTCGATTGGATGGTTTCCAATCGAGTTTTCGATATTAAGATGATGCTCTTTATAATTATTGGATGCAATCTTTATAAATATCGTTTCTGATAATTATAATAATCATTTGTGAACTTTATAAAGATTGGATGTCAACTTTATAAAGTTAGCAAGCTCCGAAAGGCTGTTTCGTGCCGCCAAAAATGGAAAGTCCCCATTGCGTTCATACGCGAACACAAATGGGGACTTTTCGTTTTTGACTATCAGGATCCGACTTTATTGCATGCTATTGGGTATTTGTTCTAATGTCGTTTTTGCACACATAGCTCCCACACAGCCGATACTGCACAGTATAGACAGAGGGGAAAAGGATGGGGAAACGAGGCAAGCCACGCAAGCTACAGGTAAATCTCTATGGGTCATCATTGCTGCTGTTCACTATATGGGTTGATATTGTCGGACGGTGATCTCTGATATTCAGGTATTTACTCTCTATGGCACCTCCTTTCGGCATGCAAATGTAACGAAAAGGAAGCACAGCCCGTCATTTGCCGAGAAGCAGCATTTACAGGTGTGTCAGGTTATGCTTTGGCGCGGTTTTTGTAGTTATTACAGTGTACATTTGTGGCGACAAAGCAGCCGTCAGGCTTGCAAACGCATCTAAGTCGCTGATTATAAGAAAAATAAAAAAGATAAAACTATCATAATGGAGACCGAAAAAAACTATCAGGAGCCGCAAGAGTGCCCGCAGCAGGAGATCACAACCGAAGATGAACTGACAAAGAGTCAGTGCGCTGACGTGGAAGAGCCGACCGCAACGACAGAGGACGACAAGGTGGCAGACCCCGTGGAGGTGCTCACCGCGCAGCTGGCGGCACTGAACGACTCGCATCTGCGCCTGATGGCAGAGTATGACAACTACCGCAAGCGTACGCTCAAGGAAAAGAGCGACCTCATCCGCAACGGTGGCGAGAAGGTGCTCACCGAGCTGCTGCCCGTCATTGACGACTTCGAAAGAGCACTCGAAAATATAACAGATACAAGCGATGCTGCTGCCGTAAAGGAGGGCGTGGAGCTGATCTACACCAAATTCATGGACTACCTGCAAAGACAGGGAGTGCGACGCATCGAGACTGCGGAGCAGCCGTTCGATGCCGATCTTTGTGAGGCGATAGCTGTGATACCGGCTCCCACCGAAGCACAGAAGGGCATGATAGTGGACTGCGTGAAGTCGGGATATACACTCAACGAGAAGGTAATACGCCATGCGCACGTGGTCGTAGGCGAGTAACCGAGTAACGAGGAAGAGACCATGGCAGAAAAGAGAGATTATTACGAGGTACTCGGCGTCTCCAAAGGAGCTACTGACGAGGAACTCAAGAAAGCATATAGGAAGAAAGCCATCCAGTACCATCCGGACAAGAATCCTGGAGACAAGGAGGCGGAAGAGCACTTCAAAGAGGTGGCTGAGGCCTACGATGTCCTCAGCGACCCGCAGAAGAGAAGTCGCTACGATCAGTTCGGTCATGCCGGCTTAGGCGGTGCCGCAGGAGGCGGCTTCGGTGGCGCGGGTATGTCGATGGAGGACATCTTCAGTCGTTTCGGTGACCTATTCGGTGGCAGTTTCGGAGGCTTTGGCGGCTTCGGTGACATGGGAGGCGGCAGCCGCAAGCGTGTACGCCGCGGCTCAGACCTACGTGTGCGAGTGAAACTCACCCTCTCGGATATCTACAAGGGGGTAGAGAAGAAGGTGAAAGTGAAGAAGCAAGTCGTCTGCCACCGATGTAACGGCGACGGGACAGAGGATGCCAACGGCAAGAGTACCTGTCAGACCTGCCACGGCACGGGTGTGGTCACTCGTGTGAACAATACGATCTTCGGAGCCATGCAGACGCAGAGCACCTGCCCCACCTGCCACGGCGAAGGAGAGATTATCACGAAACCTTGCTCGCATTGTAAGGGCGAAGGGATAGAGATCGGTGAAGAGGTGATCTCGTTCCACATTCCGGCAGGGGTGGCCGAAGGAATGCAAATGTCGGTGAACGGCAGAGGCAACGCTGCCCCTCGCGGCGGCATCAATGGCGACCTCATCGTTCTCATAGCGGAAGAGCCGGACGCCAATCTGATCCGAAACGGCAACGACCTCATTTACAACCTCCTCATATCGGTACCGCTTGCTATCAAGGGGGGCAGTGTGGAGGTGCCGACCATTGACGGAAGGGCCAAAATAAAGATCGAGCCGGGAACGCAGCCTGGCAAAGTGCTCCGTCTGCGGAATAAGGGTCTGCCGAGCGTGAACGGCTACGGAACGGGCGATCAGTTGGTAAATGTGAACATCTACATCCCCGAGTCCACGGACGACAAGGATGCAGAGACGCTGACGGCGATGGAGCATTCGGACAGCTTCAAGCCTACCGATGCAGCCCGTAAGGAGATCGACAAGAAATACAGAGAAATGCTGGACTAAAACAGAGTCCGTAACTCCACAGAAACGACTAACGACAGAGGCAATGGAAAATGAATTTTTGCAGATAGAAGAGGACATCGTCCGCATGTTGCGCACGGTGTACGACCCCGAGATTCCCGTCAACGTATATGACTTGGGACTCATCTACAACGTGGATGTGGCTGCCGAAGGCCTGGTCACCGTAACGATGACCCTGACAGCACCTAACTGCCCTGCCGCAGACTTCATAATAGAGGACGTGCGCATGAAGGTGGAGAGCGTCAAAGGGGTGAAAACGGTGAAGATAGACCTCACGTTCGAGCCTGAATGGAACAGGAATATGATGAGTGAGGAGGCAATGCTGGAGCTGGGCTTCCTCTGATTACAGATCCTCCCACTACTAAAAATTTGCCGCCCATGCGCACGAAGACTTACTTCACCAGCGACGCTCATCTCGGCTCCCGCCACCATGCCGATCCACATGCCGTGGAGAGGCGTCTGGCTGATTGGCTGGAGAGCATTCGCCACGAAGCGAAAGCCATCTACTTCATGGGCGACATCTTCGACTACTGGTTCGAGTATAAGCATGTGGTTCCCCGCGGATTCACACGTTTCCTCGGCAAAGTGGCCGAGTTGAGCGATGCGGGTGTAGAGATACACTTCTTCGCCGGCAATCACGACGTTTGGCTCACGGACTACCTGCAGCAGGAACTGGGCGCACAAGTACATATGCACGGCATCACGGTCGAGATCGACGGCAAGGTGTTCCGTCTGGCTCATGGTGACGAGGAGTATCGAGCGGTGAAACCCACCTATGACTGGATGTATCGCCTCTTTCGCAACCCGCTGGCACGTCTGTTATATGCTGCCGTGCACCCGCGATGGACGGTGGGCCTGGCGTATGCAATCTCCCTGAGAAGCCGACGCAACGGAGAGAAATCCAAGACAGAGGGGCATATTCCGCATGCCTACAGCAACGACTACTTCGACATCGAAAATGAGTGGCTCATACGCTTTGCCAAAGAACACAGTACCCAACATCCGGAGATTGACTATTATATATTTGGTCACAGGCACTTACTTGTAGATCTGGCTTTGCGAGCCAATAAGCGTGTGATCATTCTTGGCGATTGGATCCGCTACGATTCGTTCGCCGTTTGGGATGGTACGCAGCTCTCTCTGGAGACGCTGGCGGAGTAACACACAACCGGACGACGCAGCGAGCGACATCGCTGCCCGACTTATCACTCTTCCCATCATCCGAAGTTGCAGGATAGTGGCAGAAAGTGTCCATTATCCCGTCATCGTTCTGCACGTTCGGGCCAAAACTGTGCTACATTTGGTTCGAATTACTACATTTGTACCGCATAAGGCAACTTATAGGCTAATGGGAAAACTATTACAAAATAAATTGGCTCAATACACCGAGCCTCAGAAGGCACAGGCCGCGGGTATTTATCCCTACTTCAGAAAGATCGAAAGCGATCAGGATACTGAAGTCATCATTGATGGGCGGAAGGTGCTCATGTTCGGCTCGAACGCCTATCTGGGATTGACCAACCACCCGAAAGTAATGGAGGCTGCCATCGAGGCAACAAAGAAGTATGGTACAGGATGTGCCGGCTCTCGTTTCCTCAATGGTACACTGGATATCCACTTGGAGCTGGAGAAAAGATTGGCCGAGTTCGTGGGCAAGGAGGATGCGATCAGCTTCTCCACCGGTTTTCAAGTCAATCTCGGTGTCGTATCCTGTATTACGGGACGCGAAGACTATATCATTTGGGATGAGTTGGATCATGCCTCCATCATCGAAGGCACGCGCCTCTCATTCAGCACCAAGCTGAAATACAAGCACAACGATATGGCGTCGTTGGAGAAGCGCCTGCAGCAATGTGATCCGGACAAGGTCAAGCTGATCGTTGTGGACGGCGTCTTCAGTATGGAGGGGGACGTTTGTAACCTGCCCGAAATCGTACGCTTGGCTAAGAAATATAACGCCAATGTAATGGTGGACGAAGCGCACGGTATCGGCGTGATGGGTGACCACGGTCGAGGCGTATGTAACCACTTTGGGCTGACGAAGGATGTCGATCTCATCATGGGTACCTTCAGTAAGTCCTTCGCCTCTCTTGGCGGATTCATCGCCGGCGACAAGAGCATCATCAACTACCTGCGCCACCATGCTCGCTCCTATATCTTCAGTGCCAGCTGTACGCCGGCATCTACTGCAGCTGCCTCTGCTGCTCTGGACATTATGCTGTCCGAGCCGGAGCGCTTGGCTCGTCTGTGGGAGCTGACGCACTACTCTCTGGATGCGTTCAGAAAATTAGGCTTTGAGATCGGGCACACCTCTACGCCCATTATCCCGCTCTATATCCGTAACAATGAGAAGACATTCCAGATCACGCGAGACGCTTTCGAAGAAGGTGTTTTCGTGAATCCGGTCGTTTCTCCCGCCGTGGCTCCGTCCGACACGCTCATCCGCTTCTCGCTGATGGCGACACATACGAAAGAGCAGTTGGATTTCGCTATCGAAAAGCTGCACAAAGTCTTCAAACAAAACGGTCTCCTCTGATGAGATCTCATGTGACAATAATGTCAGACAGCTGACTGACCAAGTTCTCTCTGAATCTTATATAGATGCAGTTATCTCCAACTATTTTCCGAAAAACGATATCATCAAGAAAACTCATTTATGCGCTATGGAGCCTTGCTGCTTTGGTTGTTGCGATAACCAAAGCAGCACCGCATAGGCATAACAATTACATTATATTTCGATCCTCTTTCTATCATTTTAGTTCTTTCCAGCCTCTTTATTTAAGCTATCCGTCCGAACATCATGACCGTTTCCTTTATGGTCCTGTTTTCCCGATTCTCTTTGCCCCGTTTGCTCTTCTGCCCGACTTCATAGGGATGTTTTTATGGCTCTGCCTATCTGTTGCGGGATGTCTTTGGGCTGTTAGGATGCTGCCTACGACGGAGAAAAAGAAGATTACCATTTTATGGATTGCTTTTTTGGATCTGTACACAGCCCTATGTATGCAACAGCTGAATGTCCTCATCGGAGCATGCATCCTTCTTAGTTTTATTATGGTGGAGAAAAAACGAGAATGGGCTGCAGCTCTTTTTATTGCTTTGGGGACACTAACTAAAATATATGGCATCGTAGGCTTAGTTTTTTTCCCTTTTGCAGCAAAGAAAGGACGTTATCTCGCTTGGCTTTTCCTTTGGTTTGGCATCATAGGATTCCTGCCGATATTATTGGGCGGAGGCAGTTATGTGTTCGAACAGTATTCAAGTTGGATCGACTGTCTTGGGGGCAAGAATACAGAGAATTTTTTCTCCTTGTCACAGAATGTTTCTCTTCTGGGCATCGTGCGAAAGGTTTCTGGAAGCACAGAATACTCCGACCTCTTACTATTACTCCCCGGAATTGTCCTTTTTGCGCTACCATTTATTCGATTCAGACAATACCGGTCTACTACTTTTCGGATGAATATCCTTGCGTCCACGCTACTCTTCACCATCCTATTCAGTACCGGTAGCGAATCAAGCACTTATATTATTGCATTGTTAGGCGTTGGTATATGGTTCGCACATCCGGCCAGAGGCAAAGTCAATTGGCTTGACATTGCACTCCTTGTCGGGACGCTCCTTCTCTCATCCCTGTCTCCTACAGATCTTTTCCCCGCGGCAATTCGAAAGAACGTGATTCAACCATTTGCAATGAAAGCGCTATTCCCCAGTTTTATTTGGATAAAAATTTGCATTGATCTGCTGCGGACTAATTTTGTTTCGACCGAAACAAACACACAGAGAACCCAAACCAATGACTCAAATTGATATCGTATTACCGGCTTACAATCCCTATCAAGGGTGGGAGGAGGAGGCAATCTCTCACTTATCTGCGTTATCTGCAGCTCTGCCGGAGATCACTCTTCGTGTTTTTATTGTACCTGATGGCAGTAAAACGGGACACTCCTCTGACGTTCGTTCGCGTTGGTCATCGTCTCAATGGCCAGTCTTCTATTGTGACTATTCAGCGAATCAGGGAAAAGGATATGCCGTTCGGTATGGAGTAAAACAAACAGATGCTCCATTCGTGATCTATACAGATTATGATTTCCCTTTCACGTTGGATTCTTACAAGCAGGTGATAAAATCGCTTCTTGATGGAGCAGACGTCGTTATTGCACATAGAGAGTCAGCTTCGTATGGGAGAAGGATTCGTTTCAAGAGAGAGATTCTTTCTGAGATTTCCCACTTTGTAAATACATTTTTGTCTCTGCCAACCACAGATACACAAGGCGGGCTCAAAGGCTTTTCCCAAGTAGGCAAATCAATTTTTCTGCGAACAGAGATAAAACGCTTTTTATTCGATACAGAATTTATCTGCTTGGCAAGGAGAAAGAAAGTACGGATCGATGTCGTCCACGGAGCTATCCGTCCGAACATCATTCTGTCTGCGATGAAAGCGAAAACAATCTTTCGCGAAATATACAGTTTACCCAGGTTGATAAGGGCAAGATGGTTCTCTTAAGCTTCGACATCGAGGAATTTGATGTGCCTGTAGAACAAGGCTATCAAAGCTTTCCGATAGACCAACAGTTGGAAATCAGTCTTCGTGGGACCGAAGCAATCCTGAACATCCTGAGAAAAAAAGGTGTTCGGGCAACATTCTTCAGCACAGTTACTTTTTGGGAGTCTCTCCCGAAAGACTTACGCAATAGAATTTGCACTGATGGTCATGAATTGGCTTCGCATGGAGTATTTCATTCGGATTTCAAGGTCGAACATCTTTTAGAATCTCGTCAGAGGCTTAATGCCTTGTGGGATGGAGCCGAAGTGCGAGGATTTCGAATGCCTCGGATGATGCCCATATCGGCGCTTGAGATCGCTCAAGCGGGTTATGCGTACAATTCGTCCCTTAATCCAACGTTTATCCCCGGCCGATACAACCACTTCTTTGCACCAAGACTCCCTTTCTCCGATGAATATGGGGTATACCAATTGCCAAGCTCTGTTACCCCATTGTTACGCTTCCCGCTCTTCTGGCTTTCTCTCCATCATCTCCCACTTAATCTATACATCAAGATGATCAAACGAACGATAGCACATGACGATTATTTAAATCTTTATTTTCATCCGTGGGAGTTTGCCGAGATCAATAAGTTGCCCAACTGCAAACTAAGCTATACTGTTACACATCGTAGTGGAGAAGAAATGTGTCACCGATTGGAGCGTATAATCGATGCTCTACTTTTGTCCCATCACACATTTGGCACAGCCTCTGACTACATCTCTTCCCTAAGTGATTGATGCCGAAGGGTTATATTCAATCATTTATATAGCACAAAAGCTCCTGTCGATGAGAAATATATTGACAGCCTGAGATTATTCTTGCATAGAAAGCATGTCGAGGTATTCTTCCCAGTCGGCATCTATCTCGCATTCGATCTCCAACGGGAGTGTTTCGTACGGCTCCAGGACTGTATTGAGACGCTCTCCGAAAACACGCTCCGTACGGGCATAATAAACCCAATATTTCATCCCTCCGCCGGTGTAGTTGCCGGTCATGATGGCCAATTTGTCCTTTTCCATCGCTTTGCGGATGAGAGGCTCGATCTCGTCGATCAGCAGGCTTGCCGATTCAGTGGGCAATCCCTGCTCATCAGCCTCATAAGGCCAACGGATCTCAATACGAATCTTCATCTTACCGCTCAATCGGAATTCGTCCAATTCCTGACGGCCGTTGACGAATACAAGACTACCTTTCTCGTCTTCGCTCAGGGCTGTAAACCATTTGTCGCTTAGTTTCATCGTCTATCTATTATCGTTTTTTTCTTATTGTGCAGCCATAGCTGAATGGAGTTGAAGGAGTTTTGCCATACTACGTAGCTGGCAGGAGCGATGGAAGAGATCGGATTCAAATAGGCCAGCGATATCCAGATAGCCAAAGATGTATTCTTCTGTCCCAACGCTTGTCCTGCAGTAACGGATTCTTGCAGATAACGTTTGCTGAGCCACTTGCCTAATGCGAACTGAATAGAGCAACTAACAAGTCCGCCCAGGGCCAACAGAAGTTCCAGTCGGATGGTATCTGCCTCCTGAGCGACTACGTAACCGGTAGTCTTGGCCATGATGATACACAACGAAACAACCCATAGCCAAAAAGCCATCTGGGGGATCTGCAAAAGCCGATTATGCAATCGCGTCGATGTGAACCGGACTACCCATGCCGACAAGAGAGGAAGCACCACGAGCGGAAGTACACCGATAAGGATATGCCCGACGGAAGTCCAAAAGGGTATATCGGCATGTGCCGTGCTAAGCGAAGAGAAGAGCAAAGGGCCCAGCACAGCTATCCCCATATGAGTGAGTAATACGTAGGTGGCTCCGAAGGCAATGCTCCCACCAAGCATGCCGATGATCACAGACGAGGCTGTGGCCGCAGGACATATAAAGCAGATCATCACACCCTCGGCTACAATAGGATCAAACCAGCGGAGAGCATAGAAGCCGCCTATCGCCAAAGCTAACTGGATCGCTGCCATGAGCAGATGCAAGCGCGAGAAGTGCATATCGCGAGGAGAGATCTTCAAGAAAGTGAAGAAGAGCATCAAGAAGATCATATACGGGATCAGAAAAGACCAAGGGGAGAGCAATGGCCAAGCCGTTACACCCACAATCATAGCGATGGGAAGAGCAAAGTTTTTCAGTCTTTTCATTTTATTATTCTTGGGTACGAGCCAGCCACAAACCGACTGCACGGCTCACGGATTCCAATCCGAAATCTTCGGGATGAACTTCCTCCCGAGCCAAAGGGACTAATTCGGCCGCATCATCATCCGCCACGGCTGAAGCAAAATCCGCCACACGGGCAGAAAAGAACAGATCGGCCGTGTGCACGATCATCCCGCCATACAGATACAAATTGGGAAGCGAGAAGAGATAGGTGACTTCTTCGACAGCCATGCCCGTTTCTTCTCGCACCTCGCGAATGATTCCAGCCTCGGCTGTTTCGCCCATATCCATAAACCCGCCGGGCAAATTCAATGTTCCTTTCGCCGGCTCATGAGCACGACGTACAGCCAGAAGGCGTCCGCCTGCGTCCGTGATGAAGCATGCTGTCGCCGCAGACGGATTGGCATAATAGACAAATCCGCACTGCGGACACGATTTTGCTTTGGCATTTTTCTCCACAAAGCCATCGTGACCGCAGCGCGGACAGTATCGGAAGACTATGAGCGGATGCTCAGCCTTTATTTCGCCTCCCATCCCAAAGCACTTGCGCCGAGCACAGCGGCATCGCTCTCTTTGAGCTGAGAGAAGAGCAGCTTGGTCTTCCCTCTATAGATGTTGAGGATGTTCTTGTCCATGTGATGGCGTATCGGATTCATCAAGAGATCGCCCGCTTTGGTCAGACCTCCGAAGAGAATGATCGCCTCGGGACTGGAGAATGTAACGAAGTCGGCGAAAGCCTCTCCAAGGATTGCCCCCGTAGTCTCGAATATCTCCTGTGCCAAGCCGTCGCCATTGATCGCAGCATCGTACACATCCTTAGAAGTGATGAGCTCGGGCTGGATGTCTCGCAGCATACTCTTGTCCGAACGGATGTCTAAGTACTCGCGCGCCGTGCGGGCAACCCCCGTAGCAGAGGTGTACGTTTCGAGACAACCCTGCCTCCCACAGCCACACATGCGACCATTGCGACGAACGATCATATGGCCAAGCTCACCGGCAAATCCATCGTGTCCGTACACAAGGGTTCCGTTTACCACGATACCGCTACCCACACCGGTGCCCAACGTGATCACGATGAAGTCTTTCATCCCGCGTGCAGCACCATAGGTCATCTCACCGATTGCCGCAGCATTGGCATCATTGGTAAGCGCCGTGGGAATGCCGAGAGCGTCTTTCAAGATTTGGGCAAATGGGATCTGAGTCTTTTTCCAAGGGAGATTGGGGGCAAACTCAATCGAACCTGTGTAGTAATTACCGTTAGGTGCTCCTACTCCGATGCCTCTGATCTTGTCCTTGCCACCTACCTGTTCGAGTAACGGCTCAATACCGGCCACCAGGTCCTTGATGTAATCATCCAGATCATTATGTGCTCCGGTCTTGATGGACGAACTCATTATCAGATTGCCACGAGCGTCCACCACGCCGAAGACGGTGTTGGTACGACCCACATCGATTCCTAATACATAAGGCTTTTCCATTGAAACAACATGTTTAGATGTTCTACTTTTAGCGATTTCCACAAAGATATTTGTTTTTCTGTCTGTTATGTTCGCAAACTGTTGCTGAGCAGATTCCGACAATAAGTGCAATTAGGCCGACATCCATCGTGTTTTTTCGTCGCAAACGATCGGAGAGCTTTTCTACATGCTGTTGAAAGATTCCTTTCGACTTCCTTTCGGTTTTTACAAGGTATAAATAGGTTCAAAATTCTTGCTGCAACCGATTTACAGGGTGTAAAAAGGCTCAAAATCCGTTTTTGACGTGATTTACATGCTGTAAATGGACTCAAATCTGCTTTTTGGAGCTTTTTACACCCTGTAAATTGGTCTTTTTCCCTTTTTGAGGCTTTCTACACGCTATAAATGATCTCCAATTTCTTTTTTGACCCTTTTTACATGCTGTAAAAAGCTGTTCCCTTTGTTTTCTCTATTGTGTATATCGGGAATTACACGCTTCCCGTTTGATTGTTACGGCTCCGTCTGCCGCTTATCTTGATGTCGAGCCATGAATAGAGCTTATTCCCACTATAATAAAAGAGAAGCCCCGTAGCCAATCCGGCCAATACATCTATGAAATAGTGAGCCTGGATGTAGACCGTCGCCAGCATCAGACAGATGCCGATCGGCAGTAAAGACCAAAACAGCTTCCTGCTGCCGCGGTGCACGAAAGCGAAGATAACCGTCGTGATGCCCACATGGCTGCTGGGGAACGCAGCGGTGGGACGCTCGCCCATCTGTTGCGACATATTGACCAGGCGATAGAATAGACCTTGATGTGCTACATCCATCTCCAGCAATTCCGGATGTGAGGCAAAGAATTTGCCGACCGGTGGGAAGCGTCCCGCGGCCACACTCTCCCAACCGATGGCCGGGAAGTAAAACTGCGGTCCCGCTACCGGCAAGAGGGTATATATCAGATAATAGACGTAGAACGAACCAAACAAAACGAAAGCCACTCGCTCGGCCTGACGATAATTAGAGATGTAGTAGAAGAGGATAACTCCCACGATGAGAGCATAGTAAACGAAGTAACCAAAATGCAGCAATTCGCTGACAATCCAATGTGGGAAGAGCTGATGGAACCAGACAGCCGGCTGACTGAGGCAGACGACCTGCTCGATCTGAGCGAAGAGGTGGTCCAGATTGTCGAAGTGTCGGTTGAAAAGATAGGTCTCGGGGTACCAATAACTCAGCAACATCAACTGGAAAATGATGCGCAGCGCCCATGTAAACCGTGACGGAGCACGATAGTAAAGCAGCGCAAAGATGCCCATGCCCACGACGATCTCCACCCTGTTAAGCAGGAGTGTGCCGGCATCAGGCATGACCGGACGCATGACAAGGAGTATGATGCCCGTAATGATGATGTAGAGCAAGGCCAGCATCTCGGTCAGGATCAGCAGGCGATTGGCATAGGCTTGGCCTACGGTAGCAGATATGGTACCGGCCATTTTCTTGGGTTTCGGTTGTTTCTTCACGACAATTTTGGTTGATGACGCATATAGAGATCTTCGACGATACCATCTGCCAATCCGATCACCGGCGCAATGATGTTACGCGCGCCAGTGATGTCGGCCACCTTTAGGAAGATCTCCGCAGCAGGAATGATTACGTCCGCACGGTCGGGTTTGAGGTGGAAGCGCACCATTCTCTCCTCAGTGGAGATAGGCTTGAGCAGTTCGTATGTATTGCGCAGGGCTTCCACCGGCATGACGCCATAGCGAGACGAGCCGCGATCCGATCCGCTCAAACGAACCAGCCTGTTGATATTACCTCCCGTGCCGATAATTGAAAGCTCGGCATACTGCTCGGTGATCGTCTCCAGTTCCGAGCAGAAAGCAGCCCATGTCTCCGGCTGCACCTTGCCACTAAGCAGACGCACAGTACCGATGTTGAACGAATGGGAGTGCTTCACTTCGCTTTGAGAGAAGAGCGTAAGCTCGGTACTACCACCCCCTACGTCCAGATAGAGATAGTTGGCTCCGTCTGCAATGAGGCGCTCGATATTATTGTCCGACACGAGTCGCGCCTCCTCATCTCCGTCGATGATGTCTATCGCTATACCGGTTTCCTCTCGGATCAGCCCCACAAGCTCCTTCCCGTTGGAGGCGTCACGCATGGCCGAAGTGGCACAAGCACGATAGTCCCGCACGCGATAGATCTTCATCATCTCACTATACGCCCGCATGAGTCTGATCATGTTGTCCGTCTTTTCCTCTCCGATATATCCCTTGTTAAAGGAGTCTTCCCCCAGTCGTAACGGCACACGCAGGAGCAGTACCTTGCTCAGAGGCTCTTCGGCCTCCTCGCTGTTGACGCACTTGATGAGCAGACGCACGGCATTAGAGCCGACGTCGATCGCAGCATAGTGTTCCTTGTTCATTTCCATTTTCTTGCTCGGACAAAGATAGTTTTTAGCATTCATTCCTTGCGATTGTCCGCTTTCGCATAGCGCATCGTAAACAGAAAAGGACTGTACGAATGGCAGCATACCCGCTTCGTACAGTCCTTGTACATGAGAGCTACTTCTCCCGATGTGGGATTAGTGGCGAGGTTTGATGTCGAGTTTGACCGGCTTGATCATGTTCTCGGGAGAGAGTATCGTATCCAGGTCTTCCTTGGAAAGGATGTCGTGCTCCAGCACGAGGTCATAGACACCACGTCCTGTCTCCATAGCTTCCTTGGCGATCTTGGTCGAATTCTTGTATCCGATGATCGGATTCAGAGCAGTCACGATGCCGATGCTATTGCGGATGTAACCGCGACATTCGTCCTCGTTGGCCGTGATGCCGTCGATACAGAGAGTGCGCAGCGTGTCGAATCCGTTCATGAGCAGATCCGAGCTTTCGAAGCAGCATTGAGCCATCACAGGTTCCATGGCGTTCAGCTCCATCTGGGCAGCATCGCCGGCGAGCGTCACCGTGAGGTCGTTACCCATTACCTTGTAGCAGATCTGATTCATCACTTCGGGGATCACGGGATTCACCTTACCCGGCATGATAGAAGAACCCGGCTGCATAGCAGGCAGATTGAATTCGTGCAGACCACAACGAGGACCGCTGGCGAGCAGTCGCAGGTCGTTACAGATCTTGTTCACCTTCACACAGATGCGACGCAGTGCTGACGAATAGCCCACCATCACAGACGTGTCGCTCGTAGCACCTACGAGGTCTTCGCTCAGACGGATGTCCCAACCCGTCACTTCGCGCAGTGCCTCGATGCAGTACTCGGCATAGCCCGGCTGAGCACAGATACCGGTACCGATGGCAGTAGCACCCATATTGACGGTGAGGAATTCTTCGGCAGCAAAGTCGAGATTTTTCAGCTCATCGTTCAGGATGGATGCAAAGCCGCCGAAAGTCTGTCCCAGCGACATGGGTACTGCGTCTTCGAGCTGCGTGCGTCCCATCTTGAGCACGTGGGCAAACTCCTCACTCTTGCGACGGAGCGAAAGGATCAGATCGACCAGATGCGGACGGAACTTCTGATATGTAGCATACAGTCCGAGATGAATACCCGTCGGGTAAGCATCGTTCGTGCTCTGAGAGCAGTTCACGTGATCGTTGGGCGAGAGATAGGCAAATTCGCCTGCCTCGTATCCCATGATCTGGAGCGCACGGTTGCAGATCACCTCGTTGGCATTCATGTTGGTAGTCGTGCCGGCTCCTCCCTGGATCATATCCACGGGGAAGTGCTCATGGTGCTTGCCCTCAAGGATCTCCTTGCAGGCAGCCACGATACCGTCCTTCTGAGCATCCGTGAGCAGCCCGAGGCGATGATTGGCCACGGCAGCAGCCCACTTGGTCATGGCCAAGCCATTGACGAAGAGCGGGTAGTCGTTCAGGTGAAAGTTACTGATAGGAAAGTTCTCAATACCGCGCAATGTCTGTACGCCATATAGGATATGGCCGGGTATCTCGCGTTCACCGATAAGGTCGCTCTCGATACGTGTAGGTTTCTTTGATTCCATAAAACGGGAATAGTATTTGATTCTTTTTTTTACAGTCCGACAAAGATACAAGTTATTTATTCACGCAGTCAAGAACTTAAGTCGGATACGCATATTCAGCGCTCCTGACCTTTAGAGGAGAACATTGAATGTTAGGTGAGCCGATGAACCTCCGGCATTGAAATCATGGAAGTGCACAAGGCCGGCTCCCAGCGTATTTGAGATCCTATACTCGTATGCTATGCGGGGGGCCATACGTCAAATATGTCTTAGTTTCCGTCCAAACGTGAGCTTGCGGACTTCCCTCATTATTGATGTTCGGATGGTGATACTGTTGATGGAGGGCTCCCATTTTTGCGATTTCCTTGGGCTGTTGCACACACGGTCATCCTGCGTTCACGGGCGGTGCTGCAGCAAAATAACCGCTCGGAATCGGACAGACGATATAATGATGCGACTAAGGAAGTTTGGTATAATGCCCCCATCAAAATAGGGATATTCCGACAATAAACAACTTGCCAAACGCTTCCGGAACTGTGAAGAAGTGTGGAAATTCTTCAAAATCCTTTTGTTCGTTTCTCAGCTTTTAGGTGCCAAAAAAGTTTTCAACAACGAATGATCGTTTAGATTCATTCTAAATAAAGAGCGCTTTGGGGACTTGTTTGGAAAGCAAAACGAGATCGAAAATACGATCACAATCCTTCGGTGATCATGTTTAGACAGCTGGAAGATCAACTTTATAATCTTTAGATTCAATCTTTATAAAGATCACTTTTGATAATTATAATCTTTGCATCTGATCTTTATAAAGTTCAAACGTCATTTTTATAAAGTTGATCTCCGGCACAAGGCAATTCGTGACCTCTAAAAACGACAAATCCCCGTTGCGTTCATGTGCGAACGCAACGGGGATTTTATGCTTTTGACGATGATGATCGGCCTTATCTCAACCTATCTGCCATTAGATCGCGTACAGTTTTTTAGACTTCTCTCTACTATACGGCCGATGTTGTGCCGTCTGTGCACAAGGAGTAAGGGTGGAAACGGGGCAAGCCTCGCTGGCTGCGGGTATATCTCTATGGGTCGTCATTGCTACTATCAATTTCTGTATGGCCGGTCGGCGCCGTCTGATATTCATGTATTTACGTTCTATAGCACCTCCTCTCGCTGCACAAAGGTAACAAAAACCAGCTTTGGCTTGCGGCCTGTTCTCGTTGATAGATGCAATATGATGGATAGAAGACGCTCAAAGAGTAGGAGGCTCAACTCCATATTTACCCACGGTTGAGTCCTCCACTTTTCTTAGGACTAGAGATGCGTCAGAAAGCAAAAAAACTGGATACTGCTTGCGCGTTTCAAAAAAACAACTACATTTGCACCGTCTCAGAAAAACGCATCGGCTTTTTCGTGGGGATGTTGGCGAGATAGCTCAGCTGGTTAGAGCGCATGATTCATAATCATGAGGTCCCCGGTTCAATCCCGGGTCTCGCTACTTACATGTGACAATCATTTGTTTCGTTTAAGAGCTTCGGAAGAGAATCCTTCCGACGCTCTTTTTTTCTTCCAACTCCCCACTTCCCTTAAACAAGTCCCCTACCTCGGCAAATCGACAATTACCAAACCAAAGCCATGATAATGAGGTTAAATATGCGTATCTTCGCTTATTCAATTATCAAGGTAAAGAACAATGCATCCATTCCTTGCCATTGGCCTCCGTTTTGATCGCATCTTGCAGATAAGAGCGGTATCTCTATTCCTGTTTCTCCTTTTTTCTTGTGCTTTCTGCAGCTTCGCACAAACGCTCACGACTGCCGAAGAACAGTTGGCGCTCGAACAAGCTCGACGACTATACCCCGATCGTGAGACTATCGCACTGAACCGCGTGGCTTTGCCCGATCACGTATCGGTAGCAGCCTATAATATAGGAGTAGGAGAGGGATTCGTCCTTGTCTCCGCCCATCCCAATGCCACTCGGTACGTATTAGGATATAGTCGAGAGGGAACTTTCGACTACAATCAGGCTCCACCTGCGGTAAAAGAGTTGCTGTCCGTGCTGAATCCAATGGCTTGCAGGCATACAAGCAAGAGGAACTATACACCGACAGGCCCGGTCATCAAAACCAAGTGGGGACAGAATGCCCCTTACAATCTATACGCACCGACTATCAACGGCACTACGGCTCCCACCGGATGCGGAGCGACTTCGATGGCACAGGTTGTAGCTCATTACGGTTATCCCCAGAAAGCTGTCGGATTGGTGTCCTATACGTCGGCCAACAGTCAGACGGACTTCGTCGTCAGCCTCGACACCATCCCGCTGGACTGGAATCTCCTCTTGGAGTCTTACGGTGCTGGTTATACGCCTGCGGAAGCAGAGGCGGTGGCAAGGCTGATGTATGCTTGTGGCGTGAGTATGCAGACCAACTATGGCGTGAGTGGTAGCAGTGCGTATCTGAACAAATTGGAGTTTAGCCTGCGTCGCTATTTCGGCTATCAAGCTTTCTCCCGCAATCAAGTGATCAACCAAATCCCTCAGGATGAATGGCACGCTTACATCGCCAAGGATATGCAGGAGGGACTTCCCATCATCTATTTGGCCAACACCAATGGCTATGGCGGGCACATATTCGTTTTGGATGGAATCGATGCAGAGGGACTCATTCATGTCAATTGGGGTTGGACGGGCTATGCAAACGGTTACTACGCACTCGGTTTCTTCAATCCGCAGGATCAGGGACGCGGCTATAATGACAACGCCATCATGATCACGGGCATACGTCCGGCAACGACCGAAACGGAGGAAGAGGAGTGTCTTTCATGGAGTACCACTCCTTTCAGCTATACGGGCGATAACAAGAAGTCTGACTACGCCGTCGCACATCTCTATACTGCCGAAGACCTTCTCTTATATGCGGGGCAAAGCATAGAAGCGATAGCGTTCTTCCCCGGCGAAGCGCAATGTGTCTATAAGCTTTGTATTTGGGGAGACGCCACTCGCCAAGAGGTGCTATACGAGCAGAATGTAACGGTGGAGAAAGCCGGCGAACCGATGCGTGTGACGCTGACCACACCTTTCCTCATTCCTACAGGTAAGGATCTCTACATCGGCTATACTGCCCAAGCGGAAAAAGGCTATCCGTTGGGAGTAGATGTAGGCCCGGCTGTTCTCGAGAAGGGCGATCTCTTCGTACTCAATCCGTCCGACGGTGCTCCTTTTGCGTCGATAAACAATGGGAAGGCTACGCCTATGGACTTTAATTTCTATATACGTGCCTTCCTGAGCGAGACCAATGCCCTCACAACCATACCATCCTCTTATCGCATCTATCCCAATCCCGCGACGGATTACATCACGGTGATAGCGCGGGAAGGGGTGCTCGAGGACGGCTTCCTCATACTACAGGATATGTATGGAAGAGTTTTGTCGAAGACAGTAATGAGTGGTTCGTCCGCAACTATCGACTTGCGTCAGCTTCCTGCAGGTACCTATTTCATCCATGACGGCAACAGAGCAGAGAAGATCATTAAGCATTGAAGTAGCATCCCCTAAGTATGATCCGAATGAAGCGAGTTGCCTTATTAGTACTTCTCTTCCTGCTATTAGTCCCTAAGCTCTCGGCTCAGCGTTTTCCGGCGATTCAAGGAATCGAATTTGATGGTGACTCGCTGACAGTTCTTCCGAGACGGCCTTGGCGTGCCATCGGAAAGACGGTGGGCATCAACATGGCTGTCTGGGGCTTCAATCGCTACATCGTCAACGAAGACTTTGCACACATCAATTGGCATACGATCCAGAACAACTTCGAGAACGGATTCGGCTGGGACAACGATCAGTTTATTACCAACCTTTTCGCCCACCCCTATCACGGATCGCTCTACTTCAATGCTGCGCGCGCCAATGGTATGAGTTTCATTTCGTCTATTCCGTTTGCACTATGTGGCAGCTTGATGTGGGAGCTTTTTATGGAGAATGAGCCGCCGAGCATCAACGACCTCTACGCCACGACGTTGGGGGGTATTGCTTTTGGTGAGATCGGGCATAGAGTGTCGGATCTTCTCATTGACAATCGGACTACGGGGTGGGAACGCGCAGGGCGAGAGGTTGCCGCAGCTGTAGTCAATCCGATGCGTTTCTTCAACCGACTTACGGCCGGAGAGGTGGGACGCACGCACCGAACGAGCGGACGCATCTTCAACAGGGTACCTGTCAATGGCGTCTTCGATGTAGGCTTTCGCTTCCTCGCCGATGCTCTTCATACGCGAACCGGAGCCACGGCTCTTACGCTCAACGTACGATTCGACTACGGCGATCAGTTCGGATCCGAAACCTTTACACCGTACGATTTCTTTCAGTTCAAAGCCGGACTGAGTATATCCGAGACGCAGCCCCTGCTGAGCCAAATCAATCTGATCGGCGTCCTTACCGGTCGACAGTTGGTGTCGAAAGAGAAGACAGTCCTCATCGGCGGTCTCTTCCAGCACTTCGACTACTACAACTCTGAGAAGCGTGTCAAGAAGAACAGTACAACCAGCAATCTCATGACACCTTACCGCATCTCGCAGGTAGCCGCCTTGGGGGGCGGTCTCATCTTCAAGCACCACGGCGGCACAGTGAAACGACCATTGAGTTTCTATGCCGAGTCTTACTTCAATGCCGTACTGATGGGAGCCAGCCTTACGGATCATTACAACGTGAACTTCCGTGACTATAACCTCGGTAGCGGATACAGCGGCAAACTCTACCTTGGCGCTACTTGCAAGAAAAGATGGAGTTGGCTGCTTGGCTTTGAAGGCTACCGTCTGTTTACATGGATAGGAGCGGAAGGCAACGATCGGAGCCAATATGATCCGACCGTCTTCCAAGTGCAAGGAGACGAAAGTAAAGCGCAACTTATCGTTGCCAGTTCGGAATTCGCCTATCATCCCGGGCCGTGGTTTATTTCACTGACCGGCCGGCGCTTCATCCGCAAGACACAATACAAGTTCTATCCGAATGTAGCATTCGACACGAGCGATGTTCAGCTCCGTTTCGGGTATTTCTTCTGAAAAACCTCATCATATAATTTCTTTCCTCATTTTGATGAATCCTCTCTTACAACCATTCGATACGCCTTTCGGCAGTTATCCTTTTGATCGTATCACGATTGCAGACTTCAAAGAAGCATTTGCGCAGGCTTTGACCGAAAAGCGAGCCGAAGCCGACGCCATCATCCATAGTACGATGCCGCCAACTTTCGAAAACACCATCCTTGCCTTGGAGCGGTGTGGCGAGCGATTGGAATTGGTGTCCGGAGCTTTCTTCAATCTCTTGCATGCCGAGAGTAATGACGAACTCATGGCACTGTCGCAGGAGATCATGCCCGAGCTGACTCGCCTTGGTACGGATATAGCCTTGAGCGAACCCCTTTTTGATCGCATCCGCACCGTTTGGGAGCATACGGCTCCTGACACGCTCACAACTGAAGAGTATCGGTTGCTGTACAACTGCTATCGCGGATTTGTGGATAGCGGTGCACTGCTTCCTGCCGAGAAGAAGGAGCGACTGCGTGCACTCTCCGATGAGATGAGTACCACCTCGCTTTCTTTCGGGCAGAACATCCTCAAGGACGAGAAGCGTTACAAGCTGCACCTCACTGATGCCGCTGCTGTGGCAGGCATGCCCGAGACGGCATTGGTGCTGGCAGCGGACAAAGCCCGACGCGGGGGTCATGCGGAAGGATGGCTGTTCGATCTTTCGGCTCCGAGTTACTTCGCCTTTATGAAGCATTGCGGCGACAGCCATCTGCGCAGGCAGATGTACGAAGCGAAAATGAGTGTAGGCTTTGCTCAGAATGAGTACAACAACGAAGCGCTCGTGCGTAAGATGGTCAATGGCCGCTTGGAAGAATCCAATCTGCTCGGCTACGACACCTTCGCCCACTACGCTCTTCACGATCGAATGGCCAAGAAGCCGGAAGCCGTTCACGCACTTCTGGACAAGCTCCTCGAGGCATACAAGCCCAAGGCGGAAGAAGAGCTGGAGATGATTAGTCAATGGGCTGCAGCTCAGGCATCCGATCCTACCTCCTTTACGATGGAGCCGTGGGACTGGGCATACTGGTCGGAGCAGTACAAGCAGGCACATTATGCCCTGGACGACGAGATGATGCGTCCCTATTTCGAGTTGGAGCGCGTAACGCGCGGTGTCTTCGGCCTGGCTACACGACTATACGGCCTCTCCTTCGCCGAGCGGGCGGATGTTCCGGTCTATCACCCTGATGTTCGAGTCTATGAAGTGTCGGACGAGGACGGCTCTTATTTGGGTTTGCTCTATACGGACTTCTTCCCACGCGAAGGCAAGCAAAACGGTGCTTGGATGAATAATCTGCGCGATCAATCGGAAGGGCAACGACCGCATATCATCATCGTGATGAACTTCACACCGCCGACGGCCGACAAACCTGCATTGCTGACGGCCGGAGAGGTGGAGACTTTCCTTCACGAATTCGGACACGCCCTGCATGGCATGCTGTCGCAGTGTAGGTTCGGATCGTTGTCCGGCACATCCGTGGCTCGCGACTTTGTGGAGCTACCCAGTCAGTTGATGGAGAATTGGCTGTCAGAAAGAGACTTCCTCGACACCTTTGCACTCCATTATCAGACGGGTGAGCCCATGCCGTCCGACCTCGTGGACAAGCTCCTTGCTGCTCGCAATTACCTCGCTGCGAGCGGAGCCTGTCGCCAGCTCAGCTTCGGCTATCTTGATATGGCTTGGCATGGCCTCACCGCCCCCGTTGCAGACGACTTGGACATCAAAGCCTTTGAAGAAGCAGCTTGGCGTAAGGCTCTTGTCCTCCCGCCTTCGCCGCCGCACACTGTTATGAGTACCGCTTTCGGACATATCTTCTCAGGTGGCTATGCGGCCGGATACTATGGCTATAAGTGGGCCGAAGTATTGGATGCCGATGCCTTCGCGGCTTTTCAGGAGGCAGGCATATTCGACAGAGGAGTCGCTTCCCGCTTCCGTCAAGAGATATTGGAGCGAGGCGATACGGCCGATGCCATGGATTTGTACGTAGCCTTCCGCGGACATGAGCCGGACATCGATCCGCTCCTGCGACGCACGGGCATCATCGCATAGTCGGCAACCCAAAAAGAGAGGCCGCACCATCATGAAGGTGCGGCCTCTGTCTTATAAGATCAAGAGGGCAGAGTGCCCTATGCGATTACTGGCGGATGCCCAATTTCTTGGCGATAGCTGCAGGGAGAGCTTTCTTGTGCAGTACGATGTTCATCGTCTTGCCGGCTACGAAGTTGCGCGAAACGTACCAGATGCCTTTGTGCTTACCGGTCTCGCCCCATGAGTTCTTCACCATGAAGAACGGGCGGCCATTCTGATTCTTGGCCATACCGTAGATGAGCATACCGTGGTCGTCTGTGAGTGAGTACTCGTCGTAACCTTTCTGACGGTATTCTTGTGTCGGTTCGATCTCGGGACAGTCTGCGCTGTTTACCATACGCATGATTTCGGCCTGCTTCTCGCCACGGCTGAGTCCTACCCAACGGTCTTGGTCCGAACCCTTAGCTTCGATACCTTCCACATCAGCCAATACGCCAATGCCGTCACGCGTGAAGCCAATTTCGCTCACGTCCGAACCCCAAGCAATGGGATAGCCGTTGTTGATGGCATACTCCATTGTCTCCATCAGCTCTGCGATCGGCAGGTTGTAAGACACTTCCCAACGCCAGTTGTCTTCGATTTCGAGGATGAACGGCGTATAGAACGGATGGTGTGTGTAAGAAGTGAGCGATACGTAGTCGTCGGCATTGAGACCGAGGTACTGCGCGAAGCTCTTCGGCGTATAGGTCTTGCCTTCGTAGGTGAATGACTCGGGAGCGGTACCCAGATAGCTGTCGATGATAGCATCATAAGCCTTCTTCCATGCCGAAGAGAGCTTGCCGTTGGGGTTCGTGATGATAGCTTTGAGGAAACCTTCCGCACCGTCGGCTATCTCGCTGTGCATATTCTTCTTCGTACCGTAGTTGAGGCCTTCCATCGTTTCTTGGGGCACCACACCGTGGTGCTTGAGCGTGTGGAGCACGTCGTAGAACGAACCGCCCTGGCTGAAGTTCAGCTTGCCGTGCATGCGCACATACTTCTCGCCTTGGTCTTTATAGGCCTGAGCCACAGCGTGCATCTCGGCCAGGTCTACGGCAGGCTTGCCCATGCGCAGCGCTTCGCTTTCGAGGAATGCAATGGCGGAGTACGACCAGCAAGTACCGGAGTTGGCTTGATCCTTGATGGAGGTGATGGGCACCTCTTTGACGATGGTAAACTGATTCTCTACAATCTCGGTCGCAGCCTTCTGCTGAGCTACGGCGGTGAATGCGCTGCAAGCCACTACGGCGGCTGCTAAAAGTGTTTTCTTCATTCTCTATTTTTGATTACTAATGGTAAGAAATTATCTCATACGGGCACAAAGATAAGCAATACCCGCAGTCTTCCCGATAGGTCGAATGACGAATTTTCGCTTTTTTCGGCCATTCTTGTCTATGATATTTGGGCGGTAAAAGCGACCTATGGCCGGATTGCAATAAGCAAATACCTCTTCTTAGTCTTTTCTTCTTGGCTATTAGTGTCTACATCGACTAATTCATAACGAATCGGAAGAAGAGTCGATATTTTTTTCTAAGGTGTTATTTGCGACAATGTGCACATTTATTCTCAATCGACAGCTCGCTTCCGCGTTTCTCATTGTCTCTAATTCTTTTGTTACCTTTGCCAGCCAACCGGTCGTGCTGCAATTTGTAAATGGCTGAATGTGAGACAGCACCGATGGCGAAAGTCAAATGTGATACGTAGTAAATGGAAGCAATAATGTATATCGAACCCTTGTTTGAGGCAGGCAATTGTCGTCTCGCCTCCCTCACTCGCCTTTTGCGGGATGATACCGTGGCGTCAGACTCAGCCAGTGTCAATAATAGTCGTCTGTTCGATGGCAAATAGGATGCCATAATCTCCCGAAACTCATAGCTGAAAGCCTCCAAGTCCCCGTTGCGTTCAGGCACGAATGCAACGGGGACTTTCCGTTTTTGCAGCTTCGAATACTCTTTTGGAGGGTGCAAACTATATAAAGATGACATCTGATCTTTATAAAGTTCAGACGCAATGATTATAATAATCAGAAACGATCTTTATAAAGATTGAATCTAAAGATTATAATCTTCATCCTCCATAGTCGGAAAGTTTGCTTCACGACTCTTCAAATTTCCACTCCGACTTCGTTTCCCTTTCCGAACGACCTGCAAAAAAACGCTTATTTAGAACGAATCTAAACGGCTCTTCGGTGTTGAAAACTTTTTTGGCACCTAATAAAATAAAAAGAGAAATCATCATCGTTTTTGTATCCGTTAAGACTTTTGCTGTCTGTAGAAAAAAGAGCCAAAACAAGTCGGGGAAAGTAAAATTACTTTCTCGTGGAAGGATTTAAGCAAGAAATTTACATGAAAATTTGGCATTTCCAAGAAAAATGCGTAGTCTTGAGGAGACAATTGTTTTTACAAACTCTAAAAATCTGCCTTATGAAGAAATTGATTCTTTTGGGTCTTGCGGTTGTCGCAGGATTTACGGCTTGCACGAAAGAGACTTTTGAGTCTCATGAAAGTGGATTACAAGGCCAGCAGTCCACGGAGAGAACATTTGAAGAAATTGTAACTGACATAACACCTAAGAGCTGATGGACAAGATGAAGAATTTGTGCTGGTTTCTTTTTCTCCTCTCTCTATTGGGGCTATCTGCATGCAAAAGCAAGACTGATGAACCTCAGGAGCCTGGAAGCTACATAGAGTCGTATGTAGAGCCAGGTGCAATAAATATTAGGGAATTCGGACATGATACTTGGGATGGAGAAAAAAAGGTAATGTGGCGATACAGTGTGAAATCGCAGTATGTTTATCGCAGAGGGTCAGAAAAGTATCAAGAGCTGAGCATCCTATATGGCGATACCGCTTTCTATGACAATATGCTTCCTCCGGATAATCCAAACAAGATAGAGAGGTCTCGCTTGGAACTCTCCTTTTTTGATTTCAACCTCGATGATGGCTTAGCCTCTCCTTCACGAGAGCATATGCCGTATGTAGCATTTGCAAAGCCTGTTGTCGCGATAGATGTAGTTGCATTGGATGACTATGATGATGAGCATCCCAAGGGCAGCTCTCTAAATGATATTGCCTTTGTGCTTTTCTTTGAATGTTGGCACTATATCCAAAGTGGCTACCAACTTAAGTATCATCCATACTGGAATCCCTTTTCTCTTGTATATCTGTCGGATTTTCCTGAAGAACCAATCAAGCTCATGAATATAGTCATACAATTTCTATTTCTGAGGGAGCCGGCTACAGCGGATAACCATAGGGTGCAGCTGACCTATCGCTTCGAGGGCGGCGGCGAAGTGACAGGTATTCTCGAAACCAATAAGATTTATCCTGAAGAAAAGTACTCAGAAGAATAGAGCATCTACTCTCTCCTAATTGAGAACAGCCCGCACTGCTTACGATGCAGTGCGGGCTGTCTCGTCTATGACGATCCGGAGAAAGCAGCCGAAGGAGACAGTAACACCTCGCTGCTCGTCTTTTCTAAGAGATTGCATGGGTGAATTATGGACTGACCTCGTTTTACGGCCGATTTTTCGCGGAAGTTATATATATTTGGACGTTTTGTTTCGGCGCAAGCCTGCCCTTGATTGCTGTCGCAGAAGGGGAAACGAAGAAGAACAATCCAATCAAACACATATCTATATGGACAACAAACAAACAACGAACAAGCTGCCCGACAATGCGTATCGGGAGCTGAAGCCGGGTGAGAAGTACGAACCGGTGATGCCCGCGGGTAGTACGCCTCGCGAGATAACGGCCTACTCCGTTTTGCTGGGCTTGGTGATGACGGTGATCTTTTCGGCTGCGGCGGCCTATCTGGGGCTGAAGGTAGGGCAGGTTTTTGAAGCTGCCATCCCCATTGCCATTCTGGCCGTGGGCATCGGCACGATCACGGGACGCAGAAATATGTTGGGACAGAACGTGATCATCCAGTCCATCGGGGCTTGCTCCGGTGTGATCGTGGCCGGAGCCATCTTCACGCTTCCGGCACTGTACATTCTGGGTTTGGAAGCCAGCTTCATGCAGATATTCCTTTCCTCTTTTATCGGAGGCTGTCTGGGCATCTTGTTGCTGATCCCATTCCGTAAGTACTTCGTCAAGGACATGCACGGTAAGTATCCTTTCCCCGAGGCCACTGCGACGACAGAGGTGCTGGTGACGGGTGAGAATGCAGGCAAGCAGATGAAGCTGCTCGTGGCCAGTGGTCTTGTGGGCGGATTGTACGACTTCATCGTGGGCACCTTCGGCTGGTGGACGGAGAACGTTTCTACGCGACTGGCCGGCTGGGGAGCCGTGATGGCAGAGAAATATAAACTGGTATTCAAGGTCAATACGGGTGCTGCCGTATTGGGTCTGGGCTACATCATCGGATTGCCCTATGCTACGATTATTTGTGCCGGCTCGTTCCTCGTGTGGTTTGTCATCGTGCCGTTGATCGGCTACTTCGCTCCGGGTATGACTCAGCCGGTAGGCGATGGCGTCTTGCTCCCGATCGGGCAGATGAGTCCGGAGGAGATCTTCGCCGTCTATGCACGCCCCCTCGGTATCGGAGGCATCGCCATGGCGGGTATCATCGGCATCCTGCGCTCGTCGGGCATCATCGGCCAAGCCGTGAAACTCGCCGGCAAAGAACTCACAGGCAAGCGACAGAGCGGTCTGATAGAGCGTACGCAGATAGACCTCTCGATGAAGGTGATTACGCTGGGCGTGGTCGTAGCCCTGGTGGTGACACTGCTATTCTTCCAATTCAATGTACTCTTCAACTGGGGACACACCCTTGTGGCGCTGCTGATCGTCTTCATTATTACCTTCCTCTTTACGACTGTGGCAGCCAATGCCATCGCCATCGTGGGTAGCAACCCCGTATCGGGCATGACGCTGATGACACTCCTCCTCACTTCTGTGGTGCTCGTGGGTGTGGGTGTAAGTGGCAAGCCGGGGATGACGGCTGCGATGATTATCGGTGGCGTGGTTTGTACTGCTCTGTCCACGGCGGGCGGATTTATCACTGACCTCAAGATCGGTTACTGGCTGGGGACTACGCCCAAGAATCAGGAGAAGTGGAAATTCCTCGGCGTGCTCGTGGCTTCGGTGACGGTGGCAGGCGTGATGATGATCCTGAACAAGACTTATGGCTTCACAGGGGACAATGCCCTTGTGGCTCCCCAAGCCAATGCAATGGCTGCCGTGATCAAGCCGCTGATGGAAGGAGGCGAGACTCCTTGGATTCTCTACGGTGTGGGTGCCATCCTGGCATTGATCCTGACGAGCATCGGTGTGCCTGCATTGCCATTTGCCTTGGGTATGTTTATCCCCTTGCAACTCAATACGCCGCTGCTTATCGGCGGACTCGTCAGCTGGTTTGTGAGCACGCGTTCCAAGGATGCAGCCGTGAATAAGTTCCGCAAGGAGCGTGGCACGCTCATCGCCTCGGGATTTATCGCCGGCGGAGCCTTGATGGGTGTGGTCAGCGCCGTTCTCAAATATCTGGAGTTCGACGCCTTCGCCACAGCATGGCACGCGACCTCGGGTGCTGAGTGGTTGGCCATCGGCATGTATGTCCTGATCATCCTCTACTTCATCGTGGACAGCGTCAGAGGCAAGAAGCACGAAGCATAAACCAATGAAACAAGCAATACGAAACACGATATTCATGACACTAAAAGAAAGATTTCTCCAATATGTGGGATTCGACACGCAGAGCGACGAATCCTCCACCACCTTCCCCTCAACAGATAAGCAGCTCGTCCTGCTGCGCCACCTCGCCGAGGAGATGAAGGCTCTCGGTCTCACCGAGGTCGAAATGGATCAGCATGGCTATGTAATGGGCACCATCCCTGCTACTCCGGGATGCGAAGGAGCACCGGTGATCGGCTTCATTTCGCATGTGGATACGGCTCCGGATATGAGTGGCAAGGATGTGAAGCCGCAGATCATCGAGAACTACGACGGTGGTGACATCCGCCTTAACGACCAGCTGATGATGTGTGTGGCGGACTTCCCCGAGCTGGCATTCTTCAAGGGGCATACGCTCATCACGACGGATGGGACTACGCTCCTCGGCGCTGATGACAAGGCCGGCGTGGCCGAAATCATGACGGCTGCCGAATACCTGATGCTGCACCCCGAGGTGAAGCACGGCAAGATCCGCATCGGCTTCACACCCGACGAGGAGATCGGCCGTGGAGTGGACCACTTCGACGTGGCACGGTTCGGAGCCAAGTATGCTTATACGATGGACGGCAGCATCGAAGGGGAATTGGAGTATGAGAATTTCAATGCTGCTTCGGCCAAACTCACTGTCAACGGACGCAACATTCACCCGGGCTACGCCAAGGGCAAGATGATCAATTCGCTCCAAGTCCTGTGCGACCTACATGCTCTCCTGCCCGAGGCGATGCGCCCCGAGGCCACGGCTGGTTACGAAGGATTCTTCCATCTCATCGGCATCAACGGTTCGGTGGAGAAGGCATCAGCTTCGTACATCATCCGCGACCACGACCGCAAGCTCTTCGACGAGAAGAAGGAACTGATGACGGCAGCCGTGGCATTCATCAACAAAAAGTATGGCTTCGAGGTCGTGGCTCTCGAACTCCGCGACCAGTACTACAATATGCGTGAGATGGTGGAGCCGCATCCCGAGATCATCGAGAAGGCCATGGAGGCGATGCAACTCGCCGGCGTGACGCCTAAGGTGCAACCGATCCGAGGCGGTACGGACGGGGCGCGGCTCTCGTACATGGGATTGCCCTGCCCGAATCTCTTCGCCGGCGGGATGAACTTCCACGGCAAGTACGAATATTGCTCGCTCGACTCCATGCAGCGCGCGGTGGAGACCATCTGCCATCTGGCCGTGTTGTGGGCCAAATAATGAAGCCCGCGACGAGAGACGAATATTTGTCGAACATTCATTTCTAAGTGTTGTCTGAGCGATGCGGGTAGCCGAGACTCTCTCAGCTCCCGCGCTTATCCGCTATCATCAATCATCAAAGCGGCTTTCTGTGTCTCTCGCAGAAAGCCGCTTTTCATTTTGTCCATAGGCAGAATCGTTCTCCAATTCATCCGTTCATATTATCCGAGATACATTGCAGCTCGATTTTATTCCCGCGCTGTTTACATGGAGCGATTGTAGACTGATTTTGGTTCCAATCTACTTACATGGAATGATTGTAAGCCGATTCTTGTCCCAAATCGTTTGCAAGAAGCCGTTGTAGCTTGATTTTCATCCTAAATCATTTGCAAATTGCCATTGTAGAGCGATTTTGGCTCCATGTAAATGTATTGGGACGATTGCAGAGCGATTTTAGCTTCATGCAAATGTATTGGGACGATTGCAGTGCGATTTTGGCTATCTGCAAATGTATTGGAACCATTGTAGCTTGATTTTGGGTCTCTGCACAATTGCATGGGACGATTGTAGCTTGATTCTTGGTGTTGCAAAGTCTTGATGGACAGAGAATTACGCAACAATTGGAGAGGGTACAATCGATCGAATTTATTGCCATGCATTTTTCCCTTTATGATTCGTGTCGGCTGCATTGCAGCGTGCATTTTGTGCCAATTGATCAGCCGACTAAGCAGTCCGAACGGTCGCGAAACATTGCTGCATTATTGTTCAGACGCTGCGCGTCGATTCGCCGGCCACCGTCCCTCTGTTTTTCCGTCCTGTCGTGACCTTTCGGCTCGCTGTCGCGATGCACGATGTTTATATTGCGCTGATATAGTGCGTATTCCGTCCGTCTGAATTATCTTTGTGCAGCGCGGGTTTGCATATGCCTACATCAGTCTTGTTGTCGGTTAGCATCCGTACAACCGAACCGTAACAACAGTTTCTCTATGCTCAACGCATTCACCACCCAGCCTCTGGGCCCTCTCCTTGAAGACATTTGGTCGCTCCTCGACGACGAGGAGCGCGATCTGCTGAATCGGCACGTGCGTCCGCTGGTATGTAAGAAGACCGTGTCGATTTTCTCCGAAGGGGATACACCCGAGAATCTTTACTTCCTCTATAGTGGCAAAATTAAGATTCTCAAAGAGGGCGTCATCGGCCGCTTCCATATCTCTCGCATCGTGAAGCCCGGGGAGTTCTTCGGCATGCGAGCCTACTTTGCAGAAGAGCTTTGTATCTCGACGGCCATCGCTGTGGAGGATTCGCGCATCATCGTGGTGCCGGCGGAGATCATCGAACAGCTCTTGGCACGAAATACAGCGCTCGGACGATACTTCCTCAGAGCGTTGGCACGCGAATTGGGAAATGCCGAGAAGCGGACGATCACGCTCACGCAGAAGCATGTGCGGGGACGTCTGGCCGAGACGCTCCTGCTCCTATGTGACAGTTTCGGCTATGAGAACGATGGTGCGACGCTCAATGTCTATCTAAGTCGTGAGGAGCTGGCCACACTCTCCAATATGACGGTGAGCAATGCCTTCCGCACGCTCTCGGCCTTCGTGTCGGATCGTATCGTCGCGCTCGACGGCAAACGCATCCGCATCATCGACATGGAGCGTCTGCGCAAGGTTGCACGCCTCGGTTGAGGTGCATAGCACTGCTGCTTCCCCCGTCCGGGTGGGCAGAAAAATCCTTCAAAAATTAGTAGAAAACAATCTCGCGGATGAGTTCCGCTCCGATGATGCCGTTGATCCGAGTGGCAAGCTCTTGTTTGCCGGTAGCGAGCTGGCTGCGCACGACGGACGAATTGAACGTTAGGTACAGCACCCCGTCATGAATCCTGCTGCGACCGATGTATTGGCACAGCGGTCCCAACGCCTTGGGAAGAGCATTGAGTGCCTCTATTTCGAGCAACCGCTCATGGATCTGAGGCTCTTCTTCGAGCCACGACCTGATCACGCTGCTTACTTCTTGTATTTCGCTCTGTTTCATCTTCGGTGCATGATTATTGAGGCGTGATCTCTCCGTTTTCGATGCTGAAGAGTCGATAGTCTTCGCTCCACGAGGCGATGATCTCGTCCAGATGTTTGCGGTTGGTGTCCGTGATGAAGATCTGACCGAAGCCGTTGCCGCCGACCAGTCGGATGATGCGTTCGACACGTGTGGCATCGAGTTTGTCGAATATGTCGTCGAGGAGCAAGATGGGCGTTTCGTCGCTATGCTGCTGTTGGTGACGAAACTGTGCCAACTTCATACTGATGAGAAAAGTCTTGTTCTGTCCCTCCGATCCGATTTTCCGGATAAGTACGCCGCCGAGCAACATCTCCAGCTCGTCTTTGTGGATGCCGCAGGAGGAATAACCCAATAGATAATCTTTGTGACGACTCTGTCGTAGTAGTTCCTCCGGTGCAGAGCCGTCAGCCAGTTGCGAACGATAGCTGAGGCTTACTTTCTCGGCCGATCCGCTGATGTCGCTGTAGAGCTCGTTGAAGACGGGGAGGAAATCAGCGATGAATCGGTTGCGCTTCTCATATATCTCCTTCGCATAACGTCCCATTTGCATTTCCAACACGTCCATCAGGGCATCGTCATGCCTCTCTTGTTTGAGCATTGTATTACGCTGCTGCAAATGGCGGTTGTATTGGATGAGGGCGGAGAGATAGTGTGCGTCCTGCTGGCTCAGTTGCTGATCCATGAAACGACGTCGTTCGTCACTGCCTCCGAGTATGAGCTGGTAGTCTTGCGGCGAGACGATGACGAGAGGGAAGCGGCCGATATGGTCGCTCAGCCGCTCGTATTCTTTCTTGTTGCGGCGCAAAATCTTGTGTTTGCCCGGGCGGATCGAGAGGAGCAGATCGGCTGCGTCGTCGTTACCATCGCGGTAGATGCCTTGCAGCAGAGCCATCTCTTCGCCGTGGCGCACGACCATATTGTCCGGCACCGAGAGGTGGCTGCGGCAGAAAGAAAGGAAGTGCAAAGCGTCCAAGAGATTGGTCTTGCCCATGCCGTTGTTGCCTACGAAGCAGTTTACCTTCGGTGAGAAGCGGCAGTCTGCCGAAGCAATGCTCTTGAAATTGACGATATGCAGTTCTTCTACGATCATTTCCGATGGGGTAAGATGGTCAGCGGGGTGTCATCCCTGCCGTCAGTCAGCCGTATTCCGGCCTCCGTGATGCCGGAGAGGGAGGGCACTCTCATATTATGCCTCAGCTCGACCTTGTAAAGTCCCGAGAGAGGGAAGTGGGCGGGGATAGGCAGTCGAAAGCGGCTTTGCTGCATGGCTATGCCGCTGCTGTTCCATTGTTGGGGTTTGTCTGCCAGTGTCAGCGCCACAGAGTCTGAGAAGACGATAAGTCCTCTCGTGGAGATGGAGTAGGAGAGCTGGAGATCGCGGTATTCGTATCTGTTGTCGTGGCGGAGGAGTACTTCCAATGAGTAGGGACGAGTGAAGTCCGGCACCAGTATCTCGAAGTCGAGGGCATCGCTCTTTTGCCATCTGCCACAAGGCACTTCCTCGTATAGGATGTGCTCGTCCGGTCGGTAGGTGCAAGCCACGGCCAGACATACTCCGCAGGCAAAGAGGACAGTCCTCATAGCCCATCGGACACGTATCCGTGCAGTGGCAGTCATTTCCTACTCCTCCTTTCTCTCTTCTTGCTGATTGTTTCGGCGCGGTGGTCTCCTTTCGCTTCCGTCGCGTCGCATCCCCCGTGCACGTTCAGTGCCCCGCAAGTTAGAGAAGCGTGCGTCGCCACTGCGTTCGCGAGCTGATTCGCGTCGTTCACCCTCTACGCGAGGAGTGCCCTCTCGTGCCGGTGTGCGGTTGCCTTGTGCTCGTCGTGCGGGCTGCATGGAGTCGGATGCCGTGCGGGAGTCTCCTTGTCTGTTGTCACGTGAGCCGTTGCGACCATTCCTGCGTTTGCGCGAGGTGAGAGCCTCATCGAATCGGGTGAGGCTGTTATCCGTGAGGATGTCGGACGACTCCTTTCCAGATGGTTCTTTCTTGTCGTCGAATGCAAGCGATTCGGGTTTGATACCCTGCTTGTTCAGACTGATAACCTCGAAAGCTCGTCTTGCCGAGATGACCGTTACATTGACCGGAGCGTTCGGAACGGTCGAATAAACCACCTCGCGACGGAATACATCCGCCTTGAAGTAATGATACGTCTGCTCCTTCGTCTCCAACGTTATCTCAGGACTGGGCATCTTCTTGCGTGCCTCCACGTAAGCATCCACTTCGTAGTTGAGGCAGCACTTCAGCTTGGCGCACAAGCCCGTGAGCTTTTGCGGGTTGAGAGCGAGGTCTTGATACCGCGCTGCACTCGTATTCACGGACACGAAGTTCATCTTCCAAGCCGAACAACAGAGCTGACGACCGCAAGGACCGATACCGCCTATGCGACCGGCTTCCTGTCGTGCTCCGATCTGCTTCATCTCCACACGGATGTGGAAGGTGTCGGCCAGCACGCGGATTAGTTGGCGAAAGTCCACACGTTCATCCGCGATGTAGTAGAAGATGGCCTTGTTGCCATCGCCCTGATACTCCACATCACCGATCTTCATGTCCAGATTCAGCTCTGCCGATATCTGACGCGACTGGATCATCGTGTCGTATTCACGCGCTTTCGCCTCGTGATACTTCTCCATGTCCCCGGGTCTGGCGATGCGGTACACCTTGAGCGGCTCGCCGTTGTGGCTGTTGTACCGATGCTTGCGCATCTGCAACTTCACGAGCTTGCCCGTCAGCGTCACCGTCCCGATGTCGTGTCCGGGGTTGGCTTCGACGGCCACTACGTCGCCTTTGTGCAGCTCCAGCCGCTCGCTGTTGAGGTAGTAGCCCTTGCGAGTATTCTTGAACTGTACCTCCACAAAGCCGCCTTCTTCCGCCAGATCCGGAATGTCACACAGCCAGTCGTAGGTGCTTAGCGGCTGCTGATGGCAGCCATTGCAAGCACTCTTACGCAGGGAGGTCGTTTTATTTTCTAATTGGTATTCCATCCGTCTATGGCAGTTAGCGTACGGCAGGGACGTGCCCGGCCATATTTATTTGGCATAGCTGACGGAGCGTGATTCGCGGATTACCGTGATCTTGACCTGACCCGGATAGGTCATTTCGTCCTGAATCTTCTTCGCTATTTCGTTCGACAGTGTCTCTACGGAAGCATCGTCCGTCTTGTCCGCACCCACGATCACGCGCAGTTCGCGTCCGGCTTGGATCGCATAGGTCTTGACTACGCCCGGATAGGACATGGCCAGCTGTTCCAGATCGTTCAGACGCTTGATGTAAGCCTCCACGATCTCGCGGCGGGCACCGGGACGAGCACCGCTGATGGCGTCGCACACCTGTACGATGGGAGCGATGAGCGACATCATCTCCACCTCATCGTGGTGAGCACCTACAGCATTGCAGATATCGGGTTTCTCCTTGAATTTTTCACAGAGCTTCATACCCAAGAGAGCGTGGGGGAGTTCGGGTTCGTCATCGGGCACCTTGCCGATGTCGTGCAAGAGTCCGGCACGCTTCGCCTTCTTGGGATTCAGACCCAGTTCGCTCGCCATCACGGCACAGAGGTTGGCCGTCTCGCGTGAGTGTTGGAGGAGGTTCTGCCCGTAAGAAGAGCGATATTTCATCTTACCGATCATGCGGATCAGCTCAGGATGCAGACCGTGGATCCCGAGGTCAATGACCGTGCGCTTACCCGTCTCGATCACTTCTTCTTCCACCTGCTTCTTCACTTTGGCTACCACTTCCTCGATGCGTGCGGGATGGATACGGCCGTCCTGTACCAGCTGGTGCAGTGCCAGACGTGCGATCTCGCGACGCACGGGGTCAAATCCGGAGAGAACGATAGCCTCGGGCGTATCGTCCACGATGATCTCAATGCCCGTAGCTGCTTCCAGAGCACGGATGTTACGACCTTCGCGTCCGATGATGCGTCCCTTGATTTCGTCACTCTCGATGTGGAAGACGGTCACGGAGTTCTCGATCGCCGTCTCCGTTGCCACACGTTGAATGGTCTGGATGACGATGCGCTTGGCTTCCTTGTTGGCCGTCATCTTGGCTTCTTCGATGATTTCGTTCACGTATGCCGATGCCTGACCTTTGGCTTCGTCCTTGAGGCTCTCCACCAGACGATCTTTTGCTTCGGCAGCCGAGAGTCCGCTGAGTGACTCCAGATGAGCCTGCTCGCGTGCCTTTATTTCGTCAAGCTCCGACTTTTTCTTTTCTATTACGTTCAGCTGGGCAGTCAGATTCTCACGCATGAGATCCATCTCCTGTCCCTTCTTGGTCATATCCTCTTGTCTTTGATTGAGGCTCTGCTCACGGCTTTTGAGTTTGCTCTCGACGGACTGCAACTTGCTGTTGCGTTGTGCCACTTGCTTCTCTAAGTCACCTTTGAGCTGAAGGAATTTCTCCTTCACTTCGAGTAGTTTTTTCTGTTTTATTACTTCGGCCTCGCGTTCAGCTTCGGCGAGGATACCATCCGTCCTTTGCTTGAGGAGCGTTCGAGTGATGAGCCAAACGGCACCGGCACCGACCACAAGCCCCATGAAAGTAAATAGTAAAAGTGTTCCTATTCCCATTGTATCGAATTCTTTTTTGATAGTAATCTAATATCTACACACGCTGCCGAAACCGGTCTCTACAACCGGCCTCGGTGAAAAAGGAAGTGGGAAACGATGGAAAGAAGAGCGTGAAAGGGGAAAAGCGATGCTATGACCTGTCACCCGTCTTAATAGCGTTGTAGGAAAGCCTCCAACTCGGCATTGAGCTTATGCAGACGGTCGTTGATCGGTGCTCGATCGGCATGTTTGCGCTCTTGAACTAAATAATAGGCACTATCCACCGCTGCGAGCAATAAGTGCCCGCCCAACGGCAGTTGAGCTACATTGGGGTATGATTCGCGATAGCGCATGATCCGGTAGTTGAGCCTGTCGGCAGCCTGCCGATATAGCGCTTCATCGTTACGCGGTATGGCCAGTCTGAGGCGACTGCCCTGAATGTTCAGCGTAATGTTTAGTGGCTCCGAATCTTTTGCCATCTACTTATTATTCCGTTTGTAACAGGGCTATGCACCTGTCTATTTCTCTTATCAATCCTTCCAGACGATGCTTGGACTGGTGTGCTTCTGCTTCGTTGGCGATGATCACCCGTGAGGTCAGCAACGTCTTGTTCTTCGTTTCTGCTATGTCCAAGGCCTGATCCTGCTGCACGATCTTCTCGTTTTTTGCAGCCAATTCGGCCCGAAGAGACGCGATTTCGTTCTGTTGTTTCTCCACCAGCTCCATCAGCTTGTGGATGTGGTATTCCAACTTCAACAGATCCAGTTCCTCTTCTCCGGTCATAGAATAGTCCTTTCTCCTTACAAAAGTAAATTATCCGTTCCAATTCCACAACTTTTGGCGCCAAAGCTCCCGCAAGGTTTTTCTATCGTTGGGAGAGTTACTGCCAATGCGATACGAGGCTGTGTCATAAAGGGCGAACTGCAGCGTTGCTTTCGAGATTCGGCTTCGGTCATATACTTGAGTATACTCCCATCACCCTCACTCTCGGCGCCTTGCATTTCACCCTTTCTAACACAACCTCTGAGGCTGCATCAAGATTTTCATTTTGACACACCCTTGTGTTTTTGAGGCGGAGTTTCGGCCCCTATTTCCCGTCCACGCGGTGATAGGTCTCTTCGAAAGGAATGCGGAAACGGTCGCCCCAAACGCCCTGAGGCGTCCTGATACCGCAGGAGACAATCATATTGATCTGTGCCTGACGAGGCAGCCCGAGGATTCTTTTGACTCGCAAGCTGTCGAAGCCCTCCAGCGGGCAGGTGTCGTAATCGGCTTCGGACATGGCGAGCATGAAGGTCTGAGCAGCCAGAGCGCAGCTCTTGTGCATAATGGTGTACATATCGGCCTCCGACACCTGACGGGGTACGGGGCGGAACAGTCCTGCCACCTGTATCATGCTCTTGCGAAAGGCGCCGATCAGACCGCAGCCACGAGCATAGAGAAAGGGGATGATCTTCCCGTAGTAGTCCTCCCAACGTTTGATGCGACTAGCATGCTTTTCGGTCGGGCTGTGGCGCTCCACATTGGCTCGTTCGTGGGTGAGTGCTGCTTGTGCACGCTGCTTCACCAGATCGGGGCGCACGACGAAAACGACCATCTGCTGCGCTGTGGTGGCGGCATCTTGCCCGAGGCAGGCCTGGCCGAGTACCCGGAGCTTCTCCGGACTGACAATGTGGTAGGCCTCCCATAGCTGCATATTGGAGCTGGTGGGAGCCAGAGTGGCCAGGCGGATACATTCTTTCACTCGCTCTGTTTCAATCGGTTTTTCTCTATCGTAGTGGCGCACAGCGCGTCTGTGCTGCAGGATCTCTTGTAGTGTCATCTTTTTGTTGAATTATAATCAGAAACGCAATATGGCGTATAGGTAAATAACTGTTTTATATCGGTTTTAGTTCGGACGAAAGGATGTATCGAGAGACGGGGAATGTGTTCCGATTTGAAAGGCTTCTTGGTTGTTCTTTTCTCTTTTTCGCGCGGGAAATGAAACGACTATGGCGCCAAATTCAGATGCGAAGACGCGCCAAATCTTTTTTGAAATGGCGCGTCTTTTGGGGAAAAATGGCGCCAAAACAAAATGGAAATGGCGCGAATTCTCTTGTGATTATGGGGCCTGTTTCGGCCGATTTTCGGCACGTTTTGATGAGAATCTTATAAGGGGCTGCCGCCTTCGCGCAGGATGGTGTAGGGATCCGTGGTGCAGTCCACGACGGTCGTCAGCTCGAAGGGGACAATGCCTCCGTCGAGCACCATCTCCACCGTGAGACCGTAACGTTCCTCGATGAGTTCGGGGTCGGATGCATACTCGGGCGTATCCACATCAAGCGGTAGCGAACTGGTGAGCAGCGGACTGCCGAGCGACTCTGCCAAGAGCTTTGTGAGGGGGTGCAGGGCGAGGCGGATGCCGACTTCCTTGCGGTTTTTGAAGACCTTGGGCAGCGAGCTGCCGGCGGGCAGGACGAAGGTGTACTTCTGTGCGAGGTGATCCTTGATGTAGCGGAAAGCCTCGTTGTCGATGCGGCAGTAATCGGCCGCCATGCTCATGTCAGTGCACATGATAGAGAGGCTCTTGCGCTTGGGATCCAGCCCTTTCAGTTCGCAAATGTGCTCTACGCTCCTGCTTTGCAGCGCATCGCAACCGTAGGCATAGCCCACTTCGGTCGGGTAGATAATCACTTTGCCGTCGCGCAGGGCGGAGACGGCACGGTCGAGTTCGCGTCGATTGGGATTGTCGGGGTAAATCTTGATGATCATAATCTCGATTTAGTTTAGGTCGAAGTAATGGGATAGTCTCGTGCTGTCCTCTCGTGTGAAGGCGGGCAACTTCATGAGCTGCGCCCATCCTTTGGGGCCATGACGGCTGCGCAGGAGACGCTTCAGCTCGCTGTGCTGGCGATAGTTGAGGTAGGGATGGCGGGGGAGGCTGTCGGGTGCCAAGCCTTGGAGGCTTATGCGCTGTGGGGACTGTCCGATGCGGAACCAGTCTTTGATGTCGACAAAGCGCTCGTAATCCATCCCATAGACTTCCTGTAGCTGCAGCACATGGTAGTAGCCACCGAGTCGGGAGCGATAGGCGACGATGCGACGGGCAAAGGTGGGGCCTATGCCGGGTATGCGGGTGAGGGAGGCCGAGTCGGCGGTATTGAGATCGACGACTGTGCCGCGAGGGTACTTTTCTGATGTGCGAGGGTAGGTCTCTTTGGCAGGAGGCCCCGCGTAGTCTGCTGTGGTGATGATGGAGTCGTGGCTCTTCCGAGGCAAGCGAGCATCGGTGTAACGGGACTGTGCAGGAGCTGCCGAGGAGGATTGGAGGGCAGTTTCTTGTGCCGGGGTGGCAGCTGAGGGTGTGGCAGAGGCGCTGCCTGCTGCCGGGCGGGCCTTGAAAACGAAGAGCCCGAGGATGACCATCAGCAAGAGCAATGCGCTGACGATGCTTTCCGATTTGCCAAAGTGGAAGAAGTCCTTCATCTCTCCTTGCTACGCTCTGAGGGGATTAGTCCGAAGTGAGAAGTCCGTCATGCATGCGCAGGATGCGATCGGTGCCGGCGGCCAACTTCTCGTCGTGTGTGACGATGAGGAAGGTCTGTCCCATCTCGCGACAGAGACGGAAGAAGAGGGCATGAAGCTCTTCCTTGTGGGTGGAATCGAGGCTGCCACTGGGCTCGTCGGCGAGGATAATCGCAGGCCGATTGATGAGTGCACGGGCAACGGCTATCCGCTGTTTCTCGCCACCGGACAGCTCGGACGGTTTGTGCGTGGCTCGCTCTTTGAGGTTCAGCTCGGCGAGCAGATGTTCGGCTTCGAGCGCTGCTTCGCTCCGGCTCATGCCGGCAATGAGGGCGGGTATCATCACATTTTCCAGTGCTGTAAACTCGGGCAATAATCGATGGAACTGGAAGATGAAGCCAAGCCGCCTGTTCCTGAACTCGGCCAGTCGGCGGTTGTTGAGCGTGGTGATGTCGGTGCCGTCTATGTGGAGGTGGCCACTATCGGCGCGATCGAGGGTGCCGAGGATCTGTAGCAGGGTGGTCTTGCCTGCGCCGCTCGTGCCCACGATGGAGACAATCTCTCCCTGCCCGATGACGATGTCCACGCCTTTGAGCACTTCAAGGGTGCCGAAACTTTTGCGGATATTTTGAGCTTCTATTATCATCGTTCAGTTAGTTTTTCTATTACGTATGCAGCTATCCTGCAGCCGAAGAGGGCGGGCATATAGGAGAGCGTGCCGGCCGTGGAGCGTTTGCATCGCTCGCCTTCGATTTCTACCACGGACTCCTCGTGCGGGAGTTCGCTGCTGAAGACAACGGGTACACCCCGCGAGATGCCCAGCTTGCGGAGCCGTTTGCGGACGGCACGCGCCAATGTACAATTGTAAGAACGAGCTATGTCGGCCACTTCAATGCAGGAGGCATCGCGTTTGGCTCCGGCACCCATGGCGCTGATGACGGGCAGACGACGCTGACGGCAGAGTGCGATGAGGAAGACTTTGGGGCTGAGCGAGTCGATGGCATCGACTACGTAGTCGTATGGTGAGGCGTCCAGCAGCTCCTCCATGGCTTCATCCTTGAGGAAGGAGGCGACGGGGTGTACTTTGAGAGAGGGGTTGATGTCCCGCAAGCGCTCGGCAAGTACCGAGACTTTGGACCGTCCCACAGTGCTATGGAGGGCGATGATCTGTCGGTTGATGTTCGATTCGTTTACGACATCGGCATCGACTATGGTCAGTTCGCCCACACCGGCGCGGCAGAGCATCTCGGCAGCGTAGCCGCCTACGCCTCCCGTGCCCACGATGAGCACGTGGGCATGGTGCAGCCTATCGACAGCTTGCTGCCCGATCAGCAGCTCGGTCCTCTCATCCCATCTCGGGGCGGAGGAGGGGGGATTGACTACTTCGGTCTCTTCTGTCATTTGATCCCCCTTTCGTCAAGAGCCTTGCGGTAGAGAGCCGCGTTGCGTTGGTGTTCGGCATAGGTGTTGGCAAATCGGTGGCGGCCGGAGAAGTCTTCGCGAGCACACATATAGAGGTATCCCCGAGGATTGGCGCGTAGCACGCTGTCCATTGTGGCGGGATAGGGTAGGCGAATGGGGCCGGGGGGCAAGCCTTTGTAGCGATAAGTGTTGTAGGGAGAGTCCGTCTGCAGATGGACTCCCAGCACACGCCGGATGGTGAAGTCGCCCACAGCGAACTTGACCGTGGGGTCGGCTTGCAGCGGCATCCCCTCGCGCAGGCGGCGGATATAGAGCCCCGCGATCTCGGCGTATTCGTCGGCCTTGGAGGATTCTTCCTCGACGATCGAGGCGATGATGGAGACTTGTATGGGGGTGAGCCCGAGAGAATCGGCTTGTGCCCGGCGGTCGGCCGTCCAATAGCGGTCGTAGTATTTCTTGAGCCTGAGGACCAGATCCTTGGCAGGAATGTCCCAATTGACTTCGTATGCGTCGGGCAGGAAGAGGCTATTGACGGAAGAGGGGCTGAAACCCAACGAGTCGCAGAAAGAGGAGTCGGCCAAGAGAGTGGAGAGTTCCTCGGGCTTCATCATCAGCCTGCCAGTCATGCGGCTGACAAGGTCCTCGCGGGTGCGAACGTGTCGCAGATGGAAGCGCACGGCGGATTGCTTGCCCCGTGCCAACGTTCCCAGTATCTGCATGATATTCATGCGGGGTGTGATGCTGTAGCGTCCCGGACGTAGTTTCTCCTCCAATCGGTAGTATCGGGCAGCGTGATGGAAGAAAGAGGGATAGCGTAGTCGGGTGTGCTGTTGTAACTGTCGTTCTACATCGTCCAAAGTGGTCGTAGGGCGAATGTGTACGTAGGTGTTTTCCTGAGCATGGCCGGCAGGGCTGAACAGCAAATAGGCCGTGCCTCCTGCTCCGATGACGATAAGCAGGAGCAAAGCAGTCAGCCAAAGGAGGATGTGGCGGCGTGTACGTCTTTTTCGATTGTTGCGTGAGGACGAATGTCTGTAGCTCGACCTCTTACGTCTTTTCTGAACCATGCCCAAAGATAAGCCAATTATCATTTTTGGCCCCATTTGTTGCTTTTTCATGGCACCACTTTGTCTCCGAACCGAATGCCTCCCCATACCTTCAGCAACATCTATTTGCACCCTCTCCTTCTATGCTCGGTATTCGTCCTATCACCGGCTCCACCATACTTGATACTATTAAGTGGTGGGACTTTATAGTATCAAGTGGTATGAGGTTATACTATTAAGTGGTAGGACTTTGTAGTATCAACTATTAAGGGGACATAGTGTTAAATGGCCGGACTCCAGAGGATAGGACACAAAAAAAGAGACTGTGCCGTAATTCGCTTACGACACAGTCTCTGAAGAATTGTTCGGGGAACGGATCCCCAATGGGTTTATTCTGCGGGAGCTTCTTCCATCTCCGGCTCAGTAACGGGTGCTGTGAGATTCTTACGCTCGGCAGTCGCCTTTTCGTAGTCTTTGCGAGTCATAACAACTAACTTGTCATAGTCTCGCAAACCGGTACCGGCAGGAATGAGGTGACCGCAGATAACATTCTCCTTCAAGCCTTCCAAGTAGTCGATCTTGCCACTGATGGCAGCTTCGTTGAGTACCTTGGTAGTTTCCTGGAATGAAGCGGCAGACATGAAGCTCTTGGTTTGGAGAGCAGCACGAGTAATACCTTGCAAAATCTGACTGGCAGTAGCGGACTTGGCGTCGCGCACCTTGACGATCTTGAGGTCTTTACGCTTGAGCATACTGTTCTCGTCGCGAAGCTTACGTGCCGTAACGATCTGTCCGGCTTTGAGTACTTGGCTGTCACCTGCGTCGATGACAACTTTCTTGCCCCATATGCGATCGTTCTCTTCCATGACTTCGAACTTGTCTACAACCTGCTGCTCCAAGAAGAGGGTATCGCCCGGATCGACGATTTCTACCTTGCGCATCATTTGGCGTACGATCACTTCGAAGTGTTTATCGTTGATCTTTACACCCTGTAGCCTATATACGTCCTGTACTTCGTTGACGATGTACTCCTGAACGGCTGTCGGACCTTTGATGGCCAAAATGTCGGCCGGAGTAACGGCGCCATCTGACAGAGGCGTACCGGCACGAACGAAGTCGTTCTCTTGTACAAGGAGCTGCTTGGACAGAGGAATGAGATACTTCTTTTCTTCTCCGAGCTTGGACGTAACAGTGATTTCGCGATTGCCTCGCTTGAGCTTGCCGAAACCAACTTCTCCATCGATCTCTGATACGATAGCGGGGTTGGATGGATTACGTGCTTCGAACAGCTCGGTCACACGCGGCAAACCTCCGGTAATGTCACCTGCCTTACCCACAGAACGAGGTATCTTTACCAAGATCTCTCCAACTTTTACCTCGTCGCCATCGTCTTTTACCACGTGAGCACCCATCGGAAGGCTATAGTTCTTGAGCAATTCGCCATTCTTGTCGATGATGCGAGCATAGGGAGCCATCGTCTTGTCTTTGGATTCGATGATGATCTTTTCTTTCAGACCGGTGGTTTCGTCGCTTTCCATCTTGAATGTGACGTTTTCTACCACTCCTTCGAATGAGAGTGTACCGGTAGCTTCCGATACGATAACGGCATTGAAAGGGTCCCACTCAATGATCTTGTCGCCTTTCTTAACCGTATCGCCCTGGCGGAAGAAGAGCTTCGCACCATAGGGGATATTGTGGTTGGCGAGAATGATGCCTGTATTGGGATCGGTAATATGGAGCTCAGTCATACGACTTACTACTACCTGATGCGAATCGTCCGAAGCTTCTACTGCTCGTAGTTCGTCGAAAGTGAGTACACCGTCGTATTTGGAGATCAAGCTGTTTTCTGTAGCCACGTTCGACGCGATACCACCGACATGGAATGTACGTAGAGTAAGCTGAGTACCCGGCTCACCAATGGATTGGGCAGCGATGACTCCGACAACCTCGCCACGTTGAACCATGCGGTTAGTAGCCAGATTGCGTCCGTAGCACTTGGCACAAACACCTTTCTTAGATTCGCAAGTGAGTACGGAGCGGATTTCGACTGCTTCGATGGGAGATTCCTCGATGATCTGAGCGGCTTGCTCTCTAATTTCTTCTCCTGCTCTGACGATAATGTCGCCAGTTGTCGGATGGATGATGTCGTGGACAGAAACGCGCCCGAGGATGCGTTCGTGTAGTGTTGTTACGACTTCCTCGTTCTGCTTGAGTTCGGTCGTGACCAAACCACGGAGTGTGCCACAGTCTTCTTCTGTGATAATAACGTCATGAGAAACGTCAACAAGACGACGTGTGAGGTAACCGGCGTCAGCAGTCTTCAAAGCGGTATCGGCAAGACCCTTACGCGCACCATGGGTAGAGATAAAGTACTCAAGCACTGACAATCCTTCCTTGAAGTTCGAAAGGATGGGGTTTTCAATGATCTGTCCTCCTTCGGCTCCACTCTTCTGGGGCTTGGCCATCAAACCACGCATACCAGAGAGCTGACGAATCTGTTCCTTAGATCCACGAGCACCAGAGTCCATCATCATGAAGACAGAGTTGAATCCGTCATTGTCATTGCTGAGTTGCTTGATCAAGACGTTTGAAAGACGACCATTGATATGGGTCCAAGTGTCAATGATCTGATTGTAACGCTCATTGAACGTAATGAATCCCATGCTATAGTCCTGCATGATCTGCTCTACTGCATCATAGCCTTCTTGGATCAATGCATCTTTTTCTTCTGGAATGAGGACATCTGCCAAATTGAAAGACAGACCGCCCTTGAATGCCATATAGTAACCGAGATTCTTGATGTCGTCCAAGAACTTAGCAGTAGTGGCTACTCCACATGTTTTGATAACGTTACCGATGATGTCTCGGAGAGCTTTCTTACCCAAAACTTCGTTGACGTAACCAACTTTCTTGGGTACGAACTCATTCACCATCAATCGACCTACCGAAGTCTCTACCATATGGCGAACGGACTCTCCATTCTCATAATCATCAACGTAAACTTTGATGGGAGCGTGGATGTCCACCTTACCTTCGTTATATGCGATGGTTGCTTCTTCCGGACCGTAGAAAACAAGACCATGCCCCTTTGTGTTGGGACGTAGCTTGGTGATGTAGTAGAGTCCTAATACCATGTCTTGAGAAGGCACTGTGATAGGTGCTCCATTGGCGGGATTGAGGATGTTGTGCGAAGCTAACATGAGCAATTGGGCTTCAAGGATAGCTTCGTTGCGGAGAGGAAGATGTACGGCCATTTGGTCACCGTCGAAGTCGGCATTGAATGCTGTACAGCTCAACGGGTGCAACTGGATAGCCTTACCTTCAATAAGTTTCGGTTGGAATGCCTGGATACCAAGTCTGTGAAGGGTTGGAGCACGGTTGAGAAGAACTGGATGGCCTTTCATGACAAACTCCAAAATATCCCAAATAACAGGTTCTTTACGATCAACGATCTTCTTGGCACTCTTTACCGTTTTTACGATGCCGCGCTCAATGAGCTTACGGATGATGAACGGTTTATAGAGCTCTGCCGCCATGTCTTTGGGGAGTCCGCACTCATGCATTTTGAGTTCGGGACCAACGACAATAACCGAACGAGCAGAATAGTCAACGCGTTTACCGAGTAGGTTCTGACGGAAACGCCCCTGTTTCCCCTTAAGACTATCAGAAAGGGATTTCAAAGGTCTGTTATTATCTGATTTAACCGCACTGGATTTACGTGAGTTGTCGAAAAGAGAGTCAACAGCTTCCTGCAACATACGCTTTTCATTGCGCAAGATAACTTCGGGAGCTTTGATCTCAATCAATCGTTTGAGACGATTGTTACGGATGATAACGCGACGATATAAATCATTCAAATCCGAAGTGGCAAAACGTCCACCGTCCAGCGGTACCAATGGGCGGAGATCAGGAGGAAGAACAGGGATCACTTTCATGACCATCCACTCGGGGCGGTTTATACCTTTGGAGGAGCGGAAGCTTTCAACAACTTGAAGGCGTTTGAGAGCTTCGGTTTTCCTTTGCTGTGAACCATCTGTGTTGGCACGATCTCTCAGTTCATAAGAAATTGAGTCAAGATCAACACGACACAAGAGATCATAGAGAGCCTCAGCACCAATCTTGGCAATGAACTTGTCAGGGTCAGAATCCTCTAAGTTCTGGTTGCCCTTATGAGTCCGTTCGATCTCGTCAAGTTTGTCGAGGTATTCCTCTTCAGAAAGAAGGTCGAGCTGATTTACGTTTTCAGCCACACCTGGCTGAATGACCACGTATCGTTCGTAATAGATGATTGCATCGAGTTTCTTGGTCGGAAGTCCCAAGAGATAGCCGATTTTGTTCGGAAGAGAGCGGAAATACCAAATATGTGCAACGGGCACTACGAGATGGATGTGTCCCATGCGCTCGCGACGAACTTTCTTCTCTGTCACCTCTACACCACAACGGTCGCATACGATACCGCGGTAGCGGATACGTTTGTACTTTCCGCAGTGACATTCAAAATCTTTTACAGGACCGAAGATTCGCTCGCAGAATAATCCATCACGCTCTGGCTTGTAAGTCCGATAGTTGATCGTTTCCGGCTTGAGGACTTCTCCGAAAGAGTTTTCGAGAATCTCTTCGGGGGAGGCCAATGTGATACGAATCTTGGAGAAGTTATTCTTTATCTTATTTTCTTTTCTGAAAGCCATAGTTCACTTTACTTGATAGGGATGAATGAAGGCAAAAAGCAATTGTATAAACTCTAATCTTGCGTTAGTCAAGAGAGAAACTAAGACCGAGTCCTTTCAATTCATGCAACAGTACGTTGAGAGATTCCGGGATTCCTGGAGTAGGCATTGGATCCCCTTTCACAATGGCTTCGTATGCTTTGGAACGTCCAACTACATCGTCGGATTTCACTGTAAGAATTTCTTGTAAGATATGTGATGCCCCAAATGCTTCGAGAGCCCAGACTTCCATTTCTCCAAACCGCTGTCCACCGAATTGAGCTTTACCTCCCAATGGTTGTTGAGTGATGAGTGAATACGGACCGATTGAACGGGCATGCATTTTGTCGTCAACCATGTGGCCAAGTTTAAGAAAATAGGTAACCCCTACTGTTGCTGGTTGATCAAACCGTTCACCTGTACCTCCATCATACAAATATGTTTTACCATCTCTTGGTAGACCGGCTCTCTCTGTCCAGCTATTCATATCCTTAAGTGATGCTCCGTCAAAAATGGGAGTTGCAAACTGGACATTCATTTTTCGTCCGGCCCAAGCAAGTACAGCTTCAAAGATCTGTCCTAAGTTCATACGAGAAGGCACACCAAGCGGGTTCAAACAGATGTCTACAGGTGTTCCATCAGCAAGAAATGGCATATCCTCTTGGCGCACAATCTTTGATACTATACCTTTATTCCCATGACGTCCGGCCATCTTGTCTCCAACTTGGATCTTACGTTTCTTAGCGATATATACTTTTGCCATTTGGATGATACCGGCGGGGAGTTCGTCTCCGATCGTTTCATCAAGTTTGCGACGTCGTAATTCCGCCTCAATCTCCTTTGAGTGCTTAAGATAGTTTATTGCAACAGCTTTGATCAGCTCGTTGGTATGGACATCATTGGTCCAATCGCTCAACTGGATTACATTGAAGTCAAGAGTTTCAAGCTCTTTTTTCGTGAATTTGCAGCCAGACTTAATTAGCTCAACATTTAAGTAGTCCTTAACACCGCAACACGTTTTTCCTTTTGTGAGCTCTGTTAATTTTTCGATTAGGCGATCATGAAGCTGTTGCTGTCTTTTCGCGTAGACTTCATCTAACTTGGCAATTGCCTCTTTCGTAGATGTCCGGCTTTTCTTCTTCGCAGCTTTAGAGAAGAGTTTTGTGTCGATTACAACTCCGCGCAGAGAAGGAGTCGCTTTAAGCGATGCATCTTTCACATCGCCGGCTTTGTCCCCAAATATTGCTCGAAGAAGTTTTTCTTCAGGAGTGGGGTCTGATTCACCCTTAGGAGTAATCTTACCAATCAAAATATCTCCAGGTTCGATATGTGCTCCAATACGAACGATTCCGTTTTCGTCCAAATCCTTCGTAGCCTCTTCGCTTACATTAGGAATGTCAGCGGTAAGCTCTTCGAGACCTCTCTTGGTCTCACGAACTTCAAGAATGTATTCGTCTACGTGTATTGAAGTGAAGAAATCTTCTCGAACCATGCGTTCGTTGAGAACGATAGCATCTTCATAGTTGTATCCCTTCCAGGGCATATATGCAACCTGAACATTGCGACCAAGAGCCAACTCTCCATTTTGTGTAGAGTAACCCTCTGTAAGAATTTGATTAGGGATCACCTTATCTCCTTTGGCGCAAATGGGTCGCAAGTCAATCGTTGTACTTTGATTAGTTTTACGATATTTGGGGAGATAGTAGGTGACAATGGCATCATCGAAGCTTACAAATTCTTCATCGGCTGTTCTGTCGTAGCGAATTTTTATGCAAGATGCATCGACAAAAACTACCTCTCCACTCCTTTCTGCAACGATTTGCGTACGAGAATCTTGTACTAATTTCCCTTCGATGCCGGTACCCACAATAGGGGCTTCAGGCTTAAGAAGAGGTACAGCTTGACGCATCATATTCGATCCCATCAACGCACGGTTTGCATCGTCATGTTCCAAGAAAGGAATCAAGGCCGCAGCAATAGATGCAATCTGCGTGGGTGAAACGTCCATTAGATCCACTTCGTTCGGAGTTACAAGAGGGAAGTCCGATTCATAACGAGCTTTTACGCGTTCTCGTATGAATTTTCCCTTTTCATCAAGCGGAGCATTTCCTTGTGCAACGGTTTTTTCTTCCTCTTCTTCCGCAGTATAGTATTTTAAGCCTTTGTCAGAGAAGTCTACTTGTCCATTCTTTACTTCTCGATAAGGAGTGGTAATAAAGCCTAAGTCGCTAATTTTAGCATAAACACAAAGAGATGAGATCAAACCAATGTTCGGCCCTTCCGGAGTTTCGATTGGACACAAACGTCCATAGTGGGTGTAATGAACGTCACGTACTTCAAAACCAGCACGTTCACGAGACAATCCACCAGGTCCTAATGCAGATAGACGGCGCTTATGCGTAATTTCAGCCAAAGGATTCGTCTGATCCATGAACTGTGACAACGCATTGGTGCCAAAGAATGAATTTACAACGGAAGAGATAGTCTTAGCATTGACAAGATCAATAGGGGTGAAAACCTCATTATCTCTTACATTCATTCGGTCGCGGACTGTACGTGCCATACGTGCCAAACCGATACCGAACTGGTTGTATAGTTGTTCCCCAACAGTGCGCACACGGCGGTTAGAGAGGTGGTCAATATCATCAACTGCTGCCTTTGAGTTAACCAATTCAATGAGGTACTTGATTATCTCAATTATATCTTCATTTGTCAAGACTTTGATGTCTGTATCAATACCTAGATTGAGTTTTTTGTTGATACGGTATCTGCCGACATCCCCCAAATCGTATCGCTTGTCTGAGAAAAATAGATTGGTTATTACTTCTCGAGCACTTGCATCGTCAGCAGGTTCTGCATTACGAAGCTGTCGATAGACGTAATAAAGCGCCTCCTTTTCAGAGTTACAGGGATCTTTCTGTAGTGTATTGAAGATGATACTGTAATCAGAATAGTTGGGGTCACTCTTGTGTAGAAGTATTGTTTGTGCATTTGAGCTTAAAATAGCTTCTACATGCTCTTCTGTCAGGGCAACCTCTCTATCTACAACGACTGTGATGCGCTCCATCGAAACAACTTCTCCCGTGTCTTCATCGCTCAAATCGTCAATATATGTATTGATTACGCGTGCAGCTAGTTTGCGGCCAATGTATTTCTTTAGGTTAGTTTTCGTAACCTTAACTTCTTCCGCTAGATTGAAGATATCCAATATAGCTTTGTCTGTTTCAAAACCGATAGCACGGAGAAGTGTAGTAACGGGTAATTTTTTCTTTCGATCAATGTATGCATACATGACATTGTTGATGTCAGTCGCAAATTCTATCCATGAGCCTTTGAAAGGAATGATACGTGCCGAGTATAACTTAGTCCCATTGGAGTGAAGGCTCTGTCCGAAAAAAACTCCTGGAGAACGGTGGAGTTGAGAGACAATTACACGTTCAGCTCCATTGATAACAAACGTTCCTGAGCTAGTCATGTACGGGATAGGTCCGAGAAAAACATCTTGAATCACAGTCGCAAAATCTTCATGATCGGGATCCGTACAATAGAGCTTAAGTTTGGCCTTTAGAGGGACGCTATAAGTGAGCCCCCTGCTAAGACACTCCTCTATAGAGTATTTTGGAGGATCAATATAATAGTCAAGAAATTCCAGAACAAAGTTATTGCGTGTGTCGGTAATTGGAAAGTTCTCTGCAAAAACTTTGTATAGTCCTTCTTTTTTTCTCCTTTCGGGAGGAGTATCTAATTGAAGGAAGTCATGGAATGACTTGAGTTGTACTTCGAGGAAGTCCGGATAAGAAAGCGGATTTTTGATCGAAGCAAAGTTGATTCTTTTGTTGTTTATTATCGGCGTCATCTAAAATTAAGGACTACTTTAACTTGGAGAAACTATAGACACGAAATGGTTAAGATCCCCCATAGTGGGGGGTCTTAACCAAAATAACCTGAGAAACAGGCCAAGGATGTTTATTTCAGTTCAACTTCTGCACCTGCTTCTTCGAGAGCCTTCTTCAGGGCTTCAGCAGTAGCTTTGTCTACGCCTTCCTTCACATTAGAAGGTGCAGCATCTACAAGATCCTTAGCTTCTTTCAAACCAAGACCACATTGTTCCTTAACAGCCTTAACAACCTGCAGTTTTGCAGCACCTGCACTCTTAAGAACTACATCAAAAGAGGTCTTTTCTTCCTCAGCCGCAGCGCCAGCGCCGCCAGGAGCTGCAGCTACAGCAACAGCAGCAGCGGCAGGCTCGATGCCATATTCTTCTTTCAGGATAGTAGCGAGTTCGCTAACTTCTTTTACTGTCAAGTTAACTAGTTGTTCAGCAATAGCTTTAATGTCTGCCATTTTATTTTGAGTATTAAAAGTTTTCAATTATGCTGTTGAATATTATTTCTCTTCCAAAGTCTTCAACACACCATGGATAGTTTGACCTGCCGACTGCAAAGATGCAATAACATTCTTGGCCGGAGATTGAAGCAAAGCAACAACGTCTGCAATAAGTTCGTTCTTGCTCTTGATAGAAACCAAAGCATCCAAGTTTTCTTTCCCGAGGTAGAAGCTTTCCTGCACATATGCGGCTTTAAGCCATGGCTTACCTTCTCCCTTGGTGTCTTTTGTGAACTCCTTGATAACCTTGGCAGGAGAATTTGCTGCCTCAGAAAACATAACAGCTGTATTCCCTTTCAGATAGCTGTACAATGACGAAAAATCAACATCACTAGCAGCTAAAGCAGCACGCAAGAGCGTGTTCTTTACGAGCACCAATTTTACTCCATTTTTGTTGCAGTTGCGACGGAGTTGAGATGTTTTTTCCGCATTTAATGCAGCGATATCTGTCAAATAGAAGTGGGGATATTGTCCGATGTATTCGGTCAATTGTCCTATAACTGCACCTTTATCTTCCTTTCTCATCGTTTCATTCCTTTCTTAATTTTCATCCGCAGTTTTGGGATCAATCTTGATGCCGAAACTCATTGTACTTGAAAGATAGATACTCTTGATATAGGTACCTTTAGCTGCAGTCGGTTTGAGTTTAATGATTGTGTTGATAAACTCGCGTGCGTTTTCTTTGATTTGCTCAGCAGAGAACGACACTTTACCGATTGAAGAGTGAACAATGCCAGTCTTATCGACTTTGAAATCGATCTTACCGGCTTTAACCTCTTTTACAGCTGCACCTATATCATTAGTTACAGTGCCACTTTTGGGATTAGGCATCAGTCCGCGGGGACCTAATACACGACCCAATGCACCGATCTTACCCATGATTGCGGGCATAGTGATGATTACGTCAATGTCAGTCCATCCACCTTTGATTTTCTCAATGTATTCATCGAGGCCTACATAGTCCGCTCCAGCTTCTTTAGCTTCAGCTTCTTTGTCAGGAGTGCACAATGCCAGAACACGGATCTGCTTTCCAGTGCCATGCGGGAGTGTTACTACACCGCGCACCATTTGGTTAGCCTTGCGGGGATCTACTCCTAGGCGTACGTCAAGATCCACCGATGCATCAAATTTTGTTGTTGTGATTTCTTTCACCAACGCAGATGCTTCAGATAATGAATACGCTTTCCCGGGTTCAATCTTGCTAAGGGCTAACTTTTGATTTTTTGTTAGTTTGCTCATTTTTGTAAGATTAATTATTTATTCCGGGAAATCCCCTTTAACCGTGATACCCATACTTCGAGCGGTTCCAGCTACCATCTTCATGGCCGCTTTCACATCAAAGCAATTCAAATCGACAATTTTATCTTCTGCGATTGCTCGTACTTGTTCCCATGTGATTTCTGCAACCTTCTTACGATTCGGTTCTGCAGAACCACCTTTCTGTTTGCTAACTTCTAACAGTTGAATAGCAACAGGAGGAGTTTTTACGACAAAATCAAAAGACTTGTCAGCATAGTAGGTAATAACCACTGGTAATACCTTGCCGGCCTTGTCTTGGGTTCTGGCATTAAATTGCTTGCAAAACTCCATGATGTTGATGCCTTTTGCACCAAGCGCAGGCCCAACGGGGGGTGAAGGATTAGCTGCACCACCTTTTATTTGCAATTTGATTTGTCCAGCAACTTCTTTAGCCATTGTTCTAAAATTATAATTCAGACACTCACTATGTCAATTCTGAAAGAATAAAGCCCGTAACACAGCGTTACTCTTTCTCTACTTGTACAAAAGAAAGCTCCAGTGCAGTTTTCCTTCCGAAGATTTTTACCATCACTTTAAGCTTTTTCTTGTCGGTGTTCACCTCTTCAACGACCGCATCAAAACCTGCAAAAGCACCATCTGACACCTTCACTGTTTCGCCCACCATGAAGTTGAGTTCATACTCTTCATCCTCATTGTCCAGTTGGTCAACTCTACCTAAGATTCGACTAACCTCTGACGGATGGAGAGGAGCCGGACGACCGTCTCCTAAGAACCCAATAACATTGGGTGTACTTCGCAATCGATGTTCTGTCTCGCCGGCCAAAATGGCTTCGACAAGTACGTATCCGGGCAAGTAAGGGCGCTCTTTGACAACCCTTTTTCCGGCACGCTGAGTCATTACCTTCTCGGTAGGGATCAGAACCTGAAAGAGATAATTTCCTAGATCGGAATGTTTCATTTCTGCTTCCAGATATTCACGCACCTTGTTCTCCTTACCACTAATAGCTCGGAGGACATAAAATTTTTTTTCTGCGTTTGTCATATCATGATAAGCGCGAAATGGTTAGAATACCAACTTGTATACCAACTCCATAACACGTTCGAAAACAGTGTCGACAACAAACACAAAAAGAGCAATGATTAAGGAAGCAATCATCACCACTACAGCGCTGTTTGTCAACTCTGATCTAGTAGGCCAAGAAACCTTATGTACAAGCTCATTATAGGACTCTGTTACAGAAGTACCTATTTTATTGAATAGTTTCATTGATTGAGATTTTTGCACGGGTTGAGAGACTCGAACTCCCGACACCTGGTTTTGGAGACCAGTGCTCTACCAACTGAGCTAAACCCGTTTGAAAAGAGCCCGATACCCCGATGAGGTATCGGACCCTTTATTTTATTGTGACTAGATGACTATTAGTCGATGAGTTCCGTGATCTGTCCGGCACCTACTGTGCGACCACCTTCGCGGATAGCGAAACGGAGACCTACGTTACATGCAACCGGATAGATGAGCTCTACCGTGATTGTTACGTTGTCACCAGGCATAACCATTTCAGTTCCTTCAGGAAGGGTGATTTCGCCAGTAACGTCAAGCGTACGGATATAGAATTGAGGACGATACTTGTTGTGGAAAGGAGTGTGACGACCACCTTCTTCTTTCTTCAAAATATAAACCTCAGCTTTAAATCTCTTGTGAGGCGTGATCTTGCCCGGGTGAGAAATAACCATACCACGCTTGATCTGATCTTTGTCAATACCACGGAGGAGAAGACCTACGTTGTCACCGGCTTGACCTTCATCAAGAATCTTGCGGAACATTTCCACACCGGTTACTACAGACTTCATGCCTTCGGCTCCAAGACCGATGATCTGTACTTCGTCACCAGTTCTTACGATACCAGTTTCGATACGACCTGTAGCTACCGTGCCACGCCCCGTGATAGAGAATACGTCTTCAACAGGCATCAAGAAAGGCTTGTCAATGTCGCGTTCGGGCAGAGGAATCCAATTGTCAACTGCATCCATCAGCTCCATTACTTTTTCTTCCCACTGAGGTTCTCCGTTCAATGCACCGAGTGCCGAACCGCGGATAACAGGTGTGTTGTCACCATCGAAGTCATAGAAAGAAAGGAGCTCGCGCATATCCATTTCAACGAGTTCGAGCATCTCTTCGTCGTCTACCATATCGCACTTGTTCATGAAAACAACCAGACGAGGAACGTTCACCTGACGAGCCAAGAGAATGTGTTCGCGAGTCTGAGGCATAGGTCCATCAGTAGCGGCAACAACAATAATAGCACCGTCCATCTGAGCAGCACCGGTAACCATGTTCTTCACATAGTCGGCGTGACCCGGACAGTCAACGTGTGCGTAGTGACGGTTTGCAGTCTGGTATTCAACGTGAGAAGTGTTGATCGTGATACCACGTTCTTTTTCTTCAGGAGCGTTGTCAATTGAATCAAATGAACGGAGTTCTGAAAGCCCCTTTTTGGCCAATACTGTAGTGATTGCAGCCGTCAAGGTGGTCTTGCCGTGGTCCACGTGTCCGATCGTACCTACGTTAACGTGAGGTTTCGATCTGTTAAAATGCTCTTTTGCCATAACCTTAAGTTCTTTGTTTTATTTAAGTTGTTTGTTTGTGCTTACACAAAAACGCTAACCACAATCAGAGCCGATGCCGGGACTTGAACCCGGGACCTCTTCCTTACCAAGGAAGTGCTCTACCGCTGAGCTACATTGGCAATCCGATGTCCCCTCTCGCCCGTAGCTTTGAGGAGTGGGCAGTGATGGATTCGAACCACCGAAGGCGTAAGCCAGCTGAGTTACAGTCAGCCCCATTTGGCCACTCTGGTAACTGCCCCTCGCTTTCCGTTATCCGATCGGTGACTACGTAATTTGCAGCCGAGGCCTCAATACGGATCAATGGAGGCGAATCGGCTGCAAATTTAGTGACATTTTCTAATTCGCCAAACATTCGGCGAATCTTTTTGGCTTTTGTCTTATTTTCTCTGTTCTTTCCGCTTTTCGAGTTGTCTCTTCAGTGCATCAATCGATAGGTCAATTGCCTCTTCGAAAGTGTCTGCAGTCTTTTCAGCAAATAAATCTTCTCCTGGAAGGTAAAGCCTGATGGATGCTTCTTTGTTCTGTGCTGTGTCTGGTTTGATCAGCTTTAGAATGGTTTCAGCACCGGTTATCTCGTCTGACAAGCGGCTCAGCTTGGTTATTTTCTTCTCAGCGAATTCTTTCAGTTGGTCTGTAGCATCGAAATGCAAAGCCTGAAATCTAAGATCTGTCATGGTTGTTTCTTTTTTTGCTCTTGGGTGAGCGTTATACATTTGTTTAAGTTGTTCGAACGAGATGTGTGTGTACTGCACTGTCGTGGATAAACTATCATGTCCTAAAAGCTCTTTGACCGACATTAAGTCTGCTCCGTGATTGAGCATTTCTGTCGCAAAGCTGTGTCTTAGGACGTGTGGGCTCTTCTTTGTCAATTGCGGTACGTCAGCCAGTGCCGAACGAACTATATTATAGACCACTTCGCCAGTGAGTGGCCTGCCATCCAAAGAAACGAAAAAAAAATTAGATTTCCCTACTTTTTGGTCGCGAATATCCCTGTACTCATTTATCATGCTTTTGAGTCTACTGCCAAAGGGAACGATTCTCTGCTTATTCCTCTTTCCTGTGATACGCATATTGCCGGCATCCACCTCTACAGCATCGTCTTTTAGATCGGCGATTTCAGAGCGTCGCAGACCTGCTTGATAGAGTGTTTCGAGTATGAGACGGTCTCGTATGGCAGTAAAGTCATCTTCGGGAATAGGACTATTTAGTAGCTGCTCCATTTGGTGATGAGGTATAAAGACCGGTAGTGGCAGCTCTTTCTTTGGGCCTTTCAGCATGCGGACGGGACTTTGCGATATCCGTCCTATTTTGACCATATATCTATAGTAGCTTTTCAGCGCGCTCAATCGGCGTTGGACGGAGGATCCTTTTTGGCCTGCTTCAATTAAAGAAAAGAGCCAAGCGCGCGCGACATCTTTGTCGCGTTCACTCGGCTCGAATGCTTCTCCCGTACGTTCACTGAAGAAAGCGGCGTAGCGATTCAAATCTTGTGCATACTCACTGACGGTCCGTTCAGAATCGTTTCGTTCGTAGCGAAGATAGTATAGGAATCTTTCAATTGTTTCGGGCGTTTCATTCATCGTCATGAAAGAGATTAGCCCCCTAATTCCGGATTATTACATCCGTGTCAGGTCGCCTGCTGAAGCAGGGAAATCTGCAATTTATTGCTCCTCGGCAATCTGAAGCTGCTTCACATAGACGGCCTTCTGCATCTTCTTGCGCTTAGCCACTGAGGGCTTTTCAAAGGCCTGACGAGCACGCAGTTCGCGTACTGCTCCGGTTTTCTCAAACTTTTTTTTGAAGCGTTTCAGTGCTCTTTCGATGTTCTCGCCTTCTTTAACTGGAACTACGATCATAATGTTCTTCTGTTTTTATTTTGTTTTTGTTAGTCTTTGTCTGTAACAAAATGAAATTCGGTGCGCAAAGTTAGAAATACTTTGTTGATTGCCAAAAACTTTGCCCAAGTTGTCCTTTTGCGTATTTAGTCCAATTCCACGACCGTGATGCCTGCACCGCCGAATTGGACGTGTTCGTCGGCAAAGCGGATCACTCCGTTCACGGTGGCCAGATATTGGCGTATCACTGTTCTGAGTGCACCTGTTCCCGTTCCGTGCAGAATGCGCACACGGGGAATGCCCAACTGGATGGCATCATCAATAAAGTACATGACAGCTTGCACAGCATCATTTGCGCGCATCCCACGCAGATCAATGTCCTGTTTGAAGTCCAAGCGCTTGTCATGTATTTGATCCACGATCATTTGTGCCGACGGAGTCTGCTGGTTTTCTGTCTTTTTCTCTTTCGAAGGCCTGGCCGGTTCCAGCCTGTCCAACGCCACAGTTGTCTTGATCATGCCCAAGGCTATCGTTGCCTCACGACCATTAAGCTCCAAGATGGTGCCGGTAGCCGACTGTCCCGTGATGCGTACTGTATCTCCTACTTGGAGAGTGGCAGGCTTCGGTTGTTCTGTAGGGAGAGCCTTTTTCAATGGCTCGGGAGGGCGTGTTTCTTCCTTCTCCTGTTTGCGTTTCTTGCGACGTTTGATCTTCTCGATTTCACGATTGATCCGCTCTTCTTTCTCTGCATCCTCCTTGTTCAATTCCTCTTTGAAAGCATTCAACTCTTGTCGTGCCCGCAGGGTCTTTTCTCTCTCCGCTTGTGCCTCTCGGATGTCGCGTATCGTCTTTTCTATTCGCGAAGATGATTCGGACAGCATCTCTGCTGCTTGTCGGCGGGCTTCGTCCAATATCTGTCGACGTTCTTGGCGGATGGCCTCCAGCCGATTCTCATATTGGTCTGCCGCTTCCTCCAGTCGCTTCTCCTCCTTGCGGATGTTGGCTCGCTTGCCTTCCCAGTATCGTTTGTCGCGCACGATGTCCTGAAGGTATTTGTCCATGTCTATATAGCTTGTACCCACCTTCTTGGTAGCCTCGGCGATCACCTCTTCGGGGAGTCCTATCTTGCGAGCGATCTCGATGGCGAAGGAGCTTCCCGGCCGGCCTATTGACAGACGGAAGAGTGGCCGCATCTCATGGCGGTCGTACAGCATGGCACCGTTCACCAACCCCCGGGTCTCTTCTGCGTAGGATTTGAGGTTCTGATAGTGTGTGGTCACGATGCCAAAACCCTGCTGTTCATTGAAGCGGTGTAACAATGCCTCGGCTATCGCCCCGCCTATCTGTGGCTCAGTGCCGCCTCCGAACTCATCTATTAGTAATAGTGTGCCCCCATCGGTGTGACGGGCAAAGTGCTTCATATTCTTCAGATGTGAGCTATAGGTACTGAGGTCGTCCTCTATGGACTGTTCGTCTCCGATGTCGATGAAGAGTTTGGCGAAGATGCCTGCCGTCGAGTCAGGAGATAGGGGAGTAGGTATGCCGCTTTGAAGCATATATTGTAGTAGTCCCACCGTTTTGAGACAGACCGATTTGCCGCCGGCGTTCGGTCCCGATATGATCAGGATGCGACTGTCCGGAGCAGAGAGGGCAATGTCCAAGGGCACCACCTCGCGCCCTTGTGCTTTGAGGCTGCGCAGTAAGAGCGGGTGAATGGCTTTTACCCAGTGCATGTAGGGACGTGGTTGTAGTATGGGGATAATGGCGTTCCATTCGTTAGAGAGCTTTGCCTTGGCTGCGATGAAGTCGAATAGGCCTATCCATTCGTAGCAGTCCACCAATGCCCCGATGTGTGGGCGTAGCCCGTCGCACACCTCTATTAATATACGTATGATCTCCCGCCTTTCAGCTGCTTCCAATTCGCGGATGCGATTATTGGCTTCTACTATTTCGGAGGGCTCGATGAAGACCGTCTTGCCCGTGCCCGATTCGTCGTGTACGATACCCTTGACTTTACGCTTGTATGCCGGAGAGACTGGAATGACCAATCGCCCGTCGCGTACTGAAGGCTGCACGCCTTGTTCCACCCAGCCCTCGGATTGAGCCAGACGCAGGATGCCCTGCAAAGTGCGGGAAATGCTTTTTTCGATGGAGGCCAGTTCGCCACGGATCCTCATCAACGAGGGAGAGGCATTGTCTTTCATCTGGCCGAAGCGGTCGAATAGTCCGCTGATGCGCTTTTCCATTTCAGGGAAAGCCACGGCGTCGCATAGCAAGTCTTGCAGATGAGGGTAAGGCGTCTCTTTGTCCTCTTCTCCTACATGGAAGAAGCGGATGAGAGCCTCTATCGTACGTAGTGCTGCAGCCACGTCCAGCAACTCACGTTCTTCCAGATAGGTACCCATGGGGCGGATGCGCAAGAGAGCTTCGCGCACGTCGGCCAGACGGAGATCGGGGAAGAGGCCTTCTTCGTTTTGTATGATTTGCATCTCACCCGTCTCGGCCAGTAACCGACTTGCCTCGGCATGCTCTGCTACAGCCTGCATCTCGGCTACGCGGTCGCTGCCCATCGGGCTGCTGCAAAGGTCTGCGAGGAGGCTGCGTATCTCGTTGAACCCCACTTTCTCCTCGAAGTTGTGGGGATAGGTCTCCATCAGTTTCATGGACGCCGGCTTAGCGGAAAGCTCTGAAGAGGTCGTTGCCGTTGGCATAGAGCATCAGTAGGAACAGAATGGCCAGACCGATCATCTGAGCGCGGATGAGCACTTCTTGGCTCAGCTTCCTGCGCGTAATGATCTCAAAGAGTAGGAAGAGTATGTGCCCGCCGTCCAATGCCGGTATGGGGAGGATATTCATCACCGCCAGCATGATTGAGAGGAACGCCGTCATGGACCAGAACAATGCCCAATTCCACGACGAGGGGAAGAGACTGCCCAGTGTGCCGAAACCTCCCATCTGCTGGGCACCCTCCTTGGTGAAGACATATTTCATGTCGCTCACATAGCTGCGCATCGTTCCCACGCCTTGGGCTATCCCTGCCGGTATGGCTTCCAATAAAGAGTATTCTATGTGTTGTACGGCGTACACGGCGTCTATGGGACGAGCCGTGATGCCGATGGTGCCGGCAGTGTCCACCGGCAGTGTAATAGTCAGAGGAACACCTGCTCGCATAAGGGAGAGGGTGATGCTGTCGCCCGCATGGCTGCGGATAGAGGCGATCACATCCCGCAGGTCGGGCATCAGTTTGCCGTTTACGGCTGTGATGCTGTCGCTCGCCAGCAGGTTGTGCGCACGCGCCATGCCTTCGGGTGCGAGGCTGTCGATGACAAAGGGGTACTGTATTGACATGAATCCGCTCTTGGCTTTGAGCACGCGCTTCATCATATCGTGGGGGATGTGCAGAGTCTCCCGTCTGCCCTCGCGCATCACTTCCACCTCCCGAGCTTGGATGACCGATCGCATGAATCCCGGAGCGAAAGCATCTGCCGCTCGGCCGTCCACCGTGAGGATGATGTCATTGTCGCGGAAACCGGCTTCTTGAGCTACGGAGGAGAAAGCCATGCCGGAGGTAATGCGATCCGAAGGCAATTGCGAATTGCCCCAATGGAAGACGATGCCCGCATAGATGACGAGGGCCAAAAGGAAGTTGAAGAGTACGCCTCCCAGCATGATCAGCAGACGCTGCCAAGCCGGCCGACTGCGAAACTCATAAGGCTGTGGCTCCCTTTGCAGATGTTCGGTGTCGAACGACTCGTCTATCATCCCGTTGATCTTGCAGTAGCCGCCCAGTGGCAGCCAGCCGATGCCAAACTCTGTATCGCTTCGTTTCGGCTTGTAGCGGAAGATGGCACCACCCCAGTCGAAAAAGAGGTAGAACTTATCTACACGGACGCGGAAGAGACGGGCAAAGAGGTAATGCCCCAGTTCGTGTATGAAGACCAGAATGGACAGTGCCAGGATGAGTTGGGCCGCTTTGACGAGGAATACTATCATATTGAATTGTTAGCGAGAGGGTCGAGCTCTCTCCTTACTTTATATCTTAAACAGAGGGGCAAAGATATAGGTTTTCGCTCTTTGCTCTCAGCCTTCGGTGTTGATGGCAGCTAAAGAGGCTGAGCCGAAACAGAAGTTTTCTTTTTGCTACATTTGCATGTCGGTTGGCGAGCACTGCGAAAGTTAACGATTGAATATCAGGTGCAAGGCCGATCGGTATGGCAATATAGTAGTAAATGACTGTGAACATGAACCGAAGAAACGCATCAGTAACCTGCGGGCTTTGCCCTGCTTCCATTCTTTTCTCCCTTTGTGAGCCTGCACAACATTGGTTGTGCATAGAGAGGTGTGTAAAAAACGTTTGGGCTGATGGTACATTATAGCGAGGAATAAAGGCCGATCGGCATCGTCGAAATCATCAAGTCCCCGCCACGTTCGTAGCCGAGCGTGGCGGGGACTTCTCTTTTTTTGCATACAGAAAGGGCCTTTAGTCCGTTGTAAACTTTATAGAGTTAGGATGTAACCTTTATAAAGTTTATCTGCAATTAATCTAATTATTGGAAGTGATCTTTATAAAGATTGATTCTGATGTTTATAAAGTTTGTCATCCAAGCATTGAAACCTCCAATTTCGATGATCGAAATTGCATTTTGAGCCTCTTCTTGTTCGGTGATCACTCTTTTGAAAGAGGCTTATTTGGAATGAATCTAAACAGCTCTTCGGTGTTGAAAACTTTTTTGGCGCATAAACAAAGAAGCTGCAAGTGACAAGAATTGACATGACGGCTCGTCTCGGGCTATTGAACAATTCGGGTAATTAGGGGATTTTGATAATGTCTCCTTCTTTGCAGGTGGAGGGATGGTCTGGCGGGAATAATGACTAAATTTGTTCTTACTCCGACCGACAGGATACGTCGGACAGAGAATAAAGAATAGAGTATAATCCAATTACGTAATATACAGTTATGGCAAAGAGTGCATTACATCTGGCGCGTATGTCCTACCAACCCAAGATGCCGGCGTCGCTCCGAGGGGCGGTGAAGGTGGTCGAGGGGGCGGCTACCGAGTCGGTGTCGGACCGAGAAGAGATCGCAGCGTTTTTCCCACATACATACGGCTTACCGCTTGTTTCCTTCCTGCCGGGGAGTGAGATGAAAGAGTATCCGGCTGCCAATGTGGGGGTTATCCTGTCGGGCGGTCAGGCGCCGGGCGGGCACAATGTGATTGCGGGTCTATTCGACGAGATGAAGGCACTCAATGCAGAGAGCCGGCTATTCGGGTTCCTCATGGGGCCTGAGGGGCTTATCGAGCATAAGTATCGGGAGCTGACGGCAGAGGTGATCGACGAGTACCGCAATACGGGTGGCTTCGATATGATAGGCTCGGGGCGTACCAAGTTGGACAAGCCTGAGCAGTTCGAGGCCGGCTTGGAGATCCTGCGCGAGCTGGAGATCAAGGCGCTGGTCATCATCGGCGGTGATGACTCCAATACTAACGCCTGCATCCTGGCGGAATACTATGCCTCCATCGGTGCCGGCATACAGGTGATAGGCTGCCCGAAGACGATCGACGGCGACCTGAAGAATGCTCAGATAGAGGCTTCGTTCGGCTTCGACACGGCGGCGAAGGTGTATAGTGAGCTCATCGGTAATATACAGCGGGACTGCAATTCGGCACGTAAGTACTGGCACTTTATCAAGCTGATGGGGCGTTCGGCCTCGCATATCACGCTGGAGTGTGCCCTGCAGACGCACCCCAATATCTGTATCATCTCGGAAGAGGTGGAGGCCAATAACTACTTCTTGGACGATGTGGTGACCTATATAGCCGAGACGGTGGTGCGCCGTTCGGAGGCTGGGATGGACTTCGGGACGGTGTTGATACCGGAGGGATTGATCGAATTCCTGCCCGCCATGAGGCGTCTGATTAAGGAGCTGAATGAATTCCTGTCGCAGAACGATGCCGAGTTCAAGCTCATCAAGCGCTCGGCACAGCGGGTGTACATCACCAATAAACTCAGTGAGGAGAACGCCGCATTGTATCGGAGCCTGCCTGCCGATGTGGCTCAGCAGCTCATAGCTGACCGCGACCCGCACGGCAATGTACAGGTATCGCTTATCGCCACGGAGAAGCTCCTTGCGGACATGACGGCTCAGAAGCTGGCGGAGTGGACCGAGGAGGGACGATTCCACGGGAAGTTCAGCACGCTCACTCACTTCTTCGGCTACGAGGGACGTTGTGCCATGCCTTCCAATTTCGATGCCGACTATTGTTATTGCCTGGGACGTGCAGCTGCCATCCTGATCGCTGCCGGCAAGACGGGCTACATGGCCTCGGTGAAGAACCTGGCCGATCCCATTTCGGAATGGGCTGCCGGTGGTGTGCCCATGACGATGATGATGAACATGGAACGCCGCAGCGGCAAGGAGAAGCCGGTCATCCGCAAGGCCCTGGTGGAGATGGAGGGCGAGCCTTACAGGGCGCTCCGCGAGATGCGTCGCGAGTGGGCGCTGAGTACGGAGTATGTTTACCCCGGCCCCATACAGTTCTTCGGGCCGGAAGCGGTGTCTGACAGTCCCACGATCACGCTGCAGTTGGAGAGGACGGGGCGTTGAGTCCCCTCCTCAATGACGAGGCAGAGGGATAGAACGCTTGGAATTATCAGAATATTTTTCTTCCTTTGCAAAGAGTCTAACTAAAACAATAAGCCTATTGACGCATTATTACCTTCTGAATAGTAAAAAATAAGGAGGATTCTCTAATGAGTAATTTCCATAAGCTGACTGACGATGAGTTGGTCGGCCTTTATACAGAAGGATGCGATGAGGCTTTCGATGTCATACTATCCCGGTATGACGCTGTTGTCCACACATACATCCGTTTTTCCGTAAGCGACGCCGACGTGGCGGAAGATATCTTTCAGGACACTTTCATCAAGGTGATCCACACCCTCCGACGTGGGCAATACGTGGCCGCGGGTAAGTTCAAGGCTTGGTTGCTGCGTCTGGCGCACAATCTGGTGATGGATCATTATCGTCGCATCAAAGGGGAAGGCGCACGCCTACAGTCTTTCGATGACGAGGATGCCGCACCGGTGGAGCGCGTGCCGGACACCCGCCTCACGGCCGAAGAGGAGCTGATCGAACAGGCTACGATAGATGAGCTGGAGCAGTATCTGGGGCTTCTGCCCGAGGTGCAGCAGGAAGTGGTGCGGATGCGCTACTGGGAGGATATGAGCTTTCGGGAGATTGCAGAAGCCACGGGCGTGAGCATCAATACGGCACTGGGGCGTATGCGCTATGCTCTGATCAATCTGCGCAAGATGATGGGCTCGCTGGCTTGAGAGATTATCGTTCCGGTACAATAAAATGACAATTGTGAGCGTTCAGTAAGTGGCAGTGAGAGGGTAAGTTGCCCTTTCAACTGATAACTCCCTTGCCAAGAACGCTTATGACAGACATTTACCGGATTTTCGACAGCAAAAAGCTGCAAATTCTCTTCGATGCTGCGGAAGAACGCCGCGCATTGAGACACCAACAAACCCTCGACAAATTGAGGCTTTTGGCTCGCGCACGTTGTTCGTGATGCGGGCTTTTGCTTTTCGTGGCTGACACACACAAGATCTCCTTCTTTGCAGAAGAAAAAGAGAGGGGGCGACATAGGGAGATTATATTCCCCTGTGTCGCCCCCTCTGCGTGTAGATGTGGGATGCGGCTTAGTCGAAGCGGCGCGTGATGTCTGCTTCGTCTATGATGCTGACGATGATCTTGCCGTCAGGGGTGTAGGTGGAGTCGTCTGAGGCGAATAGCTCCGCCAAGAGATCATTGGCTTCCTCAATGGTCAAGCCCTTGCTGCGGGGGATGGCTTGGTATTCTGCTACCTTGGTGGCGATGAGCTCCAGCATCTGCTCATGGGTGGATTTACCATCTTCGATGGAGGCGTGGATGACGTCGCGCACGATGTCTGCTGCATTGTCCACCACCTGTACAGGTGCTGCAAGCAAGGAGTAGCAGGCTGCGCCGAGGGATGACAGCTCGAAGCCTACGGTCTGCAACTCTTCGACTGCACGTTTGACCACGGGTGCATCTGAAGGATTGAACTCAAGGACCTCGGGGAAGAGGAGTGGCTGCTGCTCGATGTGGCGGGCTGCTTCGTTGGCAAGGAAGCGATCGTAGAGGATGCGCTTATGTGCGCGGTGATAATCGATGAGGGCGAGCCCTCTGCTCAGACTGGTGACCAGATAGCGCCCGCGGTGGATGTAGCAGAGCGAGTCGGTAGAGGTCTGCGGAGAGACGGTCGGTGTCTCGTGAGGGAGGTCGGCTATCTCGAAAAGCTCTTCGGTCGGTGCCGGAGCGGAGGTTCCTTTCTCCATATCGCGTTTGGCTTCGAACTGCTTGAACAGCTCGTTCCATCCGAGGTCGGGGGATTGGCGACGCGGGCTGCGGGTGGATTCGGATAGTCCCTTTTCCTTGAAAGGATTGTAGGAGGGATCGAGGTCAACGGCCGGGCGGGCTATGTCGCGTCCCGGACCTTGGTAGACGGGTATGTCGATGAGTTCCTTGCGGTCGAAGTCGATCGAGGGGACGGCATTGCTGGAACTGAGGGCTTCGCGCACGACGACACCGAGGAGTTTGAAGATGGCGTGTTCGTCGGAGAACTTGATCTCGGTCTTCGTCGGGTGGATATTGACATCTATCAAGGAAGGGTCGAGATCGAAGTAGAGAAAATAATTGGGCATCGTGCCCTGCGGAATGATGGCTTCGTAGGCTGCCATCACAGCTTTGTGGAAGTAGGGGTGACGCATATAGCGTCCGTTCACAAAGAGATATTGCAGGGCGCCGCGCTTGCGGGCACCATCGGGCCGACCGATAAAGCCGGTAATGTTGGTGATGGGGCTTTTCATCCCCACTGGAATGAGATCCCGCTCCATCCGTTTGCCGAAGACATCAAGAATGCGCTTCTTGAGCGGAGCGACGGGCAAGTCCTGCATCAACTCGCCTGCGTGATAGACAGAGAAGGCAACATGAGGATTGACGAGGGCTACGCGTTCGTACTCGGTGAGGATGTGTTTCAGCTCAGTCTCGTTAGATTTGAGGAACTTCCTTCGAGCCGGTACATTGAAGAAGAGATTCATCACGCTGATGATACAGCCTTGTGGAGCCGTAGTGGTAGTGACTTCTCCGACTTCAGAGCCGTTGATCGTGAGGCGAGTGCCCAGTTCGTCCTCAGCTCTGCGAGTGAGCAATTCTACTTGTGCGACGGCTGCTATGGAGGCCAATGCTTCGCCGCGGAAGCCCATCGTACGGAGGGTGAAGAGGTCTTGGAAGGAGGCTATCTTGGAGGTAGCATGGCGCTCGAAGGCCATGCGGGCATCGCTTTGGCTCATGCCCTTGCCGTTGTCAGTGACGCGCACCAGTTCGCGACCGGCTTCACGTATATCCAAGCGGATGGCCGTGGCTCCTGCATCCAGTGAATTCTCTAAGAGTTCTTTGACAACAGAGGCGGGGCGCTGGATGACTTCGCCGGCTGCGATCTGATTGGCGATGCTGTCGGGAAGCAGGCGGATAACATCGCTCATAAAATAAATCTATAAACCAACCAAGAGAGAGCACAGATGGCGATGAGTAATACCAACATGCGAAGCGTCCGTCCCGAGCGTGTGGATTGGGTCTCTCCCTGCAATTGTCGCCCTCTGAGGTGTTGTGTGCCTTCGGCGAAGGTGCCACGTATTTGAGGGTGATAGTCGGAATAGTCGCATGTTGAAGATTGACCATTCTTCTCGGCTTCTTCCATTTCGACTTCTCTTCGGATACGATCGATGCGTTTCTGCAATTCGTCGTTGCGCTGATCGTAATAGATGGGTTTGTGGTCGAAAGACCGTGGCTTGCGTTGTTTATAGAATGATCCTAATCCCATGGTTGTTCTCTGTTGAAAATGTGTGGTGTGAAGAAAATGTCGAAGAAATCCTTTTGCTGGCTGTCTTCAGTCGGTCTGGCAATGAAGGGTGATAGCTGTGGCTCCGAATTGATCGGTGGTTGCTCAGTCGAATCAGCTTGCTTAGTATCTTGTGTGAGAGCGGCTGTAGCCAAAGAATCTCTTTTCTCTTCAGCAGCCAATGCCGTATAAGCAAGTAGTGCGGCCTGAGCACCTCTAAATCGTCGGAGATCCGATAAAGATCGGTGGACAACGACCGAATCTGGTTGACTACGGAAGAGATCGTTCTTTGATTTTGGTCGCATGGCTTCTTCCCAACGGAAGGATGCGAGGCGTTGTAGTTCGGGAGTGAGCATCTTGATGGGGTAGCCTTTGCCCGTGGCTACTCCTTGAAGGAGTACCTTTTGTATCTGTCCTTTCTCGAAGTCGGCTATGATGCTGGGAGCTTCTATCCTATTCATCAGATACCATCGCTTAGATCGCTTGTGCTGCTCGTACTGGATGACTTCGGCATTGCCGTGTACCTGTAGTTGGCGGACAAGACTGTCCTGTATATAGGCGCGCATTCGACGACCTGCCAGTTGGTCGTACATGAGCGTGTCTATCTGCCGGACTGCAAGAGCTTTGTCTAGCACATCCACATATTCCAGACTATCATTACGGAACTGGAAGCATATCGTGTCGCCACTGAGTTGTGCATCTTCGTTCCACATGATGGGATTGTCATAGAGGTGCAGGATGGAATCGCGAGAGTCGTACTGTAAGGAGTCGGCAATTGCTTGTACATCCGAGCGGAAAACGCGGACGTGTCTATAGCCGCGAACGATCCGCCTGTCCTCCGGAATACGTCGTTGGGTGATCAGCTCCAATGTGTCGGCCGCAGTCCACAGCGTATCGGGCTTGGAGTAGTCTATCAGGTAGGCTCGTTGGGTGGCGAAGGCGTAGTCTTTCTTCTCATCGAAGTAGCCATAATCGCCGTAGAGAGAAGAGCGATTGATGGTGTCTGTGAGGATCATGTCGCCGAAGGCTTCTCCAAAACTGTTCTTTCGGTCGTAGAAAATGGAGTCACCGGTCAACTGCTTAGCACCGTTAGATGAGTACACCACGGAGCGATCCAATAATATACCTACATCGGTATTGGAATCGTAAACGCCACGGGTGGATACGATGTAGCCGGAGTCCGACTTCATCTCCGTCGGTCCCATGATGTAGCTGATCTTTGTATCCGTATTATAGTGGAGTTCTTCCGTGTCCATGGTGTAGTCCTCGTTTTCGAGGTGGACGTTGTTGCGAAATACGGCATCGGAAGTCGTGGGGGAGTATTCTCCGTAGTTGGAAGTGAGGGTGTTGAGCGAATCGACAATGCTACCACCATCGAAATAGTAGCCGAGATTCTCTACTCGGTCGTAGTCCAAACTGTCGGTGAAGAGGGTAGCGGAACGATTCTCCAATCGAACCGAATGGCGTAGTCGAGCGAACTTGAGATTGCCATCGTAGTGGAGGTAGCGGGCGTACATAGACACGGTGTCACCCTGTTGCATAGAGACTTGTCCGAAAGCTTCGAATGTATTTTCTTTCTGATTGAGGTGAGCGCTGTCGCAGCGCATCACTGCTCCTTCGTGCTTGATGACGACATTCCCGATCAAGCGTTGGACGTCGGGGTTGTATATTCTTTCGTAACGTAGTTCGTCAGCGTGCTCAAGAACCACATGCGTTCTTCCCTTTTCTCTTTTGGGTGGGGGGCCTTGGAGGGAGGCAAGCGCAGAAAAAGAGATAATGGCAATCAGAACTATTGCCACTAAGTGTCGGCAGCTAAACCGAGATGCCTGCTTTTCTCCCTTTTTCATTGGGTTGTCGTCTGGAGGAAAGACCATGCTCGAAGGAGAGCCAGCTATCCTCAGAAAGGATGCATTATTTTTCCAACCAACCCGGATAGCGGAATTCGCAGTTGCGGTAAGCCGGTTCGATGTGAATGTAGGTTTCCTTCTGTTTTTTGAGAATCCACGCATCCACCACGCTTTCTTTTTTCTTGTTGAGTGCGAGTGCCTTGATTGTCTGGAAGTCGGAGTTCATATTGGCTCTGTGTCCTTCGATTCTATTCTTGACTTTCACTATTACAACCTCTTCGCTGCCTCTGTCTGTTTTCAAGACGAAAGGTTTGGATATTTCATTGGGTTTCAAATTATAAACAGCTTGACTAATGTCCTGAGGCAGCTCTTCATACTTGAAGCGAGAGGAGCTATAGAAGTCGCTCTCAAGGTCTTTATTGACCATGAGGCCCTGATTGTTTCGCGTGTCTGTATCTTCAGAGTGGAGGGTTACTGCTTTTTCGAATGTGAGTTTGCCGTCGTTGATGAGCGCATATAAACTGTCCAATTTCGAGGTTGCCTCCGTTAGTGCTATGTTGGACACTTTTGGTTTAAGGACGATTTGTCGGAAATTGATGACGTCACCTCTTTTTTCGATTAACTGGGCGATGTGGTAGCCATCGTCGGTCTTGATAATAGGAGATACGCGCTTGGTGTTGTTGAGGGAGAAGACTACTCGTGCAAACTCTGCATCTAAAGAAGCTTTACTGACAAAGCCATATTCTCCTCCTTGCAGAGCCGTCTTGTTATCCTCGGAATACAATCGGGCAATTGTAGAGAAGTCACGTCGACCATCGTTGATCTCATCAGAGAATTCGCGTAATCTCTTTTTGATAGCATCCGTTTCCTGTAGAGAAATAACAGGTTTAATGGACAACAATTGTACTTCTACCGTTGTGGGGATATAGGGCAAACTGTCCTGAGGCAGAGAGGCAAAGTATTGACGAATCTCTGAGGGAGTAACTTTTACGTTCTCATCAATTTTCCTGCGCATGAGACGGACGATCTCTCCATTTCGTACCTCTACACGCTGCTCTTCGCGTATCTGTGTGTACTTTCGATTGAAGTACTCTTCCATCTTTTCCTTGGAGCCGAACTGCTGAATGTAATTTGAGAGATACATATCCACGTAGCGATTCACGTCTGATTCGCTCACCTCGATACTGTCTATCTTGGCTTGATTGAGGAAAAGCTTTTGGATCGCTATTTGTTCCGGAATGTAACAGTCTGGATTGCCTTGGAGCGCCTGACCGGAGCTGAGCAGGAAGCGTTTGGTCGCTTCTACGTCCGAACGCAAGATGGGTTCGTCTCCTACCATCCACACCACTTCGTCTATTACGTTTTTTTGTCCTACAGAAGGAAGTATCCAACACAGCAGTGACAATAATATGCCGATTCGCATTCCTGCCTTTTTCATCTTGTGTACAGTTTTTTGTTGCATCCTCACAGATGCGATTAGTTTGCCATTTCTGATAAGAACTTGATCCTAACCAGACGAATCTCTTCCTCCGAATAATCGTGCCCTAACTCCTTCATTGCTTCTTCTAAGCAGTCTGTCGTGGATTCCTTGTAGTATTCGTATATGTCTTCAAGATGATCCTCGTCCATGACTTCACTGATGAAGTAGTCTATATTAATACGAGTGCCGGAATAGACGATAGCTTCTACTTCGGACAGTAGCTCTGGGAAGTCTAAGCCATGACTCATGGCTATGTCATCGAGGGCTACTTTGCGGTCGATCTGCTGCACGATGGAAACTTTCATCTTCGATTTGTTCGCCAACGTACGGACGCGCATATCTTCGGGTCGTTCGATTTCGTTCTCTTCCACGTGTCGACGTATCAGCACCAAGAATTCTTTGCCATAGCGTGCAGCTTTCCCTGCTCCAACACCGGGGATATTCTGTAGCTCTTCTATCGTTACTGGATAGAAAGTGGCCATTGCTTCCAGAGAAGGATCTTGGAAGATTACATAGGGGGGGAGCTTGAGAGATGCTCCCAACTTCTTCCGAAGATCTTTCATCATGGAGAATAGAACAGGATCCATGGCTCCGCTCGATCCTCGACCTCCGGCCTTAGCTGCATCCTCTTCCTCGTCCTCTTCGCTCTCTTCAACGATCTTGAAAGAAACGGGTTTGAGGGCGAATTTCTTGCCTTTTGCAGTAACTTTCAATAGCCCGTAGTTCTCAATGTCGCGACTTAGGTAGCCGGAAAGGAGCGCTTGTCGAATGACTGCAGCCCACGTTGCTTCCGACTCGTCACTTCCGATGCCGAAAACTTCCAATTCCTGATGACCGAATGATTCCACATCGGGAGTGAGTTCGCCCATTAAGACGCTTATCACATACTCCGTTTTGAACTGTTCTTTTAGTGCAGAGACAGCTTCCAAAACGTTCAATAATAATTCTTTTGCTTCCACGTGTTTATACGTACCTGCGCAGTTGTCACATGCGCCACAGTTCTCTTGAGAATATTCTTCACCAAAATAATGGAGTAACAGCTTGCGTCGGCATACCCGACTTTCGGCAAATGCCGCAGTCTCGGCTAATAGTTGTCGCCCTATCTCTTGTTCGGAGACGGGTTTGCCTTGCATGAATTTCTCCAAGCGTTGCAGGTCTTTGGCTCGATAGAAGGCTATGCATTCGCCTTCTCCTCCATCACGGCCGGCACGACCGGTCTCTTGGTAATATCCCTCGAGACTCTTCGGCATGTCGTAATGGATTACATATCGCACATCCGGTTTGTCAATGCCCATCCCGAAGGCGATCGTTGCGACTATCACGCTTGCATCTTCGCTCAGAAATGCATCTTGGTTGTGTGCCCGCTCACTCGGATCTAATCCGGCGTGGTAGGGAAGGGCCTTTATCCCGTTGGCCTGCAAAACTTGCGCAAAAGTAGTTACTTTATTTCGACTCATGCAATAGACAATTCCACTCTTTCCGGGGTTTGAAAGGATGTATTTGACTACGTCACGATCTACGTCTTGCGTTTTCGGCCGAATATGGTAAAAAAGGTTGGGGCGATTGAACGATGATTTAAAGACATCGGCGTCCATCATTCCCAGATTCTTTTGAATGTCGTGCTGTACTTTCGGCGTGGCTGTCGCCGTGAGGGTGATGATTGGCCTCGGTGCTATCTCGTTGATAATAGGGCGAATACGTCTGTATTCCGGCCTGAAGTCGTGCCCCCATTCCGATATACAGTGAGCTTCGTCTATAGCATAGAATGAGATATTCACATCATGCAAGAAAGCGATGTTCTCCTCTTTGGTCAGAGATTCGGGAGCCACATATAAGAGTTTGGTCAGCCCGTCGCGCACATCTTTCTTAACACGTTCGAGCTGAGTCTTATTCAGCGAAGAGTTCATGAAGTGAGCCACACCATCCTTGGCGCTGAAGCTGCGCATCGCATCGACCTGATTCTTCATCAAAGCGATGAGGGGCGATACGACAATGGCCGTTCCTGGCATCAACATTGCGGGCAGCTGATAACATAGCGACTTGCCCCCGCCTGTAGGCATGAGTACGAAGGTGTTTCTTTCATTCAAGACGTTCTTGATGATAGCCTCCTGATTGCCCTTGAAGCGGTCAAATCCAAAATACAGCTGTAACTTTTCGGCCAGATTGATGTCCATGATCTGCTCTTTTTGTGCTTTGCCTGCGCCTATTTGCACTATTCAGATGTGTCGATTAATCTTCTTGTAGCAGTTCGTCAACAGCCAGATGCGCTTCGGCGTAAGCCTTGTCCACTACTAATGTTTTCTTTTTGCCGGATGGCATGGTAAACATGGCATCCATCATGATGGTCTCTACGATGGAGCGTAGCCCACGGGCACCAAGTTTGAACTCTACTGCCTTGTCGACAACAAAGTCCAACATGTCCGGCGTAAACGAGAGCTTGATGCCATCCATCGCAAACAGCTTTTCGTATTGCTTGGTGATAGCGTTCTTGGGCTCTGTCATAATGTTGCGCAGAGCTGTCCTATCCAATGGCTCCAAATGAGTCAAAATCGGCAATCTGCCGATAATTTCCGGAATCAGTCCGTACGACTTCAGGTCTTGTGGGCGGATATAGCGGAGCATATTCTCACGATCGATTTTTTTGTTCTGCAGCCCTGCGGTATAACCTACCATGCGAGTGTTCAGTCGCTGAGCGATCTTCTTTTCGATGCCGTCGAAGGCTCCTGCACAGATAAAGAGGATGTGTTTCGTATCCACGGGGATCATCTTCTGTTCGGGATGCTTGCGACCGCCTTGTGGCGGCACGTTCACCACCGATCCTTCAAGGAGCTTGAGTAGTCCTTGTTGTACGCCCTCACCACTTACGTCGCGGGTGATGGACGGATTGTCGCTTTTGCGTGCGATCTTGTCTATCTCATCAATGAAGACAATACCTCTCTCAGCTTGCTTAACATCATAGTCTGCAGCTTGTAGTAGTCTGGTGAGAATGCTTTCTATATCCTCTCCCACATATCCTGCCTCTGTGAGTACTGTGGCATCTACTACAGCGAAGGGAACATGCAGCATCTTAGCTATGGTGCGTGCCAACAGGGTCTTACCCGTACCGGTAGAGCCTACCATGATGATGTTGCTCTTCTCAATCTCCACACCATCCTTGTCGTCATTCTGGAGCAGACGCTTGTAGTGGTTATACACCGCTACAGATAGAAAACGTTTGGCATCTTCCTGTCCGATCACGTAGGAGTCCAGGAAATCTTTGATCTCAATAGGATGGGGCAGAGCCTCTTTGGTGAGTTTCTCAGCCGCGCTCTGGTTGGCTTTATGTAGCGCTTCTTCGATTACTTCTCCGGCTCGTCGGGCACACTCGTCGCAGATCAAGGCGTTGATGCCCTCCAGCATCAGATTGGTCTGACTCCTCGGTGCGCCGCAGAAACTGCAGTACTCTTCGTCTTTCTTCTTGGCCATTATATGTCAATAGGTACTATTGGGCTGGGAGTTACTTGCTGTTCTTTTCGAGGATTTTGTCGATCATGCCGTATGCCAGTGCTTCAGGAGCAGTCATCCAATAATCACGGTCGCTGTCGCGCTCCACTTCCTCAATGGACTTGCCACTGTGAGAGGAGATGATCGAGTATAATTCTTTCTTGACGCGCAGTATCTCGCGGGCTGCAATCTCCAGATCGCTGGCCTGCCCCTGCATTCCTCCGAGCGGTTGGTGTATCATCACACGAGAGTGGGGCAGTGCGAAACGCTTCCCCTTTGTTCCGGCTACGAGTAGAACGGAAGCCATGGAGGCGGCCATACCGGTGCAGATGGTAGCCACATCGCAGCCGATGTACTGCATCGTGTCATATATACCATATCCTGCATATACCGATCCCCCCGGGGAGTTTAGATAGATGGAGATGTCTTTGCCCGGGTCGGCACTGTCGAGATAGAGTAGTTGTGCTTGGATCACGTTGGCGGCATAGTCGTCTATTTGACTGCCGAGGAAGATGATCCTGTCCATCATCAGACGTGAGAAGACGTCCATCTGAGCTACGTTGAGCTGTCGTTCTTCGATGATGGTGGGAGAGATGTAGCTGCTTTGGATCTTTGTGTAGTCATCCAACGCTTGGGCATTGAGGCTCAAGTGTCGGGTCGCATATTTCTTGAATTCGTTCATTACGGTCTTTTTGTTTTCTCTTTATTTTTTGTTTGGCTTTGTTTGTCGCCGGCATACGCCTTGCGTGGCAGAGCGATGCTAACAAAGGTAAGAAATTTCCTCGCACCAAAAATCTTTTTTCTGCCGGTACATTCTACGTGCATCATAAAGCGCAACATTGCTGTTCGGATTTGAGTCTCATGATGACGAGATAGCATATCGGAGATAATTTTCGTTTTATTCTATCTTCACAAAAAAACAGTGCCATGCAAAAGAACTCTTTCGCATGGCACTGTTACTTACCTCGCGTGGACGCCTTTTACGGCACTAGCACCTTAGTTA
>NZ_QEKY01000004.1:72046-181917 GCF_003096695.1 Porphyromonas loveana | reverse complement strand
CATCAATCGTAATACGACAAAGGATTGCCGTTGTGCCGTCCGTTTTGGTCTTGTTCTTATTGATATAGAATAGGATTTTGAATGTACTGCGCATAGCTCTTATAGGGTTAAGGTTAGATTTTCAGTGAAAGAGAGAAACCGCTCGAACTCATCGAAGAGTTTCTTCGGGGTAACGTGGGCGTACCGTTCGGTCGTTTGGATATTGCTATGTCCCAACATTCGGCTGACCGTTTCAATGGAAACACCACGTTCCAAGGTAATCAAGGTAGCAAAAGTGTGGCGACCAACGTGTGCCGAAAGGGGAATGGAGATACCTGCCCGAAGTTGCAGAGCTTTGAGTTGGACGAGGTAAGCCGAATAGGCTATGGAAGCAAAAAGAGTGTTGCGTTCACCCGATTGATACCGCTCGATCAAACGCACCGCTTCGGATAGGAGCTTCACACGGCAAAGGGTATTGGTCTTCTGTCTGCGGAACTTCAACCACAAAGCTCCCTCATCATCCGTAAAGAGGTGTTCCCGATTAAGGGCAACCATATCGCAATAGGCAACACCCGTATAACAGGAGAAGAGAAAGAGATTGCGAGCGGTCTCCAACTCCACCTCATACGGCTCAAAGGTCAATCCCAGCAACTTATCCAACGAAGTCCTATCCAAAGCACGAGGTTGTTTGTTCTCTCCTCGCTCTATCTCCACGTGCGCAAATAGTTGTCGCTCTGTCAAGCCTTCACGATACGCCAAACGGCAGACTTTCTTTACCATCAATGTCATCTTACGATAATAGGCTTGCGAATGTCCTAATACTCCAATAGAGTAGCGTTGAAGACTTTCCAAGAAATCTTCTTCTATCTGTCCGAAAGGAATGTCTGCCGTGTGGTACTTCTCACCAATAAAGACTTGCAGATGCTTACGGATAGTATAGTAACCTCTCATAGTCGTAGCCTTTATTTCGATGCCCACCTTTTGCTCCAACTCTTCGACCATTCGATCGTATCGCTCCAAGAAGGTTGTCTGGCTCTGCATACTGCCTTGAAACTGCTCCTTGATGTCTGTTGCCGTAAAGACCGCTCCTCGCTCGCAAAGGAGTCGATAAGCCGACTGTACCGAGAGAAGCAAGCGTTCCAACTTGCCATTCGTTACCACCGCTTCACGGCTCTTGCCGTTCAGTCTGCTCTCACGAGCATTCCACAACTTGGGGTCGCACGACAGTTTACAACTGAATTGGGCGATGGTTCGCCCGTAAGTTATCCGCCCCATAATCGGAGCCTGTCCCGACTTGTCCAATCCGCTCTTTTTCAGGTAGAGCAACACCTTCATTTTGTCTATTTGCATACGCTTCTTTTTATGGGCAAAGTTACCCGTTACCGAAGCGTTCTTCGCTACGCAAAACATTGTAACACAAAGCATCAGCACCGCAATGACAGAAAGATGAGTTACCGAATAGCCTTCCGTCAGTTACCTTCTCCTACCTCTTCGTTACCATTCAAAGAATGGACTAATACACTGCAAATCCATCTCATTTCGATTTACTTACCTCTCATTCTCTCTATGCCCTTTCCTCTGATAGTTCCACGTCTGACTCCCGACAAATCTACTAGTAGATTCTCCGAAAACCACTAGTAGTTCGCGTGAAAACTACTAGTAGATTTTTTATAAGCCTATGGAGCCTCCGGCAAGAAGGGCCATTTATCCTCCCGAATCATGCAACCGCAAAATCGCCGTGTCGCCTATGCGACATTTGGAGCAGACGGGCGTCTCTACCTTTGCATCAGAAACAAATCAATGATCGATTAACGCAAAAAAGGAGACAGAACAAATGGAACAGAAAATGTTTTGCTATCAATGTCAAGAAACAGCGGGCAACAAAGGATGCTTGCTCAAAGGGGTCTGCGGCAAGGACTACAGCACCGCCAATCTGATGGATTTGCTCATATTCAATCTCAAGGGCATTGCCATCATCACCACCGCCATGCGACGTGCAGGAGTTGCGGCCGACTACCGCACGGCCGACAAGACTATCATGGAGTCGCTCTTTGCCACAATTACGAATGCCAACTTCGACTATACCTCCATTGCCAAACGAGTGGACAACACCTTCGCCCTCAAAGCGCGCCTGTTGCAGGAAGCCACAGCGCAAGGCGTGCAACTCCCTGCGAACGAAGCCGTGACGATGCAAGGCAGCCCCGAAGAATATGACCGATTGGCGCTCGGTGTGGGCATCCTCCGAGAGACCAACGAAGATCTGCGCTCACTCAAAGAACTTACCATCTACGGGCTCAAAGGCTTGGCCGCTTATGCCGAACACGCCGGTCGTCTGGGTTATGAAGACGACGAGATCAACGCCTTTGTCGAGCGCGCTCTCCACGACGTCACAATGGGGCTTCTATCGGCTGACGAACTCACAGCTCTGGTATTGGAGACAGGATCCTTCGGTGTCAAAGTGATGGCACTCCTCGACAAAGCCAATACCGAGAGCTTCGGACATCCCGAAATTACGGAAGTAAACATCGGCGTGGGCAATCGTCCGGGCATCCTCATCAGCGGTCACGACCTGAAAGATATGGAGATGCTCCTCGAACAAACCGAAGGTACCGGTATAGACGTCTATACGCATAGCGAGATGCTACCGGCCAATTACTACCCGAAGTTCAAAAAATACAAGCATTTCATAGGCAACTATGGCAATGCTTGGTGGAAACAACGCGAGGAATTCGAGACATTCAACGGCCCCATCCTATTCACCACCAACTGCATCGTACCACCCACAGCGGGAGCAAGCTATAGAGATCGGGTGTACACGACCAATGCAGCCGGATATCCGGGCTTCAAATACATCGAAAGTGATGCAGCGGGACATAAGGATTTCAGCGAAATCATCGCCATGGCCAAAACCTGCCAACCGCCCACAGCCATCGAAAGCGGCAGCATCATCGGCGGTTTTGCCCATCATCAGGTGCTCAGCATGGCGGACAAAGTAGTAGAGGCCGTGAGCAGTGGAGCCATCCGCAAATTCGTGGTCATGAGCGGATGCGACGGTCGTCAGAAGGGAAGAAGCTACTTCACGGAGTTTGCCGAGGCACTGCCTTCAGACACGGTCATCCTCACGTCGGGATGTGCCAAGTTCCGCTACAACAAGCTCCCGCTCGGTGATATAGGCGGCATCCCCCGCGTCCTCGACGCCGGACAATGCAACGACAGCTATTCGCTGGCCGTGATAGCGCTGAAGCTGAAAGAAGTAATGGGATTGGACGACATCAACAAGCTACCTATCGTTTACAACATAGCTTGGTATGAGCAGAAAGCCGTTATCGTCTTGTTGGCGTTGCTGAGTCTCGGCATCAAAAACATCCACGTAGGGCCCACCCTACCGGCTTTCCTCTCACCCAATGTGGCCAAAGTTCTGATTGACAACTTCGGCATCGCTGGCATCGGCACTGTGGAAGAGGACATCAAGACGCTGATAGCCTAAAGTAAGAACCAATAGAGACCCTCTCTGACTACTCCAATCTCGCCAGTCGGTGAGGTTGGAGTATTGCTATACGTTTACCTGTGACTCGAATCAATCCCTCCTCTTCGAGCTGAGAGAGACTCCGCGCCAATGACTGTCTGTTCACACCGAAGCGGTCGGCCAGATCTTTCCACGACGACTCTATGTGGATCTGGCTACTCGAGCTGTTGCGAGAGAGTTGCATCAGATAATCACCAATGCGTCCTTGGAGACTGCGCAAACTGAGTTGATGGATTTTCTTCATCAAGAAAGTACTGGTATCAGAGATCATCCCGATGAAATTGACCATCAGCTCCGGATGCCGGTGCATCATCGCTTTGAATTCCTCCTTACCGATTCGGAAGATCAGACTCACTTCATTAGCCAATAGCGTAACGGGCAGATGATTCTCCGAAGCAAAGAGCAGAGCCGGAGCCAATATACGCCCGGGGCCTAACGTATCCATCAGTATTTGCTTTCCAGAAGCCCCCACCATCTCGGCCCGAATCTCGCCACTACCTACGATGCGCAGGTCATGGAGCTTGTCCCCTCCGATGGCATATAATTCATCTGTAGAGAGTCGTTCGACCTTGTATCGGCAGTCGTCAAGTAAGCGTATGAGCTCTTCGTCGTTCATGCCGACGGCAAGGCCACTTATCTTCCAAGCTTGTAGCAGCAAGTCGAATGCAGCGTCCATAGTGTCAGCTCTACCTTTAATAAAGATTCTTCCGCTCCCACTTATCTATGGCATCGCGGATGTCACAGAGTTCTTGGCGGATTTCTTTCAGTCGGTTGATGACTTCTTCACGGCGGGTAGTGCCGTCATAATCATTGGAAAGAGCCTGTTTGGCTCCCGAGAGCGTCAGACCTTTCTCTTTGGTGAGGTGATGAATGAGGCGCACCGTCTCAATGTCTTTGGCCGTATAGCGACGCGTACCACCGGGAGAAGTACGCGGCTTCAGCGCCGGAAACTCCTTCTCCCAGAAGCGCAAAGTAGAGTCAGGCACGCCGAACATACGCGCCACCTCACTGATCGAATAGTACAACTTCCCCGGCTTCTGCTTCTTCATCACTTGACTCCCATTGATAAACCTCGCGGACGCTTCCAGAGCGCATTAAGAGGTTTTTGAATATTTCTTTAGCACTAAATCATCCTTCCGAATAGGCATAACGGCAAAGGTCGAGAACCAAAAAGCGAGCAAATAGACTCCTCGGACAAAGACAAGAGGCGATTCTATGGTCATAGTCAGGAGGGTGGTAAGCAGAAAAAGGAGAAACACATACCGCTTCTCACGATAAGCAAAGTAAATCAGCCCCACCATGAACAAAACCAAAAAGATGATGCCTATGATGCCAAACTGCATACCATCGGCCAAGAACTGATTATGTGGATGTTTCAGTTGAACGTCGGTTTCGATCCAAGCCTGCAATATATTGTCCATACTACCCAAACGTACTCCGGTGAGTGGATGAGATTGGATCACTTGCATAGCGACTTCTCGCATCTGCATCCGCTCTCCGTAAGAAAAGAAACGATGGGACAGAAGGCTATTCACGATCCCTCCACCCACAAGAATCACAAAGAGCACCAAAAACAATCTCTTCTTTCTTCTGAGCAGAAAGGAGCGCAAAAGGAAAAAGATCATAACCGTCAGAGGAATAAGAAGCATAGCCAAGCGACTCTGCGCGATAAAGGCGAAACAGGAGAGCGTCACCAGACCATATATCGCTTCCACCGTAGAGATCACTTGCTCTCTATAAAAATACTGACGTATGGCAACTGCAATGAAGATGGCATATATACCCAAAAAGATATAGGTGGGATGGGTAAAATGCGTCCAATAAAGCATACTGAAACTCGAAGCCAACGTAGGGTAAGGAGTCTTTAGGTAGAACTTGTCAAACGAGAAAGCCGACAAAACAGATTGGTCGTAGTATTGCGTCAGAAGTATGCACATCAGAATAATGCAGGACAAGTACACCAACACAAAACGATAAGAGACGGCAAGAAAAACACGCCACTCACTACTGGAGGGACGCCAGCAACAAAAAGCCAATGGCAAGGCCAACAATGGTAGCTGCTGCTTGAGCGTGTGCAGGCCATCCTTCATCTCGACAGAGCCTATAAGACCCGTCACCTGGAAGAGATAATAAGCCAGTAGCAAAACGAGAGTTCCGACCGGCAAGTAGAACTTCCTACGAATAATAGCATAAGCGTATGCAGTGGCACAAAAAAACCAGGTCACTCCGATGGCAACGCTCAACAGCTGACTTATCGCGGTAAAGATGAACAACAGGAGCATTAGTTTGCATGGTGTATTCACATCAGCCCGAACAATATCTTTCACCTCTGTAACAAGAAACATCCCTCCCATAACTATGACATACACCCATATAAAGAAAGGAGGAGTAGCCTGCTTCGGTTCGTACACCTGCCAGTCTTTTACCAGAGGATATAAAAGAGATAGGAGGATTATGCCCACAATGAGAAAAGCGACATTTATATTCTGTCGCAATAAACTGACAAAACGAATCGTAGGGGCTCCTGTCATGATATCGGTGAAGAGTGAATGGGAAAAATAAAAGAGTCTCTAACGAACAGATGCATCGAGCTTCTCTTTCAAATAAGTGATGCGCTTTTGGGCTTTGGCTCTCTCGTGACGAAACGTCTGGCGGGAGTCGAAGAGCTGTCTGATACGGGCTGTGGACGAGAGCGCCTTGACATCGGCACGCGAGATCGGGAACGAATGAACGACTTTTCCCTTCGACAAAAGCTCTGCACGAAGGGCATGGCCTTCCGAATCGGCCTGCATGAAGAAGTCTGCCAGCTTGGCTGTTTCCTCTTGTGGATAAGTCACCAGTTCGTAGTTCAGTCCGAGGTCAGCAAAACGGTAGTTGAGTGCTCCGTCGAAAGGGACATCGGCCGTTTGTATGGAGGACTTAGTCTGAGCGTCTGAAAGCCTCAGAGCTGTGTGCAGGATGGACTTGCTACCCACATAAACACTCAGGACATGGAGCTGTCCGAGCGTGTCCGCTCCACAGCGCAGGCGCGTGCGCTCTTCGGTCGGAGCAGGCCCGAAGCCCGCCAGAAAATACTCAAACTCTCCGGACTCCGTCGGCGTATTTTTCTTGAATGAAGGAGCCAAGCTGTCGATACGTGCCGATACGATCCGCAGCATGCTATCCGCATACTGCATATTGCGTTCTGCCTCTTTGCACTCCGCCTCGCGGCTCAGCGTCAACGCCTCGCGGCGTGCCACAGTGTCAGTGGCATAATGATTGTGGAGACTGTCGGCCAGAAGACGCACACCGGAATAGTCTGCCGCTTCGTAGGCCTTACGCATCGCCGAGAGCAACTGCTGCACCTCCTGTTTCCGATCCTGATGGCAAGCTGTTGACAGCATCAGAAGGAGCGAGAAGAGCAAGAGGGCGGAAATTCGTTTCGTCATACTGATATGCTTATATGGAGCTGTGTCGATAATGACACAGCTTCGATCAGAATACTGAGAAGCGTACGTATCGCTTCGGATTGGCCTTGAGGTCGCGCACGAGAGCATCGGTGCTTGCTGCCAGGCTGTCCAGTCGCAGATAGAGGGACTTGTCATTCAGCAACATCCCGAGCGATCCGTCGGCATTTCGTATCTGATTGGTGAATACTCTCAGATTCTCAGTCGTGGCCTGCAGCTCGGTCACCAAGGATTCCAATTTCACTTTCTTCAATTCGTCCGACACCTCCACGACATTATCCGTGATCGTACGCGCATTGGCGAGTACAACCGGCAGCTGCTTGCTGACGGACTGATTCAGAGAAGCAGTCAACGCATTGAGGTTTCGCGTCGAAGCCGCCAGATTCTCCAGTATGACAAGCAAGTTGGGATCATTGATCAGAGCAGACAGACCTATGACGGCAGAATCAATCTTCGGCATCATATCGACTACGGCAGGCATGACTTTGTTGGTCGCCATAGACATAATATCATCCCCATTCATGTCGGCCCGAATTGTATCTCCGGGGGAGAGATAGCCTTTCCGAATATCACCCTGTATGATCCGAAGTTCGGCACCACTCAGAGCCGTCTGATGGATGGCTAGCATACTGCCCTTAGGCATACGAAAGTTCTTATCCAGGTCAATGCAAACAATGGTGGAATTACCGCTGACGTAGTCGAAATCGAGCGACTTCACCACACCTACTTTGTACCCCTGGACGAACACGGGACTGGCCACATTGACGTTCTTTACCTCTGAGAATCGGACATAATAGAGATTCTCATTCTTGAAGATATTGAACCCCTTCAGGTAATTCAGACCGAAGTACAGAAGGAAAAGAGCGATAAGAGCCAAGGCCCCGATCTTAACCGATTTGCTTATTCTCATATCTCTATGTTATTATCATATTCCACTTTAGAGTCAATATATCTCTCTGGTGCGTTTGCCCCCTTCATAGACCACGATGAAGGCATCGGGGAAATGCTTGCGCACCTTGCGTTGCAGCTTACGAGCCTCCGCCTCGCTCGATGCGGAACCAGTCAGATAGGCAAATCGCTTGCCTCGCTGTTCGGTGGTCACCTTATAGCCTTTCAACTGTTTGTCTCCGGCTTTCAGCTTGGTCTTGGAGGTAAATATCTGAATCTTATAGGTAATCTTGGCGGCACGAGAGGTACGCGTCTGGGGCTTGGCCGCAGGTTTGGCAGTGTTCGTTTGGGGAGTTACACGTTCGGGCTGCTCGGCTGTAGCCGCCGTATCCTCCTGAGCACTAACGTCAGGTGTTGTTTCAGATGCACTATTATCATCCTCTGCAGGCCGCGGCACAGGAGTCCTGCCCGAACGTCGGTCGTAGTCCTCCTTATAGCGCGTAAAGCCTTGGGCAATGGCCGATGCCAGCTCGTCACGACCGGCTTCACTCTTGAGATACTGCGCCTCAGCAGGATTGCTGACGAAACCCAGCTCAACCAAGACACTCGGCATGGCAGAAAAGACGAGCACGGCCAGATTACCCAGCTTGACACCTCGGTCGTGACGTCCTTTGGAGACAAATCTCTTCTGAATCTGCTGTGCCAGACGAATACTCTGGTCTTGATGCACATTTTGGATCAGTTCGAACATGATATAGCTCTCTGTCGAGCGGGGATCGAAGCCTTTGTAAACGGTCTTGTAGTCCTTCTCCATCAAGATAACGGAGTTTTCTCGCTGCACGACAGCCATATTCTTATTGTTGCGCTCCCGTCCCATGACGAAAGTCTCGGTACCATAGGCACCCGAACCGCGCTCCTGTGAGTTGGCGTGGATGCTGATAAATAGATCGGCATTGTTCTTATTGGCAAACTCTGCGCGCCCCATAAGCGTGACGAAGTTGTCCTTATCGCGTGTATAGAGCACCTTCACATCGGGATGACGGCTTTTGATCAGACGTCCCACACGCAAGGCCACAGCCAGATTGACATCCTTCTCGCGCAAACCATTGGCCACCGTGCCTGCATCATGCCCGCCGTGGCCGGCATCGATGACGACAGTGAACGAATGATTACGCTGGGCATCTACAGGCCAGACAACTACAAAGAGCAGCAACACCCACAAAAACGGAAAGAGCCTATAGCTTTTAGTCCACATACACACTCGATAACGAATACCTAAAGTCGATTACAAAAATAGGGATTATCCGCACACAAACGATGCTCACAACACATTCCTCGGGAGCGATGCATAATAATCCTTACGTGTGTTCGAACTTAGCGCATGGAGTTAGGTTGAACTCACGTATGTATTATGAATTTCATGCTGCACAAATAGCCGAAAAAAGTCACGCCATTTCAAAATTATTTTGGCGCCATTTATGAAAGAAAATGGCGCCAAATCAAAAAACTTTCTACGCAAGTTCCATTGGTCTTTTGGCACCATATTTTCTCGATTTTCAGCCCGTTATTTTGTAGACTATAACTTCACAGCATCAAAAAGAGACAAAAAGAAAAGGGACCTGTCCGGAACTTTCGTTCGGACAGGCCCCCTGTGCAAAGGAACGGAGCGAGGACTATTTATACTCAGCCCAGCTCTTGATGCGAATATCGTCCATATCGTGCTTGCAGAATGCCGTGATAAAAGCCGAAGCCAGACGGGCATTGGTCACCAAGGGGATATTCAAATCGATGGCTGCACGACGCAGTTTATAACCGTTGGTCAGCTCACCCGCTGTCAGGTTCTTATTAATATTGACCACCAACTCCACTTCCCGATTGTGCAATAGTTCGAGCGCTTGTGGCTGTCCGTCCTCGCTGGGCCAGAACACTTTGGTCGCTTCTATGCCGTTCTCGCGGAGGAAGTTGTACGTCCCCTCGGTGGCATAGATCTTGTAGCCCTTGGCAGCCAACATGGTCGTGGCGTCAAGCATATCGACTTTTTGCTTATAGCTGCCGGTGGAGAGGAGCACAGTCTTCTTGGGAATGCGATAGCCCACGGAAAGCATACTCTTGAGCACGGCTTCGTCCGTGTCGTCGGCGATACAACCGACTTCGCCCGTACTGGTCATATCCACGCCTAAGACGGGGTCGGCCTTCTGCAGACGAGTGAAAGAGAACTGTGAGGCCTTGATGCCTACATAGTCGAGGTCGAACTCGCTCTTATTGGGTTTCTCTACAGGCAAGCCGAGCATGATACGTGTGGCCAGCTCGATGAAGTTGATCTTGAGCACCTTGCTCACGAAGGGGAAGCTGCGCGATGCACGCAGGTTACACTCGATCACCTTGATGTCATTGCCCTTGGCGAGGAACTGGATATTGAAGGGGCCAGATATATTGAGCGCACGTGCGATCTCGCGGCTGATGCGCTTGATACGGCGCACCGTCTCCACATACAATTTCTGAGCAGGGAACTGGATGGTGGCATCGCCAGAATGGACTCCGGCGAACTCGATGTGTTCGCTGATGGCATAGGCTACGATCTCGCCGTCGCGCGCCACAGCATCCATCTCCACCTCCTTGGCATGCTCAATAAACTGACTGACTACGACGGGGTGTTGCTTGGACACGTTGGCTGCCAACTCCAAGAAGCGATGCAGCTCTTCGTCATTGGAGCACACATTCATGGCAGCTCCGGAGAGCACATAGCTGGGACGCACCAAGACGGGGTAGCCCACCTCGGAAACGAAGCCGTCGATGTCGTCCATGGAAGAAAGCTCGCGCCAACGGGGTTGGTCAATGCCAAGACGGTCGAGCATGGCAGAGAACTTGTGACGGTCCTCGGCATTGTCGATGCTCTGCGCCGAAGTACCGAGGATGGGCACCTGCTGTTCTGCCAGACGGACAGCCAAATTGTTGGGGATCTGTCCGCCGGTGGAGACGATGACACCGTGAGGATCTTCGAGTTCCAAGATGTCCATCACGCGCTCGAAAGTGAGTTCGTCGAAGTAGAGTCGGTCGGTAACATCATAGTCCGTACTCACCGTCTCCGGATTGTAGTTGATCATCACGGAGCGATAGCCTTCCTTACGGATGGTATCCAAAGCATTGACACCACACCAGTCGAACTCCACCGAGCTACCGATACGGTAGGCTCCCGATCCGAGTACGACGACAGAGCGGTCGTCATGGGCGTAGGCGATGTCGTGCCTGTCGCCGCTATAGGTGAGATAGAGGTAGTTGGTCTGCGCAGGATACTCGGCAGCAAGCGTGTCTATGCGCTTCACAACGGGCACAATGCCCAGCTTCTTACGCAGAGCACGCACCTGTCCGGCGGCATCTTCCATGCCGGTAGGATCCGGCGACAGCACGGCACGGGCCACTTGGAAGTCCGAGAATCCGCGGAGTTTCGCCTCGGCCAAGAGCGCGGGAGAGAGGTCTTCGAGTTTGTCGAGGGACTCCATTTCCTCGGCAAGGGTGACGATGCCGTAGAGTTTCTCCAAGAACCAGCGGTCGATCTTGGTCAATTCGTGGATTTTATCCACGGTATATCCTTGGCGGAAAGCCTTGCTGATCACGAAGATGCGACTATCCGTCGGTTCGTTCAGGGCCTTGTCAATATCGGGGATGACGAGTTCTTTGTTCTCCACAAAGCCGTGCATGCCCTGACCGATCATGCGCAATCCCTTCTGAATAGCCTCCTCGAAAGTGCGTCCGATGGCCATCACTTCACCGACAGACTTCATAGAAGAGCCCAACTGACGACTCACGCCGTGGAACTTACCCAGGTCCCAACGAGGTATCTTACAAACCACATAGTCAAGAGCCGGCTCGAAGAAAGCCGAAGTGGTCTGCGTCACGGAGTTTTTGAGATCGAAGAGACCGTATCCCAAACCCAACTTGGCAGCAACGAAAGCGAGAGGATAACCCGTAGCCTTGGATGCCAATGCCGAAGAACGGCTGAGGCGGGCATTCACCTCGATGACACGATAGTCTTCACTATCGGGGTCAAGGGCGTACTGTACGTTACACTCCCCTACGATGCCGATGTGTCGAATAATGCGAATGGCCAGCTCGCGGAGCTTGTGGTACTCGCTATTGGTGAGGGTCTGGGAGGGTGCAATCACAATACTCTCGCCCGTGTGGATGCCGAGCGGGTCGAAGTTCTCCATATTACATACGGTGATGCAATTGTCGAAACGGTCGCGCACTACTTCATATTCTACCTCTTTCCATCCCTTAAGGCTCTTCTCTACGAGCACCTGAGGACTGAAAGAGAATGCCTTTTGGCAGAGGATGTCGAGTTCGTCTTCGTCGTCGCAGAATCCGCTACCGAGTCCTCCCAGTGCATAAGCGGCACGGATAATCACCGGATAACCCAATTCGCGAGCAGCTTTACGGGCTTCTTCTATGGTCTCAACAGCCTGACTTTGGATGGTTTTTACATTGATCTCATCGAGCTTGCGAACAAAAAGCTCACGATCCTCCGTGTCCATGATAGCTTGGACGGGCGTACCGAGCACTTCCACTCCGTACTTTTCCAAAACTCCGCTGCGATAGAGCTCGACACCACAGTTGAGCGCCGTCTGACCACCAAAGGCCAGAAGAATACCATCTGGGCGTTCCTTCTCGATTACCTTCTCAACGAAATAAGGGGTAACGGGCAAAAAATAGATCTCATCGGCTATGCCCTCGGATGTTTGGACGGTAGCGATGTTCGGATTCACGAGCACGGTGCGGATGCCTTCCTCGCGTATGGCCTTGAGCGCTTGTGAGCCGGAATAGTCAAACTCACCAGCCTCCCCTATTTTGAGTGCGCCCGAACCGAGCAGCAGTACTTTCTTTATTTTGCTCTTGTCTATCATATTCGTATGCTACTTTACTTAGAGGTTTTTCAAGAATTCGTCGAAAATAAACATCGTGTCTACAGGACCTCCACAAGCTTCGGGGTGGAATTGGGCAGAGAAGAAGGGCTTGCACTTGTGGCGGATGCCTTCGTTCGTGCCATCATTCAGATTGATGTATAGTTCTTCCCAGTCGCTTCCGAGAGAGGATGGATCGACTGCGAAGCCATGGTTCTGACTGGTGATGTAGCATTTGTTCGTACCCACTTCACGAACTGGCTGGTTGTGGCTGTGATGTCCGTACTTGAGCTTGAAGATATTGGCTCCGGCAGCTTTTGCCAAGAGCTGATTGCCCATGCAGATACCGCATATAGGTTTGTCGCCGGCTATCGCTTTTCGGATGTGCTCAACAGTAACGTCACACATATTCGGGTCGCCCGGGCCGTTGCTGATGAATAGTCCGTCATAGGCAATCTGGTGGAAATCGTAGTCCCATGGCACGCGATAGAGCGTGACATTGTCCCGCAAAAGCGAGCGAATGATGTTGTCCTTCACACCACAATCGACCAGAACGACTTTTTTGTTTCCATTGCCATAGGTAATCACCTCGCGACAAGAGGCTTCTGCCACCTGATTGACAGCATAGGGATCGGCGAAGTCGATGTCTTCCCCCCCTTCGAGAATGATTTTTCCCTTCAGCGCTCCATGCTCACGCAGGTGCTTAGCCAAAGCGCGAGTGTCTATACCCGTCAAACCGAATACCTGTTCACGCTTGAGCCAATCGGACAAACCCTCCACAGCATTCCAGTGACTATAGTTGTGAGAGTAGTCGGATACAATGATTCCTTCCATGTGTATCTTGTCGCTCTCCATGTATTGTGAGATACCATCCGACCTCTTTGCCGTAGTCGGCACACCGTAATTGCCTACGAGGGGATAGGTCATGGCCATGATTTGTCCGCGGTAGCTGGGGTCGGTCAGGCTCTCTACATAGCCGGTCATGGCCGTATTGAAAACCACTTCTCCCGCCACAGGGCGTTCACAGCCGAATGAATAACCGTCAAAACGGCTACCATCGTCAAGTATCAATGACGCTTTTCTTTGCTCTCTCATATCTTCATTTATGCTCTTATCGGTTCAGGGAAATTATTTGCCTAAGTCTTCTTCCATATAATTGATAAAGGCCTCATTGACCAGATGGGCGCCACCGGGCGTCGGGTAATCGCCAGAAAAATACCAATCTCCGGGATGATTGGGTATCGCTTCGTGTAAGCCTTCCAGACTTTGATACACGATTTCTACCTTGGCACGCACGCCTTCGGGTTTCAAAATGTCAACGATCTTATCCGAAATCTCCTCAGCTGTAAAAGGTTTGTAGATGGCTTTGACCACATTCTCGACTTCTTCGCCGAAGTTTTGCTTGCGTAGCTCCAGAGCTTTTTGGTAGGATTCGTGCAGGATATGCTCCATGCCGCGCTCCTGCAACAGGGCAACAGCAGCACGGAATGCCACGAACTCGCGCATCTTGCGCATGTCGATACCATAATAGTCCGGGTAGCGAATCTGCGGGGAGCTAGACACAATGACGATCTTCTTGGGCTGCAATCGGTCCATGATGCCGATGATACTCTGTCGCAACGTAGTCCCGCGAACGATACTGTCGTCTATTACAACGAGATTGTCCACACCAGGGGTCACTGTTCCGTATGTAATATCATATACATGTGCAGCCAAATCGTTTCGGCTGTTACCCTCGGTGATAAATGTTCTCAGCTTGATGTCTTTGATTGCTACCTTCTCGGCGCGTACCTTCTGAGCCAACACTTCACGCAGCTCCGTCTCACTCATATGGGGATTCTCCCTGATCGTGCGGATCTTGCGCTCATCAAGATAGTGATCGATCCCTTCAATCATACCGTAATATGCCACCTCGGCGGTATTGGGGATGAATGAAAAGATGGTATGCTGTATGTCGTAATCGATCGAACGAAGGATCCGATCCGAAAGGAGATAGCCCAATGCCTTTCTCTCGCGATAGATGTCTTGGTCGCTACCGCGGGAGAAGTAAATGCGCTCAAACGAGCATGCTTGATATTGCTTCGGCTCCAAAATCCGCTCAATGCGGGGTACTCCGTTGCTATTGATGAGAATGGCTTCACCAGGCATCAGCTCTTGAACAGCTTCGGCCGGGAGGTTCATCGCCGTTTGTATAACCGGACGCTCAGAAGCTGTCACGATGATTTCGTCATCCATATAATAGAATGCCGGACGTATGCCCCACGGATCGCGCATGGCATAGCTCTCGCCACTTCCCGTCACGCCACACATAACGTATCCGCCATCCCAAAAGCCGCTACAAGTCTTCAGTACATTGGACAGATCAATACGCTCCTCAATGAAATGTGTGATGTCCATTCCTTTGAGATTTTGCCCTTTACTGAGACAGAACAGACGTTCCACCTCACGGTCGAGACGGTGTCCTATCTGTTCCAGCAGGATATGTGTATCAGACATATTGCGCGGATGCTGTCCCACAGAGGTAATCTCTTGGAAAATTCCATCAACGTTAGTTAGATTGAAATTACCACAAATAGCCAAACACTTGGCACGCCAATTGCTGCGGCGTATCATCGGGTGTACAAAGGTGAGACCGCTCTTACCCGTGGTGCTGTAGCGAAGGTGTCCCATGTAGCACTCACCGGCGTATGGAATCTGGGACGATGCAAATGCAGCATCACTAAGCTGTTCGGCCGAATAAGCGTGGAAAGACTTATGCACGGCATCGAATATCTCAGAAATAGCGTTCGAGCCGAGTGCTCTTTCGCGGAAGAGATATTCCTCTCCCGGGCGACTATTGAGTTTCACCACGGCCAGACCGGCACCTTCCTGTCCACGGTTGTGTTGCTTCTCCATCAAGAGGTACAGCTTATTGAGGCCGTACATCCAAGTGCCATACTTATCGTGGTAATAACTCAACGGTTTGCGCAATCGCACCATGGCAATACCGCATTCATGCTTCAGAGGTTCCATCTTGTATGTTTGTTCTATATGCTAAAATTGGCAACAGACACACTTACAATACCGTAAGCCTCGATCTCTGTTGCCAATTCCATATTGTACGCTGTTATTTTCTTTTCTGTTGTTGACGTCGTGCCGCTTCCTGTTGTCGTTGTGCCTCTTCGAGTCGTGCCATCCATTTTGACTTCTTTCGTGGCTTCTTCTTATTCTCTTCCAACTGAAGCATCAGCTTCTCCTCGTTAATAAGGAATCGTGTGGAGAAATACTGAATCACCGTAATGATAGAAGAAAGGAAGTAATAGTAGCAAAGCCCCGATGCATTCTGATTGAAGAAGAAGAGGAACATCACTGTCGTAATGTACGGCATCCATTTGAGCATCGCCATACCCTCCTGACCCGTATCGGACTGATTCATCGTGTAACGGATGTAGAGGATGTTGGATATCGACATAAGCAAACAGAAGAGACTTACGTGATTACCGTAGAAGTCGGACAAGAGCGGGATATGAGTGGTCCAACTAAAGATGGCATCGTACGACGACAAATCTTTGGCCCACAAGAAACTTTGCTGACGGATGTCAATGGTTGTGGGGAAGTACATATACATGGCCACGAGGAACGGGAACTGCAATAGCATGGGCAGACAGCCGCTCATCGGACCTGCACCCGCCGCCCGATAGAGATCCATGGTGGCTTTCTGACGTTTCATCATGGTCTCCTGATCCTTGCCCTGATACTTGGAATTGATCTCCTGTACCTGCGGACGCAACAGACGCATTTTGGCAGATGAGATATATCCCTTGTAAGCCAACGGAGAGATAAGCAACTTGATCCCCAATGTGAGTAACAAGATGATCAAACCCCAATTGGAGAAATACTGCTGCAGGAACGTAGAGGCAGGAATAATCATGAAACGATTGATCCAACGGAAGATGCTCGCACCCAAATACACCAAATGATCCAGATCGAGATTGTCCTCAGCCTTCACCTCCTTGTCATAGGCGCGGAGCATATTGTACTTGAGCGGACCAAAAAAGAAAGTGAATCCGGCCTTCGTTCCGGGACGCACGTCCAACGGGAAGGTAGCTGACATAGAACAGTCTTTGATATAATCGGATCCTTCAGGGGCTGTTTTCTGAGCCAACTTATTGTTCTCAAAATGGCCATCGCTCACCAAAACGGAAGCGAAGTACTTATCCTTGAACGACACCCAATGCAGGCGTTCTTCCAGCGTCTTCTTATCTTCTTGCTTGCTGTCGCTCAGTCGCTCTACATCATCACCTGAGAACTTATAATAAGTAGAGGTGTATTGATTCTCAAACTTCCATGACTGCTCTTGACGACGGATGCGTTGCGACCATTCGATGTCCTGCATCGTCATATTGGCAGGGAAGAGAGCGTGCAGATTCTGTCCGCTCACAGTCATTCGCACACGATAGTCTTCACGCAACAGTGTGTAAGCAAAATCCAAATAAGTAGCACTGTCCACGGCCAATCGCATCACAACGGAAGAGTCCGTGCGTCCGACGGGTGTGAAGTAGAGGTCGCGCGTATCCACAGCTCTATTGTCCACTGTGCGGAGAGGCAGGTTGAAATCCGATTCTCCTTGGCGGAAAAGGTAGAGCGGCTTGCCGTCATAGGTTTTATAATCTACGAGCAAAGCCTCTTGGATGGCACCGCCCTTCGTGCTCAGTTTCAACTGCACCTTGCTGTTCTTCAGCTCCACAACCTCCTCAGTTCCACGAGTAGCCGAAGCCAACAGACCGTACTGTCCGTAGTCGGATACCTGTTTGAGAGAGTCGGGCACTGCCGCTGCAGTTTGAGCAGCTACAGCTTCGGCCTCCGCCTTAGCTATCGAATCTTGTCGGACTGCCTCTATCGCAGCCTGACGCTGTGCTTCTATTTCTTTCGGATCGGGACGGTTCAGCCATGAAAAACCGAAGATGACCACACCGATCAATACTAATCCTATTACTGTATTCTTATCCATATATTCTTTTCCAACAAGACAGTGAGTGCATCTGCACGCCTACCCTATTTCTCCCCGTCCACCTCGTGTCGCTGCATAAGTTTGCGGATCTAAGGAGAGGGAGAGGTATTATTATTTGCTTTCGTTTTTCGTTTTGATTGCTTCTCCCATGAAAGCCATAAACAAGGGGTTGGGATTGACCACCGTGCTATTGTATTCGGGATGGAATTGCACCCCCACATACCAGCGACAACCCGGCACTTCCACAGCTTCCACCAGTCCCGTGTCGGGATTTTCTCCCACGCACAGCATGCCGGCCTTCTCCAGTTCTTCACGGTAGCGGCTATTGAATTCGAAGCGGTGACGGTGACGTTCGCGGATCTGTTCGCGACCATAAGCAGCTGCCAGTTTGGAACCCTTGCGCAACGTACAGTCATAGGCTCCCAGACGCATCGAGCCGCCCATATCGGTAACGGTCTTCTGTTCGTCCATCAAGTCGATGACCTTGTGTTCAGTCTTGGGTTCGATCTCTGTCGTATTGGCATCGGCATAACCCAAGACATTGCGTGCATACTCGATCACCATGCACTGCATACCCAGACAGATACCCAGCGTGGGGATATTATTCTCACGAGCATATTTGAGGGCGACCAGCTTTCCTTCCACACCACGTGCACCAAAACCCGGGGCAATGACGATACCGTCCACTTCGCCGAGGAGGCTTGTCACGTTATCATCCGTCACCTTCTCGCTGTGGATAGAGATGAGATTCAGCTTCTTCCTATTATATATAGCCGCCTGCAAGAGCGATTCGTCGATGGACTTATACGCATCCTGCAGCTCCACATACTTACCCACCAATGCTATTGTCACAGTCTCTGTAGCAGAGTGCTTCATTTCCAAGAAATCATGCCACTGACGCATCTCGGGTACCGGTCCCAATTTGAGACCCACCTTGCGGAGTACAGTCTCGTCCATGTGCTGAGACTGCAGCACGAGCGGCACCTCATATATTGTAGGCACATCCACGCTCTGCACCACCGAGTCGGGCGATACGTTGCAGAAGAGCGCCACTTTCTTCAGAATTTCAGGTTGGAGTTTGTGCTCCGTTCTGAGCACGAGGATATCCGGCTGGATGCCGACTTCCTGCAATTGCTTCACGGAGTGCTGAGTAGGTTTGGTCTTCACCTCACCGGCAGCAGCGATGTAAGGCACATAGGTCAGGTGCACGCAGAGACAATTTTGGCCGAGTTCCCACTTGAGCTGACGCACACTTTCGAGGAAAGGCAGCGACTCGATGTCGCCCACCGTGCCACCGATCTCCGTGATCACGAAGTCATACTGCTGCTTCTGCCCCAAGAGCTTAACGTTGCGTTTGATCTCATCCGTGATATGAGGCACCACCTGTACAGTCTTGCCCAGATACTCACCTTTGCGTTCCTTGCGGATTACATTCTGGTAAATGCGTCCCGTCGTGATATTATTGGCACGAGAAGTCGGTGCATTGAGGAAACGCTCGTAATGGCCGAGGTCCAAATCCGCCTCGTGTCCGTCCTCAGTCACGTAGCACTCACCGTGCTCATACGGATTGAGCGTACCCGGGTCAATATTGATATAGGGGTCGAATTTTTGAAGGGCAACATTGAATCCGCGGGCCTGAAGGAGCTTGCCGAGAGAAGCAGCCACAATGCCTTTTCCCAGAGAGGAAACCACACCGCCGGTCACGAAGATATACTTAGTATCTGCCATAGCACGAAAAAATAGTATTAATGATACTCCTAAATGAAAAATCGGGGAAAAGCAGAAACCTCGTCACGAACGGATCAGCCTCTTCCGATTCGTGCGCAAATATACAAAAAGAACCCGTGTAAACGGGTAAATAACCCCATCCGAAGCGCAATAATCTCACCTCTTTTCGGGGAGGAGGACAGAGAGCATCGTTCCCTCCACCGTCGCCTCTCCGTCCGCCACAAGTGAGATGTCCATCTGCACCTTGCGATCGGTTACTTCGACGATGCGCGCACGAAGCTCCAGCACCTGCCCCATCGGTGTGGGACGCCGGAAATTAAGATTGAGATTGGCCGTCACATACCTGAGATTCGGCTCTGTGTCCATGGAGCGCCCCTGATGTCTGTAGCCGGCAGCGGCAGCCGTACCATTGCCATGGCAGTCGAGGATGGCGGCGATCAGCCCGCCGTATACAAAACCGGGGAAACCACCCGTATGGTGTGGCTCGGGAGTGAAATGTGCCACCGTTACATCGGGCTCATCCTCCGCCCAATAACTTTTCACGTGTAGTCCGTGTTCGTTCGACGTACCACAGCCATAACAATGGCTGAAGCCCGTGGCATAATACTCTTGAAAGGCTTTTTCGTTCATTAGAATGTTCTCCTTTTGGTCGCCACAAATGTAGGGAATCCGTATCGCATACAGGTTTTTATGAGTTACTTTTTGAATGATTTGTGCAGCATTCGAACCAAAGACACAAGCATCTCGGCTATGCAGAAATGACGATTGGAGCATCATTTTTTTACTATCCGTACCTCTTTCAGTACATTGGAGCATACTTCTCGAAATTACGGGCTGAAAAATCGGAGAACTTGGCGCCAAAGATTCTGAGAAACACGCGCCAAATCGAAAAAGTTTTGGCGCGTTTTCTTTTTCAAAATGGCGCGAAAAGTTTTTCGATTTGGCGCGTGTTTTCACGACTGTTCGCACAGGCCGGAGAACAGAATAGATCGGTACACTTTTTCACACGAGACCATCTGCCGATACACCTTCGAGCGAAGTGCTACTGACGGGGTGAGTGTCCCTTCCTATACCGCTTATAAAATAATGCGCCCGCGCGAATAGCAGAATTTGTACATAACGCAATGCCTATCTTCCGAGAAGGCCTATTAAAAGAGAAATGTATGTTGCATTCGAAGAAAGAGAGGTGGAGGGACAGAGATTTGTCCATGAAGGATACAGAGAAAGGCGCAAGCATAATCACAAATAATTCTGTTCCTTTGTATAGACTATACTAACAACCCAGAAAAAAAAGAAGATCGAAATGGAGATATTCAACACCGTTGCCGCCCTCAAGAGCTTCGTGTCTGAAGCTCATGCCGACGGAAAAACCATAGGCTTCGTCCCCACAATGGGAGCATTGCACCGAGGCCACATCAGTCTGATTGAGCGTGCCGTAGCCGAATGTGACCTCTGCGTGGCCAGCGTATTCGTCAATCCCACTCAGTTCAACGACAGTCGCGACCTGGCTTGTTACCCACGCACGCCGGAGGCTGACGCTGCCATGCTGTCCGCAGCCGGCTGTCATGCCGTCTTCATGCCCACGGTGGAGGAAGTCTATCCCGAGCCGGACACCCGTACATTCGACCTTGGCAGCGTAGCAGAAGTAATGGAAGGCAAGCATCGTCCCGGACACTTCAACGGCGTGGCTCAGGTGGTGAGCAAACTATTTGAGATGGTAGAGCCGCACAAAGCGTACTTTGGGGAGAAAGACTTCCAGCAGATAGCCGTCATCCGCAGCATGGTACGCCTTCTGTCCCTCCCCGTGGAGATCGTAGCATGCCCCATCATACGCGAAGAGGATGGGCTGGCTCTCAGCAGTCGCAATGCACGTCTCAGCAAGGAAGAACGCACCATCGCACCTGCCATCTCCCGCATCCTCAAGCAGAGCCGCGAACTAAGACCTGCACACACGCCCGAAATGGTAATACAGTGGGTGACACGCGAACTCTCTGCCCTGCCCCATCTGCGCGTGGAGTACTTCGAAATTGTGGACGGACACACCCTGCAGTCCATCCGCAACTGGGAGGACACCGACTATGCCGTCGGATGCATCACCGTATTCTGTGGCGAGGTTCGTCTCATCGACAATATCAAGTATGAGGATTAGTCGCTCCATCGTCTCTTTGACAGTCCTCTTCACCCTCCTGATCACAGGCTGTGGCACTAAGAAGATTGCTCCGCGTGTCATTGTTCTCCCTTCCAAGGAGGATACGGTAGCGACTGCCCCGCCTGTGAAGCCGTGGGTAAGTCCTGCTAAGGAAGAGATGCGTGGTGTATGGCTCACGACCATATACGGACTGGACTGGCCGCAACGCGCTGCAAACACTGCCGAGGCTATACGCAGACAGAAGGACGAACTTTGTCGTATTCTCGACCGCCTTCAGCGCGAAAAGTTCAACACCGTTTTCTTCCAAGTACGCCATCGAGGCGACGTAATCTACCCTTCTGCCATCGAACCCCAGTCGACTGTGTTCACAGGGACAGGCAGACCGGATTACGATCCGCTGGACTTTGCGCTCAAAGAGTGCCACAAACGCGGCCTCGCGTTCCACGCATGGTTGGTCGTTACGCCTCTGGGACCGGATCGACACATCCGTTCGCTCGGCAGCAAATCGGTCAAGAACCAACACCCCGAATGGTGTGTGCGACACAATAATCTTTGGTATCTCAATCCGGGTGTACCCGAAGCACGAAAATACTTTGCCTCCATCGTTAGCGAGATTGTGAACAAATATCCCGTCGATGGCATCCATCTTGACTACATGCGCTACCCCGAAAAGGCCAAGAGTTTTGCTGATGCCGCTACTCACAAACGGTTTGGAGGAAGCATGAGTTTGGAGACTTGGCGCCGCCGCAACCTATCGGATCTGATGGCGGACGTCCATCAGGCTGCCACAGAGAAGACGCCGTGGGTGAGCGTCAGCGTCGCCACGTTGGGACGCTTACGTCAGCTTGCCGGCGTGCGCGGTGGCAACTGGACAGCGTACGAAGGTGTATATCAGGATCCTGTGGTCTGGGCTCGTGAGGGAACTGTGGACTTCCTCGTACCGATGATGTACTACCGCGACGATCTTTTCTACCCTTTTCTCGAAGATTGGAAAGCGCAACTGCCCACACTACCGATCGTACCGGGACTCGCCACCTACCGTGTTGTGGACAATAGCAACTGGCCTCCGAAAGTCATCGCCGACCAGATCGATTCGGCTCGCAGTCTTGGTTTTGCAGGTGTATGCTTCTTCCGTGAGGAACAAATACGCCACGAGAGCAACGGCTTGCCGCAGATTATCAGAGAGCGATTCGCCGAAGACGTAGTACCCATGCCCGTACATCGGAAGGGATCCGTCCTACCCAAGACGGCAGAAGCACCACGACTGACACGTCGTCCCGACGGACAGATAGAAGTTAGATGGAACAAAACAGCAGGAGAGACTTCCGCTGTACACTACCGTCTCTTCGTAAGGAAATTCGATTCGGCGGATAAGATCGAAGACAAGCTCGCCGCAGACGGCATCGACGAAGGCACCTATATACTGTCCCATGCCCTCATCAAAGGAGCAAAACGCATCGAAGTGCGCCTGCAGGCAGTGGACAGACTTCACGTAGCCGGCCCTGCATCTGCACCCACCAGCATGGAAATCCGGTGACAGGACTCTACATTCATATTCCTTTCTGTGCCACGCGCTGTTCGTATTGCGACTTCTACTCGCAGACCGACAGCGCGTTGCTCTCCGACTATGTCGAAGCTTTGATCCGCGAGATGCACCTCCGACGAGGAGAAATCACCGACCCCGTCGGCACTATCTATTTCGGAGGAGGCACACCTTCGCTCCTTTCACCACGAGAGTTGGAGCATATCTTGGACGAGGCATGTCGTCTTTTCCCCCTCTCATCGGATGCAGAGATAACGCTGGAGGCCAATCCCGATGATCTGACTCAGGCCTATACACAAGAGATAGCTGCCCTACCCATCAACAGAATCAGTATGGGGGCGCAGAGCTTTCGAGACGAAGATCTGCTCTTTCTCAACCGACGTCACAGCAGCCGACAGGTGTACGAAGCCGTGGATCACTGCCGCCACGTGGGACTCACCAACCTAAGTATCGACCTCATCTACGGCCTGCCCGAGCAAACACCTGCGCGGTGGCAAGACAATATCACCGCCATTTGCTCGATCGCCCCACCCCATATCTCGGCCTATCATCTGATATACGAAGAGGGTACCTCCCTCACACGTATGCTCCGCACGGGCAAGATTCGGGAAGTAGAGGAGGACGTCAGCTTGGAGTTCTTCTGTATGCTGCGCGAGCAGCTGACCGAAGCCGGATACGAGCACTACGAAATATCCAACTTCGCCCGCCCCAATCGGCATTCACGTCACAACAGTTCTTATTGGAACGATGCTCCCTTTCTCGGTCTCGGCCCCTCTGCTCACAGCTTCGATGGCAAGTGTACCCGACGTGCCAACGTGGCCGATCTTCGTCGCTATCTGGCAGCTATTGCAGAGGGAGAGGCTCCCTATTCGAAAGAAATCCTCTCCGCCAACGAACGATACAACGAGACACTGATGACTCGCCTACGCACCGCCCAAGGCTTGCCCATCTCCCTCATAGAAGAACGCTTCGGGGCGAAACGTGCCGAAGAATGTCTGCAAGCCGTTGCCCCCTTCGTCCGCAACGGTCTCCTTGTCAAGCAAGAAGACGGGAGAATACGACTCACCGAGCGCGGCATCTTCCTGTCCGACAGCATCATATCCGAACTATTCATCGTCTGAACTCCCGCGAGAGTTCCTCCCATTACAACATCAAATATGTCAAAGATCAGCTTCAAAAATGATTATTCCGAGGGTGCACACCCCGCCATACTAAGCGCATTGAGCGAAACCAACCTCGTCCCGCAAGAAGGATATGGCTACGATGCCTATTGCGAAGAGGCGCGTGCAATGATCCGCCGCGAGTGCGATCTGCCCGAAGCCGACATATATTTCGTTTCGGGAGGCACGCAAACCAATCTTCTTGTGATCAGTCACTTGCTGCGTCCGCACGAAGCTGTCATCGCAGCAGCGTCGGGCCATATCAATGTACACGAAACCGGCGCCATCGAAAGCACCGGACACAAGGTGTGCACGGTGCCGACGCCCCTTGGCAAACTCACCACGGACGACATCCTCGCAGTCCTCACGCATCATACCGACGAGCACATGGTGAAGCCCGCCATGGTGTACATCTCCCAATCGACGGAGTTCGGCACGCTCTATTCCCGTCGCGAACTATCGGAACTCTCGGCCTTCTGTCGTGCCCACGGGCTCCTACTCTATCTCGACGGAGCACGTATCGGCTCGGCTGTTACGGCCTCGGGCGAAGACAATCCCTCCCTCCGCGAGATAGCTGCGCTGGTCGATGCTTTCTATATCGGCGGCACGAAGAACGGAGCTTTGCTCGGGGAAGCCATCGTTTTCACCAGTCGCCGTCCTGACAATGCCTTTCTCTTCCAGATCAAACAGCGCGGAGCCATGCTCGCCAAGGGGCGCATCCTCGGCATCCAGTTTGCCACCCTCTTCCGCAACGGACTCTTCTATGAACTGGCAACCCACGCCAATAGAATGGCCGCCGAGCTAAGCGCCGGCATCGCTGCCTGCAGCTATTCTTTCCTCTACCCATCGCAGACCAATCAGATTTTCCCGATCCTGCCCAATAGCCTGATCGAGAAGCTGAGCACCGAATACGACTTTTACGTATGGCAAAGCGTATCGCCGGACAGCTCCGCGATCCGTCTTGTCACCTCTTGGGCGACTCCACCGGAGAACGTTGCCGCCATCATCCACAGCATATCGAGCTACCGCCATTGAGCGTCCCCCCCTCACATGTTATAATAAGGACGTGCCATAGTTGCAAAGAGCGACTATGGCACATTCTTTTAAGGGACTACTTGTATCTGCGCAGAGGCTCAGGGGCTAAACTCTTCGGGCGTACCCAGATAAGCCGTGAGGACATTGAGCATCGCGGGCGTGAACGAACGTTGTCCCGATGCATAGCCATGTTCTCTAAGCGTACAGAGGAGTTCTTGATCCCCATAGATGATCCTCCGCAGGGCACGCGTACCGGAATTGGGGGTGAGATGCGGGAAATAGCGCACGGCTACTTCCTTGACACGATGGACACGAAACGGGAATACCTCCTCCCGTGACGAAGTGTTTCGAGAATTTAGTTTCATGATGATATATGTTTATAAAACAATGTGTTCCCAACCCGTGGAGGATGCAAAGCCACTCAGTCGAGACGCGGGTACAAAGGAATGGATTTTGGAACAAACCAGAGCACCATTCTGAGCCGAGTTATCAACAACCAAGCATAAAAATCAACACCTTATTAAAATAGGTATAGCAGGCAGAGTTGGAAGAAGATGGCAGGAAAGCGACAGAACTTCGAGGCAGAGGGATCGGCGATCTACGACGGCGTCTCTTCGTCCTCGGTGGCAGCGTGTCGCAGGGCACGGGCGTTGCGCAACAGTCCGTCAAGTCCCGCCCGCTTCATGGCTGAGCCGCCGAAGAAGTGTCGGTAGGAGTCTTCGTCCAAAGTGGCCAGATCTTCACGATTGAACGAGAGCAGAGCTTCACGTGGAGTGAAGGCTTCTACTTCGGAGGGGTGGGCATAGCGATTCCACGGGCAACAGAGCTGGCAACTGTCGCAGCCGTAGAAGCGATTGCCAAGCTTCTCTGCCAGCGACTTCGGGATCTCCCCCGCGTGCTCTATCGTCAGGTAGCTTACGCACAAACGGGAGTCGAACCCTGCCTCGGATATAGCCCCCGTGGGACAGCTCTCGATGCAGCGTCTGCACGATCCGCACCGCGACATCATCGGGCCGTCGGACGGCAACGGAATGTCCACGAGCAATTCGCCCAAGAAGAAGAAGGTGCCTCCCTCCGGCAGGACAAGCATACCGCTGCGTCCCACCCAACCAATACCGGCACGACAAGCCCAATAACGCTCGGCAATGGGGGCAGAGTCACTGAACGAACGCCCCGTGACCTCGGGGCAAATCTCCCGACGGATATAGTCCAGTAGCTGGTCAAGCAGCCGCTTCACCACCCGATGATAGTCCTTGCCATAGGCATAGTAGGCAATCTGAGGAGCGGAAGGCGATTGCTTGGTCTTGGGGAAATAGTTCAGTGCAACGGAGATAACCGTCCGCGTACCGGGGAGGAGCGCGGCAGGAGCATAACGCAGCTCCCTATTGCGCTCCAGATAGTCCATCTCCCCATGCCGTCCCTCAGAAAGGAATCGCTCGTAGGTGCCGACGACCGCAGGCGGCAGAGCCTCGGCCTCGGCAAACCCACAGGCGCTAAAACCAAGTCGGCGCGCCTCTTCTTTTATAAGGCGCGCCGACTCTGTGGGCGAATATCGCAATGTTATTTTCTCATCGGCCTGCATATACCCAAGCGTCGGCAAAGAGACTGTTTTTGTCCCGCATGGTGCGGATATAGGCCTGTGCTTCATCCGTCGTGGCGAACCGATCGGCATAGATACGCGCCTTGTTACGGCTCAGCAGCACCAGCGCATTGGGCAGCGTAGCCTTGTCCACATGGGAGCGATAGTACTCACGCGCCTTGGTGGCGGAGGAGAATGTGGCTACGACCACGTAGTAGTATTTGGAACCCACTGGTTCGTGCATGACGGGCACTCCGCCTTCTGCCACATCGGTGGCCAGCACATTAGGCATCGTTGCAGGAGCAGCTGTGGCGATAGGTTCGGACTCGGCTGCGGTAGCAGAGCTCGGCTGCACTTGCTTGGGGACGTCCACCCACACGGGTTGCACCTCCGTATCAGCCCAGACACGGTGGGCGGTGAGCTCCGTGGGGACGAAGCTGGCGGCAAACTTGTCGGAAGAAGAGATCTGTCCCCAGGGAACGACAAGGAGAGCTGCGAGCAGCAACACGGCAGCAACAGCCATACCCGAGCGCTTGTGAATCCTCAGATAGAAGTAATCGCCCTTGCCCTCAGGGTGCAGACGTACCACCTCGGGCTGCGACTCGGCCACTTCGGCGGGTAGAGCTGCCAGACGGGGCAGCGAGCATGGCACCAAACCGTAGGAGAATCCGGAGCTCTCATCGGAGCGTCCGCGGTGCGAATAGCTAATCTGTCCCTCGGGGTTGAGCGTCAACTCACCCATTTTTTCGAGGCTCACGCGGCCGGAACGTACCAACTCGGCACGCAGCGCACGCACATCATCGTCCAGCATCACGCGGGCACGACGGTGCGAAATACCATAGGCACGCGCGTAGCTATCCTCCAAAATACCGTCTCGGACTGAGAGGGCGGCATTGAAACGAAGTTCTTCTTTCGGCGGATAGATGAGATGGTCCTCGCGGTCGTAACGCGCCGGCAACAGCTCGGCCACAAAACCGCCAAGGCTCGGCACCACGACACACTTATGCATGCTGATGCTGCGCTCTATGTGAGATATCAACCTATTCATTATGTGGGAGTATAAGGATGTCGGGTCCGAAACGGGCGACTTCTCGAAGCAAAAGTAACCATTTTCTTCGGCAATCGCCAAAAAAACCGCGCCATAATCTGATAGAAATGCGCGCCAATTCCGATGGAAAAGACGCACCATTTCTTTTTTGTTTTGGCGCATAATTTTTCGGGAAATGGCGCCATTTCCCGAAAAATTATGCGCGTGTTCTTCGCGGATTATGGCGCGTAAAAAAAGGAGTTTTCCGAATGAATTGCGTAAATTTGTGGCAAGAAAGAATGAACCTACTCGTATTATCCTCCGGCATTATGACTAAATATATGCGACTCGCACTACTGCTACTCTTCCCGCTCTCCCTGGCCATCGCCATGGGCTGTGATCGTAAGAAAGGCGCCGAGGCGGAACTTCTGGCCTTTGACTCCGCACATCTGGAACAATACATTCCCCTGCGCACGGATACAGACAGACCGGCTCTGCAAGTGATTATCAAGTACGTCTATCCATCCGAGGACAAAGTCCTAACCGAGATATTCAATGGTCTGCTCTTCGGCGACAGCCTTATGGATGCCCCCTCGCCCGTGAACGCTATGGAAGGGTTCGTACGCGTGTTGGGAGAAGACTATCGCTCCAACAACGCCGAGGCCAGCCTGCAAGGATTGCCGGCCGACCTGCTGGACTACGTGTACAAGATAGAAAATACCATCGCCTATTGCGATACGGGCATGGTAGCCACTCGGATCAATATATATACGTATGAAGGTGGTGCACATCCCGAGAATACAGTCCGATTTGCCAACGTACTACGCTCATCAGGCAAGGTGCTCGAGGAAAGAGATATATTCAAGGGTGATTACACGGAACGCCTCTCTGCGCTCATCGTGGAGCAACTGGTACGCGACTTCGGTAAGAGTTCGCCCTCGGAACTGGATGCCATAGGCTTCTTCAACGCCGAGGAGATCCAGCCCAATGGCAACTTCATGGCTGACGACAAGGGACTCACCTACTGCTTCAACGAATACCAGATTGCAGCTTACGCCCGAGGTGCGGTCTATGTGCGTCTGGGTTATGACGTCCTGGCTCCTCTGTTGCGAGACGACTCACCGCTCAAACGCTACATCCCTTAGTCACTCCTCCTCACCCCGTATGCAAATGACCACATCGCCGGAGACCTCCGGAGAGCTACAGCCCCAATCGGCAGGAGCCGAAATCATCGACAAATACTTTCCCCATCTGTCCGAACGCCAACGAGAGCAGTTCAGGCAGATGGGCGCATTATACGCCGAATGGAACGCGCAGATTAACGTTATCTCTCGCAAAGACATCGACAATCTCTACCCCCATCACGTGCTTCACTCGCTGGGCATTGCCCGAATACTGAACTTTAGGGCGGGTACGACTGTATTAGATTTAGGCACAGGCGGCGGATTCCCCGGCATACCGCTGGCGGTACTCTACCCCGAAGTGTCTTTCTTGCTGGTGGACAGCATCGGCAAGAAAGTGAAGGTAGCCACAGCAGTGGCCGAAGCTCTCGGACTGGACAACGTGCGCACGATACACTGCAGGGCCGAAAGCATAGGAGAGAAATACGACTTTGTGGTGAGCCGTGCAGTGATGAAGCTGAGCGAACTGGCCAAGATCAGCAGCAAACTCATCCGTCACGACAGCCAGCAGAACGCCCTGCCGAACGGCCTCATTTGCCTCAAAGGGGGTGAGCTCCAGCACGAAGTACTCCCCTTCCGACACAAGGCGATGGTCGAAGACCTGTGGCCGGCCTTCGAAGAAGACTATTTCAAGACAAAAAAAGTGGTCTATATACCGCTATGACAAGAACGAAAGTAAAAACATTCACCTTCAACTCGGTAGCCGAGAATACCTATATCCTCTACAATAGCACGGGCGAAGCCGCCATCATCGACTGCGGCTGCATGGATCGACGTGAAGAGGAGGAACTCCTACGCTTCGTGGAGGCAGAGCAACTAAACGTGCAGCTACTGCTCAATACGCACCTGCACTTCGACCACGCATGGGGCAACGGCTTTGCAGCCAAGGCTTTCGATCTGCCCGTAAGGGCGCACCGCGCCGAGGTGGAAGAGATGCCATCGCCTGCCGTCCAGTTGGGAGCTTTCGGCATGGGTGGCACGATGGATGAACCAGAGGTGCAATACATAGAGGCCGGCGACGTGCTCACTTTGGGCGACGTCACCATACAGGCACTCTTCGTCCCGGGCCATTCTCCCGGACACTTGGCATTCTACTGTCCGCAAGCCGGAGCAGTATTCACAGGCGATGCCCTCTTCGCCGGCGATGTAGGGCGCACCGACTTATGGGGCGGCAGCTACGAACGACTCAAAAAGAGCATCCGCACCGAGCTATTCCCGCTCCCCGACGATACGGTAGTGTACCCGGGACATGGGCCTACATCTACCATAGGTTACGAACGATCAAATAACCCTTATCTCGATTAGAATAATGAACACAAACAAATTTGAAAACCGCCACATCGGTATTGCAGAGCAGGACCTCGACGTCATGCTCCGGACCATTGGCGTAACGTCCACGGAACAACTGATCCGCGAGACAATCCCCGGTAACATCCTCATGTCGGAACCCCTCGATCTGCCCGAGGCCATGACCGAGCGCGAGATGCTCGAGCATTTCCTTGAACTGGGTTCTAAGAACAAGATCTTCACTTCCTACATCGGACAGGGCTGGTACGACACCGTTACGCCGGCACCCATCCAACGCAACGTACTGGAGAATGCTGCATGGTACACCTCTTACACGCCTTATCAGGCCGAGGTATCGCAAGGTCGATTGGAGGCTCTCTTCAACTTCCAGACGGTGATCACCGAACTCACCGGCTTGCCCCTGACTAACTGTTCGCTCCTCGACGAAGCGACGGCCGGTGCAGAAGCAGCGCGTATGTTGTTCGACACTCGCTCACGTGCTCAGGCCAAGGCCGGTGCCAATGTGCTCTTCGTAGATGAGAAAGTATTCCGCTCTACGCTCGAAGTTATCCGCACACGTATCATCCCTCAGGGTATGAAACTCGTAGTGGGCGACTACAAGACTTTCCAGTTCACGCCCGAAGTATTCGCAGCCATCGTGCAGTTCCCCAATGCTGAGGGTACAGCTAACAACTATAAGGCATTCATCGAAGCAGCTCATGCTGCGGGAGCCAAGGTAGCTGTAGCCGCCGATCTCCTAAGCATGACCATCATGACACCTCCGGGAGAGATGGGAGCGGACATCGTATTCGGCTCTGCTCAACGCTTTGGTATCCCCATGTATTACGGCGGACCGTCTGCAGGTTTCTTGTCCACAAGCATGGACTACAAGCGTAATATCCCCGGTCGTATCATCGGTGTATCCAAGGACGCATACGGCCGCCCCGCTTACCGTCTGGCACTGCAGACACGTGAGCAACACATCAAGCGCGAAAAAGCTACGTCCAACATCTGTACCGCTCAGGCTCTGTTGGCTACAATGAGCAGCTTCTATGCGGTGTATCACGGTGCTGACGGCTTGCGCCACATTGCCGGCCGCGTGCATGCTTATGCAGGCTTCATCAGCGAAAAGCTCACGAAGCTCGGTTATAAGCAGACGAACAAGGACTTCTTCGATACTCTCCGCATCGAATTGCCCGCAGGCGTCAGCGCAGAACAAATCCGCGAAGTGGCAGAAGAGTGCAGCGTGAATTTCTTCTATCCGAGCGATGGCAGCATCATTATCAGTCTCGACGAGACTACGTTGCCCTCCGACCTCGGCGTTCTCCTCTACATCTTCTCCTCTGTACTCGGCAAGGAAGAGACGATCACGGAAGATGTTGCTTCGGACAAGCGTTATTTCGACGCAGCTTTGGCTCGTACATCCAACTTCCTCAACTACGACGTTTTCAATAACTACCATACCGAGACAGAACTCATGCGTTACATCAAACGTCTGGAGCGTAAGGACATCTCCCTCGCCCATTCGATGATTCCGCTGGGTTCTTGTACGATGAAGCTCAATGCCGCATCGGAGCTGACCACGCTCTCCATGCCGCAGTTTGGTGCTATCCACCCCTATGCTCCGAAGGATCAGACGGAAGGATACCTCGAGATGCTCCAAAGCCTCGAACGTTATCTGGCGGTTATCACCGGATTCGATGCAACATCTCTGCAACCTAATTCCGGTGCATCGGGCGAATATGCTGGTCTTTTGACCATCCGCGCCTATCTGGAAAGCATCGGACAGGGACACCGTAACCTCGTGATCCTGCCGGCATCTGCACACGGAACCAATCCCGCCAGCGCCATCCAATGCGGATACGACACGGTGACGGTGGCTTGTGACGAACGTGGTAACGTGGATATGGACGACTTCATGGCAAAGACTGAGCAGCACAAGGATCAGATTGCCGCCATGATGATCACTTACCCGAGTACCCACGGTATATTCGAGACCAATATCATCGACCTCTGCAACCGCATCCACGAGTGTGGCGCGCAGGTATATATGGACGGTGCCAACATGAATGCACAGGTGGGTCTGACTAGTCCGGGTTATATCGGTGCAGACGTATGTCACCTCAACCTCCACAAGACCTTTGCCATCCCCCACGGTGGTGGCGGCCCCGGCGTAGGTCCCATCTGTGTGGCTAAGCATCTGACTCCCTTCCTGCCCTCGCATCCGCTCTGCGATGACTATAACGGTCTCGAAGTATCGGCTGCGCCTTTCGGCAGTGCAGGTGTAGCGGCTATCACTTATGCCTACATCCGCATGATGGGTTACGAAGGTCTGCGCAACGCTACGATCACTGCGATCCTTAACTCTAACTACATGGCCAACCTACTGAAGGATACTTTCGGTATCGTCTATACGGGTGCTACCGGCCGCGTAGGACACGAGTTGATCCTCGAATGCCGCAAGATCAAGGAAAGTGGCATCGACGAGAATGACATCGCCAAGCGTCTGATGGACTTCGGCTACCACGCTCCCACACTCTCCTTCCCCGTGCACGGCACGTTGATGATTGAGCCTACTGAGAGCGAAAGCCTCGCCGAACTCGATCGCTTCATCGCCGTAATGAACTGTATCTGGGAAGAAATCCAAGAAGTGGCTCGCGGAGAACAAGATGCTACCGACAATGTACTCAAGAATGCTCCCCACCCGCAGTACGAAGTGACAGCCAACGACTGGTCACACCCCTACTCTCGTGAGAAGGCAGCTTATCCGCTTGAGTACCTACGTGACAATAAGTTCTGGCTGAATGTAGCTCGTATAGACAATGGCTTCGGCGACCGTAATCTCGTGCCCAGCCTTTGTGGTGCTTGCGAAGTATTCGGCAATAACTTCTCCTAATCCCCTCTCCTCCACAATCTACACGGATAGTCTCCACGTAACCTGTGTGAGTAGAGCATAATAACAATGAGAGTCCGTATCGGCTGGCCGATGCGGACTCTTGCGTATGTACCAGATTATCTTATCTTTGTGGGTAATGAGATCATTTCAGATTATAAACATCAATACAGAAAAAGTATGACACAACCAACTCATCCCATCGGGCAGGAAATCAATGCCTTTGGCCAGGTGATCAACAACAAAGAACTCATGCTCGTACACCTGCGTCTGAAGAGCGGAGAGCAAGTGCCCCCACATGATCATAAAGGACAAGAAGTCTTCTTCACCGTAGTGGCAGGAACCGTAGAGGTCACGCTCGACGAAACAGAGACGTACCGCCTCAGCACGGGTACCGTCCTACATTTCCCCGGCGAAGCGCGCGTGGGCGTAAAAGCCGTCGAAGAGAGTGAGTTCTTCGTTTACCTCATCAATCGACAGTAAAATCATGGACATGAAGAAACATCTGCCAGATGCAGATATTGAGAAATTGGGCAAAGTACTTGAGATCAAAGAGGCATACCAGCGAGGAGAGATTTCGTTAGAAGAAGGCAGAGCCCGTATTAGAGAGCAAGTAGGCACACTACGTCCTTACGAAATAGCATTGGCTGAGCAGGAACTCAAAACCATAGAAGACGACGAATGTCGCAAGGAGAACATCCAAGAAATGATCGATCTCTTTGCCGAAGTGATGGACACCAGTCGTCCGGATCTTCCTATTGACCATCCCATCATGTGCTATTACAGAGAGAACGATGAGATGCGTCGCCACATGCTCGCCATCGAAGACCTCGTACAATATCCTGTCATCAAGAATCAGTGGCTCGAACTATACGATCTAATCGCAGCCTTCCGTACTCACCTTTCGCGCAAGCAAAATCAGCTCTACTCCATACTCGAACAGAAAGGCTTTGATCGTCCCACAACTACAATGTGGCTACTCGATGACTTCGTGCGAGATGAGATACGCGATGCCCGCAAGCTCCTTGAAGAAGACAAAGAAGAGGAATTCTTGGCCATGCAACCTACAATCGTAGCAGATGTGCTAGATCTCCTACAAAAGGAAGAAGCTGTCCTCTACCCCACCTCCCTTGCAATGATTACACCCGAGGAATTCGATCAGATGCGTTCAGGGGACTTGGAGATTGGTTTTGCATGGATCAGTATAGAGGACTCTCCGGATACAAACAAAACTGAGAGGCAATCCACAACTGTCCCCGATGGCTTCGCCTCTGAACTTTCCGCTCTTCTTTTCAAGTATGGTCTGGGAGGAAACAATACTAACCAGCTCCTTGATGTTACGACAGGCAAGCTTACCCTCGAACAGATCAATCTCATATACAAACACCTGCCCATCGATATCTCCTACGTAGATGAGAACGAGCTTGTCCGCTTCTATTCAGATACCGATCACCGTGTCTTCCCGCGCAGCAAGAATGTTATCGGACGAGACGTAAAGAACTGTCATCCACGCACCAGCGTCCATCTCGTAGAAGAGATTATCGCTAAGTTTCGTTCTGGCGAGCAGGATAGCGTTGACTTTTGGATCAACAAACCCGGTCTCTTCATCTACATTTACTACGTAGCCGTGCGTGATGCAGATGGACGATTCAGAGGTGTACTCGAGATGATGCAAGACTGTAGCCGCATTCGCGAACTTCAAGACTCACGTACGCTACTCACATGGTCAAACGACACCCAAGGAGCCAAGTCAACGGAGTCACAAAACCCTACACCTGAACCGTCCAATCCTGTCGATACACCTCCCGAAGGAGAAGACATAGACACAGCTACAGAGCTCACGGCCGATACCCGCTTGCAGGATTTGCTCAAATTCTATCCACAGTTACGGGAAGAATTGCCGAACATCAACTCCGCTTTCAAAATGCTCAATTCCCCTCTAGCACGCATCATCATCCCCAAAGCAACCGTTGCCATGATGAGCGAGCGTAGTGGTATACCCCTCGATGATATACTTTCTAAATTAAAAGAACTCGTCACCAAATACCAAAAAGAGAAATAAGCCTCCTCTCTAAGTCCAAAAAGCCCTGCAGGACTATCTTCCTGCAGGGCTCTTCCGTTATTATCACTATCACCCGTCATTATTGTCTTTAGCGACAAGCATAGCTTGTTCCTCTCTGCGCTCGGCATAAACGTACATGAGCGTAGTGAAGCTGCCGTACATCAGGAGCTGAACAGCACCAGGGAAACCAGCAAGAGTCCCAAAGCAAAACTGAGCATCGTGAAAGTAGCCGTCATCACGAGAAGGCCATACTTATAGAAGCTCTTCGAGCGATCGGACAAGAACTCACCCTTCACCAAACTCACTGCCAACAACACAAAAGCAAGCAATTCTATGAGCCCGAGGAAGTAGATGAAAGGTGGTATGCCACCAGGCATCTGCGACAGAATACTACCCTCAAACATCCTTTCATATCCGCCCATGACCGAAGCGGCATCGAATATCTTATTGTATCCGGGTTGCCCCCATCGTATAAAGCAGCAGGAAGTATTGCGGCAGCAACTTCACCTTGTCGAATAGCGAATCTTTACCCGCCGAACGACTCTCCATCAGCCATAACAACAGGAAGAGCAGAGAGGTATAGAAGTGATGCACTACACCTATTATTATTCAATTAGCCGAAATAACTATCATCTGGCCATTTATTTGATAACAATATCTTGATAGATATAGTTTTGCATGATACGCTTACGTGTGTACATATAAGTTCGTCTCAACGGCCTTCATAAAATAGTATAACTTTGTGCGTCCTAATTGGTTATTAGAGAAAGAGATTAAGCGAATGATGAGAATAAGATACTTCCTCACCCTTCTTCTGATATGCAGCTTGGGGCTGGCGTCTAAGATAAAAGCCCAAGAATCAGATATGCCGCTCAGTGAGGCAGATAGTATGCATGTAGCCTCGGGGCGATTGCTGATGAACTACCTCCGCCTACCGCTTGTGGCAGAAAACTCTACCACCCCGCTATCTGACGGACTCTGGAAGATCGCCACGCCGAGCATTCCGCAACGTCTGGAGCCACTCACCCATCGGCCGCTCATCCCTGTGCCGGACTTGAGCGATGCAATGTTAGAAGTAGAGTTGGCTCGCCGAGTATTGTCCAACTTGCAATACCGCAGACTCGATCTCTTCTCCTATAGCCGCACCCAACTGGAGCCGTACGGCCCCGACTACTCCTATATCCGCCCACATAGCGATCCTTCCATAGACGGGGGAGAGCTTTCGGATCAGTTGCTCAACACGGGCAAGATCCATGGCGTTACACTCAAGCCACGCTATTGGTTCTTCGGGATGGAGACCGCCCTGCAGTTCTCTCAGAACTATATATCCGAGAACTGGTACAAAGGAGGATCGAGCAACCTGAACATCATGTTCACCAACCTCATCACCCGGGAATACAGACGTGGCAAAGTGCGGTGGAAGAATGAATTGGAAAACCGTCTGAGTATCTTCAACGGTGCGAAAGACACCGTCAATCGCTACAGCGTGGCAGAGGACCTATTCCGGTTGCGCTCTAACTACGGTTACCATGCTTTCAAAGGCTGGTACTATTCATTCGATATCGAAATGCGCACCCAGCTACTGACCAATCGTGCCGAGAACAGCCTGAAGATACAATCGGCTTTCCTCGCTCCCTTGATCTATAATACGGGTATCGGTATGAAGTACGAATTGGATACGAAAAGCAAGCGCGTCTATGGACGTTCTGTGAAGATGGGCATCTTCCTTTCTCCCGTCTCCTATAACCTCAAGTGGTCTATCCGAGAAGATATTGACTTGGCCCGTCACGGATTCCCCGAAGGCAAGACCATCGTACACCAATTCGGTGCGGCCATCAAGACCGAATTGGTCTGGAACTTCGACAGTCGTCTGAGTTGGCACTCGCGTCTCTATGCTACCACCACTTATAGGAACACAGTGGCAGAGTTTGAGAATGCCCTCAATCTCTCCCTCACCCGACTGCTGAGTACACGTATATATATGTACCTGCGATACGACGACAGCGTGTCACTCCCCGAAGGTAAGAGCAGCTATCTGCAGGTAAATGAGTTGGTAAGTATCGGTCTCTATTACCGATGGTAAGGGGTTGTCTCCGAGGAGGCGGACTACATCAGAGCATATCCTGTGGTGTATTGACAAGGAAGAGTCGTTCCGAAGCTCGTGTCACTGCCGTATAGAGCCAGCGGCATAGCTGCTCGTCATGCGGAAGGTAGCTGAGCATCCCCATATCTATATAGACGTGTCGCCACTGCCCACCCTGCGCCTTGTGGCAGGTGACGGCATAGGCGTACTTGACCTCCAACGCCGAGAAGAAGGCGTCCTCACGGATAGCCTTGCGACGAGCTGGCAAACCCTCCACCGAGCTATAATCCTCCGCCACGGCTTCGTACAGGCTCTGCCGCTGCGCCGAAGTCAGTCCGGCGGTCTCTCCCGTCAGCCCATCGAGTATCAGCCGAGCTTCTATCTCACGACCTTGCTCCACGAGAGCGAGGGTGGCATCCACAAATCGGAATCCATAGAAAGCATATTGCTTGCCCAAGCGCAAGACCTCTACGATCTCGCCATTGGCCACGAAGTCCGTCTTGTCTTTCCGTTCGCAGTAGTGATAGTTGTTCCGCGTCACCACCAGTCGGTCACCACGCACCAATTCCTCTTCATAGTAGAGCACCTGCCCTCTGATACCCAGATTATAGGCCAGCGCACGTTTATTGGAATAGCTGACCACGATGGTATCTGCCAGCCCCACATCACTATAGGAAGTGTCCAACGCATCTATCAGCTCCGCTCCGGATATGGCAGAGACATCCCCCACCGCAGGGATTCGCAGCTTGATCTTCTCCCCCACACCCTCTGACAGCAACTGCCGCAGGCTCGTCGCCAATGACAAGATGGCGGACTCCTCCTGCTGGCGCACCACCTCCATCAGCGTGCACTCATATATATGTAATCCGTAGGCATCACCCATCACCCGTGCATCCAAGGCGGGGCTTACCTCGCTCCCCACAGGTGGGAGCTGCGCCACATCGCCGGCAAAGATGAGGCTGCAACCATCCGTATTGCTCACATAGGAGAGCAGATCGTTCAGCAGACTGCCGGATCCGAAAGGCGTAGGTTCCGCGCTCTCGTTCCCGATCATGGACGACTCGTCCACAATAAAGACTGTCCCCCCCGCTCCATTGCGTCGAATGCGATAGGAACCGCCTTCTTCTATCCCCGCTGCGGAGGCTTGGTAGATCTGTCTGTGGATGGTATAAGCCTGATGGCAGGTATAAGCGGTGAGGACCTTGGCAGCCCTGCCGGTTGGAGCCAGTAGTTCGCAGTCGGCTCCCTGCTCTAGGACCGTTTTCACCACAGCTGCTATCAGCTGTGTTTTGCCCGTACCGGCATATCCGCGCAACAAGAAAACCGAATAGGGACGCCTATCAGCGAAGAAGTTTGCCAGCTTGTCGATAGCAGAATCTTGACTTCGGGTGGGGGTAAAAGGCAAATTTTTGCGTATTTGCTCGGCCAAACAATTGCTCATCTTTATACAAATCGTATATTTGCGGGGACTAAGTTAGTTGCTTTGCGCGAAAACCATAGACTTCTTCGCGCGGCGGTAGCTTGGCTTTCCGTTTCGGATAACGAATTTGGGATACTAATAAAACTACAAGATAACAATGAAGACTTTAATCAAGATTTTGGCGATTGTGGCAGTTGCAGTGTTGGCTTACCTCACAGTGATGAGCATCTACACGCCCGTTCGCTTTGACAAGGTTCAGCAAGAACGCGAATCGGCCATCCAGAAGAAACTGAAAGCTGTAGCCGACTACCAAGCTGCATTCGAGAGCATGTATGGTCACTATGCCACTGCCGATGAGTTGGTAGCATTCTTGTCCAACGGTCGTCTCTACTATGTAAATGCCCAAGGCGAATACACGGACGAAATGCGTGACAAGGGTATGACCGAGGCGCAGGCTGCACGTGCAGGTCTCCTCAAGCGTGACACCGTATGGGTATCTGCCAAGGACTCTCTTCTGAAGGATGTGGACCCCGCCACCGTATTGGATGTTCCCGGCTTCGCTTCTAAGAAAATCCTCGTGGAAGTAGGCAGCATCGAACAAGAGATCGGCCAAGACACTGTCCACGTATCTGTATTCCAAGCATCTGTTCCGTTTACGGACTACCTCAGCGACCAGGATCAGGTGCGTCTGAAGACGAAGATCAAAGACGCCGAAGCCCGCATCAACGGCTATGCCGGTCTCCGCATCGGCTCACTGAAGGAAGTAAAGAATACCGGTAACTGGGAATAATCCCCCGCAGAGCCTATACTGCGACGTGGATCTTCCCGCTTCCACTATTCCTGCCAATCTCTCTGCCCATACGGCAGAAAGCTATGATATGTCCATCCGACTACTGTCGGATGGACTTCTTTTTGCCCTGTCCGACACAGACGGCAAACCCTGCGCCTCCTGCACCTATCCGTTCGAATCGGGAGCCGAGGACTATTGTGCCGCGGTCAAGGAGCTGTTCTTCCGCCATCAGCATCTCACCTTCCCCTATCGCAGGGTGCACATCAGCTACCAACCTCAGTCCTACGTGCTCATCCCCAGTGCCCTGTACGAGGAGGGGCGCGGCGACTATTGGCTCCGAAGCGCCGTTGATCTGCCCGACGAAGGCAAAGGCGCAGCCGTGATGGAGTACCTCCTCCCGCATCAGGACAAAATGCTTATCTCGGCTTGGGACAAACCGTTGTACGAATTCCTACGGCGTACGCAGGTAGGCACGGAGTTCGTCCCCGACTTTGCCCTCTTCCTCCAAGACACCGAGCGCCGCAGCCGCCAGCATGCGGGCAAGAGAATTGCCCTCAGCATCCGACAAGACAAGCTGGATCTCTTCGTATTCGAAGGGGGGAGTCTCCTCTTTGCCAATGCTTATGTCATCACCCACGACAGCAACGCACGCACCCTTGCGGAAGAGACCCTCTTCTATCTCGTCACTGTATGGAAGAGTCTCCACCTCGATCCCGAGAACGACCACGTAGCCATCTGCATCCGTCGCTCTGCCGATGGTAGCTCGCCCGACCGTGACGATCTGCAACAGACGATAGCACCCTTCTTCCGACATCTGGAGTTGTCGGAGGACTACCAGTAAAAATCCTCACCTACTCCCCATCCCATGCGCGTCATCAGAGGCAAATACGGACACAGACGATTCGACGTCCCCAAGAGTTTCAACGCTCGTCCCACGACGGACTTTGCCAAGGAGAACCTCTTCAACATCCTCTCCAATCGTCTTGACTTCGAAGGACTCACAGCCGCTGACCTCTTCTCCGGCACGGGAAGCATCGCCTTGGAATTGGTGTCACGCGGTTGCGCATCGGTCATATCCGTGGAGAAGCGTCGCGAGCATGCCGCCTTTATCCGCGACCTCAGCCGTCGCCTGAACGAAGAGAACACTTGGCGCATCATGGAGACCGATGTCTTCCTCTTCCTCCAACGGAATAAAGACTCACGTCGCTTCGATTTCGTCTTTGCCGATCCTCCCTATATGTTGGATCGTCTCGACACCCTGCCGGATACCATCTTAGAGAGCAACATCCTCACCGAAGACGGCCTCTTCATCCTCGAACACCCCAAAGACCTTGACTTCTCCGCCCATCCCCGTTTCGACGATCACCGCGCCTACGGCTCGGTAAACTTCACCTTCTTCCGCTGAAATCCACCCCTTCCGCTGCGGACTCCACCTTTCCAGTCTACCCCAAAACGCCAATCTATAGCCCGAAGATTCAGGCCATAAGAATGGCTCCGAGTATATTTTCCCAAAACACGGAGAGACATATAGGGACGAACCTATGTGTTCGTCCAAATGCGGGTGCCGGGGCTATAGATTGAGGGCGAACTCATAGGTTCGCCCCTACTCCCAACCAAAATACGTTCGCTTCACTCTCAACAAGGTGTACGACAAGCCCTATACGGAGTTTTCTTGTTCACGTACATGTACGCAGAGACAAAAAACGCAGTTTTCATATTCGCGTACACCTACGCAAAGGCAAAAAATGGTGTTTTCATGTTTACGTACACCTACGCAGAGGTAAAAAACAGAGTTTTCAAGCGGACGCACATGTACGAAGAGCCTAATTTGATTTTTTCAAGTCTTCGTTCATCAACAAAGAGCTCAAAAATGGTTTGGCAGCTCTTCGCTCAACGACGAAGAGTCAAAAAATCGTTTTTCAAGGTTTCGCCTGTTGTTTTTTTGTCGCATAATGACAGTTTCACGTTTCGCTTATAATTTCTCTATAAGAAAAGTCTTTTTCTACTCTTCGCTCATAAGCGACGCTGTTTCCAAGCGTTTTCGATCCCTTCATCAATCGACAATCAACAGAAAAACACATTTCCTACCACCCAAACAAAATATTTAACAAACCAATCGTCTGTTCAACACCTCTCCCTGAAAAGCCGGCTTGATCAAAAATGAAACTATTACCACATGTGAAACGCGAATTATCTCATATCCATTCGTGGAATTCGTGTCAGCACCCATCAGATCAGAAACCAATCCATTACCCTCTTCATTCGTGCCCATTCGTGAAATCCGAGTCTAAATAAACGAGCAAAACAGAATTATTTCGTGTTAATTCGTGAAATTCGTGTCTAGTTCCGCAATGACAAGCCTATACAAACATGAAATTGCTTATTTTCGCATAATAATCCACATAGCCGGCTAAGCAATGCAGTTGTCAGTCAGCCATATCGCCAAATCATTTGGCCAACACCAAGTCCTTACCGATGTCTCATTCGAGTTGTCGGGAGGCAAGATTGATGTGCTGATGGGGACGAATGGGAGCGGCAAGACCACCCTGCTCAACATCGTATCAGGATTCCTTCCACAGGACAAAGGCGATGTGAGCTTTGACGGCACGCGAACCAACCATCTCCCCGCTTACCGCATCAGCCGAATGGGCATCACCCGCACCTTCCAAGACATGCGACTGATAGGCAAGCTATCCGTACTTGAGAATGTACTCCTCTCCTTCCCCGCTCAGCAGGGCGAACGATGGTGGAAAACGTTGCTGCCTAATCGAAAAATAACGCAGGAGCAACAGAAGAACCTCGACCAAGCCATGGGCATACTGAAAACCTGCTTTATCGACGACATCGCGGGTAGCAAAGCCGCCGAAATATCCTACGGACAGCAGAAACTCCTCAATCTGGCTTGCTCCATGGCAAACGATCCACAGGTCCTACTCCTTGACGAACCTGTGGCAGGAGTCAATATCGCCTACCGCGACAAACTCGCCGAAGTTATCCGAAAGCTAAAGACCGAGGGTAAAGCCCTGCTCATCATTGAGCATAATACTGACTTCATCGAATCCATAGCCGACAGAATACTCTTTCTGAATCGCGGGAGGGTCACTGCCTTTGACGACTATACTTCTTTCAAGAATAATGAAGAAGTAAAAGAAGCCTATATATGAGTCTATTGCAGATCGACAATATACAGACCGGGTACGGCAACAAGCAAGTACTATTCGACCTCTCGCTCACGGTCGAACGGGGCGAAACAGTACTATTGGCAGGGAGTAACGGCTCCGGCAAAAGCACGCTGCTGAAGGCTATATACGGACTACTTCCCCTATGGGCAGGCAATATCTACTACGAAGGAGAACTAATCCAAACAGCCGACACTGATCGCAAGATAGCAAACCGCCACCCCTTGATCTCGCGAGGCTTGGTGTATATTCCGCAGAAGAACGAACTATTTTCCGATATGACGGTAGCAGAAAATCTCACGATGAGTCTCCTCCATCTGAACGACCGACACGAGATGCAAAGCCGCATTGAGCAACTGATGACCGATATTCCACTCCTCAAAGAACGTTATCGCCAAACAACAGGCAAACTGAGTGGCGGCGAAGCCAAGCTACTCACCCTCGGGATGGCATTGGTAAATCGCCCAAAAGTGTTACTATACGACGAACCACTGGCGGGATTAAGTCCACAGAACATTCCCAACACGTTGCAATGGATAGAAAAGCTCTACGGCTATGGTACAGCAATGGTTATTGTAGAACATCGCACGAAATATCTCAAGAACTCCACTGACAAAATAACAAGTATGAGGTTCAGGACTATAGAGATAGACAGCTTAAATATAAAAGACAAAACAAAAGTCATAGACGAGAGATAAAATGTTTTTCAGACAATTAAAAAAGATCAAAAGATTTTTTCCAATGAGTGAAATTGCTTTTAATCGGCTCATCAAAGGTGCTATCAAAATCATTATATTCGCAGTTATTGGGATAGTAATTTGGAGCAATCGAGATCTCATTAAGCACAGCTACTTTAAACAAAATAGCGACGGGCAACTCATATACCACCCAGTTATTACTGACACAGCATCCGTAATCTTTAGGGAGAGGCAATGCGAAAATATCCACCAGTCAAGATCTCGTCGTCCACACATCAATAGAAATATATATAAGGGCTCTGTTGATAACGATTTTAGCGGAGACAAAGAATTGGCAAGAATTCAAGAGAGCGAGAGTGATATTGGAATTATTTCCATTTTAGAAGAAATCATAACAACTACAGGAAATACCATTTCATATTTTTCCGCAATTATCGCAGCATTGTCAATCGTCGCTGGGATAGCAATGTGGAAGTACTATCAAAAATTTTTAACTACAGAAGAACGCATTAATAAGCTAAAAAATAGCACATTGGACAATGCCCTTATCACCCTTTATGCGGTGCCATTTACCGAAGCGACACAAATTACATCAAGCAAGCATTTGAAGGCAATTAGACATATTGCCGAACTTGCAAGCGATGAAGAAAACACAATAAAAGAAAATCCCAAATACACCTCTCTTTTATTATGCAAAGGGCTTTACTCATATTTTAATGGCGAATATAAAAATGCAATAAAGGCAATGCTCGATGCAGAAAAAATAGTCCGCTACAAGAAAGATTACGAACCTGTAAAGGAAACGATATCTTTTCATTTGTCCCGCACATATAAACAATTTGCATTCTCAATAGGCGAAGAAAAAGGATGGGAGAAATTAGATGAAAAAGAAAGGAAAAAAATTCTATGTCTACTGAACGAAGCGGGCTACTATGCAACGAAAGCTCCTTCATGGCTAGAAACAAGCCTAATACTATCTATAGCTTTAATCAAGGCAAGACTATCAACACAAAAGAATGAATCAGCTAAGATTGATGATAATATTTTAGGAATCACAAATAGAATATTCTCAGGAGATGAAAACGAACCGTTTTCATTCAACAAAATGACAGCTGCCCCAGTCCAAATTAAGATTTATGAAAATAGCAGTAATAAAGTAGATGCCAATAATCTCAGGAATCATTTTATTTTCTATATGGAATCCCGATTACAGGGACAAACAGGATATAATATTTTAGCTTCATGGTATCTTTCGATGGCTCGCATTTTATGCGAGATGGAAGGAGAAAACAACATAGATAAAGCAGACCTATATATTGACTTGTCAAAATCCTACTATAATAGAGTCAAAAATGACAACGACATTCGGACACTATTTGCGTACGATTGTCTAACAGAAATATCAAAAAAATGTTTTGAAAAATTATCAGATGATATCAAAAGAACTATCAGCGAACGAAAACACGGGCAGAATAATCCAAACAACCGTCAATGACACCCAAATTTTTCATGATATTTTAAACGGCTGCATTGCTGACGATCTGTCTTCCCTCAAAGAATTTGTCAAGACAAATTCTTTGAGCAGCAAGATTGACACTCTACCTGCAGCTTTAGAAAAAATACAAGGCTTCTTTTTTGTGCTAACTACAAAATGCAATCTGAATTGTCAATACTGCTATTCAATCAGTCAAAACAAGCCATTATCTATGGAGAAAGAAGACCCCATCAAGATCATCAAGAAGCACATCAAAAAAGATGCAAAATACATCTTGATCAATTTTTTTGGTGGTGAGCCTACATTGGAAATAGATACTATCCGAAACACTGTTGAATATTTAAAAACAATCCAAGACAAAAAAATTTATCTTCGAATATCGACAAATGGATGCACATCCGAAGAAACATTGGACTATTTAATTGAAAATAGATTTCATATCACCATTTCTAGTGATGGTATAGCAGATAAGAATAGCACATTGGATAAAATAAGAAAAGCAGATATTGTCGAAAAAGCTCTACTCTATCTTGCAAAACGCAATGCAATTTTCACGGTGCGCTACACTGCAACAAGCTCCAACTATAAAAACATGTCTGAAGCGATAAAATATTGGCGATCAATTGGCGTTCCTCTTGCCCATATCGAACCTTATCACCCAACAGGCAATAGCAAAGAGGAAAAGAGTTTATTACCTGATGTCAATGACTATGTAAGTTCTTTTCTTGAGGCAGTTAACGAAGCCGAGACATCAAACCTGTTGATTACCACAGGTGCTTATATGAATTTATTAACCCCTTCTTCATATTTCTGCACAGGAGCAAGTGGCCAATTCTGCGTATATAACCCAGATGGATCAATAACCACATGCTACCGCGTACAAAGCTTTGACAGCCCTTACAAAGAATTCATCATTGGAAATTGGAAAACGAACAATACAACATCTATTTGGACAACTAATAAAACCAAATTAAATCAACACTCCATTATCCAAATGAGCCCATGCCATGGATGTAAAAACAAATATTTATGTTCTGGAGGATGTTTAATGAGAAATCTCACACAAACAGGGTCTTTAAATACTGCAGATAATTGGCTCTGCAAAATGAAGCACCTTCTACTTAAAGATGCAACAGCTCGCATATGGAATAATCTATCAAAGGGCACAATCCCTGTGATATTAGGTCGTTTCATCTTTGAAGACTTTCTTGCACGAACCCCCTCCCTCCCCCTTGAAGAACATTCTCCAATAATAAAAAACAAGAAAATCATGATAAATCAAAAAAATGGCGTCTTTGACATCTTTGACTGCATTGGAATTGACAGAAAAGATGAATATACAATATTCAACAAGAAAATAGCCAGAACCGAATGCCTATAAAAGTAGAAATCAAATGAAAAAAAACAATTTTATATCGCTCGCTCTATCTGCTTTTATCTTACTCATTGCAATAATGGTGATTTTCTATCCAAAAGCAAACAAGATAGAAAAAGTAACGATTGATGTTATTTGCGATCAAACTGGAGCCATTGCAGAATATGGCCAATGGGTTCAAAAGGGGGTGGCAATTGCCTCTGAGAAGATAAAAGAAAAAGATCCTAATTTTGAAATCCATTTTGAAGATGGACAAAGCAATGTCAATAAAGCGATTAATGCCTTCGAAAGAATCACCTCTACTAGCAAAACAAAAATGGTGATATGTGGCTGCAATAGTTCTAGTGTAATGTCTTTATCTCCCAAAGCTAATTCAACAAAAACACTGCTATTTTCAACAATAGCCTCTTCACCGAACATGAAAGAAACTAGTGAATTTGTATTCAGCAATCGAGTATTAGGCATAAAAGAAGTTGAAGCCATTTCCAACAATTTGGAAAAACTCGGGATAACATCAATTGCTATCGTTGCACATAACAACGAAGCAGGAATGCCATATATCGAAGCTTTTTCGAGTGCCAACAAGAACAATCACGCACAAATTTTATCAAAAACTTTGATTGATCCAAATAGCAAAGACTTCCGAACGGAGCTTATCAAACTAAAAAAGTTAAACCCTAAAGCCGTATTGTTAATAACCCCAACAGAACAATCGATCAATTTTATTAAGCAATCTGAGTCTCTCAACTTCACACCCATATGGATTGGAATATCTTCATTAAAAACAGATGATTTTATAAAGAATGGAGGAGAACTGGTCAACAATATGATAATAGCAAGTGAAAGTACAGACGAAACCAATCAACAGTATATTGATTTCGAGAACAGGTACAAAAAAAAATATCATGAACGCCCCACAATTTACGCCATAAATGGCTTTGAAGCAACTATTATTCTCCATAGTCTAATTCAAAAATTCGGCAATGATGTAAATGCTGTCAAGCAAGCATTATATTCAGAGAAATTCGAAACACTTTCAGGCACTGTTTCTTTTGATTCTAATGGGATTATACAAAATAAAAAAGTTGATTTATACACTATAAATAATGGACATTTTATAAAAATATAACACAACAATGACACCTCAATTCCTCCTCAATATATCTTTTTCAACAATCCTCAATTTTGCAGTTGCTGAATCTTTTATCTTGGTGTATAGACCTATTTATTTTTTCCACCTTACACATGCCATCACAATTGCCTTAGGAGCTTATATAGCCTACTGGTTGGGGATTGGAATGGGGGTTCCGCTATGGGGAGCAGTGCCGTTGTCAGTAGTGGTGGGGGTATTACTAATGCTTGCAGTCAATCAGTTTGTGTACAAGCCCTTACAAAAACGTAAGATAGAAAGTTGGCAAATGATGATAGCCTCACTGGGGCTGTATGTGGTATTGCAGAATATCGTCTCTATCGTATGGGGTGATAGCACGCTCAGTTTTCGCACGTGGGAAGTAAAACAAGGGCATGAGTTCTTAGGAGCATATATCACCGATGTACAGATTATTACCATTGTGGCGAGTGCCGTATTATTATTGGGGAGTTGGCTTTTCATGGAGAAAACGAATATTGGTCAGCAGATAAAGGCAGTGTCGTCCAATCCGGAGCTAAGTACAATCTTTGGCATCTCCAAGAACAAAGCCGTGGCATGGAGCTTCGCCATCGGGTCGGGGCTGGCGGCATGTGCAGGGATTCTTATAGCTGCCGATACGGATATGACGCCGACGATGGGTTTTAACTGGCTGCTATATGCAGTGGTGGCGATGATTATCGGGGGGATGGGCAAGATGCGATACCTGCTGCTCGGCTGCCTGCTACTGGCTACGGCTCAGCACCTCGCGGCGTACTATTTGGATAGTAAGTGGATGAATGCCACTGCATACATTATTCTGATCGCATTCCTGTATTTTAGGCCGTATGGATTTAGTGGGCAGGGTGTGAAGAAGGCTGACATCTAAAGCCAGACACTAATTTCACAAATTAACACTAAGGTGAGACAGATAACAGACACGAATTAGCACAAAGGTGAGGCAGAGAGCGGACACGAATTGCACGAATTAGCACGAAGGAGGGGGATTAGAGAGATGGGATTGTGGTATGAGAAAGAGGCTTACAAGATAGTGGGGGCTTGTATGGAGGTGCACAGGAATTTGGGACGTGGCTTTAATGAGGTGGTCTATAAGGATGCATTGGAGATAGAATTCAATGGACTCAAGATTCCTTTTGAACGCGAAAGAAGATATGATGTGCTCTATAAAGGTGTTAAGCTACCGCATTTCTATGTGGCTGACTTTGTATTGTTCGACACGATCATTTTGGAAGCTAAGGCCGTGGAGTGCCTGACACAAAGCCACGTCAAGCAAACGTTCAACTACCTCGCAGCAAGCGGCCTACACTTAGGCCTATTGGTCAATTTCGGAGAGGACTCCCTCAAATCCCAAAGAATAGTCCTATGACTTATCCTCAAAATCCATATATTCGTCCTTAAATGCATCTATGTGCTACCCTCTCTTTCGTGTTAATTCGTGCAATTCGTGTCCGCTCTCTGTCTCACCTTAGTGCTAATTCGTGTAATTCGTGTCCTCTTGCTCCCACTCTCCTAATTAGCAAAATTCGTCCCTTATGGAATATATCCTTCACCTCCTCATCCTCATCTGCATTTATACCATCCTCGCTCAGTCGCTCAGCTTGGTAGCAGGGTATAGCGGACAGGTTTCGTTGGCACATGCCGGCTTTTATGGCATAGGTGCTTACACAACGGCGTTGCTGTCGGTACACTTCGGCACTCCTCCGTTGCTCAATATGCTCGCCGCCCTGTTGCTATCGGGCATAATCGCCTATATCGTCTCGAAGGTAGCTGTCAAAACGGTTGACGACTACTATATTATCATCACCCTCGGCATACAGGTGGTGATGTTCTCCATTATGAACAATTGGCAGAGTGTAACGAATGGCCCATTAGGCATTCCCGGGATTCCCGCCTTTTCAATCTTCGGTTTGCCGATCGAAAGCAAACTCTCGTTCTTATTGCTATCTGCTTTTTTTGCAGGGGCAGTATGGTGGTTGCTATCCAATATCACCCGCTCTCCTTTTGGCAGAGTACTACGAGCATTAAGCGAGGACGAAATATACACCCAGAGTTTGGGCAAGAATGTGGCAGAAGCCAAAGTCGTCTCCTTCGTCATTAGTGGTATGCTTGCCTCCATTGCGGGCGTGCTTTATGCCCACTACATCAGCTACATCGACCCCACAAGCTTCACTGTCGATGAATCCATTTTTATCATGAGTATCGTCATTATCGGCGGCATGCGGCACCTGAAAGGGATTTTCTATGCCGCAGCATTCTTGGTGTTACTCCCCGAAGCACTCCGTTTCGTGGGCATGCCCTCCGCCATTGCAGCCAATATGCGACAAATCTTTTACGGTATTGCCTTGATATTGGTCGTGTACCGGGGAGGAAACCTTGTTTCTCTGGGTACAGCCCGCAAAGCAACTCAACAAGAGCAGAATTAGCCTCGGAGAACTCTGGGGACACCCCGTGGTCACCGTCTATGTATCCTCTAGTCGCTACACCCACAGCTTCATGGAGCGCAACGAGTATTTCACCGTAACCGGCTTTCCCGAGGAGAAATGCTCAGCCTTGCAATATATCGGATCACATTCGGGACGAGACGACAAAGACAAGATAAGTAAGGCGGGGCTTACACCCTCATTCACAGAGCTGGGCAACCCGATATTCGAGGAAGCCAATCTCTCGCCATCGAATGTCGCATCATCTATAAATCGCCGTTCGACGCTACCCTCCTCACACCGGAGGTCAAGCAGATATACGAGAAGGGGATTAGGCATCCACACCATGTACATCGGCGAAATAGTTAATACTTGGATCAAATAACGAGTCACAAGAGTAGGATGTGAGTGAGACATTGCTCACATCCTACTCCCGTTATCACCAATCATATACAAAACTCTTTTGGCGCATCTAATTTGTACAGAAGCGAAAAAAGATTATCTTTGCAGCTGATATGGATGGATGGAGGAGGCGACCCTATTAAAGGTTCCTCCTTTTTGTTTATCCCGAAGTCAAATTCAAACAAGACAAATGACAGCCAAAGAACAAGTAGCTGAGATCGTCACAGACTATCTGGGAACAGGTGCTATCTTCCTTGTGGACGTAGCCATACACCCGGGCAATAGGATCGTTGTAGAAGTGGACAGCGCAGAAGGTGTGTGCATAGACGACTGTGTGGCGCTAAGCAAGCATATCGAATCCAAATTGGACAGAGATGTCGAGGACTTCGAGTTGGAGGTAGGATCAGCCGGTTTGACTTCGCCGCTCAGAGTCATGCGCCAATGGGAGAACTGCATCGACTGTGAGCTATCCGTACTACAAACCAACGGCATCAAAGAGACGGGGCACCTCAGAGCGGTGAGCCCCGAAGCCATCCGTCTGGAAGTAATTCGCATGGTAAAACCCGAAGGAGCGAAACGCAAAAAACCGGAAGCGCAAGAGCTGACGATAGCCATGGCCGACATCAAACAAGCCGTGCGCGTGATTTGAGAAGAGGAAACATAGGAATAGAAAAAGAATACAAGAGCACATACCATAATACAGAGTCATAATATGGCCAAGAAGCAAGAAACGATCAGCATGATAGAATCGCTGGCAGAATTCAAAGATCTGAAGAATATCGACAAGGAAACGATGATCAACGTGCTGGAGGATTCCTTCCGGAATGTACTGGCAAAGATCTTCGGATCGGATGACAACTTCGACGTTATTATCAATCCCGAGAAAGGAGACTTCGAGATCTGGCGCACCCGCCAAGTAGTGGAAGATGGTGCCGTAGAAGACGACAGCCGCCAAGTATCCCTGTCCGAAGCGCATACCATCGACCCCGAAACGGAGGTGGGTGAAGATGTGACCGACTCTGTAAACTTCGCATCTTTTGGCCGCCGCGCCATCCTCAATCTGCGACAAGCCCTGTCCAGCAAGATCATGGAGCTGCAGAAGGAGAATCTCTTCAACACCTTTACCGATCGCATCGGCCAATTGATTTCCGCGGAAGTGTACCAAGTGTGGAAGCGCGAAGCGCTACTCATCGACGACGACGGCAACGAGCTTCTGATGCCAAAGAGCGAGCAGATACCGAGCGACTTCTTCCGCAAAGGAGAGACCGTACACGCCGTCATCGAACGCGTAGAGAATGCCAATAACAACCCCAAGATCATCGTATCGCGTACAAGCGGGGAGTTTCTCAAAAGACTCTTTGAGCTGAACGTTCCCGAAATTGCCGATGGTCTGATCACGATCCGCTGCGTAGCCCGCATCCCGGGCGAGAGAGCCAAGATGGCAGTGGAGTCTTATGACGACCGCATTGACCCTGTAGGTGCCTGCGTGGGTATGAACGGATCGCGCATCCGCGGTATTGTACGTGAACTCAGAGGAGAGAATATCGACGTGACTCAGTACACGGCCAATGCAGCACTCTTTGTACAACGAGCATTGAGTCCCGCACGCGTCTCCTCCATCCGCCTGCTCGAAGCCGAACGGAAGGCAGAAGTATTCCTGCGCCCCGAAGAGGTACCTCTGGCTATCGGCAAGAATGCCTCTAACATCAAATTGGCTTCTGGTTTGACAGGCTATCAGATCGAAGTATTCCGCGACATTGATGATATGGATGAAGAAGATATCTATCTGGACGAGTTCAACGACGAAATCGACCAGTGGATCATTGACCTGCTCAAGAACATCGGTTGCAACACAGCCAAGAGCGTACTCAACAAGAATCGTGAAGAGCTGATCAAGGAGACTGACTTGGAAGACGCCACGATCGACTATGTACTGGGTGTCCTCAGAGCCGAATTCTCCGAAGAAGGACCAGAAGCCATCGAGGAAGAGCAAGAAGCACCCGACATGGACGATATAGATAACGACTTTGTACCGACAGACGCGGAGCCCGAGCAAGAGTAATGCTTGCGCGAATAACCCTCTCAATTCACACGACACAATCCACAACGTAATCCCCACAGGTGCAGCAAAAAACAGAAGAAGAAAGTAGTATGTCAATAAAATTATTCAGCTTAGCTAAAGAGTTTAATGTAGGAGTAGGCTCCCTCGCCAGCTTTCTTCGGAAAAAAGGCTTCAACGTGGAGGAAAACAACCCCAACGTGCGTATTGAGAATGAAGAGTTCGAATTGCTTCTGACCGAATTTGGCAAAACCAAAGACGAGACAGAACGCATACGCAAGAAATTCATCAAACAGAAGCCGACAGCTCCTGCAGCCACCGCATCCAAGGCAGAAGAGAAAGAGACGCCCAAGGACACCCAAGAGATCACAACGAAGGTGCCCGAAGAGATGCGTCCGCACTTGACCATAAAAGGAAAGGTAGAGACTGAGCAACAACCGACCGCTGCACCGCATAAGGAAAAGACTCCTCCTGCCGCTCCTCAAAAGAAAGAAGAGAAGGAAGCTGCTCCGCGGAAAGCTCCTGCTGCAACAGAGAAACCCAAGCAAGAGCAACCGCAACCTGCTACTCCTCCCAAACAAGAAAAGCCGGCTAAGGCTGCTCCCGCTCCGACTCCTGCACCGGCTCCAGTGAAGGAAGAAAAACCGACCCCCAAGGAGGAACAACCCCAAGTGGTCGAGACTAAACAAAAGCCGCAAGAACCGGTAGCACGTCCCGCAGAGGAGACAGAGAAGCCGGAAACTGAAGAGTTATTCCGTCTGAATGCAACACCACAAGAGCCTCAGGTGAAGGTGGTAGGCAAGATCGACCTCGACTCGATCAATGCATCGACCCGTCCCAAAAAGAAAACAAAGGAAGACCGCCAACGCGAACACGCCGAAGCTGACAAGAAGAAGCGTAAACGCATAAATGCAGCCAAGGTGGACGTCAAGAAGGAAGCTGCCAAGGTGGGTAGTGATCCTAACAAACATAATGCCGGTGGTGCAGGTCAATCGGGGCATAGCGGTAACAAGAATAACAATCGTCCTGCCCAGCAGCAAAACCACGCTGCCGGTGGACGCAAGAACAATAAGCGACAAGCCCTTGCTCCCAAGGCAGAAATATCCGACGAGGATGTACAAAAGCAGGTAAAGGAAACACTGGCCCGTCTGACATCGAAAAAAGCCAACACGTCGCTCGGACGTGGTGCCAAGTACAGAAAGGACAAGCGCGACGCAGCTTCCCGTGCTGCTCAGGATGCCATGGAGCAGAACCGCGAAGAGCAACGCACACTGAAGCTGACCGAATTTGTAACGGTGAGCGACCTCTCCAACATGATGGACGTACCTGTAAACGAGGTAATCGCTACTTGTATGAGCATCGGTATGATGGTGGGTATCAACCAACGACTCGATGCCGAGACGATCAATATCGTAGCAGAGGAGTTTGGTTTCCAGACAGAGTTTGTGAGTGCGGATCTGGTAGAAGCAATCGCACCTGAAGAGGACAACGAAGAAGATCTAGTATCCCGTCCTCCCATCGTAACGGTGATGGGACACGTTGACCATGGTAAGACTTCGCTCTTGGACCGCATCCGCAATACCAATGTCATCGAAGGAGAAGCCGGAGGTATTACACAGCACATTGGCGCATACGGGCTGAAACTCCCAAGCGGTCGCCGCATCACTTTTTTGGACACACCGGGTCACGAAGCCTTCACGGCTATGCGTGCTCGTGGTGCGAAGATGACGGACATCGCTATCATCATCGTTGCCGCTGACGACGACGTCATGCCCCAGACAGTTGAGGCCATCAACCACGCCTCTGCAGCCGGTGTACCCATGGTCTTCGCTATCAACAAAATCGACAAGCCGGCAGCTAATCCGGAAAAGATCAAGGAGCAGCTGGCCAATATGAACTATCTGGTGGAAGACTGGGGTGGTAAATACCAAAGCCAAGAAATCTCGGCCAAGAAGGGTATGAACATTACCGAACTTCTGGAAAAGGTACTCCTCGAAGCCGATTTATTGGAATTGAAGGCTAACCCCAACCGCCGTGCCATCGGATCGATCGTGGAATCCTCCCTTGATAAGGGAAGAGGCTACGTCTCTACTGTCATGGTACAAAACGGCACGCTCAATATGGGAGACATCGTACTGGCAGGAACCTGCCACGGTCGTATCAAAGCAATGTTCAACGAGCGCAACCAGCGCGTGACCAAGGCCGGTCCCTCTGAACCGGTGCTGATCCTCGGTCTGAATGGAGCACCAGCAGCCGGTGACACCTTCAATGTACTGGAAACAGAACAGGAAGCTCGCGAAATAGCAACGCGCAGAGAACAGCTACAGCGCGAACAGGGCTTGCGTATGCACAAGATACTCACGCTGGAAGACATCAGCCGTCGTCGTGCCATCGGCAACTTCCAAGAGCTGAACTTGATCATCAAGGGCGACGTGGACGGATCGGTAGAAGCTCTATCCGACTCACTCATCCGCCTCTCTACGGAAGAGATCCAAGTGAACGTGATCCACAAGGCAGTAGGTCAAATTTCCGAATCGGACGTAGTACTGGCAGCAGCTTCATCGGCCATCATTATCGGCTTCCAAGTGCGTCCCAGCACTGCCGCCCGCAAGCAGGCTGAGGCTGACGGTGTAGAGATACGTACCTACTCTATCATCTACGACACGATAGAAGACATCAAGTCGGCAATGGAAGGTATGCTCTCGCCCGAGATTCGCGAAGAGGTGACCGGTACGCTGGAAGTTCTGCAGGCATTCAAGATCACCAAAGTCGGCACCATCGCTGGCTGCATGGTCAAAGAAGGTAAGGTACGCAGAACAAGCAAAGTGCGTCTCATCCGCGATGGTATCGTTGTGCATACGGGAGAGTTGGGTTCGCTCAAGCGCTTCAAAGACGATGCCAAAGAAGTGGTTGCCGGACTTGAGTGTGGTCTTAATCTGGCTCACTCCAATGACATTCAAGAAGGCGATATAATCGAAGCATTCGACGAGATCGAAATCAAGAAGACATTGTAAGACAAGAACGACGAGGGGGTCAAACACATGAACGCGATTGATTTGTTCATCTTGATCGTCCTTGCAATAGGATTAGTGAAAGGCCTGTTTGATGGAATCATCAAACAGGCAGTTTCGCTTATAGCCATCGTGCTAGCGACCTATGGCTGCGCTCTACTCGCAATACCGATTGAATCATGGATAGCTCCAGCATTCGGGCTATCACAAGGAGTAGCCCACACCTTTGGGCTTATCATCGGCTTTCTGGCTATTCTTATTATCATTCCTATTGCAGGCAAAGTGGTAACTGGTCTTGTGAAGATGAGTCCGATAGGAATCCTCAATCATGTGGCCGGAGGGATTGCAGGAATAGCTATTGCGGGCATCCTGATGAGCTACTTATTCCTAATCAACGACGGCATTTTCACCAGAAACCAAGAGGAAGATATGACATCCTTGCGAAGTAGTTCTGCTTTGTATGATCGGGTCAAGAACATCGTCCCAACTTTTGCCCCCCATCGGCTGTTTACACAATAGTAATAATCATATAGTTCACCACGACTTCATAATATGCAAGACGACAACAATATACTGGATGAGGTTACAGGCAGCGAATACAAATACGGCTTTGTAACCGACATCGAAACGGAAACCATCGGACGAGGACTCTCGGAAGATACCGTCCGTCTCATTTCTTCTAAAAAAGGAGAGCCGGAATGGCTACTTGAGTATCGACTGAATGCATACCGTCACTGGCTAACCATGACGGAACCCAATTGGGCTCATCTAAACATCCCCCCAATAGACTACCAAGACATCATCTACTACGCTGCCCCGAAGAAGAAAGAAGGGCCCAAAAGCTTGGATGAGGTCGATCCCGAGTTGCTCAAGACTTTCGACAAGCTCGGCATCCCCCTCGAAGAACAGAAGATTCTAAGCGGAATGGCTGTGGACGCTGTGATGGATAGCGTATCTGTGAAGACTACTTTCAAAGAGAAATTAGCCGAGAAAGGGATCATCTTTTGCTCATTCAGCGAGGCTGTGAAGGACTTTCCCGATTTGGTACGAAAGTATTTGGGTACGGTAGTAACGAGCAAAGACAATTTCTTCGCGGCTCTCAACTCCGCTGTTTTCAGTGACGGCTCTTTCGTTTACATCCCCAAGGGCGTGCGTTGTCCGATGGAGCTTTCCACCTATTTCCGCATCAATGCAGCCAATACCGGACAGTTCGAGCGAACGCTCATCGTAGCTGATGAAGATTCGTACGTGAGCTATTTGGAAGGTTGCACCGCTCCTCAGCGTGATGAGAATCAGCTTCATGCAGCGATTGTGGAGATCATCGCCGAGACTAATGCCGAAGTCAAATACTCAACCGTACAAAATTGGTATCCGGGCGACAAAGATGGCAAAGGCGGTATTTACAATTTCGTCACGAAACGAGGTATCTGCAAAGGCGATAACTCCAAAATATCGTGGACACAGGTAGAAACCGGATCGGCCATTACATGGAAATATCCCAGTTGTGTCCTCCGTGGTGACAATTCCATAGCCGAATTCTATTCGGTAGCAGTGACCAACAACTTCCAACAGGCAGACACTGGGACCAAGATGATCCACCTTGGGAAAAACACGCGCAGCCGCATTGTATCGAAAGGTATCTCTGCCGGTTCCAGTCAGAACAGCTACCGCGGTCTCGTCAAGATATCCAAGAGTGCAACCAATGCACGCAATCACTCTCAATGCGACAGTCTGTTGCTGAGCGACCACTGCGGAGCACATACATACCCCTATGCCGACGTTCAAAACGACACGGCCATCATCGAGCATGAGGCCACGACCTCCAAGATCAGCGAAGACCAGATCTTCTACTGCAATCAGAGAGGTATCGGTACCGAAGAAGCTGTAGGACTGATCGTCAATGGTTATGCCAAGGAGGTCATGAACAAGCTGCCGATGGAGTTTGCCGTAGAGGCACAGAAGCTCCTGAGCATCTCTCTCGAAGGATCAGTAGGATAATCATCACACATACATTCGTGCAATCAAAGTCATAAAAATACAATCCAAGTATGCTTAAGATAAAGAACCTCCATGCCAACGTTCAAGGCAAAGAGATATTAAAAGGAATCGATCTGGAAATCAAGGCCGGAGAGATACATGCTATCATGGGCCCCAACGGCTCTGGTAAGAGCACGCTCTCATCCGTCCTCGTGGGACACCCGTCTTTCGAGGTGACGGAGGGAGAGGTTTCCTTCAACGGTATTGATATTCTTGAATTGGCTCCCGAGGAGCGCGCTCACCTCGGACTCTTCCTCAGTTTCCAATATCCGGTCGAGATCCCCGGAGTGAGCATGGTGAACTTCATGCGTGCGGCTGTCAATGAGCACCGCAAAGCCATCGGTGCCGATCCCGTTTCGGCTAGCGACTTCCTCAAGATGATGCGTGAAAAGCGTGCCATCGTAGAGCTTGACAACAAACTGGCCAGCCGTTCTGTGAACGAAGGTTTCTCAGGGGGTGAAAAGAAGCGGAACGAAATCTTCCAGATGGCGATGTTGGAACCCAAACTTGCCATCTTGGATGAGACCGACAGTGGTCTCGACATCGACGCTCTTCGAATAGTAGCTAACGGCGTGAATCAACTACGTTCGCCGGAAAATGCAGCCATCGTGATCACACACTACCAACGCCTGCTCGACTATATCAAGCCTGACTTCGTCCACGTGCTTTACAAGGGACGCATCGTACGCTCTGGTGGTGCCGATCTGGCTCTCATGCTGGAAGAAAAGGGATATGATTGGATCAAAGACGAGATAGGAGAATAATTGCATGATGATCAAGACAGAAGAACAATATCTCCAACTCTTCCGCGAGAATCGCGAAGCCATTGACAGCCACTCTCCTCGCGTACTCAACGCAAAACGGGAGGCTGCCTTTGCCGCTTTCGAGTCAAAGGGTTTGCCACCCTACGGGAGTGAGAACTATCAGCGCACGGACCTGTCCGAGCTCTTCAGCCGTGATTATGGTGTGAATCTCAACCGTGTCAACTTCCCCATCAAGCAGAAAGAAGCCTTCCGCTGCACCCTGCCTGACTTAGACACAGACCTATGTTACATCGTCAATGACGCATACGACAGCGAGTGGAGCCAAGTTTCAGAGCTGCCTGCGGGAACATTTGTCGGCAGTCTCTCCGACTTCGCACTGAACTACCCTGATGTTGCTGCACAGTACTATGCACAAGCAGCTACGCCGGATCATGATGGGATCGTAGCATTCAATACAATGTTTGCACAAGACGGCTTCGTCATTTATCTACCGGACGGAGTGGTGTTGCCCAACCCCATCCAGCTCGTCCAGCTCCTTCGTGCAGATATGGAAATCCTTGCGACTCGCCGTATGCTCATTATCTTGGGCAAGGGAGCTGAGGCCTCATTGTTGATATGCGAGCACACGCTGGATGCCCATTCGTTCCTGACAACGGAGGTTGTTGAGATCTTCGCTGCTGCGGATAGTCGCTTCGCTCTCTATGATCTGGAGGAGAGCAGCAAGACAACTCACCGCATCGCCTCAGTCCACGTGCGTCAGGCAGCCAATTCCAATGTGATCATCAACAGCATGACGATACACAACGGTCTCACCCGCAACAACTACTATTGTCACCTCGAAGGCGAGAATGCCGATCTGACCCTGGGCGGTATGGCCATAGCCGAAAGCAAACAGCACGTAGATAACTACAGCAGGATAGAGCACCTCGTCCCTAACTGCCAGAGCAACGAACTATTCAAATACGTCCTCAGCAAGCAGGCACAGGGAGCATTTTCAGGTCGAATTTACGTAGCCAAAGGCGCACAGAAAACTGCTGCTTACCAGAACAACAGGAATCTCCTGCTCGATGATACTGCACGCATGTACTCCAAGCCACAGCTGGAGATCTATGCCGATGACGTGAAGTGTTCGCACGGGATGACTACCGGACAGCTTGATGACGAAGCACTCTTCTACATGCGTCAACGCGGCATTCCCATGGCTGAAGCCAAGACAATGCTTAGCGTAGCCTTCACAGACGACGTAGTCAAACTCGTACATATCGAACAATTGCGCGACAGGCTCCGCGATATTATCGAACATCGGTTCAGAGGAGGCTGTATGCGCTGCGGCTCTTGCAATATCTGCTACTAAGAGCCGGTCAGACAAGAAACCAAAAAGAGGTTGAGCAAAGGACAGATTCCTTTAGGCTCAACCTCTTTTTTGTTTGTATTGGGAATCAGAAAGAAAATAGTCGGGCGTTGTTTTCCACCAGCGTGCGGACATCTCCTTCCATACTTATGGGCAGAGTAGCACCGGAGACGAGATTGGTCAGCGGGTTCAGATGGTGTGCATCTGTAGCCAACAGATCGTAATAACCCGCTTCAAGCAAGCCATGCGCTTTCTCGGTGGTGCTCGAACTATAGGCACCGAAAAGGGAGAAAAGATTAAGCTGGAAGAGCACCCCTTGTTTCTTCACAGCCACGTAGTCCTTCTCCTCCATATACACATAACGTTCGGGATGAGCCAAGACCGGTGTAATGCCTTTGAGCTGGAGATCGGCCAAGAGTCCCATCAACCCCATAGGCGGAGCCATATAGGAAGTTTCCACCAGCATATGCCTGTCACTTAGCGTAAGCAACGGCTCTACCAAGCGGCGACCGAAAGTACTATCCAACATATACTCTGCGCCCAAGCGAAGCGATGAAGCCCGGTCGGCAGGGAGCGATGCCGTGAGTTCCTTGAAGCGAGCTCGTAAGAATACAGCATTATTGGTGGGATAGTCCTCCATGATATGAGGCGTAAGGATATGCCGCGTGACGCCCAGACTATGCAGAAAATCCATCAAGGAGAAGGTCTCCTCAATGGATTTGGAGCCGTCGTCCACAGCGGGCAACAAGTGACAATGGATATCGACCAATCCGTTCAGCCATCCCTGCTCGAACGGATTGTGTCGCTTTTCCTTTCTTCTGAAAAATGAGAACATGGCCTTTAGCCGTGATTAGTTCTTTTCAGGTGTTTCATTCTGAACTTCTTCTTAGCCTGTGAAGCGTAACGACTGCCGCTGTTCTTCCTGTCATGCTTGTCATGAGCATGGTATCCATAACCATAGTTGTAACCATAGGTATATCTGCTACTGGAGCTTGTATAGGTGACGCCATTAAGGATCATGCACATATTGACGAACTTATTCTCGGTATGCAGGCGTTCCACTTCGGGCAGATAGCGACGATCGAGAAGCCCTTGACGTATGACGTACACAGTGAGGTCCGCCACGCGGTTCGTGATCATGGCATCCGCCACCGACATAGCTGGCACAGAGTCCATGAATACGTAGTCATAACGATTGCGAAGTTCGCCAATCAACTGAGTCAAACGATCGGACAGCAACAACTCGGCAGGGTTGGGCGGTATGGGACCGGCAAGGATTACATCCAGATTCTCACTGTAAGGAGAGTGCGTAATGAGATTATCTACAGTAAGGGTATCCTTGTAGAGATAGTCGGTGACTCCCACATTATTCTCTGCCAGGCGACCGGAGAGAGAGCCCTTGCGGATATCCAAATCCACGACCACAACCTTTTTACCGGTGAGGGCGATGGAGATAGCCAAGTTCATCGTCACGAAAGATTTGCCAGACCCAGGATTGGCCGATGTAAACATCACCACCTTCATATCCGGTGACTTCACACGCATAAACTCCATATTGGAGCGCAGGATGCGGAATGCCTCACTGGCCGAGTCGCGACTGCCAGCATTGACCACAACGTCCACGTCCTCTTCATTCCTCTGACCCTCGTAAGCCGGAATTTCTCCCAAGAACGGAATGGCCATATCTTCCAAATCTTTGCGGCCTCGCACGGTCTTATTGAACTGCATACGCAGATAGATGTAGAGGGTAGGGATAGCAACGCCCAGCAACAATGCAGCCATGAAAATAACCATCTTGCGCGGTGCTACCGGAACCGACGAACCGTCAGCAGCATCCACCACCTTGGCATTGCTCTCTGTAATAGCGAGGCGGAGGGCGTTTTCTTCACGCTTATTGAGAAGATAGAGATAGAGTTCCTCCTTGATCTTCTGTTGGCGAAGGATCGTGGACATGATCTTCTCCCGTGTGGGCACGGCACTGATTTGCTCACGGGTCCGCGACATCTCTTTGTTTACGTCTCGCAACTGCAAGCTAAGCGTCTTGATGTAGTTGTCCACAGCCACATTGATCGACTTGCGCATGGACACAAGCTGCATCGCAGCCTCTTGCACAGCAGGACTGTTCTCGCTGGAGCTCTGCTTCAGACGATCATACCTCAGTTTGAGTTCGTTGTATTGTGCGATACTGTTATCGATACCCTGTTCGGTTAGGCCCAGATTAGCCGGCATGAGTTCGTTGTCCGAATTGGTCTGTCTCAGGAAAGCTTGGATATACTTAGCCAAAGATAGATTCCGCTCCACAATGAGCTGATCTTTCTGCAAGTCCGAACTGTTCTTCAGATAAGTACCCACATCGGTGGTAATATCGGTGATATTATTTTGCTTCTTGAAAGTTTCGATCTCGGTATCCACCGATCCGAGTTCTCCCCCTATCATAGCCAGACGTTCGTCGATGAAGGTAGCCGTGCTCACTGCCACACTCTTCTTGTCGTTCATCACGTCATCGTTATAGGAGCTAATGAGAGTATTGATAAAGTCCTTGGCACGATCCAGATCGGTATTGTTGAGTGAGAGACGCACAATGGTCGACTTCTTGTCGGCCAATGCTACTTGAAGCTCTTGGTTGTAGCGCTCCACTACCTTACGCATATCTTCTTTCACCACATATACGACTTGCCCCTTCCATGCAGCGACAAAGAAGGGAGTCTGATCTATTTGCAGCTCTCCCACAGGCGTAGCCACAGGTTGGCCGAAAGTACCATCCACCTCCATGCCGCTCAATCCTCTGCCGGCATGCCGCTTGAAGTGGGTGAGTCGGAAAGTCTTTTCGTCCTTGATCTGTATCCGGAAAGAATATCCCTCCGTCGAATCTCTGTTCGTAATTTTGATGCTCAGCGGACTATTGGCATAGAGCGACTCCTTGCGCCAGAAGCCGTCCTTGGAAAGGGTTAGGTCGAGGTTCAGCTTGTCCACCACGATGGCGGTCAGGCGCTTGGCTTTGAAGACAAGGAGTTCATTCTCGACCTCCGAATTGCCCATCAGCAAGCCTAAGTCTTGGAACTGACTCAGTCCTCCGGAGACACCATTCTTCTCAGCACTCTTGATGAGCACAGTAGCCTGCGCATGGTACACAGGTGACTGGTTCTGTACATATATATAGGCAATAAGGGCGCAGGCAACGACGCTGCCCACAATCCACTTCCAAGACGAAAGGAGACTAAATAAAAATTCCTCTACGGAGAAGAACGAAATGTCCTCTCCACTCTCCGAGCGGGAAGCTCCGCCGTAGGGTGTGATCCTCTTTTCTTCGGTAGGCATCATGGGATTATCATTTATTGACTTTGTCGATGATCGTTATAGTAAGCGTGGTGATGGAGACGAGAGTAGAAGTCACACTGAGCCACACATTTACATTGTTGTTTTGGTTGATCTCGCTCATCTGCGTCTTTTTCTCGTTCGGCTCCACGTATATGACATCATTTTGGTGCAGATAATAGACGGGGCTGGTAAGCAGATCAGCCTTTCGCAAGTCAGCTTGGAGCACCTCTCGATTACCATTGGTCTCACGGATGACAAAGACACGGTCGCGACGACCGTAGATGGTGAGATCGCCGGCCATACCCAATGCCTCAAGCAAGGTGATACGCTCACCCTTGATGTCCAAAGATCCGGGCTTATTCACCTCACCCAACACCGACACCTTGAAGTTCTGTAGCTGCACGGTCACCGTGGGGTCCTTGATGTACCCGCTGGAGATAATTCTGGTCTGTATCTCTTTCTCCAGTTCGGTACGCGTCATGCCCTCCACATAGATTTGTCCGAGGATGGGATAATTGATATAACCTCTGGAATCCACGAGGTAACCTTCACCCGCATTGGCAGCATAGCCTGCACGCGCCTGGGCACGGGTGATCAAGACTTGGTTGTATGGAGCAGAAAGCTCGGGGTCTGTGCTGCTCACAAGGATGTTCAGAATATCATCTTTCTCTATCCTCACATCATAGGGTTTGGTAATAACTTCCCGATCGAAAGTAGCCACATCCTGCAGATAGACAACTTTCTCCCGCTGCGAACGACAAGCGGCAAAAAGTACGAGTGCAAGAGAAACGAACAAAAAACGACTAATAATGCGCATAATTGATCTATTATTTTGATGGGTAAAAATGGCTTCATACAGGTCCATTTATACTACTCTGCAAAGATAATCACAATCTGTAAATAATTATCAACAAGAAGTATCTCTATTTAAGAAGTCGAGCTTCTGCCAGAGATTACTACGGAGAAATGCAACAATTTTCTACTCTGGGAAAAGATACAGGTACCTCCGCGTAAAAAAGTGTACAGAGGTGTTATAGTCTCCATCATGCACAGATCAGAGAGAAAACTCGCGCCAAAAAGAAACGATTTTGGTGCAATTTCGGAAAAATTTTGGCGCCAGATCGAAAAATTTCTGGCGCGTACTTCTCAACGCTTTCGGCGCCATATTCCGGAGGTTTTCAGTCCATAATTCCAAAAAGGATGCTTCATTCCTCTCATCGCGTCGCTGAGAGTTAAAAAAAGAAAAGGGCTGAGCCATCATATCACATGACGACACAGCCCCCGTATTCAAGGAGTCTGTCGGGTTCGAATGCAGCCCCTCGGGTCTTAATACTGGAAAGTACTCCCGCCGAGGAACTCGCGCATCAGAGAGTTATTGGGCAGCAGTCGTGCCGGTATCATGCGGAAGCTGCTGAGAAAACGTAGCAACCTATGCGCCTCGGCATACTCAGGCTCGTTACGCGGGACAGATTGCAAGATAGGCTCGGCATAGGCACGCATGACGGCAAGCTCGTAGAGCATGGCGCTGTTGAACATGACATGCGCATTCTCCTGATAGGGGAATACCCATTTCTCCTCTCCCCTCCTTACGCTGGGCCAACGACGGAGCGTCTGCAAACCGGTATGATTACGATAGCGATAGTCCCGCACCATACGGCGAATGAGGCGGTTGTCCGTGCTCGGAATACGGTTGTGTGCATCCAATCCGATAGCCGTCAAGGCGCTCACGTACACCTTATAAGTACTTGATTCGGGCACATTGGGAATGAGTTCGGGGTTCAATCCGTGAATGCCTTCTATCACAAGAATATCACCCTCACGGAGGTGGATGCTATTCCCCTTATAGACACGCTTGCCGGTAGTAAAGTCATAGGTAGGGAGTTTCACCTCGTTTCCGGCGATCATTTCGTTCAGATCCCTATTGAAGAGGGACAAATCCAAGGCATAGAGCGACTCGTAGTCATAGTCTCCCGACTCGTCGCGAGGCGAATCCTCCCGATTGAGGAAGTAATCGTCGAGGGAGAGTCCGTAGGGGCGTATATAATTGGTCAGGAGCTGTGTCTGTAGTCTCTTGCAAAAAGTTGTCTTACCCGATGATGAAGGTCCGGATATAAGTACCACGCGTACGCCTTGCTTATAACGTTCGGCTATATCATCGGCGATGGCAGCTATCTGCTTCTCCTGCATGGCTTCGGACACCTGAATCATGGAAGCCACCTCATTACGGTCGATGGCTTTGTTCAGGCTGCCCACATGGGTCACCTGCAGCAGATCCAGTAGTCGGTCATGATCGGCAAAGACCTTGCGCATCATAGGCTGTGGGATAAGGGGAGCCAGCTCATCGGGTTTGTCCCTACGCGGCACACGCAGGAGTGCTCCCTCCAGATAAGGCTCCAGCCCGAAGAGGTCTATATAACCCGTGGACGGAGCCAAACTGCCATAGTAGTAGTCAGGATAACCCTCCAGCTCGAAGTAGCGTGAATAGGGCATACCCGTCGTTTCAAGCAGGTCGGCCTTGTCCTCATAGCCCCGTTCGCGGAACATGGTAGCCACCTCTTCAGTGCGTTCGCAACGAGGACAGAAAGGTATATCGGCAGCTATGATTTCTTGCATCCGCACCTTCACGCGCTCGATCTCCACGGGCGTAACCACGTGTGCGTTCTTTATCTGGCAATAGTAGCCCTTGGAAAGAGAATGTTCTATAAAGAGCTTGCTCCCCGGCAGCACGTCCGCAACAGCCTTGCTTAGGATAAAGCTGAGCGTTCGCACGTAGGTACGCATACCGGACTCGTCCTCATAGGAGGCGAAGATGATATCAGATGGTTCATAGAGACGGAAGTTGAGATCGCGGGTGAGGTGATTGACCTGTGCATTGAGCGGGCGGAAGCCCAGTTCGTCACGAAAATGTTGTGCTACTTGCTGCAAAGAGACACCATGAGGGAACTCTTCGTAGCGCTTAAGATTGTTACAGTAGATGCGTATTGTATCCATAATGATTAACTATTTCAATTATATTTGTGCGTGAAAGGTACAAAATAAGACGTAATCTTTATCGCAAAGCGAACCAAATACATTAGTTATGGCTGTAGAAATAAGAGAAGTACGGGACAAAGCCGAATTGAAGAAATTCGTTCAGTTCAATATCGATCTGTATAGAAACAATCCTTATCACGTCCCCGGACTGGTAGATGACGAGATCATGACCCTGGACAAAGATCGTAATCCGGCATTCGAATTTTGTGAAGCCATATACTTCCTGGCTTACCGTGATGGGAAGATCGTGGGGCGTATTGCCGGCATGATCAATCACCGTGCAAACAACACTTGGAATCAAAGCAATGCGCGCTTTGGCTTCATCGACTTCATCAACGACAACGAAGTGGTAGATGCGCTCATCAATGCCGTATCGGATTGGGCTCGCGCCAAAGGCATGGATATGCTGCAGGGGCCGATGGGCTTCACCGATTTGGACCATGAGGGGATGCTCGTTGAGGGTTTCGACCAATTGGGCACGATGGCTACTATATACAACTACGCCTACTACCCAAAGCAACTGGAGCGAATCGGATTCATCAAAGACCAAGACTGGAAAGAATACAAGATCTTCGTCCCTGCCGAGATTCCGGAGAAGCATCAGCGTATATCGGAGATTGTTCGGCAGAAATACGGTCTTAAGACGCTCAAATTCCGCACCCGCAAGGAGGTAATGCCTTATGCGCATCGCATCTTCCGCACGCTCAACAAGGCTTTCAGTCAGCTATACGGCTTCTCAGAGCTGTCCGAAGCACAGATAGATTACTATGTGAATATCTACATTCCCATGGTACGTCTCGACTTCGTAACAGTTATCCTCCGCGAAGAGGATGACGAAGTCGTAGCCTTCGCCATCACCATGCCCAGTCTGAGCCGCGCGCTCAAGAAAGCTAAGGGTAGTCTGTGGCCATTCGGTTTTGTGCACCTGCTCAAAGCCCTCAAGAGCCGTCCCCGCGTAGTGGATCTCTATCTCATCGGAGTATTGCCGGAGTATCAAAACAAGGGCGTGAACGCGCTCATCTTTGACGACATGATACCGATCTTCCAGAAGAACGGGGTGGAATATGCCGAGAGCAATCCCGAGTTGGAGACCAATATGGCCGTGCAGATGCAGTGGAACTACTTCGAACGCAAGCATCACAAGACCCGCCGAGCATACATCAAACGACTCTAAGTCACACCACAACGACAGAACAACAGAGCGGTCTGAGGAGAGAGAAATGAACCTTTTGACCGCTTTGTCGTTTATATTGACGTGCAAACAATCAAAACACAGCGTACAATGAAAAAGAACATCTGCGCAAAAGTGCTCATGCTGAGCACCACGCTACTCTTATCTGTGGGAACCCTCACTGCTTCCTGCACGACAAAGAACGATTCTCGCCAAGAGCAAGCCACTCCCTCCCAAGCCAATGAAGGAGAGGACGGCAAGATCATCCATATCACAGCCGAGTATATGCGAGAGCATATATACGACTACACGGCCAATCCACAGGAATGGGTCTACAAGGGCGACAAACCGGCGATCATCGATTTTTATGCTGACTGGTGCGGACCATGCCGCAGCCTCTCTCCCAAACTGGAACAGGTGGCCAAGAAATATGCCGGTAAGCTCACCGTTTACAAGGTGAATGTGGATAATGAGAAGGAACTAGCAAGCCTCTTCGGGGTCCGCAGCATCCCGATGGTACTCTTCGTGCCTGTAAAGGGTATACCTACACAAACGATGGGCAATCTACCGATGGAAAGCATTGAGGAGACTATTGCCAAGATCATGAAATAAGGTCAAGGGCGCAAGCCATCGCGACAGCATACGAGCAAGGGCTGTGTCAGGAGATTATCTCTCACGACACTGCCCTTATTGCATCCGACCAGGTGCCCTACCCACATGAGGTAAGAGCAGCCACAGCGATGGACATCAGTCTATGCAACGTGCGCCATCACTGATGATTACGTTATACACCTTGGGTTCGCGACCATACTTCTCACAATAACGCTGTTTGGCATGTTCGATGAAAAGGTCGTAGAGTTCGTTCTTGACGAGGTTGATCGTACAGCCGCCGAATCCGCCACCCATCACGCGTGAACCCGTCACACCACAGTCTTGTGCAATAGCATTGAGAAAATCCAACTCTTCGCAACTGACCTCATACAGGCGGCTCATCCCGTCGTGCGTCTCGTACATCTTCCGCCCCACGGTCTCGTAGTCGTCACGCTCCAGAGCTTCGCACACATCAAGTACACGCTGCACTTCCTCGATGACGTATTGGGCTCGCATATAATCTTCGGCAGAAACCTGATCCTTCACCTCCAGTAGCATATCCATTGAGGCATCTCTGAGGAATTCGACCTCGGGATGGCGCTCACGGATGCAGGCAGCTACCGTCTCGCAGGACTCTCGACGCTTGTTGTAAGCAGAGGATGCCAGTTCGTGCTTGACAGTCGTGTCTAAGAGCACAAGCCTGTAACCTTGCGGGCGGAAATGATAATACTTATGCTCCAACGTCTTGCAGTCCAAGCGTATCAGATGATCCTTCTTGCCGAATATGCTGGCGAATTGATCCATGATGCCACACTTCACTCCCACATATTTATGTTCGGTGGCCTGTCCCACCTTAGCGAGTTCGAAGGGATCAATGCGACTACCGCCGAATAGCTCATTGAGCGCATAGGCATAGGTACTCTCCAGTGCTGCAGAGGAAGACATGCCAGCCCCGAGAGGCACATCGCCCGCAAAGGCTGTATTGAAGCCCTGCACCTCCACACCACGTTCTATCATCTCCCGACAGACACCATATATATACTTGGCCCACGTTGCTCGCGGAATATCATCCGGCCCGAGACCAAATTCGACGTAGTCCTTCAGGTCAATGGAGTATGCCCGCACCTTGTCAGTGCCGTTGGGTTTGAGCTCGGCAAGCATCCCCTTGTCTATGGCTCCGGGAAATACGAAGCCTCCGTTATAATCGGTGTGTTCGCCTATGAGATTGATGCGACCGGGCGATGCGAAAAGACGGCCGGTAGAACCATCGAAATGTTTGATGAATCTACTTCTTACAAAATCTAATTCCATAATCAGTGCTTGTTTATCAAGATGAGTAATCTGTGCAGTGATCCTGTTTTTATGCCTTGGCATAGAGACGGAATGTGGTCTCGGAGTGGAACTCTTCGCCCGGACGCAAGAGCGTGGACGGGTAATCCGGTCTGTTGGGCGAGTCGGGGAAGTGCTGCGTTTCGAAGCAGACGGCAGCGCGTGCAGGATAGCGCTGATCCCATTTGCCGCGCAGCTGTCCGGTCATCCAGTTGCCCGTATACACTTGCATAGCCGGTTCGGAGGAAGCCACTTCCAAGACGATTCCCGTCTTGGGCGATGAGCAGCTGCAGCAGAGACCGAAGGCTCCGATCGGTTTGTCTATTATATAGGAGTGGTCGTAACCCTTGGCACGAACGAGTTGGTCGATGGGCGTGTCAATGCGTTCGCCTATGGTGTGCGCTGTCGTGAAGTCGAATGGCGTACCCTCCACCCGTTCGGCAGCTCCGTACGGGATGGCGTTCTCATCGGTGGGCAGGTAAGTGGAGGCAGGGATGGTGAGCAGATGATCATGCACCGAGGGATCGCCTGCTCCCGACAGATTGAAATAGGAGTGATTGGTCAGGTTCAGCACTGTAGGTGCGTTCGTTGTGGCTCGGTAATCGATGTGCAATGTGTCTTCTGCTGCGATGCTATAAGTCATCTCCACCTTCAGTTCGCCCGGGTAACCCTCCTCACCATCCGGAGAAATGTACTCCATCGTAATAGATGTCGGGCTGAGCGCTTTGACGGTCCACACTTTGGCATTGAATCCCTTCACTCCGCCGTGGAGGGACGCGGCACCGGCATTGAGCGGGAGCGTGTAGTTGCGACCGTCTATTGAGAATCGGCCTCCGGCTATCCGATTGGCATACCTTCCACAGATACCGCCGAAGTACTGCTCCTCCGAGGCCAAGTAGTCAGCCATCGAATCATGTCCCAGCACCACATCCACGGGCTGTCCGTTGCGATCCGGCACGAAGAGGGAGACGATCTTCGCTCCGTAGTTGGTCACATATACCTCCAAGCCCTTGTCACGAGCCAGACGATAGAGGTCCACCTCTTGCCCCTCCACCAGGGAGAGAAAAGAGGTGCGTTGGAGAATATTCTTCTTATTCATTGGGAAATAATCTTTTGTTTAGAGTTGTCCAAATATAAGTTTTTATCCCGATAAGTCACTCCTGCCCGACAGAGTGCACATTCCCCCCTCAATAGCAACACAGTTGTTATAGAGCGATAGAGATTAGTAAAAGAAGTAGTGGCCCGCCGGCTGATAAGGTCAAGTTCGATAGGAGTGATATGGTCAAATATCATCACTTAACCCGAGAGCAAAGGTATGCGATAACTCTGCCCAAAGAGGGTCAGAGTTTTCGTTCGATAGCCCGCACTATAGAGGTATCTGCGAGTACGATTAGTAGGGAGGGGTTAGGCGTAACTCGTCGGATAAAGTTTACGCTCATCATTGAGCGCAAAAGCGGGCGTAAGGTTTCGCGTAAGTTCACGCCCTCGATGCATCGCGAGGCAGAGGTTTTATTGGTAGAGCAGCGCCGGTGGCCAGAACAGATTTCGGGTCGTTTATGCCGTTCCGGCCGCCCGATGATCGGAAAGACAACACTCTACAAATGGCTTCACGAGGACAAATGGCAGGGCGGCAAGCTCTATACCTATTGTCGTCATTGCCTATGCTATCGTAAGCGTTCGTTGGCGACACCAATGCCGATTATATAGAAAAGCAGTTTTGTCCTTAGGTAAGGACAGTTCTGTCCTCAGTCGAGGACAAATCTATCCTTTATAAGGGATAAAGGGGCGCAAAAGTATTCTCGATCGCCTGCCCATTATCGAAGCCAAGGAGCGTATAGGGGACATCGAAATGAAAAGAATACACTCCGATACCGGAAAATAACGGAGACTTCTCCCTCAGATGTCCATAGGCAAGAGGAAGAAGTCTCCGTATTAGTAGGTCCGAAATAGCGTATTAAACTATTCAGATAAGTTTTATTTCAGTATGACAAGAGCTCCACGAGCACCATGTGCACCGATAACGAGCGCCTGTTCGATGTCTGCCGTCTTGGAAGGGCCGCTGATGAAGCACGAGTAACGAGACGTAGGACCTATTTCCTCCACGCGCTTGTAGGCTTCATGCATATTGTGTACCAACTTGGACTTGTCTAAGATAATGACCAGATATTCCGAAATGAAATACATCGCACGCTGCTCCATCGTCTGATCCACCCATACGCATCCGTTCTCACACACACCTATCTCTCCCTCCACGATAGCGAGGTCTGTACCATTCATATCGCCGGGCTTCTCCACATCATCCGGCCGGTAGGTCGCTATGTTGATGTAGGGAAGATCCGAGACGATGCGCTGCGCTTCGGGGTAGGCGGCTCTGATCACTTCATTCACATCCTGTCCCGGCTGTAACTCCACGGCATCACCTCCCACAGCTTTGGAGATTTCTATGAATCGAGCCATCTTGTCGGGATAAGTTATAGGTTGGAATGCCATCTCCGGCTTTGGAGCACGAGATGTGGTATGTTGTTTGATCTTGTCTAAGATGATCTGTCTGCTATCCATAATTCTGTTTACTTCTTTATGTTTTTCTTCCACCAGCTATTAAACGATGTAGAGGCAAAGCGAGGCAGTTCGCGTCCTTTACCCCATGCGTTCAATCCGTTGTAGAGCATGAATCGGGGCATATGATTGGCAATGGGAGCCATTTTCAGCGCAGCATTGAAGCGCACGGGACTATCCATCACAAACTTCATACCCGACGATATCAACTTCTTCTCCGAACTTGCTCGTCCCAGACCATCCAAATCCTGACGCCAACGATAGATTTGTTCGCCCAGGTCTATCTTCACCGGACAAACATACGAGCAGGAGAGACAGAGCGAGCAAGCGGACACATTGTCACAATATTGCTTCGGATCCTTGAGCATACCCAGATTGATTCCGATAGGTCCGGGGATAAAATATGTATAGGAGTAACCTCCCGAGCGACGATAAACCGGACACGTATTCATGCAGGCGCCACAGCGAATACAGTTGAGCGTTTTCTCATGCTGAGCATCTCCCATAATATCCGTCCTGCCGTTGTCCACTATGATATAGTGTAACTCACCACCCTCATGCGGCTTGCGATAGTGTGCCGTATAAGTGGTAGAAGGCTGTCCCGTACCGGAACGTGCCAATAAACGAGTGAATACGCCCACGGCATCCAAGTCGGGCACCAATTTCTCTAAACCGAAAGAGCAGATGTTCAGCTTCTGGCAGGCCATTCCCATATCGGCATTACCTTCATTGGTACATACTACCACTTCACCCGTAGAAGCCACGGCAAAGTTGCCACCCGTCATCGCAGCATCGGCTGTGATGAAGTCCTCGCGCAAGCTCTTACGAGCAGCACGCGTCAGATAAGTAGGATCGTTATTGCCTTTCTCCGTCCCCAATTTATTGTGGAAGAGGTCGCTCACCGCTTCCCGTTTCAGGTGGATAGCCGGCATCACGATATGGCTGGGTGGTTCACCTAATAGCTGTAGAATGCGTTCGCCGAGGTCGGTCTCTATCACATCTATACCCTTTTCGATCAGGTAGTCATTCAGGTGGCATTCCTCCGTCAGCATCGATTTGCTCTTGACAAACTTCTTGACACTGTGATCTCGTAGTATGCCATATAGGATTTCATTATGTTCACGGGCATCCTTGGCCCAATGGACTATCACGCCGTTGCGTCTGGCATTTTCCTCGAAGCGCAACAACAGCTCGTCCAGATGAGTCACATTGTATCGTTTGATTTCGTATGCCAGTTGTCGCAGGTCTTCCCACTCAGGCACCGTATCGCGTTGGACATCACGTTTGTGCCGCACCATCCAGAGCGTCTCATCATGCCACTTGGCTCCGGCCTTATTCTTCAGAAAGCGGGCAGCCGCTTCGCTATGCTTCGTACTCATAAGTTTGCTGCTAAAATTTCTACTGCGTGAATCGTTTTGATGGGCAATTTTTCTCGATCGATCACCCCTTGCATATGCATAAGGCATGAACTGTCCGGTGCCGTAATATAGGCTGCCCCTGTGGACATATGATCCAGCACCTTGTCATGCCCCATACAGGTGGATACCTCCGGCTCCTCTATTGAGTACATTCCGCCGAAGCCACAGCACTCATCGATACGTTTAGGCTCGAAGACTTCGATACCTGACACCATTTCCAGCAGGCTGCGCACCTTATTATAGTAAGGCAATCGGAGCTCGCTGGCCCTGGATAGGCGTAGCTCACGTACGCCGTGGCAACTATTGTGCAGGCTCACCTTGTGCGGGAAGTGTGAGGGCAGACTCGTGATCTTCAGGTCGTCATGCAAAAACTCACAAATGTCTCGGACTTTTTCGGCCGTTTTACACGTATGTCCCGTGGGACGAAGGATGTGGTCGTAGTTCTCCTTGACAAAGGCAACACAACTGGCCGACGGGCCTACCACCACATCATAGGAGTGGAAGAGATCTTCGAAGCGCAAAGCCAACTGACTGGCCTTATGCTCGAATCCGGCATTGGCCATCGGCTGACCACAACACGTCTGATCCATGGGATAGTCAATATCTACACCCAAACTCTTCAGTAATTTGTATGCAGCGATACCCACCTCGGGGTACACGGCATTGACATAACAGGGGATGAATAGTCCTACTTTCATTGTGACAAATCGATAATTGTTATTGTTCCGGAATACCCCATCGCCACTTCTTCTTGCCAACACTTGACACATTATTACATAAAGGATCGGCATTACGATGCAACCGACAAAAGCCTATCTCTATTCGGAACTCTTCTCCTCAAAAGTAAGAATAAATCCCGACAAATCGACTTTAAGTAAGCAGAAAAATAAGAAAAAAGGGGGAAATAAGATGTTTTGACAGACTAATTGTCACCAATGGACAGAATAGTACTGACAGCATCTATCCGCAGCTGCGGCACGGTAGCTCCATGAGTCGAGGTATTGAAGATGATGCTCTCGCCCGCATAGTCGAGCATAGACAGATCATTGGCCCCATCCCCCACTGCTGCCACCCGATCAGGCGACAAGGAAAGAGCGATCGAGAGCTGTCGAAGACAAGCGGCCTTGGTCTCTGCATCCACGATCGCACCGGACAAGGCACCGGTCAACACTCCATCCACGACCTCCGCTTCTGATGTACAGATATAATCGAAGCCATACTGATCTTGTACCGACTGAGAGAACTGCCGGAAGCCCCCTGTGATGATCGCTGTACGCACACCACGAACCGACAGGCTATGCTTAAGAGCTGACACTCCTTCCGCTATCGGGAGCGCTTGCGCCATCGCTTTCACTTCAGCAAGTGGCAGTCCGCGCAACATAGATACGCGGCGGCGGAAATTGTCCGCAAACTCCTCCTGACCTGACATGGCTAACTCGGTCAAATAAGTCATTTCGTGAGAACAACCGCATCGGGCAGCCAACTCATTCATCATTTCCGTGCGCACGAGCACCGAATCCAGATCGAAAGCCACAAGGCCGATCGACTTCACTCGCTCTTCATTTCGGCACACCCGCAACAAAAGCGGATACTGACGAGCCAACGGTAGCAGAGTCTTCAAAAGCATTGATTTTGCTCCGGCGAAGCATACCGTCAGCATCACACAGGGATCCGAGGCTCCCTGCACACGACGGCAACTCACGACACACGCCCCGAGGGACTCCACTGCTCTACAGACAGCAGCCACATGAAGCAGAGACGGCTTGGCCGCCATGATATATATCCGATAGCGTTCGTTCATTTCCGCACAAAGATAAGCCATGCTCCCGATGTCGAACAAGAGAGGAAACAATCAGTAGCGAATGGAAGGAGCCATCCTTTTTGCTACATTTGCATCGCGACTGGAGGTTAGCCGAAAGATAAACAGATAAATATCAGAATGTTTCTGCCCACAACAGTAAATGATCGCTATTAATGACTGCAATGATGAGAGATAACCGTAGTAACATAGTCCGTGGGATCTACCCCACTCTCTTCCCTTTTTCCCTAATGCACATGCACAGTCGTGGCTGTACAACGGACCGATTTGTAAACAATCGTTTATCATCCGATGGCAGATAGGATGGAATAAGGGCTGATTGGCATCGCTAAAAACGGGAAGTCCCCATTGTGCTCAATTGCGAACACAATGGGGACTTCCCGTTTTTGGCGATCTCAAACAGCCTTTTGGTGGAGGTAAACATTATAAATATGACTTCTAAGCTTTATAAACTTCAGATGCAATGATTATAATTATCGAAAGCATTCTTTATAAAGATCGAATTTATGATTTATAAACTTGATTGCTCGTTTCGGCAAAAACAGATTTGCAAGTACCAAAGGAGCATTCCCCTTCTCTTTTTTCGCTTCCTCCACCTGTCAAAAGACCTCTTATTTAGAATGAATCTAAACACTCTGTTGGTGTTGATAAGTTTTTTGGCACATAAACAAAGCAGGAACAAACAACACCTATTAACACAAATCGACCACTGGAGAAGAAAAATATGGTATCAATATCGCAGCCTATTGCCAACTGCCTCAAATCAATATTTACCCAAAAAGAAGTCTGCCAAACGTCCAAGAAGAGAGAACAAGCTTGAGAAGGCAAAACAGCCCAACACCAACGGGACATTGCTCATTATACTATCTTTGTAAACATTCTGCAATAAGACATCTAACGAACATCGATAAAACATTATGGCGATCCCCATCTATCATCCGGCAGAGTTACCCCAGCGTCAAGCTGAAAAATACCCGAACAAAACAATACTCAAATACCATGACCGAACCAGTAAGCAGTGGAAGCACATCACCTGGTCGAAGTTTGCCACCGACGTAATGAACGTAGCCAAAGCCCTTGCCGAGATCGGGCTGGAAGCAGGCGATCGAGTGGGCATCTATTCGCAGAATATGGTGAAATACCTCTATGCCGAATTAGGGGCCTTTGCCATGCGCGGAGTGGTGGTGCCGCTATATGCTACAAGCTCGCCCGAACAGCTACGCTTCATTATAGAAGACGCCGCAGTGGAAACCCTCTTCGTGGGTGAACAATTCCAATACAACAATGCCTACCACGTGCAGAAGGAGTGTAAGGCGCTGAAGCGAATCATCATATTCGACGAACATGTGGTGCTCAATCCTGATGATAGGACCTCGAAGTTCTTTTCCGAATTTGTCCGTCTCGGCGACTCCATGCCCAACGAAACAAAAGCAAAAGTTTGCACCCGCGAAGCAGTTCCTTCGGATTTGGCTCTGATCATCTATACGTCCGGCACGTCGGGCAGGAGCAAGGGGGTGCAAATCATGCACAGCAATCTGATGCACCAAATGCAGGCTCATGCCAATGCCATTCCCGTGTACGGCCCTTCGGAAACCTCCATCTCTTTTCTGCCGCTGAGCCACGTCTTCGAGAATACATGGACACTCTTCTGTCTGACGACGGGGACGAGAATTGCCATCCTGAGCGATCCCAAGAAGATACTCGAAGCGCTACCGCAAGTGCGCCCCACGGCCATGTGCAATGTGCCGCGGTTTTGGGAGAAAGTGTATCAGGGGGTAAACGAAAAAATAGCCTCATCGCCTCGCCTGCTCCAAGGCATCTACCGACGAGCCATAGCTGTAGGCCGGCGTTATCGGCTCGAATACTGGAACGAGGGCAAGCGTGCTCCGCTCCTGCTGAGTTTGCAGTACGCCTTCTACGATAAGACCATCTTCAACGTGCTCAAGCGAGTGCTCGGCCTCGGACGAGGAAAGTATTTCCCGACAGCCGGTGCTCCGCTTTCGGATGAGATCAACATATTCTTACAGTCAGTGAACATCCCCATCATCATTGGTTACGGACTATCGGAGACTACTGCCACCGTGTCTTTCTATCCGCAACGGGGCTTCAAGATTGGCTCCATAGGCAAAGTCATGTCAGGTTTAGATGTGAAAATAGAGCCGGAGACCAACGAGATCTTGGTAAAAGGCAAATCCATTACCCCTGGCTACTACAAACTCCCGGAGGAGACGGCAGCAGCTTTCACGGCAGACGGATACTTCCGCACGGGCGATGCGGGACGCATGGATGAGGATGGCACACTCTACTTCCTCGAGCGAATCAAGGACTTGTACAAGACAGCCAACGGCAAGTATATAGCGCCACAAATGATAGAAGGGATGCTGACGAAGAACCCCTTCGTCGATCAGGTGGCGGTGATAGGCGACCGCTTCAAGTACGTAAGTGCTTTGATCTATCCGAACTGGGAACTCGTGCGTCAGGCAGCCGTGAAGCGAGGATTTGCCCAAGCCGCAACGATGTCCATAGAAGACATGGCCAACGATCCCGAGATCAATCGGCTGATGATGGCCAAGGTGGAGGCTGCACAGGATACATTGGCGGCTTTCGAAAAGGTGAAGAGGATCACACTCCTGACCGAACCATTCTCAATGGAGAAAGGAGAACTGACGGAAACGCTCAAGCTCAAAAGGCGCGTCATCAACGAACGTTATGCCGAAGCCATCGAAAAAATGTACCTTTGAAACTTCGTAACGAACGGGCAGGCGACACACACCAAACCAAGCACTGACCCGACGAAGAAAAAACAAGCATATAACGCAATAGACAATAATGATCACTACAGACCAACTGAGCTCTCTGTTGGAGCGCCGCGATGCGCTGAGGGGGTATCTTTGACGTCGATAACCGACGCATACAACTCGAAGAAGAAGAACTAAGGACACAGGATCCTACCTTCTGGGAAGACAACAAACGCGCCGAGGCTCAGATGCGCAAGGTGAAAGACCTCAAGAGCTGGATCGGTTACTACGATGCCATCGACACGGCTGCCGAAGAGGTGAAGCTGGCTTTTGAATACTGCAAAGAAGGCATCTCCACCGAAGAAGAGGTGGACGAAGCCTATGCGCACGCCATCCGTCTGATAGAGGAAGTGGAGCTGAAGAATATGCTCCGATCCGAAGAAGATCACTTCGGTGCTGTCCTTAAAGTGAATGCCGGCGCGGGCGGCACCGAGAGCCAAGACTGGGCTTCCATGCTGGTGCGCATGTACCAACGCTGGGCCGACAAACAGGGTTATCAGGTGACGATAACCAACTGGCAGGATGGTGACGAAGCAGGCATCAAGACCGTAACGCTGCAGATAGAAGGCAATCTGGCATACGGATTCCTCAAGAGCGAGAACGGTGTGCATCGCCTGGTACGCGTGTCTCCGTACAACGCACAGGGCAAGCGCATGACCTCATTCGCCTCGGTATTCGTCGTACCCTTGGTGGACGACTCCATCGAGATAGAAATCCAAGCAGCCGGCATCAGCTGGGACACATTCCGTTCGGGAGGTGCAGGAGGACAGAACGTCAATAAGGTAGAGACGGGCGTGCGCCTACACTATAAATATAAGGACCCCGAAACGGGAGAAGAGAAAGAGATCGTCATCGAGAATACGGAAAGCCGTACCCAATATGACAACCGCGAGAACGCCATGCGCCTGCTACGCTCGCAACTCTACGAAATGGAGTTGCAACGCAGACGAGCGGCAGAAGCCAAAGTGGAGGCGGGCAAGAAGAAAATCGAATGGGGTTCGCAGATCCGCAGCTATGTATTCGACGACCGTCGTGTAAAGGATCATCGCACCAACTACCAGACGAGCAACGTCAACGCTGTGATGGATGGCGACATAGACGAATTCATCAAGGCCTATCTGATGGAGTTTGCCGAAAGCGAATCCTAAGCAATACTTGATCTCAGAAACGAGAAGGTAAAAAAGGGGTTAACTTTGTAATCAAGCCATTTAATCAGGGAAAGATGGATATTGCCGTTGTCGGTGTCGGTTATGTGGGTTTAGTCAGTGCCACCTGCTTTGCAGAGCTGGGGGCGCATGTGCATTGCGTGGACGTAGATGCACGCAAGATCGAGCAACTGAACCAAGGGGTTATCCCTATATACGAGCCCGGGCTCGAAAAGATGATCGCCCGCAATGTGACAGCCGGCAGGCTGCGCTTCGGGACGGAGATCAGCAAGGCCATGCCCAAGGCCGAAATCGTATTCATCGCCGTCGGCACACCGTCAGACGAAGACGGCAGTGCAGACCTGAGCTATGTAATAGAGGCTGCGCGCAGCATCGGTCGCTCAATGACCCGATACACCTTGGTCGTTACGAAAAGTACCGTTCCGGTAGGCTCATCTGAGATGGTGAGGAAGGCGGTACGGGAAGAATTGACCCGACGCCGCTTAGACATCGACTTTGACGTGGCTTCCAATCCGGAATTTCTGAAAGAGGGCAATGCCATAGACGACTTTATGAAGCCGGACCGCGTAGTCGTGGGAGTGGACTCGGACAAGGCTCGCGAACTGATCACGAGCTTATACAAACCGATGCTTCTGAACAACTTCCGCGTCCTATTCATGGACATCCCTTCGGCTGAGATGACCAAGTATGCGGCTAATGCCATGCTGGCTACTCGTATCAGTTTCATGAACGATGTGGCCAATCTATGCGAACGCGTAGGTGCGGACGTGTCGATGGTGCGGCTGGGTATCGGTTCGGACTCCCGTATCGGCAGCAAATTCCTCTATCCGGGCTGTGGTTATGGTGGTTCCTGCTTCCCCAAGGATGTGAAGGCACTCATCAAAACAGCAGCCGACAACGGATACAGAATGGAAGTACTGGAGGCTGTGGAGAGCGTGAACGAGAAGCAGAAAAACGTCCTATTCGACAAATTCTCAGCCTACTATAACCAAGACATCCAAGGCAAACAGGCTGCCATCTGGGGGCTGTCGTTCAAACCCGGGACCGACGATATGCGCGAAGCTCCTTCGTTAGTGCTCATTGAGCGACTGCTGGAGGCGGGATGTAGGGTCAGAGTCTATGACCCTGTAGCCATGCAAGAGGCGGGCGCGAGATTGGGCGACAGAGTGGAGTATGCGACCGATATGTACGATGCCGTAAAGGGAGCTGACGCGCTCTTCCATGTGACAGAGTGGAAAGAGTTTAGAATGCCGGACTGGACTGCCATCCACAAAGCCATGGCTACTCCCCTGATCATCGATGGCCGCAATGTGTACGAGGTTCCCTCAGAAAGAGGTTTTGTCCTACTCAATATAGGCTCGTCCTCCATATAATAAGACTTAAATCCCGTTGGAAGATGCTGCCATACTTCGTCTTGTTTCTTTTACTTGCAGTGCTCTTTATTGCAGACTACTACGATAAACGCTTCAGACCGTTCGTCCTTTCCGTAGCCGCAATAGCCCTAATCGTATTTTCAGGAAGTCGAATCGGGATGGGAAGGGATTATGCCCTCTACGAGGAAGCATTCCAATATCCCGAAGGGCGAACTGCACTTTTTTTCGAATTGACTTGGCAATGGATTAACAAAGGGTTTCATTTACTCAATCTCGACTTCCACTTTTGGCTTCTATTCACAGCAGCCATAACTATCCTATTGATGTTTTACGGCATGAAGAAGATGTCTCACAACATCATCGTGTCGATCATTGCATTTGTTTTGATATATCGTGGCTATTTTGAAACAATGAATCTGATCAGGCAATATGTTGCCATGTCTATAATATTTGCCTCGTTCCCGCTATTCCTTTCCCAAAAACACATCTACTTTTTTTCCCTTATAGGCATAGCGGCTCTTTTTCATACCAGTGCTTTGTATATGTTAGTATTAGTGCCATTAACGGCCAAAAAATTAAACACATCTACAATGGTAGGACTCCTGATTGCGACATTGATATTCGGGGCACTGATCCTAAACTCTATCACGGAGTATGCTGTCTCGGCATTACCGGAGAGATATGGCTTCTATATAGAAGAACAATTTACAGCAGCAGGCTCTTCTTCGGGTATCTACCAACTATTTCTAAACATCACAGCCATATTTTTTGCAATCATTCAACCCACAGTAGAGAAGAAAGACAAGAAAATCGCTCAGTTCATCCTCCTCTATGTAGCCTCCATCTGCATATACAATATGACAATTTGCTTCGAAGTGGGAATGAGACTTATGTTCTATCCTTTTATCTTCATATTCATCCTGATCCCAAACATCTACACACTGTCAGACAAAAAATGGCAGAAAGTTGCAATTTCAGCAATTTTGATTATGTTCTCACTCTTCATGTTCAAAGATCTCAGCAATCCGATGGAACCCTACATTACATATAAATCAATACTTTTCTAAAAAAACAATTGCATCACTGTTATGACTACTCAAGCACCATTAGTTAGCGTACTGATTCCATTATACAATGTGGAAAGATTTGTTGAACGCTGTTTGAACTCTGTTTTTTCGCAAACATATTCAGCTCTCGAAGTAATCATTGTAAATGATGCCTCTCGCGACAACAGCCTCGCAATCACGGAAGCCACAATCAAGTCAAACAAGAAAGAAGACATCTGCATTGTAATATCGCATCCACAAAACATGGGACTTGCCGAAGCCAGAAAAACGGCCATACAGAAATCCACAGGGAAGTACCTTTTCTTCCTTGACAGCGATGACTATTGGCATAGTAGCAATTACATACAACAGTGCGTGGAAAAGCTCACAGAATGCAATGGACAGGTATTAATTGCAGACTATATTGTTGATTATCCCAAGAAACAAGTATACCATTCCCAACAACCAGCCTCAAACTCTGGTAAACTCTGTGCACATGCACTTCTCAGAGGAGAACTACAGGGCTTTCTGCACAATAAGTGTTTTGAGAGCGAAAACTACAAACGCAATGCCCTCGAACACAAACAAGGACAAAACATGCTGGAGGACTTGCGCTCTATTTTCCCACTGTTCTTGCACACTGACCGTATTGATTACCTACCAAGTCCATCAATCCATTACGAACAGGGGAATGAGAACTCATACATCTACTCCATCAAAATTGACAGTATCAAGCAATTGTTTTCTGCAATAGATGACTGCAAAGAATATGCGACCGATCTTTTGGGACCTGATGAGTTCAAACAAGACTTTGAGATAGCATACCTGAATGCCGCAAAAATGCTCTATGACAAAGCACCATATAGTCAATACAGATTGATAAAGGGTCATAGACATTTGAGAGTTGAACAGATAGCATCAATGCACTACCATCCGCTCATCCGGTACAGATTTAGATGTCAGCTGTCAAACTCGCCTATCGTTAGTTATGTGGGTTATCTCTTATGCAGAATGGAGCGGAGCATAAAAAGGGCGCTGCGAAATTAACGCTACACATCCGGACATTCACAAAACAAACAGGATAAATGAAAACTATAGCCTATATAGTCAACAGTCTCATTCAAACAGGACCGATAATCGTCCTGCGAGATATAATTCGATATATTGACAGGAGCAAAATACGTCCTATTATTATCTGTTTACGACATGAAAGCGCAAACAATCCGATAATAGAAGAAATGAACTCATTAGAGGTCAAGTGTATATATCTCAACTATAGTCTATGGTTCTTAGAGTTTTTCACAAAGAAGGTTGCTGACAAAGTTTTGTCCATACTTCAGAAAGAAAAAGCCGACATCCTACATAGTCATTGTTATCATCCAGACCTGATTGCGGCCATACTCTCTAAGGATATAATGTGCATAAGTACTCTACACAACATATCCAAGGATGATTTTACCTTCTTGAAAGGATCAGTTGTCGGAAATTACATGAATATGCGTTACCTGCTCAACTTTCCTAGAATAGGGAATTACGCTGCAATAAGCAACATCGTGGCTGACTATTATACTTCTTATGTCAAAGGATCGAAACAAATACGCACGATATACAACGGGGTAGATCTGTCTCGATTCCAAATACCTGACAAAGGAGAGAAGCAACTCCTACGAAAAAGGATGAACCTTCCTGAATCGGGCAAAATATACGTAGTCGTAGGAAGACTCTTTTCACGAAAAGACCCATTGATCATTATTCGAGCATTTGTCTCACTTCTTAAAAGTTGCAGAATACCGAGAGATTGTTTTCTTTTTTTTGTAGGAGATGGTCCTCTAAAAACAATGTGTCAGAAAGCTATTGGGACAGAAAGCGACAACATCAAGCTGTTAGGGTTTCAACAGAATGTCCATGAATGGATTAGGGCTGCCGACTATAGCATCACTGCATCGCATTCGGAAGGTTTCGGATTAAATTATTTAGAGGCTATCGTTTGCGGTAATCCCGTTATTGCCAGCGATTTACCCCCATTCAGAGAAATCAGTGGTACAAACGCAAGAGAAAAAGATCTGTTCTTCCCTAAAGGGAACCAAAAAGAACTTGAGGATTGCATAATAAAAAGTCTTACTTATACGTTGCCTCAAGAAAGGGTTACAGCCATCAGACATCGTTTCTCTTCCGAAACAATGTCAAAGAGATATCAAGAACTCTACGAAGAACTACTTTGATAGAAACAATAATTTAATATCACTATGATTTCGGTTATTACCGCTTCATTGGTACTATATAAGAGCAACTCTGACACAATCCGAGATGTGATCCGTTCTTTCTTCTCTGATAGAATTCTGAACAAAAAACTTCTGCTCATTGACAACTCTCCGACTGATGAGTTACGATTCCTTCAAGAAGAAAGACCGGAGGATATTATCTATATCTTCAATAATAAGAACGTTGGCTTCGGCACTGCCCACAACATAGGCGAACGCGAAGCACAACGTTTTAATCCGGACTTTCATCTCATTTTGAATCCGGATGTTGTATTTGGCCCTGAGGTGATCCCTTCGATGGTAAAATACATGGAGCAACATCGCGACATCGGCCTAATGGTGCCTCAAGTCTATTATCCCGACGGGAAGCGTCAGCACCTGTGTAAACTCCTCCCTCGTCCTTGGGATGTATTCTTGCGTCGGTTCTTCCCCGTCAAGCCCTGCATCACAAGAACAAACGAACGCTACGAGTTACGCTTTTGGTCGTATGAGACCATTGAAGACATACCCTCACTATCGGGTTGTTTCATGCTAGTCCGAACAGATATATATAACCAAGTGGGAGGTTTCGACGAACGCTTCTTTATGTACGCTGAAGACTTGGACTTGTGCCGACGCATCGGACAAATTTCCCGCACGGTCTTCTTCCCGTCTGCCTCCATCACCCACGCCTATGCACGAGCTTCCTATCACGATGCACGACTGCTGAAACATCATATGACATCTCTCTTCCTATATTTTACCAAGTGGGGGTGGATATTCGATGCCGAACGCGATCGCATCAACAAAACCTGCATAGCTAACCTAGCACCGTCGAACCCCAAAGGGCATCAGCAATCGTCAAATAGGACATAAAAAAACAATAACTATGTAAACAAAAAGGTTAGTTAGCGTTTACAATCGGCTCCAAATTGATTTACATCATATACCTTTGCACCGCAAAACAACACTACCCCCTTATCCATGAGGATTAAGAACAACTTCTGGCTATATTTAGCGATCATCTGCCTTTTTTCGCTGAGCAGCTGTCGCAACAAAAACTCATTTGCCCTCAATGGCCATATATCGAATTGGTCTGACACAACTCAAGTATATATACTGAAGATCCTTGGCAATGACCTTTCTGTCTTGGATTCTGTGACGCCGGACAAGAATGGGGCTTTCAGTATCCAGATCGAAGGCGACTCGACGCTCAGCTTTTACCAACTAAGATTCGGGAAACAAATCATCAACTTCGCTGCTCAGATCGGTTCAGAAATCGGTATTCAAGCCGACGCGAAGAACTTCGGGACAGCATACTCGATTGAGGAGAAAGGGGAGGAGCGCAATGAAGACATCCAAAAGATTGCATTGTTGAAATATCAAACCGACCAAACCATTGATCAAATCAGCCGTTCTCTCCAAGAAAAAAAAATAAGTGCAGTACAATTTCAAGACACGGTGAGGACTGTCATTGAGACTTTCAAGACAACTTTACGCAACGATTACATCTTTCGTGATCCCAAATCACCGGCATCTTTCTTTGCCTTATTCCAACAAAAAGATGGGTTGCTGTACTTTAATGTCTATGATCCCACAGATGTCAAGGCTTTTGCTGCCGTTGCTACTGCCTATGAGACCTACTACCCCTCATCTCCTTACACTAAAGGCATTCGAGATATCTCTCTACTGGGACTGGCAGCCATCCGCAGAGAGAAAAAAGCACGAGACATCTCTTCTAAAGCAGAAGAAAGAACCATACCGGATCTAACGTTGATCGATCGGAACGGCACTCCCCGCCCACTATCGGAGGTGGTCAAGGAGAACAGCAAGGTGCTGATTTCATTTACATCCTATGAGGCTGAATGGTCTCCGGAATTGGTGAAAGATCTACGCTCCTTGTACAAAAAATATCATGGCACAGGATTCGAGATATACGAGATTTCTGTGGACAAGAATACATACTTCTGGCAAAATGCGGCAAGAACACTTCCTTGGATTACGGTTATCGATCGTGACGGCATGGCTCCTGCCCTCTTCAATATCAGCTCTCTACCCTCTTTTTTCATCTTCCAAGACGGAGAATTGAAGCGTTTGCATAGCATTAGTAAGCTATAAATAGAAAATAGCAACAAAGAATAATTACCTTTGTCGCCGCGATTCTTAATCTGAGGAAAGAAAACTGACACTGATTGATGAAAAGGCTATTCGATATTATAGCAAGTGCTTTAGGCTTGATCATTGTATCCCCATTGCTATTGATTGTAGCCTTGTGGGTCAAGATCGATTCCAAAGGCCCGGTCATTTTCAAGCAAAAGCGTGTCGGACGATACAATCAAGACTTTCTGCTCTACAAGTTCCGCTCAATGACCAATCAAAATTGGGGCGGTGAGCAATTGATAACGATTGGTAATCACGATCCCCGTGTCACTAAGGTCGGTTACTTCATCCGCAAATATAAAATCGACGAACTCCCTCAACTCTTCAATGTCCTCAAAGGAGATATGAGTATTGTCGGGCCGAGGCCATTGGTACGGCAGCAAGTGGAGCTATATCCCGAACTATATGCCAAGCTATTGACGGTTCGTCCCGGCATCACCTGTGAAGCATCCATCATCTATTCCGACGAGGATGAACTACTCGCCAAGGCCGATGATCCGGAAAAATACTTCGCAGAAGTGCTGATGCCGGAGAAGATCAGATTGAACACGCATTATGTGGAAAATCGAAGTTTTTGGCTGGATATGAAACTCATATTCCACACATTCCACTCATGCCCTCGGAAGAAACATCGTAAGACGTAGCAACTCCTTACAAAAGGCTGTGTCAAGGTATCGAACCTCGACGCAGCTTTTTTGCTTATAACGTATCCTCTCCGCACACTCTCACAATCCGATAAAATCATGTCCACCCACCAATCTCTTTCGATCGAGATGGTCGATCTCAAGAAGCAATACCTACAGATGAAGGAAGAGATTGATGCGGCTATCCAAAGGGTCATAGACAGCACGGCTTTTATCAATGGAGACGAGGTTCGCTCCTTCGCTGAGGAATTGGCAGATTATCTCAAGGTCAAGCACGTAATACCCTGCGCAAACGGAACAGACGCACTCCAGATCAGTCTGATGGCTTTAGGGTTGTCAGAAAGTGATGAGATTATTGTTCCCGACTTCACCTATGCAGCAAGTGCCGAAGCCATCGGCCTGTTGGGTCTAACGCCCGTTCCTGTTGATGTAGATCCCGCTACTTTCAACATTTCCCTTATCGAATGCGAGAAAGCACTTTCGGACAAGACAAAAGCCATCATCCCCGTACATCTTTTTGGTCAGTCCTGTGATATGGAGCCTCTGCGGAGGTTTGCCCAAGACAACGGACTCTACATGATCGAAGACAATGCGCAAGCTATCGGATGCGAATACACCTTTACAGATGGCAGCACGCACAAGACCGGCACAATGGGGCATCTGGGTTGCACCTCGTTCTTCCCGTCCAAGAATTTAGGTTGCTACGGAGACGGTGGTGCCATCACGACTAACAATGATGCCTTAGCCGAACGGGCACGTATGATCGCGAACCACGGACAGCGCATTAAGTACAAACACGAAATCATCGGTTGTAACTCCCGACTCGACTCTATCCAAGCTGCCGTCTTGCGTGTGAAGCTACAGCATTTGGACAGGTTCAATGCCCTCCGTCGCGAAGTTGCCGGCCACTACACGAAATATCTGGCCGATGTGGCATGGCTCAAAACTCCGACCCATATCGAGGCTTCAACCCATGTTTATCACCAATACACGATCCGAGTAACCGAAGAGGGGATGCGTGACGCTCTCAGCCGTCACCTGTCACATCATGGTATCGCTTCCATGATCTACTACCCCATCCCGCTTCATCGGCAACCGGCATTCGAACGCATTGCCCACCCCGTGGGGACATTGGCGAAGTCCGACAGCCTTTCTCGCACTGTCTTATCCCTCCCCATCTATCCTGAGATGGAGGTTGCACTGACGGATGCAGTCATCAATACAATCAAATCATTCGATCCCGCCCAACGATGACCCATACGGCAGAACAACCGTCTGCCCAACGCGGACGACACGCCATGGCCGTGAGCAGCATGAAGCTGATTGCTGCCGGCGCGATAGTACAAGGATTGTCCTTCCTGCTCCTTCCCGTTATCGGTCGCATCTACAGCCAGTCCGAGATCGGTCAGATTACCGTTTTCCTCTCCCTCGTCGGCGTATTGAGTATCATTGCGACAGGCCGATACGACCAAGCCACCGTATTGGCTCGATCTAAGGAGCGGTCACTCCTCTTGCTATTCTCGTCCCTGCGATTCAATCTGATCGTCTGCTCCATACTCGTCCCTGCAGTCCTCATCATCAATCCTTTACTGGCAGGCTCGCGATACAGCGCACAGCAGTACCATCTCTACCTACTCCCCCTCTTTGTTTTCTTTGCTGCGGGCATGGTTGCCCTGTTTTCCTGGGCCAATTCGCACAACCAATACGGACGGATGAGCCTGTCGCAGATCAGTCAGGGTGTGACCAATAGCGGATTACGGATCGGATTCGGTCTGCTCGGCATGGGATTCTGGGGACTACAGCTTTCTGCTCTGCTGGGAGGACTGATGAGCATCATACCATTGGCCTATCGTCGTTCCCTGTATGCCCAATACAAACGTCACATCACCCCCCGTCGTCTGCGCGTTGCAGCCGGCACTTATGCCAATTTCCCCCGCTACTCGCTCCCGCAAGCAGTCATTGATATTCTCTCCGGTAGTTTGGTATCCATACTCCTCCCACTCCAGTACCATGATGCAGTCGTAGGGCTCTATGGAATGGCTTATATGCTCGCAGGTCGCCCCATGCAGCTGATCAGCGACTCCCTCAGCCGTGTATGGTTCAGACGTGTCGCCGAGCATAAAAACGCCGACCAATCCTTCTACCGCCCCGTCAGACGCTTCACCATCATTTGGCTGTTGCTCTCGATCGTTGGTTCAGCCGTTCTCTTATTCATATTAGAACCCATTGTGAGTTTCGTTTTGGGTGAGAAATGGAGGCTTTGTTCACTGGTTATCATGGCCATGCTGCCGTATTTCATCTTCAATATGCTGTCCTCCGTTTTCAACTTCCTCCCCGACCTCTTCGGGCTGCAGCGCAAGTTTATGAGGATGCAAGCTCTGCTCCTACTCTTACAGCTCGTAGTTATTCTCGTGGGCACCCGTATGCTTGCATTCGAGGACTATATGTGGCTGCACTTCGGCGAGCGAGCACTCGATTCCTTGATACAGTTAGTATGGTTCCTCACTATCATCCGCACTTATGAAAACGGCCTCAGACTTCGTCCCTCCCATCCCCGTCAAGGAGATTGACGTTACCACAGATTATTCCGCCGGATACCTTTTCGATCACAACGATCACCTAACGACCGATAAGCTGCCGGCCTTTTTTCAAGCAGCATCGGGTTGGGATGATTTTCTCTCTCGCGCCCGCAACATTACGGGCGAGTGGGCAGTCGTGCTCCGTCGTTCCGATGGAGAGATATGGGCTGCGACCGACCACCGCTCTTCGCAGCGACTCTATTACCGCCCGTGCAAGGGTGGTATCCGTTTTGCCGAGAATGGATTCGCCTTACTGGACGAAGGAGACAATTGGGATGACGAGGCCGTTCTTTTCTTTTTGCGCTGGGGCTATACGCAGGGCGAGCGCACACTCATCAGTTCCATCTCAAAACTACCTGCCGGACATGCCCTGCGCTTCCGTCCCGAAGGCGGCATCACCCTCGAAGTGTACGACACCACTGCTCGTTATGCTCCTTTCGACAGCCACCAACTCTCATATCAAGAGGCCAAGGAAGAACTCAAACGCCGGCTCCTGCGTACCGGCGAACGACTCGTCGCACACCTCGACGGCCGCCCTGCCGTACTCCCTCTCTCGGGCGGATACGACTCGCGCATGATTGCCTATACGCTCCACAGACTGCAATACCCACACGTCTATTGCATCTCTTATGGTAAGGAAAACAATCCCGACAGTCGAAAAGCCGCCCAAATAGCTGCCCGACTCGGTTTCCCTTTCCTCTATATCAACAGTGTCAGCGCGGACTGCCTCGACTATACACACGACGAAGTGTTCTTGTCCTATATGCGTCACATGACCGGCCTCTCGTCCTGTTATTACTATCAAGAGTTCCAGGCTGCCAAGAAATTGGCCTCCGGCACAGCACACAATGGCAGCACTGCTTTCCCCTCCGATGCAGTAGTGTTGCCCGGACACCAAGGTGACGACCTCGGAGGATCGCAACTCATGACACGAATGCTCGGCCGCAAGCACCTCTCACCCGATCAATTATCTCGCATTCTGTACCGACACAAACAGCAAAATCAAACCTTCGACCCCAAAGAACGGGAGCGACTACTCTCCTTGCAAGCACATCTCTTCACTACCTACGTCGGTAGCCAATCCGCCTACCGCACCTTCGAGCAGTATATGCAGTGGGAGAACATTCCCAAGTATATGCTCAACAGCCAACAGTCGTGGCGTTACTTCGGCCTCGACACGGCCTGTATGCTCCTCGACAAAGAGCTGTTGGATTTCGCTTATTCTCTCCCATTCGAATACCGCTATGGGAAGCGCATATACGACGACGTTTGCCGAGAGCTCTATACCGAGAGCGGTATCGCCTTTGCCGACGACCTCGATCTCCACGGCATCATCACCTCCCCAGCCTATCGGGTCAAGCAATTGATCAAGCCCTTCGTCCGTCCTTTCCTGCCCCGCCACTCTATCTGGAAAGGCGACCTCATCGGCTTCGAGCGCATCATGCAACCGGTGTTCCGCGAAGTGACACAGGATGGTCGCTTCCACCCCACTTCTATCAACGGTCTTTCGTTCTGCTGGTATCTGCTCCAAGTGGAGCAACGCCTCGGCAAGCGACTCCCTCTCTGATCCACTCGCCCCTCTTCCGCTCATTCCAAAACGATCACACACCAAAAAGAAGCTGCGTATCGCACCTAAAAACATCGCGCATAATTTTCAGAGAAATGGCACCATTTCAAAAAAGATTACGCGCCAAATCGAAAAAATTTTGGCGCGTATTTCCACAGAATTTGGTGCCACATTTAGCCATCAGATGGCGCATAAATCGGAACTCTCCTCGCCTCCCCTTTTCATCCCTTGCCCATTTTTCGACAGCGCCGTACGTGGAATACGGGAGAATTTCGTATCTTTATAGCTGTTCTGCTCCCTGATATGGGATGCCGAACCATCGATAGAAAAAGCATATCACACATGAACAACTTCAAGTTTAAGAACCCTACCGAACTGATATTCGGACAGGGGATGATCAAGGAACTCCCCAAGCGCGTACCCGCAGGAGTGCCCGTATTAGTCACTTTCGGCGGAGGCAGCGTGCGCCACAACGGAGTGTATGAAGCAGTTAAGGAGGCTCTCTCCGGCTACAATATGGTAGAATTCTGGGGCATCGAATCTAATCCCAAGATCGAAACCCTGCGCCGTGCAGTGGCACTCGGCAAGGAACACAACTGTCAGTTCGTCCTTGCCGTCGGAGGAGGCTCCGTCATCGACGGTAGCAAACTCATCGCCGCAGCCATCCCCTACGACGGTGATCCCTGGGATCTCGTGCTCAAAGGCTACAGTCGCGACACCATCCTGCCGCTGGGCACCGTGCTAACCATCCCTGCTACCGGCTCGGAAATGAACAGTGGTGCCGTTATCTCTCGCGAAGAGACCAAGGAGAAGCTCGTCTTCCGCGGCAACTTCCCCGTCTTCTCCGTCCTCGACCCCGAAGTCACTTTCAGCCTGCCTCCGTATCAGATTGCGTGTGGTTTGGCGGACAGCTTCGTCCACGTCATGGAGCAGTATATGACCACTCCGGGCCAAAGCCGACTGATGGATCGTTGGGCAGAGAGCGTCCTGCTCACGATTATCGAGATAGCTCCGCTCATTCGTCAGAAGCCTCACGACTACGACCTCATGGCCGACTTCATGCTCTCCGCCACGATGGCGCTCAACGGCTTCATAGCTTTGGGCGTCACACAGGACTGGGCTACGCACATGATCGGGCACGAGATCACCGCTCTCACGGGTCTCACGCACGGCCACACGCTGGCCATCATCCTGCCCGGCACTCTGCGCGTGCAGGGACATGACCACAAGCGCGACAAGATGCTGCAGTATGCCGAGCGCGTGTGGCACATCACAGCGGGTTCTGAAGAGGAGCGCATTGATGAGGCGATACGCAGGACAGAGGAATTCTTCCGCGAGATCGGTCTCAAGACCCGACTGGAAGAGATGCACATCGGTACGAATGTAACAGACGAGGTAGAGCGTCGATTCGTTGAGAGAGGGGTAGCCTATGGCGAAGCACTGGACGTGGACGGCCCCATGGCTCGTCGCATTCTGGAGGCTTGTCAGTGAAATTTGTATGATTCGAGGATTAAACCGAGAACAAAAAGGTACATCAAACAGTTAGAGAACGGTGGCCGGACGGAGTATCTCCTCTCCTCAGTCCAATCGAGCATTGGCAACAAAGACGAGGGACTCCACCCAACAGCAATATGACAGATAAATAGTTTTCCTATTTTTGTGGCATGCTGTCTGATGGAAAAAGCCGGCAACATTTAATAAAAAACAAACAAAAACAAAATGAGAAAGATTGTAATTTCGGCCCTTATGGGTATCGGTCTTTTGGTAGGAACGACTGCCAATGCACAAGCAAAGAAAACCGTAGAAGCTGCCAAGACAGAGCAGGCCGTCAAGAAGCAAGAATGCGACAAGAGTAAGTCATGCTGCTCTGAGAAGGGCAAAGAAGCCAAAACCAAAGACGGCAAAGGATGCTGTTCTGACAAGACCAAACACGGCAAAAAGGGCGAATGCAGCAAGGCCGGCAAGGGCGAGTGCAAAGACGCCAAGAAGGGTGAGTGCACCCAAACCAAGGATGGCAAGAAGGCTTGCGACAGCAAGGACAAAGGCAAAGACGGATGCTGCTCCAAGTCTAAGGATGCCAAGGGCCAAACCACTTCTGCTAAGACTGATGTAAAGAAGGCGAACTAAATAAAAATCGCTTTTAGAACGATTAAAAAGAACCGATTGGGAGTACTTTTTTCTGAGTCTTCCAATCGGTTTTTTCGTACCTTTGCCTGCATAGTATTACAAACGATAATTAGTGGCAATAATCATTATGAGTATAAGTAAGTTGTGCAATCGGATTTTCGATGAGGCTATCAAGGCCTATAACGTTACGGATAGTGTGGACGCAGCCTGCAACAATCCCTATCCGCTACAGACCATTGAGCACTACCTCTTCCTGAAGAACTGGATAGACAATGCCCAGTGGCATCTGGAGGACATCATCCGGGATCCGAATATTGCTCCCGCTGATGCCTTGGTGATCAAACGCCGCATCGACAAGTCCAATCAAGACAGAACTGACTTGGTAGAGCTGATCGACAGTTATTTCCTTGACACTTACAAAGAGGTCAAGCCGCTCCCCGAAGCCACGATCAATACGGAGAGCCCCGCATGGGCGATCGACCGCCTCTCCATCCTCAAGCTCAAGATCTACAATATGCAACTGGCTGCCACACGTCCCGATGCGAACGCAGATCATCGTACCCGTTGCAACGAGAAGCTCCGCATCCTCATCGAACAGGATGGTGATCTCTGCACGGCTATCGACCAGCTGGTGGACGACATCGCTGCCGGTCGCAAGTACATGAAAGTCTATAAACAGATGAAAATGTACAATGACCCCACCCTCAATCCGATATTGCTGGGGAAGAAATAACACAGTCTTCCCCGCTCCTCCGGAACATCACAGCTTCCCCGCATTTCATAAAAGCATATCCTCATGGCTCATTACTTGGTAGTCCGCTTGTCGGCGATAGGCGATGTAGCCATGACGATACCCGTATTGTATGCCGTAGCAAAGGCATACCCGCAGCATAGTTTTACGCTGCTGACCCAGCCTTTTCTGACCTCATTGCTCATCGATCCGCCGAGCAATTTGGAAGGGATGGGGATAGACATCAAGCACGAGGAGTCGTCCCTCCCGGGCCTGCTCACCTACATAGGGAGACTCAAAGAGGAACGTTTCGACTACGTCATCGACCTTCACAACGTCCTTCGCTCCCGCATTATCCGCACCTATCTCCGCTTCTTCGGTGTCAAGAGCTTCCATCTGAAAAAGCCGCGCAGACAACTTCGTCGGCTTACGGCTCGACCGCCGAAGCAGCTTCGTCCGCTAACCTCGGTCATCGACCGCTATGCACAAGTTTTTGCTCAGGCGGGTCTGGACATTCGTCCGCCCTATCCCATTATTTTCGACGGCACCGATAATACCAACGCCGAACTATCGATAGTGGAGATCGGTTCCGGACATCATCTCGTCGGGATTGCTCCCTTTGCTGGCCACGCCCCCAAAACCTATCCCATCGAGAAGATGCGCGAGGTGGTACGCGGCCTTTCCGAGAGAGAAGACATCCAGATTTTTCTTTTCGGTGGAAAAGGGAAGGAACGCAAGATACTGGAGCAATGGGCCGAAGAACTGCCACGCGTTGTCTCAGTGGCGGGGATGCTGTCGCTGCCTCAGGAGCTTTCACTCATCCGCTCGCTGCGCTGCATGGTGTCGATGGACAGCGCCAATATGCACTTTGCTTCGTTGGTGGGCACGCGAGTCATATCCGTCTGGTGTGCCACTCACCCTGCTGCCGGATTTCTCGGCTATGGACAGCGACCGGACGACTGTATGGGAGTAGAATTGGACTGTCGTCCATGCTCTGTCTTCGGCAAGAAGCCCTGCTACCGCAAGGACTATGCCTGCCACAACATCGAACCACAAACGATAATAGACAAAATAGTTTTCACACTTACCGATTCAATTTCAGATGAAACTGAGAATTAACAAGCTGATCAGCGATGCCGGAATGGGTTCACGTCGCGAGGCAGAAAAGTACATCACCGAGGGGAGAATCAAGATCAACGGACGCATCGCGCGCCTATCGGACTCAGTCGGCGAAACGGACGTAGTGCTTTTCGATGACGTAGATCTGCCGGTCAAAGACCTGATTCGCGAAGGCATCTCTCTGCGCAATCACGACGAGCAGATCGTCCATGCGGCCAACAAGAGCAGGCAGAACGAGAGAAAAAACACCCCGCGCCACAAGCAGCATAAAGAGCTCGCGCCACAACGCGATGCAGGTAGGTCGCGCACGGGGAATAAATCGCGCTCCGGATGGGATATGGACGAGGAAGAAGACTTCGGCTACAGCACGGGGCGAGGCTTTCGGAAAGGGAATAGGAAGAATGACAATCCGGTGAAAAAATTCCGCCACTAAGCTCCTCCACTCTTCGACAGAGCCGAAAGAAACACAAAGACGCAGCGACTCCCGACACGATCGGAGCCTGCGTCTTTCTTTTTTCCCATTCGCAAACGGAGATTCGGACAGAGCGATAGAACAGAATACTCTCACATCCAAAATTCGGAAGCGTCGCAGATAAAATTTCTCTGTTCTCTTTCATTATCGTTTTTGGCGTGTATTTGATTGATTGTTATTGTGTTATCGGGAGCATTGTCAAGTGACACTGCTCCCTCAAACAAGAATTACAAGAGGATTGTCAGGCGACGAAAGGTCAAAACAGCCGTGCAGGAAGGTATTGACAACCGACACGCGCATTTGATTTCTTTGTCCTAAGGAAAAGGGGGTAAATTATCCGGCCACTTCATGCGAACAGACGTTCCACGATTCGCATCGGTCTCGATATTATCCAGAACGACATATCGTCGCAGCATCTTGCTGCTTCGGGGAATTATAGGTATGGCGACAATACAAAAGACAAAAGCACTGCATGGAAAAGCATCGTCAGGAGGAGCATCAGCACTTCCACTCTTCGATTGATGCGAATAGCTCGCTGCATATCTTCGTAAGTAAGCACGCGGTCTGTTTCGCCAATGTAAGGCTTGGAGATAGCCTCGCCGAAGTAATCATGCGTGCCACCGAAGCGACAATTCAAAATGCCGGCCAGCGCAGCTTCGGGATAGCCGGAGTTAGGACTTGTATGCTTTTTGCCATAGCGAAGGACGAAAGGCAGCAGATCGAGTCGGCCACTGACGAGCAACATCATCAGAGCTGTAATGCGAGCGGGCAGGAAATTAGCAACATCATCAATCTTGGCAGCAACACGCCCGAATCGGATATAACGCTCCGTTTTGTAGCCGATCATGGAGTCCAGCGTGTTGATCATCTTATAGGTTATCATACCGGGCAGGCCAAGCCATCCGAACCAAAACATCGGAGCGACTACCCCATCGCTCAAGTTCTCTGACAATGTTTCGAGAGCGGCTGTCCGCACCTCCTGAGCAGAAAGGGCAGCCGTGTCTCTACCGACTATCCGCGACACCTGTTGCCGACCTTCTTCGAGCGAACGATCCACCGCTGCGAAGACCATCTTGACTTCCCGTATAAGCGTAGTGCCTGCCAAGCAATAGAAGAGAACAATCGAATATAAAGTTATGGTAAGCAGGAAAAAAAACACAATCCCAAACAAATCTCCGACAACAAAGAGATAGTAGAAGAAGAATAGCAAACTTAAGATGGCCAAGGCTGTAGAAAAGAAGACTATAGCCATATAGCCCACCGCGAGCATTCCGCCCTTTAGCAAGCGACCTCTCCCTCTATTCAAGAGTCGCTCGCCGAAAGCAATCATCCGACCGAAAGCGACTATCGGGTGGAGAAATCCTGCGGGATCACCCCAACGACGATCAAGCAGCCAAGCAAAGAATAAACAGAGAGAAGGGAAGAAAGGGAAAAAAATAAGCAGAAAGTCAATTAAGATCATCGGTATGAAAAAGTTTATGATTGGGATTCTTGTGCTGTCGGTTCAGAGTGCGCCAACTCACGCAATGCCTCAATGAGCCAATCGTTCTCTTGCGGAGTCTGCGTAGCGATCCGAAAAAAATGTGCATCCAGCCCTTCGAAATTGGAAGCGTCACGAATCAGTAAGCCGTACTGCTCGGCAAGAATCTGCTTGAGGTCCGTTGCTCGGCGTTTACGGGAGCGAATCAGCATGAAATGCGTATCTGTTCGTTCCACTTCGTACTCGTCCATCGAGGCAATGGCAACTCGGAGACGCTCCGCCTCTGCATGCAATGCTTCGAGCGAAATGGATGCAGGCATACCGGCCTGCACCAGATAAGAACCGGCAGCTATCGCAAGGGCATTCACCGACCAAGGCATCCTATGCGCTCGCAACTTCGACACCAGCGAAGGCGTAGCCGTGAGATATCCCAGACGCAGGCCGGGTATGGCAAATCGTTTGGTGAGCGAATGCAGGAGTATCACATTCGGTTGAGACACCATCGAGGCGATGTCCAAGACTTCTGCAGTGGAGAAATAAGCATAGGACTGGTCGATGACGAAGAGAACCTCCCTATGCTCACAGATCATCCTGTGCAGCATATCTGCATCCCATGCCCGCCCTGTGGGATTGTTCGGGTTGCATAGCCACAGCATACGGGCATCGGCAGGCAAATCCTCGGGCTGCATAATGGAGCAAACACGATGTCCATGCAGATGACAGGCGTCCGCATACTCGCTGAAAGTGGGACAAAGAACAGCCGAAGCACTGCCTGCAAAAGCCTGTGCTATCAGATAAATGGCCTCCGTGGCACCATTGGTCACACTCACGCATGCCGCATCAAAACCGTACAAACGCGACAAATCCCGCTCCAGACTGTACGGCTCAGGTTCCGGATACGAGCCGATACCATCCAGCACATCGCGCAGATGTGCCAACAAACCACCACGGTCAGTAGCTGAATACACATTAGAACTGAAGTTTGCCCGAATACTGCCATGACAATACAAGTCGTCGCCGTGTCCTTTTATCATGCCTCCGTATCCTCCATCAGTTTGTAGATGCGTCCTATGTCGATGTGTTTGCGCAGATGATCTGCCAATTTATTGTATTGTTCTTCGCGGTAACGAGCATAGTCGAAAGAGCCTTGACAGGGCGATTTATCGACAAAAGGAGCCAAGAGATAATCCACGACTGTAGCATTATCCAGTATGCCATGCAGATAAGTGCCCATGCAAGAGCGATCGGCAAAGTAACCATCTGTAGTCCCGTCCGTCAGTCTGTTCAGCGGAGATGCCACCGCTCCCTCGACAGGGAGCGTTCGTCCCATGTGAATCTCGTAGCCCGTGCATTCTTCCTCACGATCAAGGAAGCAGAAAGCTGTACGCCTCGTCACTTTTGCCTCGGTCAAGACAGTTGTCACCGGCAGCAATCCCAATCCAGGCAGTCGCTCAATATCACCCTCGATATGCTGCGGATCACTGATCTCGCCTCCCATGATCTGGAAGCCACCGCATATACCGAATACTGTGGTTCCGGTCGTATGTGCCCGAATGATGGCTTGTGCAGCCCCATTGCGACGGAGTTCCCGCAGATCCGCAAGCGTGCTCTTGCTACCGGGTACAATGATAATATCGGCATGTTGCAATTCCTCTGAGTCGTTGGTATAGTAGAGATGCACGCGCTCATCGCGCTCCAGCACGTCGAAGTCCGTGTAGTTGGAGAGATAGCGCAGCATGACCACTGCCACGTTTACCTTCCCCTTGGCCGAAGCCTCATTCTTGGCAGCCAGCGCCACCGAGTCCTCACCCTCGATATGGATGTCCCGATAGTAGGGCACCACCCCGAGGACGGGGACACTGCACAGCTCTTCCAGTATGCGCCGACCTTCGTCGAAGAGTCGCAGATCGCCTCTGAACTTATTGATAATGATACCACACACATGCTTTCTTTCTTCGGGGGACATGAGCATGATTGAGCCATAGACCGAAGCAAACACCCCGCCCCGATCAATATCACCCACGAGAATCACACGCGCATCGGCATACATGGCCATGGGCATATTCACAATGTCAGAGTCTTTCAGATTCAGCTCCGACACGCTCCCCGCCCCTTCCAGAACGATAGGATGATAGCGGGACGAGAGACGGTCGAATGCCTTGTGCACCTCGGTGCGCAGCTCTTCGCGCCCCTCGCGACGGAAGTATTCGTATGCATCTCTGTTGCCGATGACACGACCGTTGAGCACGACCTGAGAAGAGTGGTCAGAGCTGGGCTTCAGCAGGACAGGATTCATATCCGTGTGACAGGGTATGCCTGCCGCTTCGGCCTGTGTAGCCTGTGCCCGTCCTATCTCCAGCCCCTCCGGCGTCACATAAGAATTGAGAGCCATGTTCTGCGCCTTGAAGGGAGCGGGAGCGTATCCGTCTTGCAGTAGCACGCGACACAGGCCTGTAGCCAACACACTCTTCCCCACATCGCTGCCGGTGCCCACGAGCATGAGGGGCTTGAGTCTCCGTTGTTCCTTCATTTCTGCTTTCTTTTGTAGGCAAATTTCTGCCATTTCTCTTCCGTCCATCCCTGCATCTGCATCTCTTGGCGTGCCATCACGAAGAAGAGATCGGACAGCCGATTCATCCACCGCAGTATTTCAGCCGGCACTTCGTCTGTTTGGTGTAGCGTCCACAATCGCCGTTCGGCACGACGAGCCACCGTACGTGCAAGCTGCAAATGCGAGGAAATGAGAGTCCCTCCCGGGAGAATGAAGTAACCGTTATCCTCTGTCTGACGCAGGATCTCGTCCATGAGATGTTCACACTTGGCAGACGCATCTGCAGAAAACACATTGGGATTGTCCGATCTTTTGCCCGATGGTGTAGCCACCAGACTCATCGCCATCATCATATTATATTGTATCTCGTGCAGCACTTGCTGTCTAGCATCGTCTTCAGACATGAAAGCGCGGACGGCTCCTATCGCTGCATTCAGCTCATCCATCGTGCCGTATGCCTCTACACGAATATCGTCCTTGGGTACGCGTTCGCCTCCGAATATGCCGGTAGTGCCCTTGTCACCCGTCTTTGTATAGATCATTTTATGCAGATTCTTTTTTCCTCTCCTTAGTCAAACCAACTCCTCAGGTCTTCTTCACCCCAATACAGATGGGTATAACCGGCCAAAAGGTTCTTGTAACGGTACAGCGGCGTATCCACCCGCCTGCCACGAACGTCGTATTGCTCTCCTGCTGAAGGCGTCGTGCCCTCCGTCGTAGAGTAATGGAACTCATGCCCGCGCAGCTCACGCCCGCCGTAGAGCAGCCGCCGATAGCCCAGATGCAGCCTCATCCCTTCCATCGTGCACCGCTCCTCAAGAACGCCACACATCGGGTAGCTCAAGCCGTCCATCCCGTTTATCTCCGAGCAAAGATACATCATGCCGCCACATTCGGCCAGCGTGCGTCCTCCCGACTCTATGTAATCGCGGACGGATCGCCGCATACTTTCGTTTGCACTCAACTCATGCAAGAAAAACTCAGGATACCCCCCCGGCAGGTATAAGAAGTCGCACCCCTCGGGCAAATGCTTGTCGCGGATGGGGCTGTAGCGGACGATTTGCCCCCATTCGCTGAGGCGACGCAGATTTTCCCGGTAAGTGAAGTTGAAAGCTTCATCCTCCGCCACTGCTATTATCGTCGAGGACGACGAAGGCTCATCGGTCTTCACGTTCAAACGGGGAGTGCTCACGCGCTCGGTCAGTTCCAACAGCTTATCGACCTGCACGTACTGCTCTATGGCATCGGCCACACGGTCGGGAAGCTCCCGATACTGCGCCATGTTCTCCGTCGATAATCCGAGGTGGCGCGACGGCACAGATACGTTCTCCATCTTGGGCAGGTAGCCCAGACTTACGATGCCGGCATCCTCGGCAGCAGCTCGCAGATATTCGTAATGGGAGGGAGAGGCCACACGATTGAAGACCACACCCACAGGAGCCACAGCGGGTCGGAAGTGTTTGAAGCCATAGAGTATCGGGGCTACGGAATAGGCCGTACTGCCGGCATTGACCAGCAGCAAGACGGGAAGCCCCATCAGTTCGGACAAGGCGGCACTACTGCCTGCCATACGATCGTACCCGTCAAAGAACCCCATCACGCCCTCCGTAATAGAGACATCGGCCCCATGCGAATACCGTTCGTATAAGTCCCGAATATGCTCAGGACTCATCATATAGCCGTCCAGATTGACCGACACTTCGCCACACGCCAGGGCATGATACTTGGGGTCGATGTAGTCAGGTCCGCATTTGAAGGGTTGGACACGCATTCCCCGTCGCTTGAGCAGACGGAGCAAACCGAGTGTAAATGTTGTCTTGCCACCATCGGAAGACGTAGCACTGATGAGGAAGTGCGAATGAGCCATTGCCGCAATAGTTAAGATCGTTGTACATGAGGAGCACAGTAAGAGATGACTCCAACGGAGCCGAAAGGTACACCAATTCTCCCTCATATCGCACCAGCTGTCGTCGTTTTTGGCAGTAAAAAGGAGAGTCAATTGAACAACTTTTGCCCCTTGTCGAGCATAGAACCAACCATTTTTATGCTCAACAATCTCATAAACGTGCAAAATCACCGCTAAAAACCTTACATTTGCCTCAATAACAAACTGAATACCACGATAATTGGTAATCGAAAACAAATGAGTGTGGCGAAAACAAGAGAACTGATGATCGACGTGGCACGTCAGCTCTTTGCTAAAATCGGAGTAGAAAAGACTACGATGAACGACATCGCCGATGCAGCAAACAAGGGAAGACGAACACTCTACACCTACTTTAAGAGCAAGAACGACATCTACGTTGCCGTAGTACACAAAGAACTGGACGAATTGCACAGCTCACTGGAGGCGGCTTCGCAAGTGATGATGACACCGACGAAGAAGCTGATGCACTTCATCTATACGCATCTGGAGGCTATCAAGGAGATAGTCATCCGCAATGGCACGCTCCGTGCCGATTTCTTCCGCGACATCTGGAAGGTGGAGAACGCCCGCAAGGAGTTCGACCTCCGAGAAGAACATCTCATCTGCAACATATTGGAAGAAGGCATCGAGGCCCATGTATTTGCCATGCCCGATGCGCAGATCACGGCCAAGATACTCCTCCACTCCATCAAAGGTCTGGAGGTGCCTTACATCAGTGGCCACCTGCGTCATGCGGGTACGATAGCCTTCGAGCGGATAAGCGAGAATGTGGAGCACCTCATCTTCCACGGCATCTGCCGTGCGGACATGGCGGATGCAGTAGCCATAGCCAAAGGAGAACAAAAAGAACAATAAGAAACCAATAGATAATTCAACCCGCAGGACATTGGCTCAGCCTTAGAGCAAGAGCTGTCCGGCGACAAATTAGCATCCAAGTATGAAACTATTAGAAAACAAGGTAGCTCTCATCACGGGAGCCGGTCGCGGCATCGGTCGCGCTATTGCTTATAAGTATGCAACGGAAGGTGCCGATGTGGCCATCACAGACTTGAAAATCGACGAAAACGTAGAAGCTTTTGTAGCAGAACTCAAGGCGATGGGCGTACGCGCAGCTGCCTATGCCTCCAACGCTGCCGACTTCCAAGCGGCACATGATGTAGTAGAAAAGATCAAAGCGGACTTCGGTCGCATCGACATTCTGGTAAACAATGCCGGTATCACACGCGACGGCCTCATGATGCGTATGACAGAGGATCAATGGGATGCCGTGATCAACGTAAACCTGAAGTCGGCCTTCAATATGATCCACGCCCTGACGCCCATCATGATGTCGCAACGCGGTGGCAGCATCATCAACATGGCTTCTGTGGTAGGTGTATCAGGCAATGCCGGACAGTCCAACTACTCAGCCTCTAAAGCAGGTATGATCGGTCTCGCCAAGAGTGTGGCGAAGGAATTGGGTTCTCGTGGTGTGCGCGCCAATGCGATTGCACCGGGCTTCATCATCACGGACATGACTGCCGTGCTGAGCGAAGAAGTGAAGAAGCAATGGGCGGCTCAGATACCGCTGCGCCGTGGCGGTACGCCCGAAGATGTGGCCAACGTGGCTACATTCCTCGGCAGCGACCTCTCTTCCTATGTGACGGGACAGGTGCTGCACGTATGTGGTGGTATGAATATGTAATGTAGAGATCAGATCTGCATCATACCCACTTATATAATAAAGTAGAGAGGGCTGACGCATGGAAGTCGTTTACGAGGACAATCACCTCATCATAGTCAATAAGGCTGTGGGGGAAATAGTCCAAGGCGACAAGACCGGCGACAGCCCTCTTTCCGATACCGTCAAGCAGTGGATCAAGGAGAAATATGCCAAGCCCGGGAATGTATTCCTCGGAGTGACACATCGTCTGGATCGCCCCGTGGCGGGATTGGTCGTCTTTGCCAAGACCGGTAAGGCGCTGAGCCGCCTCAACAATATGTTTCGGGACGGGGAAGTACAGAAAGTGTACCGTGCCATCGTCCGACAAAGACCGCCCCAAGAGGCGGATACACTCGTGCATTATATCCGACGCAACGAGAAGCTAAACAAAAGCTTTGCATCCCTGCACGAAGTACCCAACAGCAAGAAAGCATCATTGTCCTATCGGCTGATAGCCTCCTCCGACACCTATCATCTTCTGGAAATAGCGTTGCATACGGGCCGACATCACCAAATAAGATGTCAGCTCGCAGCGATAGGCTGCCCCATCAAGGGTGATCTAAAATATGGTTTCGGAAGGAGCAATCCCGATGGCGGGATCAGTCTTGTGGCTCACAGGATTCGGTTTACACATCCTGTCAGCGGCCAGCTCATAGACATAACGGCACCACTACCAAAGGGCGATAAGCTCTGGCCGATACTCATCTCTGCGGTAAGCGAGAAGTAGCGCGCGGCAGTGTTTTTCTTAGTGGGCGATCTCGTCGAGATTGACGAGTTTGTTCATGATCGCATATATCGTCAACCCGCTGGGGCTGTGGATTTGTAGCTTCTTGGCGATGTTCCTTCTGTGCGTGATGACTGTGTGCGTAGAGAGGAATAGCTCCTCCGCGATTTCCTTATTGGTCATCCCCTTTACTACTCCCACCACGATTTCCTTTTCACGGTTGGTGAGCGCCTGATGTTCCTCTTCGTTTTCTTCCGGCTCTTGCTTCTTCTGGTAGAGGCGTTCGAGCATATTGCGCAGTCCGTCGATCGACGTCTGGATGGACAGATGTTCGTCGTAACCATGCAGGAGCGAATGATCCATCGGAGAGGTCAGCAGTGCCACACAATAGTAGTCTCGCACCCCGATCCTGCCGGAGTCGTCTCGGACAAGACCGGCAAGGAGAGGATTGACAAAAATGATATCAGGCAAATAATGCGACACGATTTCCTGCCAGTCGTTATCGGCAGGAATATCGAAAAACTGGATTTTATAACCGGAAATCTTCCTGAGCATAGCCTCCAGACCGGCTCTGATGAGAGGCAAAGGCTCTACGATTGCGACCTTGAGCATGATGATATTCATAAGCCATTTTCCTTTTCTATCCTACGAATGAGCGGCACAAAGAGATAGTCTTCGACAAAGTTGTGCGCCGAGAGATCATCCTCGGCAGAGAATATATCGTGCAATACGCTGTTGAGTTCGTATCCGCTGCGCACGGGGTAGTACTTGATGAGGAGGTTTTTCAGCTCGGTGATCTTCATTTCTATCTGATCGTGTCGCTTGCTGAAAATGTCTATTCTATAGTTCGAGCGTCCGTCCAGCTTGCCCGCCAACAAGCGCTCCACGTAAGGGAAGACCGTCTTCTCCTCATAGCTCATATGCTTGTGCACCTCCTCGGCGTACTCGTCATAGAACTGTCGGATGACAAATACCACTTCGCTGGGGCATTCCGAAAGGGCCGATAGCAACTTCTGTCTGAGGGCAGGGAGTCGGAATTGCAGGAAATAATCGTGCGACTGACGCAGGTAGCTGATCAATGAAGGGGCCGAAAGCGTGGCCAAAAGCGCATCGGAGGGGCGTTCATGACGATTGATCAGCGTATTGATCACGGCCATGAGCGTATTGGTATTGACGTTGTTTTCCTCGCAAACCTCACGGATGCTCTTGTCGCCAAATCCGAGCGAGATACCGAAGCGCGTGATCACGAGCAGCAAGTCGTAATTCTCGCAGATCAGGTCGCTCAATTTGGTATTCGACGAATAGTGGTTGTGTATGGGATGGGATGTCATAGTTGGAATTTTGTAAATTACTTACAAAGGTATTGTGAATCACGACAATTAACAATCCCTATTTGTAGGTATACCGGTACTCTGTAACCTGTAAAGTGAGACGGATTATCCATTCTTTACATATCTTTGTCTATTGAAATGATATCACGCACCAGTCACATACTGCGAGAAAGAGTCGGCAAGAGAATGACGGCATTCTTCCTGTCGCTTCTTATAGTCCTCTTCGGGGCAGGCTTTGAAACGGTTAAGGCCTGTTGCCGATCATTCTACCAGAATGCAACGGCACATACTATCATGCAGGCATATGTAGTCGAGACCGATCCCCTCACTACATCCTCCACGGACTGTTGCGGCGATGAGGGCGGTTGCTGTTCTGCGACTGATGAGTCGGAGACTGAGGACGAAGGATGCATCCCCACGCTCATTCACTGTAGTTTGGATGACTTTACGCCGGTCCATCATCTATCGGCTCCTCCGATATTAGAGAGCACCAGCCCCATTTTCTCTCCCACTCCATCACCCATCGGCCTATTTTCGACGGCACTGCGCGTCTCGGTCGGCACCTATTCACAGCCACCGCCTCCTTTGGAAGGACGCGACACGCTGCTACGCTCCTGTATCCTTATTATTTGATTCGCTCCCTGCTGCATTCTTGCAGACAGAGAGTGAGATCACGCCATGTCGCCTGTCCTCCGGGCGACAGTAGTCGCTGTATTCCCGTGCGCAAAAGCCAATGAATAACGCTGCACACAGATACCTCAGAGACTACCGCTGTCAATTATTATAAGGATACAATAATGAAAAAGAAACACCAAATATCCTTCCTCCTGAGCCTCCTACTCCTATCCGCCACCGGATTGGCCGCTCAGGATGGAGGACAACTCATCGGACAGGTCGTAGATGACACTGCCGAACCCATCGTAGCAGCCAATGTCTATTGGCTGGGTACCAATATCCACACCTCCTCCGGAGAGAAAGGAGAGTTTGCCATCGAACACCTCGGTGCACATCATCGCCTCGTCGTCAGCTGTGCAGGATTTGTCGCTGACACCATCGACATTTCGCACGACACCAAGCAACGACGCATCATGCTACAGTCCATCGTCATGGACCATGTGGAGGTTATCGGCTTCCGCAAAGGACGTTCCAAACTCCGCCTCAGTATCGAGAACAGGGAGCAGATCAGCGAGGGCGAACTCATCCGTGCTGCTTGCTGCAATCTGGGTGAAAGCTTCACGACCAATCCTTCCGTAGATGTCAGCACCACCGATGCCGCCACCGGCACCAAACAGATCAAACTTTTGGGTCTCAGCGGCAAGTACGTACAAATGCAGACTGAAAACATCCCCGGATTTCGTGGCATATCAGCTCCCTACTCATTAGGCTACATCCCTGGCGCATGGATCCAGAGCATACAAGTGTCCAAAGGGGCTGCCTCGGTCAAGAACGGCTTTGAGTCTATGACAGGACAGATCAACGTGGAATATAAAAAGCCTAACGTGGACAGATACTTCGAGGGCAATGCCTATCTGGATCAGGGACTGCGTGCAGAGCTCAATCTCGCAGGCAACTATCAGTTCGGCGACCGATGGAGCACGGCCCTCCTCGCCCATGTGGAGGATCGTTCCATGGCTCACGATGCCAATCACGACACATTCGTGGACATGCCCATGATGCGCCAGTACAATGTGATGAACCGCTGGACCTATCGCTCAGCACGGAATATCATCCAGAGCGGATTCCTCTACCTCTATGAGAACAGACGCGCCGGACAGTACGGGCATCATACGGAAGCTCTCGCCACGCCCTATCTGATAGGGATCAAGACACACCGCGGAGAAGCCTTCGTCAAAGCAGCTCACATACTCGATCCCGATCGGGGCAGCAGCATTGCACTCATCGTCGATGGTAGTAAGCAACAATTGGATGCCGGCTACGGACACAAAGTATTTGAGATGGGACAGGACAATCTCTACACATCGTTACTCTTCGAAACCCAGCCCAACGAACAGCACGCACTCTCTACGGGGCTGAGCTGGCAGTACGACCACTACGACGGACAGCACCGACTGGAGCAGACGGCTCTCGGACCGCTGACGACGAACCGCTACAACGAGTCCGTCCCGGGAGCCTACTTCCAGTACACCTACACACCCGTGCCGCAACTCGCTGTCTTGGGTGGCATCAGAGCCGACCACAGCAATCTGCATGGCACCTTTGTCACTCCTCGTTTCCACATTCGCTACAATCCCTCATCAGCTGTCTCGCTGCGCCTCTCTGCCGGCAAAGGATACCGCACACACGGCATTTTGGTGGAGAACAACCACCTCTTGGCATCCGGAAGAGAGATCGTCATCCATGAGGGAGCAGACAAGCTACAGGAAGCGTCGTGGAACTACGGCATCAGCGTCGGTCTGGACATCCCCGTCGGTGGGAGCAAGAAAGTGGAGCTAAACGCCGAGTATTACTATACGGACTTCGACAAGCGCGTGGTCATCGACATGGACAGCCACCCGCATGAGCTGCACTTCTATGGCATGGCAGGCAGTTCCTATTCCCACACCTTTCAGATAGACGCTTCCTACACGCTCCTGCGTGGACTGGATCTGATGGCAGCCTTCAGACTCTCAGACGTGCGCAACACGATCGGGGGCAGACTCAGAAGCGAACCGCTAACCTCACGATACAAGGCTCTCCTTACGGCCTCCTACAAGACACCTCTCAGGCTGTGGCAGGGAGATGTCACGTTCTCCCTCAACGGCTCGGGACGCATGCCCGATCCTTACACCCTGACCAACGGCGCTTCCTCCTGGGATAGCAGCTACGGCACCTACCCGCTCGTCAGCGCACAGATCACGCGCTTCTTCCCCCAATGGTCAGCCTATGTGGGTGGAGAGAATCTGACCAACTACCGCCAGCCCAACCCCATCGTCAATGCCCAAGACCCATGGAGCAAGGCATTCGACTCCACCATGGTGTGGGGCCCCACCGACGGCATTATGGTCTATGCCGGCATACGATTCAACCTATTCGACTAATCTAACCTCATAACAAATATTCAACCCTATGCTTATCACATCAAAAATGAGACCCTATCTCCTCTCCATCCTCCTCTCCCTACTGTGCATGGCAGCCGCGTCGGCCAAAGATGTAGTCCGACACTTCATCTCGCCTACTCCACGCATGCATTGCGAGTCCTGCGAAAAGAAAATCCGTCGTGTCCTCCAATTCGAGAAAGGGATGAAAGATATCCAATTTGATTTGGAGAAGAATACCATCCTCATCGTATTCGATCCCGCGAAAACCTCTCTTGAGAAGTTGGCAACCAAACTCGAGAAGATCGGTTATGAAATAGAAGTGACCGACGAATCGGGTCGTCCTCTTCCCAAGAAAGAAAAGAACTAAGCCCGCCTGTGGGCTGTGTCCAAATGAAGTGAACCCCAAAAGTTTTTGCCCGACTTTTGGGGTTCACTTCGTTTTATACTATTAGTCCGGCGCATGTTGTGGCAGGTCTTCAACAGGGCACGATGCGCCTCAATCGCCTTAGTCAACGAAAGCTCAAGCCGTGGGAGAGCATCTAAACATTTGTCAGAAAAGCTGCAAACCAAGCGTGTATCGCCATACACTTCGGTAGAATTTCTGTTTTTTCGATCATCATCAAGGTCATAATAGCCTCAAAAACAGTTTTCTAAGGGATCATTCGCGAACAAAGATTCTAATCACTCTGCTTTTGAGGTCATGATATGCTGTAACGCCTACTATATCACTTGCTTTTGACTGCATTACAGGTTGTAACGGCTACTATATCACTTGCTTTTGACTGCATTACATGCTGTAATGGCTACTATATCACTTGCTTTTGATGGCGTTATAGGCTGTAATGAGGTCAAAAGCATTTGTTTTTGATGCAATTACAGCCTGTAATGGATAGTATATCATCTGCTTTTGTAGGCATTATACCATGAAATCACCTTTAAGTACGTTGCTTTAATACTTCTTACAGGCTATAATAGGCTGAAAACAAGGTAATTATAAGCATCCTACTGATGCAAACAGGCAAATTATCCTTTGTAGAGCTATATTTTCCTGAGTATCGCTCAAACTTACGTTTTTCTGATCATCCTGCGACAAAGAATCGGGCCTCAACGTTTTTTCAAAGCATCAAGCCCACAATATTGTCCAAACAACCATTCTTCCAGTCATCGTACATGCACAGCCTCTCTGATTACCATTTTTCCCCCGCTCGCAGGCTGACGATGCACTCCAAAAGTTTTTTTCCGCTCTTCGCCCCAGATCGAAATGCTCCATCAGCATTTTTCAGCTCTTCGATCGCATAAGAAGAGTCAAATCGATTGTTTTCTCGCTTGCGAACAGATACGCAGAGGCAAAAATCTATCCACACAATTCTGCTTGATCTCGGAATAGGTAGAGTGTGCACCAAGGAAATCAGAGTAATACTTTTGACTGCTGTTTTCCGAAAAAAGATACCTTTGTCGCCGATAAGGTAATTTTACAAATTAAAAACAAACTAAAACTTATGAGAAAAGTTAGATTCAAAGCCCGCTGGGCTTTGTCGGTCTTTCTCGCAACTGTACTAATTAGTATCAGTTGCGTAAAAAATGATCCTCAATCAGTTGAGGAGCCAATGTTAGGTACAAAACCCTTTTCTTCCGCTTTGGCAGAAGTCTTTCGAGCGTGACTATCACGAAACAAAAGTACGCTCTCTCTCGGATGTCGATACGACTTTGTACTTTGAAGGTCTATCTCCGAAGTGGGAATTTGCTGTGCAAGGCTACAGCCCTGCTAAGAATAAAGGATGGATGGAATTGTAACTCGGGTTGTCAGTTCTCAACCTGATAGAGATGGGAAATATCCAAATAAGAAAAAATTACCCCCCGCTTACCTTTCCAACACAAATAACGACACAGATGATGCTGGGAATAGAATTACGATTAAATCAGAACTTGACGGGGATATCTTGTTACATTCTTATTGGCATTTACAGGCGGGCAATGCGATTGGCATTAATCCAAGCACAGGAAAGCAATATGTGGTTGGAGATAAAGTGAGAAAGGGAGATATAATAGGTTATACGGGACGTACAGGGAATGCATATAATGTACCGAATCCACATCTTCATCTAAACATGCGGAAAAATGGGAAAAATTGTAATCCCGAAGAGTTTTTAAATGCAACAGTAACAAATCAATCAAAAATAGAAACGCCATGCGACGAATGAAATATTCGAAGATCTTTTTTCTTCTAATGTTGTTTTTTACGGTTTCCTCCTCATATGCT
>NZ_QEKY01000004.1:0-71630 GCF_003096695.1 Porphyromonas loveana | reverse complement strand
AATTACGATATATGAAGAAAACGGCATCATAACAGCTCTTTCAGGATACATTCTCCCGTAACATCGTTTTTCGCATGAAAGCAAGGGGTGTTGTAGGTCTCTGCAACACCCTTGTTGTATATGGACGAGTCTTTCCCGTGAAAAGAGGTGGACTGCAAAGTCTGTTATCGTCTCCTCTATTTCTATTCCACCAATGCCGTGAGGATCTGTTTAGCGACTTGATAGAGGACTCTCACTATTCTGAGGGAATTCTCTGTTGCGGCCATCTCTTTGCGATAGTATATCCGAATAACGTAGCTGCCCCGCTGTGAGTTCACGCCCTGAGCTGCGTAGCTCCCTATCCGTGTCAGAAGCATACGGTCACTCGTGCGACAGCACAGCCAAACAAACAGTAGCTACTCAAAAGGGAACAAACCCAATCACAGCTGGTCTTGGAACATAAACTTTTGACTACCTTTGCAGAAGCATTTTTTCAAAACATAATCAACAAGCAAATTAGAAATGAAAACTCCTGCAGAACTGAAGTATTCTAAGGATCATGAGTGGGCTCGCCAAGACGGCGACGTTGTCTACATCGGTATTACGGACTACGCTCAAGGTGAATTGGGCGAAATCGTCTATGTGGACGTAACCAGCGAAGGCGAAACCCTCGGTGCTGACGAGGTATTCGGCTCTATCGAAGCGGTGAAGACTGTCTCTGACCTGATGATGCCCATCGGCGGTGAAGTACTCGAAGTAAACCCCGCCCTCGAAGAGCAACCCGAGCTCGTAAACAGCGATCCCTACGGTGCCGGCTGGATCATCAAGGTAAATGCTTCTGACCTCGCTGAACTGGATAACCTCCTGAGCGCATCTGAATACGAAGCATTAATCGCTGAGTAATGCAGCCCCTCGTAAGCATCATCATGGGCAGCACATCCGATCTGCCCGTCATGGAGAAAGCAGCCAAGATGCTCGATGAGATGGAAATCCCATTCGAGATGTTGGCGCTCTCGGCACACCGTACTCCGGCAGAGGTAGAAGCCTTTGCTCACGGAGCCAAAGCCAGAGGTGTCAGGGTGATTATCGCCGCTGCGGGCATGGCTGCCCACCTCTGCGGTGTGATCGCCTCCATGACTTCCATTCCGGTGATAGGGGTACCCATCAATGCATCGCTCGACGGCATGGATGCTCTGCTCGCCATCGTACAAATGCCTCCGGGCATCCCCGTGGCCACAGTGGGCATCAACGCTGCTCAGAATGCAGCCCTCTTGGCTGTACAGATGATGGCGACCGGCGACGAAGCCCTTTATGCCCGACTGGAGGCTTACAAGGAATCGCTCAAAGAAAAAGTGGTGAAGGCCAACCGCGATTTGGCCGAGCTGAAGTATAATTTCAAGACGAATTAGTACACAAGCGCTGCCTTCCCTCGTGGCAGGCACACTAACGACAGGCAGTCTATAGCCGTGGCTCGATGGAGAGCTGCTATCGGCTGTAGTCTGCCTGCTTTTTTTTCATGCGACTTCGCTACACGCCCTACTCCTCTTTACGACTCAATAATAACGAAGACTATGCTCGACCTCTTCGGTTACAAACGACGCCAAACATCCGTGGCTCGGATAGGAGACACTCCTCTCGGGAGCGACTACCCCATACGCATACAGTCTATGGCTTCTGTATCCACGATGGATACTGAGGCCTCGATCGGACAAGCTGTGCGCATCATTGACGCGGGAGCGGACTACGTGCGCTTTACGGCTCAGGGGGTGCGCGAAGCTGCCAACCTCGCACAGATCCGTGCCGGTCTCACGGCCTTGGGCTACCATGCGCCGCTGGTGGCGGACATTCACTTCAATCCCAAGGCTGCAGACGAAGCACTCCTGCACGTAGAGAAAGTGCGCATCAATCCGGGCAACTTCGTAGAGTCGAAAGCCGATGATACACTTACGGAAGAAGAAGCCTTCGACAAGGGGCATCGGGCTGTAGTAGAACGGTTCGGTGCTTTTGTGCAAGAAGCGGCACGCCTCGGGCGAGCCATCCGCATAGGCGTAAATCACGGTTCGCTTTCCGAGCGTATGCTCCGACGCTATGGCGACACAGCCGAAGGGATGGTGGAGAGTTGCATGGAGTTTCTGGATGTATGTCGCGCGCAGCAGTTCGACGACGTCGTGATCTCCATGAAGGCATCGAATACGTTGGTGATGACAGCAGCCGTGCGCATGCTCGTGGAGCGGATGGATGCAGCAGGCATAGCCTTCCCGCTACACTTGGGGGTGACGGAGGCGGGCGACGGAGAAGACGGACGCATCAAGAGCGCCGTAGGCATCGGTTCACTTTTGGCAGACGGCATAGGCGACACCATCCGCGTATCGCTGAGTGAGGATCCCGAATACGAAGTACCTGTGGCGCGCAAATTGGTCGCCTACATCAAAGGGCGCAGCAACCACCCCGCCATCATTCTTCCCCATCCCGAACAATACGACCGCAACAGACTACAACGACAGGAGACAGTGGCCGTAGGCAATCTGATCGGCGGTAAACATACCCCGATAGTGCTATCCGATCGCAGCAAAGGCGGGACCGACTTCGATGCAGACTTGCAGCCCGACATCATCCTCCGATCGGACGGAAGCTATTATCAAGGGGAAAACCTGTTGGCAGACCTCCACTTCCTCCCTCTCCGCCTTAGCGATCTGACTGAGAAGCGTCTGCAAACCCTCAAAACGACTCCCGACACTGTTCTGATCATCGAAGCTACAGGAATCAATCCTGTAGCCGAATGGCGTGCGGCCTTCCTTCTCATGGAACAGGCGGGATGCAACTGCCCTGTCATCCTGCACCGCAGATACGATGCGGCAGAGCTGGAAGATGTGCAACTGCAGGCGGCAGCAGATATGGGAACCTTGCTTCTCGAAGGGCGTGGCAACGGACTCATGATCGCAGCTGACCGACAACCGGCCGCCGACATAGATCGCTTGGCCTTCGGCATACTACAAGCCACACGTCTGCGAATGAGTCGCACAGAGTATATCAGTTGTCCGGGCTGTGGACGCACACTATACAATCTGCAAGAGACCGTAGCGCGCATCAAGGCTGCCACAGCACACCTCAAAGAACTGAAAATAGGTATTATGGGTTGTATCGTAAACGGCCCGGGTGAGATGGCAGATGCCGACTACGGTTATGTGGGAGCCGGACCCGGACGCATCGACCTTTACAAGCAGAAGGTATGCGTGCGCCGTGGCATCCCGCAAGAGGAAGCCGTGCAACAGCTCGTCGATCTCATCAAAGAAAACGGTGACTGGAAAGAGCGTTAGCGTCCACCCCCTCCTCATCCACACAAAGCTCATAAGCAATGAAAATCAAAATCATCAATCGCTCGCATCATCCGCTGCCATCGTATGCCACTCCGGCATCGGCAGGTATGGATTTGCGCGCTTTCCTCGAAGAACCTATTACGTTGTCACCGTTGGAGCGTCGGCTCATCCCCACGGGGCTGTTCATTGAGCTGCCGGTGGGCTACGAAGCACAGATACGTCCTCGCAGCGGCTTGGCTCTGCGCCACGGTATTACATTGGTCAATAGTCCGGGAACTATCGATGCCGACTATCGAGGTGAGATAGGCATTATCATGATCAATCTTTCGGATACACCCTTCACCATCGCCGATGGCGAACGCATCTGTCAGCTCGTAGTCGCTCGACACGAACAAGCGGAATGGGAGCAAGCCGAAGCATTGGCAGACTCAGAGCGCGGTACCGGAGGATTTGGCCATACCGGCAAAGAATAATTACACCCTGACAAGACTCCACCCATGCGATTGCACCCCATCTTAGTTTCGTTCCTGCTGCTCTTCTCTCTCGCTGCCGAAGGGACACCTGTACCAGACAGTACCGGCAGCGACTCCAAATTCGATCGGTACTTCTACGAAGGAGTTCGACTTCGTGAGCAGGAAAAATATGCCGAAGCTTTCGACCTCTACCGTTACTGCTATCTCCTAAATCAGAACGATCCGGCACTGCTGTCGGAGTTGGGCAAGCTATACTTCGCGATCGGTCGGTTGGAAGAAGGCACCCGATATTTGGAGCAGGCTTACCAACTATATCCCGATAACAAGAACTATGGCAATATATTGGGAGCTGTGTACGAACGCCAAAACCGCGCCGAAGATGCCGTCAAACTCTATGAAGCAATGGCAGAGCGTTTCCCCATGGAAGATGAATATCGCTTCAAGCTCGCCAATATGTATGTGCAGTCGGGCGAGATAGACAAGGCCATCGACATCTACAACCGCATGGAGGAGCAGAATGCCGTGAGTGCGATGGATGCATCCAACTACGCCGATGTGCGCACCCGTCTGTATATGATGACGGGGCAGACAGACAAGGCATTGGAGGAACAACGCCGACTAAGCGAACGTTATCCGGATGTAACCGACTTCCGACTCAAATATGCAGGCGCCTTGCTCGACAAGGAAATGTATCCTGAGGCATATAAGCAACTGCAACAGGTTGCAAAGACCGATTCGACCAACGGCCTCTATCACTTCGCCATGGCCAGCTATTATCTGGGAACGAATCAAAAGGACGCAGCCATCAACGAAATGCTCAAAGTCGCATCGGACAAAGACGTCGATCTGGAGCAAAAATTGCCCATCATATTCCGCTTCATCGGCACCGATACGGACGAGCAAGATATGCCCAAGAAAGAATACAATGTTCTACTGGACAAGATGTTGGCAGGGAATCCGACAGATGTCGATCTCCGTCTCTCCTATACGCAGGTACTGGAGATGCAGGGCGACACCATTCGTGCCATGGAGATATGCAAACCGATTACAGAATTTGCTCCCACGGAAGAGAGAGCTTGGAATATGATACTCGAAGTTGCGGTCAATCGGAACGACCATCCCGAGGTTCATGCCATCAGTTCGCAAGCTCGCCAATATATTTCCGGCTCTGCCCTATTCTATCTCTACGATGCGATAGCCTATTATATGGAAAAGAATCTGACCGAAGCCAAACGCATCTTGGAAGAAGGGACCAAACAAATAGATGCAGAGAAAGATGCCAAGGGTTTGTCAGATATCTACAGCCAGTTGGGCGACCTCGCCTACGAAGAGAAAAAGCCACAAGAGGCTTTCAGCCATTACGAAAAAGCCTTGGAACTAAACCCAAACAACCTCGGGGTCTTGAACAACTATGCCTACTTTCTGGCGAAAGAAGGCGGAGACCTGGCGAAAGCCGAAAGAATGGCTGCATTATGTGTGAAGTTGGTACCCGACAATCCCGTCACATTGGACACTTACGGATGGATATTCTTCATGAGAGAAAATTATAGTCTGGCGAAGCTCTACATCGAGAAAGCTCTGTCGCTGAGTACCGACAAGCCCGATGCCGATGTCGTAGAGCATCATGGCGATGTCCTGTGGATGCTTGGCGAAAAAGAAGAAGCCTTACAAGAATGGAAGCGAGCCAAGTCCATCGGTGACGGAGGCAGCTCGATGCTGGACAAGAAAATAGAAAAGGGTGCTTACATCCCCGAAAAAAAGAAATAATGCTTACGAAGAAATATATACGATCAGCAGCTGCAATCATGCTGTCCTTGGCATTGGCCATACTGATCGGCGGTTGTAGTTCCTCCTTGCCCTTCGGTGGGTCGGCAACGGGTGGCAGTGCCGAGACTGGCATAAGCGCTACGGCACTGCTTGATGGCGTCATGCAACAATACCCGCGACAAGAACAATTCAGTGCAAGTGGCAGAGCTGTTCTGCGCTTTGGGCAAAAGGATGTGAACACTCGCGTGGAGCTGACGCTTGTGCGCGGTCGAGGCATCCGACTCGTAGCCATGCCTTTCCCCCTGGTGGTTGCAGGGCGTGCATGGATCACGCCCGAGGGTGTGACCGTCACCGATGCCATCAACAAACGCTACGTCACGGCCTCCTATTCCGAATTGAGCGATCTCATCGGCTTTGAACTCTCGTACACTGCTTTCGAGTCGCTCTTCCTCGCTCGCCTCTTCAAAGCCGACGGCAGCCGGGTATCTGCATCCGATCTTTTATTATCGACAGGAGCGCAGCAAGGTCATCTGATATCCTACAAAGATGCTCGCCGGATAGAATACCTATCCGAGATAGGAGCCAATAAGCGTCCTATCACGATGAGCATATACGACCCTGCCTCACAGTATCGACTTTCTACTACCTACTCCGCTTTCGGGCAAGGAGCAGGACAACACCTCCCCACAGCTCTCATGCTGCAACTTCTGCATCAGGGAGTGGTAGAAGGATCCCTCAGCCTCGATCTTACGAAGATGAAATTCGAAGATATCAGCGGATCGGATGTGACTCCGCGTATCAATACTGCCACCTATAGTAACATGACATTGGACGATTTGTCTGATCTCTTTTAATCTCCTAATCTCCCCATCGTCATGAAGCATCTACCATATCTACTTCTTATCTGTGCGTTCGCGCTATCGACACAGTCAGCCCTTGCCCAGAAGTCGAAGCGAGTACAACAACTCGAAAACCAACGAAAGGAAGCCCTAAAAGCTATCGAAAAGACCGATCGCGAGCTGCGCAACACGAAAAAAGACAAGCAGAACAAGCAAAAACATCTGAATCTCCTCGGCAAGCAGGTGGCTCAACGCCAACAAGTCGTTCAACTCCTGGACAAAGAAGTCAAGGGTCTGCAAGCAGACATTGACTCCATGACAGGCGTATGCAATCGGCTATCGACAGAAGAGACCGTGCGCACCAATGAATACGTGCATGCCCTGCAATCTATGCAGAAACGCAAGCGATCGATCGACCGCATGCTTTTCGTAGCGTCTGCCAAGAGCTTCGACGAAGGGATGAGAAGGATGCGTTTCCTCGAGCAATATGCATCGGCCTACAAGGAGGCTTCGCAACGGCTGCGTGAAACACGAAGCAAATTGGAATCGGAGCGTGCGATCGTGCAAGAAGCTCGAAAAGAGAAAGGCCAACTCCTCCATATGCGCGAACAAGAGAAGAAAAAGTTGGAGGGCGAGCAGGCGGAACAACGCCGTCAAGTGCAAGCCTTGGGAGCCAAAGAAAAGGATCTGGAAAAGCAACTACGGAAACAAAAGCAGCAGGCCGAAGCACTGAACAAAAAGATCGAACAGCAAATCGCCAAAGAAATAGAGGCCGCCGAACGCCGTGCTCGTGAGGAGCGCGAACGATTGACCCGCGAAGCGAAAGCCAAAGGCAAACCCGTACCCGCCGAGCCGGAACGCAAAGCAGAGACCAAAGGCGGATATGCCATGGATGCAACTGAGCGAGCGCTCTCCGGCAGCTTTGCGCAAAACAAAGGTCGTCTGCCCGGCCCCGTCCGCGGCAGCTACCGCATCATAAGCGACTTCGGTGTGCATCAGCATAGCGAACTGAAGAGAGTACAAGTCAATAATGGTGGCATAGACATTGCCGTCGCTGCAGGAGCCGATGCCACAGCCGTATTTGACGGTGTCGTGTCCAGCGTATTTGTCATCCCGGGCTACAACACAGCCGTAATGGTACGTCATGGTAATTACATCACCGTCTATGCCAACCTCAGCCGAGTATACGTGAGTGCCGGTACGCGAGTAAAAACGGGGCAGTCTCTTGGTCGTGCCTATACCGACCCCGCAACCAACCAGACTACAATCCACTTCGAGATCTGGAAAGAACGAAGCAAGCAAAATCCAAGATCATGGTTACGATAACCATCCCCAACGATTATAATACACCGATAGGCAATTTCAAATGGATACCCGAAGTTGCCGCCACCATCGGCACCTTCGACGGCGTGCACTGCGGGCACAGATTTCTGATCGACCAACTAAAGGAAATGGCTGCGGAAAAGCAACTTCCTACGATGGTGGTCACCTTCGACGTTCCGCCCATATCCGTAGTACGCCCTGGCACTCCCTACCAAAAGCTCACGACCCCGAGCGAGAAACTCCACCGTCTCGAAACCGAAGGCGTAGACTATACCGTCGTACTTCCTTTCACACCGCATCTGGCAGCGATGGAGGCCGAGACCTTCATTACGACCATCCTCCATGAACGACTGCATGTACGCGCCCTGCTTGTTGGTTATGATCATCGCTTCGGGCACGGACGCATAGCCGGTGCAGAAGAATACAAGACCATCGCCCGCCCCTTGGGCATGAGCGTGCAGAAAGCTTTGCCAGCCGAAATCAATGGCATGCCTGCCAGCTCAAGTGCCATTCGCCAAGCCTTGGAGCAAAACGATCTCGCTCTCGCCAATCGGCTCTTGGGCTACGACTATATCCTCACAGGCAAGGTGGAACACGGCTTTCGCATCGGGCGCGAGTTAGGCTTCCCGACAGCCAATCTCACGATTGCCGACAGGCATAAGCTCGTCCCCTGTGACGGAGTCTATGCCGTGCGTGCTACCGTAAGTGGGACGCAATATAACGGGATGCTGTATATAGGTCGGCGACCAACGCTGAACAACGGTGATCAACGCACTATAGAAGTGAACCTCTTCGACTTCGACCAGATGATATACGGAGCACAGGTGCGCGTGGAGTTTGTTTCCTTTGTTCGTGACGATATGAAGTTCGACTCTATGGAAGCACTGCGCTTGCAAATCCAAGCCGACTACGAACAGATCACAGCTCTCTTTGCCACAGAACAATAGCAAAATCTCCATCTTACGCATAAAGTAGAGGGGGCGTTGCATACATGATGCAACGCCCCCTCTGTGTTATTTCGGTTATGAACCGGCTATCCGCTACGGATTACCACGATACGAGAGAGCCCGAAGAGAATCGTACATATCACAGACCAGCTAATACCGAAACACCATCTGTCTACGATGATCACCATTACATCCACCCTATAGAAAGGCCGACTCCATGAAATCACTCATATAGAGTCCGGCCCCTTTCTACAGGGTGGATTGTCTTTGAGACTGATACTGTATAGATAGCTCAACGGGGGCGATGCTCCCGGAGTGATTGAAGTCACGTCTTGATAGCCTTTGAGACTGATACTGTATAGATAGTCAATTGGGTACAATCTACACCCAAGGAAATAGGGGTCTTGATAGCCTTTGAGACTGATACTGTATAGATAGAAAATACTCCTTCCTCTATGAAAATAACAAAAGTAAGGTCTTGATAGCCTTTGAGACTGATACTGTATAGATAGTCTCTTTTGAAGTCAATGAAATCCAAAGAGGAGAAAAACCGTCTTGATAGCCTTTGAGACTGATACTGTATAGATAGACTTGACAGAATGATCGCGAAAGTGACGGACACTTTGTCTTGATAGCCTTTGAGACTGATACTGTATAGATAGTTGATCACGGATATTGGTAATTAAAAAAACTATAAAAAAGTCTTGATAGCCTTTGAGACTGATACTGTATAGATAGAGCATTAAACAAGGCCAAAACGGTCTATTTTTCACGTCTTGATAGCCTTTGAGACTGATACTGTATAGATAGCACTATTAGTGGTTCACTAGCCATCAACAATGGTGGAGTCTTGATAGCCTTTGAGACTGATACTGTATAGATAGTGATCTCGGGAACAGACCCGAGATGATCCTCATAGGAGTCTTGATAGCCTTTGAGACTGATACTGTATAGATAGTAAGAGAGAACAACAAGACACATGAATATATTTCATGTCTTGATAGCCTTTGAGACTGATACTGTATAGATAGCGTTTGTAGCCGAGCCAGTCGTAGGTACGACAACCCGTCTTGATAGCCTTTGAGACTGATACTGTATAGATAGAATTTGATTATCAATAAGTTAAAGAGCTCCTAATTGGGTAACTGACTAATAACAAGCCTCTTGGTTTTCTTCGAAAATCGAGGGGTCAAAATGTTCATGCACAAACATTCATCCACCCGCAATAGGCTTTATCTCATTCTGTGACAAAGATATACAAAGTTTCTAAACATTCGAAAGAAATGAAGAGAAGTTTCTATTTTCTCAATTTTCGAATTCTGCGAAAAATGCCCATTGATAATCAGGCAGTTACAAATGCCTAAAAGGCTGTTTATTCGAAAATAATGAAGCCGGCAGGGATTTTTCTTGTATTTCGAAAAACAGCAAAAAGAGAGAAAAGCAGTAACGCGTTGAAAATCAAAGAGTAAAGTCTTGCAAGGTCTTTCGACATTATTCGAAAATGAAAACTCGGCTCCGCGCGTTCTTCGTGCCGGTATTATATCGAAGCAATTCGAGAGAGCAGACGGGGCTGTCGGAGCAGTCCGATCGGTCGGAACCATCTTTTCGCATGACTGTCGACCGATGGTATCTTCTCCCCGCAAACGGCCGGCGATGCGACGCAGATGAATGAAGAGTCGAAACAATCCGAATCTGACTTTCCAAAGAGTTTCGAAGAGCGCTAAAAATGCCGATTCTGCCTATCGTACGTGTACGAAAGCTCGAGAAACACTGTTTCGGGCTCTGCGTACAAGTCCGCGAACATGAAAACTGCGTTTTTGGGCTTTGCGTACATGTACGCGAACGCGAAAACGCCGTTTTTTACCTCTGCGTACATGTACGCGAAAGTAAAAAATGACGTAAAAAGAAGATATCCGATCATTTCCTGTAGTAAGACGACAAAATCAATATTAAGCAAAAAGGCTGTGTTACAGAAGGACGAATGGCTGTTTTGCCTTTGAGTTTCGGGTTCGGTCATATACACCTTCTTCTCCCACTCTCGACACCCTTGCATTTCGCCTCTTTCCAACACGGCTTCTGAGGCTGGACCAAAATCGAATGATTGAGACATCCCACTACGAGAGGTTCAATGGCAGACATCTGCATCTATGCCACGAAATGAAGGCAGACAGACAAAGATATTGATTGGCGAGTTCTTTATTATTTGTCGATTTTTCGGGGCGAAGTGTCTGCTTGCATAGAAAAGTCAGTACCTTTGGGAGAAATATAAACCTAACACTATTGCTTCACAATGAGTAAGGATAAGACACAGACGGTACAGATGTCCAAGCATGAATTGGATTATTTGGAACTATTGTCCGAGAGTTTTCCGACGGCAACCGAAGTAGCCACCGAGATTATCAATTTGGAAGCCATCCTCAACTTGCCCAAGGGGACGGAACATTTCTTGGCGGACATCCACGGCGAATATGAAGCCTTCATCCACGTGCTGAAGAATGCCTCGGGTAGCATCCAGCGGAAGGTGGACGAGGTCTTCGGCGGTCAGTTGCGTCTGAATCAGAAGAAAGAGCTTTGTACCCTGATCTACTATCCGCGCGAGAAACTGGAACTCGTGAAGCAAAGCGATGAGAAGATGGAGGACTGGTACATGGTGACGCTGAACCAGCTCATCAAAGTGTGCCAAAAAGCCGCCGAAAAGTACACGCGCTCCAAGGTGCGCAAGACGCTGCCTCCGAAGTACAGCTACATCATACAGGAGTTGCTGCACGAGGACGGGATCAACCCCAACAAGTCGGCATATATCAGCAGCATCTTCACCTCCATTATCTCGACCGGCTGTGCCGATGACTTCATCGTCGCCATCAGTGAGACGATACAGAGATTGGTGATCGATCACCTGCATATCGTGGGCGACGTATTCGACCGCGGCCCGGGGGCACACATCATCATGGATGCGCTCATGCAGTATCACCACTTCGACATACAATGGGGCAACCACGATATGCTCTGGATGGGAGCTGCCGTGGGCAATGCCTCCTGCATGGCCAACGTGGTGCGCATCGCCTTGCGCTATGCCAATCTGGACACACTGGAGAATGGGTACGGCATCAACTTGTTACCGCTGGCACGCTTTGCCATGGATACCTATGCCAATGATCCCTGCACGGTGTTCAAACCCAAGCTGGCACAGGCTGATCAGACCTACGACGACAAGAGCGTCTATCTCATCAGCCAAATGCACAAGGCCATCGCCATCATTCAGTTCAAGCTGGAACACCAGATTATAGCCCGCCATCCCGAGTACAAGATGGAGAATAGGGATATCTTCCATCTGGTGAACTTCGCCGATGGCACGATAAGCCTGCCGAGCGGTGTATATCCCATGCTGGACAAGCATTTCCCAACGGTCGATCCCGCCGACCCGTATGCACTGACCAACCAAGAGCAATACATCGTGGACAGGCTGATGAGCAGCTTCCTGCATAGCGAAAAGCTACAGAAGCATCTCCAATGCCTCTACCGCAACGGCAGCATGTACCTCACCTATAATATGAACCTGCTCTACCACGCCTCTATACCGCTGAACAAGGACAAGTCGCTCAAGAAAGTACGTGTAGGAGACAAGACCTATGCCGGACGGGCCTTGCTGGACAAGGTGGAGGAGATGATACGCGCAGCATACGTGGCTCCGGAGCAGAGCGAGCAGCGAAGCGAGGCCGTGGACTATATGTGGTACCTGTGGTGCGGGCCGGATTCGCCCCTATTCGACAAGGCGATGATGACCACATTCGAGCGTTACTTCATCGAAGACAAGACTACGCACCACGAAGAGAAGGGCTACTACTACATTTACCGCCAAGAAAAGGCTGTGTGCGAAATGATCTTGAAAGAATTCGGACTTGAAGGACCTGACACACACATCATCAACGGACATGTACCCGTGAAAGCCAAGAAGGGCGAACTCCCCATCGGGGCCGAAGGGAAGTTGATGTTGATAGACGGTGGTTTCAGCCGTGCATACCAGTCCAGCACGGGTATTGCCGGCTATACGCTCATATTCAATTCACAAGGGCTTCATCTCGTGCAGCACGAACCTTTCAGCAGCACCCGCAAGGCCATCGAGGAGATGGAGGACATCAAGAGCATCACCGTGGTTCGGGAGTTTACCTCGCACCGTATGCTCGTGAAGGACACGGACAACGGCCGCGTACTGTGCAAGCAGGTGGAAAACCTGAAGAAGCTACACGAAGCTTATAATTACGGACTCATCAAAGAACGAAGGAAGTAATCGGGGCTGTGCTAAAATCAAGTTTTGAAACAGCCTCACTAAAGGATAGTAAATAGTAAGAGGGGGAGATACAATTCTTCAGTGCCCGAGCTCGTTAATAGAGCAAATAGAGGTTTGCGGGGCAACGCCCCCTCGTTATTTGTAATCTAAGAACAGTAAAACGTTGAATACGCTTACTCAAAAGATCGTTCGGCTTCTCTGGACGGCTTTCATAGCCGGATGGGCCATCATCGGCATTCTGTTTATACTCATTGCTACGGGTGTGATCGGCTATATGCCACCCATCGAGCAACTGCAGAATCCTATCGACAAGTATGCATCGCAACTAATCTCGTCGGACGGGAAGGTTTTCGGTTCCTATGCTCACAGCGGGGACAATCGTATCTACACCGGCTATAACGAGATCTCGCCCGATCTGATCAAAGCACTCATCGCCACGGAAGACGTGCGCTTCCGCAGCCACTCGGGCATCGATAGCAAAGGACTTTTCCGCGCAGTAGTCAAGCGCGGCATCCTCAATCAGAAAAGCGGGGGAGGTGGCAGTACCATCACACAGCAGTTGGCCAAGCTACTCTACTCTCCTCGCACAGAGACAAAGGTAGGACGCCTCTTCCAGAAACCCATCGAATGGGTGATCGCCGTGAAGCTGGAACGTTTCTATACGAAAGAGGAGATCATCACGATGTATCTCAACTATTTCGACTTCCTGTACAATGCCGTGGGCATCAAGTCGGCATCTTATACCTACTTCGGCAAGCAACCATCCGATCTGAAGATCGAAGAGGCTGCTGTCCTCGTGGGTATGTGCAAAAATCCGGCCTACTACAATCCCATTCTGCATGGGGAGGTGGAACGCAGCCGCGGCCGTCGCAATATCGTACTGGAGCAAATGTACAAGGCCAAGTACATCACCAAACAAGCCTGCGACTCCCTCCAGAAGCTGCCACTGGTCACTTCCTTCCACCGCATCACGCATCGCGACGGCGAAGCTCCTTACTTCCGCGAACGCCTGCGTCAGATGCTCATGGCCAAAAAGCCCGAGCGCAAAAACTACTTCGAGTGGCAAGTGGATCAATACCGTGCCGATTCGGTAGCGTGGGAGAACGACCCGATCTATGGTTGGTGCAACAAGAACAAGAAATCTGACGGCTCGTACTACAATATATATACCGACGGTCTCAAGATCTATACGACCATCGACCTGAAGATGCAGCAGTATGCCGAAGAAGCTGTGGAAAAACAGATGAAGGAGGTACTGCAACCCATATTCGACCGAGAAAAGCGCGGACGCAGCTATGCTCCTTTCTCCCGCAATATCTCTCAAGACGAACAACAGAAAATCCTCTCACGTGCCATGAGGCAGAGCGACCGCTGGCGCGAGATGAAGAAGGCCGGCATATCCGAGTCGAACATCCGAGCGTCGTTCCGCGAGAAGAGAAAGATGCAGGTATGGAGCTGGCGCGGTACGATCGACACGGTCATGTCTCCCTTGGATTCCATCAAGTATCTCAAAGGTATTCTCCGCACAGGCTTCATGGCAATGAGTCCGCATAACGGCCACATAAAAGCCTATGTGGGCGGCATCAACTTCCGCAACTTCCAGTACGACATGGTGAGTCAGGGACGCCGTCAGGTGGGCTCTACCATCAAGCCGTTCCTCTACTCCCTCTCGATGATAGAGGGCATATCGCCCTGCGATGAAATGTTGCACGTAGCACAGACGCTGTACACCGAATCGGGCAGGCCGTGGACCCCCAAGAATGCCGGAGCGAGACGCGTGGGAGAGATGGTAAGCATCCGATGGGGACTGCAGAACTCATCCAACTGGGTGACGGCCTACCTTATGGGCAGGACTTCGCCCTATACCTTCGTTCGTCTGCTGAGGTCTTATGGTCTGAACGGATACTTGGATCCGAGTCTCTCCATCTGTCTGGGTACGCCGGACGTATCGGTACAGGAGATGGTAAGTGCTTATACGGCTTTTGTAAACAAAGGTATTCGAGTCAATCCCCTCCCCATAACGCGCATAGAAGATCAGTATGGCAACGTAGTGGCTCAGTTCACACCCAACATGGTAGAAGTATTGCCTGCCGATGCAGCTTACAAGATGCTCTATATGCTGAAGTCTGTAGTAGAAGGAGGCACGGGTAGCCGTCTGAAATACCGCTACAACATCAAGACCGATATGGGAGGTAAGACCGGTACCACACAGAATAATAGCGATGGTTGGTTCGTCGGCTTCACTCCTTCACTCGTTGCGGGCTGCTGGGTAGGCGGTGAAGATCGCTCGGTGCACTTCGACTCCATGGCACAAGGACAGGGTGCAGCATCGGCGCTACCTATATTTGCCGAGTTCCTCAAACGCGTCTATGCCGATCCCAAGCTGGGATACCTCATGGACGAACGATTCGAATTCCCACAAAACTTTCAACCCTGCGTGATGGACTATGACGCAGAGATAGTCAATGGCGGCGAGGTTATCGAGCCATTGCCCGATGTAGAATAACAACACAGAGTACTAACAAAAAACAATCAAGACAATATGAACTACAACGAATTGGATAACCAATCCACCATCTATGTGGATAGCACCCTCCAAGCTACCACGATGCGCCATGTCTTTGCATGGATGTTTGGCGCCCTCGGCATTACGGCTCTTACAGCCATGCTCGTAGCCAAGAGCTCGTTCATCTATACGATCATAATGAACCCGGGTCTGCTTTGGGGATTGATCATAGCTGAATTGGCTTTGGTATTCATCCTATCGGCTCGTATCGGTAAGATGTCGTTCTTCACGGCATCCCTACTCTTTACAGGCTACTCCCTGCTCAATGGGGTTACGCTCAGCAGTATCTTCATCGTGTACACGGCCACAAGCATCGCTACGACCTTCTTCATTGCAGCCGGCATGTTTGGTGCTATGGCGCTGTGGGGATACACGACCAAGAAAGACTTGAGCCGCTGGGGTAGCATCTTCTTCATGCTTTTGATCGGTCTCATCTTGGCCACAGTGGTCAATATGTTCTTGCGTTCGGATGCCATGGGCTTCATCATTTCCATCATTGGAGTGATTATCTTCACCGGTCTCACGGCATTTGACGTCAATAAGATCAAACAGATGCTGGCTCAGACACAAGGAGTGGACAAGGGCGACGTAGCTCGCAAGGTTGCATTGATGGGAGCATTGGCGCTCTATCTCGACTTTATCAACCTCTTCCTCTACCTTCTCCGCTTCTTCGGCAGACGGAACTAAGGGTTACTCCTTCAAGGTTGCCATTCAGGCACAACCATGATTTTTAAACTTCTTCCGCTAATCTTCCTCCTGGGCATCGTTGCGATTGCCTTGGAGGATGTGATTAGGGTCAATAAGACAGCCATTGCCCTCTTTATGTGCGTGGCTCTCTGGGGCATCCTAATGATTGATGCTCAGGCAATATCAGCGGACAACGGGCAGGCAGCGGCCATAATTGCTGCCGGACAGGAACCATCCAAAGCCTCTGCAGATATGTTTATTCGCAACAGTCTGCAGGAGCATTTGGGCAATGTCTGTGAGACGCTTTTCTTCGTCATGTGCTCCATGCTTCTGATCAATATCGTGGACAAACATGGCGGATTCGAGGCCGTAACCCGACACGTGAAGACGAACAACAAGCGATCACTGCTGTGGTTTTTCTGCATCTCTTCGTTTTTCTTCTCTGCCCTATTGGACAATTTGGCTGCCGCCATCGTGCTTATTGCCATTCTCGGGAAGTTGGTACCGGACAAGACCGACAGGCTCAAGTATGCCTGTATGATCATCATCTCATGCAATGCCGGTGGTTCGTGGTCTCCTATCGGTGATGTCACCACCCTCTTGCTGTGGACTAATGGACGGATAAGTGTGGCACATCAAGTCCTGCATCTCTTTGTTCCGGCTCTTATCAATATGCTGCTGCCTCTTATTGCCGCCCACTTCTTCCTATTCAAGAATAAAGTGACGCTGAGAGAAACGAGGTCGATCGTAGAGAGTGATGATTACTTCCGCCTGATACCGGCTGCACATAGGCATTTCATATTCTGGCTCGGGGTCTCCTCCCTTGTGCTAATACCGGTCTATCAGATTGCTTTCGGCATTCCGCCGTTTATCGGCATCTTGATCGGTGTGGTCATCCTATGGCTCTATACTGATCTCATGTACAAGAATCTGCATACAATCCAAGAGCGGGAGAAGCTGTCCATCGTAAGACTACTGCCGGATGTAGACCTGACGACTATCCTCTACTTCCTCGGTATCCTGATGGCAGTGGGAGCACTCGAGACATCGGGCGTACTCGCCTCTTTCGGCAAAGATCTGAGCGCACTTACCAGCAACACGTCGCTCATCAGTTTTATGATCGGGCTAACCTCATCGTTGGTGGACAACGTTGCTTTGGTAGCCGCTGTGATGGGGATGTATGATATTTCGTCCATAGCCGGTTCACCTTTTGTGGCAGATGGTTCGTTCTGGACTTTTCTCTCCTACTGCGCGGTCACCGGCGGCAGCCTGCTGATCATCGGATCGGCCACAGGCGTTACCGTCATGGGATTGGAGAAGATTAGCTTCGGCTACTATCTGAAACGCTTCTCGCTCTTGGCCTTGCTCGGATACATAGGCGGAGCCGCTACATACCTCCTTCTCTTCCTCAAGTAAAAAGACAACAAAGGCTGCGCGATTGTTGTCGCACAGCCTTTGCTGCCGTACTGAAAACTACCCGATCAGTCGGGTTTTTCTTTTCCGCCGACTCCGAGGTGCTGCAGTCCCAGCCCCTACAGACCACGCTGCTTCATAGCATCCCTTACACAAGGGCAGAAAGAAAACATGATCTCTACGATCTATCAGAGACGTAACCATCTCCACTAAATCGGGCAGATCTAATTCGCAACTGAGTGTACAGATGAAAACTGATTTATTGATACGCATCCCACACCTCTCAAGACTGTCGGCCACCTTTCGCCTACGTTTATTGGCACTAATATCGTAGGCAATAAGCACTTTCTTATCTTTCATCTGCTTGTCCTCCTCTTACCATTTGGGGGTATAGAATTTTAAATGCGCAATCTTGCCAAGGCAAAAGTCTCGCACATCGCGAGTCTGCAACTTCATAATCTCAGAAAACACTTTTTCGCCCGAACGGTAATACTCGGAGGCAAACCACCGTTCATTGATCTTGGAAATAATACGCGTACGCGTCTGCATATCAAGTAGTCCTTTGTCGTTCTGTCCCACCTCCTCACCCTTGGACAGCAAGGCCAAAATACTACGATCCACCACGAAAGAACGGTACTGCTCCATCAGATCAAAGCAGAGGGCAGGTCTATTGTCCTGTGTGCTGTGTAGGATACCGATATTGGGATTGAGTTGCCAAATATCGATCGTCTTCATGACGTAACTCTGCAAGATGGCATATCCATAGTTGAGCATTTGGTTTACAAGATCAGTAGCTCCTTGATGCTCTCTACTATCGAATGGATATCCGGCACGGTTTACAAGCAAAGCATAGACCTGCCAATAGATCCGTGAACACCGTGCTTCATGCAACATGGCATTCTGTCTGTAGTCCCGCAACGTCTTACCGCCCCACTCTTCCGCTTCCAACTGTTTGAGTTCGTCGATGGCTTGCGCCAATGCCCGTTCCAGTGCCTCCTCTTTTCGGTAATACTTGTAATAGTATCGAAGCAGTTTGCCTTGGTTCCGGATCTTGTTTCGCACAAGTAAATCTATAAAAAGTCGACTCCGCCTCTCATCCAGCTCCATCTGCGACTCCATTACCGAAGGCAGGATAGTGTCCATACCGTTGAGCGTGGCATAAGCCTCTCCTACAGCGTTGTAAAAGACGACACGAATACTTTTCTTGCGACAATACTTCGTGACATTGCTACTAAACGAGACTCCTTCGCTTACAATGCTGATTTGTTCAATCTGTGCTGCCGGTTGCTTGCTGATAATCCGGCCAAACTTTTTCACGACTACATGATTACGACTGATGCCCACAAAGGCTCCCGGCTCATCAACCACGAGGTCGAATACTTCTTCCTTCTTTTGCAGCTGCCCCCTGCGTTGTTCCTGTAGCATATCCTCCACCTTTTTAGGTTTGGGGAGATCGGCTATCGATGTAGCTTTTTTGCGGACAGCTGTTTGTAGTCGGGTTGCAGCTGCTTGTTGATTCAAAAAACCAATACGTACGAGCTGCTCCACGATACGTTTCCGTTCCTGCGTTCCTTCATGCGAGACAATATAGGATGCGTACACCTCTGTCGCGATCCGGTCGACTATCTCAAGATCGACTTTGGAGACGAGTTTTTGGTAATAATTGGACATCCCCCGGATGGTTTCGGCCAATGCACTAAAAGACTCAGTATCGCGATAAAGGGCAGTCGCAATCTTACGTTCGACTGCGTCGGTCTTTTCTCGACTCATCTCTCTACCGCCGTCCGATCGGAAGGTTATCCCTAAGAAGCTGAATGAAGCCCGTATGTCTGAAACAACAAAATCTTTGTTCAACCGGAGTTTCTTCCTAACTGACAAGTGGTCGTTCAATGATTGCAGACAAGTCAATGGGTGTACTTTTTCGGGTAAAAACAGCAACAGATCATCTGCATAGCGTACAAATTCTGTAGTGATATTGCGTGCGATATAGCGATCGGTCTCCGTCAGATAGAGATTGGAAAGCATGGGAGCAAGCGGACTTCCCTGAGGTATGCCGAGCGAATTGGGACGATACTGCAGCTTCTTGTCCACTGTCCCCGAACGCATCCACAAATCGACCATCCTTGCCAACAAAGGATCGCCTGTCAAGTCTTGCAACTGCTCCATAAGGGCAGCAAGAGGAATCGTATCGAAGAAGTCATCAATGTCACAACGAACAATAGTGTAGCTGTCGTCCAATGTGCGACGAAGATGCTCGACCTGTTTAATGGCTGCTACTGCACCTTTGCCTTTGCGATAAGCATAGTTCTGCGGGATCAACAAAGCATCCACAACGGGATACAACACTTGGGCAAGACTCTTCTGTAAATACAAGTCCAACTTCGACGGAATATTAAGCTCTCGAAAGCCTCCGTCCGACTTCGGGATGTGTAGCGATCTATAAGGTGCAGGGACATAGTTCTGGGCACAAAGCGATGCGATCAGACCATCACGCTCCGCTTCTTCCAACGGTATTGCCCTATCCTTCTCCAGCAAGGACAACCACATATCATACAACCGAGTACTACCTCCAGAGGCACTGATCTGCCCATTACCCGAAATCGTATGATTGCCCACGTGTACCCAATGTGCTATGGCAAGCATGATGGCAGCCACAGGATCGTAAGGCACACGATAGAATAATTGCCCCAACATTCCGGCCATATCATAGTGGCGATTATCCTTGATGGTAGGCTTGCGGGGCATACTCACCTGTGCAAGTAATAAGTTGTCACTCTCGGCATAAACGTATGGTTTGGATTCTCCTCCTGCATGGAGGTAAGCCGAGTGTAATTCGTATAGTCTCCGCGAAAGACGATTCATCAAACGTGAATAAGGAATCTCGTCGGTCAAGACCTGATCTATCTTGACACTTGTGGGCGAGAGGAAGCGTATGCACAGCAGGTCCTCCCAGTAGGGTGCATGCCGCAAGAAGAAATCGATTGTCAAACGGGAGGATTCAGTCCGCAGGCTATTCTCATACTTATCAGTCTCCGGATTGAATAGCTGATAGGAGCGGTAGGCCAGAGATGATTCACGAAAGAAGTTGTAGTCTTGCCATTCGGGCAGGAATTTCAGAAAATCATCAACCAAAGAGACGTCCCTGGCTACGATCGTTATGTACAAATCAAGAGGTTCTCCGGCTGCAAATCCGCGTCTAAAAGGTTTATCTGCTCTGATGATCAAACGAGAGGTCGAAAGCAGCGCTTTCCGCGCCCCTCCCTCAGCATCCTCCTGGGGCTTGAATATCTCCGAATAGAGGTAAGCATAATGCGGACTCTTCTTGAGAGCATTCCCCAAAGCAAAACGAGGAAGAAAATACCACTTACTATTAAAATTAACCGCCTTCTGTGCTTCAAACCTTACTCTGAAATGAAATGCAGAAAACTCGGATAGGAAAGTCGGCAATGACTCTTTGACGATAGATGTCATAACGATGATAAAGGGATGTGGAGTACCTAATCCTTCGGTACAATAGAAATTACCCGAACTATACGCCCGGGTAATTTTTGATTAAGATAAAGAGACCGATTCTTCTCTGTTTACTTACACTCGCAGAATCGTCCATATCCGACATTGGTCTTCGCTCCTAAACCGAAGGTGAGGATTATTTCTTTGAAAAGATCTCGCTTTTGTTCTGCCGAAAAGAGTATTTCCTTCCCGCCGACTAATACCTTAGTGTCTTTCAGTATAAAACGGAACCGGTATGTTACTCCGGGATTTACCCTTAGAAAACGAATCGGAACAGGATTGCGCAGGGGCTTTTCGTGAGGTGTGATGTAGTCATCACCGAACAATATTCCTCCTTTTTCAATTCCTATAGGCACTGCATCGAAGAATATATCACGCTCGTATATCGACTGACCTTTACCCTCGAATACGGAGTTTATAAATTCCTTCTGTAATCTTTCCTCCGCGGAATTTTTCTCCTCACAGGAAAGAGTGTTGAAGAATTTACCGGTGAGAAAATCCCAATTCTTGACAGCCGAACGCAAAGCACCTTTTATTGAAGAACCCGGAATAACCGGCATGCCGGTCGTGTGATCGAAGTACATACCCAGTTGGTAAAACTCTCCCGACTCCTTTTTCTCTTCTCTATCGGAAGCTTTTGAACCTTCCTTTTTATTGATTTCATGATGGTAACCCACTCCGCACAATAGCCCTGGATAGGTCGTCTTCAACTCAAAATCAAAAGCCTGTACCTGAGATGAAGTCGCATCAAACACCTTCTCAAAAGGGTCATCAAGAGATGGAAGGGTACGCACATTTTTCAACTGGTCAGCTCCACCTGCATTGAATTGGGAAGTATCTTTCAATTCTCCATTGTTGTCCAACTCCAACGTATCAAAATAACGACGATAATACCACAGTCCGTAGTTCATCATTCACCTCCTTCCTTACTCTTATCAGGCTCTACGAAAACAAATGTCCGTGCTGCCAATTTAAGCGCAACGGCATACTCGAGAATCTTTCTTTCATCGGAAGGGTTGAGTTTTATCTCGCTCAACTTGCCCCCTTTTTTGCCAATGATCTCTCGGATAATCGCCGTGGGATTACTCAAATCTTGCGGTTCAGATTCGCACCACATATAGTACAGAGCTTTCAACCAAAGCTCTCTTTTTTCCTTGTTGTAAAATATGAGAGTGGGAAGAAGCCCCGACTGAATAATGTTCGCACCCAAAGAGTTGATATACCCCTCGTGCACCTTTTCTATCCTATTCCCTTTAGCAATGCCGACTTTTTCAATTGCGTCCATTGCTTTGGGGATATGTCTCTGAACATCTTTATTGCTCATCATACTTCGAGATATTTTTGATTGAACAGAAACCATATCCGATAGATCCATTAGCTCCTATCTGCACTGGCTTTGACTGAATAATCTTATCGAACGTTTCAAACTTTTTCTCATCATCGTAAGAAACAAAGAACACAAAGCATGACTCAGACGGTACTACTTCTTCGTACCAAAGATTTTTGCTTTCGCCGTTTTCCAAGCAATTACGGGCTATCACGGGTAATTGTTTCACTTCTTCGACAACTTCTTTTTCTTTAGCTTCGGGAGAAACTCCTGCCTTGGGATAGTCCGGTTTTACTTTTAGTGCATTTGCAAGTGAGGTGATTGTTTCTTGCAAATTGGCATTTGTCGCCAAAGTGTAACCTCTCGCCTCTTTATCCGATCGAATGGGAAAAGCCCACAGATTAGCTTGAAAAAAGGAGAAATGCCCTATTCCGTTGTCTTTTTCCTTGTCATTATTCTTGTCTTCCTTTTTATCATCCTGCCCTTCATTTTTCTTTTTGTTCTCTGGCTTTTTAGTTTCTGTCCGAGGACCAAAGATGTAATCAAGATCCTCCTTTAGCAGATCGTTTGAGGCGCAGAACTGTCTGAGTGCTCCTTTAAGGCTGGATGAGAAAATGCACGGCAATCCCGTTGTCACATCTCGTTGTACACTATTGTCTACGACATCGTAGTTGGCACCTCCCTTACCTACGTGGAGATTGGTAAGGCAGCGAATTAGATAAGCAGCTGTTTTCATATACTATCTTGTTTTTTGTTTGTTGTCTGGTTCGATGATTGTTGTGTAGTTATAGCCGATTGTATGAAAATGAGAAGAGATTACTCTCTGGCAGAATTTGTCTGCGGCTTCATAGTCTTCGAAGTAGAAGAGCGATCCGGCTATGTATAGCTCCCTTTCGTGGGTCAAATGCACATCTTTCGTCTTGACCTCCTTGTGTCCTTTTACCCTTTTTCCGAATCGATTATAGAAACGACGGTCTCCATCTGTTTGAGTTAAGAGACAAGCAAAATCCTTTACTTCGGTAATCGCAAAGAGCGCTTCTTTTGCTATTTCAGAAGGAATGCATGCATCTGACAGCAGCAAAACCATATACAGAGATCTGTCTTTCGCAAAAGAAAAATCCTTAAGAGGTAGCAGATCTGTATTCTCTTCCTTTGTTACTTCCATGAGGAAAGGCTGGCGCTCTCCTCCCAAATGCACTATCTTGCTCTTTTCAAAACGGACTTCTTCTTTAGCCCGAAATCGGAATGCAAAGCAATAATCATGCACCTTCTTCAATTCTTTCTCGCAATTACTATGGGCAGTGCCTTCGTTCCCCTCTTTCAGATCTCCTCCAACATAATTGGCGAAATGGTAGAAAGTTTCGCAGAAGAAAGCATCATCCTCTGTTCCGCCTGTGTAGTTCTTGCGAATACCGACACGAGTATCTTCCTTAAAGAAATCATCCTCAGCAATGGTATCACTCTGTATTCGATCCGAAATCCAACGGCTATAAACTCCTTTCTTAGTGTCATAGTCCTCAAGTAAGACTACACTGCCCTCCTTTTTGAGATGTAAAGGTTCGTATTTACCCTTTTCTTTTTCTTTTTCTTGATACCGCAAACCGGCAGGGAGGTACATCTCTCCGGTCTCCTTATCCATCAAAAACACAGGAGAAAGAGATTCGATCAGTCCAAAGTTATCCACAGAGGGCTCCTCAGGAGAAAAACTCTTTTCTCCAATCAATTCCTTCGCAGCCTTACTATTTACAATCTTATTATTGTCGAATACGCTTTTATCTGCATGACACAAAAGTTGATAACGCAGCAATCCGAGCAAAGCCGTCTGCTGTGGGAAGTGAGAGGAACGGACAAAATAATTGACGTTGTCTTTCTCGAAAGTATTTTTCTGCCCAAAGAAGAACTTGTCTATGGGCGTAAGTTTGACTAAATAAGTAGGCATATTACTTCTCGTCTTTAGCATTTACAAACTGACAATAACGCAAGATTCCGTGCAGTAGCTCCTTCTGTACTTTCACATCAGAAACTTCTCCTGAGCTATGCATACAGACTATAAACTCTCTGACATCATCGAGAAAACAATTGTCCTTGTGCACATCCTCATCGAAAAAGTTCTCAAAGACGGCTTTCAACCGCTCTGCATCTCCGGCAACTTTGGAGATGATGGGTTCGTACATTTCATCTATCCAATAGATAAGCCCTTTGATCATAGAGGGATTACTTACAGTGCGCTTCATGAGATCGCGGGCTGCATTATACAGCGTTTGTTGCCCGGATGCAACACTTACGGTATGCTTACAGGGTAGAAGAAACTCTATCTTCTGCCCACTATGCTTTTGGATAGAGACAGCCACACGATCCTTGTTTTCACCATCTTTCGCCTTTCTCAACATGGCATCGGCTACTTCCATTGCCTCAGACATAGGACTCTTGTAGTAGAGGATGCTGACACCATACGACATGGAAAGACTATTCTCTCCTAATTTTTCACGAAAACCATGGAAGGATTGCTCCACTGTCTCGATCAAATCGAAAATATCTTTTTCTAACAAAGGCATTCTCACCGGTGTAAAGAAGAAGAGATCATCGCCACCGATGTAGATGGGTTTAGCCCTCATCGTAAACAACTTCTTCGCTGCTTCTTCAGAAAAATCGAAGAAATGCTTGGAAAAACTCTGCATTTTTTCTACCGTGTCGAGCTTGCTGATATATTTTCCGAAGTTATCTCCATCAGCTTTCACAATAGCCATATACTTATAGCAGTTGAGGAAGTCTTCTCTTTCGGCCGATAATTTTGGATAATTAACTTCTTGCGTCTCATTCAGGTAGCTACGCACTTCCTCATCACTTAAGTAACCGGAGACAGCTATTTCTGAAATCGACTCAAAAGCCCGTTCCTCTTTACCAAAATCCCCCACAATAAATGGATTGTTTTTTGACTCCAAAAATTTTGTCAAGTAGTCATTTGAAGAAAAAGACACAGCTACTTGATTCAATTCTTGGGTATCTAAATACTTATTGAGTTCTAAGAGTAGCCCTTCTTTTTTATCCGAATCTATTGTGATCGACGACACCTTGATGTAGCTCGATAAGAACTCTTTTATCTCGTGTTCTTCCCATTCGGTGTCCGGGATTTTCATGAACTTCTTGACAAGTTCATCTTCAATTTTGGAAATGATATCCTTGATGTTGTCTACCTTTCCCACTGCAAAAAGCCGATCGGGATATAGTCCGACCTTTTTGATTGTTTTCGAGGTATCGGCATACGGAGAAATAATAGAAATATTCTTTTTTGATAGTTCTTCTACCAAGCGTTTCATGATCCAAGAAAACATATAGCTGGCAGTCCAAAATGCTTTTGTACTACGAGCTTTCATAATGGTTCTGTAGATCGGTCCTATGGTAATGGCTGTGTATGTTGTCATAACAATTCTTCGGTGTTTTTTATGTTTTTATCTTGAACATATGCCATAAAATCTTCGAAGTCGAAAGTCGCCTTTTTCGGCGTTCGCACTCGTTTCTCCCGCATTTCCGTAGAGAGGACAAACTCCATATCGAACATTTCATCCGGAATATCTTTCAAAATCAGGTATATGATGTCTCCTATTGGCTTATAAATAATAGGAGAAGCAAAACGCTCAATCGGAGGGTTAGCCACTTGATTCGAAACTTTGACTCGGCGATTCAGCTGAGGAAATTCAAATTGCCCATGAAGCCCCAATAAGGCACGGACATACATAGTGATATAGGATTTGGTTCCTTTCTCCTTTCCTAATCCAACCATCTCACGTACCAATGGTTTTTCCCACTCTATCGCCTTTTCATGGAAGTATTGTCGCAATTCGGAATACTGTCCATTAGCAGCAGTCTTAAGTTTATGATGAAACCGCTGTATTTGGCTTAATTGGTGGTGAACATCTACGCGGCTTTTCAAACAGTTGTCCACACGCAGATCGTACATCTTCTGAGCAATACTTTTTTTGTCCTCATTTATGGGTTTGTCATTCAACAAACGCACCGTATAGCTACCAAAACCTTTGCTTTGCCTTGCTCCAAAGTTGTGCAGCAAGAAGAAAGATTGCAAATGCGATTCTATCATTTTGCTCAACTCCTCGTTTTGGCATAAGATCTCCCCATAAATATCACCTTCTATTTGAGTTGCCAAACGCACTTCATCCCATTTATTATCCCCGGATCCAGGTTTTTTCAGTTTATCTTCATTGGCAAAATAGGGAGAAGGAGAAAGCATTTCGATCGGTAGAGACAATTTTTTATTTGCTTCTACCAGGAAAGCATTTCGGAACTTTTCAGCTACATTATTCATCGGCAGGAAATACTTGATACTTCCTTCAACATGAAAAGATAGTTTGTAGTGTAGAGCAGACTTTTGTCCGGGGATATGCCATCCCTTTTGCTCAACCTTGCCAGATCCTATCTTCGAAATGATATATCTATCCAACTTCGACTTTACTTCCGAAGCCCTCAACGTAGCCCCGTTATCCTTTGCCTGAAAGTGGATTATAGGGGTATGCTGCCTCAGCTTAAATTCAATTCTCTTCATTTGTCGTTTTATTTTTATCCGGACCTGCTTCCTTGTCGTCGGATGTACTACCTTTTTTGCGAGAATTCTCGGAACGCAATTTTTCCAGCTCTAATCTTTTATTCCATTCCAAATCCGTCATTTTCAGCTTAATACACCGATCAAAGAACACAATTAGAATGACGGCAACAGCAATAATGAAAATACAACAGCATATGCATATACAGCAACAGCTACACACACAGCTGCAAACGCTACTTACCACACACATAAATGACCTCCTTTTTTATTTTCTGTTTTTTATATGATATCTAATGGGGAAGTACAAACACATCGCTATGATGACTGTCGTGAATGTATCCCCTATACTCCATGTCATTCCATTTCCTCCGAAAGCAAAAAGCCATTTGAACCAGCCGTCATCTGCAAACGTATTGATCCCGAACAGCCCCGTCAGCAAAGCGAGTGGCAGATACACATTCGCCACCTTGTTCAGTTTTCCCTGCTCATCAATCTCCAAATAGTTGAAGAGCTCTGCCATCTCTTCATCCAAGGCCTTTACATCTCGCTCTATGTTCATATTCCTCTGAAACATCTCATACATTTCTATTCCCTGTATCTGAGACGTTACTTCCCTGAAAAAGATTTGATTGAGGAAGCGGATATAATTTTCATACAACCCCTTGATATGCTTTCCGACCTTCTTTTTCTTCCCCAAAATCTCCTCTGTCAGATTGGCTATTTCTCCGCTGAAGCGCAATACGCTTGCTCGCTGCACCAAACAAAGAATAGCCATCTGATAGTACATACTGGTAAAGTGTGTTTCAATTAGATCCCAATTGGTGAGATAAACGGATGAATCTCGAGTGATACCAATCAGAGTCCCCGACTCTACCCATCGAGCATAAGTACATCTTTGCGTTTCCGACAACTGCATATCTCCGTTAGCGATGCCAAGGTCCAGACCGTCTCCAAACATATAGCGTGACCAAAAGTCCTTCTTAGATCCTACTTCGTAGGCATACTTAGGTTGGTTGCCTCCTCGGCATAAACTGCCAATTCGGTCTCTGAAACTTCGGGATCGCTTGCATTCTTTTATTTTATCTGACAATTCCTTATTGTAATAGTAACTCAAAAAATACATCCGATCATCCATTATGGGCGATATACGGATGGTACCTGCACGTTCGTCTTCATCTCTAAAGACAAACTTGCACCATGGGTCGCCTACCTGATCCGTGGGGCTGTATCCAAAAACTTGACGGATATGATCGGGAGATAAGAATGCACTTCGATGCTCAATGCTCTCCTCATATTGTCGAAAATCCTCATAGAAATTGAGCGACCCGATATGTCCCGAAATAGAATCGGCCAAAAAACGATTCTTGGCACCCAAACGATTATCTTCTGTTAAAAACTGAGGATATAGACGACGCCCAAAATCATTGATGCGGAGAATATCTTCTTCATCCGTGTACTTGGTGTTCTTCAGAGAGAATGAAACAATGCCGACACCGGTATCGAATACATGGACAGACACACGGTCCAACGTCAGATCATAAGTCTTGGAGAATTTAGCCGTGCGAATATTTATTGAGTACACCCCATCTGCAGCATCCAGCTCGTAGTAATAGACTGACTCATTCTCCTCCGTCCCGTAGAGCGCTTTACGGGCGAAAGGATGAAAGTAAACATATTCGTTGTAGTATTTTGCCGATTGTCCTATTTTGAAATAGCTACGCTTCAGGGGGCTTACTTCCGAGTATAATCGGTCAAAGGCTCGTATATCCGCTCTATCATTGTAGGGAATGTGTTCCTTTGGGGACACTTTGCGACCGATATAATCCCACTGAAACGGGAATATGAAAATATGGCAGCTGCTATTTTTATCACACATCAGATTGGTATTTTTTTAGAATAAGCATACCAAGGTATGCATCAGAAAGAGCATTATGCGGTACATAACCTTCAGGAAGAAATTCCTGTGCAATCAGACTACTGCGTACGCTGTCGGGATTCACTCCTCGCACCCACAAAAGTGTAGCCAGATCCATCGGTATGTAATGAATACAAGTTGGCAGCGACTGTACTCCCCCGAAAAGCGAACAAAATTGTTGCCAATCATGGTAAGCTACGTCCGCCCACACTTGTACTACATCGCCTCGATTTTCCAACCAACTGGTAAGTGGTACCACGACTTCTTGCCTACTACCACGAAATGATGTCAGCCTCCCTTCATTCATCTGAGGCAATTTCTCCAGAACAGGGAGCACATGTTCACGGACAAAAGGAGAAAGGGCCTCGCCTTCTGCCGATGGCAATATAGAATAGAAAGCATCTCCCCTCTCATCCACCAGTGCGAGAGAGAGGAGTGTGGCCTGATCGTGCAGATTGGCAAACTCAGTATCCAAGAAAACCTTTATCATATAACTATCGGATTCTGCTACAATACTTCGTCATATTTTGCCCGCAAAAACGAACGTAAACGCGGATGGAGTCTTCCGAATACCACCCGGTAGCAAATATAAACAAAAACTATATACAAAACATGTAAAAACTCTTATGCACACACCCATTGGGCAGGACAACCTTCTCACACATATCAGTGATCGAATCCGTAAATGCGGGGATAGCCAGGTGCACACACCCATTGGGCAGGACAGCCTTCTCACACATGATTATTATGATGACTCCGATTGTCGGGAAACTTCTGCTTTCGCCCTGTTCTCAAAATTGTTACGATGAATCCGATTGCTCCGATTCATCGACAAACACTTAGTACGAAGAGCCAAAAACAAGATTTTTCGCGCTTTCATACTTGTACGCAGAGGTAAAAAACGACGTTTTCATATTCGCGTACTTGTACGCAAAGCCCAAAAACGCAGTTTTCATGTTCGCGTACTCGTACGTAGAGCTCGAAACAGTGTTTCTCGAGCTTTCGTACACGTACGATAGGCAGAATCGGCATTTTTAGCGCTCATCGAAACTCTTTGGAAAGTCAGATTCGGATTGTTTCGACTCTTCGTTCATCTACGTCGCATCGCCGGCTGTTTGCGGGGAGAAGATACCATCGGTCGACAGTCATGCGAAAAGATGGTTCCGACCGATCGGACTGCTCCGACAGCCCCGATCGGCTCACTCGAATTGCTTCAGTAAAATACCGGCACGAAGAACGCGCGGAGCCGAGTTTTCATTTTCGAATAATGTCGAAAGACCTTGCAAGACTTTACTCTTTGATTTTCAACGCATTACTGCTTTTCTCCCTTTTTGCTGTTTTTCGAAATACGAGAAAAATCCCTGTCGGCTTCATTATTTTCGAATAAACAGCCTTTTAGGCATTTGTAACTGCCTGATTATCAATGGGCAGTTTTCGCAGAATTCGAAAATTGAGAAAATGGAAACTTTTTTTCATTTCTTTCGAATGTTTAGAAACTTTGTATATCTTTGTCACAGAATGAGATAAGGCCTATTGCGAGTGGATAAATGTTCGTGCATGAACATTTTGACCCCTCGATTTTCGAAGAAAACCAATAGGTTTGTTATCAGTCAGTTGCCCACTCAGGTGCTCTTTAACTTATTGATAATCAACGTCTATCTATACAGTATCAGTCTCAAAGGCTATCAAGACCTAATTTTTGAGCAGTCAAAGTTGGACTTAAACTGCTCTATCTATACAGTATCAGTCTCAAAGGCTATCAAGACACTTAAATTGCTCTACGGTCATCGACCGTAAAAAATTCTATCTATACAGTATCAGTCTCAAAGGCTATCAAGACAAATAGTTTTTCCTTGTGCTATTGCCATATTTAATCTATCTATACAGTATCAGTCTCAAAGGCTATCAAGACGCCGTACAGGGCCCATTCTCCGCAGTCCCTACAGCGCTATCTATACAGTATCAGTCTCAAAGGCTATCAAGACATAAACTCGGTGTAGGGTTGCTTGGTCTTAATAATAACTATCTATACAGTATCAGTCTCAAAGGCTATCAAGACCGTTTGAGTCCTTGCAAACGAATAGGAGGTCCTCACTATCTATACAGTATCAGTCTCAAAGGCTATCAAGACTAGATAGTAATATATCACTATCTAAATAGTCAAAATGGTCTATCTATACAGTATCAGTCTCAAAGGCTATCAAGACCTGAGCAGGAAGCAGTGATTTCGTCACTGCCTCAATCTATCTATACAGTATCAGTCTCAAAGGCTATCTTATAACCACCTGAATATCAAACAGCAATCATACACTCAATCTATCTATACAGTATCAGTCTCAAAGGCTATCAAGACCTTTTCCTCTGATGACATTGTGTCATCAGGGAATATCTATCTATACAGTATCAGTCTCAAAGGCTATCAAGACTTGTATGGGGGCCGCTCGTCGCACAATTTGTTAACTATCTATACAGTATCAGTCTCAAAGGCTATCAAGGCGCACGATAACAGTAAAGGGGAACTCTCTTCATGCTATTCCAGAGATTAGGTCGGTAAAATCATGCCTTGTAACTTCCCATTTGCAACTTGTCGTATATTTGTGCAGAAATTTAACAACTCGACGAAGATGGCGGAGGATAAATCGCAAGGATCAACCAATGTCGACACTTTTACGCTTGAAGAATTGGCTCACAGACTTAAGGAGTGTAAGGACAATGGGAAAAAGCCGATTTTTCTCATCGGAGCAGGCTTTTCTGTCTCCGGAGGTATCCCCCTTGCAAAAGGTGTCGTAGAAGATGTTAAAAAGATATATCCACATCATAAGGATAAATCTGTCGAATATCCTGCTTTGATGAGTGTCCTCACTGATGATCAAAGAAGACGTTTGTTTAAGGACTATATTGATAACTCTTGGATCAATACCGCCCATATGTATTTGGCAAAATTGTATGCAGATGAGTATATTGACTTTATTTTAACTACGAACTTCGATGATCTTATTCTTCAGGCATTGGCTGTGCTGAATAAATTTCCTCCGACATACGATATGACCTTAATACATGAAGAAGATTTAGGTACCTCTGGGTTTGAAACGGGTTCTATTTTCTATTTTCATGGACAGAGACACGGCCTCTACCATCTTCACACAAAAGACCAAATGGAGAGGGTTAAAACTTCTGTAAATATTATCTTTGGACGTATTATTTCGGATAGACCATGGATCGTTATTGGATATAGTGGTGACGATCCAATTCTCGAACGAATGCGTAATATTTCAACTTTCAATAGTGGGCTATACTGGGTCACCCATGATCAGCTACCGGACAAGGTAAAAGAGGCCTTCGAAAAAGGCGAACTAAATGGGTTGAGACAATGCCAATATAGTAACGGAGCTGATATGTTTATGCATGAACTATACCAAAAACTCTATGAAAAAGAAGAATCGGGAATAGACTTCTCCAAATATAAAAAGGAGTGGGAAGATAAGATTGTTTTTTTCGAAACAATGGCATCGTTGTACTCCAAAAACAACATGTATTTGAATCTTACTCATGAAGAACGTGCCAAGTTTGAAAAACTTATGATAGAGGTGTCTCGCAATAACAATTCGAAAATATATAATACCAATTTAGCTCATCTGTTAAAGGATATTCAAGAGCTTATTACTAACAAAGAAGTGCTTAGGAGACTATTCAAATCTAATGGTATTTTGGACGAAATAAACAGCCAATTAGGCCAGACTGCCTTTGGCAATTTAAAGCCAGATGACAAGACAAAGGTATTGGGAGTGCTTCGTGATATATACGAGTTTTTTTTGGAAAACGATGTTATTCAGGGAATAGATAGAGAAAAGATTTGCCGTCTATATGTAGCTATCGGGTATAGCAGATACGAAAACGATAAGGCTATTGATGACTTAGAGAATGTCCATGAAAAACTATTGGGACTACAAAATGGAATTACTGATGTTGATACATATATTCTGTGGGATAAGATATTGGATGCTTTAATAGAACAAGAAACCAACGCAGATAAAAAGGGTATATATCAATCGCAGCAAGACGTGAACAATCAGGCGAAGGTGGCGTTAGAAGAGAAGAAGGAAATAAATCTAAAATTCTATCGAGGGTGTGCTTTCTTGGAATTCGCAAAAAAGATGAAAGGAGGTCAGGAGAAAATTGATTTGCTATATGATGCTTGCGCTATATTTAGAGCCGTAACGGATGATAATCCGGAACACAAAGCTGCATGGGAGAAATGGCTCGATGCTCTTGAGGCTCGTCATCCACTATTAGATGCAGAAGGGAAAAATGAGGAAGCTAACATGGCGAAACAAAAGGCAATAGAGATACAAAAGCGGATAAAAGACCTATGATGCAGATAGGCTGAGCGATATCCACTCCCTGCTACAGAAAAATGATGCGTCTACTCACTTCTTTGTCTTTTCATTAACAGCAAACACCCGTGTAGAGAGGAGCAGCGAACTGCTCCTCTCTACACGGGTGTTTGCTGATTCGTCTCTCAGCTGTTGAGAGACAAGAGGGTTTACTTGATATGCGCGAGGGCTTCGTCCACAGCTTTAAGGAGAGGAGTGACTGAGATCGGCGAGCCTACAGCATTCTGCATCCATAGCTGCGGTATGATGCGTCCCTGTGTAAGCATACGCTTGATCTCTGCTGCCAAGGATTTATCGGCGATATGTTGACCGATCTGGAAGTCGATAATATGCCCCATCGGATAGTTGGGGAGATAGAGCGGATAGTCGATCATGTGGGAATAAATGCCCAAAATAGTCTCGTCCTTACCGCCCAAGATGCCGGCGTAATACTTATTCCACACCTCACGTGCCGCTTGTATGACTGCTTGCTTGAGCTCGCCGGCAGTAGCAGTGGGATGTGCATACATCCACTCCCACACGGCCATATCCACAAGTGCTACACCCATGATTTCATACGAATTCCAGAAGTTGGTCAATGCCTGGTTGTACACCTGTTGCGCATCGGGCTTGCTGACTCCGAGCAATTCCAAGTCGCGCGCTTGGAAAAGAAAAGCGATGGCTTCGGTAAAGGATGTATTGGGCACACCGGTGAGCATATAGTAGTCCACATCGTTCATCGTGATGGTCTGCTCCGTATTGTGTCCAAACTCGTGTACGGCAATGTTGTAGCCCTTATAGTCCATCCCCGTATCGGCAATGCGGGTGCGCAGATGTGCGTAGTCGTTACGCATCATCGAACCCGCGGCATGACCGGCACCACGCGACGGATCCACCATCACCAACGAAGCTATGCGCTCGGCATCAGCACTATCGAAACCAAGTTTACGCAAGATATTAGGCAAGTCGGCTTTCAGCGCTTCGGGTGTGGGATACTTGGCCGCGGTGATCTTGTCCAATTCGCTCTCGGGCATCCCGGATTGAGCACGAAAACCATTGTACCAGATATCGTAAGGCTCCAACTGACGTCCTAATCGTTTACTGATGAGAGCGGCTACTTTCTTCACCTGCGGCGAGGATAATAAGGATTCGAATAACTGCTTAACATCCTGCTGCGGGATCTCCATATCGCCTTCGAATGCACGGAGAATCTGATCGGGCAGCTGCGGCATATATTCATCCAAGGCCTTCATCGCATGGAAATTGGCCAAGAGATGCCCGTATCGCGTATCGGGTTCGGCATGCCCCTTCAGCGTCGTACCATCGGCTCTGTAGAGCGTATTGGAGTGCGGATCCCATTGATAGTCGTTCTTGTTGATCACTTCGATCGGGATGCTCTGGTCGATAATCCGCTTCATGACAGCATAGATCATCCGCTGCTTCTCCTGTCCGTTCTGTGCATCGGCATAGTTACTCTTGATCTCGTCGCGCAACCCCCAGTGCGTGATCAGCTTCATATCACGGGGGAAGAGCGTGGAACCATCGGCACGCTGCAGATAGCCCATACATATATTATAGTCGGATATGTAAGCATCGCCACGCGTCATCGTTTCGGACACATGCTGCAACACCTCGGCAGGCACTCGCGACGTAAAGCGGTCACCCATACGGGCAAAGGCCCATTCTTCCCTACTCCACTTGCTTCCGAACTCCATCTTCTCGGCTAAGGGATAATAAGGGAAATTCAGTGCAGCGATGAGTCCCACCTTATTGGCATAGAGGTCATCGCTCAAATGTGCCGAAGGGCTGTACCCTCCGAATATCATATCCAGGGGGGTGATCTCAGGCCCTTTGAGGTGGAGAGGCTCTTTGAGGGAAAGATCGATCTTGTTGTAATAGCCGTGGAGTATCTCCAGATTGCGCTCCAGCGTGCGATACATACGGCGTTGTCCTTCGAGGGTGGGCACAAAGTTGTCCATGACAAATGTGCGGAAAGCCTCTATATCACCATCCCCCACTCGCCAGAGGGCTCCCACTTGCGATACGCCTCTTTCGGCACGGAGACGCACACTTTCGCCATAGCGCTCAACCAACTTATCGGTCAGTTCACTTAGCATTTCTTGCCTGAAAGCTGCACGTTTTTGCATCGGATTGATGTTTTGGGTGTTTTCTACCGAAGTTGCTGCTTGGCTCTGCGCATATGCCATCTGCATTCCCGCGGGGAGCATGGCCAGCGACCAAGCCAATGCCAGCATCAACTGTTGTCTTTTCTTCATATTGCAAAAGGATTATATCAAAGGGATTATTAGACAATGGAGAACATGGGGCTTTTCGTCGGACTCTTTCTATTTTTTCCAACGACTGAGACGCTTCATACCACGGGTAAAGAGCCAAGCCGTAAAGCGCGAATGGCCATGCGAGATCATGATCCGGCGGCACTTTTCTTGGAATTCTTTGACATCAGTACAGTTATCTGTAAACGCTCCGTTCTGATAGCAAAAGCTACAATAAAGCTTACTCAGCGTACCGTCAGCGTTCGTTCCACCGAGATTGGGGTCTTTCTTGAGCGGCATGCCGCAGCTCTGACAAATCTTTTGTTCCATAATGCAAGCTCTTTAGTTGTGTATCGACCAGAAAGCCGCAGCCCCGTAGCGGGGAGTAGTGCCGCTTTCCGATCGTAACAAAGATAAAGACATCGCACCAAAACACAAGCAAATACAGACAAAGAGAAAAAAGAAGGGCCGCCACAATCGGCAGCCCTTATCGCAATAAGCATTACATGGTATGCAATTGCTTAGAATAGTTGTTCATTTATCTCCTTTCTGCTTAGACCATTTGGTTGCTTCTCGCGGATTATGTCCTTCTAATCCTGGTATTTTATGATTTTTCTCTTTCCCCTCATTGGAAAGATTCAAATTCTTTGCATTCCGTCCTAAATAACATCCGATTTGCTGAACGGCAATTTGTTCTTTTTGTTTCTTTTCTCTTCCGCTTTTCGCATAGGCCTCAACAAACTCATCCCATTTTACCTTGTCTTTTGTAATAAGCGCCTTAATTACATCATGTGACGTAAAAGTGTCATCCATTAAGGGAAGTATTTCTTTAATATTTTTTGCAACAATGTCTATTTTCGTCATCGCATTTTAAACCGAGGGTTATTATTCAATTTCAACATTACTGACCGACCAGCAACATACAAATATACCAATTTTCACCAGAAATATAGGCGGAGAGCAAAATCACGTAGAAAAGATTGGGCGATCATTCCTCACCGAAGTAATCACTATCAAGCTTTTTCAATTCGTAAATCTGCTGAGTAGTGCAACCAAGATTATAATCGATCATCAGTTGGGCCAACTGTTCACCATCGATCAAAACAATCTTTGTTTCATTTTTCGGTATATAGCCCAACGCCTCTTTGGTAAAACTTGAAGTCGTTATGAAAATTCCTTTTTTAGCACCTTGTCCGGCAAGAGCTCCTACAAAGCGCTGAAGTTCGGGCCTGCCGACGACATTCCCCGGCTTCCAGCGTTTGGCTTGGATATAGATAATATCGAGACCCAATTTATCTTCTTTGATGGTTCCGTCTATTCCTTCATCTCCACTTTTCCCCACTGCTTTTCCAGCTTCTTTGATCGAACCGCCATACCCCATTCTGACTAAGAGCTCGACAACAAGTCTTTCAAAAAAAGCAGGCGACAGTTCGATGACCCTATTAAGTAGTTCGGAGGCAAGCGATCTTCTAATCCTCTGATATGCCTTGTCGAGATTTTCTTCAGGAGTCTGCATATTATTTTCTGCATCGGTAGCCTCTTCTTCAGTTTCATTATCTTTTCGAGACGCCTTCTGAAACTCTAAGTACGATGGGAATCGCCTCAAATATCTTGTGTCAATTCGGCTAATTCCTTCCGAAAGGACTTGCCTACCAAGATCCGTTATTACTACGATGGCTCGACTGGGGGAATCGAGCAAGCCCGCTTTCTTTAGATATGTTTTTGCCCAACCGACACGATTGTCAAAGATTGCCTGAGTGCCACTGGACAAAAGCTCTTTCCGTTCTTCGTTAGTAACTGCAAATTCCGTCGCCAAACGCTCAAGGACATCTCTAACTTTGTATTCCTTCCCATCTGAAACGCATTTCAGAAACGGAAGCATCAAAGTCTGAAAATCTGGTATCATATTTCTTTTCTATTATTAGTTATTATAGAGAACACTCCAAACCACGCTACAGCATGCACAAATATAAACAATTTCCTTCCAAGAGATAAAATTCAAGGATCAGCTTTTAGTAGCACTGTAAAAAGAACCAGGTTTTATCAAATTGTTTGTTTAGCATTGCCTCTTTCTTAACCCAAAAATAAAGTCGTCCACAGTCTCCCCACATCATTTCACTGGTCTCATCACTGTCAATCTGCAAAAGAAGTCGCCACTTGGCTGCTTCCGATCTAAAGATGGCTGCCTTTTTGGCATTATAGTTTACAATGTTATTTCCAGGCCAATTGTATAAGTGCTCACAATCTATTTCCATTTCGCCTTGGATATTATCCGAATAGCCTAATAGCTTGTTTATTAGCTCGTCATCACCCTTAATTTTCTCCCAAAATATATCTTTGTCTACATCAGAAAGGCTGTTATAAATCTCATGTTCATGGGAGGGAAGACTGATTTCGGACTTAACGTCTACAGAACATGGATTGAAACGAGAATAGACCGGTAAGTCTTTAGGGAAATCTATCCTTCTAAGCTCTGAAAAATCGCCATCCCAATAAATAATCTTGAACCTATTTTTATCTTTATGACTGTAGCCCCATGCATCTTGTTCTGAGGTGTAGAAGAAATATAAAATACCCGTTTGGGGCAATAAACCGTCTTGATCGAAAGGAGACACTTCGGAAAGATTGATTTGCGCGATAAAAGAGAGAGGTTTGGTAATCGTTTCCTTTTTCTTGCTATAGAAAAAGAAATATTTCTTTTCTCGGCTCACTTTGATGTTTGTTTCTGTCACTCATGGTATATCTTTTGGCAAGTCCGGTCTTCCAACTATTTTGGTCCGACCAACTGCCATACAGTTTTCGTCTGTTGCATTCAGATGCAGTCTGATTGAATTACGTACGTGTAGTTTCAATTTATCAAAACAATGCCCTAATCCATTGGTTTCAAGTCTGCTTTTTAATTCTTCAATATCCATTTATGAGGCTGTTTAGAATACGTGTCAATACACAAATATACGACTTTCTCCCCCTCGAAGAAGAGGCAGAGTAACGCCAAGTATAAAGAAAGGTGCTACCATCGTATATAGTTTGATGAAGCAAAGCATTGAGGAGGGTGAGAGGGAGATCAAAGGACGATAGTGAGACGAGGTTTGCAAGAGGAACGGCCCTGCAATCGAATGTGTCCACAATAAAGGATAAAAACATCCTTCGAGAAAGACAGAAATGTCCTCAGTGAAGGACACTTCTGTTCTTTATGGTATTAGCGTTGGCGATCAGGCCTTTGGGCCTTGACCAAGCGAACTGAGCATAGTGGTCGTAGTATTCTCTGTTTGGAGTTGCGCCTTTGCACCACTTCAGGTCGCAATTGACAAGAGAGACTTAGGCCGATTCCGTATAGGTATAAAAAAGAAGGTGCGCCAAAATCTACGTTTTGGCACACCTTCTCGGTTGGTAACCGGAACGCTCATAGCGAGCGACCGGATGCCGATTAGCAAAGGATTAGCATACGCCCTGAGCTACCATAGCCTTGGCAACCTTCATGAAGCCAGCGATATTAGCACCCTTCACGTAGTTGATGTAGTCGCCTTCCTTACCGTAAGTAACGCACTGTTCGTGGATGTCGTTCATGATCTGGTGCAGCCACTTATCCACTTCTTCGTTAGTCCAAACGAGGTGCATAGCGTTCTGCGTCATTTCGAGACCTGAACAAGAAACACCACCTGCGTTTACAGCCTTACCGGGACCGAAGAGAATCTTCTGCTCTACATAATATTCGCCTGCTTCGGCCGTACAACCCATGTTAGAAGTTTCGGCTACAAGGATCACACCGTTCTTATGCAGCATCTTGGCATCTTCGAGGTTCATTTCGTTCTGTGTAGCGCAAGGCATAGCGAAGTCTACCTTCTGCTCCCAAGGTTTCTTACCGGCGAAGAACTGTGCATTGGGGAATCTCTTCACGTAGTCAGAAACAACGTCGTTGCCACTGTCACGCAGGTCGAGCATGCACTGGAACTTTTCGGGCGTGTTGATACCATCGGGGTCGTAAACGTATCCGTCAGGACCTGAGATAGTAACTACCTTCATGCCCAGCTCGGTAGCCTTCTGAGCAACACCCCATGCTACGTTACCGAAACCGGAGATAGCCAAAGTCTTGCCCTTATAGTCTACGCCGTTCTGACGACACATGTTCTGTACGAAGTAAACAGCACCGAAACCAGTAGACTCGGGACGCAGGCGAGAACCGCCGAACTCAAAGCCCTTACCGGTAAGCGTTCCCGTATGCTCACGAGCAAGCTTCTTGTACATACCGAACATGTAGCCTACTTCGCGACCACCTACGCCGATATCACCTGCGGGGATATCTGTGTCGGGGCCGATGTTGCGCCACAATTCGGTCATGAAGCTCTGGCAGAAACGCATGATTTCGCCTTCGCTCTTGCCCTTGGGTGCGAAGTCAGCACCACCCTTACCACCACCCATGGGGAGTGTAGTAAGTGCGTTCTTGAACATCTGCTCGAAACCGAGGAACTTCAAGATTGAAAGATTCACAGAAGGATGGAAACGGATACCTCCCTTGTACGGGCCGATGGCGTTATTGAACTGAACGCGATAACCGATGTTTACCTGTACCTTACCTTGGTCGTCTACCCAGGGTACTCGGAAGGTGAATACGCGGTCCGGCTCTACGATACGCTCAATGATACCGTTCTTTTCGAACTCGGGATGTTGGTTGTACACTTCTTCTACTGAGAGAAGAACTTCCTTCACTGCTTGGAGGAATTCGCTTTCGCCGGGGTGTTTAGCCTCCAGCATTGCCATAATTTCTTGGGTCTTCATAGAGAACACTAAAAATAATAGTAAGAGATTACTCCGACAAAAGTAGGTAATGCGTTTGGAACTTTCAAACCTTTTCTGATAAATCTTCCTCCCCCTCCCAATAAAGTCTGAGAAAGTGTTTATAACATCTTGTTGAAGCTCCGAGAAAGGAGTTCCCCAAAGGTTGCATCATGGTGTGAGAACACCTCCTTCTGTGCCAAGATTGGCGTAAGATTACCATCGGCCAATACGCCTCCTTTGCATTTCACTTTTCCTTACAAACAGAGAAAGAGGGCATGCCAAAATTTTTATTTCGACATGCCCTCTTCTATCTCAGAGAAAACAATTCGCTCGTCTCGGCTTATCGCTGTTCCGGCGTGCTGATAGCATTCCAAATGAAAGCAGCACAAGCTGCTCCCACGAACGGAGCTACGATGAAGAGCCACAACTGGCTCAGAGCCTCGGCACCTGCAAAGAGGGCGGGTCCGAAACTACGTGCCGGGTTAACAGACGTTCCCGTGATGGGGATGCAGACAATGTGAATGAGCACCAGTGTGAGACCGATGGCCAATCCGGCTACTGTACTATTGCCACTGCGAGAGGTTGCACCCAATACAACAAGAACAAAAATACAAGTGAACACCAACTCTGCTATAAAGGCGGGCAGCATCAAAGCGGGATCAAATCCGTTGGAACCCGTAGCAGTCAGCCCCATAGGCGAAGCGATGGCATAGAGAATGGCCGAACCGACAACGGCTCCAATAAATTGGAAAAGCATGTACATACCGGCGTCCTTGCCATTCATTCTGCCGGACAAGAACATACCCAATGTGATGGCGGGATTGATATGGCAGCCGGAGATTCCACCGATGGCATAAGCCATGGCCACTACAGACAAACCAAAAGCAAGGGCTACACCGAGCGTACCAACTCCTGTGCCAACTGCTCCTGCGGCTCCACCTGCTATGACTGCACTACCGCAACCCATCAGGACGAGCACCATCGTGCCCAAAAGCTCTGCGAAATACTTCTTCATACTTTCTTTGTTTTTAAATGAGAACTATGGGAAACCACAAGAGATTTCCCGTTGGAAAAACTTATTTACCCCAAATATAGGTTTTTATATAAAGATACACAAATTCACCACCTCAAAATTCAAATAAGAAAAGGCTTTACAATCTCCTCGCTGCGCTAAGAACAGGAGAAAAATAAAAGCTGTGCCCCACCCCGTCGAGGCATTCGACAAGGTGTGGCACAGCCCTCAAATATAAAACGACGGCTCCTACAGCATCCAAGCAAACCGACTAAACGGCCTGAGCAGCGTAGTATGCTTTAGCAGGATTGGCGTACATGGTGAGGATGAGTCGCGTCAGTGTGTCCACATCCTTATCTTCCATTTCTATCTTTTCGACTTGTCCCGACAGATAGTTCAAGAAAGTTTCTCGCTCTTCTGGGCTGTAATGCGTTCCGGCATGATCCACGCCGTCAAGCATATCCCACGCTACATAATTGCCCGGATAGAGACGATAGCGACGATGAATCTCCAGATCGATCAGACGTGCCACCTCTGCAAACTGCTGCACTTGTGGCAGATCAGGCGAAACGGAGCCGATCAAATCGGCAAGCGGCGTACCTATTGTAAAATGCACACGCCCCTTGTAGCCGAATATACCGGTCTGCATGTTGAGCATATCTTCCCCGGGAGCTTTTTTATAGCCGGGGTTGCGTTTCTTGCGAAGCATCTCACGAGCCTTCAGATAGTCGCAAGGATCGTATTCGTAACTGAGCGAAAGCGGCACGATCTGCAGCTCTGCGAGGCTCTGTGCTCCCCAGTTGCCGCCACTCATGGCCAGCATCTTGAGCACACTGCTCTGCGTCCTGTCGTCGGCATCCTTGGCACGTCCTTCGCGCTGGGCTATCCAGATGGAGTCGCCCGTGGTCGTTATCGTGTGGCGGATGTAGGCCGAAAGCTTTTGGGACTGAGCGATCAGTTCGCGCATATTCACACCGCGACGAACAATGAAACTACCATTGAGGCGCACAAAGTCCTCCACCCAGGGACGTGACAGCAAGTTGTCGCCGATGGCTACTTGCGGCATCTTGTATTGGATATCGGCAAGTAGGACATTGAGAAAGGCAGAATCCAAAACGATGTCACGGTGATTGGAGATAAAAGTATAAGCCTTATTCTCGGGTATCCTGCTCCTGCCGCTGAGCGAAAGACTGAAAGTCGAAGCCTTGGCCACTGCCTGCACAGCCGAATAACCGAATGAACTCTTGAACTCCTCGATGGTAGTACTCTGCCGCATCATCTGCTCTAATGCTTCGGGTTTATAATCCCGCATTATTTTACCAAAGGTGTGGCGAAACTCATCTGAGGAGAGCAAGCGCTCCACTACGGCAGGGATCTCTTCATTGAGATAGGGTCTTATATCGTTGAAAGCTGTCGTATCTGTCATTGTCATGCTGTTGATCGTTTGTTATCAGTGGGACAATCCCTCCTGAATGATAGAACAAAGAACCTCTTTCATCTCCATTCCTGCAGCTCGCACCTGCTGCGGGATAAAGCTCGTGGGCGTCATGCCCGGGGTGGTATTCACCTCCAAGAGCGTGGGCACTCCGTCGGCTTCGATGATGTAGTCCACGCGGATAATGCCGCAGGCGTTGAGGTGCTCATATATCGCTGTCGTGAGTCGCTGTATCGCGACGGTCAGATCATCACTGATGCGCGCGGGCGTGATTTCCTCGACAGCACCGTTGTACTTGGCGTCGAAGTCGAAGAATTCGTTGTACGCCACCACCTCCGTTACCGGAAGTGCCACGATCTTGCCCTCTCGGCGGAAAGCTCCGCAGGTCACTTCCGTCCCGATGATCAGACGCTCCACCATCACCTCTTTACCCTCGACAAAGGCCTGTGCAATAGCCGGCAGGAGTTTGTCGGGCTGAGCCACCTTAGTCGTGGCAATGCTGGAGCCGCCCACATTAGGCTTGACGAAAAGTGGCAGTCCCAAGCGCACGATCAGCCCTTCCGCATCGGGCAAGACGGCACTCTCGGTCAGACGCACAGAGTCCGCAATGCGGATGCCGAAGCCGGACAAGAAGCGATTGCACACATATTTATTAAAGGTTAGGGACTCGACAAGCGTGTCACCCGTGCTATAAGGGATGCCTATCATATCCAGATAGCCCTGCAAGAGCCCGTTCTCCCCGGGTGTGCCGTGTATAGTAATGTATGCATAGTCGAATCGGATGCGCTCTCCTTCGTTTTCGAAGCTGAAATCATTCTTATCCAAAGGGACTCGCTTGCCATCGGCTATCTGCACCGACCACCCTTCTTGCTCGATGAGTACGAGAAAAGTGGCGAAGGGATCTTGTCCGAGCCATGAGAGAATGCCGGCTGCGCTCTTGAGCGAGACGGAGTGTTCTCCCGAATAGCCGCCTGCTACGACAGCGACAAAAGGTTTTTTCATCATGCTATATATTTAATACTGTATGGAGAAATTCTTGTTTGATAGATGAGGTAATGGGAGCAGCGCAAGGGCGCTCGTCAATAGTATTCACGTCCTTCGGACGCATAAGTGATGTACGTGCGCCAGCGCTCAAGCAAAGCCGTGAGATCGGCAGGCAGGTCGGAGTCGAACCGCATCTCCTCTCCCGTAATGGGATGACGGAAGCCGAGCGTCTTGGCATGGAGAGCCTGACGCGGACAAGTGGCGAGACAGTTCTGCACGAATCGGCGGTAATTGGCCGTGTTGTTGCCTCGCAGGATTTGGTCGCCGCCATATCGTTCATCCGCAAAGAGCGTGTGGCCGATATGCTTCATGTGTGCACGGATCTGATGCGTACGCCCCGTCTCCAGCCGACACTCTATCCAGCTCACGTAGGCCAACTCTTCCAGCACCTCGTAGTGCGTGACGGCAGGCTTGCCTATGTCCCCGTCGGGAGGAAAAACTGCCATCTGCAAACGATCTTTCAGGTCACGTCCAATATTGCCCGTGACCGTGCCGATGGGATAGTCAAAGCGCCCCCATACCAATGCGCGGTAGGAGCGATGCGTAGTCTTGTAGTAGAATTGCTTGCAGAGATCGGACTTGGCTTCTTCCCGTTTGGCCACGACGAGCAGACCGCTCGTGTCCTTGTCAATGCGGTGCACCAGTCCCAGTCGCGGGTCCATGGGGTCGTATTCGGGATCGTCGCGCAGATAGTAAGCCAAGGCATTGACGAGCGTACCCGTGTAGTTGCCATGACCGGGATGCACGACAAGGCCGGCAGGCTTATTGACGACGAGCAGGACATCGTCCTCGTACACAATATCGAGGGGAATATCTTCGGGTATGATCTCCAACTCGCGACGGGGGCGCAGAAGCTCCAGCGTCACCACGTCGCCGGGTTTGATGCGGTAATTGCTTCGGACGGGCAGCCCGTTGACAAAGATGGCTCCCGCCTCGGCTGCTTGTTGGATACGGCTGCGAGTGGCGTTGTTCATCCGATCGACAAGAAATTTGTCGATGCGGATAAGCGTCTGCCCCGGGTCGGCTACCGTACGGAAGTGCTCGTAGCGGTCTTCGTCCAGCTCTATTCCGCCATCCGAGATGTCTTCGAGCCCATCCTCTTCGAATAGCTCGGCCATCTCCTCGGTCATCTGATAGCGCAGCTCGTCGCTCATGCCAGAGTCCTCCTCCTTAGATTACCACCACGATTCGCTATGCTCATCCTCGTTCTTTTCGCCCAGACTGTCGGCCTGTGCGCCATAGGGAGTGGATTCGTCTATTAAGAGCGAATCACCCAGCAGCGGGCCATAGCCATTGACGATGCGCAGTACCAGCGGCGTGGTGATCGGCAGACGCGTGCCGGCCGGAACGCTGCGGCCATCGGCCAGCTCTACGCCGTCGGCCAGATTGACGTAATCGCCCGACACATATCGCTCGGTGATGCGTTCGAATCCCAACCCCTTCAGAACGGCCATGGCCTGACGACCGGACATATCCTTGAGATCGGGGATGATACCCTTGCGGGCATCGCGTGCAGTAATAGAGAGGAAGATAATGCGCCCGGGCTTGACGGTATTGCCACTGCTCGGCACCATCTCCACCACGACCCCGGGCGCCAAGGAAGCATCATAGACAGAGTCCACGATCTCGTAGCGGAGGTCGTGCTCCGCGAGGAGTCGCTCAGCCTCTTTCAGCCCCTTGCCTCGCAATTCGGGCATGATGATAGAACTATTGTGCCTCGTATAAATGTCCAAAGCAAACATCGTCCCCACAAAGATGAAAATGGAGGCCGCGATCACGAGCAACAGCGTGCTGATGATGGGATGCTTCCGGTAAAAATTCTTTAGTTGCATATCAATCCGAGTAATACTGGTTCGAAAACACAGCCAAAGTACGTAAAAAACCTCCAATCCTAAAAACGAAGCCACCCGCATTTCTCCGCCTACTTCAGCCTCACTATGATAAAAGACAAAGGGAGAGGACGTTGAAAGAATGAGAATTTCCCTTGTCATTTCATGTGGATAGAGACGAGACTACCTCCATCAAGCGTCATACACAAGGAAGACAATACATAATCATTGAGGGCATAATAACCTCTGTAGTTAATGGTTACGAGTAAAATCAACCAGCGAATCGTTTCATTATTTTCAATTTACGTGTAAGAAAACGATGAAAACATGCACCAAAATCCGTGAAAAATGGCGCCATTTCTTTTTCTTTTTGGTGCATATTTTTGGGAGAATTGGCGCATAATCGAAAAACTTTTGGCGCCTCGTTTTTTGACACCATACGTGAGATGCATTCGGCGCATAACACTATTCGCCTTTATCTCGGCACAAAGAGAAGGATATTCCGCTTTGTATACCAGACGACGATCAGCTCTTCGTCATGGGGATTTGCTTGCGGTCTTTCATTTTGCCCTGCTCGTAGCGGCATTCGATTCGGTATTGCAACTTGCCTTGGGCGTCGATGATTTCGGTGATTTCCATGCCGTGGATTTTGCCCCTGTCGTATGTGCGGCGAATGCGAACGTTCATGCCGTTGCCCTCGTCGGCCGTCTCCTCATACGAGCCGTGGAGTTCGTCGCCTTTGTAGTGCTTGATGGCTATTTCCCTGCCTTCGGGCGAATAGACCCGCTCTTCGCCCTCCTTTTTTCCTTTGATGTAATTGCTCTCGCGCTCCGTGCGGCCATTGGAGAAGAAGGTAGTGACCTTGCCGTTCATCTCACCATTGGCATAAGTGGCCCGCTTGCGAATGCCACCTTTGCTACCGCCGTAGTATTCTTCGTACAGCCCCTTCTTGCGTCCCTCACGGTACGTGGCTTTGGCGACGAGCTCTCCGTGGAGATACTCCCGATACGGCCCGTCCATAATTCCGTCCCGAAAAGTGACGATGATGTACTTGCGCGCATTCTCGATGAGCTTGACCTCGCCCGAAAGCGGGATGTGAGTCTTAGCCACTCGGTATGTGACCACTTGGTCTTTGACCTCGGTGATGTACTGCTCACGTTCATAAACGGTCTGTGCGGACACAGTTCCTCCCGCCATCGTCAGCAAGAGGATGAGCATTGCGAGCCACTTCTTTCTGTTCGTTGTCATCATTATTAAAGATTGAGTATGAGCAAAGAAAGGATGATTTGCCCTATTATCAAAAAGAAAAGGGGCCATGGCATAACCGAAGTTATGACACAGCCCCTCGGCCATTGGAAACGTAATGTACAACTCTTTCCTAAGAGTGAGCTTTAGTCCTCAGCCAAGAACGGATAAGGATAGTCCGTGGGAGGCACGAAGGTTTCCTTGATCGTGCGGGGATTGCACCAGCGCATCAGGTTGAGCGGACCGCCGGCCTTGTCGTTCGTGCCGCTGGCACGCGCACCGCCGAAAGGCTGCTGCCCCACGACTGCTCCGGTGGGTTTGTCGTTGATGTAGAAGTTGCCCGCCGAGAAGCGCAGTGCATCCAGTGCCTGCTCGATGGCATAGCGGTCGTGCGAGAAGATGGAGCCGGTGAGCGCATACTGGCTCGTGCCGTCGCACAGACGCAGTGTATCGGCAAAGTCCTTGTCTTCGTAAACGTACACCGTCAGCACGGGGCCGAAGAGTTCGTCGGTCATAGTAGCATAGCGGGGATTGGTCGTCTCAATAACGGTCGGCCGGATGAAGTAGCCCACACTCTTATCGCCCTCACCACCGAATACGATCCGTGCATCGGCATCGCGCTTGGCAGCATCTACGTACTTCATGATGTTGTCGAAAGAAGTCTCGTCAATAACAGCATTGACGAAGTTGTCGAACTGCATCACATCCCCCATCTTGATCTTGTCAAGCATGTCGCCCATGATCTCCTTGACACTGCCCCAGAGAGAGCGCGGGATATAGGCACGGCTGGCTGCAGAGCACTTCTGGCCTTGGTATTCGAATGCACCGCGCACCAGAGCCGTAGCCACTTCGCGAGCCTCGGCAGAGGGGTGAACCATGACGAAGTTCTTGCCACCGGTCTCACCGACGATGCGAGGATAGTTGCGATAGCGGTCGATATTGCCGGCGATACTCTTCCACAGCGTATTGAAAGTACCGGTCGAACCCGTGAAATGGAAGCCGGCCAAATGTTCGCTGGCAGTAGCCACACGGCCGATCAGACTGCCTTGTCCGGGCAGGAAGTTTACGACTCCGTCGGGCAAACCTGCCTCTTTGAAAATCTTCATCAAGAGGTAGTTGCTGTGAAGAGCAGTCGTAGAAGGCTTCCAGATGGATGTATTACCCATCATGGCCGGCGCAAGGTTGAGATTAGATGCAATACTGGTGAAGTTGAAAGGCGTGACGGCCAAAATGAATCCCTCCAGAGAGCGATATTCGACACGATTGAGGATGCCTTTGTCGCTGATGGGCTGGTCGGCATAGATCTGTCCGGCGTAGTAAGCACCGAAGCGCAAGAAGTCGATCAGCTCGCAAGGAGCATCAATCTCGGCCTGCATGGGATTTTTACTCTGCCCGAGCATAACCGAGGCGGCCAGCTCGTAGCGATACTTAGTTGCTACCAGCTCGGCTATGCGCAACATCACCGAAGCACGCTCCGTCCAAGGCAGACGACTCCAGTCCTGACGAGCCTTCTCGGCAGCTTCGATGGCCTGCAGCACTTCCTTCTCTCCTACCTTGTGATAGGTGGCGATCTGCACGCCATGATTGTGTGGCATCACGACGGAGCCTATGTCTCCCGTGCGGATTTCTTTGCCTCCGATTATGATGGGAATTTCTATGGGTGTGGAGAGCTGACGTTGGAGCTCTTCCTTGAGTTTTTTTCTTTCCGGCGTACCAGGTGCATAGCTATAAACCGGTTCATTGGCCGGCTTGGCAAAACTGAAATGTGAATTATTCATCTTTTTCTTTGTTTATGTATGATTAGTAATGTATCGAGCAAAAGACTGCCAGACACGCTTACTCAGCTTGGGGCAAAAAGATCTCGGCCAGCATGCAGCGAGCCGATCCGCCTCCATTCTTTTCTATAACAGATAGCTCGGGGGCCACGATCGTGCTGTACTGTTCGATGAGAGCCACCTGTTCCTCGGTCAGTGAGCGGCGAGCCTCGGCACTCATGATCAGCAGCGATTCTCCGGCTTCGCTTCGCAGCTCCAACATATTACCGGCGAAGTGCTCCACCTGCTCGTTGGTAATAGCGACGATGCGGTGTCCCGTCGTGGTCAGGCTCTCCTCCACTGCACGGCGCTCTTCCTCGTCGCGGATGCACTCCAGACAGATAACTGCATAATCCGTGGCCACGCACATCATCACATTGGTATGATAGATGGGGGCGCCGGCAGCATCCGTGGCGGAGAACATCAGCCCTCGGTAATCAAGTTCCGAACAGAACTCTTCCAGCACTTTCATATGGGTACGTTCGGATACACAGCAATAAGCGATGCGATTCACCCTGTCCAAGACCATACTGCCCGTTCCTTCGAGGAAGCAGTTGTCTCGCTCGTAGCCTGATAGATTGATGATGCGTTCCACACCTTCCATCTCACCCACAGTGGCCAGAATAGGCAGCTTGCGCTCCTGCTGGCGGTTGGGGGCGTACATGGGATACAACACCAACTCTCCGGTGATATGTGTACTGAACCAATTGTTCGGAAATATGGAGTCCGGCGTATGCGGCGTCTTCGAGTCCTGAATGACCCAGACATCCACGCCGTGGTCGCGTAAGAGATTCACGTAGCTGTCAAACTCTTTCTTAGCCTCACGCGCTACCGCTTCGGGGACTCCCGTCTCCTTCTGGAAACTGTTGTTCGTGGCTGTCTCCGCATTGTAGCCGAAGAGAGCCGGACGCACCATGAGGACGCGATTGGTAGCCTGTTTGCGAATCAATGCCATAGGATTATTCCAGAATCTTGATTGACTCTTTGATGATCTCCACTGCTTCGGCCAGCTCCTCACGCGTGATGCATAGAGGCGGTGCCAAGCGGATGATATGGCGATGCGTGGGCTTGGCCAGCAGACCGCGCGCGGCCATCGCTTCGCATACGTCCCATGCTTCATGTCCATTGTGCGGCTCGATGACAATGGCATTGAGCATACCACGTCCGCGCACCAACTTCAAGAGCGGGCTTTGGATCTTGAGCAGTTCTCCACGGAAATACTGCCCCAACTCTTCGGCTTTCTCTGCCAGACGCTCTTCCTTCACCACTGTGAGGGCTGCGATGGCCACCTTACAAGCAAGGGGAAAACCACCGAATGTGGAGCCGTGCTCACCCGGCTTGATGGTGAGCATGATCTCGTCATCGGCCAATACGCAGCTCACCGGCAGCACACCACCGGATATAGCCTTACCGAGGACTACAATATCGGGGCGCACATTGTCATGGTCGCAGCAGAGCATACGTCCTGTACGGGCGATACCGGTCTGCACCTCATCGGCTACGAAGAGCACATTGTACTGACGACACAGCTCTGCCGCACGGCCGATATATCCGTCATCGGGAACAAAGACGCCGGCCTCACCTTGGATAGGCTCGGCCATGAAAGCGGCCACATGATCTTTGTGCTCTTGCAACGCTTTCTCCAAGGCGGGGATATCATTATAAGGAATGCGCACAAAGCCGGGCGTATAAGGACCATAGTCCGTGTAGCTGTCCGGATCTGAGCTCATAGATACGATACTGATGGTGCGGCCATGGAAGTTGCCATCACAGACGATGATAACAGCTTTTCCCTCGGGAATACCTTTGACGCGATAGCCCCAGCGGCGAGCCAGCTTGAGGGCTGTCTCCACAGCTTCGGCACCGGAGTTCATCGGCAACATCTTGTCGTAACCGAAGTAGTGGTGCATGAACTCTTCATATTCACCCAAACAATCATTGTAGAATGCACGCGAAGTGAGGCAGATCTTCTCGGCCTGCTCCTTCAGAGCTGTTACGATCTTAGGGTGGCAGTGTCCTTGATTGACGGCACTATAAGCCGAAAGGAAATCGAAATAACGCTTTCCGTCAACATCCCATACATAGGCTCCTTGCCCACGGGATAGAACGACCTCAAGCGGATGATAGTTGTGAGCACCATAGCGATGCTCAAGGTCAACGTGATACTTTGCTTTTTCTGACAAAACCATTTTGATGCGATAATAGATATTGGATGGTAAACAAAGACATGCCCGAGTGGCATGTCTTCTTTCCTTAAACACTGGTCAAAAAATTGGCCGCCTCAAATATAAGAAACAAATCAATTAGGTCTGTCATTTTGCAAAAGAATCAAGCCATTTAGATTCCTGACGCAAGCGCAGCGCAGGGGAAAAGCGTCAGATAGACAATAGGGCATCAGTCCGCGTGGACGAGCTTTTGCTTGGCTGTGATCGTTTCTATCGGGACGCGGTAGATAGCTGTATGAGGCAGTCCGCTCTGAATGGCGGCATCGAACAGAGACATCTTCGTCGGAGTATATTTCTCACAGATCAGACGCAGCGCATAGATCTGTTCTTCTACGTTTACGACACGTACCACATGGCCTCGCACGATAGCACTCTCAAACTCTGTTGTGAAGATGCGGCTGAGCATAGAACCGGACAAAGGTCCTGCCGAGAGATCGTCCAATTGTGCTTGGTTGTACCGATCCGGCACTTCTACCCTACCGACAAACGCAATGCAAACGAGTGGTTCCGGTGCAAACAAATCCACCTTCTGCCCCGCACGGGCTGAATGAAAATAGAGGTTGTCTCCGTCCCGAACGATGGAAAGCGGTATGGCATAGGGTTCCTGATCAGTCCCCACAACGGTGAGGACGCCGTATGCGGTGCTGTCGATCACAGCCAGACCAAACTCACGACTCTTCTCTCTGTCTTTGCGTCGCATCATAATAAGAAGTTTGATAAAATACCTCGGTGAATATACTGATTTTTGCATAAATGACGACAAAAGAAGACCTTTGCAATCATCAGCTTTCATCCATGAAGCTATCAAAGACATCAGATCAAAAAACAAACAGTAGTTATGGAAACACTAACACATGCCCATGCTTGCCATTCGGATCACAAGCACCACGGACATCACCATGGACACGGGCACCATCACCACCATCACAGGGACAGCGGAGGCAATTTACTCTTTGCTTTCGCCATGAACCTCTTCTTTGCCATCGTAGAGTTGGTAGGCGGTCTCTTCACCGGCAGCGTTGCCATCCTGTCCGATGCGCTGCATGACTTCGGCGACTCCATTTCGCTCGGTGTCGCATGGCGCCTGCAGAAGCTGTCGGAGAAAGGACGCGACGCCTCTTTCAGCTATGGCTACAAACGCTTCTCTCTCCTCGGAGCCTTGCTGATCTCACTCATTCTCCTTGTCGGCTCCGTCTTCGTCATCATGGCTGCCGTACAACGCCTTTCCGACCCTGGCGAACCCAAAGCAGGCGGCATGCTACTGCTCGCCATATTCGGGCTGGCGGTCAATGGCATCGCAGCTCTCAGGCTCAAAGGCAGCTCCTCGCTGAACGAACGAGCCGTCATGCTCCATCTCATGGAAGACGTGCTCGGTTGGGCAGCCGTCCTCGTGGTCAGCATCGTCATGCTATTTGTCGATCTGCCCATCCTCGACCCCATTCTCTCGCTCTGCATCACGGCATGGATACTATATAATGTATATGGCAATCTGCGCGACACCTTCAGAGTACTACTACAAGGAGTACCGGACGAAATCGATATGGAAGGGCTGAAGAAAGAGATATTGGCACTACCCCGCATACGGAGCGTGCACGACATCCATCTGTGGACGCTCGACGGCCAAACGCACGTGATGACCATACACATCGTTTACTGCCCCGAAGACTTTGCTTCGCCGATGGCTGTCTTCGAAATGAAAGAATCCGTTAGGGAGAAATGCAGCGCGCACGGCATACGTCACGCTACTATCGAACTGGATCCCGAGGGCTGTTCCTGCGGGATGGAAAGCTGCTAAGCCTCGGACTCCTCGACCCGTAGCGTCCAACGTCCTGTCAGCCGCAAGCCTTCTCCCGAAGGTTGGCGGCTGATTTCTTTTTCGTCACATACGACACGACTGCCGTAGGCTTCCTGCTCGGCCAACCAAGTGGCACCGGCTTTGAGCAGACGACAGCCTAATCTATACATCGACAAGCGGGATGGAGCAGCATCCGCATCGCTCCACTGCGTTGTAAGAACGATCTCCAGATCGCCCACCGGCTTACCGTCAGCACCGTCCTCGAAGAGCAGAGAGAAGTCGATCGTCGGATCGGCAGCAGCTATCCATCCGCCAAGAAGCGCCGTGACAGACTCGTACAAGACATCGGCCTCCTCATGGGTATAGAGGATGGCAGGATAAGTGCCGATGATGCCCACGGCTGCGAAGTAGTCCGTCCAATCGAAATGAGCGACCAATCGACCGATGGTCAGCCCCCCGGCACGCACATTGTGCTCGCCGAATACGATGAGCTCCTCTTCCCGCAAGCTGTTTGCCTCCATAGCTATCGACTTAAATCACCCTCGTCACGAGCAGAAGAAGAGGATGAGCAACTGGGCTGTGAGTACCCTCAGAAACATCGTAAGCGGATAGACCGTGGCATAGCCCACGGCGGAGCTATCATGATTGCCCGTATTGGTGGCATAGGCGAGTGCGGGTGGGTCGGTCATACTACCGGCCATCAATCCCATGAGGGTGAGGAAGTTCACCTTGCATCCCTTACGAGCTGTAAATCCGATAATGAGTAGTGGCAGCAGGGTGATCAGGATACCATAGCCCACCCATGTAAAACCGCCTTTATTGACTATTGTATCCACGAAACCGTCACCCGCTCCGATGCCTACACAGGCAAGGAAGATGGCGATACCGACCTCTCTGAGCATCAGGTTGGCGCTCGGTGTCGTATAAGTAACCAACTTATAGCGATAGCCGAAGCGACTGAGCAGGATAGCCACCACGAGGGGGCCGCCTGCCAAACCTAACTTCACCGGCTGTGGTATGCCGGGCAAGATGATGGGAATGGAACCCAAGAGGATACCCAGTCCTATTCCAACAAATATGGCGATCAGATTCGGTTCGTTCAGACGCTTCACCGAGTTACCGATCAGTTCCTCCACCTTCTGCATGCCCACTTCGCTACCGACTACGGTGATGCGGTCGCCCACCTGCAAGGGCAGGGAAGCAGAAGCCACCATCTCCACGCCGGCACGGTTCACACGCGTCACATTCATGCCGTGCAGCTTGCGTAGCTGCAAGGAGCCGAGCTTGCGCCCGTTCAGTTCGGACTTTGTGACGATGAATCGGCGACTGATCAGGTTGGTTTCGTTCGGGATCCACTGCTTGCGATCCATCTGCACCTCCGTCCCGATGAAGTTGATGATCATCGGAGCATTCTGTGGATTGGTAATGACAAAGATGCGGTCGTCTTCGTGGAGCACGGTATCGGAATGAGCCGGTGAGATATTGTTCGTGCGTGAGTCCATCGTGCGCGAGATCACGTAGTCGTGTTTCTTGAGCAGCTGATGCACTTCGCCCAGCGTCTTGGAGAAGACAGCCGGATTCTTCACCACCAGCGACAGCGCCATGGCCTGCGTCTCATCCTCTTGCTCCAGATGGTCCAGCACCTCTTTCTCGCGGTCCATATTGATACGGAAGATCGCACGGATGATCAGCATGGAAGTGATGATGCCCACCACCCCCAGAGGATAAGCCACAGCATAGCCGAGGGTGATCGTCGGATCGCTTGCCCCCGTCAAGTCGTGAAGGGTCTGCTCGGCAGCGCCGAGGCCCGGCGTATTGGTCACGGCACCCGAGAGGATGCCCACCATCGTGGACATGGGGAGCCCCGTCACGAAATGCAGCACAATGGACGTAACGACTCCCAACGACACCACTCCCACCGCCAGCATATTGAGCATGAGCCCGCCCTTACGGAGCGAAGAGAAGAAGCCGGGCCCCACCTGCATACCCACGGAATAGACAAAGAGGATGAGACCAAACTCCTTGAAAAAATGCTGTACATCGTGATTCAGATGCATGCCGAAATGCCCCAGAATGATCCCGACGAAAAGGACGAAAGTAACACCGAGAGAAACCCCGAAGATCTTGACCTTGCCCAACCAAATACCCAAGGCAATGGTAACGGCCACCAAGAGAATGGAGTGTCCCACCCCCGTACCGAATAGCAATTCATTCAGCCACTGCATATCATTCTATAGTTATGATGCCACCACGCACCCCCAAAGCTATCCCTCCGACACGAAACCAACGGTTTCTCACATGAGAGAGAGAAAGAGCCGAGAGCGATGCGACCTGTTTTTTTTATTGTTGTGATTTTTTCCATAAAAGGAGCTTTCAGCGCAAGAGAAGACCTCCAACGGCGAAAGCACGACAAAAATAGCACTTATTTGTTCGTGATCGTACGGAAACGCCTACAGGCTCTGTGATATGCCCCTAATCAGCGAGGAGGAGGAGAAGTGCTTCCTTTTTGCTACTTTTGTGCACCGATCGACCGTGCCACTACACATAAACAACTGAATATCAAGGCGCACCGACGAGTAAGATCGAAAAACAATACGTAGTAAATGGAAGCAACGATGAATCGCAATCTCAAGAACAGCAGCTATGGCTGTGTCCCTCTCCTTTTTCTTTCGATCTCCCATTATTCGTTGTTTTTCAGATGACGAATAGGACGTAGCAAACCCTCCCAAGTCATAGCAATTAGCATCAAGCACCCATTGAGTTCTGCTGCGAACTCAACGGGTGCTTCTTATTTTCTTACGCCCCGATACGGCTTTTGAGACCTGTAATAATTAGGTTTTTGAGATGTAACCTTTATAATTATCATTTCCAATAACGTAAAGTTTACATGGTGATCTTTATAAAGATTGAATGTAGGAATTATAAAGATGACATCTGAGAAGCCTAAAGGTCATCATCAAAAGCAAAAAGGCTCATTGTTCATCTCCGTTTCGCCCATCGACAGAGTCCCCAAAAGGCTGCTTAATTAGAATGAATCTAAAGAAGTCTTCGTTGTTGAAAACTTTTTTTGGCACACAAAAAGCGAAGAAACGAACATCAGAAAACACTCTAAAGACATCACCTACACCCTGTTTTCATTTTCGAATAATCTCGAAAGGCTTCCTGCCACTCTATTTATTGATTATCAGGCAGTTACTGCCTCACATGCTTTTGTCTGTTTTTCGAAATATGGAGAATTGGTTGTTTTTGCCTGTCATTTTCGAAGAAACGACCTTTTAGATCATTGTAACTCCTTGATAATCAAGGGGCATTTTTCGCATAATTCGAAAATCGAGAATTTGGCAATTTTATTTTCTCTTTTTTCGAATGATCAAAAACTTTATATATCTTTGTCACAGAATGAGATAAAGCCTGTCGGGAGAGGCTGAACGTTCATACATGAACATTTTTACCCCTCCATTTTCGAAGAAAACCAATAGGCTTGTTATCAGTCAGTTGCCCAATCAGGCGCTCTTTAACTTATTGATAATCAACTCCTATCTATACAGTATCAGTCTCAAAGGCTATCAAGACCGTATTTCTTCTGGAAACCGGATATCATATTATTAAACTATCTATACAGTATCAGTCTCAAAGGCTATCAAGACAGAGTGTAGCACTCGTTTGCTTATCTCTACAAATCTATCTATACAGTATCAGTCTCAAAGGCTATCAAGACAACTCAGAGCATTCTTCAAGAGTCATCTGTCTGTACTATCTATACAGTATCAGTCTCAAAGGCTATCAAGACAACTTCACCAGCGGTGAAAAATAGGCCTTTATTTCCCTATCTATACAGTATCAGTCTCAAAGGCTATCAAGACCTGTAGTTCCTCTCTCGCCCACATCCCCTCCCTGAGGGTCTATCTATACAGTATCAGTCTCAAAGGCTATCAAGACCTCACCCATTCATTCTGCACCTGCTCGTTTGAGCGGGCTATCTATACAGTATCAGTCTCAAAGGCTATCAAGACTTGCAAACCTAGTTTCTGGAAGAAGGTTTATCACAACTATCTATACAGTATCAGTCTCAAAGGCTATCCATAACAACAGCGCCCTGCAAGAATATCATTGGCAAGAGTAGCTATTTTTTGTCCGTTTATTGTGGAGATGGATATTTTGCACAGAAGCCAAAACAAGTATTTTTGCCCTCTGTCCGAGAGCTATTGACACGACTACCTATATGAAGAAAATGACCATCAAAGAACTGGACGAAGCCGACCGACCGCGCGAAAAGATGATGCGGCTTGGTGCTCGCAGCCTGTCGGATGCCGAGCTACTCGCCATCCTTATCGGTTCGGGCAACGACAGACAAACAGCAGTCCAGCTTGCACAAGAGATATTGGCACGAATGGACCATAGCTTGCCACGCTTGGCCAAATGCGAACTCCACGAGCTGACCCAGCCATTCCGAGGCATGGGACCCGCCAAGGCTGTCACCATCATGGCAGCCATGGAACTCGCTCGCAGGACACCTGCCCGCGAAATGCCACGCAAAGAGATAGTAAATAGCAGCCGCGCAGCCTACCGCGCCATCAGTCCCTACCTCACCGACCTGCCACAGGAAGAGATGTGGGTGCTGCTACTCAATCAGGCAGGCAGAGTAATAGCCACAGAAAACCTCAGTCGCGGAGGCATATCGGAGACCTCGGTGGATGTGCGACTCATCATGCACAAAGCCATCTCACATCTGGCATCGGCCATCATCTTGGCTCACAACCACCCTTCCGGCTCCTTACAGCCGAGCGAGCAGGACATTGCGCTCACCCGCAGAGTGGAGCAGGCAGCACAATTGATCGGCTTCCGGCTCAACGACCACCTCATCATAGGCGACGACGGGGCCTACTACAGCTTTGCCGACGAGGGGAGACTCTGAAGCGAGACTACCTCATGCCCGCGAAAAAATAGCACCTCCGATAATACCGTCTCATGATTTCTTATAATTTTACGCGCAGCTTTCCCCTTCGTATCATAAAAAATGGCCAAAGCGGAAGGCCTGACCCAGGGTCATCGCTACGAAAAAAAATGTTCTAACACATAATATAATACGTATCACAATGAAAAAGCTCTTACAAGCTAAAGCAATGATGCTGGCATTGGGACTACTCCAACTGCCCGTAATCGCCCAGACTCAGACCCAGGTAAATGGGAAGACCGTCATGCTTGCAACGGAAGAAATGCAACGCGCTTTCCAGGAAACCAACCCGCCGGCAGGTCCGGTCCGTGCCATCGCCGAATACGAACGTGCTGAGGCTGTCTTGGTACGATATCCGTTTGGTATCCCCATGGATCTGATCAAAGAATTGGCCAAGAAAGACAAGGTAATTACCATCGTGGCCAACGAAACTCAGAAGACCACAGTGACCAACCAGTACACACAGAACGGTGTAAACCTGAGCAACTGCGACTTCATCATCGCTCCCACCAACTCCTACTGGACGCGCGACTACACCGGCTGGTTCATGATGTATGACACCAACAAAGTAGGGCTCGTGGACTTCATTTACAACCGCCCCCGTCCTCAAGACGATGACTTCCCCAAATACGAAGCTCAGTATCTCGGCATCGAAATGTTCGGTATGAAGCTCAACCAAACAGGTGGTAACTATATGACAGACGGCTATGGCACAGCAGTGCAATCGCACATCGCCTACACAGAGAACTCTTCTCTGTCAGAAGCTCAGGTCAATCAGAAGATGAAAGACTACCTCGGCATCACGAATCACGACGTAGTACAAGACCCCAACAACACCTATATCGATCACGTGGACTGCTGGGGCAAGTATTTGGCTCCGAACAAGATCTTGATCCGCAAGGTGCCCACTTCTCACGCACAGTACCAGGCCGTAGAGGATATGGCTGCCTACTTTGCCGCCAAGACTTCTCCCTGGGGCACGAAGTACGAAGTGTATCGCTCGGAAGTGACCAACGAGCAGCCGTACACCAACTCGCTCATCCTCAACGGACGCGTATTCGTACCCATCAGCGGTAACACAACGGTGGACAACGCCGCCCTCGAAGTGTACAAGAAGGCAATGCCCGGCTACGAAATCATTGGTGTCAAAGGTGCATCGGCAACTCCCTGGCTCGGCACAGATGCCCTGCACTGCCGCACGCACGAAGTAGCTGACAAAGGTCTCCTCTACATCAAGCATTACCCCATGCTCGGCGAACAAGCAGGCCCCAACTTCAAGATCGAAGCCGATGTGATCTCTTGCGCCGGAGCGACCATCTCTCCCGTACAATGCTACTACCGCATCAACGGTGCAGGCAGTTTTGTAGCTGCAGATATGACGCTTGAGAGTGCCGGTCATTACACCTATAGCTTCACCGGTCTGAACAAGAACGACAAAGTGGAGTACTACATCTCGGCTGCTGACAACAGCGGCCGCAAAGAAACTTATCCGTTCATCGGCGAACCCGATCCGTTCAAATTCACTTGCATGCACGAGACCGGTATCGAAGCCATTGCTGCTGAAGCCCAACCGCTGCGTGCATGGTTCAATGCCAACCACTCTGAACTGGCTATCTCACTGAGCGTACCCGTTTCCGGACAATACCAAGTAAAGTTGTACAACGTAGCAGGCGAAGAAGTAGCAGCCACAGCCAAGCAGGCGGTAGCCGGCACCTCTGTCTTCTCTATGGACGTATATGCTCTTGCATCCGGAGCCTATATCCTCCTTGTAGAGGGCAATGGCAGCAGACATTCTTTGAAGATCATGAAGTAACATCGGATCTCGACAGAGACCAATCAACAAACGACAAGAGAGGGGAAGCCGGAATGAAATTTCGGGCTTCCCCTCTTTCTGTTCAGATAGGCGAACGAGGAAAAACGGATTATTCGCCCTACATTTACATTAGATAACAGAAGAGATTCACGCATGGAAGAACTCATCTATAAGACCTATGGCGGTATATTCGAAAAAGCGCTCGTGGAGGAAATAGCCTCGACAGCCCAACTCGTAGAATTTCACGAAGGCGATATCCTCATCGACATAGGTAAGTACATCAAGACAATGCCCCTGCTGATAAGCGGAGCCATACGGATCATGCGCGAAGACTTCGATGCAGGCGAACTGCTCCTCTATTTCTTGGAGAAAGGCGACACTTGTGCGATGACACTGGCCTGCTGCATGGGCTACAAGAAGAGCCAGATACGTGCCGTGGCAGAGAACGACGGACTCGTGGCGATGATCCCTATAGGCAAGATGGAGGAATGGTTGGGGCGTTATAAGTCGTGGCGAGCCTTTGTCTTCGAGAGCTACAACAATCGCCTGCAGGAGATGCTCACCGCCATCGACAGCATCGCATTCCTCAAAATGGACGAGCGACTATACAATTATCTCTTGGAGAAAAGCAAGATAAACGGATCCAAGACCATTACCCAGACGCATCAGGAGATCGCCAACGATCTGAACAGCTCTCGCGTAGTTGTCTCCCGCCTTCTCAAAGCCCTCGAAAACGAAGGACGCATCCGTCTCAACCGAAACAACATCCTCCTCATCGACTAATCCCGTCCCCAAGCTTCCTCTTTGGAGAAGCGATTCTACCACATGAACCGCATGTAAACGATGTCATTATAGTAACGGATACGGCATCATGTCTCAGATTTATTGCTACATTAGCGAAAACAACAGTCCGTAGAGGAGAGAAAGTAGAGACGATGAGTTATCTCAAATTCGACAAAACGCTCTTGGCGAATCTGGACGAATCGCTACAGCGTGAATACATCCGCACCAACCGAAAAGGAGCTTATGCAAGTTCGACTATAGTAGGCTGCAATACACGCAAGTATCATGGCCTATTGGTCGTGCCCATCCCCGAACTGGGCGATCAGAATCGTGTATTGCTCTCTTCGTTAGACCTGACCATCGTTCAACACGGAGCTGAATTCAACGTAGCTGTCCACCACTACAAAGGGGGCGTCATCAGCCCGAACGGGCACAAATACATACGCGAACACAATGTAGATGTAGTGCCTGCGACGGTATTCCGCGTTGGTGGCGTCATCCTCAAACGCGAGCAGGTATTCTGCCACTACATCAACCGCGCCATCATCAAATATACCCTGATAGAAGCCAATAGCGATACGCTGCTTCGCTTCCGCCCACTGTTGGCTTTTAGGAGTGTACGTGCTCTGACGCATGAGAACGGTCAGATCAATCGCGATCATGTCCCTGCTCGCAACGGCATTGGCGTCAGCTTATACAACGGTTATCCTCACCTCTTCATGCAGTTCAGTAAGGAACCGCAATACATTGAAGGGGGATGCTGGTACAAGGATTTTGAATACGCCAAAGAAAGGGAAAGAGGATACGAGTGCACGGAAGATCTGTATATGCCGGGGATATTCGAGATACCTATTAAGAAAGGTGAATCTCTCTACTTTGCTGCCGGTCTTGAAGAAGCCAATCCCAACACGCTGCGAACGACCTTTGCCAAGGAGGTGAAAGAGCGTATTCCCAGGGAAGACTTCTTCAGTTGTCTCAGGAATGCAGCTCACCAGCTTTACTATCGCCCCACCCCTGAAGACGGCTACCTGCTTGCAGGCTATCCGTGGTTTGGTGTGCGTGCTCGCGACTTACTCGTTGCACTACCCGGATGTACACTATGCGTAGATGCTCCCGAGCGATTCGAGCGCATCATGAACACGATAGTACCTGTTATGCAACGCTTCATGCAGGAGCAGGAGCATTGTGGCACGATACAAGGGCTACACGAACAGGACATAGGTTCTTGGGCTATATGGGTGGTGCAACAGTATGCCCGCAGAAACGGTATAGAGGAAGCGCGTAGGTTCGGAGCATTCGTTCGAGAGGTGGCAGACTACTATCTCTCCAATCAACACCCAACGGTACGCGTTCGTGAGAACGGATTACTGTATGCCACCGGCAATGGCGAACCTCTGGGTTGGATGGATGCGAAGCTGAACGGACGTGCCGTTATCCCTCGCGAAGGCTATCTTGTGGAGCTGAATGCGCTATGGTACAATGCGCTCTGCTTCGATCGCGAACTCAACGGAGCAAGACCAGAGACAGACAGCCTGATCTCCCGCATAGAGCAATCATTCCCCGATGTTTTCCTCAACTGCTACAATTATCTCTTCGACTACGTACAGGACGGCAAGCCACAAGACTGGAGCGTCCGCCCCAATATGCTCTTTGCAGCCTCTCTACCCTACACACCACTACAGAGACGCCAGCAGTTGCATGTTTTGGAGATTACCACCCGCGAACTCCTCACCCCTAAGGGCATTCGCACTCTAAGTCCCAAAAGCGAGGGCTACCAGCCCCACTGTCAAGGCAAACAAGAGGATCGTGAATTGGCTTATTATAATGGGTCGGCTTGGCCCTGGCTCTTAGGTCAATACACAGAAGCCTACCTGCGACTATACGGGAACAGCGGAGTGGCATTCTTGGAAAGGATGCTCATCGGGATGGAAGAAGAGTTGCAGATGCATGGTGTAGGCACTATCTCGGAGCTGTTCGACGGCAATCCGCCGTTCACAGGTCGTGGAGCCATATCTTTCGCCATGAGCGTGGGAGAAATACTGAGAGCCAAAGAGCTACTCAACCAGACCGAACACGGCATGCACCCAGATACTCATCATATGTACAGCTATACGAAGTGGAAAATATGAAGGCATTGATGTTCGGATGGGAGTTTCCCCCACACATTCTCGGAGGATTGGGTACGGCGAGCTACGGCCTCACAAGGGGTATGGCTATGCAGCCGGACATGGACATTACCTTCGTCATCCCCAAGCCTTGGGGCGACGAAGATCAAAGTTTCCTCCACATCATCGGTGCCAACTGCACACCGGTGGTCTACAAGTCGGTAAACGAAGGAGAGGTGGAGCAACTACTGGGTAATCGTATGGGCCGACAGACATACAACGAGCTACGCAACCATATATATGCCGACTTCAGTCACAAGCATACAGATGCGCTGGGCTGTATAGAGTTCTCGGGGCGCTATCCAGACAATCTGCTCGAAGAAATCAACAACTACTCCATCGTCGCCGGCGTCATCGCTCGAACGATCCCCTGCGACGTCATCCATTCACACGACTGGCTCACCTACCCCGCCGGCATACATGCCAAAACCATCACAGGCAAACCCCTCGTCATACACGTACATGCCACTGACTTCGACCGCAGCCGTGGTAACGTCAATCCGCAAGTATTCGCCATTGAGAAGGACGGCATGAATCATGCAGACCATATCATCACAGTAAGCAATCTGACACGGCGTACCGTCATTGAGAAGTATGGACAAAACCCGGACAAGGTCACGACCGTACACAATGCTGTAGAACCTTTGGCTCCTGCCATCTTGGCACTCCCGGATCGGCGTGGCGTAAAAGAGAAAGTGATCACTTTCCTCGGACGCATCACCATGCAGAAGGGTCCCGAATACTTCGTCGAGGCTGCTGCCAAGGTGTTGAAACACACCGAGAATATCCGCTTCGTCATGGCCGGCAACGGAGATATGATGAACGAGATGATCAGGTTGGCAGCACGACATAAAATTGCTCACCGTTTCCACTTCACCGGATTTATGAAAGGCAATCAAGTGTACGAAGTATTCAAGGCCAGCGATGTCTATGTGATGCCCTCGGTATCGGAGCCTTTCGGCATCTCTCCTTTGGAGGCCATGCAGTGCGGAGTGCCATCCATTATCTCTAAGCAAAGTGGTTGCGCGGAGATTCTCGACTATGCTATCAAAGTGGACTATTGGGACATCGATGCCTTGGCCGACGCCATGTATGCCCTCATCGCCTATCCCGAACTCCATACTTTCCTACGCGACGAGGGACTGCGTGAGGTGAACAACATCAAATGGGAAACTGCAGGACAGAAGGTACGTGACATATATAATAAAATAACAGAACGATGAAACATATCTGCCTATACTTCCAGCTACATCAGCCATTCAGGCTGAAGCGATACCGATTCTTCGACATCGGGAATGATCACTACTACTACGATGATTTCCGCAATGAGGAGATCATGAGGCAGATAACGCAAAAGTGCTATCTGCCGGCCAACCGTCTGATGAAAGAAATCATTGCGGAGCATCCCTCATTCAGGGTCTCATTCTCCATTTCAGGCACGGCTCTCGAACAGCTCGAATCCTATTCACCGGAAGTTCTGGATTCATTCCGCGACTTGGCAGCGACAGGACAAGTAGAGTTTCTGGCCGAAACCTATGCCCACTCTCTGTCATCGCTATATGATGTAGAGGAGTTTTACAACCAAACGATGATACACAGTCGTCGCATGGAGGAACTCTTCGGCCTTAAGCCGAGAGTATTACGCAACACAGAACTGATATTCTCCGATGAGATCGCTACCCAAGTAGCCGAGATGGGTTTCCGTGTTATGCTGACGGAGGGTGCCAAGCACATCCTCGGTTGGAAGAGTCCGAACTATCTGTACAAAGCGGCATCCGCTCCGGACTTGACTTTGCTGCTGCGCAATCCCCGTCTAAGCGATGCCATTAGTGCCTTATTCTCGCGCTACGACTGGAACGAATTCCCGCTGACGGCTGACAAGATGATACGCTGGATAGGCGAGACTCCCGAAGAGGAGCAGATATTCAATCTCTTCATGAACTACGAAGTTCTCGGTTCGCTGCATCCGCAGGAGACAGGGATATTCGACTTCTTCCGCGCACTCCCCGTACTGGCAGCCAAGAGCGAAATTGTGAGCTTCGCCACTCCATCGGAATTGATAGACACCTATCAACCTGTGGCCAAATTCTCTGCCGTCTATCCTATCAGCTGGACCGGTGAAGAGAAAGACGTGGCTACATGGCTTGGCAATGTGCTGCAACAGGGGGCACGCGACAAACTCGAACAATGGGGCGAGCGAGTACGTATGATAGACGACCAACGTCTGCTGCAAGACTGGCTCTATCTGCAGAGTGCCGACCACTTCTACTACATGAAGACGCGTGGAGGCGATGCAGGTAATTTCAGCCCATACGATACGCCCTACGATGCTTTCAATAATTACATGAATGTACTCAGTGACTTTCTGCTTCGAGTGGAGGCGCGCTACCCCTCCACCATTGAGAACGAAGAGTTGAAAGCCCTACTGACTACAATCAAAAATCAGGATAAACAAATAAAAAAATTAGAGGAAACTGTCAAACGACTAAAAACGAAAACAGTATGAAAAAGGTAATTCTCAGCATGGTCATCATTTTGGCCGGCATCTTCACAATGAATGCACAGAGTGCTATTCGCAAAGGAGATTTATTGGTTAATATCGGCATGGGTATCGGTTCTCACCATGGCTCGGCGGCTTTTATGCCCACGGCTGATTTGGAAGCCGGAATTTTGACCGGTATCGCCGGTGGCAAAGGAGCCTTCACCACAGGAGGTCGCTTAGGCTATTATGGTACAGAGTACAACTTATCGGCAGTGATTTTGGCTACAAAGCTTGATTTCCACTACCAATTGGCATCAAGTGTTGACGGTTACATCGGTCAGACACTCGGAGGATATTTCGGCAATGACACGGGCTTTGTCTATGGTCTTCATCTCGGAGCTCGTTTCTACATACAGCGCGATTTTGCACTGTTCTCAGAGGTCTCTGCCGGTTGGGCTACACCTTTTGTTTTGGTTGGTGTCTCTTTCAGATTATAAAGCCGGAGGATTGAGAGTTTGTTTCGGCTATCTGGGGATAGTAAACATTGTTGAACAACATGTTTATTTACTTGGTAGTGTGTCGGTTTTGTCCGACTTTTGCGTCCGGTAAGCCGAAAGATCTTCTCAATACCTAAGGACTATTTACTATAGAAAAGAACCTACGAGGCTGCCTCTTCCGTATTTTCTCGGATGGCAGCCTTTTCTCTTTCTGAAGGACATCTATTAAGCAATTAACCGTTTTCAACATATAAAAAGAAACGAGACTGTGCTCGGACGCTAAGTTCCGTGACACAGTCTCGTTCGCTTTTTATAATGCTTTGTGTGACTTACTGCTATTAGCGGTCGAAATGTCCTTTAGCGATGAGATACTCGGCTATCTGAACAGCATTGAGTGCTGCACCTTTACGGATCTGATCCGACACACACCAGAAAGTCAAGCCATTGGGATTGGCCAGATCCTCTCTGATGCGTCCCACGATTACTGGATCCTGCTCTGTTCCATACAAAGGCATTGGATACTGTCGCTTTGCAGGCTCATCACAGAGTAAGACTCCCGAGGCATTGGCAAAAGCTTTCCGTGCCTCCTGCGGGCTGATCGGTCGCTCGGTCTCTACCCACACAGCCTCCGAATGTGCCCTCATGACAGGTACTCGCACACAAGTGGCGCTCACCAACACATCGCTATGCATGATGCGCTTGGTCTCACGATGCATCTTCATCTCCTCCTTGGTATAGTCGTTGTCCATAAAGACATCGATCTGAGGAATCAGATTATACATCAATTGATAAGCAAACTTATCGACCGTAGGATTCTCGCCATGTGCCAACTGAGCAGCCTGCTGTTCCAATTCGGCCATTCCCAACGCACCCGCTCCACTGGCTGCTTGGTAGGTAGCCACATGTACACGCTTGATGTGGGATAACTTCTCTATTGGCTGGAGAGCTACGACAAGCTGGATCGTAGTACAATTGGGATTGGAGATGATATTGCGAGGGTGAACAAGCGCATCATCACCATTGACCTCAGGAACGACAAGAGGCACATCCTCCTCCATACGGAATGCACTGGAATTGTCTATCATCAGCGTACCATGACGCGTAATGGTATCGGCAAATGAGATGGAAGTATCACCGCCGGCCGAACAGAAAGCAATATCTATACCCTTGAAATCATCGTTGTCCTTCAGCTTGCGGACTACGTACTCCTTCCCCTTGAAAGAATAGGAAGTACCTGCACTCCGAGAAGAACCGAAGAGGTATAGCTCATCCACGGGGAAGTCTCTCTGCGACAATACTCGTAGGAACTCTTGTCCTACAGCTCCACTCGCACCTACAATCGCTATTTTCATTTTTGCTGTCTATTGTTTTCTATTGAACATTTGCAACGTCTTCTCGGTTTTCGGCAAGCAAAAAAATTAGAAACAAAAGGAAAACTCTCTGCACCTCATTCTTTAACTCATTACCTTTGTCCGCCGCAAGCACGATGGCACAATATGCATATCGCGCAATAACAACGTACAAAAGTACGGAAAAACCACACTTAAGATAAATAATACATCATCCAGTAATACATGATACGACGACTATTCGTATGGATATGCCTGTTGAGCGTGATATGTCCACCCCTTTTGGCTCAATGGAGTGAGGACTTTGACGAGATTACCCAACTCACTTCGCCACCTTGGCGAGGACAAATAGAGGACTTCACCATCCTCAAAAAACAACTCAGGCTTTACGTCGAAAACCCCGAAGATGTGAACGAATCGCGAATAGCTGTCTCCGTCCCATATTCGCAGAGCATGACTTGGCGTGGATATGTCAAATTGGATTTCCGCCCCACGGCCAATAATTATCTCTACTGTTACCTCTACTGCTATAACGAAGTGAGCGACACAGAGTTCGACTACGTAGCACTGCGCTGGGGAAGTGGCTCCAAGGGTGTGGATCTCGTGGATGTACGCCTCACCATTTTGCCGTCAGGTGCAAGCCAGATAGTCCGTGCTGACCTCCTCATTGACGGAAGCGCATATCCATTGGGGCAGAAATCCAAGATAACTTTCCACACCACCTATGAGACGGGGAAGGGCTGGAATCTATGGCTCCGCGGAGAAGAAGAAACCGCTGATCAGATAGTCCACATTGGTCAGTCCGCATTCGACAAAGAATCTCCCTTCGAACTTGGCGGGCTGGGCATTGACTGTTTTTACACCAAGAGCCGCGCCAAAGCCTTCACATTCGATAACCTCAGCGTTATGCCCGGTGCCAATCCTCCCACAGAAGAGGAAGAAGAAGAGGATCCTACCTTGTTGGGACAACCCACCCTCAACGAGTTGATGGCAAACCCATTGGTCGATGCCAGTGAATACATTGAATTGTACAACCCCTCTGACCAACCTGTCGTGCTCAGCAAATTCGCCATCGGTCTACGCATGAATGGTCAATACCCCTCCATTATCCCCCTACCGACGGCAGTTGATACACTCCGACCGGGCGAATATATCGTTCTGACCAAAACCGCAGCAGGCGTAACAGATTTCTATCCTCAAGCCCAGAATGTAGTGACAATGGAGAACCTCCCGCAATTGGCAAATAAAGGTTTTACCATCGGTTTGTTTGCTATCAATGACACGCAGCCTCTCGAAGAAGTAGTGTACACGCCCCAAATGCTGGGGACAGGCAATGTGACCAGACGAGGCGTAGCACTTGAACGCATCTCTTTCGAGCAACCGGCGTCGGACTCGACTAACTGGGCAGGAGGGCTCCAATCCGCGGGATATGCCACACCAGGCTATATCAATTCGCAATCAACTAACGCTGACACGACCCAACTGGAAGTGCCCCCTGCTGAAGAAGCCGAAGGTAACGGCCCCAGCTATTTAGATCCCAAGAGAATAGCAACCGAAATAAACGCTCTTCCCCAGGGGTCTCTTTGCGGTAGCGTCCTATATCTGCTATCGGGACATGCCGTCAAGTATATCAATGGCAATGCCACGAAACGATGGTGCCGCCACTTCTTAGATGGTAAACCTCTAAGGCAAGCTCTCGATCTCAAGAGTGGCACCTATATGATTGTGGTCTGGATCCAACGTCCGGACAGACCAATCTACCCGCGCAAATGCATCATCTCTCTTTAAGCACGATAACCAAAAACAGAATCCACAATCAATAGAATCATCTGCTCTTAAATGATAAGAGACTGTATCGAAACGGATATTTCGATACAGTCTCTTTGGCTTTGTTTGAAAGAAAAGGGCTATCCTTTACTAAGGACATTTCTGTCCTCTACTGCGGACACAAATGTCCTTTATTGAGGACAGAAGTATCCTTTATAAAGAAATATCTATAGAAAAGCCAATCCGCGCAATTGCATACGAAAAAGAGGGAGTGCCGGAACACCTACGTTCAGACACCCCTCTTAGCCATGATGCGAATAAATGGTGATTACCAACCACCACCGCCGGTATTGCCGACAGTGGTTACCATACCATTGATTGTGAAGGTGGTAGCCTGCGTACCACCACTATAGGTACCTCCCTCGTACCATCCGTTGAATTCATCGGTAGCTCCCGTGATTGTGCCACCCTTATAGAGGGCATAAGAACCATTGGCGAGACTGGGATTGCTAAAGAGGAGAACGACATTGCTGTAGGCACGAGGGATCTTATAAACAAGGACGGGCTGCCCCGAAGAGTTAAGCACCGCAACAAGCTGACCATTGGAAGCCGTACCCTTGTAGACAACTGATCGCTGTGTGCTCACGCTGGCAGTTGGACTGCTCGTGGCACCTCCTATGCCTATGATAGTGCCACCTGTGATGGTAAACTGATTGTTGTCACAGTCGATACCTGCCTCTGGTGCACCTGCACCGGAAGCAACAATGAGACCACCACTGATACTGATCGTACCATTCGAATCGATGGCATCGTTGTTCGATGCATAACAATAAATGCGTCCACCTGTGATTACGACTGACGAAGAGGCATTGATGCAGTCATCATAGGTTTGGATATCGAGGTTACCACCATTTATAGTCATTACGGCCTTACTCTCGAGCCCCTCACCACCTTCTTTGGTAGTGGTGATAACGATGGTGCCGCTATTGACGGTCACATTGGCATCACTCTTGATTGCCTTAGCATTGGCATAGTCGGTATTGTTTCCGGAGCCGGATACATAAAACTGATCACCTGTCGTACTGGCATTAATCGTAGGACCGGTCGAGCTAACGGATTCGCCGATTATAAGATCGCCATCTACCGAGATACACTTACCGGCAGCGCCAGAGCTGCTCACCGTAATCGTACCGCCGTATAGGTAGCAGTTTCCATCAGGCGAAATACCGGTGGCAGAGTACGAATCGAGTACGCCGTCGGGATCCGTATAGGTAGAACCACCGCCCGAGAGGGTGATACCAAGCTCACCACCTGTCATCGTGAAACTTCCATCAGGAGAGATACCCTTACCGGCAACACCCGTAGAGATGATCGTAACTTTACCTCCTGAAATGGTAACATCTGTGTCTGCTTTGATGGCAGTACAGTATGAAGGATCGTAACCAGATCCATCCGCCTCCAAGACTACACCACCCGAAGTTGTAAATGTAATGGTTCCTCCGGAGATCGTTGTAGCCTGACCTGATTTGAATCCTTTGGACTGATTGCCTGTCACGGTCACATCTATCGTACCGGAAGTAATCTTAATGTCAGTACCCGCCTTAACGCCCTTGACATCGTGCGAGGGAGCGTTTACCTTGAGCATACCGCCACTAACCTCCACAGTCTCATCGGCATCAATCCCATCTGCCGTAGAACTGAGCGTCACGGAGCCTCCTCCTTGATAGTAATAAACAGTATGGATGGCATCGTTGGTAGCACCTGACACAATAAGCGTACCATCCGAGATTTCAACAGCCGTATCAGAACAAACGGCATGATTATTATTGCCTTGTACTGTCAGACTTCCGGACCCGACTAAGATAATCTCTCCTTCACTGAAGAAAGTTCCCTTCTGATCCTCTGTGCTGGTAGCATAAGTGGCACCGTCAGTAAGCGTATTGGCCGTTCCGTTTACCAAATTGACAATACACTCCACATCAGACTGAGAGTTGATAGCCGGGCCATCACCGTTCGTAATGGATACACCATCGAGATAGAGATTGAAGAGGCTGCTGCTGTAGATCTTGAACGAGCCATCGGCCGTACTTCCCGAGAGCCGGCACACGAGTGACTCGTCTGTGAGAGTAGAATTCACGACTACATCAGCACCATTTACCGTCACGGTAACACCTTTGGTTTCAAAGGGATTGACTACCGTTACCGTGTTGCCATCGTAAATCACCGACACCTCTGTCGAAGTCACTTGCAGGAAAGAAAGGCTATCCACTGTATTGGTCGCATAGTCCACGACGGAGCCGTCCAGCTTGTTCAGGTGCATGGTAGCACCGTCTGCCGAGAAAGTGATATTGTCTATCACGGATACGTCCACCACATCCTGCGTGCCATCAGACTTGTGAATCCTCAGATAGTCTTGGGCAAACATAAAAGACACCAGACCAACTAAGACCGATGCCAACAAGATAGAAAAGAGCTTTTTCATCGCTTCACGAGTTTAGACGTTAGACCATTGGCGCGCACCAAATAGGAGCCTGCGGCCAAACCACCTACATTGAGCATTGGCGACTTGGCATCCACCTCACCGGAAAATACAAGCATACCGTCCAAACGGTAAATCGAAACTACCGATACGCCCATCGGCAAACCTTGGAACCTGATAACATCTTCCGCCGGATTGGGGAAAATGCTCAGCTGATTGGCTCCGAAATTCGCCACAGTGGGCATCGAAGTTGTGAGATCGAATGTGATTTTTGTCACATTGTTGATAGATACGGTCGACTCCGAGGTCCCATTCCACAGGGTCATCGTGCTATTGCTGCCAAACGTGATCTTCGCATTTGCCAGATCTGCCGACAGAGTCCCCCCATTGCCGAGGAATACGGTCAGCGACTGGGCACTCATGCTGAACGAACCTGTCACTGCCAGCAAGAATAGTGCCACTAAAAAACGCTTCATAATCGTCTTATATAGTCGTCCCTTAAAATTCGTTTTAATTTCTGATATTCAGCAAATTAGTTTGCGAATATCTTTGCTAAATCTGCAAGTTTTCTTATCTTCATAGCAGAAAACTTGCAGATTTTATGATTAAAA
>NZ_QEKY01000003.1:158018-184378 GCF_003096695.1 Porphyromonas loveana | reverse complement strand
GTGGCAGGGGATGCTGTGAACATCCTATTGGCAGCTGCTGCTTACAACTTCAAAAGAGCCATGAAGGCTCTTTTGCACCTGCTCAAAATAATAAGAGAAAAGCTAAGCGAGAGACCTTCGATGAATGACTTCTCACTTGCAAATGCTTTTTAAGGGATGACTATTTAGAATGAATAACTATACGAATGATTATTATCATCGTACTTTAATAAGACAACTGAAACGTCAGGATGTTTACATTATTAAGAACAAATCTAAATAAGAAACAGGAGAGAAACCTGCGATTGCAGTCCGACATCAGTGTGTATTCTTACGGAAATTGGCGTAGAAAAGCAGCCCGAGAAGGGTCAGACTGATGGGGAAAGCCCACCAAATGCCGGCAAGACGTACGGCTCTGTCGCCCTCCAACAGGACGAATGCCAGCAGATAGGACAAGGACGGAGCCAAGAGCACATGACAGACCGCCGAAGCCGGAGCGAGCGAACGCACACGCTCCAACCCACGCAAGGCATTAGAGTAGGTGATCTGAAGTGCATCGCCAAACTGATAGAAGATAACCGGCAGGAGCGTAAGGCTCACAATGGCTGCCACTTCGGCATCGGCCGTGAAGAGATAGGACAAACGTTCTCTGAATACGAGCAGAATAACCACGACCACCAAAGCGCCGAGGGCACTCATCCGATAGGCATCCGCTGCTATGCGCCGCACCTCAGCCGGCTTGCCCCGCAGCCTGTAGTGACTGATGTGGATTGTCGTTGCGGCACCGATGCCATAATAGATCATGTAGCCGATGGTGGTGATCACGCTTACAATCTGATGGGCAGCCAAAGCCTGTCCTCCCAATCTGCCCACAAAAACGATAACGATGGTGAAGGAAGCCGCTTCCAATCCCATCTGTACGGCCACGGGCATCCCGATGCCGAAGAGACGCCGATAGACCCGTCTCAGATGCACTGTCCGCGCAAATCCCATTCGTAAGGGCTGCCAACTCTTGCGTCTGGCGAATATATACATGAGTGCGAGCAGCATAACCACTCTCGCCATGAGCGTAGCCAAGCCCGCTCCCACAAGGCCCAGCTCGGGCAAGAAACCAATACCGAAGATGAGCAAGTAGTTCAGCACCATGTTCAAGAAGTTGCCTGTTACGGTCACATACATGGGCGTCTTCGTGTCACTCATCCCATCGTATAGTTGCTTGAGCGTATTGAATCCCATCACAAGTATCAGCCCGCCGACTTGAATCCAGTAATAGGGCATAACGACCGGGCGCAACTCATCCGGCAGATTGAACACACCGAAGAGGGGAATAAGGCCAACGGCTATCCCCACCAAGAGAACGCCCATCCACAAATTGACTCTGAGACTGTGGCGGAAGAGGATGCCGACACTGAAGTGACGCTGTCGATGATCGGAAGATGCCACCATCGGCGTAAGGCCGTAACCGAAAGCGATGCCGAAGACATAGAGAAGCATCAGCAGATTGTTCACGAAAGAAGCCGCCGCCAATTCGTTCATGGAGTGGTGTCCCACCATGACGTTGTCAATGAAGCTCACCATGATGATCCCGAGCTGCCCGACGATAATGGGCAAGCCCAGACGCAACAGTGCGCGATAGTGGCTCTTTAGCCTTGTTTCACTATCCATTGCCAAATTGTCTCCTCTACGAAAAAAACACCGCTACGTCGTACCTCTACGACATGGCGGTGCCTATTATTTGTAGTCAATGCGAAATACCCGAGCTATTCCTACCAGGTCAGACCTTTTCCCGCCAACAGAGTATTGGACATGAGAGATACGATGGTCATCGGCCCCACTCCACCCGGCACAGGTGTGATATAGGAGCATAGTGGTGCTACCTCGTCAAATTTGACATCCCCCGTGAGGCGAACGCCACTCTTACGTGTAGGATCGGGCACAAGCGTCGTGCCCACATCTATAACCACTGCACCGGGCTTGATCATGTCGGCCTTCACGAACTCAGGCTGTCCGAGGGCAGCGATGATGATATCGGCCGAGAGACATATCTCCTTGATGTTCGGCGTGCGACTATGGCACACCGTCACGGTGCAATCGCCGGGGTACCCCTTCTGGATGAGCAATTGGGACACAGGCTTGCCCACGATATTGCTGCGGCCGAGCACCACACAGTGCTTGCCACTTGTGGGAACATTGTATCGTTTGAGCAGCTCTACGATTCCCTTGGGTGTGGCAGAGACGAAGCACGGCAAGCCTGTGCTGAGCCTTCCCACATTGATGGGGTGAAATCCATCCACATCTTTCTTGGGATTGATGGATTCGATGATCTTTTGCTCGTCAATATGCTTGGGGAGCGGGAGTTGTACGATGAAGCCGTCCACCTCTTCGTTGTTGTTCAAGCGGTGCACGCAGTCGAGCAGCTCGTCCTCTGTCACATCTACGTCGTAGCGAATGAGCGACGAGGTGAAGCCTACTTCCTCACAAGCTTTCACTTTGCTGGCCATATACGTCTCGCTACCTCCGTCGTGCCCTACGAGCACACCCGCGAGATGCGGACGCCGCATGCCTTTCTCCAGCAGCCTGTTCACCTCGGCTGCGATTTCTTGCTTTATTTCAGCGGAAATTTTCTTTCCGTCAAGTAGTTGATATGTAGTTTCCATATATATACAAACCTATCCCACACGCAATTGTTCTACACTCCTTTTAGAAAATGAACCTTATCGTCCCGGTATCTTGGGCATGCGGGGCATCTTAGGCATTTTGCCGCCTTTGAAACCTTGGATATTCTTCATCATCTTACGCGTCTGGTCGAACTGCGTAATCAGCCTGTTCACTTCCTGAATGGACGTACCGCTACCCGTGGCGATGCGCTTGCGACGTTGGCCGTTGAGGATGGAGGGATGCGAACGCTCCTCGGGTGTCATCGAGTAAATAATGGCCTCGATGCTCTTGAAAGCATCGTCGTCGATGTCCATATCCTTGATAGCCTTGCCCACTCCCGGGATCATCGAGGCGAGTTCCTTCAGGTTACCCATCTTCTTGATCTGATGGATCTGAGCCAAAAAGTCGTTGAAGTCGAACTGATTCTTGGCGATCTTCTCTTCCAGCTTACGCGCCTCGCGCTCATCGTACTGCTCCTGAGCACGCTCCACGAGCGACACGATGTCACCCATGCCGAGGATACGGTCTGCCATACGCTCGGGGTGGAAAACATCGATCGCTTCCATCTTCTCGCCCGTACCGACAAACTTGATGGGTTTGTCCACGACCGAACGAATAGAAAGAGCGGCACCTCCACGCGTGTCACCATCGAGTTTGGTGAGGACAACGCCGTCGAAGTCGAGACGAGTGTTGAACTCCTTCGCCGTGTTCACGGCATCCTGTCCCGTCATCGAATCCACGACGAAGAGGACTTCTCCCGGATCGACTGCCGCTTTGATGGCTTCGATCTCGCGCATCATCTCCTCATCGATGGCCAGACGACCGGCGGTATCTATGATCACCACATCGTGCCCCTTGGTCTTGGCCTCTGCCACGGCATGGCGGGCTATCTCCACGGGGTTCTTACTGTCCGGCTCGCTATAGACGGGCACTTGGAGCTGCTCGCCCAGGATCATCAGCTGCTGGATGGCGGCAGGACGATATACGTCACAAGCGACCAACATCGGATGCTTGCCTTGTTTGCTCTTGAGCATATTGGCCAGCTTACCCGAGAAAGTCGTCTTACCCGAGCCTTGCAAACCGGACATCAAGATGATGGCGGGACTGCCTTTGAGGTTGATGTCCACCGAGTGTCCCCCCATCAGGGTTGCCAGTTCGTCGTGGACGATTTTGACCATAAGCTCGCCCGGGCGCACGGATGTGAGCACATTCTGCCCGAGAGCCTTCTCTTTGACGAGATCGGTGAACTGCTTGGCTACAATATAATTGACGTCGGCATCCAAAAGGGCACGACGCACATCCTTGAGAGTCTCGGCTACATTGATTTCGGTGATCCGCCCCTCGCCTTTGAGGAGCTTAAATGAACGGTCGAGCCGTTCGCTCAGATTTTCAAACATAGGAAGTTAATGTCAGATTCCATCCCCCGCCCGCAAAGGCATACCTCGGAGAGGAACTATAATTGCTGTGATTATTGATCGATGATCTTGTTGGTGACTGTGTCTGGAAAGACGACACACGGCTTGAACGCCATGGCCTCCTCGAAAGGCATCCATGCATACGCCATGATGATGATGATGTCGCCCGGCTGCACGATGCGGGCAGCAGCTCCGTTCAGACAGATAACGCCCGAACCCCTCCGACCCGGTATCGTATAGGTCTCTAAACGAGCCCCATTGGTGTTGTCCACGATCTGTACTTTCTCACCGGCTATGATATTGGCGGCATCCATCAGATCTTCGTCGATGGTGATGCTGCCCACATAGTCGAGATTGGCCTCCGTGATGGTCACGCGGTGTATCTTGGACTTTAATACTTCGACGTACATATGCTTTGTTATTCTCTTCTCTGTATCTCTTTTGTGGCTGCAAAGTAACAAGGAAATATGGGTATATACAAATGAAAGCCATACATTACCACTCGTGCGCGCTCCCGATCGGCATAACAGACAGGCGACGCAGGCAATAAAATGGTCTATGGGGCAGAGACTCTTCATGCCACTCGTCTTGTATTTGGAGCCAAAAGGCTGAAAATTGTCGCACCAAAAAGAGTGACAAACCCGCGCCATTACAAAAAAGAATTGGCGCATATTTTGTCAAAAAATGGCGCGTAATCACAAAAGATTTGGCGCAGGTTTGTCTTTGCTTTTGGCGCCATAAGTGACAATGTTTTGGGGCGAAAATTTAGTCTCATGGAGTCGTAGGTGCTACAACATTGGTCAGAGTTTGATTCGGAGACCTGCGAAAAGACTATTTTTGCGGCGGCGAACAAATGCGAATCGATTACCGGCCCGTGCCGCTGCTATGTCATACTCCTCTATCAACTGATGGGACTCTTACAACTTATACTCCTCTCCGTGGGATTGGCGATGGATGCCTTTGCGGTGTCCGTCTGCCGTGGCGTAAAAGCAGGCCGACGAGCTGTAAGCATAGCTGTCACCATCGGTTTGATATTCGGATTCTTCCAAGGAGTCATGCCTCTAATAGGATGGCTGGTGGGATCAACGTTTGCCGAAGAATTGGATGCTTATGATCACTGGATAGCGTTCGTCCTGCTGGCTCTGATCGGTGGTAAGATGGTGATTGAATCTTTTAGCTGCCCGACCAATTGTGAAGAAAAGACGGTCAGTACTCCGCGAATCTTCCACAGCGGACACTTCTTCGTGCTCATCAGTCTGGCCATAGCGACCAGCATCGATGCCCTCGCTGTGGGACTCACCTTCGCCTTTATGGAAGTTCACATCCTCACAGCTGTACTCTGCATAGGCATCGTCACTGCTATACTATCCCTCATGGGTGTACTCATCGGCAGACGATGGGGTGCCCGAAAGAAACATTCGGCTGAACTGTTCGGCGGCATCATCCTCATCCTTCTCGGTCTGAAGATTTTCTTAGAGCACATGGGGTGCCGAATTTCTCTGTAGCACAGAAATAATTCCACACATTAAAGACAAAAAAACAAGTGCGCAAGAACTTGACGTTCCTACGCACTCCTGTCTCTTTTGCAAGCGTATATTGCTCTTTCGGCTTACTTGCGGAAAGGCAGCTTTACGACTTCAGCTTTGAGCTGACGGCCACGTACTACGATGCCCAGCTCAGTACCAACCTTGCTATACTCGGGCGTTACATAACCCATACCGATACCCTTCTTCAAGCAAGGAGACATCGTTCCTGAAGTTACCTCACCGATAATCTGACCTTCGGCATTGGCAATTTCATAGTGCTGACGGGGAATACCCTTGTCTTTGAGTTCGAATGCAACGAGCTTGCGCTTGAGAGCTCCGGCTTTCTGCTCTTCCATGAGCTTGCGGCTCGGCATCTCCATCTTGTCATCAGTGAATTTGGTGATCCAACCCAGACCGGCTTCGATGGGCGAAGTCGTATCACATATATCATTGCCATAGAGGCAGAAGCCCATTTCCAGACGGAGCGTGTCGCGAGCACCGAGACCTGCAGGCTTGATGCCCTCCGGCTTTCCGGCCTCGAAGAGTGCATCCCAGATCTTCTGTGCGTACTCAGGATAGAAATAGAGCTCGAAACCACCAGCACCGGTGTAGCCCGTAGCAGAGATAATCACATCGGGGCAGCCGGCGAACGTACCCACCTTGAAAGTGTAGTAGGTGATTTCGCTCAGGTTGATGTCCGTCAGACGCTGCATCACTTCGGTAGCCTTGGGGCCTTGTACGGCAAGCTGGGCGATATTGTCCGAAGAATTTTCCAGAATAGCTCCCATCGTGTTGAGTTGCTGGCACCATGCCCAGTCTTTCTCCACGTTGGCAGCATTAGGTACCATCAGATACTTTTCTTCTTCGTAGCGATAGAGGAGGAAGTCGTCCACGATACCACCGTCGTTATTGGGGAAGCAGCAGTATTGTACTTGTCCGACAGCCAGTTTGGAAGCGTCGTTGCTGGATACTTTCTGCAGGAAGCGGAGAGCGTTGGGGCCTTTCACCCAGAACTCACCCATATGTGAAACGTCGAACACACCTACGTTGTTAACCACGTTCATGTGTTCGTCGATGATGCCGCTGTACTCGATCGGCATATTGTAGCCGGCGAACTCATGCATCTTAGCGCCTAAGGCGATGTGTACATCAGTAAAGGGAGTTGTCTTCATTGTTGATTATTTGTTTGTTGTATTATGTTGTTTGATTGTTATTCGATGGGCCGAAAACAAACGAGAAACTGCTTCTCACCCAAAAAACTCCGACAAATATAGGCAAAAGCAATCTATCGCCCTGCGTACATATCTTCGTAGTAGCGCAGATACTCACCACTGGTCACATGGTCCAGCCAGCCCTGGTGATCGAGATACCAACGCACCGTCTTCTCTATTCCCTCTTCGAACTGAAGTGACGGCTCCCAACCGAGTTCGTTCTTGAGCTTGGTCGAGTCGATGGCATAGCGCAGGTCGTGTCCGGCTCTGTCTGTCACATAGGTGATCAGCTTGTCAGATGTGCCTTCTTCGCGTCCGAGCAAACGATCCACTACACGGATCATGACCTTGATGAGATCTATGTTTTTCCACTCGTTGAAACCACCTATATTATAGGTATCGCCATCCTTGCCCCGATGGAAGATCAGGTCGATGGCTCGGGCATGGTCCTCCACATACAACCAGTCGCGTACGTTCTCGCCTTTGCCATAGACTGGCAGAGGCTTGTTGTGTCTGATGTTGTTGATGAAGAGAGGAATGAGTTTCTCAGGGAACTGATACGAACCGTAATTATTGGAGCAGTTGGAGATCACCGTCGGCAAACCGAATGTATCGTGGTAGGCACGAACGAAATGATCGCTACTGGCTTTGCTGGCTGAGTAAGGTGAATGGGGATCATATTTGGTCTCTTCCGTGAAGAGCGTACCGTCGAATTCTAATGCGCCATAGACTTCGTCCGTGGAGACATGATAGAAACGCTTGCCTTCATAGGCTCCACTCCATGCCTCCTTGGCCGCCTGCAGGAGCGTGAGCGTACCCATCACATTGGTGCGGGCAAAAGCGAGCGGGTCTTTAATGGAACGATCGACATGACTTTCTGCTGCCAAGTGGATGACACCGTCGATGGCATAGTCCGCAAATACCCTATTCAGGGCTTCTGCATCGCAAATATCTGCCTTGACAAAGCGGTAATTGGGCTTGAATTCTATATCCTTTAGGTTCTCCAGATTGCCGGCATAGGTCAGCTTGTCGAGATTCACGATCTCGTAATCGGGATAGGTATTCACCATTAGGCGCACCAAATGGGACCCGATGAAGCCGGCACCGCCGGTAATGAGGATATGACGTCGATAGTTCATTTGTTTATGCTTGTTTTAGGAGGTTGAGACAGACAGCCAGCGAGCTTTGCCAATGGGGGATGTCGATATCGAAAGTGCTCTTGACGAGCGTCTTGTCCAGGACGGAATAATGAGGACGCTTGACCCTTGCCGGAAATTCATCACTATGACAGGGAGCGATCTTGCAAGCCGTGTGTCCGCTCATTCGGGTAATGGCCACAGCGAAGTCGAACCACGAACAAACGCCTTCATTGCTATAATGATAGAGACCTGTGTGGATCGGCAATTGGGCTACAGCTACTCGATGAATGAAAGATGCTAAATCGGCTGCATATGTGGGCGTTCCTATCTGATCGAATACAACGTTCAGCGCATCACGCTCTGCCGTCAATCGGAGCATGGTCTTGACAAAATTGTTTCCGAAAGAGGAGTAAAGCCACGAGGTGCGCAGGATGATATGACGACAACCTGATGCCAATACGGCTTGCTCTCCACCGAGCTTGGTGCGACCATAAGCGCCGAGAGGAGCTGTCGGCACCTCTTCTTTGTAAGGAATATGCGCCGTGCCGTCGAATACATAGTCTGTGGACACATGTATGAGGAGGGCATCGTGGATGACTGCTGCCTCGGCCAGATACGATACAGCTCGATGATTGACAAGCGCTGCTGCGGCTTCGTCATCTTCGGCCTTGTCCACTGCCGTGTAAGCGGCACAGTTAATGATGGTACCTACACGGTGTTCTTTCACAAAGCGCAGTACCTCTTCTCTATTCGTAATGTCCAACTCCGGCAAATCGGTGAAAATGAAACGACCGTCGGCACCTGCCAACAGTCGAATCTCGCTACCTAATTGCCCGTTAGCACCTGTTACGAGTACTTGGTTCATTTGTATAAATCTTGATTGTAAGGGAAGAGACGACAAAAGTCTTCATCGGCTGTCAACTCTTTCCAAGAGCGATTGGCTTGATCCTTAGCCGAGAGGATAATGTCCTCTGATGGGATACGCCAGTCAATATTCAGATCAGGATCGTTCCAAGCGATTGCTCCTTCACTTTGAGGAGCATAGTAGTTGTCGCATTTGTATTGGAATACAACTTCGTCGCTCAGCACTACAAAACCATGAGCAAAGCCTCTGGGAATGAAAAGTTGCCGGAAGTTCTGATCAGAAAGTTCTACCGCGACGTACCGACCAAAGGTGGGCGATCCAAAACGAATATCCACTGCATAGTCCACCACACGACCTCGCACTACACGTACCAACTTGCTCTGAGCATGCGGTGGTTTCTGGAAGTGTAGTCCTCTCAGGACGCCATATCGTGATGCAGATTCATTGTCTTGAACAAATTGAACAGAGCGAATGCCGGCATCAAAGGTCTGTTTGCTGAAAGATTCAAAGAAATAGCCCCGCTCATCACGGAACAAGCGTGGTTCGACTATTACGACTTCGGGAATTTCGGTAGCTATGAAGTTCATCTCTGTTACTTGATCAGACCGAGTAGATACTGCCCGTATTGATTCTTTTTCATCGGTTCGACCAGACGTCTTAGGTCTTCAGTTGTGAGCCAACCATTGTTGAATGCGATTTCTTCCAGACAAGCAATCTTCAGTCCTTGACGCTTCTCAATAACCGACACGAAGACCGATGCATCCGTCAATGACTCATGCGTACCTGTATCTAACCACGCAAAGCCACGTCCAAGCTGCTGAAGTCGGAGCTGATCGCGCTCCATGAATTCCTGATTCACACTCGTGATCTCCAACTCGCCTCGTGCAGACGGTTTAACTTGAGCTGCAACATCCAACACTTCATTGGGATAGAAATACAAGCCGACCACAGCATAGTTACTCTTGGGCTTAGCCGGTTTTTCTTCTATGCTGATCACCTTACCGGCGGCATCCATCTCAGCAACGCCGTAACGTTCGGGATCATTGACATAATAACCGAAGATCGTAGCCATTCCTTTTTCAGCTTCTGAAACAGCTGTACGCAGCATCTGGCTGAAGCTGTGACCGTAAAAGATATTATCCCCCAATACCAGACAAGCACAATCATCTCCGACAAACTCACGACCGATGATAAACGCCTGAGCCAATCCGTCGGGAGAAGGCTGCTCTGCATACTCCAAACGAATACCAAAGTCTCTACCATCTCCCAAAAGCCTACGAAACGAGGGCAAGTCTTGAGGCGTAGAGATGACCAATATCTCCCTAATCCCCGCCAACATAAGTGTAGAGAGCGGGTAATAGACCATTGGTTTATCGTAAATGGGTAAGAGCTGTTTGCTCACACCACGAGTTATCGGATATAGACGTGTACCGGATCCACCGGCCAGGATAATTCCTTTCATAACAGATTGATTTGTGTGACAAAAATAGGCTTATTACCCTCAATTGGCAAAATTGATACTAAGAAACAAGTAAAATCACTTGTTTGCTGTCATTCTATTGGCATTCATACGATGATTGAAGGACTGAATGACCGCTTCCACGCGGCGAGCCATGCTGTCGGCATGACTACCCATGCTCGGAAGTAAATCGACTTGTAAATCCGGATCGTGTAAATAGTCGTATAAACCAAGTGGACGACTACCATCATGACGCAGGACAAAGCCATTCTCTATCAACTGAAGCGTGCCATCAAAATCAGTAACAGCAAAGTGCGGCGCCCCGGCATTAAAGATATCATTGCCATAGGCCAATACCGGATGCGGATACCCCAAAAGACTAAGCACTGTGGGGAGAATGTCGGCCTGCTGCACGGTAGTGGTCCGATCCATTCCGATCAGATCGGAACCCGGTGCATAAAACAGCAGAGGAACAGCATAGCGCCCTACGGCTGTTCGGTACTGTGGAAGCAAATCTCCCGAAGCATGGTCGGCAGTGATAACGAAGAGTGTGTTCTCAAACCAGGGCTGTTTAGCAGCTTTACGGAAGAACTCGCCCAACGCATGGTCCGTATAGCCAATGCACTGCACCAATGGCTCTCCTTCATTGGGGAACTTCCCCTGATATTGACTCGGGATGCGGAAAGGCTCGTGACTGGAAAGAGTAAAAAGGGTGCCGACAAACGGTTGCTTCATCTGCCCCAGTTCATCTACTGCTCGCAGCAAGAAAGGTTCGTCCCAAATGCCCCATACCCCATCGAAATCCTCATCGCGGGCATACTCTGTCTTGCCGAAATAACGTTGATAGCCGGCCTGCTTGACAAATGCATCGAAACCCATAGAGCCATTCGGTGCTCCATGCAGGAAAATGGAGTGGTACCCCATTCGTCCTAGAGCAGTGGCCAACCCTTCGATCTCGTTGCCGGAATAATGCGAAGTGATAAAGTGCTCTTGCAATGGAGGCACGGAACTCAATATCGACGGCATGGCATCAATACTCTTGCGTCCGTTGGCAAAGGCTTGCTCGAATAAATAACCTTTGCGTGAAAGTGAATCGAAACAAGGAGTATAACCACGGTAGTTCGGGATGCTTTCATTCAAACAACCCACATACTGACGGGCAAAACTCTCGATGATGATCACCATCACATTGCGTCCGCGCAGCTGTCCGAATCGCGCCGATGTGCTCTCAGACAGTCGATGTACAGGGTTGAATACCCGATGCATCTCCTCTTCCGTGGCGAAGAAATGCTTCTCTTCCAAACCATTCTTCCCGATAGTGCGAATAATACTATATGGTGTATTGAGCACTAATGCACGATGCTCCACCTTGTCCACGGACAGATTGGCATAGCTCATAGTCATCGGACGCCAAGCTTTGGCAAAGCTACCGCCACGTATCCCCCATATAATAAAGGTAATGGCAGCCATAAGCGCCAACGTATGGAGCGCGTAATAACGTAGTCGCCCCCCCTTCTCGCCATAAGTGCGTACCGGCTGTACCCGACGATACAGCCATACCATCACGACAATAAGGACTATAGCCAGCAGCGTGATGTACCAATAATTTAGGATCAGGTGTCCCATCAACAGCCCCCCACCCTCATGACCAAATTCAGAAAAGACTGTGGAGGTTGTCCGCTTAAGCGTATAAGGATAGTAGGCACAATCGGCCAAACCTGCGATCAACCCCAAGGCATTCGGCACCAAGAAGGTCCAATCCGTCAGGATCCGATAGGCTCGACGCATACGAAATCGGAAGGGAAGAAAACTCAGCAGTATAAAGAGAACATTGAGATAAAGAACTGCAGCCGTATCGAAACGCAAACCACCCATCCAAGCACGCCCCACCTGTTCGGCAGTCATATCGGCAAAAAAGCGATAGTTGAAGAGGTAGAACAAGCCACGGGCCAGGCCAAAGAAAAAGTAAGCCAAGGCTAAACGATAGACAAAAGCCCACCAGCTATTGGTCTTCCATATCGGATTCCACATGTTCTTCATCATAGATATTCGATTACTAAGGCATGTAAAGGCTCCGTGAGTTATCGGATAATTTGTCGGACAATGCGCTCTGTGGCTCCCGCATGGGTACGGATATAGTCGGCAGCAGCACGAGAAGCCGCCTCGCGATAGCCCTTGTCGCTTATCAAGCGTTCGATCAGTGAAGTAAATTCCTCTGCAGAAGAAACCGTAAAGGCTCCGCCTTCGGCTATCAGCTCGCGCGCCTCCTTGAACTTCTCATATCGAGGTCCGAAGATAACCGGCACCCCATACACGGCGGCTTCGGGCGTATTGTGAATCCCCTTGCCGAATCCGCCACCTATAAACGCCACCTGACCGTAGCGATAGATCGACGAGAGCAAACCGAAGCTGTCCACGATGAGGCAGTCCTGACGGTCGATATTGCTTTCCGTAGCCTCCGACAAGCGGATGAATGGGCGTCTCAAGTGCGAAATGATCTGCAGCAGATGTTCCTTGTCTATCTCATGAGGAGCCAAAATCAGTTTGACTTTGGGATTGCGATTGAAGTAACGCACCAGTATCTCCTCATCGGGTGGCCAACTGCTTCCGCCCACGATCACCAGTCCATCCTCCGGTACAGTGGCTGCAAACCTCTCTACCAGCGGTAGCGATTTTCTGGCTTCATATACCGAGATCACCCTGTCGAAGCGTGTATCACCAGCCACTGTGACGGGGTCTATACCATGCTTGCCGAGCAGTATGCGCGAAGCCTCATCCTGCACAAAGATGTGCGTGAAGCAGTGCAGCAAACGTTTATAGGCTCCGCCATACCAGCGGAAGAAGAGTTGTGTGGGACGGAATATGGAAGAGACCAGGTAAGTGGGGATCTGCCTACGCTCCAACTCCAACAGAAAGCACGGCCAAAAGTCGTACTTAATAAAGATGGCCATCTCCGGCTGTACCAAGTCCAAGAACTTACGTACCCGCGATATCCTGTCGGCAGGCAAGTAAACGATCACATCGGCTCCCTCATAATTCTTCCGCACCTCATAGCCTGAAGGGCTGAAGAAGGTGAGCACAATGCGATAGTCGGGGTACTCCGCCCTGATGCGTTCCATCATGGGACGTCCTTGTTCGAACTCGCCCAGTGAGGCCGCATGGAACCAGATGTGACGCCCTCCGGGGACTATTCCCCCGCGCAGCTTGCCCCACACCTTCCACCGTCCGCGCTCCATCATGCGCGCTTTGGGGTTGAAGAGGACGGCAAGTTTGATCAGAGATGAATAGACTAAACCGATGAAACTAAACAGGTATCGCATAGAACTACCAAGTAATCAGCAGAAACAGAAAGAAGGTATCAGCCTAAGACTTCCACGGCACGACGAATGCGTCTTACAGTTTCGTCACGACCCAGCACCTCCATGATGTCGAAAATATGAGGGCCCTTGCTCTCTCCCACCAATGCCAGACGCGTGACATTCATGAGATTGCCGAGGTGATACCCACCTTGCTCTATCCAGTTCTTTACGATCGGCTCCACCTCTATGGCGACAAACGACACGTCCAGCGTCTCCAAGAGGCTGCTCAGCTCACCAAGTTGGGTAGCACTATCTTCTTTCCAACGCTTCTTGGCTGTTTTTTCGTCGTATTCTGTGGGTGCAACAAAGAAGAATCCCCCCTGATCCCACAACTCACGAACAAAGTTCACACGCTCCTTAACCAGAGCAATCACGCGCACGACCTTCTCATCCGCAGCCTCTACCCCATGCTCACGCAGGACAGGACGGAAAAGCTCTGCCAAGATTTCGTTGTCGGCATGCTGTATATATTGGTGATTGAACCACTTGCCTTTTTCATAATCGAACTTTGCTCCTGCCTTACTACACTTCTCAATGTCGAAGAGACGGATCAGTTCATCCATGCACATGACGTCTTGGTCATTGCCCGGATTCCAGCCAAGGAGAGCAAGAAAGTTCACTACAGCCTCAGGGAGATAGCCACTCTCGCGATAGCCTCTGGACACATCGCCGGTCTTGGGGTCTTTCCATTCGAGCGGGAAGACAGGGAAACCCAGACGATCACCGTCACGCTTGCTCAGCTTGCCGTTGCCTTCTGGTTTGAGCAGCAGAGCCAAGTGGGAAAACCTCGGCATCGTATCCTCCCAACCGAAAGCCCGATAGAGCAACACATGGAGGGGAGCACTGGGCAGCCATTCCTCACCACGTATCACATGGCTCACCTCCATCAGGTGGTCATCGACGATATTGGCGAGGTGATAGGTGGGTAGATCATCGGCACTCTTGTACAGTACCTTGTCATCAAGAATCGAAGAATTGATCACCACGCGGCCACGTATCAGGTCATCCACCTCCACATCGATATTCGGCTCCACCAAGAAGCGCACCACGTACTGCGTACCATCGGCGATCAGTCGCTCCACTTCGTCGGCGGGCATAGTCAGCGAGTTGCGCATCATGCCGCGCGTCGTAGCATCGTATTGGAAGTTGTCCACCTCGGCACGCTTAGCCTCCAACTCCTCAGGGGTGTCGAAAGCGATATAAGCCCGCCCTGCATCCAAGAGCTGACGCACATACACACGATAGACATCGCGACGCTCGCTCTGGCGGTACGGTCCGTATTGGCCCCCATAGCCCACGCCCTCATCGAACTTGATGCCCAACCACTCCAATGCCTCGATGATATATGCCTCTGCACCGGGGACGAAACGATTGCTGTCCGTGTCCTCAATACGCAGGATCATATCACCGCCATGCTGGCGGGCAAAGAGATAATTGTATAATGCTGTACGTACTCCCCCGATATGCAATGGTCCGGTAGGACTGGGTGCAAAGCGCACGCGCACACGTCTGTCTGTATTCATTTTGGTTGTTTTCGTTTTATAAAGTGTCGCAAAAATAGCACTTTATATCGGCAATACCCCCAGCTTTCACAGGCTATCTCACGCTCATTCTTCCGGATGCTGTGCCCATCCAAAGCGCATAATTGCGCTTATGTAAAAATATATGCAGATATGTTACGATTTACATCTTGGGCAAATTCTTGAAAAAACTCGCGCCAAAAAGAAATCATTTTGGCGCCATTTTATGAAATTTTATGCGCCAATTCGAAAAACTTTTGGCGCGTATTTACCAGATGTTTCGGCGCCATATTTTTTCGGTTTTTGGCTCACAATTCCAGAGAATACATTCCAGCGCTCACGAGACGCCAGAGCGAGTTAAAAAAGATAATACCCGATTAGTTTTTCTATGTAGTCGGGGCTGTTGCCATACGGCTACAATGATCTTTTCATAAGCAGTTCTCTTCTATGTATTCTCTTATAGTGTATGTGGAAGTATTGTCATGCACCCCCCTCCGAAAGAATCAGTCAGAAAATGGTGCATGTTTCAATATATTGCTTACATTTGTGCGACAAAAGCCATGAATAGGACTCTATTTACCACGCTTTTTCTCGATGTCGAGACTTTACTCATGGTCTCATTCCAATACATCGACCCCCCAATCAGAATTCAACATCATCTTATTTAAGAACAACCCAATTTCATTTCTATGCAGAAGTACACTATCGTTGATTTGAACGAAAAGGCTGAAGCTGAACTCGCCGCCATCGCAGGCGAACTGGGCGTTGCCAATGCAAGCGCACTGTCCAAGCAAGAACTTATTTACAGAATACTCGACGAACAGGCCATCAGCGTGGCCGGAGTGCAAACAGAAAAACAAAAAACTAAAGAGGTACAGCGCACCGAAAAACGCAAACCCGGCCGTCCCCGCAAGGAGAACGAGCAGAATGACTCTGCAAGCAAGTCTGACGCAACTGCCTCTGACGAGTCGGCAGCCGATGACTCGGCGGCCAAGCGCAAACGAGGTCGTCCCCGCAAGTCGGAAGGCACAGCCCCCGAGACGCAGGAAGATGCACAACAGTTGGTAGCCATCGCAGCCGCTGAAGAGAACGACACTGCCCAAAACAAAACGACAGAGAAGAAGCCGGCAGAAAAGAATACGCAAGGAACCCGTAAGGAACCCGCAACAAACAAACCGAAAGAAGTTCTATCCCAAGAACAGCCTCAGATAGCAAGCGGACAACCAAGCCCTGCCGCACTCCCGCCGTTGGCACCTGTCACGCCTACCGAAAAGGCATCACAGAGCGAGAACAGAAAAGAAACGTTACCCACTACCACAGAGACAAGCCCCAGAAGTATAAGTGCCGGCCCCGTGGATGAAGGTGGAGCTCGCAGATTGGTATTCAGACACAAGGATAGCTCGTCCGTGTTGGATCAAGTGCTGCCCTACAATAGTCTGCAGCAGCAACCTCAACAAAAGCCCAAGACGAACAACATTCCGGCTAATAACGGCAGCAATCTCCCTCCGAAACAACGGGTACAACAAGCCAACGGGAACACTCATCACCGAGAACCTCATCAGCCGCTATACAACTTCGACGGCATCTTGGAATGTATGGGCGTACTGGAGATCATGCCCGACGGCTATGGTTTCTTGCGCTCGCCGGACTACAACTATCTGTCTTCGCCCGATGACGTTTACGTATCGCAGCAACAGATCAAGCAAAACGGACTCAAGACCGGCGACGTGGTAGAAGGGAGCATCCGCCCCCCCAGAGAGGGAGAGAAGTATTTCCCCTTCGTTCAGGTCAAGAGCATCAACGGACGCAGCCCCGAAGAAGTGCGCGACCGCGTACCTTTTGACCATCTGACTCCCCTCTTCCCCGAGGAGAAGTTCACACTCGAAGCACCGGGCATACGAGCCGTCAACGACAAGATTTCCGTTAGAGTAGTCGATCTCTTTGCCCCCATCGGCAAGGGTCAGCGCGGACTCATCGTATCACAGCCCAAGACTGGTAAGACTATGCTCCTCAAGGACATTGCAAATGCCATCGCAGCCAACCATCCTGAGGTATATATGATCGTCTTACTCATCGACGAGCGCCCCGAGGAAGTAACAGACATGGCCCGCAGTGTCAATGCAGAAGTCATCGCTTCGACCTTTGACGAGCCTGCCGAACGCCACGTGAAGATCGCCGAAATAGTGCTGAACAAGGCCAAGAGAATGGTAGAATGCGGACACGATGTGGTGATTCTGCTCGACTCCATTACCCGTCTGGCTCGTGCTTATAATACGGTACAACCGGCATCGGGCAAGGTACTCTCCGGAGGTGTCGATGCCAATGCCCTGCAGAAGCCCAAGCGTTTCTTCGGTGCTGCACGTAACATCGAGCATGGAGGCAGTCTCACGATCCTGGCTACTGCTCTGACCGACACCGGTTCGAAGATGGACGAAGTCATATTCGAAGAATTCAAGGGCACAGGTAATATGGAGTTGCAGCTCGACCGCCGTCTGTCCAACAAGCGTATCTACCCTGCCGTGGACATCATGGCCAGCAGCACACGCCGCGACGATCTGCTCCAAGACGACACAACACTCAACCGTATGTGGATCCTGCGCAAGTATCTGTCCGATATGAACCCCATCGAAGCCATGGAGTTTGTGCGCAAACAGTTGGAGAACACGCATACCAATATGGAGTTCTTGGCATCAATGAGCAACTGATTCCATTCTCGGACTCCCCCCATTCTGTATGCACAAGCCCTGCAAGAAACTTTATCCTTGCAGGGCTTGTTGCAGGGAATGAGTGTGGATAATCCAGAAAGATGGGACAAAAGGAAGTCAGCAGTCGGACAACTATTCCTATCTTTCGCCCCTAAACGAAAAAAGCTTAGGAGCCATGTACAAAATTATCACCCCCTCCGAACGAACAGAATAGGCTATAAACGAATGACTTCTTCGCGCATACGCGGTCTTGCCGTCGGCATATTATCATCAGCAACATTCGGACTCATCCCGCTCTTTGCCCTACCGATTTCGAGCAAAGGCGCTTCGTTTGAGCTCATTCTCTTCTACCGATTCCTATTTGCCGCCGTGGCAATCGGCCTGATGCATCGCATCAAGCATGGAAGCTTTCGACTTGTCCGTGCCGATCTGGCACCGATTACGCTGCTCGGTCTCCTATACACAGGCTCTGCACTCTTCCTGTTTCGAGGCTATTCTTACATGCCCAGCGGAGTAGCAACGACCATACACTTCCTCTATCCGCTGTTTGTCTCAGCACTAATGGCCGTCTTCTTCGGAGAAAGGTTAAGACTCATCCCTCTCATCGCTATACTCACGGCACTCACAGGAGTGGCCCTACTAATGGGAATCTTCGGCGCAAGCGTACCGGTAAGCGGAGCAGGATTCGTCATCGTCATCATATCTGCCCTCTGCTACGCTCTGTATATTATCGTTGTTAACAAGAGCCGAATCAGGACCATGTCCGGCCGCAAGCTCACTTTCTACGTATTTATCGCAGCAGCAGGCTTCTGCCTGATTCATATTCTATACATAGAGGGGAAAGTCTCTCCTCTACCCGATGCGGCATCATGGGGCAACATCTTTCTATTGGCACTCATTCCCACGGTCATTTCCAATCTGGCTATGGTCGTAGCCGTACGCAATATCGGCTCCACGCTCACCTCTGCCTTAGGTGCCATGGAGCCGCTTACTTCCGTAATCGTAGGAGTCTGGAAATTCAACGAAACACTAACTCTTTCTTCTGTAGCCGGTATTGGTTGTATCCTTATAGCCGTTGCACTTATTATTTTCGCCCCTTCTAACAAAAAGCAGAAGCAAGAAACGTATTCATCGTAGCTACTACTTGTTTGCTGCAATATTAGTTTCAGCAACTAAATACAAAGGTCTTCCCACAATATTCTTATTGATCCTGGAAATGTAGGTACCTATCACTCCAAGGCAAATCAACTGTCCCCCCCCTAAAAACATCGAACTTACAATGACTGAGGTCCATCCGCTAACAGTTTTGTCAAGTAAGAAGTGTGAGATCAAGGCGTAAATTATCACAAAGAAAGAAAGCAAAGAAACCAAGGCTCCTAGCTTGGTTACCCACTCAAGGGGCCTGCTTGAAAAACCAGTTATACCATCAATGGCCAAACCAAGCATTTTTCTCAAAGGATAGTTCGTTTTGCCATATTTTCGTTCATCCCGGTCAAACATTACACCTGTTTGGCGAAACCCCATCCATGCGATCTGCCCTCTCAAGAACTTGTTTTGCTCAGGCATATCTCGCAGACATTGCACAATTCTCCAATCGATCAGTCGAAAGTCTCCTGTATCCAAGGGCATATCAATAGATGTGATCTTACGCATTGTTCGGTAGAAGGCTTTGGCTGTCGCTTTCTTGAACAATGTTTCACCTTCTCGATGCTTTCGTTGTGCATAGACGACTTCGTAACCTTCACGGTACTTCGCATACATTTCAGGAATCAGTTCCGGCGGATCTTGTAAGTCTCCATCAATGATTACAGTAGCTTTTCCCTTCACATGATCTAACCCGGCTGACACTGCTATCTGATGTCCGAAGTTGCGACTCAGATTGATGTAAAAGAAACGGTCATCATGGCTACATTCACGACGCAATAGCTCCAATGAACCATCGCGACTGCCATCATTGACAAAGACCAATTCAAAATTCTCCGTTATAGATGAAGCCGCTACTCTTAGCCGTTGAACCAACTCTGGTATTCCTTTCTCCTCGTTGTATATTGGCACAACAATGGAAAGATCTTTCGTATAACCTGCATTAACACTCATATGGATAGTATTTGATTATTTGTTTCTTCATTCGTTACGTTCAAGGATACGGAGGAATTTCATGTTTTTCCCTTCTTCTCCAACCATTTCACATCGATAATGGGCTTCTACATATTCTTGCACCCACTGTTCTGCCACACAAATGAAATCACCAGATTGTAGCTCTTCTCTTTCTTTATATCGGATCTTAACACCTTTTTTCTGCAATTGCAAGAGGTAGAAGTTGAGATGTGCTCGTGAATAATGATCCTCCCCATAAACAAGAATCATGGGATTAGTCAGGACCTCTTGTGCATCCTCTGTTTTGGTCAACCGTCTAAGATAGTTCCCAAAATCGTCCTGCGCTTGATAGAAAAGTTCAAACTCATTGTTTTTGATATTCTTCATAATATTAGCAAAGGGGATCGCAAAGAAAAGCACGACTAAGAACAATGATATGGAGGACACAGATGAAGGGCTATATATCTTCTTAAGGCGATGAGTGATCGGGACGCCTATTCCGGCGATAATCAGTCCCATAAGAGGAAGAATTGGAAGCATATACCACCAAATCTTGGTAGTTGCCATGGAAAGAATCGATAAGTAAAAAACAATGCAGAAGGCCAAATACAATGCAAATTGTCTACTCGTTTTTCGTCTACAGAGGATGGCAAATAAGAAACTTCCTCCGAAAATGGCAGTACCCCAGGGATATTCATTCCAAAGATAAGTCAGATAAAAATGGGCTTGCTTCCGATTCACGAGTGAGTCAGAATCAAAAAAACGTCCACCCAACTCAGTCTCCGATATCGCTTGTAAATAGCCTGCACTTTTTATTTCACGTCCAAAATACCATGCTCCTGCAATTAGAACGAAAAGCAAAAATGCAAAATAGAGGTGCTTATCTTTCAAAATGCGCTTAGCCCCTCCGTAGGATAACACAAAAGCCAACACAGCAGGAGCGATAATCAAAGGTTGTACCCCTTTTGTAAGGACAGCAAGAGAGAGAGCCAGGCTGGAAATGTAGAGATAACGATGTGCTTGCCGAATCTGTCCTTTCCTATATTCTATAGAACAGAAGAAAGAAAAAACGACAAAACAACATACCAGGAACAACAGCAAAGACTCATAGTCTCCGGTGCGTACACCATGAATATTCACAAACAGAGGTGAGGTTACAAGAATAAATACGGCTATTATTCCTGACAAATTATTTCCATATATTTTGCGCGCAGTCCAAAACAAAAGGGCATTAGCACCTACAGCAGCTAACGCAGAAGGCAGACGAATAGCCAATTCTTTCGGACCTAGAATTTTCATAAAAAACACTTGAAGCCATATCAAGAGGGGTGGCTTGGTATTCCACATATCGGGTTCATCGAAAAAGTACGTCATTCCCCAGTCACCATTATAATACATACAAAGAGCATTCATGCTCACACGCGACTCATCCCACAACTGTATGGGCAAGCTGTCTATTCTATAGAAATAGGGAAGACATGACAAAAGCAAAATTACTATTGTAATAAACTCCATAGTAATCTGAGGGAAGGTTGCTTTTTTCTCAAGAAATCGCTTTTGCTTCATAAGTCAAACAGTTAAGTCGAAACTCATCAAAACGGAGATTTTCAATTGAATTAGGTTGACTTTCTCTGAACAAAAGTACAATAAAAACAACAAACCACAATTGTTTTAACACAACACTTAGGGAGTTCGAGAAGAGATTAAAGAGAGAATAGCCTCACGGTCGGCTTCGGGATGGAACCACTGTATCTCAGCATCGCGCCGAAACCAAGTCATCTGCTTGCGAGCATAAACCCGACTGTTGCGTTGGATGCGTCGCACTGCTTCGGCTCTGTCTATGTGGCCGTCGAAGTATTCGAACATTTCCTTGTATCCCACCGTATTCAGTGCATTAAGATGTCGCAACGGATAGACCGCACGAGCCTCTTCTTCCAACCCATCTGCCATCATTTGCAGCACACGCGCATCAATACGTTCGCATAGCTCTTCACGGTCTCGACAGAGACCTATTTTGACAATGCGGAAAGGCCGCTCTTTGGCTTCGTGCCGGTGAAAAGAAGAAAAAGGTCTGCCCGTTGTGAGACACACTTCCAACCCATGGATCACTCGTTTGTAGTTACGCCTATCGACGCGAGCATAATAGTCCGGATCCAACAGACGAAGCTGCGACAGTATCCCATCCAATCCTTCATCTGCATAGCGTGCATACAACTCCTCACGCACCTCGGGGTAAACATCGGGGATATCGTCTATGCCACTGCATACGGCATCGATATACATCATCGACCCACCCGTGAGCAACACCCCCCGATGCTTTCCGAACAGTTCCGCTAACGTCTCAAGAACTTCCACCTCGTACATCCCCGCACTGTAGTAGTCACTGACGCTGTGTGTAGCCACAAAAAGATGCGGCACCCTCGCCCGCTGTTCGGGTGTGGGCGCCGCTGTTCCTATGGGCAATTCGCGAAAGATCTGACGGGAGTCCGCCGAAAGAATCGGACTACCCAGTCGCTCGGCTATGTCAAGGCTCAGCTCGGTCTTGCCCACACCGGTGGGACCAAGCAAAACGTATAGCGTGCAAGGATGGGCGTCCAAGGAAGAGGGCTAATAGTTGTCGGCCATATCGGGCGTAATCTCGTCGAAACCCTCGAAGCCGTCACGATCTAACTCATCCTCATTATACTCCGTGTCACCGAAGAAGTCCTCGCCCAGATCCAGCCCCTTGGCCTGCTTGGCAGGATCGGCTGTAGGATCCATCAGATCGTCCAGAGAGGTCTGTCGGGGTGGTTGGCCTTCGGATGTGAGAAGTTTGGGCTCGGCAAGGGATTTACCCGGTACGATGTCCATCACTTCAATAAAGAAGTAACGCTCGGACATCAGATCGAATTCGAAAACCAATCGCTGGTGTTCATCCTCGATAAACTCCTCCAAACGAGTTTCATCCATCACATAGCTGTCTTGATCGGCTGCCGTATCCATCTCCATGAGTGTGATCTCCTGCCCCTTACGCCAGTCTTCATCGCATAGAAAGAAAGAGGTAAGTTCGGTACGGGTATAGCCCACCGAATCCAAAATTGCGTTCTGGAGATCGAGAAAAGTAGCCTCGGAGTCAATCGCTATCTCGCGGCGAAAGTCATCCACTTCGTCGGAGACAATCAAAAAGTTGAATATCATATGTCTATAATGCTCTTGTCAATGATTATGTGGTTCAAAAATAGGAAAAAAACACAGGTAATACCCACAATACTGATCCCCACACCCAAGGATAACTCCCCGACTCGGCAGAAAAGACGAATGTGGCATGATTTTTTTTAACGCTTCACAGGGTTTTGAGAGCGGCGAAGTGCATTTCTCGAAATCATGAGCCAAAAACCGAGAGAATATGGCGCCGGAATGCAGGGAGAATATGCGCCAAAAGTTTTTCGATTTGGCGCATAAATTTTCCGGAAACGGCGCCAAAAAAATTTCTTTTTAGCGCGAGTTTACTCGACAATTTGCGTACGTGGAAGATCATAACACATCTGCACTTTTTTTCACACAAGAGCCTATCTGCCTTCGACTGTGCCGTATTATCACGTTGGATAGGAACTATTTTCGGCCCGGAGGATGCAGAGAATGAGACAAATATCAGGTGAATCGCTCTATATTATATATTTCTTTCCTACTTTTGTGGTCGCTCAGCGGCTTACATCCCGATGACTTCCGGACGCCTTCCCTCCCTATGCCGGCAGACGAAGGAAGCAGCCGATGTTAACCTCCGGCAAATTAGTTTAGAAAATCACATACAAAAAGGAATCTACGCAATGATTATCGGCATTCCAAAAGAGATTATGCACGGTGAAAACCGTGTATCGGCTACGCCCGAAACCGTGGCCAAGTTTGTAGCAGACGGCTTCAAAGTCCTCTTTGAAAAGGGCGCAGGAGAAGGAGCTCAGTATCATGACGAAGAATATGCCAAAGCTGGTGCTACGTTGGTAGACGGCGCTAAGGCTGTGTACGATGGTGCTGAGGTTATCCTCAAGGTAAAAGAGCCTTTGTTCAACGAGCAGTTGGGCAAGCACGAGGTAGAACTCATGCGCCAAGGACAGTACCTCATCACTTTCATCCACCCCGCTTCGCCCGTCAATCACGACATGGTGCGCAACCTCGCCAAGCAAGGTGTTATCTCTCTCACGCTCGACGGTATTCCCCGTATCTCACGTGCTCAGAACCTCGACGCACTCACGTCTATGAGTACTTGTGCCGGCTACAAGGGCATCCTCATGGCAGCCGAGGACTTCCCCAGCTTCATCCCCATGATGGGTACGGCTGTGGGTATGATCCCTCCCGCCAAAGTAATGGTAATCGGTGTGGGTGTAGCCGGTCTGCAGGCATTGGCTACGGCCAAGCGTCTGGGAGCTATCACCTATGCAGCAGACATCCGTCCTGCTGCTGCCGAGCAAGCTCAGAGCCTCGGTGCCAAGGTTGTTGACACGACTGTTCCCGCCGAACTCGCCATCGCAGCAGGTGGCTATGCCAATAAGTTGCCCGAAGATGTACTCGACAGAGAGCGCAAAGCCCTCATGGAGACGATCAAGGACATGGATATCGTATTCTGTAGTGCATTGATCCCGGGCAAGGTGGCTCCTATCATCATCACAGAAGAGATGGTGAAGGGTATGAAGCGCGGCTCCGTGATCGTAGATATCTCTATCGACCAAGGTGGTAACTGCGCAATCACACCGAAGGGAACCAAGGAAGTTAAACATGGTGTCATGATTCAGGGTATCAAGAACATCCCGGGTATGCTGCCGAAGAGCTCTACTTGGATGTTCGCACAGAATATGTACAATCTGATGAAGTACCTCGTGAAGGATGGTCAGATCACACTGGACATGAACGACGAAGTATGTAGCAGTATCCTCGTTACTCGCGACGGCGAAATCAAACACGCCGGTACACGCGAAGCCATGGGTATCTAAACAGAACTGTTCCTACAATCTTATCTCAAGAGCCAAGGAACGACCCCTCTCAAGCGGCCGTCCCTTGGCTCTTAATTCTTTTCAATACTCCTAATCACTCATAACAGTAATGAATCCGATCATTCTCATCGTTGTGCTGATAGCTGCCACGCTTATCGGTTACAAGCTGATCAGCAATGTCCCCAGCTTGCTGCACACGCCGCTCATGTCCGGCATGAATGCACTCTCGGGGGTTACAGTCATCGGGGCTATCGCAGCTACGGGACTGTCCTTCCTTTTCGATAATGGCGGGAATTTCCTTCTGGGCCAGATCTTCGGAGGGATGGCGATTATCCTCGCTACGATCAACGTAGTAGGCGGTTTTGGTGTCACCAACCGTATGTTACGCATGTTTAGCAAAAAGAAGAAAGGGGGTGAGCAATGAGCGCTATTGCATATTACGTACTCTGTACGATACTCTCCCTCATGGTATTGGGAGGCATATCGATGATGAGCCGTGTGAAGACTGCCGCAGCGGGCAACACACTCAGCGCAGTGGCCATGCTCGGCGGAATTATCCTCACGCTAATTTACAATGCTATTCTGCCCGTATGGTCAGTCTATGTATTCCTTCTCATTGGTGCCATCATCGGTCTGATCATGGCGCAACGCGTCAAGATGATAGAGATGCCGCAGATGGTCGCTTTGCTCAATGGTATCGGTGGTGCTGCTTCCGCGCTCGTCGGAGTTCTTTCTTTGGCATCAATTGGCATCGATCCCGACAATCATTCGGTCGATCTCTATCCCACATTCTCTCGCGCCACGGGTATGTTGGCTCTGACTGTGGGTATGATTACGCTTGTCGGTAGCCTTATCGCTGCAGGCAAACTGCATAGAGTACTGCCACAGCGTCCGGTTATTTGGCCCAACCACGCGATGCTGACCTCCCTACTATTGTTGCTTACAGTCGGATTCGTAGTACTCGGTTCTATCTCTATCGAAGGATCTCCGCTCTTCTGGGCGATAGCCGGCGGCTTTTTGTTTTCAGCTCTCTTCGGGCTATTCTTTGCCATCCGCGTAGGTGGAGCCGACATGCCCATCACGATCTCTCTGCTGAACTCACTCAGCGGAGTGGCCGGTGCCATTGCCGGTATGGCCATCGGAGACATTTTGCTGGTTGCCGTGGGTGGTATTGTAGGAGCCAGCGGTTTGTTGCTGACACAGATCATGTGTAAAGCAATGAATCGCAAGCTGATGTCCATCCTCATGGCTTCCGGAGCTAAGCCGACGCCTGCAACTGCATCTCCCACTCCTCAACAAACGGCCGCCGCACCTGATGCTGCAGCTCTGGTAACCGCTACAGCTCGCCAAAAGGTTGAGAAAACTGCCGGAAGCGTGCTACGCGAGGCCAAGCGTGTGATCATCGTTCCGGGTTACGGTATGGCGCTTGCTCAGGCACAACACCAAGTGCGCCAACTTGCCGA
>NZ_QEKY01000003.1:21022-157920 GCF_003096695.1 Porphyromonas loveana | reverse complement strand
CCGGAAGCGTGCTACGCGAGGCCAAGCGTGTGATCATCGTTCCGGGTTACGGTATGGCGCTTGCTCAGGCACAACACCAAGTGCGCCAACTTGCCGATAAGCTCACCGCCAATGGCACGGATGTTCGCTACGCCATCCACCCCGTTGCAGGACGTATGCCGGGACACATGAACGTATTGCTGTGCGAAGCTGACGTGCCATACGAACTGCTCTACGAAATGGATGCCATCAACGACGACTTTGCCAAAGCAGATGCCGTGTTGGTGATCGGTGCCAACGACGTATTGAATCCCGCTGCCCGCGATGCAGAAGGCACTCCGATATATGGAATGCCCGTGCTGAATGTGGATCAAGCTCCAGAGGTCATCATCTGTAACTTCGACCTCAAGCCAGGTTATGCAGGTGTGGAGAATCCGCTCTACTCTCGTGAAGGGGTGTTCATGATGCTGGGTGACGCCAAAGAGTCTCTAACAGAGATTATGAAGCAGATGGAAACAACAACTGCTACTGCGACTCCTGCAGCAGCTCCCTCACAGGCACAGAAGACAGTCGGAAGCGTGCTACGCGAGGCCAAGCGTGTGATCATCGTTCCGGGTTACGGTATGGCGCTTGCTCAGGCACAACACCAAGTGCGCCAACTTGCCGATAAGCTCACCGCCAATGGCACGGATGTTCGCTACGCCATCCACCCCGTTGCAGGACGTATGCCGGGACACATGAACGTATTGCTGTGCGAAGCTGACGTGCCATACGAACTGCTCTACGAAATGGATGCCATCAACGACGACTTTGCCAAAGCAGATGCCGTGTTGGTGATCGGTGCCAACGACGTATTGAATCCCGCTGCCCGCGATGCAGAAGGCACTCCGATATATGGAATGCCCGTGCTGAATGTGGATCAAGCTCCAGAGGTCATCATCTGTAACTTCGACTTGAAACCCGGTTATGCAGGTGTGGAGAATCCGCTCTACTCTCGTGAAGGGGTGTTCATGATGCTGGGTGACGCCAAAGAGTCTCTGACAGAGATTATGAAGCAGATGGAGTAAGCCTTCCCGAATCCTACTAAAAGCGCTGCCCGCAAGACGAGTGTCTCGCGGGCAGCTTTTTTATATCCTGACGGCAGATGTCAAAGCACCGCAATGAGGAAAGACGGGCTGATACGCATGGTAAGCTCCAAGGCGTGGCTCATAGTCCAGCTGTCAGCAGGGTGGAACCAAACGTGCGCTTCTGCGGAGAGTGCGACAGCCTGTCCGAAGCGATGCGAATAGCCGCCGTAGAGGCGGACATAGTCAGCAGATCGATTGGCTGTCGGTTTCATACCGAATGTGAGTGCGTTGGCAAACGGGGATGCAAACGGGGAGACATACTGATAGCCGTGCCAATAGTCCGAACGGAAGGAGAAATGCTCCAATTCGAGTCCGAGCGATCCGTAAACGCCTACACCCCGTTCATAAGGGAAGTGACCACCGGAGGATAGCGCGGCAAGCGCATAAACAGATCCCCAAAAGATCGTAGGCTTCTGTGAGAAGGGGCGATAAGAGAGTCGAAGCCCTCCCGCAGCATTCATCCACGTGTGTACAGTATCTTGTTGCGCCCAATTGTACTCACCGCCGCGATGAGTAGCGATGGCATGAACAGGCAGTTCCAACTGCCACCTCTCACCAGAATGAAGACGCGTCACCGTGGAGACACCGAAGGTAAAAGCTTCCTGATGGCGATCATTCTTGAAGATCATACTCATCCAATTGACCCATGCATCCATTCGGAAGCGCTGCCAATCCCCTCTGAATTGCACACCCATCTCAGGATCTGCCGTCAGATCCAACTCGGGATTGTATATGGGCTCAACCAACTCGTGGGCGGAACCTCCGACAAGCGTGCCGAGAGTCAGCTCGGTGGCGGGTGACGGCTTGAGAGTGGCTTGGACGTGTGGCAGTAGGCGGAGCCGTACGTAATCGCCATGATCGGTCCAATAGGGCAAGTCGGCGTAAGCCACCCCCGCGGGGTAGCGACTGGCACCCCAGTAGCGGAGCGTCGATAGACCGAGAGAGAGACGTACACCGCTCGCTGCGGGCAGCGTGTAAGCAGCGAAAGCTGTAACGCGCGCACCAGGAAGTGTATACCCCTTCTGGTAGCGCGCATCATACTCGTTGTTTCGAAAGAAAACAGCGGACCGGACGCCGACAGACAGCTCGTTCGGACGGATGGTAACGGTGTCGAGACGCTCCCCGATCCGTTCATAATGATGCTGCCCACTGAGGACAGCAGGCAGCAACATCGTTATACTGATCAGCAGGGTGACGATCCTCATTCCTTTACCAAATCTTTGATTCCACCAAGAGCTCCGAGCATTCCTGTCGCTTCGAATGGGAGGTAAACAGTCTTGGCTTGGTTACCCTTGTTAATGTCTTTGAGCGTCTCGATGTATTGCATGGCAATCAAATACTGCGTTGGATTGGCACCACTGCCTGCAACAGCCTCGCTGATCTGGCGAATTGCTTCCGCCTCAGCTTTAGCTACGAGAATCTTCGATTCGGCCTCTGCCTTAGCACGCAGTATCTTAGCCTGCTTCTCGCCCTCTGCGTGATTGATCGATTCTTGCATCTTTCCTTCCGATTCGCGTATCAAAGCCTCGCGTTGGCCTTCTGCCTGAAGGATTTGCGCACGCTTGTCACGTTCGGCACGCATTTGTTTTTCCATTGCGTCGCGGATGTCACGCGGAGGATTGATGTCCTGCAGCTCGACGCGATTGACCTTCACGCCCCACTTATTAGTCGCCTCGTCGAGGATCTCTCTGAGCTTGCTATTGATAGTATCGCGACTCGTGAGCGTTTGGTCCAAATCCATCTCGCCGATCACATTACGAAGACTCGTCTGTGTCAACTTTTCGATGGCGTCCGGCAGATTCGAAATTTCATACATCGCACGCATAGGATCAACGATTTGGAAATAGAGAATGGCGTTGATTTCGGTGACGACGTTGTCACGCGTGATCACACTCTGTCTCGCAAAGTCGTAGACCGTCTCGCGCAGATCAATCCTAACATCCTCCTTGAGTTGGACGATCGTCTGGCCGTTGGCCAATGTGTACGATACGCGCTTGCGAATCGCCCGCGGCTTGTCAATAAAGGGGATAATGATGCTGACGCCCGAACTGAGCGTGCGATAATACTTACCCAGTCGTTCGATGATCATAGTCTCGGATTGTTGGACGATCTTCAGCCCGTTGGCAATGATCGAGATAACGAGGAGGACAAGTACCCCCAGAATGATTACAGTAGAAGTCATGTTTTTTAAGTTGTATGATAGTGTTATTACTAATTCGCAGAGACAGGCTGTACATAGAGCACGATACTCTCGTAGGATACAATTTCCACACGCGTTCCCTGAGCAATGGTAATGCCTGTCGCAGAACGTGCCGTCCACACATCTCCATCAACAGCCACCCGTCCACGATCGGTTGAGGGATCGATAGTCTCTGTAACCAATACTTGACGACCAACGAGTGCATCGGCTCCCGTGGGCACGTGTGGCACAGCACGCTCGGCACGCTTCTGCATGAAGGGGCGTAGCAACAGGAGCGAAAGTACGGATACCACTAAAAAGACGATGGTCTGCCACACAATAGAAAGACCGATGGCAGCAGGTATGATAGCGGCCAAGGCACCTATCCCGAGACATGCGAGCAAGAAACCGGGGGTAAAAATTTCGAGGACTAAGAGCAGCAGACCAGCAACGAGCCATAACTGCCAAGGGGAGAGTGATTCGATGATCATATTCGTCAGACTTAAAGAATTAAATATGCCGATAACAAAAGCCCATTGATATGAGTCTATGCCAACATCACAAAGATAGGAAAAAGTAGGATTTAATCACCCGATAATACGCACAATCAACAGGAAATATCCTTGCTCTTTTGCTATCTTCGCACACATTAATTAATAACATCAATCTGATGAAGAAATCATTAGTTCTCATTTCCCGATTGCTGATCCTATTACTTGTCGTTATTGCATCCTCTCTCGCAGCCGTGGCACAAACCGTCATCAGCGGCACGGTCGTCTCCGACGAGACCGGAGAGAAAGTCCCCTATGCGTCGGTCTATGTCGCCGAGACGAGGAGCGGCGTCATCGCCGACGAAGAGGGCCGCTTCATCCTCAGACTGCGTGCCGGCTCCTATAATATAGAGATTCGCTCCATGGGTTACGTTACCCGCAAGGTGTCACTCCACGTCGCCGACCGCAACGAACGCATCACCTACCGACTACAGACGGCCGCACAGGATCTTGACGAGGTACAAGTGGTGGGACGCCTCCGTAAGGAAGATCCTGCCTACTCCATTATGCGTCAGCTCGTAGCCCGCACACCGGTCTATGAGCATATGGCACAGCATTACACGGCAGAGGTCTATACCAAAGGCTCCATCATGCCCGAAAAAATTCCCTTCTGGATGGCGGGAATAAGCAATGAAGGCATAAAAATCAAAGAATATCTCGGGAAACGCTACGTCATCGAGAGCCACATCGGCCTCACCTACGACCACCCACAAAAATACGTACAGATCGTCCGCGCCACGCGCTCGTCGGTACCCGAAGAGATGAAGAACGACAGCTCGGCTTACATGAGCGTCATCGCTACCAATATATATAGTCGCAACTTCGGCGGGGGAGACGCCACCGGTATGACGAACCCTATCCGTTATGAAGGTCTCGGTGTCTATAATTATAAACTCGAGAGTACCACCACCGAGGCAGGACGCAAGCAATATCGCATCAGCTATCGCAGCAAGTCGGGCAGCGACATCTCAGGAGAGATAGTCGTGGCAGATGGTACGTGGACCGTCTCCTCATTCCGTCGAGACGTGACGACGAGCAACGTCAAACAGTCCATGAGCATATCACTCCACGACGTCCAAGACGGGCTGTACCTCCCCACCACCTACACCATCGAAGCCGACCTCGACATGATGGGCTTCAAGCTAAATATGCGTTATTATTCGGCACTCGAATACACCCAAGTGCGCATCAACGAGTCCGTAGCTTTCGGCTATCAGATACCCAAAGACATGCACTTCTCCACCACGCGCGAGGCAAGGCGCCATGCCCGTGTCGTAGAGTCGCAAGTGGATACGCTCGGCTATCACTATGCCGATCGCTATCGTCTCCCCGATCCGTGGGTGCGCCCCGAGATGAAGTTCGATTCGCTCGCTCTCAAGCGCGACTCCTCCTACTGGCAGGGTGTGGTCACCGTGCCGCTATCCGAAGACGAACAACACAGCTACGCAGTGCGCGACAGTCTGGCAGCCGCTCTCGAGCGCAAGCGCAATCCCCTCTTCGGCAGCGACAGCACACACACTGGCAGTGGCAAGCTCATCCGAACACTCCTCGTGGGCAGAAACGTCAAGATAGGCAAGAACACCGTGCTGGGCATGGACGGACTTCTGCGTGGAGCCCTCCATGACTACCGCTATACGGACGGACTGTGGATGGGACAGCGGCTCTACTTCAGCCACAAGTTTGCACGCGGCGTGGACTGGACTATCCGCCCATCAGTGGACTACACCACGCACCGCCGCAAGGTCTATTGGGAAGCGCGTTCCCTCCTGCGCTACGCTCCGCTCGCTCGCGGACAGTTCTTGATAAGGGCAGGCAGACATAGTGCTGACCTCGCCGGGCCCTACGAGAGCACTGACTCACGTATGCAAACATTCATCACCACCATTTCAGACGGTCGCGGTACGCTCAAACTATACGACAAGACATACCTGCATCTCACCAACGAAGTGGACATTCACCCGATGGTACAGCTTGTGCTCGCCGCCGAGGTGCGACGCAGCGCGCCCCTCGACGAGCAGAGCATCTGGGGTATATCCAAGCGCTCGCTCTCACTCAGCCCCGCCGTCTGGGGAGCGAAGGCGCCCGACTTTCTGGGCTATGAGATGCCCGAGCATCGGAGCCTCACGGTCGGCGGCGCCCTGGTCATCAACCCCGCGCCCTTCTATCGTCTCGATCGCGACGGGCGCAAGCGACACGACGATGCCACATTCCGCGCACCCGTCTTCACCCTCTTCTACATGCAGGCACTACCGGCAGGCGGACGCTTCGACAGCGACTATGCCTATGGCGAGCTCTCCGTCAAGCACGGACTGCGCCCCACCCCGCTGCACACCATCACTTATAAGCTGACGGCTGGTGCATACTTTAGTCGGAAACGCATCCACCTCGACGAGGAACGCTACATCAAAGCAGACAATGCCTTCTATCTCCTCGGCGATGCCATCAGCACACAGATGGAGAGCCTCCCGCCCTACAGCTATGCCGACCGCCGTTTCCTCATGGCCCTTACCTCGTGGCAGTTTCCCTCACCGATACCGAACGTCCTCGGCGGCGGCGTATTTGGCCCCGCAAGGAGTGCGCTCCACCTCAACGGCTACTGGGCGGCCGACAAGACTGCCCGACCCTACTTCGAGGTGGGTGTCACGCACGGCTCCATGTCGCAAGTAGGCATCTTCTTCGGCGGATACAATTTCTATAAAGACTACGGTCTCATGTTCCGCTACACGATCGCCCTCCCGCGTTTCCGCTAAGCGCGCTCCAGAGGATGTCCTCTTTCCACGCAAAAAAAGAGCGTGCCCCAACTCACATCGGGGCACGCTCAAAGAACAATTGAAAATCAATGAAGAAAAGGTCGCGTCAAATGAGGGTGTCGAGACCCTGCTTGAGATCGGCAATAATGTCTTCTACATCTTCCAAACCTACCGACAGACGTACGAGTCCTTCCGATATGTCGCTGGCTGCCCGTTCCTCCGGTGTATAAGGTGAATGCGTCATGCTGGCAGGATGCTGAATCAGCGTTTCGGTATCTCCCAGGCTAACGGCTAACGAACACATATGGAGGGCGTTCATCAACTTCTTACCGGCTTCGCATCCGCCTTTGACTTCGAACGCAATCATCGCACCGGGGAGTGACATCTGCTTACGAGCAAGCTCATACTGCGGGAAGCTCGGCAAACCGGGGAAATAAACAGCTTCAACAGCGGGGTGTGACTCCAAGAATTCCGCTACGGCCTGTGCATTGCGGCAGTGTTGCTCCATACGGATCTGGAGAGTCTTCATACCACGGCTGATCAGGTAAGCATCGAACGGACTCATATTGGCACCGGTGAGATCCTTTATACCGACGAGCTTGACCTCCTTAATGTAGTCTTCTTTACCTACCACAAATCCTGCGATCACATCTCCGTGGCCGTTGAGGTATTTCGTAGCACTGTGGACTACGATATCTGCACCGAGTTCCAACGGACGACAGATGTAGGGAGTACAATAAGTATTATCGACCATAACACGAATCTCAGGATTCTTCTTATGCACCCTGTCGCAGACTTCCTTGATGTCAGTTATATACATATTTGGATTCGCAGGCGTTTCTAAATAAACGAGCTTCGTATTGGGACGGATGGCGGCCTCTACCTCTTCCGGATTACGCGCATCAACCAACGTAAGCTCGACTCCGTAGCGGCTGAGACCGTGTGTCAAATATGCGAATGTGCAGCCGTAAAGCGTCTTACCGGCTACGATGTGATCACCGGCCTTGACGCAAACCCAGATAGCCGAACTGATGGCACCGATACCCGATGCAGCCGATGCAGCAGCTTCACCACCCTCGAGGAGGGCCAATTTCTCCTCCACCTGAGTACAGTTGGGATTTCCGAGACGAGTATAAATATAACCGTCTTCTTCGCCGGCAAAGCGACGACCACCCTGCTCGGCAGAGTCGAATACGAAAGTAGAGGTTTGATAGATGGGCGTGGCGAGGCAGCCGAAAGCATTCTTAATGGCGCCTCCGTGAATGGCGCGCGTGGCAAAACCACTACGCATGAGGTCTTCTTTTTTCATTTTTTACTTAGTTATAAGGCGGAGCGAACCAGTCAGAAATGCCCAAGGAGCACATCTTTATGGAGTTTCCGTAGTTATGGCAACGAAGGTAGTGAAAAGTTGTCGGTGTCTTACATTCAGCATAAGAATCTGCTACAATTGCATTTGGTTTTTTCCACATGGATACGAAAAGGCATAGTAAGAGTCCGAAATCTATGATGCTTCCTTGTTTTTCCGGTGGGTTTAAGTTCCTATGTGCATACCGCAAAAACTCTTAACGAGTGTTTCCGGATGCAAATAATCATGAAGGTTTCCTCCAAATCTCTTCGTTCATTTCTCTGCTTTTTAGGTGCCCAAAAAGTTTTCAACACCGAATACTTGTTTAGATTTATTCCAAATAAGCAGACTTTTAGAGATCTCTGACAAACCAAAAGAAAGCCCAAAAACATGATTACAACAGTTAGGCTCTGATATTTAGGGAGCTGAGAGATAAACTTTATAATTCTTACTTTCAATCTTTATAAAGATCGTTTGTAACAATTACGATGTTGGAGATAAACATTATAAAGTTTACATCTCAAAAGCCTAATTATTGCAAGCCCCGAAAGGTCTATTTGGGCAAAAAAAAATGAAGCACCCGTTGTGTTCGGCTTCGAACACAACGGGTGCTTAATGCTTTTTGCTATGACTGTATGGGAACTTACCGCATGCGATTCATCGTTAGTGAACAACAACTATTAACAGTTTGGGCTGTAATAGCTCCGACACTGCATCCCGAAGGACGGAAAAAAGGAATAAGGCAGAGAGATCCCGGCCAACCTTGTACATGAGTTTCTTATTCATCATTGCTTCCATTTACCACATATTACATTTGGATTTGTCGGTCGGCATGCTCTGACATTCAGTTATTTACACATGGCAGCACTACCATCCGGCTCACAAAGGTAACAAAAGTGAGCCACGCACCGACCTAACTCCAATTGCTGATTTCTATGCAATAGTCCGCAAAAACGAACAAATCTAAAGTTTGGATCTTCTTTTGAGCACCTCCTCATGGTAACGATCGCGCTTCTTATGCCCTTTCTTCGTGTCAGGGAAAGCATCGAAAGCAAAAATCTCACCCCAATCCTTTGCGTTATCTTGTACGACGGTCTTACCATTGATCTTACGCAGCAGCAGATCATCGTAGGGATTGTTGTCGAAAGTAGTGGAGCGATAACGCAGCTCCGTCGGAGTCACGTGCAACGTCTGGTAGAGGAACAACCCCGAGCCGATGCGGTCGTGCACGTCGGAGAAACCATTCCTGTAATGCTTGGGAGAGGCGCTACTGATGATATAGACAGGCGTCGTCTTCTCGCCATTCTCACTCTTGGTGCTAATGCGCGAATAGGCGTGGTCATGTCCTTGCAAGACCATGTCAGCTCCGCCTTCTTCCAATATGGATCGGAAGCAATAGCGCATCACAGGATTCATCCGCCCTTGACGTACCGAATAAACACCGTGGTGGAACATGACGATCTTCCACGGCTGAACGGCAGTATCGAGAGCATCCTTCAGCCACGAGCGGTGCTTGACGATGGAAGCAGGCCATTGAATATCGTTCGAGTCCATGACGATCAAACGCATGTGGGGGAAGTCGATAAAGTAAGAGCGACGACTAAAACCTTTGGGACCGTTATCGGGGTAATTGTACTGAGGTACCCAACGCGAGTCGAGCGTCCGATTAAGGCCTTTAATGTATTCATGATTGCCTGTAGCTGCAACCACAGGCACCGTTGCCGTCCAATCTCCGATGGCCTGATACCACACATTCCAATAATAATCTGTGGCCCCCTCGATCTGATCTCCCCCGAGTGCGAGGAAGTCGGGACGAGGATAGCGAGAGCGCAGAGAGTGCAGCAGGGCATCCGTACCACCACCTCCTGGGTCTTGGACGTCTCCGATGTAGATAAAATCGGTGGCAGCTGTACTATCAGGAATGCAGAATTGATACCAAGGCGAGGTGTTCGAACCGGTCTTCACACGATATGTATAGTTTCGACCTGCTTTCAGACCGTTGATCTCGGCATGGTAATAGTAGTTACGACCTGCCCGCGTCACCACTTCCTGCCCGACAGCCGGCAACTCCACTAATGCAGTGTCCGCACACAGGCTGTCAATACATCTATAGTCTAACCAGGCATCTTGCAAAAGCGTATCACAACGCCAATTAACGACACGCTGCGTCAGGAAATCCTCGCCCGGCGTGATCGTCAGCCTGTCGATACCTTGCGGAACGACATAGGCAGATTCAGGAGGCGAAACGAACCAAGCTCTGTAACGAGTCGCCCCCCACCCCCCGAGAGCAAGCAGCAAAACAAGTGCAATGATCCATCCCCTTCGTCTGCGAGAACCTCGCCTGCTCCGAGAGTATCCTCGACGAGAGTGGCGACGGCTAAACTTACGGTTTCTGGAGCGATAATATGGATTTGATCGTTTCTTTTTCATCATAATCTACACTTGATTAGGTTCAGATGATTCAGAAGGAGAAGGCGTGGACTTGATAACACCATTCACTGTAATCGGTTGCAAGGAACGCAAACGAGCCTCCGCACGATCATAGGCTATCGATTTATTCTTGAGCGCAATCTCCAGATTGGCATTCTGTCGCGCCAGACGCACCCACTCTCGCACACCACGTACTGACAGTCCCACAGCTATTGCGGCTACTGCACTAATGAAGCCGGTACCGTAAAAAGGCAAGCTGTCTGGCACTGTACCGGGTATAGTCCACAGCCAAGCGCGATGGAAAACTATCGGCAATATCATGGCGATAGCAGCCAGGCCCAACGATAAAACGACGTAGGGTCGGTAGAGGTGTCTGCGGATCATCGAAGGCGCTATCAAATAGTAATTGGCATAATAGACTGCGATGATGTATGCATCCACTACCCAGACGGAATAGTAAGCCGATGGTTGGGACCAAAAAGAGAGCGTGTCGGAGTGGATATTCTCAAGAAATAAGCTTTGCACTACGATAAGCAGAAGCCAAACGAGGCAATAGATAAGGGCGGTGAGCGATTTGTTCATATTATTTGATTGGAGCTAAACCCATAAAAGAAAGCTATCTTTGTCAATCACAAAGATATAATTATAATTATCAAACGACAGTCCGCCTATCAAAACAAACCAATGGAAATAAAGAAAGCAGCATTTGTCATTAGTAACACCGATGTGCGGAAATGTCCCACCGGGCAATTACCCGAATATGCCTTTATCGGACGATCCAATGTAGGGAAGTCATCTCTCATCAATATGCTGACGGGACAGAAAGGATTGGCGATGACCTCTCAGAAACCCGGCAAGACACAGCTCATCAATCATTTTATCATAGATGATTCGTGGTATCTGGTCGATCTACCCGGCTATGGATATGCCCGCCTGGGGGCATCGAACAGAGAATCGCTACGGAGGATCATTGAGACCTATATCCTCATGCGCGAACAGCTCTCCAATCTATTCGTCCTGATCGATTGCAGACATGAACCACAAAAGATCGATGTGGAATTTCTCAGTTGGTTGGGAGAGAACGGTATCCCTTTCAGTATCGTCTTCACCAAAGCAGATAAACTATCCTATAGTCGCCTGCGCGAAAATGTAGAAGCCTATCAGCAGAAGCTGTTGGAGACTTGGGAAGAACTTCCGCCGATTTTCGTCACCTCATCGGAGAAAAAAAACGGTCGGGAAGAATTGCTCGATTACATTGATTCTATCAATAAAAGCCTTTATTAAAACCTCACATGAAACAAACTATTCTCGTCACCGGAGGTACCGGTTACATTGGTTCGCACACGACAGTCGAATTGCAACAAGCCGGCTACCATGTAGTCAGCGTCGATAACTTCTCTAACTCCAATGCCGCCGTACTCGATGGCATCGAAAAGATTACCGGCATCCGCCCCGACTTTTACGAAGCCGACTGCAATGATATGCCGGCCATGGAGCATATATTCGCTTCCCACCCCGATATTGTTGGCGTAATTCATTTTGCAGCCAGCAAAGCGGTGGGCGAATCGGTGCAGAAGCCACTGAAGTATTACCGCAACAACATCCTCTCGCTCCTCAACCTGCTTGAACTGATGGCTCGATTTGGCACACGGGGCATCGTCTTTTCCTCCTCTTGCACAGTCTATGGACAGCCCGATGTACTGCCCGTAACGGAGGATGCTCCTATCCAAGAGGCTATTTCGCCCTATGGTAATACAAAGCAGATCAACGAAGAGATTATCCGCGATGCCATTCATGCTGGTGCGGGATATAAAGCGATCTTGCTACGCTATTTCAATCCCATCGGGGCACATCCATCCGCTCATATCGGCGAACTACCCATCGGCGTACCTCAGAATCTCATTCCTTACCTGACACAGACTGCTGCCGGCATCAGGGCGGAGCTGAGTGTCTTTGGTGACGACTACAATACACCCGACGGCTCTTGTATCCGTGACTATATATATGTGGTCGATCTGGCTAAAGCACACGTTGCAGCCATTCGCCGCATGCTTTGTGCGGAGACGAATAGCGATGCGCTCGAAGTGTTCAACATCGGCACCGGTGCAGGAGTAAGTGTGCTGGAGCTAATCAACACCTTTGAAAAGGTAACGGGTGTATCCGTACCACATCGGATCGTAGGACGACGAGAAGGCGACATCGAGCAAGTATGGGCCGATCCGCGCAAAGCTAATGAGGTTTTGGGCTGGAAGGCCGAAGAGACTCTCTCGAATACACTGCTGAGCGCATGGCGCTGGCAACAGCATCTGTCGGATCGATAGTCACGGACGTCTCCCAACTTCTCGACAATGTCGCATCTATTGACGGATATACTCTCGACTAAGATCAACTACCTGACGGGAGTTGGCCCCAAGCGTGCAGAAATACTCAGAGAGGATATTGAGGTGTACACCTACCTCGATTTACTCCATTATTTCCCTTTCCGCTATGTAGATCGGAGTCGGTTCTATGCTATCCGAGAGATACGGACCGATATGCCGTACATCCAACTGCGCGGCGTCTTACGTCATTTCTCAGAAGTGGGCGAAGGGAGACGCAAACGTCTCACTGCTACATTCTCGGACGGAACGGGTAGTATCGAACTCGTGTGGTTCAAGGGAATCAAATATATGCGCGACAAGCTCCAAGAGGGGCGTCGCTATATCGTCTTCGGCAAGCCTACACTATTCGGCTCGGGCTACAATATCGCTCACCCCGAGATCGACGTAGAAGAGAAAGCCGAGCAAATAACCGGCGGATTGACGCCCATCTACCACACGACCGAGAGGATGAAGAATATGGGGCTCGGCAGCAAACAGCTGCAGCAACTCATATACGTCCTGCTCAATCAGGTATCCGCCTCATTAACAGAGACACTCCCCTCCTATCTCCTTGCGACTTACGGATTTCTGGCCTATCCCGAGGCAGTACGACAGATACACTTCCCACAGGGTGTAGCACAGCTCGAACTGGCACGGACGCGCCTCAAGTTCGAGGAACTATTCTTCGTCCAGCTGCATCTGCTCGGCAGTAAGTTGGAGCGCAAAGCACGATTTCGCGGCATCGTATTCCCCAGTGTGGGTCATCTCTTCAATACATTCTATAAGGAACACCTCCCTTTTGAACTGACTACAGCCCAGAAGCGAGTGGTTCGAGAGATTAGACAGGATACGCTCACGGGACACCAGATGAATCGACTGGTACAGGGAGACGTCGGTAGTGGCAAAACATTGGTCGCACTACTGGCAATGCTCTTAGCACTGGACAATGGCTGCCAGGCATGTCTGATGGCACCCACGGAAATCTTGGCCAGGCAACATCACCACACGCTGTCGGAGCAGTTGCGCCCGCTCGGAGTGGAAGTCGGCTTGCTGATCGGCAGCTCCACCGCGCGCCAGCGAAGTCTTCTCCTACCACGATTGGCCGACGGCGCGCTGTCGATTGTCATCGGCACGCATGCTCTCATTGAGCAAGGAGTGGTTTTCCATCGTCTCGGCATGGCGGTGATAGACGAGCAACATCGCTTCGGCGTCCAACAACGTGCCCGTCTATGGGAAAAGAATGCAGAGACACTCCCCCACATCCTGATCATGAGTGCAACGCCTATTCCCCGCACGCTGGCCATGACGTTATACGGAGATCTGGACATCTCGATCATTGACGAACTGCCTCCGGGACGTAAACCCATCCAGACCTTGCATCACTACGATAATAATATGGCTCCCGTCTATCGTTTTTTGCGTTCTCAGTTGGCGGCGGGACGTCAGGTCTATGTAGTCTATCCGATGATCGAAGGTTCCGAATCGGCCGACCTGAAGAATTTGGAGGACGGCTTCGAGCTTTTCTCCTCAGCCTTCCCCGAAGAATGCGTCACGATGGTACATGGCAAGATGAAAGCACATGACAAAGCGTCTCGCATGGCTGAGTTTGTAAGTGGACGCTCTCGGATTCTCCTCGCAACAACGGTAATAGAGGTAGGGGTCAATGTCCCTAATGCTACCGTCATGATCATAGAAAATGCCGATCGCTTCGGCTTATCGCAACTACACCAATTGCGTGGTCGCGTCGGCCGCGGAGGAGAACAGAGCTATTGTATCTTGATCACCGGCACGAAGGTGGGAGATGATTCGCGCCGAAGAATACAAGTCATGGTGGAGACGAACGACGGATTCGAGATAGCCGAAGAGGATATGCGATTGCGAGGCTTCGGCGACCTCGAAGGCACGCGACAGAGCGGCAAGCAGATCAGCCTCCGAATAGCTAATCCGGCACGTGACGGCGAACTCATAGCACTCTCCCGCAGAGTGGCGGAACAAATCTTGGAGCGCGATCCGGATCTCCTACACCCTGATAATCATATTCTCAAGCTCCGACTAAACAAACTCTTCCCGAAGGAGGACAATTGGAGCGCTATCAGCTAAGCGACGACAGTGATACAGACCGAATCAGATATAATAAATGCAGTTCGCGCCTTCCGTGCGAAGAGGGGTTACACAGTTGCACCATTGCGTGCATGCCTTTTCGACATGGACGGCGTGCTCATTGATTCAATGCCTGCACATGCGAGAAGTTGGGTAGAAGCCTCCGCTGCATACGGTATAACGGCGGAACCATTAGACTTCTATCGGTGCGAAGGCCAGAAAGGAAGCGACACCATCGAACGTCTGTTTCTTCAAGTACACGGACGCAGAGCGACCGCGCAGGAAACAGATGATTACTATCAACTCAAGACCGAACTATTTTCCCGCTACAATACAGGAAATGCCGTCACCGATGCGCCTGCATTGGTGGCTGATGTGCGGGCCAATGGTCTGCATATTGTTTTGGTCACCGGCTCCTCGCAGAACGATATCCTCGACCGATTGCAGGTTCACTATGGTGATGCTTTTGGCTCTGCCAATGTTATCACCGGAACTGACGTCATGAGAGGAAAGCCTCATCCGGAGCCTTACCTCAAAGCACTGGAGCGGGCGAATGTAGCCCCATGGGAAGCTATCGTCATAGAGAATGCTCCTATGGGTGTGCGCGCTGCCGTAGCTGCAGGCATCTTCACGATAGCTGTCAATACCGGCTGTCTGCCTGATGCCGACTTATGGGCAGCCGGTGCATCAGTCATTTTTCCCTCTATGGCAAATCTACGTTCCGCTTTACCTGCCCTATTGGCAGAAAGTGCAAGCCGTTAGATCCGCCTCTTAATCCGTCCATCCCACGGAAATTGATAATCCTCCTCTAATAATACATCCGACAATGAAAAGGAATCGACCGATCGTTGCCTACAGTCAGCACATAAGCCGGCTCAAATTCCTATTACTACTCTGCATCAGTGTGTGCAGTATCACCATTCTCCGAGGACAAGACGCCATCGTGCGTGGAGAACGACACGGCACAGCACCAAATCAAGTCATGCGCACATTGGCGACAGTCTCTCTGTCCGATCCGATGCGCGCCAAGGATAGTACGATTGAAATCCGCTATGAGCTTCCTAAAGGGACAGCCCGACGGATCACTCGCCTCCAACTCCTCTCAAGCGATTCCCTTGCTATGCGAGACCTCCCCGACTATCGAGGACGCATCACCTACAATGTGCATGCTCCCATAGCAGAGGGGACCTTCCGCCTAACGGGTGAAGATGTTGCAGGCAAACGCCACTTCTATATAGTAGCCGATATAGATGCTTCTCCTGCTCATTCGCAACGCGACACCCTCGGCATCCGTGTAACGGATGTACTGCGCAACGGTCTCCCCCTTAAAAAAGTAGAACATCAGGGCGAAACGTCGCGACGGATCTTTCGCGGCTACGAAGCTCTCTTCGTACCCGGAGACGACGGCTCACGCAATTATCGCATTCCGGCCATCCTGCGGACACATAACTGCACACTCATCGCAGTAGCTGACAAACGCAAATACAATCAAGGCGACCTGCCCGAAGACATCGACATCGTCTTGCGACGCAGCGAAGACGGTGGAGAGACGTGGAGCCCGGCACAAACCGTCATCCAAGGACAAGGACGCGGACTCGGCTACGGCGATGCCGCATTGGTGCAAACTCATAACGGACGCATCCTCATGTTTTTTGTCGGAGGGATCGGGATGTGGCAGTCCACTGCCGAGCAGCCGATACGCACTTATCTATGTGAGAGTACCGATGACGGACGCACATGGAGCACTCCACGCGACATAACACCCTCCCTCTTCGGAGCAGAATGTAGTGATGAGGAGCGTCGCCATTTCCTCGCCTCATTCGTGGCATCCGGTCAAGGCCTCGTCCTTCCCAATGGGCGCATCCTGTTCGCTGCGGCCATGAGGGAAAACAATAATGGGTTCGTGCTACACAACTATATACTCTATAGCGACGATGATGGTGCCACGTGGCAGGTCTCCGACAAGGCATTTGCACGTGGCGACGAGGCCAAACTGAGTCTCCTCCCCGATGGGCGCATACTATTGAGCGTGCGTAATCAGGGAGGACAAGAAGAGGGACAGCGTTTCTTCGCCATCTCTGAGGATAGTGGACATAGCTGGACGCGCACCCGTACATTCGAAGGTATTCCCGACAACGGTTGTAACGGTGCCGTCTTGCAGGTAGAACACCACGGACGAAAGTTGATGCTCCATTCCTTGCCGGGACATCCCACCAAACGAGTGGATGGGGTAATATATGTATATGACCACGACATGGGCAAGTGGAGTTATCCTCTGCTCATAAACGGAGGCATGAGTGCTTATTCGGATATGACCATGATCGATAAAGACACGCTCGCCTACTTCGTCGAAGAAGATGCCACCATGTCGCTCGTACTGATTCGGTTGAGTCTCGACGAACTCCTCTCCGACTTGACCTTTTAATAGGGATTCAACACACGCAGCGAAGTGAGTGAATGGCGTCCCAACCTACACGATTCATTCAGATTATTAGAAGACCTTTTCTTAGTCTTATTCGACTAAGTCTGATTGCTTCATTCAGCCTTTGACGGAGGTGTCGCTCACCGACGGACACCTCCAATGCTGTTTTTTGATCGTTATCTGAGTCCGAATAGTCTCAAAAACGGTTTTTTAACGTGTCATTCACGTACGACGACACTAATCACACTGCTTTTGAGCACATGACATGCTATAATGCATACTATATCATTTGCTTTTGATTGCATTACATGCTATAATACCTATTATAGCGTTTGCTTTTGATTGCATTACATGCTATACTGCCTATTATAACGTTTGCTTTTGAAGCAATTACAGCCTGTAATGCACATTATTTCATTTGCTTTTATAGGCGTTATACTATGAAACGCCCTTAAAGCATAACGCTTTTGGGCTTACTACAGACTGTAATGAAATGAAAACAAGTCGATTCTAAGTATTCAACTGACGTGGACAGGCAGATTATCCGTTGAAGAGAAGAAATTTCCGGAGTGTAGATCGGACTCACGTTAATACAGAGTGATATGTTACTTCCCTGATTAAACTTTCGGTCTATGTCTCGCTCTATGATTAAAAGAATGATAGTAGTAATGCTCGACAAGAGATAATAGCAATAACTTTTTTCGTTTTTCAACTCTCTACAGTTGTTTGGGTGTGTCACGACGTGAGTCGGGTCACACCCTTTTTATGTGGAAGCTAATTCATCGCAACCAAATGGTTCTGACAGACTGAGCATGAACGACAACATCCAAGAAGCGACAGCTACGTCCATAAGCAGGAAGCTATGGGTGAGAGGAAAGATAGATGGATGTCAGCGTGTCAGAGGAAAAGCGCTAATTTTGTGGCACGTAATCAATTTTCTGCCAGAACGTAACAACCAAACCTTACCAACATTAACTAACAAAAAGCAAAAAGACATCTATGGATTTCTTAGACAGAGTAATGCAAGACCTGAGCCTGATCGATCTGAAGGAGATCATCGGCTCTTTCGTGATCCTGTTCGTCACCATTGATATTATCGGCGCCATACCCGTGGTTCTCAGTCTCAAGGACAAAGGACAGACATTTCATACAGGCAAAGCGACAGCCTTTTCTTGCGTGATGATGATGGCGTTCCTCTTTATCGGCGAACCGATGCTGAATTTCTTCGGCGTGGATGTATCTTCTTTCGCTGTGGCGGGAGCCATCGTCCTCTTTGTGATGGCTGTGGAAATGATATTTGGGGTACAAATCTTCAAGGACGACGGTCCCGAAGGGAGTGCCACGATCGTCCCATTGGTATTTCCACTATTCGCCGGAGCTGCTACGTTTACCACCATCCTGACGTTGCGAGCCGACGGCGTTGCCATGACCAATATCGCCATTGCCCTGCTTATTAACGTGGCTATGATCTACTTGATGCTGCGCTATCTGAACCAATTGGAACGCTTCTTTGGAAAAGGCGGCGTGTATATCCTGCGTAAGTTCTTCGGCGTAATACTACTCGCCATCTCGGTGAAGTTCTTCACCGGCAACATTATGAAGATCATCGAGATGATGACAAGCTCGGCCGAGTAATGCGAGACTTTGCAGCCATAGACTTCGAAACAGCCAACAGCGAGCGCACGAGTGTCTGCAGCGTGGGCATCATCGTTGTACGAGGTGGCGAGATCGTACACCGTTATTACAGCCTGATTCGTCCCGAACCGGACTATTACAACCACCACAATACACGCGTACACGGACTGACCGCTGCCGACACCGAGTCGGCGCGGATCTTTCCGGACGTGTGGGCCGAAGTGGAGCCTCTAATCGCAGGGCTTCCGCTCGTGGCACACAACAAGCCGTTCGACGAAGGTTGCCTCAAGGCGGTATTCAGGATGTACAGAATGGACTACCCCGACTACCCGTTCTTCTGCACGCTTCAGGCAGCACGCCGCCAACTGCGACACCTCAGCGATCATCGTCTGCCCACCGTAGCCCAATGCTGTGGCTATCGACTCGACGAACATCACCATGCTCTGGCCGATGCCGAAGCCTGCGCCGCCATCGCGCTTACCATCCTATAGGAGAGACTTATATCACAAAACGAATGCGGGACTGAACCGGAGGCTTACACACCTCGTTCAGTCCCGCATGATTGTATAGTAAGGAAATGAATGCTATAGGGACAACGACAAACCAAATGTATAGGGATGCAGCTTGGGGCCTTTGCCGCTTCGGAAAAGCGGTGTCAGCGAGTAGGTGAAGAAAATCCCTGCGTTGCGATAGTTGATACCGGCACGGGCTTCGACCGAGAAGGTGTTCAGATTGACCCTCCTCAACTTTTCCAACCGGCCATCGGGGCCATCGGTCGTAGCAGCAGAATATACTTTGGCTCTCAATACAGGAGCTATATAGACAGTCAAGTTAGAACCGACCCCATTGAATGCCAATGCCGGCATGGCTTTCAGATATGCAGCAGTGAGTGTACATTCGGCTCGGCCGGGCACGTCCACTACGGTAGTCACTCCGTCGATATTCTTCAGCGTTTTGGAGTCGGTGATGCGGTAAATGTCGGCATCCCAACCGAGGGCATAAGTCAGCACCAGATACTTGTTTAGACGGTAAATATCTCCGTAGAACTGGAGCGAACCACGGTAGGAATGACTCCGGCCTATGTCGGAATGAGAGTCATCGACTAACAACCCTCCCCATTCGAAAGAACCGAAACCGTAGGTACCCCAAATGGGCTTTTCCTTATCCCTGTTCGGCCGATTGATCAAAGTATTCCGAAAGCGTTGTTCGATGCTGCGACCATTGCGATAGACGCCACGAAAGATCTTTTCGTTTTCTATCTTGTTGCCCGAAGGCATCGTCTCTTCGACAATTACCTCGAAGTCGTCTTCGCTATCTGTGATAGTGATCGTTTTTTCTCCTACACGTATTACCGTATCACAGACGGCGGATGACATGCTCTCTGCATAGGAGGCTACTACAGAACTCAGTAGTATTCCGAAGATCAAACAGAAATGTTTCATTGTTTTTCGCTGATTTTATAGTCCGTAACCGAATCCGATCGCAAACATACGGGTGTCAGGCCCCTTATCACCTCGGAAGATGGGCGTGAGCGTATAGGAGCCATAGAGATTGAATCCGCGATAATTGACTCCTATGCGAGCCTCCACTACGACAGGATTGAGGTTGAGATCCCCTCCATGCTTCTCGTACTTCTTGTGGTCAGGCAACCACACTTTGGAGCTGGACGCCGTCTTGAATTTGAGCGTAGGAGCTACATAAAAAGAGATATTGCTGCGATACTTCCTTAAGATCAAAGGCAGAGCAAAGTCCATATAGGTAATGTGCAGACGACTCTTGTCGTAAGTGACACCTGCATCGGCGGGTAGCACTTGCGTCACACCATTGACGTCACGGAAGGAATAGTTGCCCTTGAGGTGGATGGAGTTGAACTCAATGTCCATATTAGGTGCTATGACGAGCCAGTCGTTCAGCCGACAGGACACACTCATTAACCCGATCGTATAGCGAAGCGAAGAGCTGGCATTGATATGATCGCCGGCATCGCCCGTCAGATTGACAAAACCGAGTTTGAATGATCCTAAGCCAACGTCACGTGTTCGGCGGTCACCCTTACGATCCTTGGATCGGCTGAAATTGAGCGGCACGTCGAAGATGGTATTGCGGAAGCGTTGTTCGATGCTCCTGCCCTTGAGATATATCCCCTTGAACACTTGCTGGCTGCGTACGCTGTCGCCATCCATTCTGTGACGATAGAGCGTGATGTCAATGTCGTCGTCAGTCTCTTCGATAACGATGGTCTTGTCTTGCGTGCGGATGGTGGTGTCCGGACTGATAAATGCGGGGCAGACGGCCTCGGCCATGAGGGGGAAGAGGATGGTGGTTAAGCCGATGACAATTGTTTTTTTCATAAGTAATTCCATTATTAGTTAGTTGTCTGTATTCTTGTTCTGCAGGAGGAGTGACACCAGATCGTCAGCACCGAGTTTGCCCTCGATGTATATCAGCGTAATGCCACGCTTGGGGTTGTAGCGGTAGAGGATGTAACGGTTGAGTCCATTGGCAGGCGGGAGCTCGTAATAGCCCGAACTGAGCGTGCCGAAGTCGATCACCTCCTTGATGCTCTTGGCCACCTTGCGATCGGCATCCACTGCTGCGCGCACGACGGCCAGGCGCTTGCCCGGCTCACGCATCGTGAGACTGCGGTAGAGGTGTATGTCGTACTCGGTGAGCATCTCTCGCGTCATGACGACGGTGGTCACATCCTTGGCCCGACCGTAGCGGTCGAATATCTCTTGCACATGGGGCACGGTGCCATTCTGAGCGAGGCCAGATACTGCGGCCATCAGGCTGAGAAGCAGGATTAGTAGTGGGAGTCGGAGTCGTCTCATCATCATTATGAATTTGTGTACTTGGGAGTTATCTTTTACGAATGATCAGAGTGCTGAATCGGTCAGAGGCCAAAGAGTTCTTGCGCCAGCTCTTGCCGATCAATAGCCACATCGTCGAATGCTTCTTGGGCATAGAGGCGCACCAACTCGGGATCGTCCACATGCACGCCATTAACGACGGCGTAGGAACTCGTTGTAGGCAGAGGCAGGGAGTTATCCACCTGCGGCTGTCGGAACACTAAGACCAGGGCTGCGGCAGCGGCTACAGAGACACTACCTACCGTCCACAGCGTCCGGCGAACGCCGGAGCGACGTATCCAAGAGTGGTGCGAAGCAGATTGCGAGTGTCCGTCAATGGCTCTGCGACAGGTGATGTAGCCGAAGAGCGGGCGCAGATGCTGCCATTCCTCAGGCAGATCCTCCGTGGCGAAGTAGCGACGCAGCTGTTCCTCTTCGCCCTCTGTCGTGAAACCATCGAAGTACCGGTCCAGAAGTTGGCCTATCTCCACTTCAGAAAGGCGGTTTTTTGTCTTATATCCTATACGTTTCATCATCGTTTCAATTGTAGAGCCAATGCGGTGCGCAGGGCACGACGCGCACGACTCAGATTAGTATATACGGCTTCCACTCGCACCCCCACGAGCTGGGCTATTACCTCGCTTTCGTAGCCGTCTATTTCCTTCAGTCGGAATGTCATCCGCTGGAGCGGTGGGAGAGCCTCGATGGCTGCCTCGACCATCTGCATGGTCTCGGACTGTTCCAAGACGCCCTGGGGCGTAGGTTCGTAATCGACGAAGGGCAGATGGTCGGGCAATGGCTCCGTGCGCCCATCTTTGCGGATCATATCCAGCGCTATTCGTCGTGCCGTAGTCACAGCCACTGCCTCGACACTATCGTAGGAAGAGAGTCGGTCGCGATTGATCCACAGACGCATCAGTGCCTCCTGCGACACATCGGCTGCAGCCTCCTCGTCGTCGAGGATGCTATAGGCCACGCGCTTGAGGCGAGGGGCCAAGGGGGCTACGTTCTGTGCGAATGCTTCTACTTCCATGATTGTCTTGAGACGTTTGGCGAGCAAAGGTCTTTATTTGCAAGACGAAGAGCAAACAGAATTCTGTCATGCAGTGAGAAAAAATTCACCTCCACCTTATAACAGACTGATATTCAGACATAAACCAATTATATCTGATACAAAGACAAGAAGGAGAATGCACAGAATTGCCCCAATCGATGCGTACAGACTGCTATGTAATTATGATTCCAGTCATCGACAAACAGTCAGGACTCGCCAAGGGGATACCCCATTCTGAAAAGAGAGATACACTATTGTGAAAAAGTATGCAGATGTGTTACGATCTCAAACCCACACAGGATGTCGAAAAAAGTCGCGCCAAAAAGAAACGATTTTGGCGCCATTACGGAAAAGTTTATGCGCCAAAACGAAAAACAATAGGCGCGTGTTTTCCCGATCTCTTTGCGCGAGTTTTTTCCGATTTATGGCTCACAAAATTGAGAAGTATGCTCCACGGCTCTCAAGGCTTCACCGAGTGTTAAAAAAGATGATGACGCACAAATCTCTTCGATAGTGCCCCATGATGATCTCCATATTTGTCCCAAGCAAGTCTGATTATAGCCAGTCAATAGCGAGCTGAGACTCGGATTCCCGAAAATTTTGCCTAAGTTTGAAAAGTACTAAGACGACCATCGACGCATGACCGCACTATTGATCGTACTATATCTGCTCTTGGCTGCAGCTGTCAGTGCCGTAATCATCAGTGAGAATCGCAATCCGCTGAAAGCCATGTCGTGGATTCTGGTCGTGACCTTCGTCCCCGTTCTCGGGATGATCATCTACATCTTCTTCGGGCAGGACCAGCGCAGAAGACGCATCGTGAGCCGACGCATCTACAAGTGCATCATGCACAAGCCGCACTACCTCTCCATTCCGGAAGTTCAGTTGGAGGCGATGAGCAACATCCAGCTCAATCCCATCATGAAGCTGATCAACAACAATGCCGACAGCCCTGTCATGCTAAGCGACCGACCCGACATTTTCACCACAGGTCAGGAAATGTTCGATCGCTTCTTCCGCGACATCGAAGAGGCTCGCCACCACATACACATCCAGTTCTACATCATCGCCGACGACCGATTGGGCAATCAGATGGCCGACCTTCTCATACGCAAAGCGGCAGAAGGTGTGAAAGTACGCGTCATATACGACCACGTGGGGTCATGGGCAACGGGGCGACGGTATTGGAGACGGCTGCGGAACGGAGGTGTGGAGGTCTATCCTTTCATGCCGGTCTTCTTCCCTTTTCTCTCGGGACGCGTCAATTACCGCAACCACCGCAAGGTGGCAGTAATAGACGGACGCATAGGCTATCTGGGAGGTATGAATGCTGCCGACCGCTACTACTACGGCAATAAGCTGGGCATGTGGCGCGACTCGCACTTCCGCATGACGGGCAGCGTAGTAGCAGGCCTGCAGAGCAGTTTCCTGCTGGACTGGTACGTGGTTTCACGGCGCGTCATCAATCTCTCGGGTTACTACCCCGACCAACCGCTCCCCTACTCGGACGAGAGCATGAAAATACAGCTCGTACGCTCCGGCCCCGTGGGTCAGTGGCGCACCATCGAGCAGGCAACCATCTACTGCATCGAGCGTGCTTGCGAGCACATCTACATCGAGACGCCTTACTTCCTACCCACAGAGGGATTGAACAATGCCCTCATCACGGCAGCACTGGCCGGCATCGAGGTGCATCTGATCGTCCCCAGACGGAGCGACGCCCGCCTGCCGCAGATAGCGGCCTTCTCATACATGGAGGATCTACTGGAGGCAGGTGTGCACATTTACCTCTACAAAGAGGGATTCCTCCACTCCAAGATGATGATGATCGACGGTCAAGTGGCTTCGATAGGCTCCACCAATATGGACTTCCGGAGCTTGGAGAACAACTTCGAATTCAACGGTATCATATACGACGAACCCACGGTGCAGCGTTTGGAAGCGATCTTCTTTGAGGATCTGTTGCAGAGCGAACCACTCGATCTCAAACGATGGCGCAAGCGTAGTCGCATCAAGAAATTTAGCGAGTCGTTCATTCGACTCTTTGCCCCACTGCTATAACTCTCTATCCGGACCACATTCATGACCACAAAGCCCTCTCCTTTCTATACGACCGATGAGCGAGCACGTCTCGTCTCATGCTACAGCTGTCTCTTACGCACACTGACTCCCGATCGGCGAGTCTTGGCAGAAGTGCGACACCTGATGAACCTCTTCGTGGAAGAAGGATGCTTCGACCGCGACAAGAACGGCATGCATGGCTTCATGCGTAACATCGAAGTGGCGTGCATAGCCACCCGCGAGATTGGGCTGGGGATAGAGTCAATCTGGGCATTGTTGTTCTATCGCCCCATGATGAAAGGGTTGATGCAGCGAGAGCGAATCGTGGCGCTGCTGGGAGAAGATGTGGCACGACTGATCGATCTGCTGCTGAAGACCTCCGAGATTTATATGCGCAATGCGGCCATCAATACGACGAACTTCGAGCACTTCCTCCTCTCCATCGCCGAAGATATACGAGTAGTCCTGCTCATCATCGCCGACCGCTCCTTCCTGCTCCGCAATGCCAAGAGCATCGCATCGGCAGAAGAGCGAACAGCATTGGCCGCGGAGGTCTCCTATTTATATGCTCCATTGGCTCACAGGCTCGGTCTCTACGCCATCAAAAGCGAGATGGAAGACCTCTGTCTGAAGTACACCGACAGGCAGACCTTCGACATGATCAAACGCAAGCTGGGCGAGACAAAGCGGAGCCGTGACGCTTATATAGAGGCCTTCATCACCCCGCTGCGCCAGAGACTGGACGAAGCTCTCCCCAACACTTCCTACGAAATGAAGGGAAGGACCAAGAGCATCAACAGCATCCGCAACAAACTGCGCAAGCAAGGCATCGAGTTCGAAGCCATATATGACCTCTTTGCCATTCGCATCATTCTGGATGTTCCCGAGAAAGAGGAGCGATCGGCATGCTGGCATGTCTATTCTATCATCACGGATATGTATCAGCCCAATCCGCAACGGCTCAAGGACTGGATCTCCATACCCAAAAGCAACGGATACGAATCCCTGCACATCACGGTAATGGGGCCGCAGAACAAGTGGGTAGAGGTGCAGATCCGCACGCGCAGGATGGACGAAGTGGCAGAGCGTGGTCTGGCCGCTCACTGGAAATACAAGGGAATCAAGAGCGAGACGGGACTGGATGAATTTCTCACCAGCGTACGCGAGACGTTGGAGGCGCGCGAACATTCGTCTGACGACACTTCAGAGACGGTGCAGAACTTCAAGATGAATCTCTTCACCGACGAGATATACGCCTTCACACCCACGGGAGAACTCATCAAGCTGCCCCAAGGGGCAAGCGTGCTCGACTTTGCTTTTGCCATCCACTCGCGCATCGGTTGCCAAGCGGTGGGAGCAAACGTAAACGGAAAGAACGTCCCACTCAAACATAAACTGGAGAACGGCGACTCTGTTTCGATCATCACTTCCGCACAACAGACCCCCAAGAAGGACTGGCTCTCTTATGTGGTGAGCTCAAAAGCGCGCAACAAGATCAAGCAACAGATCCGTCAGCAGGTGGAGAGTAGCATAGATGTGGTCAAAGAACTGCTAAGTCGTCGACTCAAAAACCGCAAGCTACCGTTCGATGAGGCCGTGTTTACACGCATCGTGCGCCGCAAAGGATTCAAGCATCTGACCGATTTCTATCTGGAAATCGCAGCCGACAGACTGGATGTCTTGGAAGTATTAGAACTATATGCCGGCGAACTGGAGGAGGAACACCGTCGCGAAGCGGGACAAGGTGCGGCCAAACGAAGCGCAGATTCATTCGTCGCACATCCTCCACGTGAAGAGGAAACAGCCAAAGGAGGGAAGAGCGATGTACTCGTCATAGACCAAAATATGACGGGGATAGAGTACAGTTTCGGCAAGTGTTGCAACCCTATTTATGGCGATCAGGTCTTTGGTTTTGTGAGCAATAGTGGCATCAAGATCCATCGCACGGACTGTCCCAATGCGCCGGATATGTTCAGTCGCTATGGTTATCGCGTGATCGAAGCACGCTGGAGCGGCAAAGGATCGACCGGTTACGAGGCTACGCTCCATGTCGTTGGGCAGGACAATCTGGCCATCGTAACCAATATAACGTCGGTTATCAACAAAGAAGCAGGTGTATCACTCCGCGCTTACTCCATCAACTCGAAGGACAATCTCTTCGACGGACTCTTCACCGTCGAAGTGCCTGACACCTCTACGCTCTCCATCCTACTACGTAAAATACGCGGAACGAACGGTGTCAAGTCAGCCGAACGGCATTGAACAATTAGCCGTAGTCAGAGAACTCAATTAATCTCAAACACGAAGGGGGCCCACCACACGGATGCGCCCCCCTCGTTTGTTATATGAACTCTTTACACTTTTGCCATGATTCTATCACAACTCAGAAGCGTCTTCCTCCAAACGGAGGCCCTCCGATGTTGCTACGCTGGTAATCGCTACGTGAACCACCTCCACTAAAGATATTGAAGCGGTAGATAAAATCTACCATCACATAGCGTCCGATTGTATTGGTCATGCTCTCTTCTATCGCAAGGGCAGTCGCCGAACGACTGATATTGGAGCGTTGGGCCAGAATATCATACCCCTTCACACGGAGAGTACCGGCCTTGTCACGGAGGAAGCTGTACGAGAGTGAGGCATTCCACAGCCACTCATTGAGTGCAAAGCTGTAGCCCGAATTGGTATTATACTCCACATCGCTATCGATACGGAACCCGTAAGGCAATGTAATGGCCACCTGATAATTGCCACCATAGTCGTACGTACGTGCATCGCTCTGAGCACTAAGAGAATTATTCACCGAGTAGAAACCGAACATACCGCCGATACTCATATCCAACCAGTCGTTGCGATAGGTAAGTGTCAACCTTTCACGAGTACGGAAGGTGAGCGCTTTGTTCTTAACATCGTTGATAAAGCTCTGTCCTTGGTAGAGCTGATTGAACATGCTGAGCCTAAACGAGAATGCTCTATTGCGCAAAGGAACGGAAAGCGAACTATGCAGATTGCCCATCCACGTGCCAGAAGCATTGCGGAAGCTCGTTGTGCGGACACCCGTAGCAGGGTCGTAATGTGTATTGGAGACAATGTCGTCGAAAGTATAGTAACCAAAGAGACCCACGTTGAACGCCATCTGATTCTTAGCATTGAAGCTTTGGAATGTAGCCATCAAGTTATTTGAGTAGCTGGGTTTCAAATCCGGATTACCCAGGGTGAGAACAAGCGGATTGGTAATGTCCTGTACGGGAGCAATCTGGTTGATAGATGGCTGTATCGTACGACCACGATAATCCACCCTCAGGTTAGTCGTTCTGTCAGGCTTGTAGTTGATGCGGAACATCGGTGAGAAGTTCACACGATTGAACGCGAGCTTGTCTTGCTCCACGCCACCCACTGTGCGGTAGCTGACGGTGCGATTGGGATCGACATTGAAGCCCACAGTGTAGTCCCACGTCTTGGCAATTTTCTTGATGTTCACACCGATACGATATTGGGTGAATTCATTGCTGTACGCGAGACCGTAGTCATTGTCCAAAACGGAGTACTGTCCGTCGGCACCGAGAGCGAAGACTTCGCGATCCGAATTGCGTCGAGAGTAGCGTCTGTTCAGCACAGCTTGAGCAAAGTAGTTGTTGCCCAACGGCTCCACGTATGAGAGTCGCAGTCTGTACTGCAGATTGGTATTATCATTAAACTGCTTCTGATTGGTCTCCACGTTCTGGAGTGCAGCCTGATAGATGCCTTCACCTTCCTCATCGGTGTATCCGCCACTGATCGAACCGCTGATCGTACGTCCGTCATCGTTGAGCTTATGGCTGATATCCAGATCGCCGTCAAATCGGAAGTTATTACCCGTGGTCGTCTGATTGATGAAACCGTTGTTGATCATTGCACCGGAGGCATTCACTGTCTCATAGAGGTCATTATAGAAACCATTGACCTTAGACATAGAGAGGTTGGGCTGGAAAATCAACTCCGTGCGCTCGGTAGGCTTCCATTCCAACTTGAGACGTGCTTGTCCGTTGTGTGAGAATGAACGCTCCGATACGTTCTCATCCATGAATGTATTGCCACCTTCTACGATGTTTTCCACCCGTCGAGTCGTCTCGATGGCACGATCGTTGTATCCGTAGCGTCCGTCACCACCCGAAGAAAACTCCGGAGTGATCTCCGCACTGAAGTTGGCTCCGAGCATAGAGGAAGAGGTGATGCCGCCGGAATTACCGAAGAATCGACGATCACCGCCTCCACCGCCCATGAAGGACATGGAGCCCATCTCGCTACCCATCTCGCTAAAGCCCATATTGTTAGTGTTATTAGCGCCACCGATAATGGTCCATTGCTTGTTGCCATCGAAGCGATTGACGTTTAAGCCTGCCATATATCGGTCATCCGTACCATAGCCACCTTGTACGGATCCGAAGAGCCCTTTCTTCTTTTCGGGCTTGACAGTGAGGTTGATCACTGTCTCCTCTTCTCCGTCATCGAACCCGCTCATACGAGAGAGCTCGCTCAGTTTGTTGAGCACTTGCACCTTATTGACCATATCGGCCGGAAGATTCTTAATAGCCACCTGAGGATCCTTGGAGAAAAACTCCTTGCCATCCACCAAAATCCGACTGATGTCTTTTCCGTTGATGGTGATCTTGCCATCGGTACCGATCTCTGCTCCCGGCAGTTTCTTGATCAACTCTTCAAGAGTAGCCCCTTGCTGGACCATGTAGGATCCGGCATTGAATTCGAGCGTGTCGTTGCGCACGACGATCTCGGCCGCCTTAGCTTGCACCGTCACACTCTGAAGCATACGTGCATCCTCGTTCATGCTGATGTCCTTGAGCGTGAGAGTCTGCCCGGCTTTGAGCTCCACTTTCTCCTCGTGTGTGATGTAACCCACGTAGGTGACACGTAATGTATAATTACCCCCCTGATTGGTTTTCAAGTTGAATAATCCTTTTTCACTGGTTACCCCTACTGCTTGACTCTGGCCTGAGCTCTGCAAAAGCTGCACATTGGCGTGAATCATGGGGCTTCCTTCTTCATCCAACACTCGCCCCGCCACTCCGGTTTGTTGGGCATTAAGCCCAACGAATCCGAGAGAGGCGACGAGCATTGACAACAGTAATTGATAAATCGAACGCATAAGTTTTTACGAAAAAAAGAAAAGTCCGGGCTGCCGCATTCATTCTCCGAAATGATCTACACGGACGCGCCCTACATTTTGAATAGAAAAAGAAGCGACAGCAAAGTTTAATGCAGTGCGATTATTTTTGCCTTTGCATATCATCATGGTAATATCCCAGCTCCTTCATCCACCTGTATAGCAACCGAAATCACGGAACCACGACACCCGCTTGCATAGAATGGTGCCTAAAACGAATAAAAACACGCGGCAGAAACACGAGAAAAGACGCGCCAAATCATTTTGGATTTGGCGCATATTCCGGAAAGAAATGGCCCCATTTCCAACAAAATTACGCGCATGTATTTGCTTCGTATTGGCGCGTCTTCTTTCTTGTTTCCGGTGTAAGAATCTCGAACGAGCCCATCGATGCCTCCATGGCATATATAATATAGGTATAGGGAGCTGGTGCACAAAAAAATCTCTGCCGACTGTTGTGCATTTCACAAATAAGGCATACATTTGCAGTGCCTGAAGCGATACAGGCTTCTAACTACTGTCTCATGGTGTAATGGTAGCACAACAGATTCTGGTCCTGTTTGTCAAGGTTCGAATCCTTGTGAGACAACAAAGCAAACTCTTGAAGAGGCTATGTCATAGATTTATATGGCATAGCCTCTTTTAATTTGTACATTTGCAGGCCGAGGAGCACGGCCGAGAACGGCATCGGCTCCGAGCAATTACGTACTCTAAACATACACACGACAAGCATATGAACTTTGTAGAAGAACTGCGCTGGCGCGGCATGATCCACGACATGATGCCCGGTACCGAAGAAGAGCTGAACAAGGGAATGACTTCCGCCTACGTGGGCATCGACCCCACGGCGGACTCTCTGCATATAGGACACCTCGTGGGCGTGATGATGCTACGGCACTTCCAGCGCGCCGGCCATCGCCCCATCGCTCTCATAGGAGGAGCCACAGGGATGATAGGCGACCCCTCGATGAAGTCGGCCGAGCGTGTACTCCTGGACGAGGAGACGCTGAGACACAATCAGAACTGCATCGGTAAGCAACTGGCCAAGTTCCTCGACTTCGACAGCGATGCGCCCAACGCCGCCAAACTCGTGAACAACTACGACTGGATGAAGGACTATTCGTTCCTCGGATTCATCCGCGACATCGGTAAGCACATCACCGTAAACTACATGATGGCCAAGGACTCCGTGAAGAAACGTCTGAGTGCAGAGAGCAATACGGGACTGTCCTTCACAGAGTTTTCCTACCAACTCTTGCAAGGCTATGACTACCTCTATCTCTATCGACACGAAGGTTGCCGACTACAGATGGGAGGATCGGATCAGTGGGGCAACATCACCACAGGCACAGAACTCATACGTCGCAAGGACGGAGGCGAAGCTTATGCCCTCACATGCCCCCTTATCACCAAAGCCGACGGAGGCAAATTTGGCAAGACGGAGAGTGGCAACATCTGGCTCGACCCCGCCCGCACATCACCCTACGCCTTCTACCAGTTTTGGCTGAACGTAAGCGATGCCGATGCAGAGAAGTACATCAAGATTTTCACGGGCCTCAACCAAGAGGAAATAGCCGAGCTGGCACGCCAACAGGCCGAAGCTCCCCATCTGCGTCCCCTGCAGAAGAGATTGGCCGAGGAGATCACCGTCATGGTACATAGTCGCGAAGCATACGAAGCCGCTGTAGAAGCCAGCGAGATTCTCTTTGGCCGCAGCACGACGGAGCAGCTGCGCAAGCTCGACGAGGCAACCCTGCTCGACGTCTTTGCTGGCGTCCCCCAATATCACGTGGAGCGTAGCAAGGTAGCAGACGGCATCACACTCGTGGATTTGCTGGCCGATGCCACAGACATTTTCCCTTCTAAAGGAGAACTGCGCAAGACCGTGAAGGCCGGAGGCGTGAGCCTGAACAAAGAAAAAGTGGCCGATGCCGAACAGACCGTGACGACCACCGAATTGCTGGCCGACCGCTATCTGCTCGCACAAAAAGGCAAGAAAAACTATTACCTCATCATCGTGGAGTAAGCTCCACACTACGTATATATAATGTAAGTATAGCCCCGCCACTATCCGAGCCGGCACATATGCCCGTCCTGCCACAACGGCAGATGGTGTGTGTGGCTCCGATGCGGGACCGAAACCGCCACTCTGCCCGTGAAACTCTCCATCGTCATCGTCAATTACCGTGTGCCCTACTTTCTGGAACAATGCCTCCTATCGGTACAAAAATCCGGTCAAGGCATGGATATGGATATATGGGTCGTGGACAATAATTCGGGAGACGGGTCCGTGGAGTATCTGTGCAGTCGATTCCCCACCGTCCATTTTATTGCCAACGAAGAGAACATAGGTTTTTCGCGGGCGAACAACCAAGCCATCCGGATAAGCACAGGAGAGTACGTCCTCCTGCTCAATCCCGACACACTCATCGGAGAGAGCACGTTGCGCACGGTGGTGGACTTTATGGATGCACACCCCCATGCAGGAGGCTTGGGAGTGAAGATGCTCAATGCTCATGGGCAGTTTCTGCCCGAGAGCAAGCGGGGTTTTCCCTCGCCTTGGGTGTCGTTCTGCAAACTGTCGGGACTGAACAAGCTGTTTCCTCGTTCGCGCCGCTTCAACGGCTACCACCTCGGCTACCTCTCCCATGACGAAGTGCACCACGTGGAAGTGCTCGCCGGTGCTTTCATGCTGATGCGTCGAAAAGCGTTGGACGAGGTGGGTCTGCTCGACGAGCGGTTCTTCATGTACGGAGAAGACATAGATCTCTCCTACCGGCTGGTACAGGGAGGCTACGACAACTTCTACTACCCCACCCCGATCCTCCACTATAAAGGAGAAAGCTCTTCGGTGACGGACGTCAAATACCTGCGTTCATTTCACGGAGCGATGGGACTGTTCTTCGACAAATACTATCGAGGCAAGCTCAATCCATTGGCACATGGCCTTATCAATCTAATCATACAAGGACGCACACAATTGGCACTCGCCCTCCGCCACTTCAAGCAAGAGCGCAAGACGGAGACGCCTCCCGTGATGCAAAGCTGGCACCCTTCAGAGGGTGACGCCTCCATATACGCACTCCACAACCACAGCCACATCCTGGTCAATACCGACGAAGTAACCTGCGACCACCTGCTCGCCACAATGGAGAAGGTGGCCGATCGGCAACACACATTCCACCTGACCAACAACGTCTCAGGACGCATCGTCTCGCCCTAAAGCAGGAGCAGGAGGTTGAGAGAAGGTTCACGAAATCGAGCTCGGGCGTGTCATAAGCCAGTAAAAACGGTTTTTATGTGCGACAATTACTTTTCCACACCGTCTTTTTTTTACCTTTGGGGGACGTAATTTTTGGTTACAATTCTTCGACACGACCTTACAAGACAATGAAACCTATTGCATTAATCACCGGTGCGACATCGGGTATCGGTGCTGCCACTTCGCGACGTCTCGCTTCGCTGGGGTACAACCTCATCATTACGGGACGACGTGCCGAACGTCTGCAACAGATGGCGGAAGAGCTACGCAACGAGTATGCCGCAACAGTATTGCCGCTCTGCTTCGATGTGCGCAAACGTGAAGAAGTGGAAGCCCATCTGGGCAATCTGCCTGAAGACTGGCAGCAGATCGCAGTCCTTGTTAATAATGCCGGACTGGCAGCCGGACTGGACCCCATACAATCGGGGGACATAGAGGACTGGGAACGCATGATTGATACCAATATCAAAGGCCTGCTCTACGTCACACGAACAATCAGTCCGGGAATGATCGCACGCAAGAATGGTCACATTATCAATATAGGCTCCATCGCCGGCAAGGAAGTGTATCCCAATGGCAACGTCTATTGCGCTACGAAACACGCAGTGGATGCTCTATCCAAGGCTATGCGCATCGATATGCTGCCATACGGCATCAAGGTCACACAGGTGTGCCCGGGAGCGGTGGAGACAGAGTTCTCCCTCGTGCGCTTCCACAACGACCAAGATAGAGCTGATGCCGTTTACAAAGGATTCACACCGCTAACAGGAAACGACATAGCCGAATGTATCGCTACAGCACTGACCCTTCCGGAGAACATCTGCATCAACGACATGGTGGTCATGCCGCGTGCCCAGGCCAGTAGCGGGAACTTCTATAAGCAACTCTGACCGAAAGACGAACGATACAGAAGAAGCGATTGTTATCCTCAGGGGAGAGCATCCTGAGTAAAAAGCCACGTTTAGTAGCAAGCTGTAAGCTCTCATAGAAATAGTTATCACATTAATAAAAGGAATATCATTATGCAAAAACAATTGTTGTTGGGAGTAGAGGCTATCGCCCAAGCGGCTATTGACGCTGGTATCTCCGGCGTATATGCCTACCCGGGTACCCCCTCTACGGAAATCACCGAACACATCCAAAACTCTCGTCTCGCCAAGGAGAGAAACATCCACCGCGAGTGGGCAGCAAACGAAAAGACGGCTATGGAGTCGGCTCTCGGTATGTCATACGCCGGCAAGCGTGCGCTCGTGTGTATGAAGCACGTGGGCATGAACGTGGCTGCTGACTGCTTCATGAATGCAGCTATCACAGGAGCCAACGGAGGTCTCGTGATCGTGGCTGCAGACGATCCCTCGATGCACTCATCACAGAACGAACAGGACTCTCGCGTGTACGGTCAGTTTGCGATGATCCCCGTAATGGAACCCTCCAACCAGCAGGAAGCCTACGATATGACACGTCGAGCATTCGACTTGTCGGAACGTCTGGGCACACCCGTCCTGATGCGTATCACCACGCGTATGGCACACTCTCGTGCAGGTGTGGTCGGAGCTGCTCCCATCGAAGAGAATGGCCTGCGTCTGCCTGAAGACAAACGTCAGTACGTCCTACTCCCCGGCATCGCCAAGAAGAGATACAGAATCTTGCTGGACAAGCAGACTGAGTTTGTGAAGGAGTCAGAAAACTCTCCCTACACAGAATACATAGACGGTACAGACAAGTCTAAGGGTATCGTGGCTTGTGGTATCGGATACAACTATTTGATGGAGGCTTTCAATGCACAGGTGCCTTATCCCGTTCTCAAGGTGACACAATACCCCATCCCGCACAAACAGATGGAACGACTCTTGAACGAGTGTGGTGACATCGTTGTCTTGGAAGATGGCTATCCTGTGGTTGAGAATATGCTCAAGGGATTCCCCGGACTGGATCGCATCAAGGGTCGTCTGGACGGCACACTACCTCGCGATGGTGAGCTGACGCCCGACATCGTGGCCAAGGCATTCAACCTCCCCGTTGTCGAAGGAGCACCAATACCCGAACTCGTAGCCGGTCGTCCACCCGCCTTGTGTAAGGGATGTAGCCACCGCGACGTTTATGATGCACTCAACACAGTATTGAAGGAGTATGCTGATGGCCGTGTATTCTCAGATATCGGTTGCTACACATTGGGAGCTTTACCTCCGTACGAAGCCATTAACACTTGTGTTGACATGGGGGCTTCTATCACCATGGCCAAAGGTGCAGCCGATGCCGGTTTGTTCCCCGCTGTAGCTGTAATCGGAGACTCTACGTTTACTCACTCCGGAATGACAGGTTTGTTGGATGCAGTGAACGAAAACTCGAACATCACCATTATCATCTCAGACAATGAATCGATCTCAATGACCGGTGGTCAGCACTCATCGGGCTTTGGCAAGATCACTGACATCTGCCGCGGCATCGGAGTGGATCCGGATCATATCAAGGAGTTCCGTCCTTTGCCCAAGAAGCATGACGAACTATGCACACTCATCCGTGATGAGATCAATTACCAAGGTGTGTCCGTGATTATCCCTCGCCGCGTTTGTATTCAGAAGCAGGCTCGCGATACCAAGTTGGCCAAACAAGCAAATACATCGGAGTAATTATTGAAGCAAGAGGAATCATAATATGAAAACAGATATCATATTGGCCGGCGTCGGGGGCCAAGGCATTTTGTCCATTGCAGCTGCGATTGGTTCGGCTGCCCTGACTAACAATTTGTATTTGAAGCAGGCTGAAACGCATGGCATGAGCCAGCGAGGCGGGGATGTACAGTCATTCCTGCGTTTGTCCGACACACCCATCTATTCAGATTTGATTCCGATGGGAGGTGCAGATCTCATCCTCTCTGTGGAACCGATGGAAGCGTTGCGCTACCTCCCCTATCTGAAACCCAATGGCTACGTGGTGACAAATACGGTACCTTTCATCAACATTCCGGATTATCCGGAGGAGCAGTCAGTTATTGCCAAGATAGAATCACTGCCTCATCATGTCTTGATCGATGCGGATGGTATAGCTCGTGAAGAAGTGGGCAATGTGCGCGCTTCTAACTTCGTAATGCTCGGTGCAGCTTCACCCTTTATTGACATTCCATTTGACTACCTGGCCGCCGGTATTGAAGCGATCTTCAATCGTAAAGGACAAGAGGTCGTAGATATGAATCTCAAAGCGCTGCATGCAGGACGTGAGTTTGCACTCCGTTATGCTGCCGGTAAGTGATAAAGAAGAGATTGTCCCTCCTTTGCATTCTATTCTCCCGTTTGAGCAATCTGAGAGTTATATAGAAGGAGTCGTTTCACAATAGTTCTCGATGCCCATCTCTTGGTCAAACCCTTGGGATGGGCATCTTGTTATATACTATAGATATGAAACAAGGAGAATCGAGCAAGCGGCATGAAGAATTCATGCGCGAAGCAATACGCTTAGCTACAGAGAATGTGGCTAAGGGTGGCGGACCATTTGGTGCTGTAATCGTCAAAGATGACCAAATCATCGCTACAGGAGTGAACCGTGTGACAGCAGCACACGACCCGACTGCGCATGCAGAGGTCTCGGCTATCCGTGCGGCGGCACAAGTACTCAAGAACTTTGATCTCAGCGGCTGTACGATCTACACCTCTTGCGAGCCTTGCCCCATGTGTCTCGGCGCTATCTATTGGGCACGAATAGACAAGATCTATTATGGCAATACCAAAGCTGATGCTCAAGCGATTGACTTTGACGATTCGTTCATTTACGACGAGTTGGCCAAGCCTATGCACCTTCGCGAGCTACAACAAATCCAATTGATGGCGGAGGAAGCCATCAAGAGCTTTGATATATGGGCATCCAAAGAGGACAAAACGCCATATTAGGTCTATAAAATCGATTTAATTCGTATCATTGTAGGTCGAAATAATCAAGAGCAATAATATAATAGACAAAAACATGAACAAATTTCGTAGAGTATTTCTGCAGATTGGACTGACAGTTTTGGTCGCTTTGGTGACAACGCTGACTGCTTCAGCTCAGATTTCTTTTGGAGGAGAGCCACTAAGCTTCTCCTCGAAGGCACCTCACACGCATTCTTTTGACAATGCGATGACCGTACGCCTCATCCCCGATTTCAATCCCGAAGACCTAATCGCTCAAAGTCGTTGGCAGGCGCAACGCGATGGCAGGCCGGCTCAGATCGGACAAGTGATCCCCGTTGACATTGACTTTGCATCAAAAGCTGAACTGATCTCTTCAGAAAGAGGTGTCGATGTCTATCGTCTTCAATTCAAACTGGAAGGCGCCAGAGCTGTTGCTTTGTACTATGACACTTTCAACATTCCCGAAGGCGGCAAACTTTACATTTACACTCCCAATCACGAAAACGTGTTGGGTGCGTACACCAATGCAACTCACCAACGTAGCGGTTCATTCGCAACTGAACCGGTATTGGGAAGCGAACTGATCATGGACTATGAAGTCGTCAAAGGAGGATCCTTGCCGAATATCAAAATATCTGGTGCCGGCTATATCTTTGATAAGGTAGGTGGCCGTCCCATTACCGACCAACACTATGGCGTCGGCGAGGATATGTCAGATGCGACATGCGAGGTAAATATCAATTGTCCTGAGGGAGCCGACTGGCAAACTGAAAAGAATGGTGTGGTGCAGATGCTCATGGTGACAGGGAACTATATGTCGATGTGTTCTGGCAACTTGATGAACAATACCAAAGGAGATTTCACGCCTCTTATCCTCTCGGCAGCACACTGTGCTTCACGGACGGCAAACTTCACTCCAACACAGAACGACTTGAACAAATGGATATTCACTTTCCATTATGAAAAGAGAGGTTGTAGCAATGGTACGCTGGCCATCTTCCGAGGGAAGAGCATCATTGGTGCTACTATGAAAGCATTCCTCCCCATCGCCGGACAGTCAGATGGTCTACTTCTGCAACTTACAGATCAAATTCCTCTGCGCTATCGCGTCTATTATAATGGATGGGACAGCTCGGCTGACATTCTAACAAGCGGTGCCGGTATCCACCATCCGGCAGGCGATGCGATGAAAGTTTCTATCTTAAAGAAGGCTCCGACTCTGAGCACTTGGATCACTACAAACGCAGTCGGCGGAACGAATGATCACTTTTACTTCAGATATGACATTGGTGGTACTGAGGGCGGATCGTCAGGGTCTTCTCTCTTTAACCAGAATAAACTGGTTGTAGGTACACTGACCGGTGGAGCGGGTGGCTGTGGCGGAACGGAGTTCTATGGTCGCTTGCATGTCCATTGGAACAAATATGCTTCCGGAGGCAACTCCAGCCGTATGGATATCTACCTTGATCCTCAGAATAACGGGCAAACAACTTCTCTCGCTGGAACCTATCGAGAGAACTATAAACCGCTGCCATCTGTTCCTCTCGTTCTTGCACAATATCGTGGCGACAGAGTAGATCTGAGCTGGCATCCTGTTCCTGTAGGCGAGTACCCTTCGTCCTATCAGGTAGAATACTATATATACAGAAATGGCGATTATATCACCAAAACAAAGGATTTGGCCTATTCTGATCCCATTAGTCAAGATGTTATCGGATACGGAATGATCCGCTACGAAGTAAGTGCGCGATTCATCTACCCAGAAATACTCGAAGGAGCAGAAGCATACGCCGAAACAGATAAGACTCCGGCCGATCTCGCCATCGGCGATCTTCAGACAAAAATCAAACCGACTGTTACTGCTGCAGCCAACGGTGGAGCGGAGCTACAATGGAAGATTCCTTATCTCAGCCAGCTGGTATCTCGATTTGGCGAAGATCCCAATCACGACTATCGCGTCTTCTCGGTTCCTTATGTTACAGCAGAGGCTGCTCAAACGACAAACCCTCCTGTAGGAGTAGTTATTGCCGACAAGTTCATGGCAGGGACTTACCCCAACAAAGTTTCTATCGTAGCCGTAGAGGTAATGCCTTCTGCTCCGGATTCCACTTATTTTCTCTTTCTGAAGAGCGGTGAAAAACGAATTCTGCAGAAGGTTACGACTCCTTCTGACTGGCAGAATGGCAATTGGGAAAGAATCAACTTGACTAACCCTTTTAAGATTGAAACCAGTCAGATGCTATTTGCGGGTATCAGAATGCCCAATAAATATCAGAACAACCGCGCAATTCGTTTTGTAAAAAGTCCTGACAACTTATACACCATCACCGGCAAAAAGATTTCGTATGATAACGGACTCACTTTTAATGGCTACGGAATACCTTCTCTCGTTGGCTATCTGGCCATAAAGTATTTGGTGGTGAATACTGATGCCACACAGATTGACATGTCTTTGGTTCAGGAACCCTATGCCAAGGGAACCAATGTTGCTCCCTTCCCTGAGCTAATCGAAATCCGCATTTATAAGAATGGAGTGCACATCGACACGCAAGGTCCGACAACGACGTCTTATACAGACGGATCTGGATCGACTAACGATGAGTACGAGCTCGAATTGGTTTATCAAGGCACTGGCATTGCCAGCAGCATTGCTCAAATAGAGAACAACAGCAACGCAGTCGTTGCCTATCCCTCTGTCACAACAGATCGCCTCAGCATCAAGAATGCACACATGGTCGTTTCGGCTATGCTCTACACGCTGGATGGCAGACTCGTGCGCAATTGGGATAGTCTCCAAAGCGGAGTAACGCTGAGCCTTCAAGGTCTTACTGCAGGCAACTATATGCTCGTCATGCAGACGGCCAACGGCACTATCAGCCAGAAGATCGTCAAGAAATAAGGTTTTCACCTTGCAATAAAGCGCAAAAGGCTCGACCGAAAATTTCGGTCGAGCCTTTTCTTTTTCAGCATCGCAAGACGACAAGAGGAAGGGCAACCGCATCAAAAGTGCCCCCTTACCGCCCGACGAAAGAGTAACAACTGAGAGACAATAATACAAAGAACAAAACTGTCCTTTATAAAGGATAGATTTGTCCTCAACTGAGGACAGAACTGTCCTTACCTAAGGACAAAACTGAACTTCTAAATAATCGGCAGTAGACATCACCCTTCCACCGATCAATTAGCCGACAGGCTGCAAACAAGAATTTGGCATCCCCCCCTCCTCGTCCGGGCAAGAGAACCAGGATCTTAAAGAGGTTTATTTCTTTTATCCTTGATTGGGCACACTATAGAGATTACTCACCCGGCAACGAGTACTATCCCCCGTCAAACAACAGACAAGGAAAGAGACATAAGGAGGACAAGGCCACGTTTATGACCGAAGAAAAAAGGTTTAAGCAAGACATATGACAGAGAACAAATCGCTCCAAATAGCCTCCAATGAAATGTTAGAGATAGAAGCTTCGACAACAAAAAGCGACTCAAGCATTAGGCTTTATAGTATCAAGTCTCTGAGGGGCATTCAGCCTTCTGTCGGCAGGGAAGATAAACGCTGCTCCGCGAGGTTCTCCGCCAGTCGAACACATTGGATACAAGGGAACTTAAGCTCGCCCTTGAGAGCGCGACAAGTCGTTGCACCGGCATAGGCTTCAAACTCCTGCGTGACGGGCTTCAGACTCTTGGCTTCAAGGATACAGTTGGCAGCGTATAGAGCGCCGCAGAGTCCGCCCTCGGCACGTCCTCCGCCTTTGGAGCGATATTGCGCTTCGATTTCTTCATCCGTCATGCCGGTCACTTCTTGCAAACCTTTCTGGATGGACTGTGCACAATTCCAGTTATTGGGCTGTGCATGGAAAAATGCTTCTGACTTTGATTCTTTCATCATATTGAATTGGGTGTTGATATTGATGCCGAGTTCTCTGAGTCCGGCTTGGATATACGGTCTGGAATAGTCAATATCCTTCATGATTTGGCTATCCCAAATGATCAGATCAAGATCGATCGCGACTCGTCCGTCAAATGGTTTGGTGCGAATGCGTCCCAGATGCGACTCCATATCCTTCAGATTACGACATATAGCCTCGGGTGATTCGTCCGAATAGAAGTCTGCCGTCACATTGGTAAAGGGTCCCGATGGGAAAGGGAAGTTAATCGGTTCGGTCTCCAGTGGCGTAGAAAAACGAATCCCTTGATAGGAATGTCTGAGCAAATCCATGGCCGCCGGCACATGGACATCTGCAGCACTATTGCTTCCGATACTGATAACTACTCGATGAGTACTCATGGTGTGGGTTCGTCAGTTTGAGGTGAAGAATTGTCGAAAGTCTGCAAGCGGACTGATTCCTCGTGGATGCGACTGAATAGTTCCGACACGAATGCTTCGTCCATGCCCAAGAGTTGCGCTGTCACAGCCCGATGGCGTTGTAGTTGCTCATATCGCATACTCTGAACGACGGCTATATTGTGCTCCTTCTTGAAGCGACCGATCTGGTCAGCCACCTGCATCCGTCGCGCCAGCATCTCCAGTATCCCCTCATCTATTTGGTCGATTTGCATCCGCCACGAAAGGAGTTCTTCGTCCTGCTCCCCGAGCTGACGACGGGGGACACTCAGCCGATGGAGAATGGTAGCGAGTGTTTGAGGCGTGATCTGCTGGGCGGCATCGCTCAATGCTTCGTCGGGACGACAATGCGACTCCACGATCAGTCCGTCGAAATTCATCTCCATGGCCTGTCGGCACAACGTCTCGATCCATTCCCTTCGTCCCGAGATGTGACTCGGATCGCAGAGCACTGTCAAGGACGGGAAACGTCTTTTCAGGTCAAAAGGTATCTGCCAATGAGGTGGATTGCGAAAAGTTTTAGCTGCATACGTGCTAAAACCCCGATGTACCGCCCCGATGCGTTCTACGCCGGATTGACGAAGCCGCTCCAGCGCGCCTGTCCATAAGTCCAGATCGGGACTGATAGGATTCTTGACCAATACAGTCACCGCATCATTCTTCCCAATAGTATCGGCTATCTCTTGCACTGCAAAGGGATTGGACGTGGTGCGTGCTCCCAACCACAGCATCTTGATTCCGGCTTTCAATGCCAACTCCACATGCTCTCGGGTAGCGACTTCGGTAGCCACCTGCATACCCAGTTCGTCCTGCACACGCATCAACCAAGGCAAACCCGCCTCTCCTACTCCTTCGAAACAGCCAGGCAATGTACGAGGCTTCCACAATCCGGCACGGAAGATGCGCACGCCGGCCTCATCTCTCAAGCTACGAGCCGTGGTCATCACCTGTTCCTCGCTTTCTGCACTGCAAGGGCCTGCAATTACGAAGGTGTGCAATTCGGAAGGGAAAACCAAGGGAATAAAATCACGATACTGCATGAAACAATTCTATTTACTACTAACGACAGACTCCAACAGCCGGGCAAACTGTCCGGCTTGCTCGACGCGTGAAAAGGTAGAGACAAAAGCTCTATTAGGATTCGACAGCGTGGTATCACCCACTGCTTCCCAATGGGCATACTGCTCCTCAAGGAAAGCCGTCACCTCCTCAACTGTGCGAGCGGCAAGGCCTGCCCGTGCTTCGGCTATCATCTCAGCCACGACCGCTTCGTCACTCCTCACCATGAGGATGGGCTTCTCCACTGCCAACGATTCGAACAGCTTGGTCGATACGATGCCATGCGGACCACCGGTCTTCTCGGTATTGCCCAATTGGAGCAATACGCTGCTCCGATGTAAGATGGAGGCCACTTGCGTTGCCGGCACCATGGGGAAAAAGCAGCATATATCGGTCAGCTCATATTGCTCCATCAGCGGTCTCAATATGGATTGCGAGTGTGCATCCACATACCAATGTAGCTCCACTTTGCCTGCTCGGCGCTGTTCTTTGAGAGCTCCTCCGGCCAACGCTTGGAAGAGGAGTGTAGGGTCATGCATCTCTCGGCTGAGTAGTCTGCCCGTATAAGAGATGATAAACTTCTCGCTCTGCGATTGGCTCGGATAGAAAAGTTCGGGATCGTAACCGTTGTAGATGAGTTCAGCACGAGGATTGACGACAGAGAGCAAACGACAATGCCAAGGCGAAACTGAAATCACCTTATCGGCACGACGCAGATAACGATTGCGCAGAGCGATGTAGCGACTACGCAGCAGTTTCATCAGCGGCAACGGCAAACGTCGGCCCCGCGGCAAGAAATCATAGTTACTGTACTGCTCGATAATATCGCGACAATCCGCTATCCACGGCAAGCGGTGCGCACGAGCATAGCGGTAAGCAGCCGCAAGCGGAAACTTACGATACGTCATACAGAGAACGGCATCGAACGCCACATCGGGGAAAGCCTGCTCCGCTCGTTTCAAGAACCGCTTCTCTTTCGTCTCTGCGAGTAACTCGCCGAGCATCCGGACGGGTTGCGCCACTTTTGCAGGCAAGGCTGAAGAGGTCACATCCACCCTGACAACAGGCACCTCAAAGGAGAAACCCTCGAAGACATTGCCATGCGAATGGTCGGCAACCTCAGGTATCCGTTCAGAGATAATGTACGGCTCCCAACCGAAACGCGGCAAATACTTGACCAAGTAAGCCGCCCTCGGCGCAAAGGCAGGCGGAAAAATATCGGCAAAGATCAGTACCCGCCTCATGAATTGACAACAATTTCGTTTTCAGAAGACACGTCCCTATCCTCTTCTTCCATCGACTGTATCAGACGCAGGAGATTGCGATACAGACGGCCATGCCACGGATGCACGTCACGCGAGAGGTATTCATTGTGCCACAGCAGCGACACTTCGCCACCATGACGGTGCGCATGACGGATAAGCGTCTCACATAATTGCAGAGCTGAGTCCTCATCAAGTCCCATATACTCTGGTCTGTCCAACGTGCAGTCCATCGCCAAGAGGGGGTGCAGCACCAACTCTGTCAATCGTCTGGTCGAAGGCATAATGAAGCGCACGGGACGGGAAGTACCCAGTCGGAAGCCTGCCACATCGGCATAACCCATACTATAGTCGTGGCGTATACCTGCAGAGATGAGCGACTGCATATCCTCGGGTTCGCGTGCAGCCAAGTAGTGGTGCCGATTGGCATCCACCTCTGCCCCCGTATCCGTCATAAGCAGGCGGCGCTGCTCTGCGATCAGCTCCGGTCGGAGCGAAGCCGAATAATTACTATGGAGTCCCACTTCGACACCATTGTTGCGCACGAGAGAGAGGAGCGGTCTGTAGAGTGCTCTCTTGAGCGAATAGTTGGGCGCATCTTGCGACGCCTTGCCGGGCGTTTTGAAGAAAAAGATGATTCGACAACGATCCGGTATCGCAGTCCGCAGCGATCTGTTCCAATCCAAGAGACGCGGGAAGGTATAGAAACGATCGTTCACAGGATTGGAGAAGGCCAATCGGAAAGCTTTGAATGGCGATTTGCGCTCTTTGATCAGCGCTCGGGCAAAGCTTCTCCAGCCCCGATACTCAAACGGTTCGTCTATATCATGTGTGAGGTTCACCATCGAGAAGTGTGGCTCCGGCTCACGCACCCGCCATCCCATCTGTCGCAATTTGGACCGCAAGGCAGCGCCGTACTCATCGACGATGGGTCGGTGGAGAAATCCGGCTCGGAACAATAAGGACTCTCTCCCGGGGAATCGTCCGTGAATGTCGCGCACCTTGCGCTTATACATCTCCTCGTATCGCGAGATTAGGAAGTAAGTAGAGGCAATAATATCGGCATGGATCACCAACGTGTCGCTCTCTTCGAGCAACTCCTCAGTAGGCTCACCGAAGAGGAGGGGGATGCCCTCCCACTCTTTCAGCGGCAGAGAAGGATAAGCCCGATCGGTGCCGTACACATCTGCATCGAAGAAACCGGAAGGACGTATCACGATGCTATACTTGGCCATCTCATTGGGCTTAGAAGTATAGCCTATCCGATTGAGGAGGTGGTCGGAACTCGTATCCTGTCCTACGAGGAATCGGATGATATACGGGATCAAATCGTTATTCATGTATGTTCTCGCTGCAGCATGCTATGACTATCGTGTCCGACATTTGCGTATCAACCGTGCCCATAACCCGAGCCGTCCCTTGGTCAGACGAAAGTAAGGAGTCTGCACGCCACCAAACGAGCGAAAGAATCCTTCCACCCCTTCGAGCATAGAGCCTTCGAAATCGAAAGTGTGGATGCCTTCGGTCCGTCCCGCAATTAGGATAGCTTGGTAGAGAGCATAGGCTCCGGCATTGCGTCCTTGCCCGTCGCGGATCTGACCGGAAGCGATGGTATAGGCCGTATCGTGGTCATGTACCAAAAACACAGCGGCTAATAGCTGTCCCGCGGCATCCTCACAACCGACTATCTCCCCCACTCCGCGAGCAACGGAAGCCTCAGCCAGACGTGCCAACAGAGCCGAAGCCAATCCCTTGGCATCCTGACGGGACATGGAAATGTGACAGAGCCGAAGCAGATCATCCACCGAAGCCGACACCAAACACAGGCCATCGCGTTCAGCTTTGCGAATCTTCTTCATGGCATCGGGTCTGATGCCTGCACAAACGGCGTCGAACCCTGCAGATAGGTCTATGCGGTAAGTGTAGCGTGTCGTCTGACCATAGCCCTGCCAATAGTAGGGAAGCCAGTCAGTAAAAGCCGTGGAGTACTGCACCATGAAGGAACGATGGGCGGGCAACATGGCGCGCAGGGCATCATGCACTTGCCGACGCTCACGGAAAGAAGCAGGCACCACATCACGGTCAACCAGAATATGAGAACCCAAAAACTGTGTGAAGGGAGGCATACTGATATGGCCACGCACCGGCTGATAGCACGGCATCACCCCCAGCGGCAACCCTTCTGCCTCGTGAACGAATGCCTGCCATCGATCCTGACCACACACGATATCCAACCACCAATCCTGCATATAGAGAGGAATGGTGGCTCTGTGGCGACATAGTTCCCGATAGCGTTCTTTCATCTCGATCCCTCTACAAAATGAAAAAGCCGAAGTACTGCCGTAGCCATCCAATACTGCCACGCCAATAACTTCGACTCCTCCTTGTCGTTACATTTAGGAATGTTTGTTGCGGATGGCTTCGCGTATTTTCTCGGTCAGCTCCTCGGCCAATTCTTCATTGTCCCGCACCATGACCTTGGCAGCTTCACGCCCTTGTCCCAGCTTGGTGTCGCCGTAGCTGAACCACGAACCACTCTTCTTGATGATGTCCAGATCGACACCCATGTCGATGATCTCACCGGCACGAGAAATGCCTTCTCCGAAAACAATGTCGAACTCTGCCTTGCGGAAAGGAGGAGCCACCTTGTTCTTGAGCACTTTCACTTTCGTCAGATAGCCCATCACCTCTTCGCCATCCTTGATCGGCGTACCCTTGCGAATGTCGATACGAATCGAGGCATAGAATTTGAGTGCATTACCCCCCGTCGTAGTCTCGGGATTGCCAAACATGACTCCGATCTTCTCACGGAGCTGGTTGATGAAAATGCACGTCGTATTGGACTTGCTGATAGCCCCCGTCATCTTACGCAATGCCTGCGACATCAGTCGGGCATGGAGTCCCACCTTGTTCTCACCCATATCGCCCTCAATCTCCGACTTGGGAGTCAAGGCTGCGACCGAGTCGATGACGATAATATCTACTGCGGAGGATCGAATCAGTTGCTCGGCTATCTCCAAAGCCTGCTCGCCATTGTCCGGCTGTGCTATCCAGAGGCTGCTCACGTCCACGCCCAACTTCTCTGCATAGGTGCGGTCGAAAGCGTGCTCGGCATCGATGATGGCTGCCAAGCCCCCTGTCTTCTGAGCCTCGGCAATGGCATGGATGGCGAGTGTGGTCTTACCGGAAGACTCCGGTCCGTAGATCTCTATGATACGCCCGCGCGGATAACCACCTACGCCGAGAGCCAAGTCCAGACCGATGGAACCTGAGGGGATGACGCTCACGTCCTCCACCGTCTCTGCTCCCATATTCATGATGGCACCCTTGCCAAACGTCTTCTCTATCTTCTCCGTAGCCATCCGAAGCGCTTGCAGCTTCTTTTCGTCTTGAACCACGGGTTTCTTTTCTTCTGCCATTTATGTGTTTGTATTGTTATTATCCGTTCAATATCTGATTGGCGTGGTCTTTGGTATTGACCTCCTTGCCTCGTATGATGCGCATCACCACACCCTCTTCGTCAGCCAAAAAAGTGGTGCGCTCCGTGCCCATATACTTGCGCCCGTACATGCTTTTCTCCACCCATACACCGAAGTGTTCGTTGAGTTGTACGTCTGTGTCCACAATTAGGGGAAAGGGCAACTCATACTTCTCTCTGAAGTTGCGATGACTCTTGGCCGAATCGCGACTGACGCCGATGATCTCATAGCCGGCGGCTCGCAACTCGGCATAACCGTCACGCAGGCTGCAAGCCTCTGCCGTACAGCCCGATGTGTTGTCTTTGGGATAGAAATAGAGGGCTACTTTGCGCCCTTTATAGTCGTCTCGTCTGATCTCATTCCCGTCCTGATCCGTCCCGAGAATATCGGGGAAGCGGTCGCCTACTTTTATCATTGCTTTATCTGTCTGATTACAACAAACAAAGGTAACAAAAAGCTCAAAGCATACAGTCCTCTTGACGGTCGAAAAAGAGAGAACTATAGAGCATTTCTTTTCATAGGGTAAAGGATTTTGATTACCCTTGACAGAGGACTCTCGCAACGTACGCCCTTCTTTTTCAAACATGGTGCATACGCTCTTCTTTTTGGCACCGAAAACGAAGAGTCTGTGGCGCCCAATCGGGGCACAAATTCGCGCCAAAAGTTTTTCGAAATGGCGCATATTCTATTCCGAAATGGCGCCAAAACAAAACAGAAATGGCGCGGGATTTCTCTTGATTGTGAGGCATAATTTTGTCAATTTTTCACCCCGTTTCGGAAGAGAACAGACTCCGAACCTCTCTGAAAACCCGATAGGCCGATGGCAAAGCAATGCTTCAGCCACCGGCCTATCGGGTATGATGAGAATCGGAAGAGTCTCGTCGGATATCTTAATCCTTAGAGTCAGCCTCTCTGATTTTGTTGTCGATGAGTTTGATCTTTTCGACCATCAGGCGAATATCTTCCTGCAACTTCTCCTGCTTGCGCTCCATCTCACGCATGAGGCTGTTGCCATTCTTGCTGGCTACATTGAGGAAGCCCAAATTGTTCGTATAGGTCTGCAACTCGTTGCGCATACGATCCAAGATGCGGTTCATCCTGTCGCGCTCGTCAAAGAGCTGTCCACGGCCACCACCTTCGATCTGCTCCAGAGAGGCATTGTAACCCTCCAATCGACGATTGCTGCGCTCGATATTGAGTTTGTCATATAGACCGTCGATCAGCTTGCGGTATGTCTTGTTGATGGCATCCTTGTCTCGGAAAGGAACGAAGCCCACAGCATTCCACTTGACCATCAAGGCATTGAGTTTGTCCACGATGCCTTCGGCAACTTCTTCGGCATCAAGTGCTTCAAGCTCGGCGATGATGGACTTCTTGCTCTTCAGATTCTCACGTTCCTCAGAACGGGCATCGCCCTGCTCAGTCTTCTTTCGTTTGAAGAAAGCATCGCAAGCAGTAGTGAAGCGCTTCCAAATCTCATCGCTATACTTATGAGGCACCGCGCCGATAGTCTTCCAGTCCTTTTGGAGCTGAGCCAGACGTGCAGCTGTTTCCTTCCATTCGGAGCTCTCCTGTAGCGCCTCGGCCTCTTCGACCATGGCGAGCTTCTTCCTATAGTTGGCTGCAAGCTCCTCTCGTTTTCCCTTGAAGAAAGCCGTTTTCTTGTTGAAGTACTCGTCGCAAGCCGCGCGGAAACGCTCATAGATCTTCTCATTGTCGCTCCTGCGGACATAGCCTATGGTCTTCCATCGGGCTTGTATCTCAAGAACAGCCTTAGTCTGCTCATCCCACTTGGGAAGTGAGTTGAGACCGGAGGTGTCGATAGCTTCCATCTCTTCACAGAGGCGTGTCTTGGCGTCGAGGTTCTCCTGTTCACGTTGCTTCTGCGTCTCGAAGTGGTCTTGATACCGCTTATTGATCGTCGTAGAGGCAGCCTTGAACTTGGCCCATATCTCCTCGCGAAGTTCGCGAGCCACAGGTCCCAGTTCGCGCCACTGGTGATGCAGATCCTGCAATGCGCGGAAAGCATGAATGACATCAACATCCTGCGTCAATGTTTCAGCCTGTGAGATGAGTTCTTCCTTGGCTTCAAGATTCTTCTTGAAGTCATAGGCGCGGAATTCATCGGTTATCTGCTTGAGGTCGTAGAAACGCTCTACGAGATTGTTATATTCCTTGGTAATATCGGTAACGTTAGTTTCGGGCACGGGGCCGGCCTCCTTCCAAGACTTACGAATCTCATGGAAAACCAGACTAATCTTGCCAAACTCTTCATTGCTATTGAGAAGATCTCTCAACTGTTGGAGAAGAGATTCCTTGAGGGCCAGATTGGTCTCACGTTCCTTCTGCAACGACTCTATTCGAGACTGATTCAGCTCTTGAAAACTCCGCAGCAGATCTTTCAGTCGCTCTTCGTTCAGGTCGGGTTCTGCCATGGTGGAAGTAGCTTCGTCGGCAGATTGCTCGGAGCGTGCTTGTTTCTTCTTGTAGAAAGCACTCTTGTAGGCATCCACATCTTTCCGGCGGGGCAACTCTTCGCTTTGGAGCAGCGTGGCCAAGGCATCAAGCAACTCAAGCTCAGACATGTCTGCCAGTCGCACAGAAACATCAGTCTTACTATCTTCGGCTAATTTGGATTCGCTTTCCAAAGGAGTCGAGTCTGCCACTTCATGGCTTTGAACCTCCGGCGATTGATCGATCGCCGCAGATTGCAATTCTTCGGATTCTGGCTGAGCCATTGGATCCGTGAGAGGGTTCGTAGGGTTCTCCATACGTTACAGCTTTAATGTTCACATCCACCGAAAATACGCTATAATAAGAAGCAAATTTGCGGTGCTTTTCCAACAATACGGAACAGAATTATCACATAACTATTCCGCCATTATGAGGCCAAATTAAAGAAAAATTCTTGACTACCCATAATTTGGCACCAAAAGACTACTGTTTCACACGCCTTTTACACCCATGTATCTTTCCATTTCGTAATAAAAAAGGGGGTGAATCCGACTATGGACTCACCCCCTCGGGCACTATGCTATGAAACAGATTATTTGGGACGAGAGCAACCGCTATACAGCGCGAGTTCCTCTGTGCGGAAAGCACGCACATAGCTATCAATCTTCTCCTGCTCAGCCAGAGCATAACGCAGGTAAACCTCTGCTGACTGGCGGAACAGATCGTCGTCATTGGCAGCAAGCATCAGCAAATGGCCAAAGACAGCATGAGCGGTCATTTCCACCAGACGACGTGCTTGGAAGTCGAGCAACTCCTGATCTTTCTGCTCAGTCACGAAACCAACCAAAGCCTCAGCACGGTCAGTCATACGAGTCAATGCCTCCTTCATATGCTGTAATTCGGGTTTGACCGCTACCTGCTGGTACTCCTCACGGATGCGTGAGATGTAGGTGCCCGTAGTAATGTGACGGATGGCAGCTACGACTTGGAGCTGCGTCGTTCCTTCATATATGTTGGTGATACGCACATCTCGGTAGAGACGTTCGCAAGTGTAGTCCTTCATGAAACCGCTACCGCCGTGAATCTGCACACAGTCATAAACATTCTGATTGGCAAACTCTGACGTCATCCCCTTACCCATAGGGGTATAAGCATCAGTCAAACGATTGTACAGCTTCATCTCGGTACGCTCCTCGGGAGTGAGTTTACGCTCACGGCTGATGTCCTCCAGCACCTTGTACATATCTACATAGCGGCTGGTCTCGTACAGCATGGCGCGAGAAGCGTCTGCTTTGGCACGAATAAGCGCAAGCATTTCGTACACGGGAGCGAACTCAATAATGGGTTTGCCAAACTGTTTACGATCCAATGCATAGGCATGGGCTTCGCGGAATGCAGCTTCGGACAGTCCTACTGACTGCGCCATGATACCGAGACGAGCACCGTTCATCAAGGCCATTACGTACTTGATAAGACCCATCTTACGATCGCCGCAGAGCTCAGCTTTGGCATTCTTGAACACGAGCTCGCAGGTGGGAGCACCCTTGATACCCATCTTGTTCTCGGTACGGCGCACCGTCACGCCACCGTCACGATGATCATAGATGAACATTGAGAGACCACGAGCATCGGTAGTACCGTCTTCGCTACGCGCAAGGACAAGGTGGATATGAGAGTCGCCGTTGGTAATAAAACGTTTAACACCATTGAGGTACCAGCAACCATCAGCTTCGGAATAGGACGCTTTGAGCATGACAGCCTGCAAGTCCGATCCGGCATCAGGCTCTGTCAAGTCCATAGACATGGTCTCTCCGGCACAAACACGCGGGATAAAACGTTCGCGCTGATCGTCATTACCAAATTCGTAAAGTGTCTCGGCACAATCTTGCAACCCCCAAATATTCTCAAAACCGGCATCGGCACGAGACACGATGTCTGCGGCCATGATGTACGGAGTGATGGGGAAATTGAGACCACCGTAACGACGCGGCATGGAAATCCCCATGAGGCCGGCATCGGTGATTGCTTTGAGATTCTCTGCCGTGCCGGCTGCGTATGTAACACGACCGTCATGGAGCGTGGGACCATCATGATCGACACCCTCTGCATTAGGGGCAATGATGTCGCCACAGATTTCGCCTACGACTTCGAGCACCTGCTCGTAGCTGTCCATGGCATCTTCGAAGTTGAGCGGAGCATAGTCAAACTCATCCTTCTGTGTATAACCTCTCTCTTTCAGCTCCACGATGCGACGCATCAGTGGGTGATTCAGGTGGTACCTGAGCTGCGGGGTATCACTATAATAATTAGCCATAATATTCCTTACTTGCTATTCTTCTTGTAATAAGTAATCATTTTGGGGATCACCTCTTCGATAGTCCCCGTAATCACGTAGTCGGCTATTGCATTGATGGGAGCATTCGGATCATTGTTGATCGCAATGATGATCGAGCTCTCTTGCATACCGGCAATATGCTGGATCTGTCCGCTGATTCCACAAGCAATATAGAGTTTCGGACGAACCGTGATACCGGTCTGGCCAATCTGCATATCATGATCTGCATAGCCGGCATCTACTGCCGCACGAGATGCTCCGACCTCGCCACCCAATACGGATGCAAGATCGCGCAGGAGTCCGAAGTTTTCTTTGCTACCCACTCCATAACCACCGGCTACGACAATCGGAGCGGCTTTGAGATTGGACTTGCTGGCCTCAATATGACGCTCGATAATGCTTACGACGAAGTCTTCTGCATTCACATAGTCAGCTACCGCATGACGGATAACTTCGCCTTTATGATCTGTCGCATACACTTCTTTCTTCATTACACCCTCACGTACCGTGGCCATCTGAGGACGACAATCCGGATTGATAATCGTAGCTACGATGTTGCCACCGAATGCCGGTCGAATCTGATAGAGAAGGTTCTGATAATTCTTACCCTCCTTCTTGTCTTCGTGGTCGCCGATCTCAAGAGATGTACAGTCGGCAGTAAGACCACTGCCCAAAGCAGAAGATACCCGAGGACCAAGGTCACGTCCCACAGACGTAGCTCCCATCAGTGCAATCTGCGGCTTCTCTTCGGCAAAAAGCTTCGTCACGATAGACGTGAAAGGAAGTGTCAGATAATGCTCCAAGCGATCATCTTCGAAGATGTGCAATCTATCTACGCCAAAAGGAAAGACCTGATCGGCTACACCGTTAGCAGACTTGCCGATGGCAATAGCTTCGAGCTGACATCCTAATGTGTTCGCTAAAGAACGACCTTTGGTGAGCAGTTCGAGGCTTACGTCCTGAACAACGCCAGCCTCTGTTTCGAGATATACAAAAAGATTGTTCATATGTCTATCCTTATCCGATTGTGTGGTTAGCAATTAGTTCCTGCATCAGAGCATCGATCTCCCCATCTTCGGGAAACATCCTCTTTGCTTCTTTAGCTTGGAACACAACATTCTCAATATGCTTTACTTTAGTAGGTGAACCCGAAAGACCGCACTGTGCAAGATCGGCTCCTATCTCTGCAGCACTCAATTCTACGATGTGCAAAGCAGGGCGTTGGTCAAGAAGAGATTTAATCTCTGTCGATACTTCGTTAGCCTCTGACGCTGTGCGAGCATACTTATATCTCTGTAGAAGTTTGGCATTACGAGGACGACACGGAGCAGAAGATCCATTTACTGTAACCACTAATGGAAGAGAAGCCGTCACTGTCTCTACTCCACGTTCAAGACGACGCTTGATCTCAATACCCTTGGCATCAACCTTCAGGATATCCTCTGCATACGTTACTTGGGGGAGAGCCAATTTCTCTGCCACCTGTGGTCCTACCTGAGCGGTATCGCCATCAATAGCCTGACGGCCTGAGATGATGAGATCGGGAACACCGATGTGACGAATAGCTGTCGCGAGCGCATAGCTCGTAGCTAACGTGTCGGCACCGGCAAAAGCGCGGTCAGTGAGCAGATAACCACCATCTGCACCACGATACATGGCTTCGCGAATAATGTCTGCTGCACGGGGAGGCCCCATTGTGAGAATATGTACAGTCGTATCAGGCATTGACTCCTTGACACGCAGAGCCTGCTCCAAAGCATTCAAGTCTTCGGGGTTGAAGATAGCCGGCAAGACGGAACGATTTACTGTACCGTCGGCTTTCATGGCATCCTTACCCACATTACGGGTATCAGGCACCTGTTTTGCAAGAACGATAATCTTCATGAGTGTTTATTTTCGTTTGTGTTTGAATATTATCTGAATAATGCAGGATATTAATTGAGAACTCTCTTTCACTCTATCCCTGCTTTAGATTAGTGTATCACTTTATTTTTGGCCACTGTTGCTACAAAATCCTTCAAATAGAAAGGTTCCCAATAGGCGACATCCTCATACTGTGATGTCTGCATTCGTAAAAAAGCAGGCTTGAACATATACTCAGCAAGTGGATGAATTACTTCATCAACAAAGTGAGCATTGGCTCCTTTGATGAATGGACGACACTTCTCAGTTCCATTGCCTACGAAGAGTATCTGATGTTGCTTCAGCTCCTCTACAAAAGAATCAGCATCTATGATAGCCGAGACAGTATCCGTCAATGCCCTTCCAGTTGAATCGAAAAAAGCAGTATAGACCTCCATACGTCTGGCATCAATCATGGGACAGAGCAACCAATCTTCTCCGACAATTGAACGAGCCGCTTCAGCTATTACTTCCAAAGTAGGCACTGCAATAAGCGGTATCCCCATTCCGAAACAAATCCCTTTGGCGATTGATGATCCTATACGCAAGCCAGTATAGGAACCCGGCCCTGAACTAATGGCAACTGCTGTGGGAAGAATCCCTTCTCGTTTTGCATCAGTTAAAACTTCGCTAACGAAAAGACCGACATTAGCCGCATGAGAATTGCCCTCATAGCTTACACGCTGTGAGATGACACCAGCGGAAGAAGCGATCGCAACGGAACACACTTGCGTGGATGTATCTATGAGAAGAAGTGGCGTATGAAGATCTGCCATAAGCTTTTTTCTGTGCCAAAGTTACCCGCTTTTGTGTTACATAACAAATTTTTGGCCTGGTTTTTGCACACAAATCGCATTTTCGTGTATAAATTGACATCAAAATCACTCCATAGATTGATCAAGAGTAGAAGTAAGGTCGCAAGAAATAAATAAGCTGTGCCATGGAGCAAACTCCAAGACACAGCTTTCGAATAGCTGAGAATAATTCTGTTGTAAGATTATTTTACGTCTTTACGAGCAGAATAGTTCAGATTCAAAGCATCAGCTCGACGGAGCTCATACTTAACCTGCTCGAAGATATGCATCTTGGTGTCTCTATCGCCCTTGATGGATACCGTCATCAGTTTCTTACGATCATCTTTGATCTTGCTTTCTTCTTGCTTTACGTATGTATAGACAGCTCCCGGATCTTGCGTGATCTGATCATTAAGCTGGATACAAGGTTTCGTACCGTACATAGCCTGATAAGCTTCATTAGGCTTACCGATATACACGAACGTCACCAAAGATTTTTCTTCCAGCTTTGTCAGCTCTGTAGCTTTCGGAAGGTTGTTATACGACACCTTAGGCGTTACCTCTCGGATAGTCGTTACCATCATGATAAAGAAGAGGAACGCAAACACCAAGTCAGGAAGTGACGAGGTATTAAGCTCTGGCATCTCTCGCCCGCCGGATTTATTAAACTTTCCCATTTGTTCCTTATTCCTTATTTGAGATTAGACAACGGCATTTCTGAAATATGCAACGGATAAGCTTCCAATACAGCCTTTTGCTGTGTAGGAGCAAGCTCCTTGTATGACTTACGGAAATGCTTCAACGCAAATTCATCCCACACCTCGTTGTATGCAGCGATTAGTTCGTTTTGGACACTTATGTACATCTGGTAGCTCGTCTCTATCTGATTCTTGATAGAAATCGCATACGAAGATGTCACAAGTTCCATCTGACCAAGGCCAGCAACTTCGCGAACTTCCTTCTCAGGAAGGTCGGGACGATTCGCGGGGTTTGTGATAAACTCTTTCGTTCTTTTCTTTAGATCGCTCAACTTGATATTGATAACCTGATCTTGCGACCCCGTAAGCCCTTTCTTCAACAGAACAATCTCATCGTTTTTATTGACCAAAATACGCATGATATTACGGTCGTTGATTTCGATATCTGGTTGTTTTTCCTTGTTGGGAGAGAGCGGCGGCAAACGACGAGTAAGCCCCATATCCGTATCCATTGATGTAGTAATCAAAAAGAAGATAAGCAACATAAAAGCGATATCGGCCGATGATGATCCGTTAATGCCGGGCGTTTTTCTTTTCTTTCTTGCCATAGTGCTTTCTGTTTTCTTTTATTTTGATTACACGATCAACGCTTCAGAGACTTGCGGGCTGCGCCCCAAACTGTAGCCAAGATTACAAGTGTACCTAAGGTATAGATGGTGTAAAGCCACATATCCGTAACCTTCAACCAACCCGGTGTATTGTATCGGGCAGAATCCGCATTGAGACTGGTCATTGCCTCTTCACTACCCGCGGCATAGCCAATAAGCAGCACAACTGCCAAAAGAATGAATGATGCAAGCGACATCATAGCCTTCTTGGGATTGTTCTTAAATCCCTTTGCAAAAGAACCAAAGGAGAAGAACAAAGCTGCTAAAACGGCGGCTCCGAATAGAATATATGACCAAGTAAGCAGCAGGCCGGTCTGATGATAGATCGTCCTCTCTCCCTCCACGTGACTTCCTCCAAAGAAGAACGCCAATACAACGATAACGCTGATGACGACGATGGAAATGAGAGTCCAGCTGGATACTTTTCTTATTTTAGTAACAGCCATATCTGTTATTATTTTTTGAATTTCACGTTGTACTTGATGATGGAGTCGAGCAGTGTAATAGATGCATCTTCCATCTTATTGAGGATACCTTCAACCTTAGACAGGATATAGTTGTAGAACACCTGAAGGATTAGGGCTACGATAAGACCACCGATAGTCGTAATCAAAGCAACCTTCATACCACCGGCTACAACCGTCGGGCTGATGTCACCCACACGTTCGATCTTGTCGAAAGCCATAACCATACCGACTACTGTACCCAAGAATCCAAGTGACGGAGCCATAGCGATAAAGAGTGTAATCCAAGAAAGGTTTTTCTCGAGCAAACCACCCTGTACGCCACCATAAGAAACGATAGAACGCTCAACGATATCAACACCTTGATCAATACGCATCAGACCTTGGTATGCAATTGAAGCAACTGGACCGCGCGTGTCACGAGCTATTTTTTTTGCACCTTCTACATCGCCACGCTCAAGAGCCTGATCGATTTCGGCAAGGAATTTTTCATTGTTTGTATCAGCCAGATTGAGGTAGATAATACGCTCAAGACAGATAGCCAAACCAAGAATCAGAGTGATGGCAATAGTGGCCATAAATTCGGGTCCACCTTCGATAAATTTCGTCTTCAAGGCTTGATGGAAAGAGGCTTCTTCTTCTGCTGCAGGAATTGTTTCTGCTGCCGGAGCGTCAGTTTCTTCTACAGCAGCGGCTACAGCAGCAGCTGCCGAGTCCGTAGCTGCATCTTGAGCGAAAGCCTGAGTCATGAAGCCTACTGACATGAAGGCCACACATGCAATTGTTGCAAATAACTTTTTCATCGCGAGTCTTTTGTTTAGATTAGTACTTTTTTCTTTTTGTTATTAGTTACTTTATTCTCTTTCTTTATTCTTTCTGCGGAGAGAGCGGGATTCGAACCCGCGAAACGCTTTCGGCGTTTACACACTTTCCAGGCGTGCCTCTTCAACCACTCGAGCACCTCTCCTTATGATCACCAGAAACGGCTCTGTCACAGTTATCATCCTATGCACCAGCCTCTTAAAGAGGTTCTAAGAGCGAAAGGGTGGTTATCTGATGCAGATATCTTTCAGATTCATCTGCAAATCTATGTTTTTTTCATCATTCCGTCCCTATTTACGCGCACATTTTTTCGATCTTAACGCTCAGAGACTAGGTTTTAGTCTTTCGAGATTAAGGCTAAGATCGAAAAGACGGCAAGCATTTTCCGTCGTAGCCTGCGCCAAAATCGCGACATCAATATCTAAGCAATGAGCGATATGATTCGCTGTATGAACCATATATGCAGGCTCGTTGCGTCGGCCACGATGGGGAACGGGAGCCAAATAAGGAGAATCAGTCTCAAGCAACAGTCGTTTAGGAGGAATCTGTTGCAAAAGGCTCTGTAAAGTATTTTTCTTAAATGTAACCACGCCGTTAATGCCGATACAGAAATGTGGATAAGACAAGGCACGCTCTAAATCAGCCTCATCGCCAGAGAAACTATGGAAAACGCCACGAATCTTATCTAGAGGGAATCGATCCAAAGAAGAGAAGACCACCTCCCATGCCTCACGAGCATGTATGATAATGGGCAAGTTACGCTCCACGCTCCAATCTATCTGAGTCTCGAAAGCCTCAATTTGTTCTGCGAGATAGGTCTTATCCCAATATAAATCGATCCCTATCTCTCCAATAGCAACGTAAGGACGAACATCAAACTCATCATGAATGACTCCTAACTGTTCTCTGAAATCAGCCTTTACGGATGTAGGATGGAGCCCCATAGCCTCCGACACATAGTCCGGATAGAGAGCTTTGAGCGAATGCATACGCGGAATGCTCTCCACATCAATATTGGGGAGGATAAGATGAGCGACACCTGCCTCTTGCGAGGCGACTATCGAGCTCTCTCTATCCTCATCAAATTGAGGCTCATAAACGTGCGTATGCGTATCGACGAGGAACATATCTTCTCTGCGAACAACAAGAACACTCAGTGTGGCACCCCACTAAGATATCACAGAATAAAAACTGAATAGAGGCCCTGCAAAGAAGTGTTACGACTTTCTGTTCCGAAGCGTATTGACCAACCCTCTAAGCACATTGGCACGGCCTTGATCCAAAGACAATTCGGACAGAGCTTCTTCTGCCAACGTATTATGTTGATCCATCAGATCCTCTACGAGAGCCCGCACGCCCAAACGGTTATATACACCGGTTACAACCCTAATTTTTTCCTCTCGCTGACTTTCAGGCATTGAAAGTGCTTCGTGCAAGATCGCCTGCTCCTCTCCCTCAGCCATGTTAAGAGCTTTGATCAGAAGCATTGTCTTCTTGTTGCAGGCAATATCATCTCCGATTCTCTTTCCTAATATAATGGGATCGCCATATACATCCAAGAGATCATCTTCCAGCTGAAAAGCCAAACCGACATGAATACCATAACGATAGAGAATTTCCGCTTCCCCAATAGCAGCTCCACCCACGATAGCCCCCATTTTGAGAGCTGTGGCCAAGAGAACGGCAGTCTTCAATCGAATCATTTCAAGGTACTCTTCTTCAGTAACCTCCTCTCTGCCTTCGAAATCCATGTCATACTGCTGTCCCTGGCAAATCTCCATGGCCATCTGATTGAACAATGGCAATAATACGGGCAACAGATCCTTATCCACCTTAGCAAGATGCTCATACGCGGCGATGGTCATGGCATCACCCGAAAGGATAGCCGTATTGTCTCCCCAGCGATGGTGAACAGTCTCTTTTCCACGCCTCATTGACGATCGATCCATGAGATCGTCATGCAAGAGCGTGAAGTTATGGTAGGTCTCCAGAGCGAGAGCAACCTCCATCGCCGGCAGGTAATCATCACAATACATCTCACAGGCTATGCATGTGAGAGTGGGTCGGATACGTTTGCCCCCCAAACTGAGAATATAGGAGATGGGGTGAAACAATCCGTCCGGCCGCCTTAGTGCATAGGGCTGTTCCGCTATTTTTTGTTCGATTCGGTCTCTTAACTCTTCAAATGTATGCATATTCCTTTATTGTAAAAGTATCGTTGAAAAATTTGTTGTTGATGATACACTAAGGGACAAAGGCAACACGACAATAGGATGGTAGACCATTACACGGTCAGCATTCCATCCGAAAGATTCTACCACTCCTCGTTGTGGCTTTACTATAGTCGAAGAGGCCGTATCGTAAGGTTTACGACACAGCCTCTTTTTTAATACCTGGAGCCCCCCTCACGCCGCAAGAGATAGAAAGAGCCTTACATACTCGGGCGGGAGACCCCTGCTCAAATGCTTATTGAAGTCTAAACAGAACCGGCTGCGTAGCACGCACACGGACAGCCCTTCCCTGCTGCATACCAGGTTTCCATTTAGGCATAGCCTGAATTACGCGAAGAGCTTCTTTGTCGAGAGCAGGGTCGATACCCTTTACTACGACTGCCTGCGTTACCGATCCATCGCGTTCTACGACAAATCGCACGATTACACGGCCTTGGATACCCATCTCGACAGCTTGCTCGGGATAAACCAGATTCTTGCTCAACCACTTGTTCAGAGCGACATCTCCGCCGGGGAATTCAGCAGGATTTTCCACTACCTCGTGAATCGTCTCTTCTTCCTCTACCACCTTAACGGGTGCTACAGGAGCAGGAGGAGGGAGCGGACGACTCTCATCTGCAGAAACAAGTGTGATCTTTTCTACCTTCTGAGTATTATCCACCACCTTGAACTCTTCGGGAAGTTGAACTTCTTGTTGCTGAGGCTGCTCCGGTTCAGGCTGTTCAGGCTCCGGCTGATCCTCGTTGATCAAGATGGTCTCTTCCATGTCGGCAATATCCACTTTATCGCGTGCATAGGCCTCTGTCCGGTCGTAAGTACGATACTCCAGACTTACATACACAACCGCGAGAGCCACTACAAGCCCCAAAAGGAAGTTTAGACCCTTACCTTTTTCCAAGTCGGCTTTAGGTGATTTTTTGATTTCCATATCCGATAGTATTGTTTTTTGATTTCTTTGCTTTGGGACAAAAATACAAAGTTTTTTTTTCTCCGATTCGTTTTGAAGGAAAAATGCAGGTAACCGTATCAAATACGGGGGGGGTGTTATTCGCGGGATGATGCCATCGAACGAGTCTTTGCACCTTTTGTGATGCGGCTGCCTTGACGAAGCAGGATACCAAATCCTCGTATGCTCTTATCTGCTAACTGATCGGTGAGAGGGCAAAATGTGCTGTCGATTATATCGAAGAGCCGTTTTGTCCTTAGGGAAGAACAGTTCTGTCCTCTACGGTGGACAAATCTATCCTTTCTAAAGGACACTTTTGTCCTTTGCTTTGTTTGCCTCTCAACAATCACGCTTTCGTTAGACAAAAAGCATATCTACAGAAGATCGCTGGCCAATTCGCTCAGTTGGCTTCTTTCACCCTTGACAAGATTAACGTGGGCGAATATCGGTTGTCCCTTCATCCGCTCAATCATGTAAGCCAAGCCGTTACTTTGGGCATCGAGATAAGGTGAGTCGATCTGTTCGATGTCGCCGGTAAAGATCAGCTTACTGCCTTCGCCTGCACGTGTAATAATGGTCTTGATCTCATGCGGCGTGAGATTCTGAGCCTCGTCAACGATGAATATCGTCTCGGATACGCTTCGTCCACGAATGTATGCCAAGGCTTCTATCACGAGTTTCTCTGTTTTCTGCATCTCTTCGAGCTTACGCAGCTCACTGCTGTTCTGAGCAAATTGTGCCTTGATCACATTGAGATTGTCGAAAAGGGGTTGCATATAGGGTGCTACCTTCGCCTTTTCGTCACCGGGGAGGAAGCCTAAATCTTTATTGGCAAGGGAAACAATGGGGCGTGCCAACAGGATTTGCTTGTATTGCTGTTCTTGACTCAGTGCCGCTGCAAGCGCCAAGAGCGTTTTACCTGTTCCGGCCTTACCGGTGAGACCCACCAACTTGACATCAGGATCGCTGAGGATATGCATGGCAAATGTCTGCTCTGCATTGCGAGGTTGGATACCGAAGTAAACAGACTTCTCTACTTTGACGATCTTGTCGGTAAAGGGATTATAGCGAGCCAAGACGCTGTTTCGCTCACTCTTCATGACAAAGCAGTCATTCGGATCCAATTTGGAAGCCAGTTCCCACTCATCCACATTGATACCGTCCTTGGAAGCATAGATGCGATCGATCAAGTCCCCATCTACTCCTTCGAACTCCGGCTCTGAGTTCTCGAACAAGTCCACTCGGGTAACCTTGTCGTTGATGTAATCTTCTACCAGCATACCAAGCGAACGAGCCTTCATGCGCAGATTCACGTCCTTGGTGACAAGAATGGTCTTTACATTAGGTTGTTCGTCTGCCAGCGTCATGGCGATGGAGAGGATGCGGTGATCCGCTTTAGCCTCACCAAAAGCCTCTTTTACTTTGGTATGGTATTGTCCGTTGATCTTGACGAAAAGGCGTCCTCGGCCTTCGCCGAGAGAAGCTCCTTTCTTGAAGAGGTCTTGATCCGATATTTCGTCCAACCTGCGAACGAAAGCGCGCGCATTGAAATTGATCTGCTCGCTTCCTTTTTTGAATTTGTCCAACTCTTCGAGCGAGACGATCGGAAGATAGATGTCATTCTCTTCGAACTTTTCTATGCATTCGTAATCGTGCAGGATCACATTCGTGTCCAACACAAAATTCTTTTTTTTCCCTTTTGCAGCCATAGTAACGTTCTTTTACCGTTGAGTAATACTGAAATTGTCGTCGCAAGATAGGCTTTTTCTCTCACAACACAACCGAAATCCTCTATCCTTGTTATATAGATGTATGTAACAAAAGACAATAAAAGAAGTATCAATCATCAATAAACCCATTAGGAATGAAATCAGACATCGCAATTGCACGAGAGATTGAGTTGCAGAGAATAGAACAGATAGCCGAATCCATCGGCCTCCCCCCCGAACAAATAGAACCTTATGGCCGCCATATAGCCAAAGTGCCGCTGAGCTATATAGACGAAGAGAAGGTAAAGAAGAACAATCTTATCTTGGTTACAGCCATTACGCCCAACAAGGCCGGCGTGGGAAAAACCACAGTCTCGATCAGTCTCGCTCTCGGTCTCAATCAGATCGGCAAGAAGGCTATCGTAGCTCTGCGCGAGCCATCGCTCGGCCCATGCTTCGGCATGAAGGGAGGAGCTGCCGGCGGCGGATATGCTCAGGTATTGCCGATGGAAAACATCAACCTCCACTTCACGGGCGACTTCCATGCAGTCACCTCCGCACACAATATGATTACGGCACTCTTGGAGAATTACATCTATCAGAATCGTAATACTTGTGAGGGCCTGTCCGAAATCCTATGGAAGCGTGTCCTCGACGTCAATGACCGCTCTCTCCGCAATACCGTTACCGGCTTGGGAGCCATTTCGGACGGCATCCCCCGCCAAACGGGATTTGACATCACGCCGGCATCCGAGATCATGGCCATCCTTTGTCTGGCGAAAGACTTCGAGGATTTGCGTCACCGTTTGGAAAACATTCTGCTCGGCTATACAAAGGAAGGACAGCCTTTCTTGGTCAAAGACCTGGGCATCGCAGGAGCCATTGCCGTATTGCTGAAAGATGCAGTCAAGCCCAATCTCGTGCAGACGACGGAGCACACTCCCGCATTCGTGCACGGAGGTCCATTTGCGAACATAGCACACGGTTGTAACTCCATCCTGGCGACGAAGATGGCTCTGTCTTTCGGCGAGTATGCCGTGACGGAGGCAGGATTCGGTGCCGACTTGGGGGCAGAGAAATTCTTCGACATCAAATGCCGCGAGTCCGGCTTATCACCCAAGCTCACCGTCCTCGTGGCCACACTGCGTGCACTGAAGCTACACGGAGGCGTTGCCGAAACTGAGATCAAAGCGCCGAATGCCGAAGCACTCAGACGTGGTCTGGCCAATCTGGACAGACATATCTATAACTTGAAGAAGTTTGGTCAGCAAGTTGTCGTAGCCTTCAATCGCTTCGATACCGATACGGAAGATGAGATCAATATCGTACGCAACCACTGTGCAGAACAGCACGTAGGCTTTGCCGTCAATGACGCTTTCGCCCAGGGGGGCAAGGGGGCTGTAGAATTGGCTCGTCTCGTGGTAGAGATGGTGGAGAATACGCCCTCGCAGCCGCTACGCTATGCATACGATCTGGAGAGCCCCGTCAAAGCCAAGATTGACAAGATAGCCAAGGACATATACAGTGCGGGCAGCGTTGTCTATAGCTCCAAGGCCGAGGGCAAGCTCAAGAAGATAGCCATGCAATCGCTGGACAATCTGCCTGTATGTATCGCCAAGACGCAATACTCATTCTCCTCCGACCCGAAAGCCAAGGGAGATGTGCGTGACTTCGAGCTCAAGGTCTCCGACATTATCATCAATCGCGGTGCCGGCATGCTCGTCGTGATCATTGGTGAGATCATGCGTATGCCCGGTCTGCCGGAAGAGCCTCAAGCAATCCACATCGACATTGTCAACGGTTTCATCGAAGGCCTGAGCTAAGAAGGCTGATTGTTTCGCCTTCCGAAATACAGCGAAGTCGCCCGCATCCGGTCAGCAAAGACCTGCGGGCGACCTCTTCTTTATGCACATGTTGCTCGTGTGAGGCTGCCGTGGGCCGAAGGATGCCACTACCACCAGAGCTCCGCCCACCCCATCTCCGACAGGATCGCTCTCGGCCCAATCCGATACCGGCTTCGAAAGGTCCTCCCAGCAGACCGAATGGAAGATACTGTCGTTTCCGGCAAAACATACTGTCGTTTCCGGCAAAACATACAGATGTTGCCGGCGGAATATACTGTCGTTTTTGGGGGCGACTATTGAGGGGAAGCTTCGAGCTCTAACGAGAGGGATCGCTCTCGAGCTTGGAGAGCTTGGCGAATCGAAGGAGCAGCCGCTTGTTCCCGACTTGCGAGAAAGCGACGTCAGCCTTGGCATTGTCCCCTTCGCCTTCGAGCTGCAAGATGACTCCAATGCCGAAGCGCGCATGAGAAACAGTATCTCCGACGCACAGGTCTCCAATCTGATGGTGATGCGCATTTTCCTGATGAACAGGCGTCGAACTGATGTGCACCAACTTCCGTCGCGAGGGGATGGGCTGTGCAATGGTGTCGAAAGAATCCGAACGGCCAAAACGTGTGGGAAGATGATCACCGTCATTCGACTCGGTCAGCATCTCGTGCGGGACGCGGCTCTGTACGTAGGCAGCATCTATCTCACGAAGGAATCGACTGGGACGCGAACGCTCGGTGCGTCCGTTGCGCGAACGCTCGGCAGCATAACTGATGTGACAGGTTTCTTTGGCACGTGTAATGGCCACGTAGAATAGTCGGCGCTCTTCCTCGAGCCCTTGCTCATTGGCATTCATGATCATGGGGAAGAGGTTTTCTTCCATCCCTACGATGAATACGTGTTTGAATTCAAGCCCTTTGGCTGCATGAACTGTCATGAGGGTCAAGAACTGGCTGTCCTCTTGCCCTGTGTCTTGATCGGTGAGGAGTACCACCTCGCTGAGAAAGGTAGCCAATGTAGCTTTCCGTCCATTCTCTTCTACATAAGTGGCTGCATACTCTTCGATTGCATTGAGCAGTTCCTTCAGATTCTCCTGCCGACTGATGCCTTCGACGCTTTTGTCCGAAAAAATATCTGCTGAAATACCGCTACACTTGATGATATCGGCAGCCTGCTCGTAAAGAGAGTCATACTCCGCTTCGCGCAACTGAGCGAGCAAGTCGGCGAAGTCAGTCAGGCGGCGCTGCGTCGCAGCATTGAAATCGGCAAGAAAGGTGGCCGGATCCGACAGCACAGACCACAGAGAGCTCGATGTCCGATGGGCAATCTCATTAAGACGGGTTATGGTGGTGTCTCCTATGCCGCGCTTGGGATAATTGATGATACGACGCAGGGCTTCATCGTCATTTGGATTGACAATGAGACGGAAGTAAGCCAATACGTCTTTGACCTCCTTGCGAGAATAAAAGGAAAGACCGCCGTAAATCCGGAACGGTATGTTGTGTTTGCGCAAGGCCTCCTCGAAAGGACGACTCTGGGCATTGGTACGATAGAGAATGGCAAAGTCAGAATAGGCACAATGCTCTTGCAATCGGCGTTCCATAACGGCCTCGGCTACAGTATAGGCCTCAAGATAGCCGGAGAGACAGCCGACGAGACGAATGGGTTCACCGGCTTGATTCATCGAATAGACCTGCTTGGGGATTCGTCCCTCGTTGTGAGCGATTAGGCTGTTAGCAGCATTGACAATGCATTGGGTACTACGATAATTCTCTTCCAACTTGAAGAGCTTACTGCTGGGGAATGACTGCGAGAAACCCAAGATATTTTCCAGTTTGGCCCCTCTAAAGCTATAGATACTCTGTGCATCATCGCCTACGACAAAGACTTTGCCCTTCTCCCCCATCAATTGACGAGCGATGAGATACTGAGCGAAGTTGGTGTCTTGGTACTCATCGATCAACAGATAATCGATGCGATCTCGGTATTCCTTCAGCACATCGGGGTAATCACGAAAGAGGATATTGACTTTGAAAAGAAGATCATCGAAGTCCATCGCATTGTTCTGCTTGCATGAGACCGCATAGTGAGCATAGATCTCAGACATCCGCGGCATGCGACAGTCAATGTCGTACCGAGCCAATTCTTTATTGGCGGCATATGACTCGGGAGAGATGAGTTGGTTCTTAGCCATGGAAATACGATGCTGCACCGCATTGATCCTATAGACCTTGTCGTCTATGTTCATGCGTTTCATCACATGACGCAGAAGGCTTTTGGTATCGTTGGTATCGTATATGCTGAAGTCCGATGTGTATCCGAGTCGGTCAGCATTCTCCCTCAAGATGCGAGAGAAGACCGAGTGGAACGTACCCATCTGCATCTTGTACGCATCGCGTCCTATCTCAACAGCCACGCGCTCTTTCATCTCTCTGGAAGCCTTGTTCGTGAAGGTCAATGCCATCAGCTTGCGCGGATCGTAGCCCGAACGAATCAGGTGCAGGAGCTTGTAGACAAGCACCCGTGTTTTGCCGGAGCCTGCCCCGGCAATCACCAAGGCAGGCCCGTCATTATAAAGAACGGCAGCCTTTTGGCTGTCGTTCAGTGAGGAGAGATAATCAGCGGACATTCTATGCCCCGATGATCATACTGAGTCGTTTGAGGAAGACATCTCTCAAGACATCGTTAGAGAGAATCCGATTGAGATGGCGCAAGAGTTTGTCCACCTCCTCTTCTGCATCAGATCCGTGCAGCGTAATTTCTTCCATGCGAATGGGAGGAAGTGCTGCATTCATTTCACGGATAGCTTCAGAGGTGTACAAGAACATAAAGTTTCGTACATCCTCGGGCAGGTTCGAGCCGTCATTCCTAAGAGGGAAGATGGGACGATAGTCACGTATGAAGCGATAGAACGGCCCTAAGATAAACGGATCAATATGCTGCACCACAGAAGAGAACTGTACGGGAGTCAGATCTTCGATCGTCTCCAAATTCAAATAGAGATGATCAATCTGCATTCTCTTAATGGCTACAGAAACAGGATCACGCCATTCTTTCAGGCGAGCAGCTTGTTCCACGAACATGAAAGTACAGGGGGGTACATTATTTGCCACCTTCTTCACGAAAGCAGATGCATGCATCACCTCAAGAGGCAGTTTGTGAAGTGAGGGATGGGCAAAGGCGTTGCGCCAGAGGATAAAACGCTGAGGATCGTTGATGATCACATAGCCGGTGACTCCTGGTTGGTCACGCAGGTAAACATCGGCAAGCGCTACTATCTCACGGACGATAACATCTGTGGGAATGCCTACCATCACGCCATGACCCTCATGAGCCAAGTCGTACACATGGGCACGCATTTCTTCGGGCATATCTGCCGTATAGTCATTATCTACACGCTTGTCAGGGTATGTCGAGCGCAGATACTCCTGCCACTCATCTTGGCGACAGTATTCTTGTGTCAGATCAAACACATCTTCATAACAACGGAACGAAGCTGCAATATCCTTCGCTTCGTCACAGATTTGGGGCAGATAGCGATAGTTCTCCGGCAACAAGGTTCCCGCATCATCGAAGAAACGAGCACGCAGAGATTCGAAACGAGCGGACTCTTCGCGTCCCACACGCATCTTGATCCTCCGACCTCCTTTGTAGCTTACATAGATAGAACTATACTCAGGCGTATAGTCCAACTCGGCCCAAGGATAACCCGGCACATGATCTTGGAGAAAGAGCGTTACAGCTTCGATATGCTTACAAGTACCCAATCCATTGGTACGGAAGTCCAAACAAGAACAATAGTTCCGTTCGCTTCTTACGCCACGAAATGCCACTCGGTAGCGATTACGTCCATTGGCTACTAGGTAATCCCCCCATATCCGATTATCATCCAGATGTTCGACTTCAAAAGGGTTCTGCTCGGCAAATTCTCTTCTGAGTCCTACTTGCCATTCCTCTACGGTCATGCCTTCCGGGCAGAACCGATTCGATAATTTCTGTTCTTTCATAGAATAAACCTTCCTTTCTTTACATTATATATAGCTGCAGAATTGTTCGTCCCACCTTTGTCCGATCTCCCTTAAAGCTCGGCTGACATAAACTGAGCCGTGTAACTATTCTTGCATTTCACTATTTCTTCCGTTTTTCCTTGATACAGGAGCCGACCACCGCCTGCTCCCCCTTCGGGACCAATATCAATCAAATAATCAGCGCAACGGATTACGTCCAGATTGTGCTCAATGACCACCACTGTATTACCCCGCTCCACCAAACGATCAAGAATGCCCAACAACACGCGCACATCTTCGAAGTGCAACCCTGTGGTAGGTTCATCTAATACATAGAGTGTATTTCCCGTGTCGCGTTTACTCAGTTCGGTCGCTAATTTCACTCGCTGACTCTCTCCACCCGACAATGTCGAGGATGGCTGCCCCAGTTTGATGTAGCCCAATCCTACTTCCTGCAATACAGAAAGCTTGGATAGAATGTGGGGGACGTTCTCGAAAAACTCCACAGCCTTGTTGATCGTCATATCCAGGACATCGGCTATAGATTTTCCTTTGAAGCGTACTTCGAGCGTCTCTCTGTTATAGCGCTTGCCACGACAGCCTTCACATGGGGCAAAGACATCCGGCAGAAAATTCATTTCTATCGTCTTATACCCATTGCCCTTACACACCTCGCAACGTCCACCTTTGACATTGAATGAGAAGCGTCCGGGTTTGTATCCACGGGCCTTACTCTCGGGCAATCCCACAAACAAAGCGCGAATATCGGTAAATAATCCCGTATATGTAGCAGCATTGCTGCGCAAAGTACGACCTATTGGACTCTGATCTACCGCAATTATCTTGTCGATATGCTCCAAACCCTCTATCCGGTCATACGGCATCGGATCCTGAAACGAACGGTAAAGTTTCTGACTGATTGCAGGAAAAAGCGTCTTATTGATCAGCGTACTTTTGCCACTTCCCGACACGCCGGTCACGCATATAAAAATCCCTAATGGGAAGACAACGTCCACTCCTTGCAGATTATTGCCTTTGGCTCCGTACAATTTTATTGCCTTACCATTCCCTTGCCTATCGACAGTCTGTTTCTCTATTCGCTTGCGACCGCTTATATAGTCGGCAGTGAGTGTCTTGGCTTGCAACATTTCATTCGGGCTACCGGCAAAGACCACCTCTCCACCATGTCTGCCAGCACGAGGGCCTAAGTCTATCACACAGTCAGCTTGGAGCATCATGTCTCTGTCATGCTCCACCACGACAACTGTATTACCGATGTCGCGCAGGTCTTGGAGAGAACGGATGAGGCGGAGATTGTCCCGCTGGTGCAAACCAATGCTTGGTTCGTCCAGAATATATAGAACCTCTACTAACTTGCTTCCTATCTGAGTAGCGAGGCGGATACGCTGGCTTTCTCCTCCCGAGAGGGAAGCTGCAGCGCGATTCATTGTCAAGTATTCCAAGCCCACATCTTGTAGGAAGCCCAGACGCGTGCGAATCTCTTTCAAGATCTCTACAGAGATCGCTCGTTGCGAATCGGACAAATGTTCATCCAACGAATCGACCCACTCCACAAGCGTCTTGATATCTATGGCATTGACCTCGGCAATATCTTTGCCCGCAACACGGTAAGACAAAGCCTCTCTATTCAAGCGCTTGCCACTGCAGTCGGGGCAAGTGGTCATCTTGAGAAACTGCTCCGCCCACTTCTGCGCCGATGCTGATGCGTCCGATTCCTCCGCCTGCATGAGTATATACTTGGCTACACCGTCGAAACTGAGAGCATACTTCGATTGTCCGAGCATCTTATTATTGATCGTCAATAGCTCATCCTTACCATATAGAATATCTTCTATCAGCTCTTCGGGCAAGTCCGCTATCGGTGTTTTGATGGTGGCATCATATTTCTCACACAGTGCTTCTATCTGCCAGAAAAAAAGATTGTTTTTGTACTTACCCAACGGCTCTATTCCACCCTCATATATACTCTTCTCGCGGGCAGGGATAATCCGATCCATATCGGGCAGGTTGACTTCGCCCAAGCCTTTACAGCGCGGACAGTAACCATGCGGAGAATTGAAACTGAAGTTATGCGGAGCAGGATCACTGTACGACAATCCCGTATCGGGACACATCATCATCCGGCTGAAGTGACCTACTTCGTTCGTATCCAAATCAAGCACCATCACAAGCCCCTCTCCCTCTCGCATAGATAATGCCAGACTCTCGGCTATACGAGTAGCTTGCTCCTGCGTCACACGAAGCTTGTCGATCTGCACTTCCACATCGTGCATCTTATATCGGTCGAGCTTCATGCCATGCAAGATCTCTCGGATCTCGCCATCTACACGTACATAGAGGTAGCCTTTCTTGCGAAGTCTTTCGAACAGGTCCTTATAGTGTCCCTTGCGCGAACGCACTACAGGAGCGAGCAAAGCGATTTTGCGTCCGCTATACCGATCCAGAATAAGCTGAAAAATCTGTTCCTCGGTGTACTTCACCATCCTCTTGCCGCTGGCATAAGAATAAGCTTCGCCCGCACGGGCATAAAGTAGGCGGAAGAAGTCGTACACTTCCGTGACTGTCCCCACGGTCGAACGCGGATTGCGATTGGTCGTTTTCTGCTCAATGGAGATAACGGGACTGAGTCCCGTTATCTCGTCCACATCGGGACGCTCCATACCACCTCCGAGGAAGTTGCGAGCATAGGCCGAGAAAGTCTCTATATAACGACGCTGCCCTTCGGCAAAAAGTGTGTCGAAAGCCAACGAAGACTTGCCGCTACCACTCATCCCCGTAATCACGGTAAGACTATGGCGTGGAATGCTTACGTCGATATTCTTCAGATTGTGCTCACGTGCACCATACACCTCCACGGCATCATGGCGGGCTATCTTGTCTTGTATGTCTATCGCTATTTTCTTCATTGTAGTGCACGCTTCGTCTCTGTTCTAATAAATAAGAACAGCCGAAGTGCCTAATTCGTTGTAAATCTGCAGTTCTTATCGGGTGATGGTACCCCCCGGTTGCACTTCGTATGCAGCACGCAGGATATTGATGTCCCCTTTTTTCTTGTACTTGATACCGTCGGCTCCCTCGGCCTCTATCACATAGAAGTAAACTCCGGTAGGCATCTGCTTGCCGTTGTACTTGCCATCCCACCCGTCATCGGGATTGGTCCATCGAAATATCTGCTTGCCCCATCGGTCAAATATCCGTCCGTCGAAGCGGACAAGCGAGGAGTATTTCACACGGAATATATCGTTCACGCCCGGGCTGCCATAAGGACTGAAGGCATTGGGCACAGTCAGGCTCGACTCTGCCACCTGATATAGATTCTCGAAGAGCACCTCATCGTTGCAAGTGCCTATTCTGTTAGTCGCCTGCAAGAGAATGCTATAAGTTCCTGCCTCACGAAAAGTGAAGTCTGTCGATGTACCATTATAAACCAAGATGCTATTCTCCGGTCCCTCGGTACTGCGATAGATGCGCCAGACGAAGTGGGCTGCCGAAGGTTCATTGCCGTAGGCGGAAAGCCTCACGGCAAAGGGAGCAGAGACGAGATTGCCCGTCTCGCTTTCTGTCGTCTCATCTGTCCCTGTCGTCCCATCTGCTTTATCTACAAAGGCATACACCTCCACTCGCGAAGTCGGCATCTCGTCCGTACTCAATGCGGGTGCAGACAACGAGAGCCCTTTCGTGAAACGGTCTCCTCTGATGGTATAAACGGCATCGGCCAGCGATGCCTCCACAGTAATGGTGCGCCGATCTTCCGATACTTCAGCAGCCACTTCTGTCACGGAAGAGAGGAACTGTCGAGCAGAAGCCTCCCATTTCATATCGGGATAACTCACCTGCATGCCACGAGCCAGTATCCGCGGCACCCCGTTGGGTTGATAGAAGGTGATAGGGAGAACATCGGCATCCACCACCAATTCCATTGAGAGACAAGGCGAGGTCTGGGAGAGGTGCGCTGTCACTTGAGATATGGAGAGAGCATAGTCGGCATAGTTGCACACCCAATAGTATTGAGGCATTCGTGCCGCATCGGAGACGAAGTATCCACAGTTGAGTTGCGGCGCCTGCAGTACCCACATACCATCGACCAGAGCCGCCGCAGTCACCTCCTCAGCATCGATAGCCTTGAGCGTATAGCGATATAATTTGCCACCATCCGTTGCCGGGAAACGCAGCGTGACGGTACCCACATTGGCCGTATTGAGCATATAGACCTGTAGTCTATTGGGCGTATCCTCCAGTGCCTGCATACTCGGCGCTCCTGATATTTGGATCTGTGCACCCGCCGTATTCCATGCGAAGAGCATCAAAAGGCACAGTCGGCAGAGTGTGTGCAAAGCAATATTTCGTTTCATGAGACTACTTTTTTATTATCGTTATTATCCATGGTACTCACCGCTGGGGGATAAAACCTCCCGATACGACAATCGGTCTTACCGACTTAGTATTCGATCGTCTTGGCGAAGACAAAGTTCTTCAGCGACGTGCAGTCCGAGCTGTCTATCGTCGCACTCGAGCCTTCCCATTCCTTCTGCCCGTGACGAATGTAGATGATCTTGTCTCCGATAGTCTTCACGGAGTTCATGTCGTGCGTATTGACCACCGTCGTGATACCATGCTCTTGTGTGAGGCTGTAGATGAGATCATCGATGACGATCGCTGTCTTGGGGTCCAAGCCCGAATTAGGCTCATCGCAAAACAGGTATTTCGGTTCCAGAGCCAAAGAGCGGGCAATGGCTGCTCGCTTCATCATACCACCACTGATCTCACTCGGATACTTATACTTGGCATCGGACAACCCCACCCTGTGCAACAATCGGGCTGCACGCTCGCGACGCACAGCCAACTTATCATTAGAGAACATATTCATCGGGAACATCACATTCTCCATCACGGTCATGCTGTCGAAGAGAGCTGATCCCTGAAAGAGCATCCCCACCTCGCGACGCAAGAGCTTCAGCTCCTTTTCTCCCATGACCGTAATATCCCGTCCATCGTAAAAGACGCGTCCTGTCGTAGGGGCGATAAGGCCGATGATGCACTTGAGCAAGACTGTCTTGCCCGCGCCGCTACGGCCGATAATCAGATTGGTCTTGCCCGCCTCGAATGTGGCCGATATATTGCTAAGTACAGTCTTGTCCTCGAACTGTTTGCTCACTTCTTTGACTTCGATCATAGTCTCCTTCGTTGAAATTAGGCCAGCAATAAATTGGTCAGCAACAAGTCCGCCACAAGCACCAAGATACTGCACTGCACCACGGCATTGGTACTGGCTTTGCCCACTTGGAGCGCACCTCCCTTGACGGTGTAGCCATAGTAACCTGCCACGCTCGCTATGATAAAGGCATAGACCACCGACTTGATAATGGAATAAAAGACGTTGTACGGCGCGAAAAATAATTGCAAGCCGTACTCAAAGTCACTCTGGGGGAGATTGGGTACAAGAGAACACGCCAAGTATCCACCTATGATACCCGTAAACATGCTGATGACACTCAGCACGGGGACGAAGAGCATGAAGCCTACGATCTTCGGCAGGATGAGATAGTTGGCAGAATTTACCCCCATCACCTCCATCGCATCTATCTGCTCCGTCACACGCATCGTCCCGAGCTCGGAGGCAATGCTGGATCCCACCTTACCTGCCAGAATAAGACACATCACCGTGGAGGAGAACTCGAGCAGGATGATCTCACGAGTCGAATAGCCAATCGTAAAACGGGGAATAAGCGGCGAAGTCATATTCAGCGACAACTGAATGGTGATAACGGCACCGATAAAGAACGAAATGATGATGACGATCCACACGGAGTCCACTCCAAGCTTATCAATCTCCTTTATCAGCTCCTTGAACGACATTTTCCACCTGTTGGGTAGCGCAAATGTCCGTTTCATCAGCATCGTATAGTCGCCGACTTGCTGTAACGTCTTATTGCTCATTCCTAATCTTCTGATTTAGCTCCCACAAATATACAAGGTTTCGGCACACGACCATCCGCACAGTCCCCCCAAAAAACAAGAACGCGCATGATGATGTAGCACAAAAATACCGATCGACGACAAAAAGAAAGAGGAGAGGGGCGGGATGATGGAGGGCGATCTTTTTGCTACTTTTGCATATCGGCAGACGTTGCTATTGAGAGTAGATAGCATTATATCAGTGCGTACCGCCCGACAACTTTGGATGATAGTAGTAAATAGCAACGATAATGAACGACAGAGACCTATTCACACCCGCGGGAATTGCTCCGCATCCCTACCCTTCTTTGTTTATGTGCCTGCGCAGTATGCACTGGATAACGACGGAATATGTCAATAAACATCAACAACCGAATGAGAATTAAGACAGAATAAACCCCAAGTCATAAGTAAAAAAGCACGTAGCCCGTGTTGTGTTCGGCCATGAACGCAACACGGGCTGTTCGTTTTCTAACGCCCTAAGCAGGCTTTCGGAGGTTGTAACCTTTATATTTTTTACCTGCAACTATTATAAGTTTACGAATCAATTATTACAATTATCAGTGATGATATTTATAATAATCACATCTAACATTTATAAAGTTTGCTTTCCGATCCCAGAAAAGTCGGTTTTCAGCTTCTCAAATCTTGTTATCGACTTCTTCCGGCTCATTATATCTGATCAAAAAGTGCGCTTATTTAGAATGATTCTAAGCGCACCTTCGGTGTTGAAAACTTTTTTCGTCCATGAAAAGTAGAAACCAAAACAACAAAAATTAACGATGTTCGGAATCATCTAAACATTCGGATTATTCAGATTATCTATATCAAAAAAAGAAAAGAGGGCATGCCGAAATTCTCATTTCGGCATGCCCTCAAAAGATTGAGGCCGAACGGATTATGCGTTACTGCTCGTCAGCAAACATGGGGTCCCATGCGGGCAGACGTGTAGGCTTGGTCTTGAGTATATCAAGCACCTTAGCCGGCACATACTTCTTCTTGACCACGAGACGGAAGGTATAGGCATCGAACCACTCATCCGTCATGATCAGATAGCCTTGCGCACCATTGTCCGCACCCCAACTATTCTCAACCATCCATTTCGTAGGTTTGCCGGCGGCGTCCAAGTCCACAGCCATAAGCGTCATGGCATGAGAGGAACCACTGTCGAAGGTTTGGATGCGTTCTTTCTTGGTCATCGTGAAGTCCTCACCCAAGAGAGAGGCATAGTCGTTATTGTCCATCGCAAGCACACCGCGTGTACGATCCAACTCCTTGCCCACATCGCAAGAGTAGTACATCATGGTGCTGTCCCGGATGGAAGCAATCGCCATCTGCTTGATGTCTTCGATGGGGACATTGACGTAGGTCCAGTTCTTGCCGTCGTAGGTGTGACGGTCGTAGTCGATCTCATACAGTTTGTAGTAGGGTCGGCTGGGATCGTTCATCACCATGACGTAGTCCTCACGCAGGTCTTCGCCGACAAACTTCTGATAGAAACTCTGTGGTGTGTACTTCTCGGTGGAAACAATTTTACCGGAAGCATCGCGCATACTCCACGTAAACTCCGTGGGTGGTTCGCCAAGGTTGAGCACCAAGATCCGATAGACGCGCTTGAGGATTTCCTTTTTCTGAGTATCGAGTTTGGCTTCACCGGCACCCTGCTCTGCGGCTTGGCGCAATCGCATACCACCCTGACGCAACACTTTGGAGAGGATGCGGTTGAGTGCACTGGTGTTGTTACTATTGCGAGTCTCAGGCATCACTTCTGAGGGCACGAGGCCATACTTCATGAGATTTTCCGATACGCCAGTGTATTGTCCGCCGTCACCAATGGGATTTTTGAAGAGCCACTCCACCATCTTGTCATCCATAGGCTTGTTACGCGTGTCAATAATGCCTTGCAAGAAGAGATTGGCCTTTTCGAGTTGGTCCCAAAAGAAGGAGTAGTTATGGGAAAAGAAGAATTTACCCATATTATTGTCGGTTATCATCCGCGCACGTAGGACATTCATTCCCGTGAAGAGCCAACAACGACCGCTCGACTGCTGATCCGTAATGCCCTTGCTCTCCACTCGGTGGCTGAACTGCGCATCGGGGAAATCGGTCTTGGCACTATTGACAAAGGTCATACCATTCGCCACGACAGCATTGCGCAGAGCCTTATCGGCGGGGCTATTAGGCTGTGAAGCTCGGATCTCAGCGAGCACTTGGGGCGTGATAGCTCCTTTAGCAGTCTGAGCCTGGATAGGCTCGGCTACAAAGGCAGCAACGACAGCTAAAGAGGCGACAAAAATCTTTTTGTTCATTACTTATTAGGTTTAGATTATGATGATTTCTTGAATGAAAAGAGCGACGAATAACGTCAGTGAATGACGGCGAAGCGCAAGAGCTTGGACTTCTTCGAAGCAGGGTCATACACCGCCACGGCATAGACACCTGAGGCCACCCTATTGCCGTCAGCTCCTCGAGCATTCCACTTGACTTCCGTGGCCACGCTCTCCGTCTGGAAGAGGAGACGACCCGTCATGTCCGTAATCTTGATGTCGCATCCGGCTTGTAGTCCTGCGATGGTGATACCGTCGGGATGCTCAGGACGAAGTGGATTGGGATATACATAGATGCCATCCAACTCAGCTACAGTACCGGAACCTGTACCGGTCTGGAAGGTCATCAGACCATCCGCCGTACCGATATAAAGCAAACCATCAGTACCATCCAATGCCAGCGAAAGGATATTGTCGGATAGCAAGGGGCTATTGCTCACAGCATAGTGCGCCAAGATCCGGCTACAGTCTTCGGACAAGAGATAGAGTCCGTTGCCCTGAGTCCCCACCCACTTATTGTTTAGTTTGTCCACGACTATATCAGTCACAGTCACCTTATCGAGGATGTAGTAGAGGTTGGGCTCTGCCCCTCCCACCGGTCTTACAGCTACGGGAGCAGAAGACGTAGAAGAGAGGACACTTGCAGCATTATGCACGCCAAATATGCCTATATCAGATCCCATCCACATGGTACCGTTGTGGTCTATAGCCAAGGCATAGATGATCTTGTGTCCCAGAGGAGCACCGAGACGATTGACAAACTGCTCGACATAGCGATATTTGTCGTCCGACGTTGAGGCAGGAGTGCCTTGGTCGTTGAAGATGAGCATCCCTCGCTGCGAAGAGCCACCACTGCGGTGAAGGATATTCACCCATTTATCGCCATTGGGAAGAATAACCATATTGCCGAATGAGGCCAGATAGGAGACTTCGGGATAGCTGAAAGCATGCCATTGATTGCTCTCAATCTCGTACATGAAGATGTTATTGAGCACAGAGCCCAACGTGCCCCAAAGATTGCCCTTAGCATCGAAAGCAATACCCTTTACACGCGCATCACCAGGGTTACATTCGGCAATAGCCGTATTGCCGGCAGAATAGCGGGCAACAGGTTGTCCACCTTTGAACTCAAACAATCCGCGTCCCCATGTCCCTACGAAGAAATGATCGGGATCAGCCGCCGTGACCGCAATATCGACAGCATCATTGAAACCGAAACCTCCACCAATAGTTTCTTCAACGGTTTTCTTGTCATAGTTAGTCCACTTCTTACCATCATACACCTTTACCATCCCCGGGTACCACATCAGATTGGTACCCCATAAACCGCTGGCAGCATACAAGCGTCCGTGTTGGAAGAGCATTTCATAGTAGTTATTATCACCCGGGCCATCAAAAGCCACTGGCAGGGAGGTAGAAGTACTACCTTCAGAAAGAGGAAGCGCCGCCAATCCATCTTCGCCCATAGCCAAATAGGCTGTTTGGCTATCGGCCATGGCTCCTGCATCCAGCACATTGGCTATCTGGAAAGTAGTCACCTGACGACCACGATCAATAAAATGAATTCGGTCGGCTGCACAGATAAATAAACCACGAGGAGCGATCTCCATTGTCGAGCCTGCAGCTACCGAGAAGAGGTATGTGGCGACGGGAGAAAGAGCCGGAGCAGCAAACACCTGACCATCGGATAGGAGGAAGCAGATGTCATCGCCAACCGAACCTATACTCGACATATAAGTCGTGGGTATACTCAGAGGGTACGTCCGCCAAGTAGAGGGGTCCTGCAAGTTGTCTGTCTCCTTCCCGATATACAATTTTCCGCTATGAAACATCAGCAGTTGGGAGTCAGGCAATTTGGCCACGTCAACTACATTGGTTCCTTTGGCATAAGTGGCCAAGATGCGCCCTTCGGCCACATCCAAAACAGAGAGACCAAAACCACCGGCGAGATAAGCTTTATCGCCAACAACCAAGAGTCGGTTGAGTGTCTTATCAATTAAATCGATATTGTCCTGGAGAGCGGATACGTTGATAACGGCTCCCGTTTCCGTCAAGATGTCAATATTGCCCGAAGCATAATAAATGACGAGTGAACGGAGCTGCTCGGCATAGGCGATCTCGAGGATGGATACATCGCTAAGGCCACTAATGCGATCGAATATCTTCACTTCGTAAGGCGCCTCCTTGTCCACACTGTAGAGGACACCATTGGCCATGGCGAAGATTTTCTTGGGCGTCTCGACGGCTTTTTCGGTCCGATGGATTGCCAACAAAGTATTCCAAATACCCTCTTTTTGGGCGCGAAGGGGAAGGACTGTAAGCAAGAAGCCGATCAGCAGAATCGGCAAGGATGCGAATCTTATTTTCCACATAATAAAAAGTCTCGGAGTTTGGCCACCGCCAGAGCGCGATGGCTGATTTGATTTTTTGCGTCTTCGCCCATCTCGGCGAAACTGAGCGTCCCTCCTGTGGGGACGAATATGGGATCATAGCCGAAACCGGCTGTACCTCTGCGTTCGGTGGCAATACTACCCTCTATCTTACCTTCAAAAAAATACTCCCCTTGGGCATTGATAAGGGCTATCACTGTACGAAACCGGGCATTACGTGGTTGGGGAATGTCGATCAATGCTTGCAAAAGCTTCTGCATATTGGCCTCTGCATCACAGGACTCTCCTGCATATCGGGCGGAGTACACTCCGGGAGCTCCAGCCAAAGCTTCTACTTCCAAACCCGTATCATCGGCGAAACATGGTAGACCATAGCGTTCGTAGACAAACTGCGCTTTGAGGAGTGCGTTTCCTTCCAAAGTATCTGCCGTCTCAGGAATGTCTTCGTCGCAACCGATATCATTCAGACTGACGATCTCTGCTATGCCCGCAAGGATGTGACGAATCTCACTTAGCTTGTGCTGATTATTGGTGGCAAAAATCAGTTTTTCCATTATTTTTGTTTGAGAAAGTTTCGGCAATATTTCCGATCCAAAATTCATACGTAGCAAAAATAGATAAATATGCACATAGAGCAAGCTCGGGAACTATGCTTGTCATTGCCCCAAGTGGAGGAATGCTTTCCGTTCGATGATGTAACACTGGTCATGAAAGTGGGAGGAAAGATGTTTGCTCTCATACCGCTGGACTCGGAAGAGAAAACCATTGCACTGAAATGCGATCCTGACAGATCGGACTATCTGCGGATGCACTACAAAGGAATAACAGGTGCTTTTCATATGAACAAACTGCATTGGAATAGCATTTCCTTGGGATCGGATGTGCCCGTCGAATTGATCGCACGACTAATCCGACATTCCTACTATCTCATCGTGTCCAAACTCCCAAAATACATACGTACGCAGCCACCATTCAATGGAATAAAAGATGAAATCTTGTATTAATCTCATCCATCTATCCGAAACGCCCAGTACCAATACCTTTTTGAGCGAACTGCTGAAACAAGAGCCTCAATTGCCGTCCTGGACGATAGTAAGTGCTGATCATCAAACAGCCGGACGCGGACAACGGGGTAATAGTTGGTATGCCACTGCTCATCTGAATCTCGCCCTTTCAATCTTACTTCGCCCAGCGATGGTGCCGGCCAACAGACAGTTCGAATTATCAGAACTGTGCGCTCTCTCTGTCTTGAACGCATTGTCACAGTACATATCTGACGCAGATCTTCTCAGCATCAAATGGCCGAATGACATCTATTATAAAGACAAGAAGATAGCCGGCATCCTCATAGAGCACAACCTGACGAGTACGCACATTGACAATACGATATTGGGTATCGGACTGAATATAAACGAAACTGAATATCCCGACTTTCTCCCCAACCCCATTTCGCTTAGGGTCATCCTCGGCCATGAGGTAAGCTGCATGGAGGTGCGAAATATACTCATTGATGAGATGCAACGACTCTATTGCCATATTGCCAATCGCTCGTTCCCTCTCTTGCACTCCAACTATATGCAACGGCTCTATCGACGAAATGGATATCACCCCTATCGTGACGCTGAGGGAATATTTGAAGGCAAAATCGAAGAAGTACTACCGACAGGAGAATTATTATTAATGCATGCCGATGGCAGAGTACGTCGATACGCGTTCAAAGAAGTTGAATACGTCTTAGATCCCCAATAGATATCCAATACCACTATAATAATATGCGAAAAGCCGACCGTCACGACATCCTCTTCCTGCAATTTTTTGCAGTCACATCATTGGTCCTATGGCATGCAGCTCCTCATCAATTTGAGAATCTGCCTCAATGGTTCGACTTTTACGTAGCTAAATTCTACATAGGGGTTCCTCTGTTTTTTTTTGTGGCAGGCTACCTATGGATAGCTGGTGAAAAGAAATATCTGAACGAAAAAACAACAATTATTCTAAAGAAAAAGATCAAACGAATCTTATTTCCATATTTGTTCTTGGGAACAATTGTTTTCCTTCCCAAAGCAATTCTCAACTCTTATACATACAATCCTGTAAAACCATCCATTTTAGGATTTCTATCCTCTTTTCTCTACCCCGCAACCAATTCTGTCCGATTCTTGTGGTTCTTACCATGCCTATTTGTTCTTTTCATAATAGCACTTCTATTCCTCCGGCACGGGATGAACAAACAAACACTGACACTTTCCTATGGTATTGCTATTCTACTCTTCCTTATCACGGAATGCCTTCCTGTCAAATTCGAACAGGACCCACTATGCATCATCACGGCACTCAACAATCTTCACTTCTTCATATTAGGGATGCTTGCTTACCGCTATTCGCATTACTTAGCTATGCGACGAATCTCAATATGGATCTTGATTGTATTTCACCTGGTACTATTCTATCGACTACTCTTTCCTGTTCAAGGAATAGTCTTAGATCTTCTGAACTGGGCTTTTTACACGCTATTCATCATCGTGATTTATGGATTATCGACAAAAGCCGGTAAGAAGCTGATGCGCCTCTCACTTGCTTATGACGTAGGACTATATAGCTATCCCATCTTTATTTTTTCATGGTTTGTATTAGTTGGTTTACGTGTAGTCCTTTACGACCGCTTTGAACTATCACAGATCATGATGAACGGAGCTATCCTTCTCAGTTTCATTGCAGGGCTGTTGTTGCCACTTCTATTGGCTAAATATTTGGACCAAAAGCTCCCAAGGGCACTGAGACCATTAGTTGGATTATAAAAAATAAAGAGAGCTACAATACAGAAATACTATCGTCCAAACTTGCGGAAAGAGAAACTATCGACTAGAAACGGCTTTGTAGTCATCATACCGGTAGAGTCCGGAAGGCCACGCAGATAACCGTATATGTACGCTACGGCCAAAGAATCAGGAGCTGAGACCGAGAGTACATTCAGCCCTTTATCCACCTGTCGCCTTTCAATTACAGATGTGTTATCCACACAAACAAGCTGAATGGCCATCTCCATCTTAGCCTCGGGACGGAGTTGCAACCCTCTGACTCTGGTGACAAACTCAAAACGGCTTCCTACGGCATATGGCTCAGCGGGTTTGATTACGAAAGGTCGATTGAGAAAAGAGAGATCGGGGTGATAAAAACGTGCGCTATCTCTGACCAACAGATTGATGGAGTCGAGCTGATAGAAAGAATCGTCGGGAATGTCTGCTGTATGCTGCTGATGGTGCTCTGCAACAAGCTGCCCATCTAATTCCACTCGCTGTCTTTCCAATTCGTCACGAACTGCTTGACAGATTGTAATATATTCCTCCAGATTGTTCCGCCCGTACCATGCCAACGTACTATCATAATCACGACGAGTAGTACCATGTTTGGCAAACAAATTGTTGTATACAGCCTCGCGTACACTATCCGTCAAGATCGGATCATAAATATTGGCGAAATACCCATCTGCGACATACAGCTCCACCATCAGGCTCTGAAACTTGTCCTTGGGGATCAGCTTGTAATCGCGTCGCCCGCAACTCGCCAAAAAGAGGAGAGAAGCGAAGCTCACGACTAATAATATGACACAGAAACGTCTCATTCGTTTTCTGTAGATGCCGACTGATCCAAAGTTTCATCGGTCGGTTTCTTCTTGCCGTCAAGAAGGATACTCACCGTACGCGGATAACAACTCAGCAAGAGGACAAGCCCTACCGAGACACAAGCATCGGCAAAGTTGAAGATGGGTTCAAAAAAGACAAATGATTCTCCACCCCAGAAGGGAAGCCAAGAGGGGAAAGTTCCACGAATCAACGGGAAATAAAACATATCGACGACCCAACCATGAAACCAAGTCTCATAGCCTCCTCCCGCAGGGAAAAGCTGTGCGATCTGTCCATGACTGTCAGAAAATATAACGCCGTAGAATATCGAATCGAGGATATTACCCAGGCCTCCTGCAATAATCATGGAGAGGCATACAAGGAAGCCGAGAGTGTGCTCCTTTCTGCGGACTAACCGCATGAGCAGATAGATACAGAATCCCATGACCACGATACGGAAAAGACTCAGGAAGAGCTTGCTCCCCAATTCAATACCAAAAGCCATACCCGGATTCTCAATAAAATATATCTGGAACCACGAAGTAATCGTATGCGACTGCCCCAATACCATAGTCGTCTTCACCCATATCTTGATGACTTGGTCAATAACCAATAACAAGACAATGAGTGCAACAACTACTTTCCCCTGCGACAGACGGGAGAAAAAAGAAGTCATCGGACTATTTCTTCTCGTTCATTTTGGCCTCGATGCTCAGCGTAGCATGAGGAACGGCACGGAGTCGTTCTTTGGGAATGAGCTTACCCGTCTCGCGGCACACGCCGTATGTCTTATTCTCGATACGAATCAGAGCGGCCTGCAAATTTTGGATGAACTTCATCAAGCGCTGAGCCAGACGTCCCGTCTCTTCTTTCGACAGGGTGGCAGCACCTTCCTCAAGCACCTTGAAGGTCGGAGAAGTGTCCGACACATCATTGCCTTCGGAATTGCTTACACCGGCACGCAATTGCTCGTAGTCCTTGCGAGCCTGATCCAGTTTGGACAGAATTATCTGTTTGAATTCTTCCAACTCCTCATCGGAGTAGCGTGTTTTTTCTACCATTGTGTATCTAAAGAATCATGAGCGGAATAGACTCCGAGAAAAATCGGACAAACGTTCCTTCTCTCGGAGTACTGATTCCTAATGTTTAACTACTTGTATGCTTAGAACAAAATCATCGAAATCTAATTCCACTCCGTCGCTGATGGCATCACTCACCTCCAACGATTCGGCTTGCACCTGCTGGGCGATGTAGTCGTGATGCTCAGCCACAACCTTGTCCATAATATCGTTAGAGAGCAAGAGAACATCGACCTTGTCAGAGACTTCAAAGCCGCTCTGCTTACGGATATTCTGAACGCGGTTGACCAACTCACGTGCCAAACCTTCGCTGCGGAGCGTATCGGTCACGGTAATATCGAGAGCCACCGTGAGGTTACCTTCGTTGGCAACCAACCAACCCGGGATATCTTCCGAGATGATTTCCACATCGGCCAATTCGAGTAGAACGGGGGTTCCGGAAACTTCCATTTGGAAGGATCCTGTCTTCTCCAAAGAGCGAATATCTTCTTGCGACATCGCAGTCACAGCATCGGCAAGTGCTTTCATCACCTTACCGTAGCGCGGGCCAAGGCGTTTGAAGTCAGGCTTGATCCTCTTGACCAAAATACCCATGCTGTCATCCACGAAGCGAAGCTCTTTCACATTAACCTCGCTGAGGATCAGCGGCTGCACAGATTCGATACAGTTACGCTGCTCTTCATCCACTGCAGGAATCATCAGAGTAGCCAAAGGCTGACGCACCTTCAGGTTCACCTTACGACGCAGGGCAAGTACCATTGAAGAGATACGTTGCGCCATCTGCATGCTTTGCTCCAGAGCGCTATCCACCTGACTTACCACAGGCTCGGGGAAGAGTGCCAAGTGCACACTTTCGTTCTTGCCCGTGAGGTCGCGATACAGCCGATCTGCATAGAACGGACTGATGGGGGCCATCAGCTTGGCGACAGTAAGGAGACAAGTGTAGAGCGTCTGATAGGCCGAGAGTTTATCCTCAGTCATCTCTCCCGCCCAGAAACGACGACGGCAGAGACGCACATACCAGTTACTCAAGTTCTCTGAGACAAAATCGCTCACAGCACGTCCCGCACGCGTAGGCTCATAGTCGGCCAACTGCTCGTCCACCTCGCGGATAAGCGTATTGAGTTCAGATAGGATCCAACGGTCTATCTCGGGTCTCTTCTCGAAAGGAACGCTCACCTCTTCGCCGGTAAAGCCATCCAAATTGGCATAAAGGGCGAAGAACTGATACGTATTATATAAGGTGCCGAAGAACTTGCGACGCACCTCTTCCACACCATCGGTATCGAACTTGAGGTTATCCCAAGGCGATGAGTTGGTTATCATATACCAGCGCAACGGATCCGAACCGTACTTCTTGATCGTCTCGAAGGGGTCAACGGCATTGCCAAGGCGCTTGCTCATCTTATTGCCCTTCTTGTCGAGCACCAAACCGTTGGACACAACAGCTTTGAACGAGCTCGTACCGGAAATCATCGTGGCAATGGCATGGAGGGTGAAGAACCAACCACGCGTCTGATCCACACCCTCTGCAATAAAGTCCGCGGGGAAGACCGATCCATTCTCCACGAGTTCCTTGTTCTCGAACGGATAGTGCATCTGCGCATAGGGCATGGCACCTGAGTCGAACCACACGTCTATGAGGTCTATCTCACGACGCATAGGCATGCCGGAAGGAGAACACAGCGTGATGTCGTCCACAAAAGGACGATGCAGATCTATCTTGGCATAGTTCTCATCCGTATATAGTCCGGGCTTGAAGCCAGCCCAAGGATTGCGTTCCATCATGCCGGCCTTCACGGCCTTTTCGATCTCGTTATATAGTTGCTCCACAGAGCTGATGCATATTTCTTCTGCACCATCTTCCGTGCGCCAAATAGGTAGCGGTGTGCCCCAATAACGGCTACGCGAAAGGTTCCAGTCCTGCAGATTCTCCAGCCACTTGCCGAATCGGCCGGTGCCGGTGCTCTCAGGCTTCCAATATATCTTCTGATTATTGGCTATCATTTCCTCCTTGCAAGCCGTCGTGCGGATAAACCAGCTATCGAGCGGATAGTAGAGCACGGGCTTGTCCGTGCGCCAGCAGTGAGGATAGTTGTGCGTCATCTTCTCAATGCGGAAGACGCGGTTCTGCATCTTCAACATGACACAGAGTTCGACGTCGAGGGTTTCGTCCTTCTCCGCCTTCTGTGCGTCGTAAGCATTCTTCACGTATCGGCCGGCATATACATCGTACAGAGGCAGATCCATACACTTCTCCACGAAATCAGGATCCAGATCCGTCGTCAGGAAATACTTACCCGTGAGGTCCACCATCGGACGCATATTGCCTTCCTTGTCGCGGAGCATCAGTGGCGGCACACCGTTCTTCTTGGCCACGCGGTCGTCATCGGCCCCGAACGTGGGGGCAATGTGTACGATACCGGTACCGTCCTCCGTTGTCACAAAGTCGCCCAAAATTACGCGGAAAGCTCCTTCGCCCGGATTGACCCACGGGATCAACTGTTCGTAACGAATACCTTCCAGTTCCTTGCCTTTCCACTCCCCTACGATTCTGTAGGGCAGCATCTTCTCCGCAAGATCGTATGTTGCGGGCAACTGCTCGCACTCTCCCTTCGGATTGAAGAGCGTGTGGAGGAGCGGCTTGGCCAGCACTGCAGTGATGGGAATGCCGTTATAGGGATTGAATGTCTCGACTGCCAAATACGCGATCTCGGGGCCTACGCAGAGAGCCGTATTGGAAGGAAGTGTCCACGGAGTGGTGGTCCAAGCCAGGAAAAAAGGCTCGCCATGCTGCTGCATTTCGGGTTTCGGGTCGAGAATCTTGAACTGCGCCACACAGGTCGTATCCTTCACGTCGCGGTAACAGCCGGGCTGATTGAGCTCATGTGTGCTCAAACCCGTACCGGCAGCCGGCGAATAGGGCTGAATGGTATAACCTTTATAAAGGAGATTTTTCTTGTAGAGTTCGCCCAGCAACCACCAAATCGTCTCGATATAGTGATTGTCGTAGGTGATGTAGGGACGATCCATATCCACCCAATAGCCCATCTTGTGCGTGAGGTCTACCCACTCCTTGGTGAACTTCATCACATCGCGGCGACAAGCTGCGTTGTAGTCCTCCACGGAGATCGACTTGCCGATGTCTTCCTTGGTAATGCCCAGACTTTTCTCCACGCCCAACTCGACGGGCAAGCCGTGGGTGTCCCATCCGGCCTTTCTGTCCACGCGATAGCCCTTCATCGTCTTGTAACGACAAATGGTGTCTTTGATGGCACGCGCCATCACGTGGTGAATGCCAGGCATCCCGTTGGCCGAGGGCGGGCCCTCATAAAAAACGAACGAGGGAGCCCCCTCGCGACTTTTCAGACTCTCTTCAAAAAGGTGGCGCTGCATCCAATCGGCCAGCACCTCCTCGTTGATACGGGACAGATCTAAACTTTCGTATTCGACAAATCTGTGACTCATATATTTTTCGACTTGCAAACTTAGTGTATCGGCAAAGAATGACAACAAAGATAGTCTTTCCGCCGAAAAAAACGGATGTCGCACCATAGGCGAATGGAATAACCCCCAGAAACACTACAGAGATGAGACTAATAAAAAAGTGCATGCCCTACAGAAAATCGGAAAAATGATGATACGACATTATCACCTAACGGAGTTTTGAGCACGGATAACTGCTACCGGAAAAGTATTTCAGGAACATCAGGAAGAGATCAATCAGAGAGATTATCTCCGAAACGCACCAAAAATCGGCAAGAATACGCCTCAAAATCAAGCGAAATCTTGCACGATTTTCTTTTCGTTTTGGCGTGATTTCTTTGGAAATTATGCGCCAAATCGAAAAATATTTGGTGCGACTTTGTGTTTGGATTTGGCGCCATAGGTTCTTGGTTTCCGGAGCGAAAAGAATTCCGCCTTGCTCTCTTTTGGAACATCATCTACCATATACAGAAAGACCCCTTAGAGCAAGTGTCTAAGAGGTCTTTCTGTATTGATCACGTCTTTTCTCCGATAAACGAAGAAATACCGGGTCAGTCTTGCGTCGGCTTCGGCGTGCGAATCTTGTGCTCCATCTCGAAGGGGATTACCATCGACAGCTCCAAAAAGCCCATATACTCGCCCCCTTCGTACCAAGGGATTTGATAGATGAGCTTCTTGCGTCCGTTCTTTTCGATCGTATAGACGTGCTTGCGCTCGTTGAGCATCATGTCCTCCAGCATAGCACGCGCCGGCTCCGGATGACAGTCCAGCACATTGGAGCCTATCAGTTCCTGGCCGGGGCGGAGGTTCACCTCGCGGGACTGCTCGTTCATGTCGATAATCTTGCCCGTCTTGTCGCAGACGGTCACGGCAATATCTGCCTCTTGGAAGTATTTCATACCTATATTATTAATGTGTGATGTGATCGTTGCTTTCGCGGCAGCGTGCCACGATGTTCAGCCAATTGCGTGTGAGCTGCTCGCCACAGTCCGTGATGATGCTCTCGGGATGGAACTGGACACCGTAGTGCGGCAGCTCTCTGTGGCGCAGGGCCATGAGCACACCGTCGTCCGCGCTCCAAGCAGTGGGGACGAGCACCTCGGGCCAATCGGTCTCCTGTACCACCCAACTGTGGTAACGCCCTACCTTGGCGTCGGGCGAGACACCGCTCCAAAAGGCTTCGTCGGATTCGGCCAACCGCAGTCCCGAGGCATGACCGTGAAGAGGGCGCGCCATGCTCCCGATACGAGCTCCGTAATACTGCGCCAACGCCTGATGGCCGAGACAGACGCCCAAGAGGGGATGCGTATCGGCCACTTCGCCGATGAGCCGCATCAGCCCGCAAGCCTCCTCGGGAAGGCCGGGACCCGGGCTGAGGAGGATGCCCTGATAATCGGACAGTCGCCCCCACGGGATGGCATCGCCTCGGACGACATCGGGGAGGCAATTAGGAGCCTCGCGCAGGAGCTGCACGAGGTTATAAACGAAAGAATCGCGATTGTCCAGTACTAATATCCGTAACATTGTGGGGCAAAGGTATTACATTTGCCTGTGGAGGCGTCGATTGCCCTCCGCGAGAAGCAACACACTGGGCCATATGCAAGCTAACGAAACCTTCAGACTGATGGACGAGGCAGGCCGATCCGGCCGACCGTTCCTCTTCGGCATAGACTTCGAGATGGACGAAGGCTTCTTCGTCCCCGATCCACTGACACAAGACGACATCTTATTCGAGGTACGAGGCATCGGCAACGCCCCTGCACCCGCGGCCAAAAAGGCTGTGCCCGTCACCTTCTCCTCCGCCCCCGAATCGCTCACGGTCTATACCCGACGCTTCGAACGCATCCGTCAGGCGCTGATGCGTGGCGACAGCTTTCTGGCCAATCTCACCATCGCCACTCCCATCGAGATGAACATCGGGCCGGACGAAGTATTCCGTCGCAGCCACGCCCCTTACAAAATCTTACTGCCCGGCCGATTCGTCTGCTTCAGCCCCGAGCGATTCGTCCACATCAACAAGGAGGGACTCATCTCCACCAATCCCATGAAGGGTACCATCGATGCCTCCCTACCCGATGCGGCTGAGTATCTCCTCTCCGACTACAAGGAGACGGCCGAGCACCACACCATCGTGGATCTCCTGCGCAACGACCTGAGCCGCGTTGCCCGACACGTGCGCGTCGCCCGCTTCCGCTATCTGGACCAGCTGAGCACCAACAGGGGCGATCTCCTGCAGATGAGTTCGGAGATCACCGGCACGCTCCCGAACGACAAACGGCAGGACTTCGGCTCCATCCTACGCGAACTCCTGCCTGCTGGCTCCATCAGTGGCGCCCCCAAGGAGGCCACTCTCGAAGCCATACGAGAGGCCGAGGGGCAGAAGCGCGGATTCTACACCGGCGTATTCGGATATTTCGACGGAGAGAGCTTCGACTCGGCCGTGATCATACGCTACATCGAGTTGCTCCCCGATGGTAGCTACCTCTTCCGAAGCGGTGGCGGCATCACCATCAACAGTCAATGCGCCGACGAGTACAACGAAACGCAACAGAAAGTATATCTCCCCTTCTGACCCCACACGAATTTATGCGCTACATCGAAACCATCTGCATCTGCGACGGCCATCCTCTTCTTCTCCCGCTGCACATCCAGCGAATGCAACGCACCGCCCGAGAGAAAGGCTTTGCCCTCCCCCCCCTGCCGGACTTGGCGCACCTTTGTCCGTCAGCACTGACAAGCGGCACGACCAAATGTCGCCTCCTCTACAATGTCGAGGGAATAGCGGAGATTGATTTTACGCCATACATTCCCCGCGAGATTAACTCCCTGCGGATCATTGAAGCGCCATCCGAACTGGATTATCATCTGAAGTATGCCGATCGTTCGGCTCTCCAAAGGCTCCTCGACCAACGAGGTGAGGCCGACGACGTACTGATCATCCGCGACGGGCTCCTCACAGATACTTCGTACACCAACCTCATCTTACGCTTCGGCGAGCAACTTCTCACGCCTCGTCGCCCCCTCTTGGAGGGCGTTCAACGCCAACACCTTCTCCAAGCCGGCATCGTTCATCAAGCGGATCTGCGCATGGAAGATCTGCAGAGATCGGACGAAATACTCCTGATCAATGCCATGCTCCCCCTCGAGAGAGCCATCCGCATACAGCCGTCACGCGCTATCCGCTGACAGGAAAAAGAGGAAAAAGAAGGGGAATTTGTCTCGTTTGCCATACGGTTAGGTAGCAAGCGGGGCTATTTTACTTATTACTCGGTATTGTGGGAACGTACAGCCGCCGATACCTTTGCCCATGTAATAGTGACAACATTTGTTTTGCCAAAAAGCCATTTGGGGCATGATGATGTAACCGTTATTAAAGTGATAAATCGATCGCAGTCGGTAGGACTTCATAGGAAATACCGAAGGGAAGCACTTCTCCGGGAGGAGAGGTGCTTTTTCTTTGTCTATATATAATTAGGTGTAACCCGACTGGGCGGAACTCAAAACTCGAAGTCGATCTTGAGTGGACCGTCTGACTCCGCTTCGACATCGTCGCCGACCCGATTGACCATCTCGGCCTCAATGTCGGTCAGTTTGCGTTCCATGTCAGAGATGTTGATAGCCTGCTCCTCCGAAGGACAGCCTTCTTGTTCAAGAGACTTCAGCACATCCAGAAAAGCCTCTGTGAACTTGGCAAAGTCTTCACGATAGAGAAAAACCTTATGGCGCACCATCGCCCCACCGTCTTCCACCGCATTATTGCTCTCGGTGATAACCATGTAATCATTCCCCTTGGAATCGCGCTTGGCATCTATATAATAGAAGCGCTTACCGGCTTTGACGCAACGCGAATAAAGGGCAAAATTCGATTTGTCTTTCATCCTTCTATCTTGATAATCCTTTAGAACGAATCGCCAAACAGTACATGCATCTCATCGAAACGACGCAGGCTATCCTCGCCATAAGCCAGCATACCCCGTCTTACGGCTTCGAGCTTTTTCTCACGATGCAGCTTCGTTTTGGAGAAGAATTTATCGGCATAGCACACTATTTTCTCTTCTAAGCTTTGGGGGAGATAGATCCCGGGCGGCAGTGCGATACCCCTCTCGGCTATATCCTCTGCCGTGAGGCCCGATCCCGTATGGCGTTCACACACGAGTGCATGACGAGGATAACCCTCCGCCCGCATGATGTTAGCACCGAGATAGCCGTGCAAAATGTAGGGCTCCTGTCCGAAGCAACCAATGCCATCGGCGTCCGTCAGAAATATTCCTATATCATGCAGCATAGCCGCCTCTTCCACGAAAGCACGATCCACATCCCACTCGGGATGACTATCTACAATGCGCAAAGCCATGGCCGCTACATCGCGACTATGCTCTACAAGGATATAATACTGATTGGTTCCCTCAGTGTAGTACTTCTTGATGATACTAATCGGATTCATCATAGGGAGAGAGAAAAGGGAGGAAGAAAGATTGTTCAGACGAGGGGTGCCCGGAGCCGGGATCGAACCGGCACGAATTTGCATTCATTGGTGTTTGAGACCAACGCGTCTACCAATTCCGCCATCCGGGCAATTGTCTTTCTCAATACGGCGACAAAGGTAAACAAATAATCCAATGCACAAAGCACTCAGACCAAAACATCGCTCAATTTGACCCCTAACAAACTTTCAGGCGAAGAAAACAGGCAAAATCGTTGCAGGTTTGAAAAAAGGACTTATATTTGCACCGCAATTGAGAGCAATGCTCTTGATTGGGAGAGATGGTAGAGTGGTCGATTACAGCGGTCTTGAAAACCGCCGTACCGAGAGGTACCGGGGGTTCGAATCCCTCTCTCTCCGCTTTAAGCACTCTGAAAAATCAATCAGAGAAACTTTAAGAAAATTGCAAGTATCATAACTTCAACAAGTTATGATACTTTTCTTTTATACCAACCTTACATTTCAGAGTATGCTCAGAGTTCGCCGAAAGGCTCAAAATACTCTCCTATGGCTACAATATGGCTACACTTTTTCGAGTAAAAATAAAATTGTAGCCAAGAGTCCGTAGAGAGTTCGTTTGGATTACTCGTATATTGCTGTCATACAAATAATTATGTAGAACTTTGCAGCATGACCATCGAAGGTATTTCTACCGAAAATCACTCTTTTTCGGTTACAAATCTTTCGGTCACGGCTACAATTAAAAACAGATGATGTATGAAGTCAATTTTCAGAGCAGTCTTCTATTTAAGAAGCAACTATGTGAACAAGGAGGGCAAGACGCCGGTCATGTTACGGATCTATCTCAACAGCGAACGGCTATCCGTGGGATCTACGGGAATATCCGTTTCACAGTCGCTATGGGACAACGAAAAGGAACGCCTGCGGGGGCGTACTACCGAAACGCTTGACATCAATCTACAGTTGGATAATATCCGAAGCGGATTACAGGCGATTTTCAGGCGGTTGGAGATGACAGATTACCTGTCCTTGGAACGAATCAAGTCAGAGTATCTCAGCAAGGAAAAAGAAATGGACAGCCTGATACCTCTTTTCGAGAAACATAACGAAGAGATCAGGCAGAAAGTCGAGCTTGGTGTCGTCAGTTCGGCCACTCTCCAAAAATACAATGTATGCAAGAAGCATTTCGCAGCTTTCCTGAAAGGGAAGTACTGTCGCTCGGATATTAAATTGTCCGAACTGACTTACATGACTATCCACGATTTTGAATTCTACTTGCGTACCGTTGCCGGGCAAAACGGCAATACGGTCACAAAGATGCTGAAGACGTTCAAGACCATTACGATTTTCGGGCAGAAATTGGGCGTGTTGCTGCATGACCCATTCTTGAATCACCGCTTTCACTTGGAGCCGGTGACCCGAGGATTTCTCACAGATGAGGAAATACTGAAGATTGCCAATAAAGAGTTGGGTATTCAACGGTTGGAACTGGTGCGGGATATGTTCATCTTCTCCTGCTTTACGGGTTTGGCATACATAGACGTAGCCAATCTTACCCCCGAACATATCGTTACGCTGGATGACAAGCAGTGGATTATGACCAAACGGCAGAAGACGAATGTGGAGACGAATGTCCTGCTTCTGGATATTCCCAAAAGTATCATTGCCAAATACAACCACAAGACCTATCGTGATGGCAAACTCTTCCCCATTCTGAGCAATCAGAAGACCAACTCTTATCTCAAGGAGATAGCCGACCTTTGCGGTATCAAGAAGAACTTGACCTTCCATTGCTTAAGGCACACCTTTGCGACGATGTCGCTCAGTAAGGGCGTCCCGATGGAAAGCGTATCGAAGATGCTGGGGCACACCAACATCAAAACGACACAGATTTACGCCCGCATCACAAACAAGAAGATTGAGCATGATATGGAGCAGCTTGCGGATAAACTTGAAAAGTTCAATACGGCATTGGGCGTTTAACCGAATCATATAACTATAAAATCAGACAGTATTATGAAATCTACAGCAAAGAAAGAATTTTCCTACTTCCGTTTGAAGTTGGAAACTTACCTCAGTGACCACTTCCCCGAAATGATGGGAGATACATCGTTTATCACGGCACGGGCAGATGAAGCCCTCACTGCTTACTGCGATGCCGTGGCACAGGGCTTCTCTCACCTCGAAGCCGAAAGCATGGCAAGCGAGGTCTTGTTCCAAGGCTTGCACTTCTCGAAGTACGATACCCTTGTGTCTGTTTTGGAGAATGAGTTTGAAAAGGAACTGCCTTCACCTCTTCCCGAAAGACTTTCTCCAATACTCCTTCGGAACAAGGCTATTCAGGATGTATTTTCGGAATATGACCTTACGGACGATTTCGGTGCAAGTCCTGAATATGAGAAACTCTACACCGAACTGACCGGCACGATTGTTCTCTTGATAGAGGCGAATAATTTGCCCATGATAGGTGGGACGACAAAGAATAATGACGGAACAATGTGTCCCAAATAGCGTCTTCAACGGATGAAAATTTTCTTCGCGAAGAAAAAATATTTTGTTGGGTAATAGTGGTCGTTTTTGTATCTTTGGCAAAGAGTTCTGGATCTGGGGATTGGAGGAAGTCGGCGTTTCTTTATTAAGCATCAATAGGATTGATGAAAAGAGCGTGCCCTGATACGACCTCTATTTCATATCCCAACAGAAAAGTGGCATTCTTGATGGATAAGGAGTATGTACAGATGAGTAGAAATCAAATATATATCGATAAAGAGCAATTCGATTTCTTTTGTCAAATCCAACGGCCATATGAAGGATTTGTAGAAGGACTTGGGTACGCATTTGTTCATCGTGGATTTGTCAATCCTCACGCCAATCACCCGACAAATCCGTTCCGCCAAACCCAAGGCTATGTATTGCCTTTCAAGCAACAGTTGATAGAGGTCTCTCCCGACTTGATCGCTAATAGCCTAAAGTGTAATAAGACCGCTGATACACCTCAAGAGGTACCTGAGAGAGACAGTAGATTTTTAGGAGAGCGATTTTACGCAAAAGACGGTCGATATGTCTATATCGGTACTATGTCCGGCGGATGGGTTTGTTATGACAGATCAGGGAACAGAATACTGGAGCAATTACCTGAAATTATCGTTTACTCTTCAAAAGAACCCGGTAGAAGTATAATAGGGACAGGAAAAGACTTCGTCAATGCTGGACTGGGTGTCGCATCCACCTATATGGTTTATAAAGGTGGATACTACAAGTGGAATGAGGCCTGGCATATGACAAAAACACGAGGTTTGAGATACCGGTTTCAGAAAGAATGGAAAAACCCGGGTGCTGCTCACTGGCGAAAAGTCCAAACAAATACGGTCAGAACAGCTCGAAGAACAGCAGGGAAATTGACGAAGGCAGGAGGAGCCTTACTCGTTGCAGATATTGCCTTGTCAGGAGAACTAAAGCCTTCTCATGCGATAAATGCTGTTATGTTAGGAGCCTCCACCACCGGAGTCGGCACTATCGTCGCGGGAGCTTGGTTTATCCTCGACTTTGGGACTATGGGTGTGAACTATCTGATCAATGGAGAGGCAATAAGCTTGAGTGATATAATTGATGAAAATATCGGAACAATCGAAATGTACGATGGGCTCTATTAACAGTAAAAGCATAGATTACAAATCTCCGGTAAAATATCTGCTGTTAGGCATTGGAGCCATCCCCTGCAGCATATTTATGTTTTTGGGGATAAGCGGAGGAAGGCTCATCGTATCGATAATCCTCGGGATTCTTTGTGTTGCTACGTTGGCGATGGCGATAATCTTCTTGCTGCTTTACTTCAGGCGAACCGGCATTCAGAGGATTATTATCGGACAAGATCAAATCCACTTCGTATCATTGGATAATACCGTGCAAATGTTTCCTCTCAACACACTGAAGTCGGTCGATTTGTACTCTACCTACGATGAGATGATCGAGCTTAAAGCCCATCAGCAGCGAAAAATTACACTGTCGAAAAGCTGGATTAAGAGGAAAGACTATCGGTTTATTGTGAATTATCTACGAGAAAACTCAGTTCGATACAGATATAAATACACGGACTATCGGTAGCCAATTTTCTTGAGATAAGTCGTTGAAAATAGCGACTCAAAGAGTCTCTTTGTTACATGTTTTCATCCTTATCGTCAGACAGATATCCTTTATTCTGTTGCATCATTCGTTTGGCTATAGTTGTTTCGCTTCATAATATATACTGATAAATATTATTTTCTGAAAACTCCTTCTCCGGGTGGTTATCGAAAAAAGTCGATAGCCGCTCTTTTTCTGCTTTAAGGCGTGGCACTTCTGCTTCTCGCCCACAGCTCCACATTATGCGATGCAGGTCAAGACGGATGCTGTTCCTTTTTGTAAGCAAAGGTAGTACGGGGCTTGTCGGCTTTCCCAAGGTCGGGGCCTAAAGGTTTGTCCGGAAAATCTCCACACCTACACAATGCTTCGGGTTGTATTTTCCGACAAAACCTTGTGTAAGCCTTGCCCCGCTACCCTGATTTTGCTACAAAAAGGAATCAGCATACTCCGATCTTTGGACGCATAAAAAAAATGTCGCTATGGATAAGCAGAAAGTACATACAACATCTTCAATGAAGCAAAAAGGATATAGCTCCTCCTCTCATTACCGCATTAAATCTGTGGTTGGAGAACGTGAGTTGGTGGCATTGATAACCCTTTATTAGTACACTTATCAGATGAAAAGAAGAAGCAAAACTATTGCACAACAATGTAGATACTACGAGGTGGACAACATCTTCGAGTATATGGTATCGGTTTACCTCAACGGAAATATATCCGCCTTTGGAGAACTATACAAAGAACTCAATCGGAAAGACAGAAGGGAATTTATCACCTATCTCTTTTCTGAGGTTGCCCCTATTCATATCCAAGAAATCATTTTAGCAACAATCTAAACATAGGAACAATGGAAGCATTCAGATTTTATCAAGACCGCAAAATTACCTGTTGGGAACGCACCCATTTTGACGTAACAGCCGAAACTTATGAGGAAGCCCTCGCTATTGTACAATCGTGGCAGGGTGAAGATATGATGGAATGGGAGGATGAAAAGAAAGTCATTATAGTGAACTGCATTACCCTCCATGAAACAAGTGAACCTCTATCTCCGAAAGAAAACAACGGGCGAGCCACCATTGAAGTATTTGAGATGAGTGGAAAATGTATCGCAGATAACGCTAACCCTACAAAACAATAAATGACTATGGCAAATATATGCACCAACCTATTCTACGCATCAAGCGAGAATACAGAGACGATAGATACCATCCGAGCATTCATAGAGGAAAACTTCCCGAATGATTGGTACGAGCAAGACGATGAATATCAGATTGAGGGCGAATTGGAGAGCCGTTGGGATTTTCCACAGAGCCTATTCGAGGAATTGGGTAACAGCCTACGACACGATGATACCCTCTATATGCGTTGTCTATCACACGAACTATGTAACGAATACGCTTGCCTATCCGTTTACCGCAATGGACAATGGGCAATTGGAGTTTAACCCCATAAAACCGATAAGACAATGAAAGGAACAGAACACTTTACCCGAACGATAGCCGAGTATTTGAACCAGCGTGCAGCGACAGACCCCTTGTTTGCTCCTAACCTCCAAAAGCCGAACAAGAATATCGAGGAGTGTATCACTTACATTCTGAACGAGGTGCAGAAAAGCGGGTGCAACGGATTTGACGATGAAGAAATCTACTCGATGGCAGTTCACTATTACGATGAAGACGACATCGCAGTAGGTAAGCCTATCAACTGCCAAGTAGCTGTCAATCACGTGGTGGAACTCACAGAGGAAGAGAAAGCCGAAGCACGCAAGGAAGCCATCAAGCAATATCAGCGTGAGGAACTTGCCAAGATACAGAGCCGTAACGAACGCCCCAAGAAAGCACATCCCCAAGCCTCTCAACAGCAACCCTCACTATTTGATTTATAGTCTATGAAACCGAGAAACAAGTTTGAGAAAGCAGTATTTGCAGAGAGCAAGAACCTACGCCCGATAACCAAGACACAGAGCAAATGGGCTTTTCGTAAGTGTATAGACCATTTCGCATATCGACTGCCCAAAGGTCGCACAACGTGTATGGATTGTGGGCATAGTTGGACAATGAAGAAGCCGAAGGACACTTGCACCTGCCCTCATTGCAGGGCAAGGTTGCAGGTCAGGGAAACCTTTGAACGCAAGATAAGGCAGAAGCAGTATTTTACCATTCTAACCGCTTGTGGAGAATATCAAGTACTAAGAATGTTCCTTCTCTCCGTAGAAATGGAGAAAGGATGCAAAGCAACGTCCTGCGTTATTGAAATCGGTCAATATTGGTGGAACGCACAAGGAAGAAAGACGATTATTGCCGTTCAACGAACATTGGGAAGATATATTGACACCTTTTCCTTTTGCTCGCCTATGGCAGTCAGAAACGACAACGAAGCCTACCGCCATATATCGTACTCACAGATATATCCAAAGTTTAAGGTTACGGACACTCTCCGCAGGAATGGTTTTAGGGACAATTTTCACGACATTGCACCAACAACATTCATTTCTGCCCTATTGTCCGACAGCCGAGCAGAAACCTTGCTGAAAGCAGGCAGAACCGAGCATCTGAAATACTTTCTCAATAATTCGAGGACATTTGACGCTTGTTGGCAGTCCTATAAGGTAGCAGTTCGCAACGGTTATGACATAGAGGATATTTCAATTTGGTGCGACTACGTGGATATGCTCCGAAGATTGGGCAAAGACATACACAGCCCGAAGTATGTTTGCCCCTCCGACCTGCATAGGGAACACGACCTAAGACAAAGCGAACTCCGCAGACAATGGGAAAAGGAAGAAAAGGAGAAGAGACGCAAAAAGGCAATGGAGAACGAGAAGCATTTCCACGAACTCAAATCAAAGTTCTTCGGTCTTGCCTTTTCAGACGGCACAATCCAAATCCACGTATTGGAGAGTGTGCAGGAACATTTGGAGGAGGGAATGGCAATGCACCATTGCGTATTCGACAATGCCTACTATCTCAAAGAAAACTCGCTTATCCTTTCGGCAACCATCGGGAACAAACGAATAGAAACGATTGAGGTTTCTCTTGATACCTTACAGGTGGTGCAAAGCCGTGGAGTGTGTAATCAAAACACAGAATACCACGACCAAATTGTGAGCCTTGTCAATGCCAACCGCAAATTGATAAGACAGAGAATGAGAGCGACAGCATAAAAGAGAGTATTATGAGCAGTTTGATATTAGACTTTGTTCAGCGATGGAGAGCTGAATTTGACGAAGGTTATTGGTATATAGCTCCCGATATGCAAGTGGTACGAGAGTGGGATAGAGGATTGAGTAAACTACCTTTTCGCACTCTTGATGAATTACGAAATGGTAGTGGAAACTATTTTTCAAATAAGGAGGAAGCCGAATTCTATGCATCTATCTTTCGTTCTATCCTACTAAAAAGAGGACTTTCAAACAGAGCTGAAGGCAAAGGTTTGTTCTACTATATCGACACGAATATACCTCGCTGTGTCAGAACTTTTGAATGGACAGACCCGGACAAAGAGGACTCTCCCAGTATCAGTTTGTATAAATGTGGGAATTACTTCCTTGTTCGAGAAGAAGCTCACAACCTTTGCCACTTGTTCACGGCTCTTTTACATAGTCGTTTTAAGTATATTAGATAACGGAACAGCCACGGAGATGAGAATATCTCTCGTGGCTTCTTTTCTTTGTCTTTGAACGAGTAGGCGACCCAAAGAAAAGAAGCAAAAGAAAGTCGCAAAGAGAAATACCCTATTTCTATGCCCTCTGAAAAAGTCGATTTCAGTTCATTGGCATACTCCACGTCTTGCATCTATCCTAAACAAAACTCCTTTGAATTAGGGTAAAAATCAATAGGAAACTGAAGATATTCTGAAAAATAACTACTTTAAGGGATTGCGTAACTGTGTTAAACATCGTACTTTTGCGACCGAAAACAGGGTCACAAGTTTCTTACTCATTGACAATTAAATATGCAATACATTATCATTACCTTCATCTTTTTCTTTGCTTTACGATTGGGTTCCCTCTCGTTTTCCATCCGTAACGAAAAACTCCTGATGAAGAAAGGAGCAAAACAATACGGTAAGTTCAATTCTCTCCTATTGACATTGGCACATATTACCTACTATTTCGGAGCACTTTACGAAGCATACAGCAAGGGTGTTGAATTCAATGGTATATCACTTTTCGGCATAGGGATTATGACCTTTGCCTATGGAATGCTGTTCTACGTGATTTATAAACTGAGAGATGTCTGGACCGTGAAATTGTACATTGTCCCTAATCAACGTATCGAGCGAAGTTTCCTTTTTCGTTCAATTCGCCACCCCAACTACTATTTGAACATTATGCCGGAACTAATTGGCGTGGCACTCCTTTGCAACGCATGGACAACCCTCTGTATCGGCTTCCCATTGTATCTGTGCCTGCTAATTATCCGCATCAGACAAGAGGAAGCGGCGATGAAAGGACTTTGGGATATGCAAGCATAGATATTAATAGTATATTTGCACTGAGCCTTACGGCTTTAGCGTGTTATTAAGGATTAATTCTTCACGATTAGAGTATGAGCTACATAGACCAAACCCTTTTGACGAATGAAACCGTTCAGTACCGGGCGGTAGTTCATTGGTGGACCTTTATGGGTCCACTGACATTCCTCATTCCCGGACTTATTTTGAGCGGTTTTTCATCCTCTTTCTTCAGTATTCTCGGATACCTCTTAATCGGATTGGGTATATTCGGACTGATCAATCGCTATATAGAACAGCGTTTTGCCGAGTTTGTCTTAACAAATAAGCGGATTGTCTTCAAACATGGATTTATCCGTCGCGATGTTGTAGAACTGCAACTGAACAAGGCAGAAGCGATCGCGTTTCAAGAAACCTTCTGGGGACGTATTTTCGGCTTCGGCACCATCATCGTGACAACAGGAGGTGCAACCAATGCCTACAAGTATGTCAAGAACCCGTTGGCTTTCAGAAAAGCCATCAGTGAAGAGGTGGACAAGAACAAATAAATCGCTAACATCTCCACCCATAGAAAACAAGGTCATCTATCCTCCCGGACAGATGACCTTTTCACATTCAAACTTATTCACGTTCAAAATCAAGCAATCAAGTATGTATCTCTATGTTTCGGTGTTGCGTATCGGCTCCCGACCTCTTTTCCTTATGATTGAATTCCAGTGTCATGGTTTGGTTTTGCCCGTGATTATCTTCAAAGACCAGCTCCAATGATTGACGTTCCTTGCTTCGGGAGGTATAGTAAAGCCGAAACTCGCCTTTAGGGATCGGATAGCGGTCATTGGGGATAAGGGGCGATCCTTTAGCCCCGATGCGGAGTACCCCCACACCATCGTATTGAAAACAGCGAAGTGTATAACGAGTATCCTTGAAATCCCCTCGGGCAGTGAGTTTACATCGAATCTCTACCATTTTTCCACTCTGTACTTCCTTGGGGACGGGCATCGTCTCGACAGTAAACGGATAAGCCTGCTCGACATCCAACTCCCGAGTACAAGCAGATAAGCAAAACACGGCAAGGGAGAGCACCCCCATTACCCAAATTGTATTCAACATCTTCCTTTTCATTGTTATTCATGTTTAGAGATTAAACCTAAATCCTGCCGATAGTGCCGGACGAAAACGATGCACATCCGAGCCAAAGAGCAACCGCCCTTGTGCCTTGACAAGAAACAAAAGCCAGTCCGTGAGGAACACCTCCATCGAGCCATGCACGGCACCGCCATAGACGAAACGGGAGCGGTCAAGCAGCGTTGCTCCATCGGGCAGTAACTTCTTATCCTCATTCAGTTCCTCATAGCCACCCAAGGCAGATATGCCACCATAGAGAAACACGTTCTTGCCTCTATCCGAGAGAATGGGGTGCATATAGCCCATTTGTAAGAGAACATCTCGCATCGGTATATTGTAACTGCGATACGTCAGGTTTTGCTGCTCATATTCAATTCCTACAAAGACATAATTTGCACGCTCCAGATAACGGGTAAGCGATACTCCTATCCCGAAGTTCTCTTTGGCAAAAAGTTTTTCGCCTTTGATGATAGGGAGACTTCCTACGACTTCAATCCCATGTTGTCTGGGAATAAGACGCTGTGCGTGCGATGGCGCGGCAAAAGCCATGGCCATCACTACGCATATTGTAAATAACAGAAACTTCTTCATTACCATTTGAGTTTGAGGTTATCAATTTTCTTGGCGAGTAGCAGGTCTTCCTGCTCAACGTAAAAGGTCAGCGTGCGACCTCCGTTACGCTCGTAGAGCGTTACTTCCAGTTGCTTGTCTTCAGATAGCGAGAACTGTTCCAAAGCAAAGATGGTTCGCTCTTCACGATTTCCCTTGATATACATTACCTGATGGTAGGCACGCAAGGGCTGAAGTACCTGCTCCTGGATGGCAGTACGCTTTGCCACTTTCTTATCTACAACTTTAAAAGCAATAAAGTCCACCGAATAGGGCATGTTCGTGTCATTATCGATACGGGTATGAAAATAGAGCAAGCCGTTGTGGGCATACAAGCCACGGAGCAGGAACTTCATGCCAAACTGTTGCGTACCGATGTGCTTGATGGTACGTTTATCATTCCGGTAAATGGTCTGCATTATCAACTTCACCAATATGGGAGACTCATTACCCAACTCCTTAAAATAGATGTCGGCACGATTGCTTGGCAATCGTCCATCTGTTGGCGACAAAAATTGTGCTTCGCACCAATCTTGGCTGTACTCGGCAGAGCTTGAACGAGTTCCGCTCTGCCCTCGTTGGCACAAGAAGTCTTTCATCTCAATGCTGAGCTTCTCCGGCTCTTCGGCATATTTTACACTGAAGGCATAGAAGGAGCCGTCCTCACAGATAACGCTCATGTTGGTCTCCGTCTCAAAGTCACGCACGGCAGCCTTTACACGCAACACGTTCTCGGCATCCTCCGCTTTCCCTGCAATAATATTCTGAGAACCCAAGTCCACATAGCGTATGGGCGAAGGAAAGATAAGGTGTACGGTCTTCTCAAAAGTGACCTCCAAGCCATAAGGCAGAACGACACGTCCATTAGGTATGGCACGGCTCATTCCTTGAAAGAGGTCGCCCGAAGAGAGCGGACGATTGGGGTTAAGCGAAACATTGCTGTCCGTTTCCTGAGCAAAAGCAGCTCCGGTTACTGATGTAAGGAGCAGTACAGATAAAATCCATTTTTTCATTGTTACTGTTAATTTTGATGTTATAGTTTTACTCGTCATTGTCAATTGCTTTATTGGGTCTGCACCAAGAAGAGACGATAGCCGCCTTTGAGTGTTACCTTGATAGCTCGTAGTTTCTTCTGCAGAAGCTGACTTGCTCCTTGCATCACACCACGGGCCGCTTCGGAAATAATCTGATCCTTGGCGGAGGAAGCGAACGTGAACGAAGTCCCCATCGAGCCACCGATATTCGCTCCCATCTCTTTGAGAGCAGAGACATTTTCGGAGCCGGGGATGTAGACGCCCTCCTGTCCGTCCGTGTCGTATGCCGAAAGTTTTACGGGCATAATCTGCCCATCTATCTCAATACTCTTGATGTGCAGTTGCATCCGATTGCCCTCTATCTTAGCTTGGGCAATGAGTCTGCTTTGCTTGGGGATTCGTATATCCTTGATACGAGCCGTTTCCAATAGTCGCAAGGCTACATAGTCTCCCTCTTGGAGCGTGGTTGTTCTGTCTACCACCACTTTAAGCGTGTTACGCATCGTGGAGACTTCTGTTCCTGTGAGCGAATGAAAGCCCATATTGCGTGCTTTCGTTCCATACTCTTGTATAAAGGCGGAGTCCGTCATCGGCTGTTCGAGGGAGGAGACGATTTGTTTACGTTCGGTCAAGACCTCCATTACCGGCTCTGCCGTCTTGTTTATCGTTTGCGGTTCGACAATCGAACGTTCTTTGGCTTCTGCAAAAGCATTGCTTAAAGGGGAAGGTGTGGCAGAAGTTTGGGGCAGGTATTTCGCTGCCATTTGGTAGCTCTTCTCCATTAGGGCAAGCTGTTTTTCCTCTTCGTCTTCTTCATCGCTGTCCTTCTCGCGAAGTTCACGTCTAAGGTCTTCAATTTCTGCCCGTAAGGCTTCACGCTCCTCTTCGTGCGGATCGGGTGCATAAAAGGAATTGAGCAAGCGATTGTTCTCCTCGTAACGGTGCATCGAGGTTTCTATCTTCGCCGTGGAAGCGGCTGTTTCGGCACATTCCGCATCAGAAGGCTCTGTGCTCTCTGAGAAGTAGTCCGATAGCCTGCCCATCTCCTCACGGGCTTGTTCCTCTTGCTCTACCTTGTCTCCCAGTTCGTAGGCTTTGAGCTTGTTCTCCGTCAGTTGCTCGGTTGTCGCCTGTGGAATGCTGTCGTTGAGTCCTTGCTGTGCAGCACTCTTGTCCTTACCCGATGGGGCAAAGATAAACCACATCGAGAGGGCACAGAGGAGACCAAGTCCTCCAAATACCAAGCCCTTTTTGAGTTGTTCTTTCTGTTTATTTTTCATTGCTGTTGTATGCTAAATGATGAATATAATTAGAGGGGCGAGCATATAGGCTGTCCATTCGTTGTATGGGACTGTCCACGATCTGGCTCGTGGGAAAGGGCAGCACTTCCTCTCTTTGGGGTAGGAAGAACTGTGCAATCATCCAGATGGAGCAGACCAAGTAGACGAGGCTCAAACCATAAACGATGACCTTACGCTGTCTTATCGTGAGCCTGTTGCATCGATGGCGTAGCCAAAGGTGCAGCTTCAGATAGTTCCGTGCCGGTGAAAATCCTCTTCTTCGTGCCATAGCCTTATCGCTTATAGGTTTGAATATCCCTGTTCTCATGCACAAGAAAATGCTCCATGAGAAAACCCTGCGGGTTATTGTCCGAGCGGACGGAGTTCTGCAATCGACAAGTTGTGATAAGACTTCGTTCTGTGACGTTGCTCTGACGCAGGATATACATCCGGGCATAGGTCGTCACCTCGTAGGGATAACGGTTAAAGTTGCAGCGGATGGAGTCTATCTCCACACGCTGATTGACATTCCCCGAAATGGTTCGGTTGTAGTATCCTTTCTCCGCTAAGTCCTTATAGTAATCGAACGCCGACTTGTCGCACAAGAGGAAGGCACGTTCCATGTTCTTTTCGATGGCATCCTTATCGGGCGCAATGGTAAAAAACAGCTCGTGAAAGCGACGGACATGTTCTCGGGCTTCCACGGGACGATTGTTCGCAGCATCCTGACTCAGGGCAAGCATCAGCGACTTGCCCTGATCAAGCACATAGATTTTCTCTCGCTGTTTGCTCGCAAAACTATACGAGGCGTAGAGTGCGTAACCGCTGACGGTCACACAGACCACGGCAAAAACAATGGCGTAAAGCCTGATCTGCCTAAATGAAGTTTCGATATTGGTAAGTGACTTGAATTCCATGGTTCTTTATCGTTTTAATCGTTCTTTTGCTTTGATAAGCATCCCTTTGAGTCGTCCTCCGACGTTACCCGCAACGGCACCTACTCCTCCTGCCACAGCCTTACCTCCCGTGTAGGCTCCACGTGCTCCACGTTGTGCCATCTGATTGACATTGCGACCATACGAGCCGATACCGCCACCCGCTTCGATAATCCATCCTGCTACGGTGGGTACGCAGAAGTAGCCCACGATGCCGATAAGGAAGAAGACGATGTAGTACCAAGACCCCGAATCGGGCAGATAGTTCGGATCGCTGAGAGCCTCGATGTCCTTCTGCACCATCAAGACCTGTATCTTGGTGAGTAGTGCCGTAAGAATGCTGCTGACGGGCAGCCAGAGATAAACCGATATATAGCGTGAGAACCAAGCCGTGAGAGAACCTGACAGACCATCCCATACGGCAATACCAAAGACCACGGGACCGAGAATGGAGAGGACGATCAAGAAAAAGGTGCGGAGCGTGTCGATGATAAGCCCTGCCGCATGAAAGAGCAACTCCATCAGGTCGTGGATGAGTTTCATAAACCATTGCTTGGTCTGGTAGGCAGCACGCTCGGCATACATCCCTGCAATCGTTACGGCATCCTCCGGTCCGATAATGCCCATCTCTTCAATCTTTTGGTCGAACTTCTCATTCGAGACGAGATAAGCGGTTTCGGGATTACGTAAATAGGCTTCCTCCTGTAGCTTGTTCCGCTTGGCAATCAGTTCCGACAAGTTGCTCTCTTGTTTGTGTACCATCTGCTCTGTTCCTTGTACCACAGGAGAGAGAATAGAGTTCATAGTGCCGAGCACCATCGTCGGGAAGAACATGATGCAGAAGCCCAGCACGAAAGGACGGAGCAGGGGAAACACGTCGATTGCTTCGGCACGGGCAATGGAAGCCCATACACGAAGGGCAATATAGAAGAGTGCTCCCAAACCCGCTATCCCCTTGGCAATGCCCGTCATCTCAGAACAGAGTGGCATCATCTCATCGTAGGTGGAGCGTAAGAGCTCGTGTAAACTGGCAAAATCCATAAGCGAATTGGTTGGGTAAATGTTATTTCTGTTGTTTGGCCTATGGAATTACCAATACCTGCTTGCCGTGTTGCCGTAGAGCGCCTTGACGGAGGCGAGGTCGTTCTTCTCACGGGCACGCACATAGCTCACAGAGATGTTCTTACGAGTATAGTAGGATACCAGCGAACGGTATTCTCGGAGCGTGGTGTAGATACGATCAATCGCCTGCATACGTTCACTGTCGTTCATGGAAAACACGCCCGACTTGGCTACAGACTTGAGTTCCTTCAAACTCTCACCGCTTTGCTCTAATAGTTTGGCATAACCTGCTGCCATCGCCGCCAGTTCCGAGGGACGAAAGTTCTTGTCCGAGAGCATTCGTTTGTAGGAGGTCACATAAATCTCCGAGATGTCGCCCACCATCAGGATGCACTCCTTGACCTTATAGGCATCACCAATGAAATTGTTCACCTTCTTGAGGGCATCGTAATACTTCTTGGTGTCGTTGTAGAGTTTCTCCACCTCCTTAAATCCCGCCAAGGTATTCTTTACCGTCTTGGAGGCGGTGGCAATCTCTTTGACCGTATTAGCGATGTTGCCCGCAAAGTTGGTCGGGTCAGCGACAACCCACTGGGCGTGGGCTTTGCCATTTATCAAGAGAATGGCACTCATCATCAGCATTAAAATTTTCTTTCTCATTTTACGAATTGATTTTTGCGTAGATACAATGCCGTTTGATTTGCTCGGAAAAAACAGTCGAGTAATTTTGAAAATCAGTCGACTGTTTCCTTGAAATTAGTCGACTGTTTTCTCGGGATATATCGTCATATTTTTCGAGCTGTTGTATTACGCGGTTAAACTTTCATTGATTTCTTTTCTCCTGAGCCAACTGCCGAATAGCCATTTCGATGTCACCGCTGAGTTCAGCGGCACGTCGCATCACTTCGAACTTCTCCGTTTCTTCGGTCGTGTAGGTCAGATATTCCTCCATACTTACCTCTGTAGCATAGACGGCACTCTGCATACCACCCAAGCCTATCCAAACTTCCTTGTAAAGTCGGTTCGGATCGTTGTTCTGATTGATGGAGAGTATTTGGCTCTTCTCCTTTTCGGACAAACCGAGCATCGCTTGGATGCCATCGAACTTGGTCATGTACTTGCGCTGGTCAAGGAGAATTTTGCAGTCCGAGTTGTTGATGATGCTCTCCTTGACCACGGGTGAGGAGATGATGTCATCCACCTCTTGCGTTACGACAATGGCTTCTCCGAAGTACTTCCGCACCGTCTTGTAGAGATACCGTATATAGTCCGCCATGTTTGCCGAAGCGATGGCTTTCCACGCTTCCTCAATCAGTATCATTTTGCGGACACCCTTTAAGCGGCGCATCTTGTTGATGAAAGCCTCCATAATGATAATCGTTACCACAGGGAAAAGGTCTTTGTTGTCCTTCACTTGGTCTATCTCAAAGACGATGAAACGTCTTGACAATAAATCGATGTTCTTGTCTGAGTTCAGCAGGAAGTCGTAGCGACCGCCACGATAGTACTGCTTCAGTGTCGTGAGAAGGTTATTGATATTGAAGTCCGAGAGCGTTACTTCGATCTCTCGCTTTCGCATATCCTCCCGATACACATCTCGCAGATACTCGTAGAAGGTATTGAAACAAGGAACGATGCTCCTGTCTGAGCGAATCAACTCGATGTAAGCATTTACGGCTGAGCCCAATTCCCCTGCTTCCGTCTTGGTGATGCGCTCCTCGGCAGACTTCCACAGCGTGAGCAGCAAGGTGCAGATACTCTCCCGTTTCTCCACATCATAGACGTAATCATCCGTGTAGAAAGGATTAAAGGAGATCGGACTCTCATCCGTATAAGTAAAATACACTCCGTCCTCGCCCTTGGTTTTGCGGTGAATCAGTTCGCACAGTCCCTGATAGGAGTTTCCCGTATCGACCAAGAGGACATGCGCCCCCTGCTCGTAATACTGGCGTACCATATGATTGGTGAAGAAACTCTTGCCACTTCCTGAAGGACCCAAGATAAACTTGTTGCGATTGGTTATAACCCCACGCTTCATCGGTAAATCGGATATATCCAAATGAATAGGCTTTCCCGAAAGGCGGTCAGCCATCTTGATACCGAACGGAGATAACGAATCACGGTAGTTCGTCTCAGCCGTAAAGAAACAGAGAGCCGGATCGATGAAGGTATAGAAACTCTCCTCGGCAGGGAAATCGGCGGCATTGCCGGGAATGCCCGTCCAATAGAGCGTTGCCGCATCAATGGTGTTGTGGCGCGGTCGGCACTCCATGAGGGCAAGGGCACTGCCCACGTCATTCTTGATTTGACGGAGTTCCTCCTTGTCATTGCTCCATGCCAGCACATTAAAATGGGCACGGATGGAGGTCAAGCCTTGTGAATGAGCAATGTTGAGATACTCCTGTATCCACTCCTCGTTAATCTGGTTGCTACGGCTGTAGCGTGCCAGCGAGTGCATGTTCCTTGCCTGTTTTTCAAAGCGTTGCAAGTTGGCGTCGCTATCTTCGATGAAAAGGTACTGGTTATAGATATGGTTGCAGGGGAGCATCAAGCCTACAGGAGCGGCAAAGGAAAGTCGGCAGTCGCTCCTATCGGTGGAGAGCTGCTCATATCGGCTGTCCGTGCTGACTGTTGTCGGCAGGTCGTCCGTGTCACTGAGTGTATGCAGACACAAATGGTTGTCCCCCACACGCACAAGGTCGGCACCTAGACGAATGTCCTCCAGTGATGCGTGTCCCTCTTCCGAGAGGGAAAAGTAACGGTCAAGCAAGCCGCCTTTCTCTTTTGTGCCGACAAGCTCTTCCTCGGTCATCCGTATCAAACGAATTTGCTCCGTATCATTGATGATACGCTCGAATTGTTCGACAGCTTCCATAAACTTCATCACTTCGTCCTTGTTGCTAATCTCCTTAGGTAGCAGATGCCCACGGCAGAGCGAGGAAAAATTGCTCTGTTGTGCCATGCGCTGCTTATTGGTCTTTGTCAGGAACAGATAGACCGAATGATGCAGGTACGGACGTTCGTTAAAATGTCGTTCGGATGCACGGGCGAGGAAACTCAGACTGCCATCAGCGAGCTTGCCTTGATAGTCTTCCTTAATAAACCAGTCCTGCTTGTGCACGATGCTGTAATTGGGTAGCACTTTTATAGCCTTGTGCCAAGCCGAGTGTATCGCTTCGTATTCGGCAGAAGTGACAGCGAAAAGTTCGGGAAGCTCTACCCGGAAAGCCACCGTAATATCGGCATCCTTGCTCACCATGCAACCCTGCTCAACAGAGAGGAGTGGGAACTTCGATTCCAAGGTCGTTATCTTACTCTTGTTTCTCATCATTTCTTGCTTTTGAGATTCCGGATAAGGTGATAGACCGTCCGGCGGTTCACAAGGTAGCGTGGGTGCATTCTTATTGCTCCCTGCTTCATCAGTCCGTATTGCCCATACTTGCGGTTCATGGCGAACGTTTGCCACACCACAAGGGTGGCAACCACTACGCCCATGACCAGACAAGCTATTTGGCTGATGAGGCAGAGATAGAGCACGACTACGAGGATGAAGACGGCAAGCAATCCTCCGGCAAAGAGGAAGAGGTACTGAGCTTTCAAGCCCTTGAACTCCACCGTGCGTCCTACACCTTTATTGATTTCCCAAGATGCCATCGTTTACAAGAAAAAGCTTCTAAGAATCGTAGCTGCCACGATGAGGAAGATACATGCCCCAAACCAAGAGGCTGCGGTCTTACTCGTATCCGGATCGCCTGATGCAAATTTGTTATAGACCTTGATTCCTCCGATCAAGCCCACTACGGCACCAACTGCGTATATCAATTTCGTCCCGGGATCGAAGTAGGAGGTCACCATTTTCGTGGCTTCATTGATACCCGCCATACCGTTTCCTTGTGCGTATGCTCCTGCGGTAGTGGCGAGGACAAGGAGTAGCACCATCCAAATTTTCTTTCTATTCATTGTTCTCTCTTTTTATCAAGTTGTTAATACATCATTGTTTTACAAATAGTAGGATAGCGGTCTGTCGTCCGCCGTTGTTTCATCTTCCTTGGAAGTACCCAAAGCATTGGTAGCCATTCTTTCTTCCTCTCTCGTATCTTCTTCGGTTTTACGAATAAGGGCAAGGACTTTTTGGTGGTCTCCTGCGGTGGCTTCGAGACAGGCAGTGTACTATGCCATGAGCTCTGTGCCACGCATCAGAATGATCATCTCCGCTACTTCCTCATCCTCTCCCTCGTCATCATGCGTGGCAATGTGCTGCAGCCGTTGGAGGTCCCGGTAAAGGATAGCCGTAGGTGTTACTTCGGGCATGGGGTCATCGGTGAGCAGCAATTCCTCTCGAAGCATCTCCCGTTCGTCCACCTGCTCCATGGTGTAGTCGATGTGAAGTTCACTGTCGTTATCTGCATCGGAAAGCGGTTCTGTTTCTGCTTCACGATGAATGACCTCTTCCGTTTTTCGCTCCTCATGCGACTTTTCGACAGCGAAGGTATCGCTCTTTTCGACTGATTTTTTATTTGAGGAAACGAGGGGAAAAGCAGGGATATTTCGGGAAGCTCTGTCCTTTTCCATCGGTTTGGATTTACCGACCAATTCGTAGGAATGGGGCAATCTTTTCTCTGTCTGCAGAGCCTTCTCTTCGACTCCCTTGTCCTCTCTTTTGAGGTGCTTGTATTCTCGCTCCTTCATCAGTTTGTAGATATAGAGTGTGTAGAGAAGTAGCCATAAGATGGCGAAAAGTAGCAACAGGTTGGTTAGGAATGTCTGTATCATAGTTGTATGGTTGTTTTACGCCTTTGTTTGGTGCAGGCATTGTTGAGCAGGTCTTGATGCTTTCTCAGATGCTCTCGTAGTATCCGGTCGATATAGGAGGAGATGGGAGTTCGCTCGTCAAGGTCGTGCAGGATGTTTCGCAGAATATCCAACGTGTCGACACTCAGTCCGACAGACCTGTGTTGTCGGTTGCGTGAGGGTTGGAAGAAGCACGAACGGTACTCCTCCATGGTCATGCCTTTTTCCTGAGATTGAGTTGGGTTCTCCTTGACAATGGTCTCCTTTTCCCTTGTTTGCTTAAAGGAATCTGTTTGTTGCTCCCACTCACTTTCGGATGGTCTTTTCTTCAGTGGAGGGTCAAACTCAGCCACAGCCTCGTCGCCCTTAGGGCTTATCCCGTCTTCGGCCATTTCCTTGAGCTTGGAGGATAACAAGCTGCGATGTTCATCAATCGTGGGCATGGCTCTCAGGTGTTAGGTGAATATGCTTCATCAGTTCTGCCACCAACTCGTCAATACCCGTTCCCTCTCTCAGAGCCTTGGCAGGGGCAATGTAGGTGGAACGGAACACGTTCCTCACTCCATAAGCGGCCAACTCGTGGGTAAAGCGGTGGGTGGCATAGACACGAGAGGAAAGTAGTGTAATGCCCTGCTCCGCAATGTAGTTGCTGTAATACTCGATAATGGTATTGCGGACACGACGGTCTACCTTATTCCACAGCAACATAATATCCTTGATGCGACTGCTCTGCATTGATACGCCCAAGTCACAAACAACCTTGGCATAAGCAAGACAGGAGACCATAGATTGCACATCCGCCTCGATGGGTGAGAGGATATAGTCCATCCATTGTGAAAGTTCCAACAGTTCCTCCGTCCCTGCGTGACCGGGAAAGTCGAAAATGACTAACTCAATACCCTCTTGTGGGTTCTCCTTGATGTGCTCCTCTGCTGTGGCGATGGCGTTCTCGGGCGAGGATTTCAAGACACGATAAGCCACGCGTCCTTGTGCCTTGAAGTAGGTACGCATTTGCCGAACAAGTTCAGGATTGTCCGCAATCGTGGCTTTCTCCCGTTCACGGAGTTTATAGAATGAATCCTGCGTCATGTCGCAATCTACGACCAAAAGATTGATGCCTTTCTCATAATAGAGAATACTGCTGATGATTTCCGCCAATGTGCTTTTGCCTACGCCCCCTTTTTGAGAGGCGAACCCCAAGAAGATGGGGGCTGTTGATGTTGTTATTTCCATTGTTATAATTATTGAGCGATGTAGAGTTATATTTTTATGGGAGTATGAGTCTATGAGCACATGGTGTTATAGGTGTGAACTGTTATGCCGACACATCACCATCCTTATTCATTCCCGTATTTTTATCTTCACACGTCACCACATTTACATGTTGCCATGTTACCATAAATGGTACGTACCACATCACCATAAAAACATATTTCCATAATACCATATTTGGTATTCTGGTGATGCAAAATAAATCATAATCCCATGCTGTTACGAGTGGTAAGGAAGTAGCGGGAAATAGAGGGGAAAATAGGGAATGTCGCTTATAATGAGCAGGTTATATTTCATCAGTAACTTTGCAGGCAGATAGAAAACATGGAGCTAAACTCCCCGAAGCGGACACCCTGAAAGGTGAATGCTTCATCAGCATCAACTCTTGATATTGGCAAGGTGTGTCTTTGTAACACAAACCGCCGTTTGTAACACAAAGACCCTTGCCCCGAGGGGGAGAGAATTACTCCAAAGTCGTAATTAAAAGGAGATAATAACAGATGAATAAACAGCCGGAAAAGAATAATGGGCGAAAAGCCTCTGATAAGCCTCGATGGGACAACTGGCATGTACGTCTTCCCAACCCCAAAGACCAGCAAAAGGCGATAGATTTGTTTCATAAATCAGGAGCGGAAACTAAGTCGGACTTCGTGCGTGGTCGCATTCTCGGGGAGCATTTCAAGGTCATCACGGTGGATAAATCCGCCGTGGAATACTATCGAAAGCTGTCCGAACTCACGGCACAAATCCACAAAATTGGCGTGCTCTACAATCAGATCGTACGTGCCATCAACAGCTATCATAGCGTAAAAACTGCACAACTATTGCTTGAAAAGTTGGAGCATTTATCGGCTCAAATTATCACCTTGCAGGAACAAGCTATCAGTCTTACCATAGACTACCGTAAGAAATGATTGCCAAGATTTCAGCAACGGAGAATCTTGGAGGAGCATTGGGATACAACTTCAAAAAGGTTCGTCACAACGAGGCATCCGTCTTATGTGTAAATGAACTTCGGGAGTGCTTTGACGGCACTTACCGAATGGATAAGGTACTTGCCGATATGCTGGCACTTATCCCGGAGAAGTGCCGAACAAAGAAGACGGTCTTTCACTGCTCACTCAATCCGCATCCTGATGAGCAGTTATCCGATGAAACACTCTCGCAGATAGCCAAGGAGTATATGGAGGCACTTGGCTACGGCAAACAACCCTACATCGTATTCAAGCACAATGATATTGCCCGTGAGCATATACACATCGTGTCGCTCCGGATTGACGGTAATGGAAAGAAAGTCAATGACAAGTTCGAGGGCAAAAGAAGTAAGCTGATTACTGATGACTTGGAGCGAAAATACAATCTGATTCCAAGCTCAAAAGTTGGTGAAAAGGAGGTAACCGAAACGCCCAAAGTGGATACCTCGAAAGGAAACATTAAGGAGCAAGTGGCAAGCGTTGTTCGCATGGTGCTGAAGCATTATCGCTTCTGTTCCTTAGGCGAACTGAACGCCATTCTGAGGAAATACAATCTTGCGATTGAAGAAGTGAAGACGGAGTTTCGGGGAAAGAAATACGATGGACTGGTTTATATTCCGACTGATGACAAGAGTAACAACAAGGTAAGCATACCCATCCATGCCTCGGACATCGGCCGTGGTGTGGGCTATATTGCCGTACAGAACAGGATACAGAAATCCAAGCAAAGCATCAAACCTCTGATACCAGCCGTAAGGGAGAAAGTCCTGCACGTAATGCGTACTTCCCCTCAAACGGAGGAAGCTCTGCGACAAAGATTGGAAGAACAGGGCTTGCGTGTGGTAATTCGCAGGAATGACAATGGACGACTCTATGGGATTACCTTCATTGACGATGAAGGGGGCATTGCCCTCAATGGTTCCCGGTTGGGTAAGGGATATGTCGCCAATGCGTTCAATGCCTACTTCGCCAATCCTAATCACAATCCCTTCTTGGACGAAACGCTGTATGGCAATCCTTCTCTACGTTCTGAACAAACCAACGTTTCCTTGCCGATGCAGCCGAACATAGAGGAAAGCGACAATATTGTCGATGAACTCATAGAGGAACTTGTTGGCGAACCTTTTGCTCCAACAGGTAATGATGATTGGAAGGAGGCAGCTTGGCAACGGAAACTCCGCAGACAAAACAAGATCAGACTAAAGCGAAGAAAACGGTAAACGAACGGCATTACGACACGATTCTAGCACCATTCAAATGATATTACAACTATGGCACAAGAAGATGATTTGAGAGCACTCGGCAAGATAATGGATTTCATGCGAGGGATTTCCGTAATATTCCTCCTTATCAACTGTTATTGGTTCTGTTATGAGGCATTCCAAGAATGGCATTTCACATTGGGCATCATCAATAAAATACTGATGAATTTTGAGCGGACTACGGGCTTGTTCTCCTCCATTCTTTGGACAAAACTCTTTTGTGTGGTGTTTCTTGCTTTGTCCTGCCTTGGGACAAAAGGCATGAAGGAGGAGAAAATCACTTGGTCAAAGATTGGGACGGTGCTTTTTTCCGGTTTTGTGCTTTTCTTTCTCAACTGGTGGCTACTGGCATTGCCCATTGGTAAAGTCGGGGCAGCTTCACTCTATATCTTCACATTGTCCGTGGGGTATATCTGTCTCTTGATGGGGGGCGTATGGATGAGCCGATTGCTCAAAAACAACCTGATGGACGATGTTTTCAATACAGAGAACGAGAGTTTTATGCAGGAAACAAGGCTGATGCAGAATGAGTATTCTGTCAATCTGCCCACACGGTTCTACTATAAAAAGAAGTGGAATAAGGGCTGGATCAATGTGGTCAATCCTTTTCGTGCTTCAATGGTGCTCGGTACACCGGGTTCAGGTAAGTCGTATGCTATCGTAAACAACTATATCAAGCAACAGATAGAAAAAGGCTTTGCGATGTATATCTACGATTACAAGTTCCCCGACCTTTCAGAGATTGCCTACAATCATCTGCTCCATCATTTGGATGCCTACAAGGTAAAACCGCAGTTCTTTGTGATTAACTTCGACGACCCTCGCAAGAGCCATCGCTGCAATCCTATCAATCCTGCCTTTATGACGGATATATCGGATGCTTACGAGAGTGCTTATACCATTATGCTCAATCTGAATAGGACGTGGATACAGAAGCAGGGAGATTTCTTTGTAGAATCACCAATTATCTTGCTCGCCGCCATCATATGGTTCCTCAAAATCTATGAGAATGGGAAGCATTGTACCTTTCCTCACGCCATCGAGTTTTTGAACCGACCCTACGCACAGATATTTCCGATACTCACTTCCTACGATGAGCTTGCCAACTATCTATCCCCCTTTATGGACGCTTGGGAGGGCGGCGCACAAGACCAATTGCAGGGGCAGATAGCCAGTGCCAAGATACCGCTTTCGCGAATGATTTCACCGGCATTGTACTGGGTGATGACAGGCGATGATTTCTCGCTCGACATCAATAACCCTAATGAGCCGAAGGTGTTGGTTGTAGGCAATAACCCCGACCGACAAAACATCTATTCGGCGGCATTGGGACTCTATAACAGCCGTATCGTGAAGCTCATCAACAAGAAGAAGCAACTCAAAAGTTCGGTGATTATCGACGAGCTGCCCACAATCTACTTTCGTGGATTGGACAACCTTATCGCTACCGCTCGAAGCAACAAGGTGGCTGTCTGCTTGGGCTTTCAAGATTTTAGCCAATTAACGAGGGATTATGGCGACAAGGAAAGTAAGGTGATACAGAACACAGTGGGGAATGTATTCTCCGGTCAAGTCGTGGGAGAAACTGCCAAGACACTCTCCGAACGATTCGGCAAGGTACTCCAGCAGCGTCAGTCGATGACTATCAACCGCAACGACAAATCCACTTCCATCTCCACGCAGATGGACAGCCTTATCCCTGCATCGAAGATCAGCAACCTCACACAAGGAATGTTTGTCGGTGCCGTATCCGATAACTTCGATGAACGCATCGAGCAAAAGATATTCCATGCTGAGATTGTTGTGGATAGTGCCAAAGTCTCTGCCGAAATGAAAGCCTACCAACCCATACCCGTGATAGCGGACTTTACAAAAGAAGATGGCTCCGACAATCTCAAAGAGACCATCGAAGCCAACTATAAACGTGTCAAACAAGAGGTGCTATCCCTTGTGGAATCAGAGACGGAACGTATCAAGGCGGATCCGACCCTTGCCCACCTAATCAAAGAGTGAGAACTCGTTTTTTGTTGTCATAAAGCCCTGTTAAAGAAACAATGCTCTTTAACAGGGCTCTTTTTAAGCATCCATTCTATGGAAGTTTTGTAGCATCTATCTTGTAGAAAATCTGACCATTAACCTTTATCTGGTTTTCAGGAATAATTGCATCTTCCAATTCTTTGCGTTTTTTCAATAGATAATCCAGCAAATGATCCAATTCGACATCTGTGACGATGTTTTTCTTCACTAAGTCTCCCACCTTGATATTTCTCAGTTCTTCCTTGAATGAAGGCATCGTAAATATCTCTTGCTGAGCCTCGGACAAACTCATTCGTTTTATATCGCCCTTTTTCATCGGATATATTTTTCCGAAACGTATCCAATAGTAATACGTTTTAAGTAGAGAACTTCTGACCTTTCTCGTACTGAGATACTGAGGATTTTCTCCCATAGTATCAGGGGCAGCATAGTATTCGGGAAGTTCTTCACAAATCTTGCCTTCTCTCTTCTCTATTGCACGCTTATTTCTCACATACTTATAATCCACTCTCAGGCGAGTAAGATCTGCCATGAAGTTTCTCAAGTTATTTAATTCCGACTCACTCAGTAAGAGGAAGTAATGCCCCTTGTTCAGACTCTCCATCGGAACCCGAAGTGTCAGAGGAAAGTTTGTATGAGCGGAAAGGGAAGAGAGAGCCTTATAGTTTTTATGCGACAGACTATAACTCTGAGGTAGCTTTTGCATATCTAACCACAGAGAATCAAGTCGTGTTCTTCCAGTCCCTGATTCAAAAAATGCAGTCCGAAGATGAGAAAGAATGCTTTTGTTATCCATTCGAATTTCCCTTATAAGAGAATCTGCAGAGGAAATCAGCAAATCGGCAGGAAGGTCTTCTCTTTTTCTCGGGAATACGATCCAGCCTTGAGTCATGCTCGCTTGAGGATAATCGAGTCTGTAAATGTTATCGGACTGCTCAATATATTGATTGGTCTCTCTCAACTGTTCCGAATGAACAAGAATATCCCGTTTGTGCTCTGAAATCCTTTTCGCGGACTGTTTGACGAGGTGTTCTACTTGGAGCACAAAGTTATTGTAACTGTTTCCATCATCAGAGGATAATTGGTAAGCTAAAAAACGACAATTAAGATCCGCCAAATTATTTATTAACGAAGCATCCATATGCTCCTGTCCATTTCCATTCTCTCCGATCAGGATAATTAGATTACTTTCCCTACGATAAGAAGCTAACATATCCACAGAGGTTCGGAGCGCATCCCAAGCATCCTCACTACTATGGGGTGTTATTTTATTCTTTCTGTCGGAAAGATGTTCCAACTCAGCAAGGACGTTGTCAATATTATCATTCAAAGCAATCTTTTTGGGACTTCCTTTGGATTTGTCAAAGCCAATGACAGCTCCCAAACGGTAAGAATAGCAGGGCGAATGAGTCTCCAATACGCTCCTTATCCCTTGCAGAGAAGATACCAATTGCTCGAATCGATTATAAACAGCTCGCTGTCCCGAGAATACGAATACAATATTCATATTCCTCAAATTCTTTTCGATACCCTTAAACTCCGACTGCCAAATCTTCTTCCCGGACAGACTGTAAATAAAGTTGTTCCGATTATCCATAACCGGCATAGGGAGGGAGGTTTCAATTATGGATAAACTGTCATCCATTTGGATATGGGAAACCGGATTCAGGGAAAATGGGTTGCCCGAAACTGGGGTAGGAGTCATTCGGGAAAATAAATCGTTGGAAATCAGAGTCTCCTCCATCTTTTGATTATAAAGAAGGAAAGAATGTACTGGAAGAGATGAGTAGTCCATATAGAGCAGACCACCTAAAGGCATCACTAAGGAGGAAGAAACCCAGCCCGATACCACGGTCGATGTGCTATCTGGATCAATCGATTCAGAGGCCATTATCATTGTTTTACTCCTGTCTCGGCTTTTCTTGACCTGATAGACGGGCATCTGAAATGGAATCTTTCCGCAAGGGGTCAATAGCTCGGGGTCCTTATAAATAATCAAAGAGTCTGCGCTGAAGAAATCCGATGAACGGGACAGAGCTTTCCCGTCCTTTATCATCGTTATCATCTTAATGCTATTACCTGTGGCAATATCGGTGGTTGCATGAGAGGATAGGAGCAAATTGTCCCGATGGATCCAGCCGTAATACTCGGCCTGCTTTCTGTTCTTTATCCGACCGTTTTCGATTACTTTCGGACTGTATTTTACCAAGCGAAGAAAATCACCTTTACTCCCGATCACGACAAACGGTTCCAGATAAGCGGCTTTCTTGAGAGGTACTTTTCCCCCGGGATTGTAGTATGTCGTATTGTTGTCTCTATCTGAATAAACGACCCATGGGCCGCGTTTGTATAATGAATGAGAGACAGCGACTTCGCCGCAACAATAATTCCTCACATATTCATATGGTGTTTTCTTTATTCTTGTCAAGCGATGTACTGGAGCACAGGCATTCAAAAACAAGAAACAGATACTCGTATAGGTTATGATTTGGTATATCTTCGATTTCATGAGTTTTCCTTCTTTTGGGGTGAACTTTGACGAATCAACAGCTTTTTGATACAATCGGATTTCTTATCCGGTTCCACAACGACTTCGATAATAGTAGTGGAAGACTGGCTACCGATAAACTTTAATCCGTGACAGTAGGAGTAGAAGTCATTTTGCTTGGTGCCATTGATCAGAACAAGTACATCAGACTTGTTGCAGAGGTATTTTTCCAATATATAGTTATAATTGGAATTAAAGGAGCCTCCATCCACAATATCCTGCAACCGCTCTCTTATATCTATGGCGATGAGGGAAAGAACGTCTGTAGAATCGCTTTCCGTGTATTCAGGGAGAATTTCGATATTGTGAATAATCGGGTACTCGGTATCCTCAGAGGTCAAAAGAACCTCGTAAACTCCGGGATATTGATAAGAGTAAGTAGGACTTTTTTCTCTTGAGTCCACATCTCCGCTCTCTCCGAACTCCCATCTCCATTCTTGGGAAGGACCTTCGGCTGTAAAGGTTATCAGTTCATTTTGAATTGCTGTGGTTGGGGCAATGATACGAATGGGACTTTCTTCCTGTTTAATCGGTTCTCGAACATTCACAATGAAACGAGCCTCCAGTTTATCATCCACAGTCAGACGAATTTGATAACGTCCGACCTGTGGAAAAACGTAACTCCCGCTTTTTTCCATGGACACATCTCCATTACCGAACTCCCATAAGACCCTTTGGGCTCGGTATGTACTATCCGAAAAGTGAATGGCACTTCCCAGCTCAACTTCCGATGGAGAGACGAAAGCACGGATTTCCCTGTCAGAAAATCTTATCCGCAACAACCATGCGATAAGAACACCGGCAATAAGAACTGCTATTACAATGATCATCCACCGTGTAAAGATTTTATTCATACTTAATTTTGTTTTAAGTTATTCTTTTTATTCTCTGTATTGTTTCTGCAACGCTCCAAGTCAGCCTTGAACTTTTCTATATTTTTCTTCACGCCCCATAAGCGTTCTTTATCTGAGAGACGAAACTCATAGAAGGTTGCTACATGATCAAAAACTTTGTAGCGTTCATCCCACTTATTCTGAGTATATACATTGCGTATTTCGCCCAAAAGATAGTTAATTTCTCGCTTTTCGTAAGAAGCATTAAGAGAGGGATCTATTTTTGATATCTTCTCTTCTACCTCCTTAACTTTAGGCATTAAATCCTGTTGTACTTGTTCAAAACGTTTGATGCGTTCCATTTGCTTTAGGGCTGTCTCTTTATCACCTATCATACGATAGTCCGAATTAGAAAAAAAGAGAATAAAACTACATAATGTGGTAGTTGCAATAAAAAGGATTAGAACATAGAAAAAACCGATTGTCTTTTCCTTTTGGTTCATCGTTTTTGTATGGTTAGCCTTGCTCATAAAGTCTATTTTTTATCATAACTAAGACGGCCCAAGGACAGTCTACGTGTGATATTCCTGTTCTCTTCATTACAACGAATCAAATCTGCTCTGGCTATATCCTCTGTACGCTTCATCACGGAAATGGAATCTCGAGTACGGAGGAGTCCATCCATTTGAGAGAGGAGATGTTGATGTGTCAGAACATCTTTATCAGGAAGTGTTTGAATCTTATTTCCTGTTTCAAGTTTCTTTGTTGCAATGCTGTTCATAAAGAACTCAGGATTCGTTGTCATTGCTGTTTCCAACGAACGATATGTTTCAAAGATTACCGTAAAATCGTCGCAAAAGGATATCTGTTCATTGAAAATTCGATCGCTATCTCCAGTTTTTTCCTTAATCGCAGAAATTTCAATAGATGATGTCTTAAGAAAAAGTCCGATACACAACAATGTCGTAGCTACCAAGTATACCATATATTCAGAAAATCTGCAATAGGAGCGCACGACATCTTTATAATTTAATGCTTTCATCTTTTTACGCTATGAGAGTAGAGTTGTAAAACCAAGCAATGGTACTTCGTTAGAATGATCGGAAAGAGTAAAGTTACCCTCCTGCTTGGCGATCTTAAACGTCAGACATACCTCTGCATCTGCAGGAAGGAACAGATCCAAAATCCTGTGAAGTTGGATTCGGGCCGGATTATCCTCGTGGATGAGTCCGCAATGTCTGCGAAGAAGTCCTTCTACTCGGACATTGAATACAGAGAAACTATCTGTAAGTGTTCCACCCATAAAAGTCGAAAGCCCCAGCCGTCCGTCTCCCAAATGCCATCTGTTTCCATCCTTAAAAGTCATGATTTTCTGTTCCTGCTCTACGCAAACGGAACAATCCAAAAACACAGACAGGATTTGAGCAATTTGTCTGGTTTCGACAACCCTGTAGCTTTGGGGTAGAAAGTTCAGAATGAATAACGCCTTGTCCAAAGGCATATTGCGCAGTATCTTCCAGTCATTATCCAGCAGACAAATAAACTCCCTGTGCATATCCCGTTTTTCCAAGCATTGCTCATAGAGTTGTGCTGAAACAAGCATTCTGTCTATCGCCATTTCAAAGGGTTTGAAAAAGAAACGAGCATGAAACTCTTCTTCTCTTGCCTTTCGGATCATATTGACGATACCGGTCTTTCCTTTTTTCCGCTCCGAGATGGATAAACTGTGGAATAACCCCTCAGGTAATGAGTCATACAAATCTCTTTTGTGGACGTAAATGCACAGATGTTCTTCCAAACCATCCTGAGTATGTTCCCACGAAGCTCGATCAACCTCTTTTGCATGTCCTCGGTGCGATTTTCCTTTGCGCAGGATACGGATGCGATCAATGGGAACTACTCCTCGCTCGATAAGTCCAGAGACATACACCTCGGTCTTATAATTCGTATAAAGCGAATTAACAAGCGGCAGTGTATTCTGTCCGGAGGGTGATTTATACCTCTTCATGATTGGGATTCCTTTAGTCTACCAACATCCAATTCCGTCCGTTGGATGATGTATCTTGAATTTGCCTTTCGGAGATAACGATGCTCTCCTTATGTTGCCCAACGAATTCCAGACGACTCAACGATACCAATAACTCCTCCAATGTCCGAATTGCTCCGAAAACCGAAATCATCGATTGGTTAATCCTATTATGGTCATATGGTTTGTTTGTCACCTCTTCCCACATATGTTCAAAGGTCGAGGGTGCTATGCCGTTCCACTCATAAAAGTATTTGAGCATCTCTTCTTTATCTTTTTTGGAGAGAAAAGTCAGTCCGCATTGCACCGTTGAAGCAAAGTTTGCAAGTGACACCACTATATGATAAGGAGATACTGTATAACTGTTTCTCCAATGAAAAAACAGAGAAGATGTTGTTCGCAGTAATTCCTTACAAAACAAGAGTACACTGTTGGCCACAGAAGTTCGATTGGGATGTTCCAAAACTCTTTCTATAATCTTGTGCAGAGCAGCGTCTATTGTTCTGACTCTCAGAGTAAACTCATTCGTGTATTCATAGAGATTCGGATGAGAAGACATAGTCAGTGCCGGAGGAATATAATTCCTATCCAAAGAATAATCGCTTTTTTCTCTTCGTAAAAGTCCTACGATCACACCGAAAGCGTTCTCGCGTTCATGATTGTCCGATTTACGAGAAACAAGGCTCAGCTTGTAAGAGGGTTCAACGTATGGATATCGAGGCGGTGTTTCTTGAAGATCAGGAACTCCGCAAGGACAACGGGTATAGGGAGACACTGATAAAACAATATCCCATCCTTCTTCCGAGGATTCTTCACCCATGGGACAAGAACAACTGATCCCCTCTCCTTCCTCTTTTTTATCGATAAGAATCAAATAGCCTCCGGGGGTGACCCCGGCATAAGAAAGCAGATGTATTTTTGTGTATTCTCCATGCCCCATAAGTTTTAGTTCAATTATTCCATTCCCTCCTTTTTGAGGAAGAAGTCCGTACTGAAACGGTTGCTGAAAAGAGGAAACGCTCTGAAGCATATGCTCCAGCAAGGCGTTTTCTGTAGCAATGAAATGTGAGGAGGAAACACTCATTCCCTGCATCCAATTCACTGGAAAATATTCTCTTTTATTGTTCATAATCGATAGCTTTTATAGGTTGCACATTCTGTTTTACTCGTTTTGATACGATCAAATGTTTTTCCGGAAGCTTATTCTCCAGAAAAGACACATCCGGATCAATGTATTTTCTCGGTCTGAAAAACGATGGTTTGATGTAGAAAATCCATCCATATGGGGATTCCGAGTTGTAATACTCAATTGGATTTGTAAACTTTTTCTGATTGTAATCTGAGATAATCAGCTCAAACCAGTCTCCAAAAACCATTTCCATCGTAGACTTCGCTTTCAATCGGATCGGTTTTCTGTCATACGGGGTTTTATAGATTTCAATCTCGTAAACGAGGAACTCTTCCGTATCAATTGGTGCCGGAGCGGACTCTATGTTTTTTGCACTGTACATCCGCATCTTATAAATTTCCACGGGGATCTTCAGATATGTGTTAAAGGTCTCTTCAAAGAGGGGGAGAATGAACATAGACAAAACACAAGAGCCTGCCCAGATTCCATATTGAAAATCATTGGTAAGATTGAACCATACGGAAAAGAGAGCCCACCCTATGGTAATCTGAACCAGTAAAAGTAAGCAAGTAAAACCGAACCTTTTTTTATTCAGCCCGCTGACAAAGTGAAACAGCAATCTGAGATTGACAAACCCCAAAACCAAATACAACACTTGACAAGCAAGATAGCCATAAGGCATAAAACCGACTTCCAAACTGCCCAATAATCCCGAGGCGGATATGACAATTCCGGAAAGAAGGAGATAGAAAATCGCCTTCTTGTCTTGTAGCAATTTGTTTTTCTTCGCTACCAATACAACTACAAAACCCATTAAAAATGCAATAATAGGGAATAGTAGATAGCTTATGAATATCTTTCCAACGATAGGATTCATCTCAATCAATAAAGATTCTGTAATTAAACGTCATGGGAGAATGTGCGACCAATTGATTGTAAATATTGGCCTTCATCTCTTGCAACTTCGAGTGATCATCCATAGGCGAAAGAAGAATCAAATGGACATCGATTGTCCTAACCAATCCCTCCTTTGAGTGCTTACCCAGCATAATCCCTTTTTCTATACGTACATCAGAAATGCTATCGGTCAGCTCTGCCAAACAAAAGCTTCTGATATCGCTATTGGTAACAATGCGGTTCCGACTGCTTAGTATATGTCTGAATCGAGCTGTACGCTCCCTATCGGATGGAATCCCTCGCCCCCCTGCTGATGGGGTTAGCATAGTGGTTCGCTGCATATTCTCGCGATCGGCTTCAATAGAATTGAGTGGCTGTCCAATCCTTATACCATTTGCCAAATCTCCCAAAGTTGTCCAATATCGTATGGTGAGTAACGTCTGATTCTCAGATGATTCGACAAAGAGATAATGTGTCTTTTCTTTCCGAGAGTGGATATAATGGGATTCTTGTTTCAGTTTTTGTATCAGCTGATTGATCAAGTAGGGATTTTCAGCATTGACACCAAGATGAGACGGAGAGAAAACGCCCATTTCGTCTTCCAGCAGCTCCTGCAAGCGCTGCAAGTAATCTACGGCATCTCGTTCGTCGAATGCTTCACACCCTCCTCGCCTAATCGAATAGGAGTGCTCGGCTCCGGATTTGCGATATTCTCCAATGGGGAAATATGTTTTGCCATTGCTGTCTGTGACATCTGCGATCCCGAGAAAACTCTCGTTCTCATCACCGGGGATCGGAATCACTCCGAATACTTTACGAATATCCGTTGTGACTATATGCAATTCCTTATTGATTACGGGAATGGTGTTAATACCAATCTGAATATCTGATAATACCGCAGGAGAAAAGTGCGGAGAGAACTCTATTTCTATCCAAAACAGATCTTCTTTGCACACCTCGGTATAATACTCCTTATCCACATTTTTACCCCTTTGCAGAGAGAGAGGAAGCGAACTCTTCAAATCGGAGGAGACAGGCACATCTCCACAAATGGTTCTGTAGTTCTTTTTATAATGGGATAAAACATCTTCGACTATACGGGTTTCATGCTTTTGAGAATCGAAAAAGGAAGATAGGTCGTTAGAGGCATACTTATCCGCGGAGAAAAGTCCCTCTTCCATCTTCAGTTGAGTTTCGTTGAAACTCCACCGACAATACGAAAGTAAGTGCAGGAACTCGTTCTTTCGAGCGATATTGGGAAAGTCGATGTAAAAAGAAAGACTACTAAGATTCTTTACTTCATCTCCAAAGTCCAAACCCACAAAAACCTTATTGTGATTTTCCGGAGTCAGATCAGAGCGGAGTAATAACTTTTTGTGCATTCCCTGAAGTGCATCGTAAACTTCGCCTCCGATGATCAGCTTCTTTACTCCACCCATGCGTAGAGGAGTTTTGCAAACAGGGTAAAACGAATAGCGTATATTATCTTTTTTACCGGCAAAAGGAGATTGGACATAGAAACCTTCAAACGGATCCGTTACTATGTCTTCAAGCAATGTCTCAATATGGACTATGGCATGCGATGGCCGTGCCAATGAAACAGACTCGGGAAGAAGAACTTCGCTCAAACGCTGCATGGTACGTACTTCTATGTCTGCGATCTCTTCAGACAAGAGATGCAATTGAGCAGCCATTGCCTCTATCAGCAAGCGAATGAAAGGATCCAAGTTCTCAATGTTTCGAATGTTCCAATAGTCCAAGGCAGTGCGGATCATCCGATCCTTAATTTCCTCTTTGCTTTCTCTATACTTATTCATTACGGTTTCATTCTTATTGTTTTGACAGAGGCCCCAAATAGAGCCTGTGGTGAAGATTCAAACGCTCTCCACTTGACACAACGGTCGTTTCGATGTATATATCCACTCGTTTCCGTACACTAACATTAGTATCTGACACATTTTCGTGCAACACATCTGAAACCTCGAGTTTCAGGTCACAACCCGATATCCGTCTCTCATAAGCGGAGATGGCTTTACATAGAAACTTTTTGAATTTTGTTTTCCAAGTTTCTAAAGACACAATACGCTCAAAGTCCATATCCCAGATTTCAGAGCCAAAATCTCTATCATAAATGTGTTCGCCAGGGCAAGTCGTTATCAATAACTCAATATGACGATATATGGACTCTTTTTCGGAGCATCGCTCTTGCATTCCTTGCTCTTCGTCGAGCAACGTCCCAAAATCGAATGGAATTTTGTAATATGTTTCTCTCATACTATATTACCGAAGGTGGGGTTATTCTTTGCCATCCACATTTGAATCTCCGTTCGTGGATCAAGAATTTTGTGAGATAGATGTTGTATAGCCGATATGCGATGTAATCGATTATTTTCCTCATTTCTTTTTCCTGAATACTCATTGTTCCCATAAACAGACGGGTGTCATACTATAACGGAGGCTGAAATCCCCAAAACAAAAAAGCATAGTAGACAAGCTACTATTATCATCCATCCCTTTACCCTTTTGTTGTATTTACTGCCTTGGAATTTTGGAGTTAAGATTGTAGATACATATTTCTCGGTATATTTTCTTGTTATTCTCCAGTAAACAATACCTCCAATTCCAAAAATACAAGTCATCAAGGGTAGCTTTGGGTTGTTGGGGTGTATGTCAAGGATTGATATATTAAAAACTACTTTTAATGCAAGTGTACATGTGAAATAAATTAATGCAGTGACAGCTAATACCACCAACATTCTTGCACTTGCTAACGGAGCTGGATCTTTCATCTTATAGACATAGTATAGTCTATAAAATGTATAATCAATTAATTTCCTCATTTCTTCCTCTTGAATATAATATAGAAAGGGTACATATTGTTTTTCCTATCCAATTATTGACGCCATAATCATGAAAGCAAGGAACAATATAGGAATTGTGACGAGAAACACCCAACTCTGTACACTTTTGTTGTACTTACTTCCCTTAAATTTTTGTTCGAGTTCTTTTGAAATGTACTCCTCTGTATACTTCCTCTTTACTCGCCAATAAACAATTGCGAAAACGCTGAAAACATAAATCCCTACGGAAATATATGGTGCATTAGAATTCATTTCACGTATAGACACGTTAAAACACACACGCAAAAATAAGATACCGAGAAACACACAAAAAGCCGATAGTAATATTGTCGTAAAAGCAGTGACACTCGCCAATGGAGCAGGTTCTTTATGTAAATAGATATTGTATAGCCGATAGACTATATAGTCAATTATTTTTCTCATTTCTTTCTCCTTAATAATGTAGGGTCGATGTATGTTTACTAACTAATTATTGCAGTCATAATCGTAAAACCTAAAAAACACAGCCAGCATATAATTATTAATATCCATCCCTTTATCCGCTTGTTGTACTTACTACTCCGATATCTTGATGTCAAGGTTGTCTTGATATACTTTTCGGTATATTTTTTTTTTACCCACCAGTAGACAAAGCCTCCAATTCCAGCAACATAAACTGTTACAGATAAACGAGAGTTTTCTGACCATATATTACGGACTGAAACATTCAAAAACATTCTTAAGATAAGAGTACAGAAGAAACAAATAACAGGAAAAACAGCTAATGATATTACATACGTGACAGCAGATCGAGGATCTGGATCCTTATGTCTCAAATAAATGTAATACAGCCGATATGCAATGTAATCGATTATTTTTATCATTTCTTTCTCCTTAATAACGTAGGGTCAATATATGGTTGGACAACACGAGTATTGTCTGGCTGTATAATGTACGGAGAAGTGCGTAAGTCCATCAAGTCCATTCTTTGAGAAGGTTTGAACTCAAGAGACTCTTGTTTTTTACTCTTCCATTCCAATAACTCTCCATTTTCTAATTCAAAAATTTCATCAGATAAAGCATCCAAATGGTCGCCGATGGTTTCCCCCGATATAATCAGAGAAAGGACATCAGCAACGAAAGCGGTACCACCAACAATCCAACCAACAGCAGGGATAAAAGATACACCTAAAATAACACTATTGTACACATGTGATACTTTGAATGATTTTGAATAAAAAGCATCTGCCACAATAATCACCCCAGATGCGATCCCTAGACCGCGACTCTTTGCTGCTAACTTCTTGGGAATATACTCTCGCCTAACCACACTGGGCTTTATCTTGACACCTTTCGCTTTCAGCGTCTTGGATAGTTCATACGCCTGTTTGTGGCGTTGCTGATTTCTCATCAGTCCACGCGTCCAAACTTCGGTTTTTCTTACCATCGGGACAGCACGCCACGCACGAGGCACTTCCACACCCCAGCGAGCAGCATCAAAACTCGCTTTTGCACCACGTGCGGCCACTCCCAAACTCGTCCATGTAATAATTTTCTTTCCAAGATCGACATTGTTGTACTCGGATTCTCGATACTCGTTTGTCTGTGTATTCTTTGCATAGATTTTCAAGTATACGGCAGAATCGTCCCTCTTGTAATCAATACGAATTTCACAATGCTTCTCGGGTAGGACGAAGTAGTCGTTTTTCCCCATTTGCACTTGGAGCATACCCTCGGGAAGTTTCTTGACCAAGAGATTGTATATATCCGGCTCTACTTTGCCAAGACTTTTGCGAAAGATGTCTTCTGTGGTATCGACCTTTTGCCACTGAAACACATCGTACACAGATGCTGTTGAGTCAAATCGATTTCTCATCCCCACGAGCACAGGGGGTGGCGCTGCTACAGTATCGAAATAGGCATACCCCACACCCTCCACGAACCCTTCGTAGAGTCCTCCACGATTCATACGTGCCGTAAAATCGTCTTCGCTGATATAGGATTCGAGATATGCCATATTTTTACTCCGCCCAGTCGTTGTTCAATGTGATACCATTCAGGGCAACCTCTTCGGAGGAGATAAGTAGAGAGGTTCTCAAACCGCCTCCGGTACTGTCTACAACTCGTTCGAAGTGTACGCAATACCCCTTCTTAAACGATATTTTAAGAGGAGAACTTCCCGTCTCCGTAGAAAAGATCACTTCCCCATCTTGTCGCATCCACTGGTTCAACGCCCAATTGTAGATTTCGTCTCCCACAGCCTGCCCCAAAGTTACCATCAGCTGTCCTCCACGGATTTCAGTTTGAGGCTCGCCCTTTTCGTCTGTCGGTTGCACAAATCCGATGTTAAACTGAAAGACCTCGTAAGTTTGCCCCATTACATGAAATGTGGCACTCATTTCGCTATCCAATATATTCAAAGCCATCATATTGTATACTCCTCTTGAGGTTAGATGTTTTTCCACTCATTTTCCAGCATAGCACTGCCCACAACCAACTTCTGTGCATGAATGGTTATCTTCGTACCTGCGTAGCTTTTCCCTCGGCGAGTATAGCTCAAATTGAGACCTGTGCAGGCAGCTTTTGTGAAGACAATCTTTTCCAATGGTTCGTCATTCATACCACAGATGACAATTGTCCCATCCTTATACTTGCGAGGATTGAGCATCCAATCGATAATTTCGTCAGGAGGGAGATTGGAGAACGTCATACAAATACTTCCCCCTCTTACTTCTCCCTGAGCTTTTCCTTTGCTATCCATGGGCTGACTGAAAGAATACTGACAATTCTCCAATTCTAATCCCCCTGAAAGCAGTCCTTTTATACTGGCATCTTCCAGAGTGCCAATGCGTAAAAAACTTTTATATCCAAACATTATTACTTTGTTTTAGAGGGAAGTATATCCCAAATTAATTCCTCTCTTTCATCCAGAGAACCATACAGCGTATCCCCTTTCTTTATTTCACCGGTTAGAATCATCCGAGAGATTGGGCGGCGAAGATAATTTCTGATGACTCCCGATACTTGTCTTGCTCCATATCGAGGCGTAAAACCCTTAAATGCCAACATGTGCTTGGCTTCATCTGTGAGTTCCAACACCATATCCTGAGCGTCCAGTAACTGATGAAGACCTCGCAATTGTATTTCTAAGATTTGCAACAAGATAGAATCCCCAATGGGTGCGAATGGAATAATTTCCGAAAGACGAGCCAGAAACTCCGGGCGAAAATGATTTCCCATCACTTCCATCATCTGGAGGGTTGTCGGTTGTCTCCCTTCAGATAGCTCCTTCGCAATCCACTCACTCCCGACATTGGAGGTGAAGATGACGATGGCATTGGAGAAGTCTCCCTCCTTGCCCAAACGGTCATGAAGTTTTCCCTCATCCATAATCTGAAGAAATATATCGTAGACCGAGGGATGTGCCTTCTCAATCTCATCAAAGAGCACCACAGCATAAGGTTGCTGGCGAATCTTATTAACCAGTAATCCACCCTCTTCGTAGCCGACATATCCCGGAGGAGCACCATAGAGTAATGCTGCCGAATGTTCCTCCTTAAACTCGGACATATCAAAACGAATCATAGCCTTTTCGTCATTGAAAAGAGCCTCTGCCAGCGTCTTTGCCAATTCTGTTTTCCCCGTTCCGGTAGGACCCAAGAAAAAGAACGAACCTATTGGTTGTCCGGGCTTATTCATTCCACTACGAGACTCCAAAATAGCATCGGTAACAGAGCGAATAGCGTTGTCTTGTCCGACAACTCTTTGGCGCAAGAGATTTTCCATTCCAAGCAAGCGTTCCTTTTCTTCTGCTCGTATTTTCCCTATAGGAATGCCTGTTTTTATGGAAACAATCGCCGCAATATGTTCCTCTGTAACGCATTGAATCTTTTCCTTAGAGAATGCTTCCAGCTGCTCTGCCAATCGGGATAACATATCAAAAAGCTCCTCTGCTCCCATTGAGGTATCTACTTCGGAAATACCATCCAACTGCATTTGAATAATCGGACTGATCCTGCTCATAACGGATTGATGCAAACGAACCAGTTTTTCAATCAAAGCGTCTTCAGAAAAAGTTTCTTTTTCTTGTCCCAAAGTTGCCAATTCTCCAATTAGCCAAAGAGAATCGGATTGGGAGGATTCATTCACCATCTTTACAGCAGACATTGTCCGATCCAATAAGTCAATGGCTGAATCCGGGAGTTTGCGGTCTTTGACGTAGCGTCTGGCTAAATGTACAGATGCCGATAATGCTTTTTCATCAACCTCCAATTGATGAAAGTCCCGATATGCTTCCAGCATAAAAGTTACCATCTGTACAGCATCCTCAGTCACCGGTTCGGAAATCCTAAGCACCTCAAAGCGACGACTAAAAGCATGATCAGGCTCTATAAGCTTGCGGTATTCGTCTATAGTTGTTGCCCCGATAACAATCAAATTCCCTTTTGAAAGTTCCGGTTTCAAAATGTTTGCAGCTCCCGAATTTCCTTGTTTGGGATCAAGAAGAACGTGTATCTCGTCAATGAACAAAATAACCCGTTCCGATTGTCGCAATTCTTGAATGATATTCTTTAGTCGGTCTTCAATCTCTCCTTTGTAGGTAGCTCCGGCGATTAGTGCTCCACAATCCAGCTCCCATACGGTCGTATCAGTCAAAAAAGAGGGAACATTTCCACGCACAATACCAAATGCCAACCCCTCTGCCATTGCTGTTTTTCCAACGCCTGAATCTCCTATGAGCATGACATTGGGTTTCGTCCATCGCCCCAAAATTTCCGTCATTTGGCGAACTTCCCGATCGCGACAAACAATGGCATGCAACTTGCCCTCACGAGCTTCAGCGGTTTTGTCGATGCAGAATTTCAGTAGGTTCGTTTGGGAAAGGGGCATACCCGTTGCATCACCTTCCACATTCATCCGTTGAAGTATCTGCTTCTGCACGTCCCCACCAGAAAGGAAAAAATCCAGTATCTCTTTTTCCCTAATGGGGAAAGATTTCAACTGGTCGGAAGAATATCCTACCTCCGGCTTCGCCAATGCACAAAGCACACATATCGGATTTATTTGCAACAATCCCAACTTCAGACGCACATTGTCCGCTTCTTCAAAGACGGAACTGATTCGCTTATCCGCTTCTATTTCAGAAACCCCGGAAAGCTTCTCACAAGACTCAATATGGACATCTGCCCATTCCATAAGGAAGGCAACATCTTTGTCTAAAGACTCCACGAAAGCAGAAAGCCCTACGTCTTTATGAAGTAGGGAACGTAACAGATGGGAAGGTGTATATACAGCATTCCCGTATTCTCGTGCGATTCCTTTTGAAATGCGAATCGCCGTATGGAGAGACTCATCCAGATTCAAAAAGTCCATCATCTATCATATCTCGTGACATACAAATCGTAGTCTCAACTACGGGGGCGAAGATAAACAAATTTCTGAACATAAGCGCATTTCAAACGAAGTAAATCTTGCCCTGCCACTCATAAATACCAGTCCCTCTCTTGGCTACCGTGGAATGGTTTTATTGGTAGCCAGTTGCCCAGATTCCTAAGAGTTTTCAATAAAGTTCTACCAGTTCTTCACTATCGGCAGGCATATAAAGGGCAATGAATTGACTGGAAACATAGTTTCGCTCGTCAGGATATGCCTTCTTTTCTTCTTCGGTTTCGTAATACTCTGTTCTGAGCACATTGTCCAACTCCATCTTCCGGCGCAGATAAACTAACTTTCCGTTGCCACAAATCACCATCTCGTAGTTTTCTATGGGCAGGGCAATCCAGTCTATCGGGTTGCAAAGGAAGCGGAACAAATAGTCCTCATCTATATGAGCTTTTCGTAGTCCCTCCTCACCCAAATAGCTCATCTCCGTGAGGGGCCACGTGGTTGGCAGTCGCATCTTCTCATATTCGTAATACTGTCCGTCAATCATCATTTGGCGCACCTTATTGTAATGTGCCAACACTTTCTCTTCCAGCCGAGGAACCTTTCGGAGGTCTTTGGCTTGGGTCAGGATGTATTTGAAATCGAAGGGAAGGGAGGCCTCGAAACACAGAGAGTCGCGGTAAAGCGGGGTTTTCAAGGTTCCGATGTCTTCCGGGGTATCTAATTCTTCGATCGTTTCGGGTATGCCCACCAATTTTTCCTGGTAATGGACGACCTTGATGTTTACCACCGCATCCTTGTCTACCAAGTCTTCGCCCGTACGTGGGTAAACCTCTATACTGACTGTATGACGACCGCTGGAAAAGAGTCGGGTATTGATTGGGTAGAGCATCGACTCTCCTTCGTCCTCCACAAAAGAATACCCCAGCGGAATATCGTTCACCCGGATCAGCAGGCGGCACCCCGTTTTATTGACCTGCAGGTAATATGCCGGCTTTTCCGCATAGGTTTTAACTCTTGTGAGATCTTCCTTGATCAGGGTCTCCATTTTTGCCTTTTCCTGTTCCATCTCTTTCTTGCTTTTTGTCTTTACTTGCGCATGACCGCAACTGGTGATCAATGCGAATAAAGTAATAAATAATATTGCTCTCATATTTATTATGATATGGTTTGTTTATTTGCAAATATACGACATGGTTTATTTATCCGCAAATGGATAAATGCGTCGGAGCCGACGATCCATTTGACCATATAGTCTTTATTTAGGGGCGTGGAGGACGAAGCGGAACAGTAGGGTGTTGGTTTTTAGAATTGAGAGTTTTGATACAATAGTTGAGCCTTAAAGTGGACGTTTATAAAAACACTCATATTAGCACTAAAACAATTTTCTTGTCAGCATTATTGGCATATTCTTTAATCTCATTTGTTTACACGTTCCTTCAAGAATGCGATCATCTTATAACCTCTAATTCATTTGCCCCTGGAGGTAAATGAAAAAAAAGGGGATATGAATACACCTTCTTAGTATTTCCATTAAAACAAGCTTCGGTTTTAAGGCAGGTTTCTAACTCTGTATTTTCATATCTCACTAATCTATTATTCCCATATAGACCGAAATTACAAGTGTTCATTGGCAAGACTCTCTCTCGCTCTGTTTGAAAGCCATTCAGCCCATTTTGTTTTTCATACAACATAATATCGACTTCATATGTCTTCTTGACAATCTCTCTGAATTCTTCATTATTCTTATCCTCTATGGTTTTTGCAATTTTCTTATAAGCATTATCTAACAACTCATTTAAGTTGTTGATTTTGCTTAAATCTTGAGATTTCGTCCATGCAGTGAATGAAAAAGGAACTTCGGCTTCGAATTCTGTTTCAAATTCCCAAAAAGGCAAATTTCTGGCATTCATTTTGACAGTTTGAAAGATTGTCTCTCTTTTTCCATCATACACCCAAGCATCTGGTTTTTTGTTTATCTCGAATTCAAATATTCCATTTTCGGGAATAAGTGTTTGGTCTAAAAGAGGAAAAACTCGAACTGATAACGCTTGTGTTCCCGAAGATAAAATGGCAGGATTAATAGGGATTTCCATTTCTGTTGATACATTTTTCTTTTTATTATACTGCAATACTGGAAAATCGTTTATTCTTATATCAAAACCCACAGAGGCTGCCTTTATTTTCAGTTGATAGAAAGGTCGCTTGGAAAAGGTGTCTATTTGATCATTTGCCTGACTTTGTAGTTCCATATGACTTGTTTTATTGATCGTTTCTTTCTTTATCGTTTTCATGCATCCATATGTTAAAAATATAAATGCAAAAATGACTGCTACTCTACTCATTTTCTAAAGCTTTGGAAGTGATGTCGCACCTGTGTAGTTTAAATATAAATCAAAAATAGCTTCGAATTTATTCTGACCACAGGAAATAATAATCTTTGTAGTCGTTAAGCGATAAAGCGCAAACCGAGAAGCTGCATGCAAAGGTATAGAAATAATCTGTATTTGAGAGCATCTTTCAATAAAAATAAGCGACCGGGAAATTAATACGGTTATGAGAATAATGGAGTGCATAAATACATGTCCGAGCCAGATAAAGATAGAGATCGAAAAGAAAGAGAACTGCAAATTTACTAACTCGAAATACTCTTCCATGAAACCATAGGTAACGCTCTCAAACTGTCTGCTACGGAATAGGTATGGAAACATATGCTTTATATTATCCTGGGAATCAGAGAGACATCCTCTACCGATGCCAGTGAACTGTTTCCTGCGATTATTGATGATAATCCTAAGTTCCATAAGTAGTATTAAATGTACAAATTAGTCACTTGATGAACAAATATTCATTTGTAAAAATTCATTTGCTTATATAATACTTTCGGTCAATATTTGCTTTCCCTGATTTTATTATTATAGCTTCGTCACTGGACGTTCTTCTATATCCATTTACCTTAGCATAATAAGTGTAGGAGACTTTTATGCCAGAATGACTCAATACGGGCTTAAAATAGATGCCTTTATTGTTATCTATGCCTAAATTTACACCCGCTGAAAAATAGCCTTCAGCCTGAGCTTTTGCTTCAAAATCAAAATCAACTGAAATGAAATACTTCTCCAATTTCCCAGTAGCTGTAGCTAATAAAACTAATTTGAACCCAAATCGATCTTCAGCTTTCAATGCACCTTCTTTCTTTAGTGTGCTAAGTGTTGCTCCTCCTTCAATTGATAACTTCCATAAAAAATCAAGTCGAATCTTACTTCTGCATTTGCAGCATATGCCAACAAATCCAGTGCAGTGATTACTGCTTCAGCCGCGGGGTGTAATTTTTTACCTCATGCAATCAGGTCTATAGTCGCTTCTGCCCCTATAAGGGGATCTGCTTTAGCCTTTATTTCCGTAGTCACAGCCAACTTATGGACTTTTCTTTTTTTTAGAATTAACGAATGATTTCTAGCTCTTCTGATCCAATCGGCATATGAAATAATATAGGGAAATTATCTTCATTACTATAGTCCTCTCCTTCTTGTATTATCCTTAATGCAGGTTTGCCATCCAAAGTTTCCAATGTCACCAATTTACCATTGGCATAATATTTTACAACTGTGTTATCTAAAGGCGCAATAAAAATATTCGGCATTCTAATCAGTGTGATAAAATCTTGTCGACTATTATCTAATTGATTTTTCGTTAAATAGTAAAACGACTCAGATTCTTTCATGCTTATAGCGAACTCTTTTAAAATTTTATCCGGGTCTTTGTTTTCTATAAAAGAAACTAAGTCTTTAAACTTTTTCCTGAGTTGAGTTTCTATATTCTTTAGTTCTTTTAGGTTTTGCGAATTGCTCCAGCCCGTAACCTGATATGGAACTTCTGCAATAAATGAATTCTCAAATCTCCATTCAGACAACTGTGCGTCAATCATTAATGGAGGTAAATCAAACACAAGATTCTCTGAAGAATCAACAATTTCCTCATTGTAATCTTTAACAAAAAACACTTTTAAATTGAACTCTATGTCACTCTCTAATTTTTGATCTACAACAAAAGGGAACAATTCAATTTTTATTTTTTGTATTCCTGATTTCAGAATATATGGATTTATTGGCGTAACAGCATAATCTATATTTATAGGCTCTGTCTGTTTCGCAACAAGAATGTCATTTATATATATGGCAAATCCACATTTTTTATTATAACTATAATCAATGAAATAGAATGTTTTATTGTCCATTTCCTCGTTTTTTTTTGAATTTTCACCTCGAACACATGCTTGATTAACTATCAACAAAAAAAGAATTAGTATCTTTTCAATCTTTTTCATTTATGTAATATTTATGATCAATTTTCAATTTGTCCGGTTTAATTACTACGTATGTTGTTCTTTTCCCTCGATTTATAGAGCCAATTCTACCTTTAAGAATTAACGTGATTTTTATCCCTGAGTGTTTGACAATGGGTTCAAAGTAAAGTCCCTTATTATCATCAAGGCCAAGAGCTAAACCTGCCGAGAATGAGCCTTCCGCACTCGATTTTGCCTCAAAATGATATTCTAACACTTCTTCTGTCCACCAAGCTTCTATTTTGCCTGTTGCTCTAGCCGCTAAGTCCAATTTGAAACCAAATCGACCTTCAGCTTTCAATGCACCTTCTTTCTTTAGTGTGCTAAGTGTTGCTCCTCCTTCAATTGATAACTTTCCATAAAAAATCAAGTCGAATCTTACTTCTGCATTTGCAGCATATGCCAACAAATCCAGTGCAGTGATTACTGCTTCAGCCGCGGGGTGTAATTTTTTACCCC
>NZ_QEKY01000003.1:0-20925 GCF_003096695.1 Porphyromonas loveana | reverse complement strand
AAAAATCAAGTCGAATCTTACTTCTGCATTTGCAGCATATGCCAACAAATCCAGTGCAGTGATTACTGCTTCAGCCGCGGGGTGTAATTTTTTACCCCATGCAATCAAGTCTATAGTCGCTTCTGCCCCTATAAGGGGATCTGCTTTAGCCTTTATTTCCGTAGTCACAGCCAACTTATGGGCTTTGTGCTCTTCTTTTCTACCACACTCGTATTTCCATCCTGCTGCAATGCTAAGTTTAGGAGATTGTACTTCTATTGATAGAGGGGACCTCTTTACACGTTTTAACAAATCGGCGCTGAATCCCTTTGTCGAACTTCCTTTATCCTTCCCTGTTACTTGATCAACGAATCTCTTTATTTTTAGAAATGATCCTACAAATAATTTTATGTTTTCCGCAATTTTTTGATCCAGCTTGGCTGATTCTGTCTTATTCCATTTGCATTCCAAAGCCAATGAAAATGTTGTTTGCAAACTTCCGTCATATCCATCAATGTCAGCTGCTTGTCCTTTCTTAAAAGCTTTTTCAACACGATGCTGTCGCATTTGAACAAATGTATCTCGATAGAATAATGGGTTTTTCATTCCATAATTCAGATGAAATGTCCACTCAACATCCGGATACACATTGATATTCACCATCTGGTTGGGATAGGCGCAGGTATTTACAAGAACCAGGTAGGATTGTTTCATTTCTTCTTTGAGCAAGAAATAATGAAAAAGCCATGCAGAATCGACTATTTTATTCCCTATTTTGCCCAGATTGGTATCGTATGTTTTATTATAATCGTACCGCAGGGTCATCTCCAATTTATTTCCGGAGAGCTTGTAATCCTCCTCCCGCATTCCCAACTGTTTCATTTTACTCAGGTCGAAAACGTTCTTATCTCCTTTGTGGGAGAGGGTTTTGTTTCTGCAACTTTTTGTGTCAAGTTTTTTTAATACGATGCTGACATTGGAAGAACTTGGATGCTCCCCGGCTACAAGATTGAAGCCTGTGTTGCCGGTCAGGTCGCGTACCCCTTTGTCTGTTTCTTCGAAGATGAGATACGGTTCCCGTCCGGGAGAAGAAATCTCGATAGCCGCGTATTTGCAGGGATTGTTTGCCGGAGCTTTGAACTCTCTGTCGTTTTTGCCTATCACGGCAAGCATCTTAGCTACATTCTCTCTACGGTGTTCCTGAATCTCTGATTTCTTTTCGTACCGAACCTTGAACCGAAGCTGTTTGCCTAATTTCTTTTTTTCCGTAGCCGGATAAAAACCTGCCAGTGCCTTTGCCATGTTCTCGGCTTCCACCCGCGGATCATGCCCCATATATGGATCGGCAAATTTCCCTTGAGGACGCCGGTAACGGATGGAAACCGTTTCTTCATTCTCCGAGTCTTTTGTGTAAGTGCCGATACTATCGTTGGTTTGCAGATTGATTTTTTCAACATCGAATACCAGATCAGAGGTATTCGAATCTATCGACTCCGTTTTTATCTTTTGAGCATTCGGATTGTACATCAGTTCAGCTTCAATCTCTATCCGCAATTCTTTCTCCCCGTTGCTCTCTTTATGCCCGAGCATTTCACGCCAAGAGGGTTCGATCAATATCGGTATCCGGTTGTGAGATGTCAACATCACATCGGAAACGGCATTTTTTGCCAGGATTATCTTCTTTTTTAGGACTTTGTCGTCGCAATATACCGTAAGGTGATACTTCCCAAAGCTATGAAAAGCTGCCAATACGTCATTGGGCATACGGTGTGAAATGACTTCCAGATTAACCGTATTTCCATACGATTGTATAACGGGAAGCAAAGGTCCGTCTTTGGGGTATCCCATCCATGAAATATCCATCGGCTGTGGATCGTCAAAGAATACGATATAAATCCCATAAATACTGTTTTTCTTTTGGAAGTCAGGAATTTTGAAATATGGCTCCAGCCAATAAAAACGCCCCAAAGAAAACTTCGAGGAACTACTAATGCTAATGGTCGAACTGTATACAGTTTCAAAGATTCCCTCTTCAATCTTGATCGTTTTCTTTTGAGTTTCGACCACATTAAAGCCTGAATTCGCCCATTCCCCATTATCGTCTTGAGCGGCAAATACCCAATTCATTTGCTTGAGTTCTGCGTTCGAAACGGGAGGTTTGCCGATGGAAGAGGGGATCGGCTGCCATTGGCGATTCAAATCCGACAAGCCTTCCTTTCGAGCTTTCTCACGCCAACGCTCTGCTTCCAATCCATATGAACTTCCCATCCTCAGTTGGACATACGCCTTTTCATACCCTCTTTTTACATAGAGAATGTCGACTGTTTTCCCTGCTACAGACACATTGCGGTGTACGATGGTGTTTTCACCGTCTTCTCCCAATACTACGATTTCGTATTTCCAACCCATGAGATCAATCGTCTATTGCTACAATAACCACACCCTCGAATAAATCATGCTCAACGGAATCAACCGGATTGAGAAATGGATTTATTTGACTGTGTATTTCTTCTTTTGCTTTTGCCATGTTCTCTACCGATGGAACAGCCAGTTGTCCGTGGTGTACGACCTCGATACATGGAGCTCCCCCTCCCATAGGACAAACCGCCCTGCTTTCGTTCGTTAGAATCTTTCCTCCATTGCTCAGTGTGACCTTATCATAAAAACCGGTCCATTGGGTGACAATGGATTTGCAAGGATTGTTGTTCATCATCTTGCAACTACCGAATGTGCCGGACTGAAATGCCTGTCCGATTTCTTTATCGGTAGCGATTAACTGTTGTGAAGCGGTGTTATCGTTGGCATAATGCTTCTTCTGGGTCTTCACCTGCAAGACATCCGGTGTCGTGCCGAATTGACACTTACAGATTGCTCCATGTACGAGAATAGTTTTTTCTTTACCCATCTTCTTTCTCCTTTTCAACTTCTAAGGTAATGTATTCGTACGGATTGAAACAGGCTGCCTTCCTTTTCTTCATCTTCTGACAGTAGATAAGTATCGGCATAAATATCATCAATGGTTTTCATTTCCTTGGAGATGAAATAGGCAACTTTTGTTTTGTAATCATCCTTTTGAAGGCTTCCGGTCGAAGTGATGGAATATTTGGTTGCCCGTCCGTCGAAAGAAAGGAGAGTGGTGTGTCCATCATCCTCTTCTTCCAGCATGAACTCACCATTGAAAAGAAGCCTCTCGCCATACTGTCCGGAGGGGATATGGAGTTGACCCATCTTCTGATAAAGGATTGAACTGTCAATGGAGAATGGAATCACAAATAGATTTATGAAAATGAAGTTTTTTTCGATTGCCGACAACATGATTTTCTCATCTCTGAGTATAGTATCCATCCGACTGATATAAGCGAGCAAATATTCTCCGGCATTTTCGTACAAAAGTTCTTTTTTCTTCGCCTCCCACCTCTCTATTATTGCTTGAGAGTTGTTGATCCGTATAGCCATGTCTTTTCGATTGATGGATAAATCAAGTGGATAAAAAGCCTGAGAAATGGATACACTCAATTTGTCTATAAAACTTTCAGGAGCATGACCATTGATAAAAAAATGTTCGCAGGAACACAGCAAGCGATATTCATCAAGCTGTTCAGATGCAAGCCGTTCTATAATGACATCGAAAAGCAGCTCGATGTTCGCTTTCGGATAGCACACACTTTGGCGATAGATACGCATAGAGTTTACTCCTCGCTCATTTGTTGTCATCTCTATTGCGCTCATTTTTATATTGGCTTAACGATTTCGATTTAAACAAGTGTAATTCCCCAAAAATCACTCATGTGTGACTCAATCTTCAAAAGTTACGCTGCTCTCCAAAATGCCCATTCTGAATATCTCTTTCGCAAGAACATGCTCAGGGTGATTTAATTCATGGCATATCCATACACCATCCTTGAGGCCTCTTTTGTAAGAGCCTGTCCAAAGTATTCCTTCACTGAAGTTATAGCATTTCCATATTCCGGTTCTTTGTCCCTCATGGTAATTCCCTTCTTCACCCCTTTGGTCATCTCCTTCATACCAGTAGCCCTCTTTCTGATCATTATCATAATATCCAAATACACCCCCGTACATGGTTGACGATACAAACAGGCCCTGCCTTTTTCCTTTTTCGAAAGTCTCGACCCAAAAGGATAAATCCTTGTCAAAAGTAACCCATTGACCATGCTTTTTCCCATTTTTGAAACTGAGAATAGTTTTGCGTGTTCTGTCCTGCAAGACGTAAACTCCATCCAGACGACAAGTATAGGTGCTATCGTTAAGTTCTTCTTTCGTAATAGTCCTCTGGGCTTCAATTTTGGGGATACTTCCCAACAAAAGAATAATCAAGCATAAAAGTCTACTCTTTATTTCCATGATATGAAACTATTTCTTCTTGCATTTTCAGCCATTGTCTTCTCGAGAATGTAATTCTATCAAAAGGATTCAGATTTTTTTGGTTTTCTGGATCCACAGGATAGTCCATTATGTTGTCAGTTTTAAGCATTTGTAATTTATATGTATTATCATTACCAAAAGTATGCCCCAACCCCAAGACATGACCTATCTCGTGTAGTAAAATCCTTTTTGCATAACTAGAACCGTCAGAATCAATATATTGCGGACATATAACATAGTTTAATGTTGTTGGCTTTGTTCCTGCCCAAGCAGCTCCACTGGAGAATCCTTTAGAAAGAAAACCACAGAGAAAAACAGAAACCCCATTATTTTCACATAATGGTTTTATTGCCTCACGAAATGAAGTTTCAATAATTCTCTTATCCTCAGTAAGATAACCATTTTTAATCCAATCTTTGGAGTCTATTTTTATATCCTTAAATACGACATCACACTTTATCAGAGCTTGGTTAAGCCCAAAATTGTTTACCCTATCTGCGACAGAATTTATCCAGTCATCATTTATGTGTCCCAAATAACATTCATTGGCTCGTTCGATAGCAGACTTCTCCTCCTCATTTTCTGCCTTATCAGGATCATCCAGCAGTCGAATTAGAAAAAGGGTAAAACGATATATGCTATCATTGCGTAGAATGTTCAACTTCCCAACAAGGTTTTGGGAGGCCAAATCTCTTGCTTCAATAAATATTTTATCATCTGCAATTTTTTCAGTGCATCTAATCTCTATTATATGAGAAGATTTTTGTGAATCTATCTCCGTTGGATTCACTAACAAGAAAGGAGAGGATGTTGACAATCCAATCTTAGTTCCAATGTTATCTTCGCTATTGTTTAGACTCTCTATTTCAAGTTTTAATCTAATTCCTTTTTCAGATTGCTGTTTGTGATCATCAGGGAATATTGCCAACCATGGAACATAATATGGTTTTCCATAAATCTTCATCGATTCGTAATCCCTTCCCAATTCGTCAAAGTTTGAACAGATATCCTTGTAATCATCCCTCATCCAATCGAATCCAAATTCGCCATCGTAATCGTCAGGTCTTCTGAAATGAACAATAAGTTCTAGGGGTTTCTTTGCGGGATTGTCAGGAGACGTAGGAGGATCTTCCGGTTCCCCGAAAAAAAAGCCTTCGCCTGCCGTTTCGTGAAATTTATCCGTCGCACTTTCCACGATATCAGAGGCGGAGTAGATTTTATAATCTCCCCCAACCACTTCAGTGATGTGTCCTTTTACATTTCTGATTCTGCTCATAACCGATCATAAAGCTAAAAGAAAGAAGAATTTTCTCCTCCATTGTTGCGGATTTTCTTTTGCGCCTCTCTGTAAAAGGTTCCATTCACTTTACTGTCAATACCATGATCGCCATTTACAACCGTTTTACCCTGCTTTGTGTCGCTGTAAACATCGCCTTCTATATTCTCGACAAGACTGCCTGATACAAAAACATTTAGGTCTCCGGACACCGTCGTATTTTTCATTCCCTGAACTGTTTCTGCATTCGTCTCACCGACGGTAAGAGAATTATTCTTCCCGATATGTGTACTCATATTTTCCAGAACATTCAGACTGATATTTTTAGCATTGACCGTTAATGTCTCAGGCGTGGAAATTTCGATATTTTTCCCTTTTGTATCCAAGTGGATAATATTTCCTCCCTGATCTTTGATGGTGATGCTCCAATCACCTTGTTCGTCATCGTTAAATACGATATGATGCCCACTACGGGTAGAAATGCTTTTCAGATGGTTTCCCGTATCTCCGCCTTTCCCGTTCTTTCCATGGAATAGACTTCCCATAACGAAAGGGCGGTGCGGATCGCCATGCTCGAAGCCGACCATCACCTGATCACCAACTTCGGGAATTGTTACCAATCCTCGGTTACCGGATACCTTGTCACTGCTGCCAGCATCAGGAGTCTGTACCCTCAGCCAATTGGTAGTAAGGCTGAGAGGTTTCTGCCAGTGGAACTGTACCTGCACACGCCCTTGCCCCTTTGGGTCATTATTGTCCGATACCGTGGCGACCTCCGGATAGGCAATGAGCTTGTGCGTAAAGCGCTCGGGGACATATTCATACCGACTCGGAATCGCCACGAAATGATTGCTGTAATTTCCGTTCTTATCTACACGATGATTGATTTGGATAATACGATACTGACCCAGCCAAGGGACATCCATCTTCAGCGGAAAGAACACATTCACCAATCCTCCCAACTTGATACGGCAGGTACGGGTCTCGCCCTCGATATTCATCATCCTCCCCGCGGCATCCGATCGTCGATTATCCGCCATATCATATATATGCGAATCGTGGTATGCCGAAGTTCCCGCTTCTACTATACCTTTGTCGGGAAACAGATAGTCGGATCTCTTTGTGACGGTATCGATCAGCCAATGCTTGTCGTTACGCTCGAAGCATGCAGGTGTGCGCACGAATTGATTCTCTACCGGAAGATAACCATACCCGATGTACTTCCGGGGGACGGCCGAAGAGGAGGTACGCAGGCTCGTCAAATCCTGATCTACATACAAGTCTTCAGACTTCGGGTCATCTGGAGTGCCGAAGAAGAGGGTGCGCCCATCGTAGTAGAAGAGTTCTCCGTATGTACAAGAGAGGCGATTCAGAAACTCGAACTTGCTCTCCCCGTACTGCATGGCATAAGGCAGGAGAGCCTTATGCTTGGGGTTGCACTTGACTTCGAAACGGGAGTCTCGAGTCGTCTGTTTCACAATACTACTTAATGAACAGTCGACAAAGGAGTTCATCGTGGTAGCTCCATCCAATTTAACCACGTCTCCCTGACCGATGATGCGCACCTTATTGGAACGGTGCCTGTAGTCTGAGCTGTCCACAAAATCTTCCCACGAATCAATCTGCACATCGGTGACCCAACCCGAAAACTCATAGGGATGACTCCCGTCCAAATGCTCCAAATAGATAAGGACACGGGAACCGATCATCCCTACCAATTCCACCGGCTTGGCTTTCCACATTTCATCCTGCGAGAAGAATTCCTTGACTACCTCAAAGTAGTGGCAGGAGTTCATCTTCTGCTCCAGTATCAGAGATTCAAACAAAAATTCTTCTCCGTCGAAACGGACTTTCGGTTTTACTGGGTTAAGTGATAGTTCCATTTTTAAGTAGCATTTATGAGTGAGTGCCCGGGAGGGGGCGTTGTGTTATTTCTCCTGCTCGTATTCGCTCGTCCAATTGGTTTCGTCATCTCCTTTTGTTCCATCCAGTTTGATGACAAAACTCTTGGCCGGGAAATAAGGAGTGATATGAATATCCAGATAGATACGGTCTTTTTGGTTCGGATCTCTTTCCAAACGCATGATCTTGGAGCGTTCGATCAATCGATCGGGACCTTGTATATCATCCAAGAACTTCACAATCTGAGAGCGGAGATCTCGTTCGGTCTTTCCACTCCAATTCTCGAAAGAACGACGGTTCAGAAAATCAAACAAGACCTTGGTGATATAGTCAAATACGCGAACAACCGAGTAGGTTTGCAATCCGAGATTATCTCCATTGAAAAGCGTTTTAGCAGAGAATGCCATCACCTTTCCATACTCATTCACCATAGGAACCAATCCCATTGAATCCAGCTGGGATATTTCGCTTTTCTTCAGAGGGAATACCACGGAGTCTACTTCATTGATCCCTCCGTATTTCTTTCCGGCGGTAACCTGCGACATCAATGTGCGGTAGACCTTTCCAGCCAGCGCCGAAGAAGGAGATACATGCAAATCTTCAGTTTCTCCGATTTCCTTGTAAGCTCCGCGACCCACTAACCAATTGCAACACATGACCGTATTACATTTGAAAGTATCACCTCCAGCGAGATTGGAAGTGAAAAACATATCCACCACATCATCCGGCTTCTCCAAGTCGGCAAAGTCTGTGAACAACATCACCTTATTGTTGTTGGCTATCTTAGCCCATTTTTCCACCACTTTATTCGACCCGAGATAACCGGGTAGCACTAGCAAGGAATAATTAGTACGCAAGTCCAGTCGATCATAGTTTTGTTTCAGTTCGTTTGCAACAAAATCTATAAAACGAGAATTGTCCAAGTCTGTCAATTGCTCGGGGGATGCATTGACGATGGTTACATTGGTCAATTTATCCGACTCGGTATTTTTGTAGAAAAGCTGCACGGCACGATATGAGATTTCCAAATCCCGCACGGTTTCAACGGCAGCCAATTGATTTTTTGCCAGTAATTCGGAAACCGAGGATGCCTGTGTCTGACAATTTTCCACCATGGTAGGTATATCACCATTCTCCGTAAGCAGCTTCAACCAAAGATCAATCTTGTCGGCTAGTTCCTTCCGCTCATTCGCCTTTTGTTCTTCGACAAGAAACATTTTCTTGCGAGCCTTCCGTTCCGGATTCAGATTCTGAAGACCATCGATTGTCGTTTCCAAGAAACTGAATCCACCATAACGGGAAAGGGCTGATATGGCAGCATCCAGCGTATCCTTGGAATACTTTTCCTCTGCTTTTTCTTGAAACCCCGGTTGTGCAGAAGCCTCTTGTTCCGCACGTTTTAATTGTTCTTTTTCTTCCATACTCATTCTCTTTTAGCGAATGGATGATTGCATCAATTCATTCTTTAACTGGGTTAAGGCATCAACGATGGCTTGACGACTCTCGGGATTTTCCAATGCCCTTTGAAGTACTTTATTGGTTCGCAATTGTTTCACCAATTTCTCATAGACGTCTTTTTGAGTGGACAGTTTGCTCAGAAAAAGGCTTCTTTCCGTCATATTCTTGATTTGAAAGTCTGCGGTATTGGCAAAGCGAAAGTTCTCCTTCACGGGTTCTCCTTCCGCACTTTCGAACTCCACATCAATATTAGGTTGGAAAGCAGCAAAGACTTCTTCTATCGTGGTCAATCCTTCAACGGCTTCAGGATTGACAGGATCATCGGCAGTCAGTTTCTCGATAAGCATCGTTCGGTTTTCCGGAATATTGGCAATGGCTTCCGATGCGTCAATTTTGACCTCATTGCCTCCGATTTCGTAGTTCAATATGCCCATGGGTATATTTTTGTTTTTGGGTTGAAACAAACCGATCCAAGCACGAACTCCACACCGAATCAAAGAGCGAACTCTCTGAGACGGTGTGGGTGCATGCTTAGGATCATTTGATGGGTCAAGCCGTAGGCCAGTTTTCTTCGTATTGAGCACCACCGATCTTGATCGTCTGCGCTGAGATGGTAACAGAGAGAGACATCGGGTTCTCTCCTACAATATCGATGCCCTCTTCGAATTCGATAATGTAGGCATTCTCGAATTGCAGTTCTTTCATCTTGGCTTCTTCATCTCCTTTTTTGAAGATGATGCTTCCACTGAAAGGCTTGAATTGGTTGACCATGTGTTCCAAAATGGTCGTATCTGCGGTTGACTCTACGCAAACGCGAATGCGTCCACCATAGATGTTTGAAGAGGGACGTCCTTTGGAGTCCACATCACGACGGAGTGAATACTTGCACTGAAGAACATCGTATTCCTTCCCTCCGAGGTTCAAAGTTGAGCGAAATGCCATAACTTCTTTGTTGTTTAATTGTTAATACTCTTTTTGAGAGGCTGTTCCTCATAAGAGGACTTCCCTTCTCGGTCGCAATTTACAACAAATCCATAACCCTACCAAATCCATACTTTGAATAAACAAGAAACGACTGCGAATACTCCTGTTATTTCCTACTATTTCCCATAATATCCCCATACGTCAAGAAGGAGAATTTTACCCTGTATGTTTAGAATTACTCACTTATATTGAAGCCTGACTTGCGTTCCGCACAGATGGTGACGGCAACAAAGAAACAACTTCTTACTACAGGCAAAATGATTAGGGAGGTCTTTTGGGGTAAATAGACTTCGCGGGACGTATATCCTGTAGACAACTACTCTTTGCCAAGAAACTCCGTGCTCCACTCATACACAGGCCTTATCTGAATCTGCAAACCATTTTGAATTATATCCTCATACTCATGGTCGGTCAGGAGCAGGAGGTTTTCACACCTTGTTTGTCTGTGAGCCAGAAGCAAACCATTGATCTCTCGTTTGCGAGTCTTCTCTGCTGAGATGTCGTATGACACCTGAATACATTGTAAAACCTTATTTCCATTACAGATAACGAAATCACATTCACCGGAACGGTCGTTCAGATAGTAAATGTCCCATCCCTCATTATTGCACTTTCTGACCAAATGATTGACCACATTGGTTTCAAGCCTCCATCCCAAATTATCGCCTGCAAATGCATTTTCTCTCCGATTCATAAAGGCTACATCGACTGCATACACCTTCTCTTGGGTTATACGCTGCTTGCTCTTGGGAGAATATTTCTTGATCCCGATAAGCACATAAGCCTCTTTGAGATATTTGATGTAGTTACGTACCGTATGCGGCGACTTGATATTGAATGTCTCCGTTAGGTCGGAAGTAGAAACGATATATGGAGAGATGTTCAAAAGATGATATGCCATATTCTCAAACAGAGCGGGAAAGGCTATATGGTAGCGCTGCTCAATATCGCGTTTCAAAATATTGTCGACCAAATTGGTAATATACTTCCTTCCACTCTTTATTTTTGTCAATTCAGGGAACCCGCCATCCCTGAGATACTCGTCGAATGTCCTTCTCCGGTCGGCAATACCTTTTGTGGTACGAAGGTTATAGTCAATACCTTTCATCGTGCAGTACTCGGCGAACGAGAACGGATAAAGAGCAATTTCGCTGCTGCGACCAGTGAGATGTGTTGCCAAATCACTGCTCAACAACTTTGCATTGCTACCTGTGAGCATAACATGTATCTTGGTGCGCAGAAGTCTGTTGACAAACAAAGGCCATCCTTCGATGTTCTGAATCTCATCAAGGAAGATATGCTTGAAGTCTCCATATACCTTATAAAGCACCTCAAGGACATTATTCAACCGGTCGGCATCGAGCTTGGCAAGACGCTCGTCGTCAAAATCGACATAGGCAAACTTTACTTTTGCACCTATAAGCGTCTGGAGACAGAGTGTCGACTTTCCACTGCGACGCACTCCAATGACAACCTGTGCCTGAGGACTTTCCAAATCCACAAGCCTTTCTTCATTGCGAGGACATAGATATTCATTCGTCCAATTATCTATCTCCTCTTTCTGATCGCTAAGTATGATTTCCAGTGTTCTTTTGTCTATAGTTACATCGTTCATTACATTACGTTTAACTGATGATAAGCGACACTCTGCCATAAAGCGAACTTTCTGCATTCGTTTGGCAACATAATTCGTGGAGACAAAGATACTAAATAAATCACACAATGCCTTATTTTGCACATGTATCGCTTTCGCAATGCCTTATTTTGCACATGTATCGCTTTCGCAATGCCTTATTTTTAATTCAAACCCGGATTGATGAACACCTTATGCGCCGGCTTGTATTTCCTTATTTTTCCCTCTTGTTCCTGCCATTTCCTCTTCTCTAAAGATATGAGAGTATAGCTTATATATTTGATGTTCGATAATGAATAACTCATTTAATCACAAAGAATTATGGAATCGAACAACAATGACAACTATGTACTAGTCTTGGAGGACCGCACAGAGGTAAAGAACGAGAAAGAAGCGGGTAAGCTCTCCGTGGTTTCAGGTATCGACGACAAGGGGAACCTTAAAACGACCGAAGCCTTAGCCGCCAATCAGGCAGCTTTTTTGAAGTTTAACAATAAGGATGGACTGCTGAAGAACTTCATGACCAACTTTCTCAAACAGTTCAACAAACCGACCCACTTCGGACTGTATAGAGTGGTCGCAGACAATGTGGAGCAAGGCGTGGATAACCTGCGCACCCTGCTTCAAAGTCGTGAGAAGTCCGAAACGCAGGAGCAACTGGCAAAGATGGGCGTACCTTTTGAGGACTATCTGCCCCAACAGAAGAACACCACAGCTATCAATCCGGAGAATGTGGATTGGAAAATGCTCGACAGCCTCGGACTTTCCCGTGAACAGTTGGAGCAGGGCGGAGAACTGGACAAGATGCTCAACTGGCAGAAGAGCAATCTTATCACGATTGCCGTACCTGTCGGTAATACCACCATCTACACTGATGCACGCTTGGCGTTTCGCACAGATGGGGAGGGCAATATCGGCTTGGCTATCCATCCGATTCGCAAAGAGCCCCAGCTCGACTTCCCCTATATGGGCTATAAGTTCTCTCCCGAAGAGAAAGAACTACTCCTTGCTACGGGCAACCTTGGTAAGACCATTGAGGTGACACCCAAAAATGGGGAGCCTTTCTCCGCCTATGTTTCCATTGATCCACAGACCAACGAATTGGTTGCCTTGCGCGCCGACCGAGTGATCATACCCCAAGAAATCAAAGGGGTAAAACTCTCGGATGAACAATATAAAGAGCTTGTAGAAGGGAAAGCGGTAAAAGTGGAAGGGATGACCGCCAAGAGTGGTAAGTCTTTCGATGCTACTCTGCAGGTCAATGCCGAGAAGAAAGGCATTGAGTTCATCTTTGACAATAGTCGTAGTTTTAGAGAACGACAGCAGCAGACAGAGCGGCAGGGAGCACCTCATAAACTCTGCGGTCTGGAGCTTTCCGACAAACAGCGTGAAGCCTTGGACAGTGATCGCACGCTTTATCTGAAGAATATGATCGATAAGGAGGGCAACTTTTTCAATGCCTACGTTCGTATGGACAAGGAACAGAATCGACCACGTTTCTATAAGTGGAATCCGGACAAGAAACAGAATACAGGGAAAGTGGAAACCGTGGCAGAAGAACACAAGACTCAGGTAGCCGTGAATAACCACGGCAAGACCAACGAAGCTACCAAGCACGTGAAAGAGCCGCTGAAGACCGGACAAACACAGCCTACAGCTGTCCAGCAACAGAAACAGGACGAGAACAAACAGAAAAAGTCCCGTGGACACAAAATGTAACCTTTAATCCCATTACCCACTATGACAACTTGTATTATTGCTGAGAAACCCTCGGTAGCCCGAGATATTGCCCGCATTGTCGGGGCAACCGGCAAGCAGGACGGATATTTGGAGGGTAACGGCTATCTCGTTACTTGGGCGATGGGACACCTGATTACGCTCGCCATGCCCGAAGCATACGGTTTTGCTTCTTACAAAGCCAAAGACCTGCCTATTCGTCCCAACTCCTTTCAACTTATTGTCCGCCAAATTCGCAAGGACAAGGAATATATATCCGATCCGACCGCTCTCAAGCAACTCAATGTGATAGACTCCTGCTTCGACAGGGCTGAGCGTATCATCGTTGCCACCGATGCAGGACGGGAGGGTGAGTTAATATTCCGTTGGATTCACCAATATTTGAATTGTCAAAAGCCTTTTGATCGATTGTGGATTTCTTCCCTGACAGACAAAGCCATTCGCGAGGGCTTGGCTCATCTCAAACCGGGAAGCAACTACGATAATCTCTATCATTCTGCCAAGGCACGGGCAGAAGCCGATTGGCTGGTGGGCATCAATGCCAGCCGAGCATTGTCCATCGCTAAGCGTGGCGGTTATTCGCTGGGGCGTGTACAGACCCCAACCCTTGCTATGGTCTGCCGTCGGTATATAGAGAACCGTGATTTTTCTTCCGTACCCTATTGGAAACTCTCCGCTCTTATGAAGAAAGAGGGCATGTCGATGAAAGCCGTGTGTGAAACCGCATTTGACAATGCAACCAATGCCCAATCCTCTTTCGTTACGCTCAAAGGAATAGGTTTGCTCACTGTTGAGTCAGTCGCAAGAAGGGTAATGCATACTGCGCCACCCCTCTTGTACGACCTTACCACATTGCAGAAGGAAGCCAACCGCAAGCACGGCTTTTCTGCCGACAAGACCCTCTCCATTGCACAGAACCTTTACGAGAAGAAAATCACGACCTATCCCCGCACTGGCAGCCGATACATCAGCGAGGATGTCTTCGAGGAAATACCCGACCTGCTCCACAAAATTGGTGAAACTCTTCCGACTCCGCTCAATCGCCATTCGGTGGACAATTCCAAGGTAACCGACCACCATGCCATCATCCCCACAGGTGAAACACCTTCCGGCTTGTTGGCGGATGAAGCAACCATGTATAATATGGTAGTAACCCGCTTTGTCGAAGCCTTTTCTCCCGACTCCGAAGAAGAGCGTATGCAGGTGGAACTCAGTGACGGAACCAATACCTTCACGTGGAAGGCTTGCCATCCCATCTCCTTAGGCTGGAAAGCGGTGCAGAATGAAACGAAAGAGGGCAAGTCAGAAGATGAAGAGCAAAACCTTGCGATGCTTCCTGATTTGAAGGAGGGTGAAGAGCTACCGCTACTATCCTCTGAAATCACCGAGCATAAGACCAAGCCTAAGCCACTCTATACAGAAGCAACTTTACTTTCTGCAATGGAGAACGCAGGCAAGGAAGTAGAGGAAGCAGACAAGCGCAGGGCGATGGCAGAGTGCGGGATCGGTACTCCTGCCACTCGTGCCAACATCATCGAAACGCTTATTCTAAGGGAGTATATCCATAGGGAGAAGAAGTCCATCGTCCCTACGGACAAGGGCTTGTCGGTCTATGAAATAGTCAAGGATAAGAAGATAGCCAATGCGGAGATGACGGGAGCGTGGGAACTGACACTTGCTGCCATAGAAGCAGGACAGGTGCAGGAGGATCAATTCACACAGGGGATCAATACCTATGTGGGCAGCATCTGTGAGGAACTGCTCGCACTTGCCGGTGAGCAGAAGTCCTATCCGACCTATCGCTGTCCTCAATGTGGAAAAGAGAGTGTAGGCATCTATGCCAAGATCGCCAAGTGCAGGAATGAAGGGTGCGACTTCCATGTCTTTCGTGAGGTCTGTGGCACGTTCCTCTCCGAAGACAATATTCGAGACTTGATAACCACCAAACGCACTCCTATTCTCAAAGGCTTGACGAGCAAGGCAGGCAAAAAATTCAACGCTCGCTTGGTACTCAGAGAAGACGGCACCACCACCTTTGAATTTGAACAGAAAAAGAAGAAACGGGGAAGTTGAAAGCGACTTCCCCTTAACCGATCGTCTCTATTATGGCATACAATAAGAAAGCAGTGTTGCAAGCCAATACGGAAGCCATCCGTGTGGTCTTGCGCTTGGAAAAGGAACGCCGTGAAGCCACCGACGCGGAGAAAGTCCTGTTGCGTGGTTATCAAGGTTTTGGTGGCTTGAAATGCGTATTGAATCGCACGGACAATCCCGACGACATCCGCTGTTGGAGCAAGTCGGAGCAGCCTCTGTTTGAACCGATCCAAAGGCTCAAGCAGATGATTTATCGTGAAGCCGTGGATGCGAATACTGCCAAGCGGTATTGGGAGAGCATCAAGGCGAGTGTGCTCACCTCCTTCTATACCGCCCCCCGTGTCGTTACCGCCATTGCAGAGGCACTCACCTCTGTAAATGTACCCATACGTCGCTGCTTAGACCCATCGGCAGGTATGGGCGCATTTGCCGAAACCTTCGCGAAAAAGAGTGGTACGGTCGATGCCATGGAGAAAGACCTGCTCACTGCCCGTATCTTACAAGCCTTGCACCCTTATGGGCAAGGCAATATCTCTGTCCGCCAAGATCCCTTTGAAGCCATCGGGGAGTTGGAGGACAAGGACAAATACGACCTTGTAACCAGCAACATCCCCTTTGGCGATTTTATGGTCTATGACCGTGAGTACAGCCGGGGAAAGGACATTCTCAAGCGTGAATCCACACGAGCCATCCACAATTATTTCTTCGTAAAAGGGCTGGACGCGCTCAAGGAGGGAGGACTCCTTGCATTCATCACCTCACAGGGCGTATTGGACAGTCCCAAGAATGTGGCCATACGCCGTTATCTGATGCAGAACAGTCGGCTTATCTCTGCCATCCGTCTGCCATCGGGCATGTTCTCTGAAAACGCCGGGACGGAAGTAGGCAGCGACCTCATTGTCCTGCAAAAGCAGTCGGGCAAGGAAATCGGAGAAGGCATCGAGCAGCAGTTTGTAGAAATCGCCTCCGTTCCCAAGGGCGATGGCTTTTCCATTGCTTTCAACCACAACTCGCTCTTCGAGGGAGAATGGAAGGACATCTCCCATCGAACCATTGCCACGGATCGAGTGATGGGTACAGACCCCTATGGCAAGCCGGCATGGGAGTATCGCTTCGATGGCGATATGGATGATATGGCGGAGAGTCTTCGGATTCGACTCTCGCAAGATGTAGGAAAACACTTTGACCGCAAGCTCTACGAGACGGGCATACCGATGACGGAGGAGGAGCGGCAATCCGAAGCTGCCAAGGAGTTACACAGACTCGGTGTAACGGTGGACTTGCCCGAAGAAAAGCCAACGGAGGGTGAAGAAACCGAGAATGCTTACGACCTGATGCCCGACAGCATCAGGAAGCAACTGCCCCAACTCTATGCTACGGAGAAGCAGCTCATTGGCGATAAGACGGCATACATACGTTACTTCTTCCCGATGGGAGCTTACACGGCTTATCTCTTGGAGTACGACCCAAAGACCCGTATCGGCTTCGGTGCCGTGACGATGGGTTACGGCTGGGAGTTGGGCAATATGTCGCTTGACGAAATGGAGGAAGTCAAGATACACGGATTGGGCATTGAGCGCGACCTGTACTTCACACCCAAGAAACTGCACGAGATAGCCGAACTGGAGGAAATTGTTCAAGGGCGATACACCAAAGAGGCGGTTACACAAGCCCCCGATGTTGCGGTTGAGGAAGGACCTCAAATAGAAGCCCGGGGAGAAGAGATTTTAGAGGCATCCCAGGATGTGCCTCCTATTGAAGAGGTTGTTTCCCAAGCATCCAAGCAACAGGAACAAGTGTCCTTATTCTCGGAGTCCGCTCCCGAAGGTGTACCGGCTTTGACACTTCACTTGCAGTATGAAGAGCAAGAAATACGCACGGATATAGAAGCCCCTCGCAAGATGAACGGACAGATGGTGTTCTTTGACGATGACCATCATCCCGTGATGGATACAAGGGCGGATAACAGCCCCGCCGAACCCCTTCTGTTTGCTCCCGAAGAGTACAATCTCTGGAATCAGGAGGTAACCAGATTCAATCAGGAGATAAAGGAGCAAGAGGAACACCCGAAGAAAACCACAAAAGAAACTCCGCCACAAACCGCTCCAACGGCTTCATCCAACACAGTTTCCGGTGACAAACGCACACGAGGGAACAAGAAGATGGCTGAAACGTGGTATAATCAACCCTCCCTTTTTGATATGATGGAGGGAATGGAGCCGAGAGTTCCACAGCCCATACAACAGGTCAAGAAAGAGTTTGATGTCTCGCCACGTCCCTTTCTCGCATCGCCTGATGCCCATCTAAGAGATGGTTCCATTGTCGTGCAGAAAGGACAGGTAGGCTTTCTGTCAGACTTGAAACGGCATCCCACATTTAATCCGATGGACTTGCCCTACGCCCAAATATCACGGCTCAAAGCCTACATAGAAATAAGAGAGAGCTATCACCGCCTATATGACTACGAGGCAAATAACCATACAGAGGATAAGGAAGAGCGTGAAAAGCTCAACCGCCTTTATGACGATTATGTGGCACGTTGGGGCTATTTCAACCAAAAGGCGAACACCGATGTCATCAAGATGGATGCTACAGGCTTGGAGATGCTATTCTTGGAACGTTCCGAGAACGGCAAATTCATCAAGGCGGACATCTTTGACCACCCGACGGCATTTGCAACCTCTGAATTGACGCTTGCAGCCGACCCGATGGAGGCTTTGGCAGCATCGCTCAACAAATATGGTTCTGTAGAACTTGACTATATGAGTTCTCTTTTACCCGATATGGAGGAGAGCGACATCATTTCCTCCTTGGAGGGACGCATTTACTATAATCCAGAAGAAGATGCCTATGAGGTGGCGGACAAGTTTATTTCGGGAAACGTCGTAGAGAAAGCAGAGCGTATTGAGTCGTGGATGTTGGACCATCCTGAGCACGAGGAAGCGAAACTGAGCCTTGCCGCCCTACGGGCAGCCATACCTACACCTATCCCTTTTGCCGATTTGGACTTCAATCTCGGTGAGCGTTGGATTCCCTCCAAAGTCTATGGCAAGTTTGCTTCGGAGTTTTTTGAGACGGAGATAACCGTCTCCTACCATGCCAATATGGATGAGTACAGCATCGTCTGCGACCAAAAGAATGCCAATATCTGGCACAAGTATGCCGTGCGGGGAGAGTTCCGTCGATACGACGGGATCAATCTTTTGAAACATGCCCTACACAACACCATTCCCGACATCAACAAGAGCCAGGAGGTAAGGGATCCCGTCACGGGAGAGACCAAGACTATTAAGGTTCGGGACGGACATGCCATACAGATGGCCAATGCTAAAATCGAAGAGATAAGACAGGGCTTTGTCGATTGGCTCGGACGCACGCCCGATACATTCAAACAGCAACTCTCGGATCGGTATAATCGTCTGTTCAACTGTTTTGTGCGACCGAACTTTGACGGCACGCACCAATCGTTCCCCAACCTTGACTTGAAACGACTGGGCATTCCCGATCTTTACAAGAGCCAGAAGGATGCCGTGTGGATGCTCAAAACTAATGGTGGCGGTATCTGTGACCACGAGGTGGGAAGCGGTAAGACCCTTATCATGTGTACGGCTGCCTATGAGATGAAGCGATTAGGCTTAGCGGGCAAGCCTATGATTATCGGTCTGAAGGCAAATGTCTTTGACATTGCCGATACCTTTCGTAAGGCTTATCCCAATGCTAAAATCCTCTATCCCGGCAAAAATGACTTTACCAAACAAAACCGCCAACGTATTTTTAGCGACATCAAGAACAATGATTGGGATTGCATTATCCTCACGCATGAGCAGTTCGGCATGATACCGCAAGCGTTGGAGATACAGGAGGCGATCTTGCAGAAGGAGATGGATTCTGTAGAAGAAAACCTTGAGGTCTTGCACCGGCAAGGGCGTGATATATCAAGAGCCATGCTCAAAGGCTTGGAAAAACGCAAGCAGACGCTTGAAGCCAAGTTGCAGAACATACAGGACAGCATCGCCGAGCGCAAGGACGATGCCGTAGACTTTAAGATGATGGGTATTGACCACCTCTTCGTGGACGAAAGCCATCAGTTCAAGAATCTGATGTTTACCACTCGGCATAATAGGGTGTCGGGGTTGGGCAATCCTGATGGCTCACAGCGTGCCTTGAATATGCTCTTTGCCATCCGTACCATTCAAGAGCGGTCGGGCAAGGATTTGGGGGCAACGTTTCTCAGTGGTACGACCATCAGCAACTCTTTGACGGAACTCTATCTGTTGTTCAAATACCTGCGTCCACAGGCACTCGAAAAGCAGGGCATTAACAGCTTCGATGCGTGGGCGGCGGTTTTCGCGAAGAAGTCCACCGACTACGAGTTCTCCATCACCAACGACATCATTCAAAAGGAACGCTTCCGTACCTTCATTAAGGTGCCCGAACTGGCGGCGTTTTATGCGGAGATTTGCGATTTTCGTACAGCCAGGGACATCGGTATCGACCGTCCCGAGAAGAATGAGGTACTGCACAACATTCCGCCTACACCCGAACAGGAGGTATTTATCGGTAAACTGATGGAGTTTGCCAAGACGGGTAATGCCACGCTCTTGGGGCGTGCGCCGCTCAGCGAGAGCGAGGAAAAGGCTAAGATGCTCATCGCAACTGATTATGCCCGAAAGATGAGCTTAGATCTACGTATGATTGATTTGGAGGCGTACTCGGATCATATAGACAACAAGGCGAGCCATTGTGCGAAGCTGCTCAACGACTACTACCGTAAGTATGATGCACAGAAAGGTACACAGTTTGTTTTCTCTGATTTAGGTACTTATAAGCCCTCCGAATGGAACGTTTATTCGGAAGTTAAGCGTAAGCTGGTCGAAGACTATCATATCCCATCACACGAGATACACTTCATTCAAGAATGCAAGAATGAGAAAGCCAAAAAAGCAATGGTGGATGCTATGAACCGAGGGGACATTCGTATCATCTTCGGTTCTACCTCGATGTTGGGAACGGGTGTCAATGCCCAGCAACGTGCCGTGGCTATCCATCACCTTGATACACCGTGGCGCCCTTCGGATTTGGAGCAACGCAATGGACGTGCCGTGCGCAAGGGCAATATGATTGCCAAAGAGTTTGCTGACAATAAAGTAGATGTGATTATCTATGCCGTGGAGCGTTCGTTGGATAGCTATAAGCTCAATCTGCTGCATAACAAGCAGCTTTTCATCAATCAGCTTAAGACAAATACGCTGGGTAGCCGCACGATCGACGAAGGGTCTATGGATGAGGATGGTGGTATGAACTTCTCAGAATATGTAGTCATCCCTTAAAAAGCATTGGCAAGTGAGAAGTCATTCATCGATGGTCTCTCGCTTAGCTTTTCGCTTATTATTTTGAGCAGGTGCAAAAGAGCCTTCATGGCTCTTTTGAAGTTGTAAGCAGCAGCTGCCAATAGGATGTTCACAGCATCCCCTGCCAC
>NZ_QEKY01000002.1 GCF_003096695.1 Porphyromonas loveana | reverse complement strand
GTGGCAGGGGATGCTGTGAACATCCTATTGGCAGCTGCTGCTTACAACTTCAAAAGAGCCATGAAGGCTCTTTTGCACCTGCTCAAAATAATAAGCGAAAAGCTAAGCGAGAGACCATCGATGAATGACTTCTCACTTGCCAATGCTTTTTAAGGGATGACTAAATACATTGTCCGAAAATAAAAAGTAGTAGATTTGCAGCGTCTAAGGGCTGAATGCCCGCACGACAGAAACCAAATTATACTTTAAAAACGACGAAAGATGAAAAAGATTTTTGGTCTTGCCATGTTGAGCTTCGCATTGGTAGCTTGTGGCGGAAACAAAACTGAACAGGACGCTGCTGCTGACAGCGCACGTATTGCTGACTCTATCGCACAGGTTGAAGCTGCTGCCGCTGCTGAAGCAGAACGTTTCGTTGGCTCTTATGCCGGTCTCATACCAGCAGCAGATGCAGATGGTTTTGATGTGAAGTTGGTACTGAATGCTGACAAGACTTTTGCTCTCGAAGAAGTGGCCAAGGGTGGGAAGCACGATGGTGTGGGCTCCACAGACAGCGGGTCCTTTACTATCAGTGGAGATACCGTTTTGCTGACCGTATCGGGAGAACCCGAAGCGCGCCGCTTGGTTATTAATGTTTCTGCCGATACGCTCCGATATGCCGATGTCGAAGATCCGAAGATGGCTCCGCTCTATGTCCTTGCTAAGCAGAAGTAAGTAATAAGAAGAGTTGTTTTTTCTGCAACTCGACCTCACATACCGCAAGGGCTGTGACTATGGAATCTTTCCATTTGTCACAGCCCTTGTGCTTTTTATTAACCAGTCAAGGCGAGTCTTTGGATACACCGTCGAAACTCTATGCCATTACCAAACGACTAACTTTTTAGTAGTATCGCCTATTTGCAACAGATAGGTTCCTGCTTGGAGCCGCCTTATGTCAATACGTTCTCTCGTGCTTTGCACTTCATGAGTAAGCTGAACCTGTCCTTTTAGATCGGTGATAGTGGCTGTCCGGCCGATCCATTCGCTCGGGATCTCTACTATCACATAATCTGTCGCAGGAAGGGGGTAGAGACGCATATGGGCTGATGGGAGAGCGGGATCGATGCTTGTGGGAACAGACTGATACCAGGCTGTGATGTCTTCATCTCCCTCGGTGAGGACTGCATGCTTGGAACCATTGTCTAAGGGAGTTGCAAAGAACCAAACATAGTTCTTTGGACCCAAATAGACCAAATCCGCAATGGTCGGTCGGGGAGTAAAGGTTTCAACAGCGAGCTTCTCTTTGTCATATTTGTAATAGAACCAGAAGGGTTCGCGTCCAGCTTTGACAATATCTCCATTAGTATCGTATTCATAGGTCAGTTGGAAGGCTTCTTGTCCGACGCTTGCCATCCCGGGAATAAAGTCAAGGGCAATAACTTTATTTTGGGCATTGTAAGAGAAGACTTCACGGTTGAATTCGGCTTCTCCGTCTGGTGTGAGCTGTATAACTTCATGGAGAAGTCCCGACTCGGTATAGGTAAGCTTTGTGGTTCTAAGATCTTCCCAGTCATGGGTTTGGGGATTGAACGCATCAATTTCTGCTCGAATGAGCTTCATTTCAGCATTGTAGAAAAACTCGATACGCAGATCTTCGACCAAAGGCTGACTCTCTTCGTCTAACATATAACGACTATAATGTGTAATGTATCCCTTTTCGTCTCGGATATACTCGTCTTTCTGCAAGAGTGTAGCGCCGACCCACTCCTCATGCAGGATGAGATAACCTGCTGAATTGTGGGAGTAGCGATGTTCGATGGCAAGTGAACCGGAGGGTTGATAGGAGGCTATTTTGATAAGAAGATGATTTTCATCGTACTCAAACTTGTGCACATAGGTGTAATCCTTGATCGTCTCGATCCGATGTTTGAAACGAAGGGGATCGGCATAGTAGTAGTTAGGAGCAACCTCTTGAGCTTTTAGCTGCCAAGCAGTGACAACACAGAAGGAGGTCAATAGGGTAATAATGATCTGTTTCATAATTGTTTGGATTGATTAGATTTTTTATCATAGCAAAGGTATCTGTGCCTCCTTTGTGCATCAATACCTAGAACAGAGTAATAGGAACAAAGTATTTTAGACTATTTTAGGTAATTACGGTCAGAAAATAAAAAGAAAGCGGGGCTGCCCATTAGGGAGCACCCGCTTTCTACATTATTGGGCTACTCTGTAGTATTAGAGCTCCCAGATTTCTTTATCGTTGGGGATATGGATTTTCGTATTCAGTGGAGCGATACGAGAGATATTCAGCAGGTGTTTGTAGGTAAAATTCTCAGAAATAGAATTATTACCCCATGAACCGCAACCGAGTGTGTTAGTCACAGCAAGACCATTCTGAATGTGACCACCGGCAGTCGTGGCGCTAGGCGCATTGACTACGATACGAGACACGGTGAGTTCAGAGCCTGCCAAGATAATGTGTGCCTGATTGTTGGAGTGAATGGCACAAGTGTGACCATTACCTTCATTGGCGAGATTGGTACGTGCAATTTCCACACCTTCTTCGAAATGATTGTAGCCGATAGCACAGAGAACCGGACACATTTTCTCTTTGCAGATAACATCTTCTGCTCCGATACCGCGAGCCTCAACTACTAGTACGCGAATGCCTTCGGGAATGTTAAGACCTGCCTTCTTGGCGATAAAAGCAACACTCTGACCTACTACGTCCTTGGCGATAGTGCCATCTTCAAAAATAGCGGTACGCACTTTGTCTCCTTCAGCGTCATTACAGATATAGGCTCCATGCTTCCGTAATGCTGCGAATACGGCATCTTTATCAGTTTTATTGTAGATGATGCTTTGTTCGCCTGAGCAGATGATACCATTGTCGAATGCACGACCGGTGATGATCTTATCTGCGGCAACCTCAAAATCGATATTGCTGTCTACAATAACTTGTACGTTACCGGCACCTACTCCGAAAGAAGGCTTACCTGATGAGTAAGCAGACTTAACCATACCCATACCACCTGTAGCTACAACTACGTCAACAGCTCCCATGAGCTCCTGAGTCTTTTCGATGCTGGGCTCTTCGATGATTTGAACCATACCGTCAGGAACATTGAATGGGGCAATGGCTTCCTTGATCAGACTAACAGCGTGTGCAGAGCACTTCTTTGATCTGGGGTGCGGAGCGATGATGATGGCATTACATGTTTTGAGAGCAAAGATGATATTGCTCATCGGCGTTACGATAGGATTGGTTGTAGGCGTTACAGCTCCTACTACACCGATAGGCTTGGCAATTTCAATCATGCCGGTACGCTCGTCAATATTGAGGATACCTACAGATTTCTTGTTGTGGAGGTTGTACCAAACACCCTTCGACTTACCTTGATTCTTCGCTACTTTATGCTCATAGACACCCATACCGGTTTCATCTACTGCTTCACGAGCCAAGATTTCAGCATTCTCATAAATCACTCTGGAAGCAGCACGACAAATGTTGTCCACTGACTCTTGATTGTGAGTGAGTTGGTACTCTCTTTGAGCCTTACGTGCAAGGCTTACCATTTCTTTTATTTCCATTGGAATAATGATTATTGATGTGGTTTTTGTAAATTCTTTTATTGTCCTTGCCCTTACCTATGGACAGACTCAATCACAGTCACATCTCGGGTAACGGGCAGATTTTATGGGTGATAATATAGTCTTTGCGCAAGCCTACCTATCACCCAGCATACCATATAGTATTGATTTCTCTTTAATTTCTACTTAGTAGAGAATTCTGTAAATAGCTTCTATCTCGTCTACGCTAAGCTCTACATAGTTATTGGCCAGTAGTCTCTGCTGTGTCTGGATCACAGCTTCAGCAAAGCCACGCACTTCTTCATCCTTCATGCCGTACTCTCTAAGTTGCTTTTTATTGATGAGACAACCGAGGAGTTTATCCATTTCAGAGAAGACTTGTTCTGGTTGACAGTTGAGAATCTTGGAGAGCTTCCAACTCATTTCTACAATCTGTCCGAATGGATTTTTCTTCTGATACACTTTGAATACTTCAGTGAAGAACTGATAGTTGGCTTCGCCATGTGGTACGTGATAGTTTCCGCCCAATGGATAGGAAAGGGCATGCACAGCTCCCACGCCTGCATTGCCAAAAGCGATGCCGGCATAGTTACTGGCCATGATCATTTCGCCAAGTTTCTCAAAACGGTATTCAGGACCGTGCTCCGCAATTTTTTTGAATACTTCCAATATTATATCCCAAGCAGCCTCACTGAAAAGACGAGAGTAGGGACTCGCTTTCGGCGATACATATGCTTCTACAGCATGGATCAGCGCATCAATAGCACTGCATGCATAGAATTGGAAGGGAAGAGTCTTTAGGAGCTCTGGGATGATGACAGCGTCGTCTGCTACAATGGCATCGTCTGCCAATCCCATCTTTGTGCGGCGACTTTTGATTTCGGCAATGGAAATATTGGTCACTTCGCTGCCTGTTCCGCAAGTGGTGGGTACAATAACCAATTGCTTTTCTTTGATGAGAGGCATCTTGTGATCGAATGCGTCCATCACATCTTTCAGATCTTTCAAGACGAACAGCTTGGAGATATCAATAACAGTACCACCACCGATTGCAATTACACGGTCGAATTGTAGATCTCGAATGTCTGCCAAGATCTGATTCATCATCTCATCAGAAGGCTCACCAAGACCATATTTCTCCTGCATAATAAAGCGACAGGGAAGTTGGCAAGCTTTCATGTAGGGTTCGTAAATAAACGCATTGGTAATGACCAAGTCTCGTTCTCCAAGATTGAACTCTTGGGCAAATTCTGCAAAAGTGTCGAAACTATGAGTTACACTCTTGAGCTTGAAAAGTTGCATAACAGTATTTTTAGGTTTGGAATGATTCTATGATATGTGTCTCATATGAGGCATTATCCAAAACGTTTGTGGAAGTGATCCATCAGTTCTTCGCGGAAATCCGGATGAGCAATGGCTATAAGAGCTTCAGCACGCTGACGCAAAGTGCGCCCCTTGAGATGCGCAATGCCGTATTCTGTAATAACGTAGTCAACCTCGTTACGTGGAGTGGTTACCGCTGCACTTTCAGTTATTATTGGAACAATTCGGGATGCTGTCCCGTTTTTTGCGGTGGATGGCATCGCCATAATGCTCTTGCCATTCTTAGACCAAGCTGCACCACGTACATAGTCTACTTGACCTCCCGTTCCACTAAACTGCATTGGACCAATACATTCGGAAACGACTTGTCCCATTAGGTCAACTTCAATACAACTATTGATGCTGACCATATTATCATTCTGGGATATTATTCTCGGATCGTTAACGTAGTCTACTGGATAGAGTTCAACGTCGGGGTTATTGTTTACAAAGCGGTACACATTTTCAGTTCCCATTAAGAAAGTTGCAATCATTTTTTCGGGGTGGAGCGTCTTTTTCTTACCAGTGATAACACCACTGCGAACTAACTCCAGAACTCCATCAGAAAACATTTCTGTATGGATTCCAAGATCCTTCTTGTCCTTTAAAAAGAGCAATACGGCGTCAGGAATTGCACCGATACCGAGCTGAAGTGTCGAGCCATCCTCAATGAGTTTAGCACAATTACGACCTATGGCTTCTTCTACCTCTCCTACTTTCGCTTGAGGAAGAGTATAGACAGGATAGTCAGCTTCTACGATATAGTCTAATTGCGAGATATGAATTAAGTTATCTCCATGTACATATGGGGTCTGACGATTGATTTCGCCAATGACTAACTGAGCAGATTCTGCAGCTTGCTTGGTGTAGTCACATGATACCCCGAAACTGCAATAACCATTTTCGTCTGGCATTGATAGCTGAACGATAGCAACATCTATATGGATAATGTCCTTGCGTATCATTGATGGAACTTCGTAGAAGAAAGCCGGAATGAAATCAGCACGATTCTCTGCAATAGCCTTGCGTGAATTGCCTCCTACAAAATTGGTCACATGACGGAAATATGGTGCCATTTCAGGTGCCATGTACTTCCCTTCACCAAGACAAAGCATATGATAGATCTCGACATTTTGAAAGAGATTGGCTTGATTAACCAATGCTTCTACACACATCTGAGGTGTACCTGCAGCATGTGAAAGGGCTACTCGCTGACCATTTTTAATGTGTTTGACAGCTTCTTCTGCCGAAACAATACGGGAGGCAAACTCCACTAATACGTTCTTCATAAAGTTGTTATTTGGGTTTTCTCAAAATGTTTTTGGCTTGTTCCAGTAGGTCATTGCTGACACCGTTCTCAAGGACTACATCAATATTGTCGTCCTTAAAGTGTTCGCGCATCATGGCTTGGACGATTTTCTCAGTTGTTTCATTAGCAGCCGGACAGAAGCGGCATGCACCCGAAAACTTAATGAATATGGTTTTGTCCTTTACGCGGGACAATGAAAGGTCGCCTCCGTGGCTGCGCAATAGCGGACTAATCCGCTCGCGCAGCACGAGTTCGACCGTTGTTTCTGTCAATATATCTGACTTCACAGCTAATATATACTGTCTTCAGACTGTTAAACAGAAAATTTCAAAGGGAATTATTTGTCAAGAGATTCATCAATGCGTGCAATTGCACGTGCAAGTTTCTTCTTGCCTTCGATATCTCCTTGACGGGCAATCATAATTCTTTGAGCTTGAGGAGAACCAGCTCCATGCATAGATTCTGTTCTATATCCTACAGCAGCAGTTCCAAGTGTGATGTTCTCGATCAAACGGAGAATGCGCATACGATTTTCTGTGGCCTTTCCTTTTGCTCCTACAAGATATTTCTTGACAACAGACCCAATTTCAGGATGACGGAAATCTTGTTCTGATGGCATCGTAACCATCAAACCACCTGCGATATCTTCAGCCAACCGTGCGATTTCATAAGGTAAACGAGTGATATTTTGTTTGCAGACATTTGCCAACAAAAGGTCAATCATATAGTTACCGGCTTTCATTTGAGTTCCTTCAGAAGAACAAGCAATACCACAGGCATAGAGCGTTTCGTTAAGATGGATCATCTCAATCAGTTTGTCTTTGATGTGAGAGGCTTTAGGTACACCATTATAGTCTGCAGCAAGAGCTGCTGCGCCGATGAGTACATCGCCAACACCGACTTTGCAACCACCGTACGATTGGCGGTGATACCCAGCAAAACGCTCTACCATCATACCTGCAAACTGATATTCACGGCACATGAAGACACGATCGTTAGGGACAAATACTCGGTCGAACACAACGAGAGCTTCATGTCCGCCAAATTCCGGATTGCCCAAATCAATATCAGCACCTGCTTCCATCTTTCGTGTGTCACACGATTGGCGCCCATAGATCATAATAACACCTTCTGCATCAGAAGGCACAGCAAATGAGACTGCATAGTCTGCATCGGCTTCGCGCATAGCGATGGTAGGCATAATAAGATGCTCGTGAGAGTTGACTGCACCAGTTTGATGCGCCTTTGCTCCAGAAACGATGATGCCATCTTCACGAACTTCGACGATGTGCATGTAGAGATCCGGATCTTCTTGTTCTGAGGGAGCCAAACCTCTGTCTCCCTTGGGGTCAGTCATGGCACCATCAACGACAAGGTCATTATCTTGCACATACTTGAGATAATCTACAAAACGTTTGTGATAGGACGTCCCTAGTGCCTCATCCATTTCGTAGGTCGTTGAATAGATTGCATTGAAAGCATCCATACCGACACAACGTTGGAAGCATGATGCGGTCTTTTGGCCCAAGAGTCGTTGCATCTTCACCTTGTTTTTCAAATCTTCTGTACTTTGGTGTAGGTGGCAGAAGCGATTGATTTGTTTTCCGGTCAGATTAGACGTTGCCGTCATCAAATGCTTGTACTCCTCCATTTCGGCCAACTTGTAAGTCATAGCTACCGAATTCATAGAGGGGCGAATCATAGGGTGATCAACAGGATTGTCGATTTTTTCTCCCATGAAATAAACCTTCAAGTTCAGTTTCCGAAGGCTTTCTACGTACTGTTCGCTTGTCATCATAATATCTTTCCTCTTTTAAAGTGATAAAACTTTCGCTTTATTTCTATTTCAATCTTTGCTTTCTTATCGCTTTAATGTCTGTTACACTCTCAGATTGGATCGGTATGCATGCACAAAAATGCCGAGAAAGGCTTGTGGCCTCAACGACAATTAATGAGTGACTATGTTCTCAAAACGTAAGAATGAACATTGTAATCTCATATCTCTGTGAATCAGAGAGGTCTGTCATGGTCAGGGTTCTGTGGCTATTTCCAAGGTTTGGCGTTTTTTGCGATCGTTCTGTTCGTCACAACGCGGAACAGTCTCGGAATTTCTCCAGATACTCCTTTTTCTTTCTACGCATTGAACAGCAATGAGCAGAGTCCATTGACGTGGCAAAGATATTGATTATATCCATATGGTATCTACAAATGTGCTAAAAAACAAGGTGTGTACATTCCACCCATAAGAGCACTATTAGGTCAAATTAAGTCGGAAACGTTCAATGGGAGTTCTATAATGGGGGCTTTTTCTGGGTCAGCTGCTTAGTTTGTATTTAATACCGGCATTTGTTTAGGGGTTAAGTCAGCGAAAGAAGTACCTTTAGAGAGATAGAGCATTTAGATGTTCGATCTGAGGTTTGCGCACAGAGGTGTACGCCCTGGCGAAATACTTATGTCGAACTCATGAAATAAATAATACTGTGAGTCGACTCGTTCAGCTGACGAGTCGGCTTGTGTGTGATTGCATCGACCAGTCCTCAGCGCATCGGGTCGTCGTGCCGCTTGAGAGAGCAGTCGCTCCGCGAGGCACAGCCCGAGCATCCGCCTGCGGCATCATCTCTGCGTCTCCACAGTCGTACAAGGCGATAGACAATAATCCCGAAAACGATAAGTCCCGTTATGGCCGTCAGGATGTTCTGTATCATACTATCAAAACAGTGTCAGACAAATAATAGTTTGCCCACTTGATAGATTAGGAAGGTGACTATCCATGCCAACGAACAAGAATAGATGATGGAGAATGCCGCCCACTTCCAGTGTCCGCTCTCTCGCCCGATCGCTACCACCGTGGCGATGCAGGGGAAGTAGATGAGTACAAATGCCATCAAGCCTAAGGCTACAAGTGGCGAGAACGTGGGGTTGCCGTTGGCATCGCGGTCTTGGCGAATGCGTTCGCCCAGGCGCTGCGTGGCTTCTTCGCTGTCGTCACCGTCCCCTGTGTATATTACTCCCAGTGTACTGACGACAACTTCTTTGGCTGCCATACCCGTCAAGAGGCTTACGCTCATCTTCCAGTCGAATCCCAAAGGAGCCAAAGCGGGCTGTACTGCTCGGCCGATGCGTCCGATATAAGACTCTTCCTGTTGGCGGATGTGTATCTGTCGTTCCAGTTCTTCCGTTTTTGCTTGTTTTTCCTCCTCTGTGAGTTGTATATTCTCTTGCAACTGTGTGGAGAGTGCGCTCAGTTCAGCTTCGCCCGAGTAATGCGGGTAGTAACTGAGAAACCAGATTGCTACTGACGCCAGCAGGATGATGCTACCCATCTTGCGCAAGTATTGGGCAGCTTTGCTCCACATATGCACGACTACTGACCTGCTTGTCGGCATACGATAGGGAGGAAGTTCCATTACAAAGGGAACATCTTCGGCGCGGAAGAGGGTACGCTTGAACAAGCGCGCCATCAATACCGCCAGCAAGATACCCAAGAAATACATACCGAACAGGACCAATCCTGCCGATTGGGGGAAGAAAGCTCCGGCCAGTAGCAGATAGACCGGCAAGCGAGCACTACAGCTCATGAGGGGGGTCACCAGCATCGTAATCATACGACTCTGGCGGCTCTCGATCGTTCTGGTGGCCATAATGGCCGGAACGTTGCAGCCAAAGCCCATAATAAGCGGAATGAAAGACTTGCCATGTAGTCCCATATGGTGCATGATCTTGTCCATGATGAAGGCCGCACGTGCCATATATCCGCTATCTTCCATCAAGGAGATAAAGAAGTAGAGGATGAGGATATTGGGCAGAAAGACAATGACGCCTCCCACACCTCCGATGATGCCATCGACAACGAGGTCCTTGAACGAGCCGTCAGGCATCAAGCTTTCGGCAAGACCGCCGACCCAACCCACAAGTGTCTCGATCCAACCCATCGGGTAGCTTCCCACTACGAATGTAGCTTGGAACATAATGAACATGAACAAGATGAAGATCGGGAACCCCCATACTTGATGCGTAACGATGTTGTCGATCTTGTCGGTCAACGTCTTGGGTTGCCGGTTATTACTCGTGTACGTCTCTCGGAGAGCTCCGGCAATGAAACCGTATCTGTGATCCGTGATAATACTTTCGGCATCGCTTGCGACTGTCAGATACTCATCAATATTGTGTAGCGCAAAGTCACGTGCCGATAGGATGAATTGTCCTTTGGGTTGCTCCCCTATGTAGCGACTAATTTCTTTGTCTCCCTCTATGAGTTTGACTGCCAGATACCGAGCCGGCAGTGCATATGGAAGGACAAGTCGCTGCGTAATCTTCTTGGCGAGGGACTCTACCGCCGGCTCTATGATGCTGCCATAATGGATGCGGATGTCGCGCACGGTCGTATTGGTTCCTTCATATACGGATACCAGTGCGTCGAACAGCTCATGCAGCCCCTCTCCCGTACGGCCGATTGTCGGGATCATGGGGATACCGAGCATGGCAGAGAGAGAGGGATAGTCGAGGGAATCGCCCTTCCGTTCAAACTCGTCATACATATTCAATGCTATGACTACGGGCAGTCCCATTTCTTTGAGCTGTAGCGTCAGATAGAGATTGCGCTCCAAATTGCACGTATCCACCACATTAAGCACGATATCAGGTCGTGTCTCTTCGCTCAGATATTTCCTGATATACAACTCTTCCGGACTATAGGGCGAGAGCGAATAACTGCCGGGCAGGTCTACTATTTCGATCTTGTAGTTGCCATGTCGGAAGTAACCTTCCTTGGCCTCTACCGTGACGCCGCTATAGTTACCGACGTGCTCGTGTGCACCGCTGGCACGATTGAAGATGGAGGTCTTGCCACAGTTGGGGTTGCCGATCAACGCCACACGAATGCGATGTGCTTCGTGCCTTGTTTCAGGAGGCGAGAGCCTTTCGTCGGTAGGCAGGGAGAGTACATCGGCCGATGCAGCATGGGGAGCATGCATCACAGTCGTTTCTGTTTCGGGTGGGATGTCAACCGTATCAGCACTCTCTATGAGTACCACTTCTATGCGGGCAGCGTCGGCACGGCGAAGCGAAACATTATAGTCCATGATGCGGTAGTAAACCGGATCATGTAAGGGAGCATTGTGGAGGACGGTAACGGTCTTGCCGTGTACAAACCCCATTTCCAATATGCGCTTGCGGAAAACGCCGCGCCCCTCGACACGAATAATAGTGGCTCGATCGCCGGTGTGTAAATCTGATAGTCTCATGATGCTACAAAAGTAGTAAGTATGTTTATTGGGTGGTGTGTAGCGTCATCTAAATGAGGTTGACGCATATAATCTTCCTATACGGGTATGCCTCTTCGTGATCATGTGCATGACTGACGAAAGAGCCTCTCTTGTGTGAAAAAGTATGCAGATGTGTTATGATCTCCTACTTGTGCGAATGATCGAAACAACTCACGCCAAAATCATTTCCTTCTGGCGCCATTTCAGAAAAAATTATGCGCCAAATCAAAAAACTTTTGGCGCGAGTTGTTTAGGAAAACCGGCGCCATATTCCGAGCGTTTTTGCTCCATAATTTTGAGAAGTATGCACCACAGCTCTCCATGCTCCATAGAGAGTTAAAAAAGGTGATGCTGTATCAATCTTTTCTATGCAGTCGGGGCATTGTGAGGCTTCTTACCGGTCTAAGCGGATACTCCACCATGTATCACTTCTCTTCTATCAAGGCAACCTGTCAAATGTTGGAAGCGCCTAAACGTATGAATGGACATGCGTTTAGGCGCTTCGGGGCAGAAGTGCCACTAATGAGGCACAATTAGTATTCGAGCATCCGAGGAAGATCCTTGGCTTGCTTCACCCAGTCTTCTACCATCTTTAGCACCGGGAGGCGACGCACCAGCTTTTTGACTGCATTCACCTCGGCCATTTTCTCTGTTAGGTTGTCGGCCTTGCGCGTAGCCAGCTCCTTCACAGTATCAACGCCCGCCGCTTCGAGCAGTTCGGCATATTCGCTTCCTACTCCTTTGATGCGGAAGAGATCCACCATATTGGCGAACTTGAGGATCTTGCTCTCTTCGATGCCACTCTTTGCGGCCAGAGCTTTACGATCTGCTTTCGTTTTGCAGGCCTTTAAGAGTTGGTCGGTGGACATGATGCCCGCTTCGTTCAACTTGCCGGCCAATACCGGTCCGATACCTTCTACCTCGATTACTTTGTAATTAGCCATAGATGTTACTTTTTTGTTTTATGTTGTTAATACTGGCGGATTGTATCCACTTGGTGCGCTATTTTGCAATTCTGAAAAAAGGTTTCCCTTTTGTCCTCTAACAGCCCTTTGTATGTAAAAGTTCAGATAATGCCGATGGGTTTTCCTATTTTTGAGTGTCAATGAAGATATAAAATAGTTGAATATGGCTCAGAATACGAATGATTACATTTTGACAGGAAAGAATCCGAAGGCCCTTTTTACGCTCAAAGCCTATCGGGGAGATGGTATGTTGTTGTTGGCCATGAATTGGCGGGACGGAAAACCTCCCCGCGACTTTGTCGGCTTTGCCATTGAGTATAAAGAACCGGGCGGTGATCGCTTTTATGCCTTGAAGAACAGACTTTCTTTCCTTGATGCTGATGGGAATGTCTGTAGCGAGACCAAATCGTCCCTCCTTTCCCCGTTTCAAATGTTTCGCTGGGTGCACTTCCCACGCAATGCCGACATGAATGGAGCTTTCGTGTACCAAGTGAAGCCCGTCTTTATGAACTGGTATGAAGAGTTGAGTTATGGAGAGGAGCAGCGCGTTGAGATCGTTTTGCATCGCGAGACCTATCCACAACGTCTTGATGTGGCGTTCACCCGCGGATTCGTTTCTTCCCAGGCTTTTGTGGATAAGTATTCCGATGAAGGAGGTGTCGCAGCATTGTTGCCGAGTAAATCCAAAGAAGGTATTGATTTTGTTCCCACTCATCCCAAGGCTACTACTGCACTTCCGTGGATGGGATTCGAGGCTGCAGAGGCTATGCTCCGGCTCTTGGACGAAGCCATTGCGGACAAGAGTGCCGAGGTCAAAGTCGTAGCCTATGATCTCAATCTGCCTGTCGTGATGGAGAAGTTTCTACAATTGAAAGAAAGACTTTCGATTATCATTGACGATAGTGCCGAACATGCCGAGCACGATTCGGCCGAGAGCATCGCTTATGAGAGGTTACGGGCTTCTACCCAAGGGAAAGTGAAGCGACAACATATGGGACAGTTGCAACACAATAAGACCATCGTGATCAAAGGCAAGAAAGTGAAAGCGGCCATCTGTGGCTCCACTAATTTCACTTGGCGCGGCCTTTATGTACAGTCCAATAATGTGCTGATCGTACGCGGCAAGAGTGCCATCGAACCATTCCTCGCTGCCTTTGACAATTATTGGAACTGCACGACAACGGCTTTTGGCAAGACTGATTCGGCTCTGTGGAATAAAATCAAGCTCGCTTCCATTGATGCACAAGTGTCTTTCTCTCCACATAGCAAGAACAATTCTCTCTTAGACGAGGTGGCGGCTGATGTCTCTAAAACGGAATCCAGTCTCTTCTATTCGCTGGCTTTCCTATCTCAGACGACCGGCTCACTCAAGGATGAGATCGTCCGTGTGTTGGAGAAAGGGGATGTATTTGTCTATGGTATATCGGACAAGCGGATGGGAGGGCTCAATCTCCAGAAGCCGAATGGTAATCTGGCTCCCGTCTTCCCCCAAGTCATCGGTGAGAATATGCCCGAACCCTTCAAGTCCGAACCTTCTGGCGGTGGAGGTACGCGCATGCACCATAAGTTCGTGGTGATCGACTTCGATAAGCCTACGGCGCGCGTATATCTGGGTTCCTATAATTTCTCCACTACGGCCGACAGGAAGAATGGGGAGAATCTCCTCCTGATACGAGACAGGAAAGTAGCCGTGTCGTACATGATAGAGGCATTAAGAATATTCGATCACTATCACTTCAGAGTCAATCTTGCAGCAGCTACTGAGCGGCATCAACGTCTCTTCCTCTCCAAACCTCCCCGCAAGGGCGAAAAGGCTTGGTGGGAAAAGTTCTATACCGATCCGATCAAGATTAAGGATCGCGAAATGTTCGGTTGATAACAATCCGCACCTTCTTCATATTGAACAAAAAGGAGGCATCGCCACCAGCTCCTACAGAGCAGTGGCGATGCCTCTTTGTGATAATAGATATGACTATCCGATTAGTCGAGGATCGTTACCCAACCATGCGTGTCGGGCTTGTCACCATACTGGATAGCACGCAGCTCGTGATAGAGCTTTTCGCACCAGGGGCCTGGCTTGCCATCCTTGCTGATGATGTACTGCTTGTTGTTCTCCAAGTCATCGATCTCAGAGATCGGGCTGATTACAGCTGCAGTACCGCAAGCACCTGCTTCTTCGAATGTGGCAAGTTCTTCCTCTGCTACGGGACGACGTTCTACCTTCAGACCCAGATCTTGCGCTACCTGCATCAGACTCTTATTCGTGATAGAGGGCAGGATAGAGCTTGATTCGGGAGTGATGTATGTATTGTCCTTGATCGCAAAGAAGTTGGCGGGGCCGGCTTCGTCGATGTACTTCTTTTCCTTAGCATCCAAGAAGATGGCGGCAGAATAGCCCATGTCGTGAGCTTTCACGGTCGGGATCATACCGGCAGCATAGTTGCCGCCCACCTTGATCGTACCGGTACCCAGAGGTGCGGCACGGTCATAATCGCGGAAAATAGCCATCTTAGTCGGCTTGAATCCTTCCTTGAAATAAGGACCTACAGGTGTTACGAATACGATGAAGAGATATTCGGGAGCAGGCTTTACACCTACCTGTGCACCCAATCCAATAACGAGAGGACGGATATAGAGAGAAGCACCGCTTTCATAAGGAGGAACGAAACGTTCATTCATCTTTACAGCTTTGATCACTGCTGCTTCGAATAGTTCTTGCGGCAATTCAGCCATAACCACGCCTTGGCAAGAGCGATTCATACGCTTGGCGTTCTCGTCCATACGGAACAGACGGATCTTGCCATCCTTGCCGCGGAAGGCTTTCATACCTTCGAATGCTTCCTGCCCGTAGTGCAGACAGGTAGCTGCCATGTGCATGGTGATTGTTTCTTCGGATGATACTTCGAGTTCACCCCACTTGCCGTTGCGATAGTAACAGCGTACGTTGTAGTCGGTCTTCATATAGCCGAATGAGAGCGACGACCAATCGATATTTTCCATAATCCTAATTAGATAAGACTGTTTATGATTAGATGATTATTCTTCGTTTTCGGTAACTCTGCAAAGGTAGCAAATAATCATTGCGAGGATGATTTTTGGTGCGAGAAATCAGTAAAAGGAGCCCTGCTTAAACAGATCACATTCTATACCAATGTACCAATCGCTCCACTCCTTCCCGGATACCGATGCGATGCTTCCAGCCTAAGGCGTGCAGTTTGCTCACATCGGTGAGCTTGCGCATCGTGCCATCGGGTTTGGATGAGTCGAATGTGATGCGCCCTTGGTATCCGATGGCCTGTGCGATGAGTGCTGACAGATCGCGAATGGATATCTCTTCGCCGGTACCTATATTGATATGGCAGTTGCGTATCTCCATCGTCGCAGAGGGACACAGATGAGAGAAGTCGCGATGTTCCATCAGGAAGACGCAGGCATCGGCCATCTCTTCGCTCCACAAGAATTCGCGCAAGGGATTGCCCGTACCCCAGAGGCTTACCTCTTCGGCCGTGATGCCATACCGTTGTAGGAGGGGGAGTATCTCGTTCATGGATGATGAGCCGTTCACGCCTACCACAGGACGCGCTTGCAGATCGGTGCGCACAGCCTTTTCATCTCCGCGAAGGAGGCAATCCGCCAAGTGAATCTTTCGGATCATAGCCGGAAGTACATGGCTATTTTCTAAATCGAAGTTGTCTTGGGGACCATATAGGTTGGTGGGCATCACAGCGATGTAGTTGGTGCCGTATTGGAGATTGAAGCTTTCGCACATCTTAAGCCCGGCTATTTTGGCGATGGCATACGGCTCGTTGGTGTATTCCAGAGGAGCGGTGAGCAACTCCTCCTCGCGCATCGGTTGTCGTGCGTCGCGAGGATAGATACAAGTGCTGCCGAGGAACATCAACTTACGCACATTGTGCCGATAGCTCTCGCCGATAACGTTTTGCTGGATGCCCAGATTGCGGTAGATGAAGTCGGCTCGGAAACGGCTGTTGGCCATGATGCCACCCACATGGGCTGCCGCCAGAAATACATACTCGGGCTGCTCCTTGTCGAAAAACTCACGGACGGCTACGGCATCGAGCAGATCCAGTTCTTGATGCGTGCGCCCTATGAGATGGGTGTAGCCTTTCTGCTGCAGATTGTTCCAGATAGCCGATCCTACTAAACCGCGGTGACCGGCCACATATATTTTGGCATCCTTATTCATTGTCTTGTTCTTCAAATTGGGCTCTGAGATGCAACTTGCGTACGAAGCACATATCGGCTTTCACCATGATGCGTACCAACTCCTCGAATGAAGTTTTGGTTGGATCCCAACCGAGCAACGTCCGAGCTTTGGTGGGATCACCGAGTAGTTGCTCCACCTCACAGGGGCGGAAGTACTTCGGGTCTACCTCCACGAGGACACGACCATTGGTTTTGTCCACACCTCGCTCTGCGATACCACTGCCTTCCCATTCGAGTTCGATGCCTACTTCGTGGAAGGCCAACGTCACGAACTCTCGTACGCTATGCATTTTGCCCGTGGCGATCACGAAGTCTTCGGGCGTATCGTGCTGTAGCATCAGCCACATACACTCCACATAGTCGCGAGCATAGCCCCAGTCGCGACGAGCATCCAGATTGCCCAGATAGAGTTTGTCCTGGAAGCCTTGTCGGATGCGGGCAGCTGCCAGCGTGATCTTGCGGGTGACGAAGGTCTCCCCTCGGCGTTCGCTCTCGTGGTTGAAGAGAATGCCATTGACGGCAAACATACCATAACTCTCCCGATAGTTCTTTGTGATCCAGAAAGCGTATTGCTTGGCCACTCCATAAGGCGAGCGCGGATAGAATGGAGTAGTTTCTCGCTGTGGCACTTCCTGTACTTTGCCGAAGAGTTCGGACGTGGAGGCCTGATAGATACGCGTTTGCTGTTCGAGACCGAGTATTCGCACTGCTTCCAATAGACGCAGCGTGCCCACGGCATCTGCTTCGGCCGTATATTCGGGTACATCGAACGAAACCTTTACATGGCTCTGTGCAGCCAAGTTGTATATTTCGGAAGGGCGGATGGTCTGGATGATGCGTACCAGCGAGGAGCTGTCCGTCATATCGCCGTAGTGGAGATTGATCAGCCGTTCGCGCTTCATGTCTCGCACCCATTCATCGAGGTAGAGATGCTCGATTCGACCTGTATTGAAAGAAGATGAACGACGTAGGATACCGTGTACTTCGTACCCCTTCTCAATGAGAAATTCGGCCAAAAAAGAACCGTCTTGCCCTGTGATGCCGGTGATTAGTGCTACTTTTTTCTTCATAATAGGGATGACCGAGAGACCGAGTCTCCGTCAGATGCTATAGTATTCGTCTCCGCAAAAATACGCATTCCTACGACGTTATTGAGACCGTTGTGACATGAGGAGCGCTTATCTTATAGTATTGCCTGCACCACAATAAGGATAGATCAGGGATGCGTTTGGCATATCAATACTTCGTCCGTGAGAAGTGTTTTGTGAGTATCGGGCAGTGACTCAGCGGATCGATCGTCTCTTGAAACACGCCGAAAGCAGGCAAAAACTCACCGCATAAACAACTGAAAACTTGCGCCAGTTTCATTTGATTTTGGCGTCATATCTCCGGAAGTTATGCGCCATTTCGAAAAGTTTTTGGCGCGACTTTGTGTTTGGATTTGACGCCACAGATTCTTTGTTTCAGGCGTGATAAAGATGGAGATGCTATCGAATATGGAATATATGTGGAAGTGTTGGGAAGAAAAAAGAAAAGAGGATATACCAAAATGAAGATTTTGGTATATCCTCTTTCATGGAGAATTATGTAGTCGGGGAGCAATGCTCCTCGCCGACTATGGACGGGAGAGGACGAGTAGGGGAGCCGTGTCCTTCTCACTGTAGAGATAGCACTTGCCATCTTTGACTTCATAACGCTTTGCTTCGCGTAGCGTGGCGAATAGCGTTTGTTCGAAGCCTATCTCAGGGCAGTACATACGAGTGGCGATGACGTCGCCAAAGCTGATGGAGTTTGTCTTGGCATCGTATGTCAAGACCTCGCCGCCATAGCTGTTGCAACTGCCTTTACCACCGAATCTTTTCTCTTCGAGATTGAGCGTAAAGGTCATGCCGACACTCGTGAGGGCAGCTCTGTCTGCTTCGCCCAACTGGCTTACGGTCCAATCGCCTTCGATCTTGTTCTGTTCGGATTGGGCACGGTTATTGACACCACAGGCGGATAGTATCGCAGCCATGAGTACGGATAAGAGGAGGGTTGTTTTGTTCATTCTTTGTTTGCTGTTGTTAGTCGATTGTTACATGCTCGGCTTGGACTGCTTCTTTGAGGAAGAGTGAAGCCAGTTCTCCGAATTTGTCAGGACTTTCTGTCGTGAAGTACTCTGTCTTCCCTCCCTTTTCGAGGCGCTGATCCATCTCAGGGTGACGGAGGAGATAGTCCTTCAATGAATGGGCTACAAGCTCGCCTTGTGCAATGAGCTTGATAGTGGGGGTGAGTAGTCGCTTCATCTTGGGGCGCAAGAGCGGGTAGTGCGTACAAGCCAAGATAATCGTATCGATGGTATCGTCCTTGGCTATGATGCTGTCGAGGTGCTTGCGGATGAAGTAGTCTGCTCCCGGGCTATCGCTCTCTCCCGTCTCTACGAGCGGTACCCACATGGGGCAAGCCTCTTCGGTGACGGATATTTCGGGGAATAGTTTGGCTATCTCCAGTTGGTAGCTATGCGAGCTGACAGTGCCTTGTGTGGCCAAGACTCCGACGTGCTTGGTTCGGGTGATTTCATCCACAGCCTCTACGGTGGGGCGGATGATGCCGAGAACGCGGCGCGTGGGGTCGTCCATATAGGGAAGATCGCGCTGCTGGATGGAGCGAAGGGCTTTGGCAGAGGCTGTGTTGCAGGCCAAGATAACGAGTGGACAGCCCAGATCGAAGAGCTTCTTCACGGCTTGTAGCGTGAACTTATAGACGACCTCGAAGGAGCGATTGCCGTATGGAGAGCGGGCGTTGTCGCCCAGATATATGAAATTGTATTCGGGCATTAGTTTGCGCATCTCACTTAAGATCGTGAGACCTCCGTAGCCGGAGTCGAATATGCCGATGGATGGGCTCATATTACTACTTATTATTTGGGCGTAAAGTTACCAATAATTAAGCAGTACGTATCGGCTAAGAACTATTTTTTGGTGCCAATTTGAAGAGTGACGATGCCGCCATAAGGCGTCTGATGTTCGAAGCACTCTGCCAAGCTGTAGATACCTGCATATACCTGGGCGCAAAGGATGGTGCCGCCATGTGTGAAGATGGCAACGTGTTGCAGAGGCTTCGATGTCAGTTCGCACAAAAAGTTGCTGACTCGTTCAAGTTGGATAGAAAAACTTTCACCCCCGGTGGCAGCTGTATGGATATAGTCGGCGTAGTATTCTTGCAGTCGGGGATCGACTATCCGGTCGTAACGCTGCATCTCCCACTCTCCGAAATTAATTTCCAGCAGTCGGCTGTCTCTGCGAGCGTCGGGATAACCGCAATAGTCTGCGAGGCGGGTGCATCGGCTGAGCGGGCTGGTGTATGCGGCATCGAATGGTATGCCGACAAGGCGGCTGCGTACTAACTCGGCTTCTTCAGTGAATGTCGAACGCAAGGGTACGTCGGTCTGTCCATAGCATGTACCTACGGGGACGTCCGTCGTGGTGTGGCGTATGAGTGTGATTTGCATTTGATTGATCCTTGCTCTATTGGCCTCTGCTCATCATGAGTACTCCGAGCCATAGGCCGAGCTCGCAGAGGAGGAAGGTAGCCCCACAGCAATCGCCCGTATAGCCTCCTATCTTACGCATCATGAGCTGACGGAGTGCCACAAAAATCAGTACGGGAATAAGGATTGCAGGCCAATAGTACATTGGCAGGAATAGGAATAACGGGAAAGCTCCGGCAGCGAAGGAGAAAATAATGGTCGGGATGCTCATGCGCTTATAAACGGTCTCGATCTTACTCTCCTCTACCTGACGAGCATAGGGAGTAGTATTGATCAGTTGTGACGCGACAAGCTTACAGAAGGGGTCGCCCACGCCGAGGATGATGAGCGTCAGGTTAGGTGGTAGTGCTGCGAGCGAGTGAATAGCCAGTGCGTAATAGATGACGAATGCCAAGATCCCGTAACTACCCGTATGCGAATCCTTCATAATCCTAAGGATGCGCTCTCGGCTTCCTCCGGCTCCAAAGCCATCGAAGAAATCGCCTAAGCCATCTTCATGAAAAGCCCCTGTGAGAATAAGGCGCGAGAGGAGGGCAAGGATAATGGCTACAATAGTAGGAAGCCCTATAAGCATAGACAGCCAATAGATGACGACCATCGTTCCTGCCGTCAACCAGCCGACCAAGCTCCAATAGTCTGTAGCTCTGCGGAAGGCTGTGTCGGTTACGCGGACTACTCGCCACAGAGGGAGACGCGTCAATAGCATGAATGCTGCCAGAATGTGATGGTAGGTTTTGGTCTGCTGCGCCATTGTCCATTAGAAGTATTTGGTTACAGCTGCTTGTTCGAAGGTATGCATCTCGCAGAGCATCCTCACCGCCGATTCGATAATGGGATAGGAACAAACTGCTCCCGAACCCTCGCCGAGACGAAGGCCTAAATGTAATAACGGTTTGGCTCCCATGTGGTTGAGTAGACGTGCATGTCCGGACTCGTCTCCACAGTGACCGAATATGGAGTAATCGAGAACCTCGGGGTGGAACTTAGATGCAGCGAGTAGGCAGTTGGTCATAATGAATCCATCTACAATGATAATCATGCCAAGCTCGGCCGCCTTCAGCATCCCGCCGACTGCCATGAGCATTTCCAAGCCCCCGAAGTAAGTGATGATGTCTTCTGCAGTACCGCTACCCGTATAGTGGTCTTTGGCCTCTTTGAGTACATTGTATTTGTGCCTGATGCCGTCGGTATCCAGTCCGCTGCCGGCCCCTACACATTCCTTGAGATCAATCCCGGTGAAGAAGGTCATCCACATGGAGGAGGTAGAGGTATTGGCAACTCCCATCTCACCGAAGCTGATGATGTTGCATCCTCCGGTATGGCAATCGTTTACAACCTCGGCTCCTGCTGCGATGGCTTGCTCCATCTCCTCTTTGGTTAGTGCAGGCTCGTGCAGGTAGTTGCGTGTGCCTTTGCGTATTTTACGATCCAAGACGTCTATTCCTTCGGGGAAATCGAAGTCAATCCCTCCGTCAACGAGTACGAGTTTGAATCCGTGTTGGCGGCAGAGGAAGTTGATGCCTGCGCCTCCGCCCAGAAAGTTGTTGATAACCTGCCACGTGACTTCTTTGGGCGAGAAGCTGACTCCTTCGTTGGCGATACCATGATCGGCCGCGAAGATGATATTGTGAGGATTGCGTAATTGGGGGGCGAGTGTTTGTTGGATGAGCCCGATTTGTAGCGCGAGCTCTTCGAGTGTGCCTAAGGAGCCTTTGGGTTTTGCCAGACAGTTGATTCGGTTGATCAGTTCTTGGCGAATATTTTGGTTGGGGCGTCTGATGTGGAATGTTTTCATCGTGGTTCGTCAGTCTTGTTCTTTTGTTTCATCTTTGATTGTAACAGGAATGCCGCTGATCATCAATACGACACGTTCGGCACGGGCTGCCACGTATTGGTTGAGTCGTCCCAGTAGGTCCGCAAATTGTCTTTGGACTACGTTTTCTGCCACGCCTCCCAATCCGATTTCATTGGTGACGAAGATAAATGTGCCGTCTTGCTCGGTCAGGGCATCGAATTCTCGGCAAAGAGCTTCGTACGAAAGGTTAATGTCCGAATTCAGATCAAAAAAGAAGTTCGTAGCCCAAAGAGTGAGACAGTCGATAAGCATTACGCCTCCATTGGGGTGATGACGACTCAGCGTCTTTTCTTCTTCGATATTCATCCATTCCGGACCACGCCTTTGCTGATGCCGTGCGACACGTTGGGCAAACTCATCATCCCAAATCCGTGCCGTGGCCAAATAAATAGGATTGGGAGAGAGTGACAGTGCTAATTGCTCGGCATACAAGCTTTTGCCCGAGCGTTGTCCGCCCGTAATGAGGATGATCGTGCTTTCGCTTTGAGATTTGTGGCTCATTGGTCATTTCTGTTACGGGGCAAAAATAAGGATAATCGTGCGACGTTCTGTTCTGCTGAGACTTAGACTTCGCTTGCGATTCACATTAAAATCCGGTATTCTTCTTAAAAGGAAAGCGGGTGTGCCAAAACTTTCATTTTGACACACCCGCTTATGTTTGGGTTACTGATAAGAATTATTCAGCAGCTTCTGTCTCGTTTGCTTCTACAGCTTCTTCAACAACGGGAGCTTCTTCTGCCTTCGGCTCGATAACTTCGTTCTCAGAAACAACTTCGAAAGGAATTTCTACAGTAACTTCCTTGTGCAGACGGATAACAGCAGTATAGTTGCCAATTTCCTTAACTGCAGGCTTGAGAACGATGATCTTGCGATCTACTTCTACGCCTTTCTTTGCCAGTTCTTCGGCGATTTGGATATTCGATACTGATCCGAAGATTGTGCCTGTCTTGCTGGTCTTAGCCATGATGGTCAGGCTGATGCCCTGCATAGTGGCAGCTTTTTCTTCAGCTTCTTTCTTGATCTGGGCGATTTTGTGAGCGCGTTGCTTCAGATTCTCTGCCAATACTTTCTTAGCTGATTCTGATGCAATCACAGCTTTACCCTGCGGGATTAGAAAGTTGCGACCGTAACCATCCTTGACTGTTACGATATCGTCTTTGTAGCCAAGGTTGACTACATCTTCTTTCAAAATAACTTGCATATTCTGTCTCCTCGTCTTTTATTATTTCATCATATCGGTTACGTAGGGCAACAAGGCCAAGTGGCGAGCACGCTTTACGGCCTGAGCGATACGACGTTGGAATTTCAGTGAAGTACCGGTGATACGACGCGGCAGGATCTTACCTTGTTCGTTCAAGAATTTTTTCAAGAACTCGGGATCCTTGTAGTCGATGTAGCGGATGCCGCTCTTCTTGAAGCGACAATATTTCTTCTTCTTGGTATCTACTGACAACGGAGTCAGATAACGGATTTCTCCTTGGTTGTTTGCTGCCATGATTTACGCCTCCTTAACTACTTCTGTTTTTTTTTTGCTCCTCTCAGATTTCTTCTCTTTGCAGCGTATTCGGCTGCGAACTTATCTTGACGGAAAGTCAAGAAGCGGATAACGCGTTCGTCACGACGGAAGTTCGTCTCCAACTTGGCGATTACTTCAGGATTGGCCTGGAACTCAACAAGCTGGTAGAAGCCTGTCGATTTCTTCTGGATGGGGTAAGCAAGCTTACGCAAGCCCCAGTTTTCTTCGTTCACGATAGTTGCACCTTCCTGCTTGAGGAGGGTCGTGAACTTTTCTACCGCTTCCTTCATCTGAGCATCAGACAAAACGGGAGTCAAAATGAAAACGGTTTCGTAATTGTTCATTGTTAAACTCTTTGTGATTTGAATTATTAGAATAATTTCGGCCGCGAAGATACACACAATCGTGTAAATACGCAACCGAAATAATTTTTTAATCGTTATTCCTTAGCCTAAGTACCCTTTCAGATTCTTGCATTTATTGCTTTGCCGTAGGCGGCGGATTGCTTTTTCCTTGATTTGGCGTACACGTTCGCGTGTCAAACCAAACTTGTCTCCGATCTCTTCAAGCGTCATTTCTTGGCAGCCGGCGATGCCAAAGAATAGCTTTACGATCTCTGCCTCGCGCTCAGTGAGAGTTGATAGAGCTCTTTCGATCTCAACGGCCAGTGATTCGTTGATGAGGGTTTTGTCCGTATTGGGAGTATCTTCATTAACCAATACGTCGAGCAGGCTGTTGTCTTCTCCTTCTACAAAAGGTGCATCCACTGAGATATGTCGACCCGATACTTTCATTGTGTCGGCGATCTTATCCTCGGCAATGTCCAGCTCCTTAGCCAGTTCGGCAGATGACGGACGACGTTCGTTCTCTTGTTCGAACTTCTGCTGTGCCTTGATGATCTTGTTGAGCGTGCCTACTTGGTTTAGAGGTAGACGTACGATTCGAGACTGCTCGGCCAACGCTTGGAGGATGGACTGACGAATCCACCATACCGCATAGGAGATAAACTTAAAACCGCGTGTTTCGTCGAACTTCTCGGCAGCTTTGATAAGACCCAAATTGCCTTCGTTGATCAAGTCAGGCAGGCTGAGGCCCTGATTCTGATATTGCTTGGCCACAGATACAACGAAACGAAGATTGGCGCGAGTAAGTTTTTCGAGTGCTTTGCGATCTCCGCGTTTGATGGCTTGTGCCAACTCTACTTCTTCTTCGACCGAAATCAAGTCCTCTCGACCAATCTCTTGAAGGTATTTGTCAAGTGACGCACTTTCGCGGTTGGTAATCGACTTGGAAATTTTAAGTTGCCTCATTCTTGCTCCTTACACTTTAATATGGTTTGCAAAAATAGTAAAATATCTTCTGTAATCGGAAAAAGCCAATCGCTCCACTCTCTATATCCTACTTCATGGTCGAAGATGATGTGGAGAGTGGAGCGACTGTAGGCTGTTTGACCCGGTCTATGGAAACGGTTGTTGGTGTCTTGTCCTATAGCTCTATCTCGAATGTCCTGATATTGCCATCCGGATAGAAGCCTCGTACTAAGATTGCACGGCCTGTGCGGCTCTGTCTTGTTTCGTTGACGATGTCACTGATGTCCGATCCGGAATTTACCGGCTGACGATTGACTGACAGAATGATGAATCCTTTTTTGATTCCCGCTTCTCTGAACCTGCCTGTCCCTACAGAGGATATCTCTACTCCATAGGAAACACCATAGGTGCGTTTTTGTTCAGTGCTCAGCTCTTGGAAGGTGGCTCCTAATATATTCTCAGATGACTGGCCGGTGATAACCGATGTGCTTCCTTCGTTGTTCTTGAGCGTGACCGTAAGCTCTTTGATGGCACCCTTGCGATTAACGGTGAGCTTCACCTTATCGCCCGGTCTGTATCGGCCAATAGCTTCTTGTAACTGAGGGAAGCTCTTGATCTGCTTGTCATCCACTGCAGTGACGACGTCGCCTTTCTGCATCCCGGCCGATACGGCTGCGCTTACTTCGGCAAAGTCAGCTACCAGAGCTCCTTCGCGTACTTTCAGATCAAATTCCTTAACAGCAGCTTCCGTTATATCTCCACCGGTTATTCCGAGGACTGCACGCTGCACTGTGCCGTATTGTTTGATGTCAGCCACGACTTTCGCTGCGATGGAGATCGGAACAGCAAATGAATAACCGGAATAGTTGCCCGTCTGACTATATATCATGGTGTTGATGCCGATGAGTTCGCCCCTGTCGTTTACCAATGCTCCACCACTATTGCCGGCGTTGACAGCTGCATCGGTCTGAATGAACGATTCTATCTGGAGGGTTCCGCTTCCGGTCGCTTGCTGCGTGGAGCGGCCTTTGGCACTGACAATGCCTGCAGTCACTGTAGAGGTGAGGTTGAAAGGATTGCCCACGGCTAATACCCATTCCCCTACACGGAGCTTATCCGAATCACCGAAGGGGATGGTGGGGAGTCCCTTGGCATCCACTTTGAGGAGGGCAATGTCGGTGGTGGCATCAGTGCCGACTATTTTGGCCTTGAAACTGCGGTTGTCATTGAGGATGACAGTGAGATCTTTGGCCCCTTTGACCACGTGATTATTGGTGATGATGTAGCCGTCCGTGCTGATGATAACGCCCGATCCATAGCCTACGACTTGACGCGTCTGAGGACGTTGGAAACTTCTGGAGTCTCCGCCGAAGAAGAATTCAAATGGATCGAAGTATTGCTGTGAATCCATTCGTTGCTCGGCCTCGACTTTGATGTGTACGACAGCATTGACCGATGCTTCAGCTGCATCCACAAGATTGGGCAAACCGGCTGAAGCTCCTGACGTAGGAACATAGGACGTTTGCTTGAATCCATATTCGTTCTCGATGCCGTCGGATAGGAAAGATTGTCCTTGATAATGTCCGATGGCTGCGATAGTGGCAACTGAAGCCACTACGCTGATGGCAGCAATACCGAAGGCTCCTGCCGTGTATTTCCACACTTTGTTCATACAATGATTGGTGCTTAAATGTGTTTGACTAATGTGTTATGTGTTCTTTTCAGTTCTTTAGTGTATAGATGGGACTGATATGCTCAGGTTTATTGCCGATAGAAAAAAATGGCATGAGGGCTGCGCCTAATAAGCACAGCACCCGTTCATCGCCTTTGCTATATGAACGGGTACTGTAGCTGTTGTGCCTCGTCGGTATCGTGCAAGAGATCGACGGGGATGATTCGAAGCGGTGAGAGGCTTACTTCTTCTTACGATCGCCGTAGCGGCTCATGAACTTATCGACGCGACCAGCCGTATCTACGAGCTTGGCCTTGCCGGTGAAGAAGGGGTGAGAAGTGTTAGAGATTTCCACCTTGATCAAGGGGTAGGTAACGCCATCAATTTCGATCGTCTCCTTGGCTTCCATGGTAGAACGAGTAATAAAGATGTCTTCGTTAGACATGTCCTTAAAGACTACCGGGCGATAATTCTCAGGATGAATACCTTTTTTCATTGCTATCTATTTTTGATTTGTTCTTGTTTCGTTTGTGAATGACACTCTTGGAGTTTGGTAACCGTTTTTTACGGACGACAAAGGTATGAATATTATTTTATCAAGCAAGTTGTTGGACACTAATGTTTTCCGATGTATTGCTCTTGCTACTGGGAAATACACCTTTCTTATTGATGGTTTTCAGGTGTCGAAACAAATAAAAACAACTGCAATCATTGAGCTTTTGGCTCTTTGATTGCGGTTGTTGTTTACAAATGATGGCTCAATTTCTGAATGCTATACGCACTTACAGCCCGCCACCTATGCTGCCCTCTGCACCTCCGTCATGGTCGCCACTGCTGCTACCGCCTTGGGCGGGAGGTGTCGGTGTTGTTTCGGCTGACGGAACGGTGAAGTCGCTTGCCGGTTGGGGCTTCTTCTTCCGCTTAGGTCTGGGGAGCTTATCCTCGGGGACGTAGACGAGCTTCTCACCCTCGATACGATACCAGCGTTCATACTCCTTTGTACCACCCATACGGAGGTTGATGAGGTAGTGACGATCCTTGTTCGTGCCGAGTGTACGGCCCGCAAAGGCCACTGTCATTCCCTCTTCGGTGATGAGTGCGGGTAGCATGGGGTAGAGGAGCTGTTCGATGGCGCCATAGCGTTTCTCGGAGGCTGCCCTGCCGTACACGGTTCGACGGGCCAGTAGGCGACTTTGCTTGATGACGAGGTTGTTATACAACGTGATCAGTTGCTCGGTCGATTCGCTTGCCTCCAGCGTGTGCAGGGCATCCAGTAGGTTGGTTACCGTTTCGATCTCTTTGTCTGTCACCGTGCGCCGTTCGCGAACGTTTACTCTTGTCTCATAAGAGCCCGATTTCAGTCGCTTCAGATAGAGCGCCTTGAAGGCCTTATTGATTGCATCAAGGTTGTCGATCTTCTCTTTCAGCTCCAGCTTTTGCACCGCAGCTGTAAGATCCGTGGAGCGGAGGTCGGTCACCAAGTTTTTGATGCCGCCCGTTTGTTGTAGGTGGGGGAGGTAGATCAGTCGAGGGTAGCGCCCCAGCACTTCATCGATCTGGCGTGCGGCAGCTAACAGATCGGCCTTTTTGCTCAGTAGTTCGGTTTGCACGATCAAGGAAATTACGCGCCAGGCCTTGCCACGTTCGTCGTCCAGCAGTGCCAGCTCTTGTGAACCCGACTCTTTGCGTCTCAGATTGAGCAGGAGATCCTCCTCTTGTAGTGCTTTTTCAAGCGGTGTGAGGGCAGCGTTTAGCTTTACGATATTAGCTTCACGACAGAGGGTTAGTACGCTTTCTGCGAACTGGAAATGCTCCAAATTGCGGAGTCTGTTCTTGTTGAATGATTTTGTTTTCATCCGTTTGTTGAATTAAAAAATTAAAAAAATAATTACGGTCAAGCGATAGTTTCCCGAGGGTGTGATGGCGGTTCTATCCGATCGGATGGAGCACGGTATAGTCCGGACGCTCTGCACGGGGCAGTGTATCCCATAGTCTTGTGGTCGGAAGAGTCGGCCATGTGTTTTCCTCCGCCTCTCATGGCGTCACAATCTCGGGAATAGTCTCATCAAAACCTATTCCGCCAGATCGAAGCCTAACCCAAAAACTACTGATATGAATTTCCTGTGGCCGAAGCCTCGGGGAAATTCCGGACGAACATATTCTTCATGGTCAAGTACCAATAAAAGATCTGTATGTACGTAATCCACTATATAAAACCTCGACACCGGCCGAGCGGCTATCAGCTTTAGCCGATGCAAAAGTAGACAAAAGTCCGAAACCTCCAAATGCCCCGAAGCAAAAAGTTGGAGCCCCTTCCACAAAGAGCAAATAACCACATGTACCACCTCAGTAGCCGTACTATAAAAAGATACAGTCAAGGTTCTTTCCCATTGTTGTGACTGTGTTAGAAAGAAATAATGTATATTTGCACCCGCAAAAGGTTCTTGCCTTTTGTATGTTGTTGCGGCTGTGGTGTAATTGGTAGCCACGCCAGACTTAGGATCTGGTGCTTCACGGCGTGCGAGTTCGAGTCTCGCCAGCCGCACATATTGAGAGAGGCTGCGTTGAAACTTCTGTTTCGGCGCAGCCTCTCTCCTTTTTCCCCTTTACTGTAGATATTTCGTTGTTGTTTTAGAAACGGATACAGTCAAGGCCCCTCTCTGCCGGATGGATGGCGGTGTTCAGAAAGAGATGAAGAGCAAGGCGCCAAGAGTTTGGGCGAAGGAATATGCTGTCGTATATGACTGAGTTCGAATCTCGCAGGCAACGCAGCTATTCACCCGTTATCACACAACGACACAACCTATGGAATGAGCAACGACCCATCCCCATAACTAAGGAACCTATACCCCGTCTCCAGCGCATGCCTGTACACCCGCTGCCAGTCCTCCCCGATAAAGGCCGATACCAGCAGCAGGAGCGTGCTCCGCGGCTGGTGGAAGTTCGTGATCATCGCATCCACCATTCGATAGCGATAGCCCGGCGCGATGAGTATCTCCGTCGGGAAGATGAGCTTCTCCGCCTCCTGCCTATCCATCCAGCGCAGTAGTGCTTGGAGGATCTCCGCCCGCGAGATGCTTTCTTCCGCTCCTTCGTACGCCTCCCATTGATCTACGCGGAGTGCATCCTCCTGTGTTTCGGGCGAGGCGATCAGCCGCTTACCCAGCCAATACAAGCTCTCCAACGTGCGCACCGAGGTCGTCCCCACGGCCACGATCGTCCGCTCCTCATGTAGGAGTGCGTCGAGCGAAGCCCGCTCGATGACGATCAGCTCGCGGTGCATTTGGTGCTCGCCTATTGTCTCGCTCTTGACCGGACGGAAGGTGCCTGCACCCACATGCAGCGTCACGTCGATCACCGGCGTACCCCGCGCCCGCAGGCGCTCAAACTCCTCTTCCGTGAAGTGTAGTCCCGCCGTCGGAGCCGCCACAGACCCTTTGTTCACGGCATAGACCGTCTGGTATGTGTCCAAGTCCTCCTCCTCCGTCTCGCGGTTCAGGTAGGGTGGGATAGGGAGTATGCCCGCCAGCTCCAGTATGTCGCCGAAGGTGAAGGCTGTGTCCTCCCAGCTAAAGCGGACATGGTTGGTGCCCGACTCGTCATGGACGGCTTTCAGGATGATCGATCTGCCTGCTGGTGACGGCACCTCCATCAGCAATTCGCCCGACTTCCATCGTTTGGCATTGCCCACCATACAATTCCAGACGCATGACCCCCGCGAGGTCAGTGCCAGCTCATATTGGGCGGGAGCCACCGGCTCCAGACAGAATACCTCTATCGTTGCACCTGTCTCTTTTTTGAATAGCAGCCGCGCACGGATCACGCGGGTGTTGTTCCGCACCAGCATGCTCTTGTCGGGTAGCAGATCCGCCAGTTGGGAGAAGACCGCATCCGTTATTCTGCCACCCTCATAGACGAGCAGCTTGCAGGCATCGCGTTGGGGCAGGGCGTGCTTGGCTATGCGCTCCTCTGGCAGTGGATAGTCGTAATCGGCAATAGCGATGTCCTTTGTTCGCATGGGGCTAATGGGGCAATCCTTTGATCACCCGACACACGCGTTCCAGATCCTCTTCTTCGAGGAGCGAACCGCTCGGCAGGCAGAGCCCGTCGTTGAAGAGAGCTTCGCTCGTCCCGTCCCCGTAGAACGGGCACTGGCTGAAGACAGGCTGTAGGTGCATGGGCTTCCATAGCGGACGACTCTCGATATTCTCCGCCTCCAGTGCCAGTCGCACCTCTTCCCTGCTGAAGCCTGCTTCGTCGGGATCGACCACTATGCAGGTGAGCCAGAAGTTGGAGTCGAAGTCCGACGACGGATTGTCCAGGACGCTGATGCCTTTTACGTCGGCGAGTAGCTCCATATAGCGACGGTGATTCTGCTTTCTCTTGGCGATATGATGCTCCAGAACGAGCATCTGCCCGCGTCCGATGCCGGCACATATATTGCTCATGCGATAGTTGTAGCCTATGTGGCTGTGCTGATAATGCGGAGCTTCGTCGCGTGCCTGCGTAGCATAGAACATCACCCACTTGGCCGCCACGCCATCGGGGCAGACCAACGCCCCCCCGCCGGAGGTCGTGATCATCTTGTTGCCGTTGAACGACAGGGCACCGTAGGCACCGAAGCTGCCGCATCGTCTCCCTTTGTAGGTGGAGCCTATTGCCTCGGCAGCATCTTCCAGAACGGGGATGTCATATTTTTGTGCGATAGCCATGATCTCGTCCATCTTAGCAGGCATACCATATAGATGTACGGGGATAATTGCCTTCGGCTTTCTGCCCGTCTTGGCTATGCGATCCTTGATAGCCGCTTCCAAGGCCTTCGGATCCATATTCCAAGTGTCAGGTTCGCTATCGACAAATATGGGACTGGCTCCTTGATATACGATGGGGTTAGCCGAGGCCGAGAACGTAAAGCTCTGGCAGATCACCTCATCGCCGCGTCCTACGCCCAGCATCACCAAGCCCAAATGCAGGGCAGCAGTGCCGGCACTAAGGGCTACGACCCGCTTGCCCTCAATCTGGAGATAGCTTTCGAGATCAGCCTCGAAGCCGTTTACGTTCGGCCCCAAAGGCACTACCCAATTCGTGTCGAAAGCCTCTTGTATAAATCGTTGCTCCTCGCCGCCCATCTCAGCCAGCGATAGCCAGATTCTCTTCTTTTCCATTTTTTCAGTATCTTATTGACAGGATAGTAATACTTCTAGTTTGCAATTATGTTGCATGTACTGTATTGAATAATAAGTCTCTGCTCTTCCTGTACTTATATATTTTTAATTTCTACCAAGTAGTCGTTTTTGGAGAACATGCGACCGTACTGAGGTTGGAGGATGGAAGGGTCTACATCCTCGCCCTTGATCCACTGAATTAATGCCTTTGGCAGGTTCACGCCAGCTTCGTATGAGAAAGGAAAGCCACCACCAAAACGAGGATTTAACTCTAGTACACAGTAGTCTCCGTTCGCTCTCTGCATAATGTCTACATCAAGGTTGCCGATGTGCCCCAGAGCCTCTCCTATTCTATGGCCTATTTCGCGTACTCCAGGCAGATCCACCGTAATGGCCTTGTCGGTCTCGCCCGAACGCATCGCCAATTTCTGCTTCACACTCACGCCCACGTTCTTGCCTTTTAGGTCGTTCATGATATCCAAACCAAATTCGTTGCCTGTCAACTTCTCCTGAATCATGATATATTCATCCCCTGTCGAAGCCGTAGCAAGAATTGTTTTCTTGACTTTCTTCATCAGTAGGCCGTAATAAATGTCTAGTTCCTCCATGTCCGCAATGCTCTCAAGACCGATAGACCCGGAACCCCAACGTGGCTTCATGAACAGTGGAAATGCAACCTCGCCCGCAGCCAATGCCACCTTAGCATCCTTTAGACGGACGTATGTTTTAGGTGTAGTCAAACCCAAAGACTCTACCCACTGAGCCGTTTTGTACTTATCGAAGGCGATGTCTATCACCTTGGGGTCACTCACGATCACTTTCACGCCAAGGGTCTCAAATCTCGCCTTATTCTCTGCCAAGATAGGCAGCTCTAGATCGTTCAACGAGAAGAGCGCATCGATCTTCTGCTCTTCACAGATGCGGAGCGTCATATTCACGTATTCGGGATCATATACGGCAGGTACCTGCAACTTCACATCAGCAACTTGCAATGCTGGCGCACTCAGTTGCATATCTGTAGCCACCACCTTATCTCCGTCAGACAGATTCTCTTTGAAATACTTCAGTAGATATGTGCGTCTGCCCGCACAAGTGAAAAGAATATTCATGGTTATCTATTTCTCTTATTCACTTCATTATGTTCATAATGCCTCCAGTGTGCCAAAATAAGATTTTCTTATTCCACAGTCGACATTTTTCTATCTCTTGCATCATGCCCCAGAAGCCCTTGCCCGAATAGGTTGTGTCGAAAACAAGTCCTGATTGCTTCATTATGCCATCAAGATAGTCTTTCATTTCATCAGTATAATTTTCATACCCCCCAAAAAGATAATCGGTGTTAAAGAGAATCCTGTCTTTGTAATCCTTCTCTAGACCATAATGGGTTGCTAGCATATTTGCAAACTCAGCTATCACTTGTATTCCTTTTTCTTTTTTGCGAGCTACTGAAATGCCAACACACTTTACGTCTCCCCATCCTACCATGTCGAGTCCCACTTGGATACCTGCTTGTGTACTACCAGTACCCGAGGCGAGAAACAGATAGTCAGGTTTCCAACCCTCCTCATCACATTGGCGTTTCAATTCCTGTACAGCCTCCACAAAGCAGGTGCCTCCAGATAGATTATGGCCACCGCCTATTACATAGAATGGATTATATCCTCTTGCTCTGAGATCTTCCATGGCTCTATCCATTGCAGTTGCTGTATCTTCCGGATTGATAAGCTCACACTCAGCACCACTTAGACGATCGAGCAAAGCATTGCCTTTTTCTTCTGCAAACCGCTCTTTCGATCCCTGAATGCAAAGATGACATTTCCATCTGTTTTTTGCACACATCAGTGCCATCGCTCTGTTATGGTTACTTTGAACTCCACCACACGTCACGATAGCATTATAGCCTTCCTCCTTGAGGAATTTCTCGTAAGCCACAGCTTTGCGCGCCTTATTGCCACCGCCTATAAAGGGGAAAATATCATCGCGCACAATTTTCAGCCTTTGGCCATTGATTGTGTAGTTTTCGTGAATCAGAAATGTATTATTCATTGAGTTCACCTCTTAAGAGTCCGTAATACATGCGACTCAACATATGTCCGTTATTAGTGCAGTATTCCTCTCGAAGTATACCTTCCAATTTAAATCCACATTTCTTGTACACATTTTGTGCAGCTTTGTTGTCCTCATTAGTCTCCAAGTGAATTTTGTTGAGCCCCAATTTCTCAAATCCATATTTGCATAATATCTTCGTTGCTCTTGTCCCGATGCCAACCTTCTGTGATTCAGGGTTTACAAAAATGTATAGTTCAGCCTTGTTGATCTCTCGATTGATCCTCGTTAGACCGCCAAAAGCCACGATTCGGCCTTCTTCCTCGAAGACCAAATCCACACGTTTCTCATTGCCAATATTGCCTTGAAACCACTTGATGGTATTCTCCATCATCACAGGTGTCTCAAAGTGCATATTGTTAGAAACTATCGGGTTGTTCATCCACGTTACACGCAACTGCAAATCCTGTTCTTCCAGTCTTCTTGCTATCATCTCAACTTACGATCGACACGTTCTTCATTCAGTTTTCCCATGCCTTTTACGGCACTTGGTACTACGTTCACATCTTTGCTGCCGCTCAGAATATTCCTAATTGTAGTAATAATCACACGGAAGTCCGTCCCAAGGCTAAGATGCTCCACATAGTATGCATCAAGCTCTAACTTCTGATTCCAAGTCACATTGTTACGACCATTGATCTGAGCCCAGCCCGACATGCCCGGTCGTACTGTATGGCGTAAGCGTTCGCGCTCTGTGTAATATGGCAGATACTCTGGCAACAGTGGGCGAGGGCCTATCAAAGCCATGTCTCCTTTTAGCACATTCCAGAGTTGAGGAAGTTCATCTAGTGAGGTCTTACGGATAAAACGCCCAACCGGAGTCAATCTCTCTGCATCAGGCAGGAGCTTTCCGTCTGTATCTCTTTCATCCGTCATGCTCTTGAACTTGTAGAGCTTAAATATTTTTTCATCCTTCCCCGGTCTTTCTTGTGTAAAGAAGGTGCCGGCTCCTTTATTGGCAAAATGCAACCAGATTGTTATCACCAAGAGAAGGGGCGACAACACTAAGAGAGCGATTAAGGCCAAACAAAAGTCCAATACCCGTTTTATTCCGTTCCTGTACATTTCCTATTGTTTAGTTAGTTTTTGGTATTCGGATAGGATCGCCTCCCAAACCGCTTGTTGTTCATAGCGTTCAGCTATGAGTGGGCGAGCCTTTTGTGCCATCATTTTTGTTGTTGCAGTGTCTTCGACCATATTTTTCATCCTTTGATATAGAGCTTGCGGGTCGCGAGGTGGTACGATGTAACCATTTTCTCCTTCTATAATGATTTCGTTACATCCATTGATGTCTGTTACTATTGAGGGCAAGCTCATGGCTCCGGCCTGCATAACGACGTTGGGGAAGCCTTCCCGATAACTTGGAAACGCCAAAGCATCTGCAGCGGCAAGCCAAGGGCGAACATCGTTTTGCCAGCCAGCTTCGAATATAGCGGGATTATCTTTGATTGCTTGAAGTGTTGATGGGCGTATTGGATCTAAGTCTGGTTCTTGTCTCCCAAGCAATACCAATCGACATTCGGAATGTTCTTTTTGCAGTCTCTGGAAAGCCTCAATAAGTTCTATAATACCTTTGTCTCGAACAATGCGCCCCACAAAGATAAAGGTAAAACCTTCTCCTATTTTTGCTTTGATCTGTCTGGCTGCTTCCTCTAAGCTTTGATTTCGGGAGTAGTATTCTAAGTCAACCCCATTGATATTACCATTCAGTATCTTTTTCAGTGGCTTAGCTGTAATGCGTTCTCGTCGAAGTGTTGCTGCTACACCGTCTCCCTCGGGGATTACCTTCGTGGCACACAAGCAGGTAATGCGTTCCATAGCGATGAGCAATCGGCGAAACAATCCTGTTGCGGTCTCAAATCTGAGGCCTGTTACCGTATAGATGCGGTGAGGTACGCGACAATACCATGCAGCGAGCATTCCAAGGAGAGAGCCTTTGGGTGTATTGGCATGTACAATCAAAGGTTTCTCCTTCTTGATAGCTCGGATCAATTCAAGGAACGCTTTCAAGTCATTCGCAGGACTGATAGGCCGGACTAAGTGAGGAATAAAAATAGAGGTAATACCTTCCGCTTCTGTTAATTGTTGCAATCTGTTTTCGGGTTCACCGGCAACACCAATCACATTCCATCCCTTTTGGCTGAGGAAGCGGAGTTGTCCTTTGAGAAGACTAAAGGAACCGGATGTGGTTACGATGCGTAAAAGGGTGTTTCGATGCAGTCTCATCTCACTTATTGATTTTTGAAAAAGATAAGTAAAGTTGATAATAATTATTGGTCATTGTTTCAATGTCGAACTGCTTGGCTCGTTCTTTTCCTCTCAGGATGAGTGATTCTCGCCACCTTATATCTTCACAAGCTCTTTGTATTTCATGAGCCAATGATTTTGCATCGCCCTTGGGGAATAAGATGCCAGCATTACCAACAATAGTCGATAAACCTGGTACATCGGATGCAATAACAGGTATTTCGGCGGCCATCGCTTCCACAGATACTAAACCAAATCCCTCCCAATGAGACGAAATTACTTTAACTGTAGATGCTTTAAGAATATTGGGTATATCAATCCGTGCTCCTAAAAAATGTACACGTTCACCTAATTTTAACTGCTTAACATAGTCCTTGCAGTCTTCCTGTGTAATGCCTGTTCCAACAAGCAATAAATGGTAGTCTATCGGAAGATATCTCATTGATTCAATCAAGGTCTTATGATCTTTTGCAGCTCGAAAGCCTGCAACCATAGAAATAACCTTTTTGCCTAAAAATTTAGACTGAATTTCATCGGAAGGATAGGCTTGTGCATACTTTTGGATATCTACTCCATTGTAGATGGTCTGTATTGTAGGAATATTTGTTCTTAAGTGCTTTCGAAGGTTTTCTTCTGTCTGATCAGATATACATATTATCTTATGATATCTCTGATACATCCATTTGTCAATTGGTCTAAACCAGAATAAGCTACGCCTGCGATTCGAAGAGCTGTGCTCAGTTGTGCACAATATCACTTTTTTTTCGATACTTGCAATGGCTGCAAAAAGTTGTGGAGAGTAATTATGCGAATGAACAATGTCATAGCTGCCAATTATACGCCGTAACCGTAGGATATGCCGTGGGTTATAGACTGATTCTCCGATTGCAGAGATGATAACGTTGATATTCGCCTTTCGTAATTCCTGCATGAATGGTGTTTCGTGACCGTCCAAAACGAATAAATCCACAGAGCAACCTCTTTGCTGCAATCTTGGCAACAAATCAACCATTAGCTTCTCTGCACCTCCAATTGCAAGAGAGGTAATAATATGTAAAATTTTCATATTTGAAAAATATATTATTAGTCAAGTTCTGACCATTTATTGCTATGTTCTCCTTCTATGAAAAATGCCTTATAGGGAACATAGCTTCCTCCATCTCGAACAATTAATTCTTTATAAAAAAGAGCAGTACTATACAGAAGAATCAAAGATACAATGATGAATTTTTCTTTTCGAATAACTAATTTTATGAAATGTGAAACAGAGACAGCATAGCCAATAAAAAAGAACCAATGGATTCGCTGCATACCCGGATCCTTGAGGGTAAATAGCGTTGTGGCAATATAGAGTATTAATAGATTTAAGTAAAGAGGTGGTGTTAAAGCAGAGACTCTTTTGTATTGTATGCAGAGAAAAATGCCAACCGTTACACATTCAATTAAATGCAATAAGTGAGTGGATTCTTCTTCAATCAGTGAATACATTGTTAGTTTTTCACTACCCGTTGTTTCTCCTATCAGAGCTCCGAGGATTTTTGTGCCACCGATCTGCCCTAAAATAAAACTACCTGTAAAAATAGCAATTACAATCCCAATTGGCATTGCTTTTTTACGAAAGAATACTGCAATAGCTGCAATAGCTGCTGTGTAATGAAAAAGAGATGCGATGATGACGACTAACAGATAGCGATAGGGTTTCTCTTGCTCCAACAAAACGAGCCCGGCCCAAAGGATACAGAGCGATAAGAACTGCCTAAGGTAGGCATAACTTGGAAGGGTAAATTTCGCTAGCATCAGAATAAGGACTAAACCTGCATATTCATGCCTTCTGACGTTGCGATAAAGAAGACCATATGAAAGTATAGCTAGGACGAAGAATAATACATATTTATCATCTGTAAATGTTTTAATTATCATGTTAAAAAATAAGTAAAGAGGCTCATAACCGTATATATTTTGTATCTCACCATTTCCTATTGCGGAAAGGGAAAGTACCTCTTCGAAATAACGAGAATACATGTATACATCATAACCTCCAATCATATCTCGACAGGCAGCAAGCAAAGCAGCAAAACCCATGCATACAATGAGAGCTAATCTTTTGTTCTGACTTGTAATCGTATCAGAAGAAGAGATCACCGCTGCAATAATCGCTAGCACAATAAGAAGTGTGTAAACAAACATTTGTTATTTAGGGCTTCTTGTTAGAATGGAATCTTTAAGATATAGTCCATATCCCAAAGGAATTGCTAATATGGATAGAATAGAAAATGACAAACTTAAAGGATGGCTATAGGTCCATGAATGGAAATAATACCTCCAATACAAAATGGAGTTTTTTAACTTGAATAGAATCGGTTTATTCCCATCGACCATCGTTGCGTAAGCTATTGTTGACGATATAGGATTAGTTTGTAATAGTTTCTTGATTTTTGCGGATAAACCATCGGGAAGATATTCTGTTACATATATGCCTTCATTTATGAAAAACATCTTGTGGTTTTTGTCAATAGAATGCCATAAATAGGCTTCGGGACAAAACCGTTCTCCTTCGATTTCTGGGAAAGGATATTGTTTAATAACTTCCAAGCGAACAGTCTCTGCTAAATCTCCTTGAATAGAAAGTTTGCATCGAAAATCTGTGATACTCATTGCTGAGGATTCAAAGCTCACATTGCCTCCGATACGTGTACCATCTGGAGCTACTCTCATAAAGCTTATTCCTGCGACACTCAATTTTTTACCAACCTTTTCGTATGCCTGATTAATTTTGAGAATGGCATCATCAAGCAGATAATCATCGCTATCCACTATAAAGAAGATATCTCCTTTTGCCTCCTTTACTCCTCTATTTATTGCTCGGTGTTTGCCTCCATTGGATTGCCGAAAATAGCGAATAAGTACCCTTTCTTGATTCTTCCATGATGACACTAATTCCTGTGTATTGTCTGTTGAGCCGTCATCAACAATCAGCCATTCAAAATCTTGAGAGATTTGCCTACAAAGAGAGTTGTATAGATTCTCAAGTATATATGCTCTGTTGTACGTAGGAGTGAATACAGTAACCATAATGATTTAGTTAAATTAATTTAGCAATAAGCGAGAAAGCTTTTTCTTTCCATCCAGTGCTATTTGAAAAAAGAATAGATTTTCTATCAAGCGGATAAGTCCTTAGCTGTTCCATTAAAGATGTATATTCTCTCTTGGTGAGTAATGACCTGTTTTTCAAAAGTAAGGATATATACCCTAGCAGTCTATGATTGTATATATGTGATTTTGGATATTGTTTTAAGTAATCTAATGTGACAAAGGCGACTTTCATTGCGTCCTTCATCTTTTTGGCGTCTCTTGACGATGTTATTGAGCCCTCCCTTTTTAGGTAGAAATATGTGCCAATTCCGGAAATTGAAATTTTAGTCAAATTTTCTGCCAAGCTGGGTAATACATATGAGTCTTCATAAACCATCCCTAATGGAAACCTAATATTGTGCCAAGCAGATGATCTATATACGCCTGATTGTAATAATAAAAAATATTTAGACCACAGAAAGCCATTAATAGACTCTTTCCCTTGTTTTGTGCATGAGGCTAGATTGTTAAGATAGGGTCTCTTTGCGCCACTCTTTTCCTCTTCAATAGCAATCGTTGCAACAACCATGTCTATATCCGGATGCTCTTGAAGGTGGCGAATGTTTGCCTCGTAGAAATCCGTAGATATATAGTCGTCGCTGTCGATAAAGGAGATGTACTTCCCTTGGACTATATCAAGTGCTGCATTCCTAGCTGAACTTAGTCCCCCATTGGATTTGTGTATTACCTGAATGCGTGAATCCAATTGTGCATATTCATCACAAATTGCCCCGCATTTGTCTGGAGAACCATCATCCACAAGAATGAGTTCAAAATCTGAAAAGTCCTGTTCAAGAATACTGTCGATGCATTTTTTTAGGTAGCGTTCTACCTTGTAAATCGGGACGATGATCGATAACAATGGTTTTTTTCCCATGGCTTATCTGCTTATATTCTCTTTATTCGTTTGACTATTCTGTTTGAAAAATATCTTATTCCTTTATCCCAGGCAAACAATATGAGGTAAGAAATAGAGGTGAAAATAATTAGATGTTGGGCAGAAAGAAGTATCCAATCTTGCCAAGAAAAAACTGCATCGGGATTTATCCTACCAAGTAAAGTGCAAGTTGCCCAAGCTGATGTGGCAAATGAGAGAATATAGCCCATGTATCTTATATAATAACCAATGACAGGAATGCACAATCCATGTCGATGCAAAAAATAAGGTTTCCAAATCAATAGAAATAAGACCAAGCTGATCAATACTCCAGATAGTATCCCCCGTAAAGAGAAAAAGTATCCGAGCAAAATAGATAAACCAAGATTGGTGATAGCTTCGGCGATAGGAGCCCAAATGTCTTTGAATAGACCATATGCCATCAGAAAATCATCGCATACCCTGGTGATATTGAGAAACGTAATAATGACAATTAGCGAAAAGGCAAAATCGTTTAGAATATAATCTTTTCCGACCCATAGTGAAACAAAAGCATTGCCACTGATCCACAGGCAGTATGATACAGCCGCAGCTGCAAGCATTCGACAGGCAAAATACTCTCTAAAAACCCGTCGTACAGAATCCTTATTCCCCTCTGCTATCAAATTGCCTATACCAGGAATTATGCCACTGAAGACTGATGTTAAGAGCGATATTATGCCAGATACGATAAGCATGTAGTTGCCATATATAGCCACTAAGGTTAGCGTTGTATAGGCATAGATAATCAAAGGAGATGTTTGGTTAAGGATGAATCCTGACATCCGATGGAAGAAAAGTTGTTTGGTCTTTGACAATATTGTGCTATATTTTTTATACGTGTCTTTCCCTAATTTAAAAGATGTTTTTAGCCATGGATAATTTCTGTAAACAACCCATTCTAAGGCCAATGCCGTGAGAATCGAAAAAGCTACTTCTATGGCTAACCATGCATGATATCCCCATGGCGATAAATAAAGAACGCCTATTTGGCCTGCGAGTTTAAGTAGCATTAAACCCTTTGTGATTAAGGTCAGCTTATACTGTTTTTGGTCAGCAGATAGAATGATTTGTTTGTAGTTGACAAAATAACCTAATAAGGAGGAGAATAAAAACGTAATAAATGTAGCATATGCATACCAAATTGGTAGGTCGAGTTTTTTTAATATAAAGGGAAATAATAGCATAAGTATTATTCCTATAGCCGTAATTAATAGTGCGATATTTTTATACAACCATCCTTGTACTGATATGATCTCTTGTATGCTTTTTTTATCGTGGTCAAATAGTGGTTTATATAGCGCAAAAGAAACTGCTGTCCCTATGCCAAGCTCTGTCAGATTCAAAAAGGCGAGTAAATTAGTAATAGCAGTGTTTAATCCTAGTAACTCTATCCCGAGGATGTCAATGAATGCTTTCCGTGAAAAGAAGGTCGTGGCTAATATAAGAAAGTAAAAATACAAAGAAACCTTTGTGTTTTTAAGACTATTATCCATCCGACTTTTTTTGGACGTGCCCATCGATCTTTTAATATAATTTTTTGTGTATATTCTATAATCCTATATGATGTCTCCCCTTTGATAAAATGCCTTTTACATCGTAAATAATCGCATTGCGAGTAGATATCCTATCAAACTCCATATCTTTAAATTCCTTGTGCGCTGTTGAAATAATGATAACATCAAAGAGTCCTTGCGGTTCTTCGTTTAGGATTTTTAGTCCATATGTTTGCTCAACGGTAAGCGGGTTAGCCAAGGGATCATATACGGTGATGTGGGGAGTGTATTCCCGGAGCGTACTGTATATGTCGATGACTTTGGTGTTGCGGATATCCGGGCAGTTTTCCTTGAAGGTGAAGCCTAAGATCAGGATGTGGGCATCCTTGACTAAGATGCCCGCTTTGTTCATGTGCTTAATGACTTGCGTGGCCACATACGACCCCATGCTGTCGTTGAGTCTTCTGGCTGACATCATAACCTGCGGATAGACGCCATAGACCTGCGCACTCTGGATGAGGTAGTAGGGATCGACGCCGATGCAATGGCCGCCGACCAAACCCGGACGGAAGGGGAGGAAATTCCACTTGGTCTCAGCGGCATCCAGCACTTCACGGGTATCAATACCCATGGCGTTGAAGATCTTGGCGATTTCGTTCATGAAGGCAATGTTCACGTCACGTTGGGCGTTCTCGATGATCTTGGATGCCTCGGCCACCTTGATGGAAGAGGCTTTATGTGTACCATTGATCAAGACGGAGTTGTAGACGGCATCTACAAAGTCTGCAATGGCCGGTGTAGAGCCTGATGTTACTTTCTTGATTTTCTCTACCGTGTGTTCTTTATCTCCCGGATTGATGCGTTCCGGTGAGTAGCCGGCAAAGAAGTCTATATTATATCGGAGTCCCGATACGCGCTCCACAACGGGGATGCATTCGTCTTCCGTTACACCCGGATAGACCGTGCTTTCGTACACGACAACGTTACCGTGGCTGATGACGCGGCCGACTGTTTCGCTGGCTTGTAAGAGTGGGTGTAAATCGGGGGTGTGGTTGCGATCGACAGGGGTAGGGACCGTAACGATATAGAAGTTGCAATCCCGAATATCTTCGATTCGAGTCGTGCAGAAAAAGCCCTTGGCGATCGCTTCTTGAAGTGCCTCCCGACTGACCTCGCCCGTTTCGTCTCGGCCCGACATGAGCGCATCAACACGTGCCGAGTCCAGATCGAAGCCGACAGTGGGGTATTTCGTGGAGAATAGTCTCGCCAAAGGCAAGCCCACGTATCCTAATCCGATGACTGCAATGCGGATCTTATCCATTCCGTTCATAACAAATCGCCTGTCCTATATTCGTTCTCATCCAAACGCTTGTGACTTCTACCATTCTTTAATGCGCGGTGCGCAGCACATGGTCATGATCTGTAACAGTGCACTTATTGTTTGTTGCAAACAATGATATACCAATAGTTTTACCTACAAAGATAGCGCTTTCGATCGAAGATTTAGTGATGGACTTGTTTTTGTTCCCCTTGCTGGTGCACTTACTATCGGAAAATACACCCTTTGTGGTGAACTTGTCAGTGAAAAGTGCCATGATCCTTGGGGAGACTGAAACAAAGGAGACCCAAGGCGAAACCATCCTTTTTTATCGCTTTCGTCGAATGCGTAAGGTTCCCTCAGTGTTTTTGTGGTGAAAATTTCTCGACAAAGAGCTGAAAAACGATTTTTCGGCTCATTGTCGACGATATTTTGGCGAAAAAATGATTTTTCGGCTTTTTGTCGACGATATTTTGGCGAAAAAACGATTTTTCGGCTCTTTGTCGACGATATTTTGGGAGAAAAATGATTTTTCAGCTCTTTGTCGACGATTTTTTGGTGGAAAAATCGTTTTTCAACTCTTTGTCGACGATTGATGGCGGTTGTGTCAGTCCTTTATGTCCGACCGAGAGGATAATCGGACCGATGATAATAAACGGAGGGAGTGTAGAGCTGTTTCCTCCCTCGCCTTCGCTTTTGATGCGTATCGCCTCTCCCGGGAGACCGGAAAAATAGCGTAAAATCGTTCGATTTTCTTGGGTATAAGTGGATTTTTCAGTACAGTATGCTACCGGGGTATAACCGTATGAAAGAGGAGCCCCCCGAAAGTTTTTATCCAACTTTCGGGGGGCTTCACTATTTCGTTATCCAAGAAAAGTGCTTAGAGGCTGAAAGTGCAGTCTAAGCCGAAACGGAGGGGCTTGGCTTGCTGCTTGAACTTATTGCCCAGAGACTCGAAATAGAATACGGTGTAGTCTGTGTCGGTCAGATTCTGTCCCCAGATCGAAACGGTGAATGCATCTATCGCAACGCCTACACGGCCTCCCAAAGTGGCATATAACGGCTGCTTGACAGTATTGTTTTCATCCCAGTATATGGAGCCGGCACCACTTAGGTCGAGTGTGCAGAAGAGCTTGTCGATAAAGCTGCGTGAGAGCGCACGGCTATAGTTGATGCTCATGGCATAGGTGTGCATGGGGATGTAGGGGACGCGCTTGCCTTTGTAGTCGAGGGCTACGATCTGGCCATTGATCTTCTTCTCGGTCTTGAAGTCCACAAACTTGGATTGCGTGAAGCCATAGTTGAAGACAGTCGTGAGTCCGGGCAGGACGATCGCGCGGAGAGAGGCTTCGGCTCCGACACTGCGGGAGCGGCCGGCATTGACGATCATACGGCCGGTGCCATTGTCTACGAATCGCGTGAGCTGAAGGTCGCGTGTGTTCGTAACAAAGAGGGCTGCATCGGCAGAGAGTTTGTTCTTGACAGGCTCCCAATGAAGACCCAGCTCGTAGTTGAGACTATATTCGGGCTTGAAAGAGATGGTCTGCTCCATGTCTTCCACGACGGGCTTGAGGGGCTGGTTCTTGAGGGTAGCCATCAAGTCGCTTTGCTGCTGTTGCATGATGAGGTCGGCAAACACCTGTTCGTTATATCCACCTGCTTTATAGCCTTTGGCTACGGAAAAATAGGCTGTCCATTCTGATGATGGGGCATATTTGAGCGAGAATTTGGGCAGGAGTTCCCAGGCATTTTTCTGCTCACGGCCTTCGAGGACACTCGGCACGCTGAGAAGGAAGGTTTCGCCGGAGGCTTTCTTGGTGACGAAGACGGGGAAGGTGGCGGATTCGAAGTAGTCGAAGCGTTGGTGCTCATAGTCCAGACGCAGCCCGATGGTGGCGGACAGACCTTGTACGAAGAGGTCGTCTATCGTGGACTGATGGAAAACAGCTGCACCGAATGTAGGACGCACGAACCGTCCCGGGAGGAGGAGATCCTGAGACATATCGGCCGTGAGCGTGAGAGGGAATTGGGGCATGGCATTGAGCTTGTCGAACTGTGACTGGAGCATGGCCTTGATGCCACCACGCTTGAGCGTAACGGGGACATCCAATGTGTGGTGATCATAGAAACCGAAGAGTCCTGCACTCCAATGATAGCGACCCGAGGAATTGTCTCGAAGGGCGAACTCTTGCGTGAGGCTGTGATTCTTTTGCTTTTGTGTGATGGCAAACAGATCGAGCTGTGTATAGTCTTGGTCCATATTCATCTCGTCATTGAGATGCTGATAGCCGGTGGCCGAACTGAAAGAAAAGGGTGCGAACCGCTTGTTGAGGAGGAAACGCGAAGTGAGCATATGGCGGCGGTAATTGCCCTTATCATTGTAGCTGACAGGGTGGAGTACTCCGGTGGCGTCGTCGTAACGGCGGTAGGGGAAGGCTTCTTGATCGGCAAAGTCATAGTCGGCGCTAAGCGTCATGCGTAGCGTTTCATCGGGGCGCATCTCCATTTTGAAGTGTCCACCCAGATTGTTTTCTCCGTCGGCCCATTTGCCGGTAGTGCTATTGCGGTTGTATCCTGCTACCTTGTCGGCATAGGCTGCAACGGAGAGGGCAGTGCGATCGGAGAGACGTAGATTGCCCTTGCCTTTGAAACTATAGTAGCCAAACTTGCCTGCTCCACCGGTCAGTTCCATTCGTTCGGGGGCAAAGGGAGAGCGGGTATGTACGTTGATGACGCCGGCCATGGCATTGCGTCCGTAGAGGGTGCCTTGCGGACCGCGGAGAATCTCGACGCCTTGGACATCGGCCAACTCGAAGTTGAAAGTACTCTTATTCAGATAGGGCACACCGTCTACATATATGCCGATGGTCTGTCCGCTGGAGCGAGTGCCTACACCTCGCAGATACATGGCCGTGGACATCTTGGAGCCGTACTCCGGCATATAGAGATTGGGGACGTAGCTCGTAAGTGCCGGCAGCGAGCTGATGCGTGACTGCTCTAAAAGGTGTGAGCTAAGGATGGAGTACGCTCCGGGGAGTGTTTTGAGTGAATTAGTCTCCTTAATGAAGGTGCCGGTTGACAAGATGACAACTTCGTCTAATCGGCGAGTTTGGAGGCTGTCGGTCTCCTGATCTAAGAGTCCGTCTTTAACGGGTGCAGCCTGCAAAAGAGAGATGCACACGATGGAACAACCAAGGATGTGAAGGATTTTCTTCATATCGATGCAGTAATTTGGTGGTGAATGATTGGAGGACGAAAATAGGCTTTTGCCTCGGCAGATGAGATGTCCAATAGGGGAAGGTATGGGAGAATGTGGTTTGTTGGCATGGGTTTGTATCAAACGGCTGAAATATCCGCTATCTTTGGCCTAATGAACGATGCTCTACTCCAAGGTTATAGAGAGTTTGGCGATTATCTGCATCGCCTATTCCCTCACTACAAAGTGCAGAAGATAACCCTCAATGCGGGGTTTACCTGTCCCAACAGAGACGGGCTGAAAGGGCGCGGAGGCTGTACTTACTGCAATAATCAGACCTTCAGTCCGGCCTATGCGCTGAGCGACCGATCGGTGACGGAGCAGTTGCACGAAGGGATCGCCTTCTTCTCCCGCAAATATCCGCAGATGAAGTATCTGGCCTACTTCCAAGCTTATACCAATACCTATGGTGAGCAGGAGGAAATCATCCGGAAATATGAGGAGGCTTTGGCCTTTCCCGGAGTGGTCGGGCTCGTCATCGGGACGCGCCCCGACTGTATGCCGGAGGCTTTGCTGTCGTACCTGAAAGAACTGTCGGGGAGTACTTTCGTCCTGGTGGAATATGGTGTAGAGAGTACGCTCAATAGCACGTTGGAGCGAGTGAATCGCGGGCATCTGTGGGAAGAGAGCGTGGAAGCCATTGTGCGGACTGCCGATGCCGGACTGCCCGTGGGGGCGCATTTGATACTGGGCCTGCCGTGGGAGAGTCGAGATGAAATACTCGGACATGCGGATAAGCTCTCCGCTCTGCCGATCACGACGCTCAAGCTGCATCAGCTGCAGATTATTCGGGGGACGGCCATGGGACGAGATTATCTGGCCGATCCGTCCGCTTTCCAATTCTATACCGAAACGGAGTACATCGATCTCTGTCTCGACTTTATCGAACGGCTACGCCCTGATATCGTTTTGGAACGTTTCGTGTCGCAATCTCCGGCCGAATGGATATTGATGCCTCGATGGGGGATGAAGAATCATGAGTTTACCCATCTGGTGAGACGGCGTATTCAGGAGCGCGATATCAGACAGGGGCGTTATTGGCAAGGCTGCATGAACTCGCATCCTCTGCCGAAATCCATTTGAACCCCATAATTTCTAAATTAAGATACTATCAGGTGGTAGGGCTTAATACTGTCAAGTGTTGGGACTTGATACTATCAAGTGATAAGGCTTAATACTATTAAGTGGCAAGAGTTGTTTTGTCCTTCTTTGAGAGCGAATAGGTTTCGTATAGATGACTGCGCACTATGGAAGTCGAGGAAAGGCCGTCTGATACACTCGTTTGTAAAGGAGTCGGATCATTTCTGTCAGGTTAGTTCCCTGAGCATTAAAAGCCAAAAGGTAGAGGGGTACAGCTGCACCGCCTAAGTGATAGGATGGTTGTAAGTATTCGGTGTCGATGATCTCAAATCCGGCTCGCTCATAAAATCCGATTCGTCTGCGGGCGATCTCCGTTAGTGGTGGCTCTGCTTCCAGAAGCATGCAGGCCTCTGCATTAGTGACTTGCTCGGTGAGGAGCTTGAGGATGGTGCTACCCAACTGACGATTACGACACTCGGGCAGGATGGCAAAGTGCTCGATGAAAGTGAGTGTGGGTGAAAGCTCCCAGCTGATAAGGAAGCCCATGAAGCCTGTGGCCTCAGTCTCCTCGCGGACGAGGGAGAGATGGCAGTCGGGATGGAGTAGGGCGTGTTGCAGATCTTCCTGAGACCTCCTCTCTTCTGGAGGGAAGGCTGCTTCGTACAATTGTCGGACGAACGGATATGCTGTTTCCTGTTCCTTAGGAGGTAGCGATGAGTAGTCGATCAGGTGGATCATGGGTGCCGGTAAGTACGTTAAGAGTTAGTCTTTCATTAAGTAATAAACCCCGAGGGTTAAGACCAATAACTCTCGGGGTTCATGCAAATGCGTACGGCTTTGCCCTTTAATACGATGAACAATGCCGATGCGCTTAGATCTCCTTGATCATCTCTTTGCTCTCGCGTTCGCGGAGAGGAGTCACCAGTCGATAGCCTTTGCCATGGACATTCTTGATCTCGACATTGGGATCGTCTTTCAGTAGCTTGCGAAGCTTTGTGACATAGACGTCCATGCTTCTGGCATTGAAATAATTGTCGTCAGTCCAAATTGTCTTAAGGGCAAAGTTGCGCTCAAGCGTTTCATTGGCATTGGCACAAAGCAGTGCCAACAGGTCATTCTCCTTGGTCGTCAGTTTGGTTACCCGATCGCCAAAAGTGATGGTTTGCTTCTGTGTGTCGAATAGATATTTGCCAATGCGGTAGCACAACATATACTTATGTGCACGGCCGCTGCAACGACGCAGGAGTGCCTCGATGCGCATGGCGAGTTCTTCCATGCTGAAAGGCTTGGTGACATAGTCATCAGCCCCGAGCTTGAATCCCTCGATAATATCCTCTTTTTTGGATTTGGCACTCAAGAAAATAACCGGAACGACCGGATCGATCAACCGGATCTCCTGTATAAGTGAGTAACCATCTTTGCGTGGCATCATGATATCGAGTATGCAGATATCATACGAACTCTCTTCGAAATTGGCATACCCCTCTTCTCCATCAGCGAATAAATCGACGATATAATCTTTCGTCTCAAGGTACTCCTTGAGCAAAGGTCCTATATTGCCGTCATCTTCACAGAGAAAGATTCTTGTTTTTTCTTCCATTCCTTTTCTTTGTTAATAATACTGTCATTATTTGGTGAGCGATACGAAGAGCTTCCGTTATCGGATGTTGGTGCGCTTGGCTCTTGTTATCGCTTCTTGTCCTTTATTTGTTATGAATCTTCCTTATTTGGAACGATTCTTAATATCCGATTATTGCTATGCCATCAGAATGCGAGGATTGTCCCAAAATAGACGTATAGATAACACTTGCTAATGTATACTGTTCGAAGGGTTTGCTCTATGTATTTAGACGTAACCGACGCAATCTTGCACAAAATAAATACTTTCTGTCTAATTCTCATGCTTTTCGGCATACAAATATGTACATTATTTCTCATCTGAGCAGAATAATAGACAAATATTCTACTACACAGTCGTTGAAACTGACAATTGTCAATAAAAAGAGGGTAGGCCATCAAGGCCTACCCTCTCTCATTTTTATGTGGTAAGAGACCTATTCCGTCTGTTAAAATTCAGCGTTATTGGGTGTTCGAGGGAATGGGATCACGTCGCGGATATTGCTCATACCAGTTACGAACAACAGCAATCGCTCGAAACCGAGACCGAAACCGCTGTGTGGAGCCGTACCATAGCGACGAGAATCGAGATACCACCAAATATCTTTTTCGGGTACGCCCATCTCTTGAGCGCGAGCCACCAATTTGTCATAGTCGGCTTCACGTTCTGAGCCTCCGATAATCTCTCCGATCTTGGGGAAGAGGACATCCATGCCGCGTACGGTCTTGCCGTCTTCGTTGAGCTTCATGTAGAAACTCTTGATCTCCTTGGGATAGTCTGTCATGATAACCGGTGTCTTGAAGTGCTCTTCTACCAGATAGCGTTCGTGTTCGCTGGCCAAATCGGCTCCCCAGTAGATGGGGAATTCAAACTTGGTTCCATTCTTAACAGCTTCCTCGAGGATGCGTATCCCTTCGGTATAAGACAATCGAACAAATGGTTTTTCGAGAACGAACTGCAAACGGCTTACCAACTCTTTGTCGAAGTGATCGCCAAGGAAGCTGATGTCGTCCATACAATTGTCCAATGCCCACTGCACGCAGTACTTGATGAACTCTTCGGCCAAGTCCATATTCTCTTCTATCTCCAAGAAAGCTACTTCCGGTTCGATCATCCAAAACTCGGCCAAATGACGGGGTGTGTTGGAGTTCTCGGCACGGAATGTAGGACCGAAGGTGTAGATACCTCCCATAGCCATGGCTGCCATTTCGCCTTCGAGCTGGCCCGATACGGTCAGCGAAGTGTGGCGACCAAAGAAGTCTTTGCGATAGTCCACTTCTCCTTCTTTGGTGCGGGGAGGACAGTCTTGGTTCAGTGTTGTTACCTGGAACATCTGTCCTGCTCCTTCGCAGTCACTACCTGTGATCAGAGGTGCATGGAAATAGTAGTACCCCTTGTTGTGGAAGAAGGTGTGAATGGCAATAGCCATATGGTGGCGGATGCGGTAGATGGCACCAAAGGTATTGGTACGCGGACGCAGGTGTGCGATTTCACGCAGAAACTCCAATGAGTGGCCTTTCTTCTGCAGCGGGTAAGTCGTAGGATCGGCAGTACCATATATCTCTATGGCCGAGGCCTGTACTTCAACGGACTGGCCGGATCCTTGAGATTCCACCAACTTGCCGATGACGCTGATGCAGGCTCCCGTGGTGATCTGGGCCATCAGTGCTGCATCGAATTGGGCGAGATCGGCTACGATCTGAATATTGTGAATCGTAGAACCATCATTGAGAGCAATAAAATTTACAGCCTTGTTCCCGCGCTTTGTGCGCACCCATCCTTTGATGTTGATTTCCTGGCTGACAAGCTCTCCGCGGAGGGCGTCTGCGATTTTAGTCCTTTTCATTGTCTTTGTCCTATAGTATAAGGTATTCGTTGATTCGTTTTTTGCTTACTCGAATGCTCCCATTCGGAGGTTGTTCACTTCCTGCTCGTTGAGGTAACGCCATTTGCCTCGGGGTAGATTCTTCTTGGTCAGACCGGCAAAGTACACGCGGTCGAGCTTGTTTACTCGATAACCGAGGTGCTCGAATATGCGTCGTACGATACGGTTACGGCCACTATGTATCTCTATACCCACCTGAGAGAGGTCATCCTCTTTCACATAGCTGATGGCATCGGCATGAATCTCACCATCTTCCAACTCCACGCCGTCGGCAATCTTCTGCATATCTTCGATAGATACGTCCTTATTGAGCCATACGTGGTAGATTTTCTTTTTCTTAAAAGAAGGGTGGGTTAGCTTGGAGGCCAAGTCACCATCATTCGTGATCAAGAGTACACCAGTCGTGTTACGGTCCAAACGTCCTACGGGGTAGATTCGTTCGGGACAAGCGTGCTTTACGATCTCCATAACAGTCGTTCGGCACTCGGGATCGTCGGTGGTGGTTACGCAGTTCTTTGGTTTGTTTAGAAGTACGTAGACCTTGCTTTCGATTTCGACCTTGTTTCCCTTATATATGACCTCGTCTTGGCGGGTGATGCGTCTGCCCAATTCGGTAACAACCTCACCGTTTACCGTGACCTCACCTCTTTCGATCAGAAGGTCTGCTTCGCGACGCGAGCATACACCTGCATTACTCAAGTATTTATTCAGACGGATAGGCTCGTTCGGGTCTGCCAGTACCTCTTGATACTTAACCGGTATGATAGGCTTTTTCTTTTTCTTCTTCTGAGGAGCTGTCTGCACTTTGGTACCGATGGGACGTTCTTCGCGAGGCTGTTGCTTGTGATGGGGGAAAGATTGACTGCCACCACGACTATATTCATCATTTCTTCTGGCACGATTGGCATCGTATTCGTTTTCATACCGTCTGGTAGTAGCTCTCCTTTGTCCAAACTCTTCGTTGTCCCGGTTGTAACTCGGCGATGGACCTCGCTGTTCGCTCCTGTCATAGCGATCGTTGTTGTACGTACGCTGCTGGGAGGGGTGTGAGTCATTGAAATCACCTTGCCGATTTTGTCCGTAGGGGGACTTAGGACGAGATGGTTGTTCGCCGATGCGGGTACGGCGCTTGCGCATCTGTAGGGCATCCGTCGATTCATGATGGGATGTTGCTCCTACGCGTGGAGTCGGAGTAAAGCTTCCTCTGGCACTCGAGCGGTTCGCAGTCTTGAAAGGCGAAGGAGCATCGGTACGTTTGTCTGACGAAAAAGCGTCCTCGCGGCTTCGTTTTGCGATGAAATCGCATTCTTCAGTTGTCATTTCTTGAAATAGGTTGTTCTAAGATTCTACACATACAACCTCACGGTTGCTAAGCATTTTTTTATGTCTTTGGTTGAGCGAATGTAGGAAAAAATCATATTCCTACGTAATTCGAGGGTGTTATCTTGCGCATTTCCCTCTTGACTGCTTCGTCCACTTCCAATGTTTCGATGAACTGTGCGATCGAATCGGCCGTTATAGCTTCATTCGTTCGCGTCAACGCTTTGAGCGTTTCGTAAGGATTGGGATAACTTTCTCGGCGGAGTATTGTCTGGATGGCTTCGGCCACAACAGCATAGTTGTTCTGCAGATCGCGCTCCAGAGCCGTTTCGTTCAGGAGCAACTTGCCCAGTCCCTTTCGGATGCTTGACACTGCAATGAGCGAGTGTGCCAGAGGTACACCCACATTGCGCAGCACGGTGGAGTCCGTCAGGTCGCGTTGTAAGCGGGAAATGGGGAGTTTGCGCGACAGATGCTCGTATATCGCATTGGCAATACCCAGATTGCCTTCGGCATTCTCATAGTCGATGGGGTTCACCTTATGCGGCATAGCTGACGAACCCACCTCTCCGGCCTTAATTTTCTGCTTGAAGTACTCCATGGAGATATACTGCCAGAAGTCGCGACAGAGATCGATCAAGATTACATTAATACGACAACAGGCGTCAAAGAGGGCTGCCATATTGTCGTAATTGGATATCTGGGTAGTCCATTCCTCGCGATCAAGCCCGAGTATTGCCAAAAAGCGACGACCGAAATCTTTCCAATCATGCTCGGGATAGGCTACGTGGTGTGCATTAAAGTTACCCGTTGCTCCTCCGAATTTGCCGCTATGTGGTACGGCTTCAAGCTGCTCGATTTGCTTACGCAAGCGATATACGAATACTTCTATCTCTTTGCCTAAACGAGTCGGAGAAGCGGGCTGCCCATGGGTCTTGGCGAGCATGGGTATATCCTCCCATTCGAGTGCATAGCCATGCAGTTGCTCTACAAGCTCTCGTAGAGCGGGGATATATATATCGACTATTGCCTCACGGATCATCATCGGGAAGGCTGTATTATTGATGTCCTGCGAAGTGAGGCCAAAGTGGATAAACTCCTTGTCTTCTCCTATGCCGAGAGTTTCGAATCTCTCTTTCAAGAAATATTCCACGGCTTTAACGTCGTGGTTGGTCACAGCCTCTATTTCTTTTACTCGAGCGGCATCGGCCTCGCTGAAGTTTGTGTAGATGCGACGCAGCTCTTCACAGAGCGAGGGCGTGCAGACGTCCTTGAGTGAGGGCAATTCGCTACAGAGAGCGATGAAGTATTCTACTTCTACCTGGACACGGTAACGGATCAGAGATTCCTCTGAGAAATAGCGACTGAGTGTTGCTACCTTATCACGATACCTGCCATCAATAGGAGAAATGGCTTGAAGGGCTTGAAAAGCAATCATTTGTTTTGTTCTGAAAAACCGAAAAGTATGACGAGAAGTTGTGTCTTTAATTATCCGTTGAGATACGACGACGAAACCTCTACAAATAGTGAGCAACAAAGGTAATAAAGATTTTGCTCTGCTTAGTATGCTTTTCTGCCTGCCTATTCCACCTATAAGCAAATTAAGAAAGAAACGTTCGAAAGGCGTTCTATATTCAAGCTTTTTTCTGAGTCTGTTGTTACGTTAGTATTCATTATTTGCAAGTTGTTTCTGGGTTAACTCAATGGAAGAAGAATGCATAGGGATGTATTGTCTGATGACAGCATTTACTTGTTCGATGTGAGGTTTGCGCGTAGAAGGTCTACGCTCTGGCAGAATATACGGGCATCTTGAGGGCTTCTTCAATCTTATCAAAAACCATGAACTCTGACTTGTTATTACTGGTGATCGATTGGAATTGTTCTTTCTGTTCCTTGATTTCTTGCACTTCACCAGATTTGAAAGTCTGCTCTCCATGTCTGAGAACATGTCTGCAATGAGTGTATAGAGCACCTCCGCTGTGCTTATCCTCGTGTAGGAAGTCATAAATAGAGGTTTTGCCCACCATGAGTTGCCGCTCTCGCTTATCGCGACCTGCAATTTGCTCTGGCGACCACTGTTCATTTCGGATTTTCGTTGCAATCTCCTCTTTGATTTTTATACCAGCCTACGCGGATGCTGCTTCCATTCATGCCGTTCCCAGACAAAAAAAGAAGCCCTCGCACTCGATGAGCGCGGGGGCTTCCTGCGTGAAGAGGGGAGTCGGAAAGACTTATGCGTCGCGATCCTTTTCCTCCTTGATGTCCTGTATGCCCAGCGTGTCGGACCAGTCGGCTGCACTCATACGCATATAGTTGCGGTATCTCCACTGAGCATTCTCAAGGGCTGCAGCGAAGAGCTCGTTGGCATCCTCAGGGAACTGTTTATGGAGTGAGGCGTAGCGCACTTCGCCCTGAAGGAACTCTTTAAATTTGCCCCAGTTCGGCTCCTTGCTATCCATCTGGAAGGGGTTCTTGCCCTCCTTCTCCAATTCTGGGTTGTAGCGCCACAGGTGCCAGTAACCACATTCGACAGCGCGTTTGCCCTCGGCTTGGGTCTTACCCATACCGTTTTTGATACCGTGTGAGATACAGGGTGAGTAGGCAATGACGATTGAAGGACCGTCATAGGCTTCTGCTTCGCGGATGGCCTTGAGGGTTTGGGCAGGGTTGGCACCAATAGACACCTGTGCCACATAGACGTAGCCGTAGGTAGTGGCAATCATGCCGAGATCTTTTTTTCGGATACGTTTGCCGGCAGCGGCAAACTTGGCGATGGCACCGATGGGGGTACTCTTGGAAGACTGGCCACCCGTATTGGAGTACACCTCTGTGTCGAGTACCAAGATGTTGACATTCATGCCTGAGGCAATTACATGGTCAAGACCGCCGAAACCGATGTCGTAGGCCCAGCCGTCACCACCGATGATCCATTGTGCACGTTTGATGAAGAAGCTATCGACACGCTGGATGCGCCGGCATATGTCACAGTCGCATGCGGCAACAAGGGGACGGATCTTATCGGCCAAAATCTTGCTCGCTTCGGCATCTTGACGCTTCTCTATCCATTCCTTGAGGAGAGCTTTGAGTTCATCAGAGCAACAAGAGCAGCTTTGTGCTTCTTCAGCGAGGTTAACGAGGCGGCGACGCATCTTTTTATAGGCCAGATGCATACCGAGACCGAATTCGGCGTTATCCTCGAAGAGAGAATTGGCCCATGCAGGTCCTTCTCCACGTTCGTTCTTGGTGTAGGGAGTGGAAGGTGCCGATCCAGAGTAGATAGAAGAACATCCCGTAGCGTTGGCTACCGTCTGACGCTCACCATAAAGCTGCGTAATGAGCTTCACGTAGGGCGTTTCGCCACAGCCGGCACATGCTCCTGAGAATTCGAACAAAGGTGTGGCAAACTGAGAGTTTTTCACATTGGCTGTCACATCTACGAGGTGAGCCTTGCTTGTCACGCCGGTGATCATTTTGTCCCAGTTCTTTTGCTCGTCGTACTGTTCTTCGATGGGCTTCATTGTCAAAGCCTTGCCGTTCTTATTGCCGGGACACACATCCACACAGTTGCTACAGCCCAGACAGTCCATTACATTAACTTGGATACGGAAGCCCATATCGGCAAACTGTTTGCCCACAGCCTTGAGTACGCGAACGCCGCTCTTATCCTCTTCTTCTTTGGTGAGGACGAAGGGACGAATCGTTGCATGGGGACAGACGTAAGCACACTGGTTACACTGTACACAGTTGTCAGCCTCCCACACGGGGACAAAAGCTGCAACACCGCGCTTCTCAGAAGCAGCCGTGCCGGCATCCCACGTACCGTCCTCACGGCCGAGGAAAGCCGATACAGGGAGGTCGTCTCCGGCTTGTGCATTGATAGGACGTACTACGTTGTGAATGAAGTCTGTGTCTCCTTCGTGGCGTACCACTGGATCATCGGAGAGATCGGCCCATTCTGGCTTCACTGCTATCTCCACTACGTTACCACCCTCATCTACAGCCGCAAAGTTCTTGTTGATAATTTCTTCACCTTTCTTGCCATAGCTCTTGACGATGAACTTTTTCATCTGCTCTACGGCCAATTCATAAGGGATTACGTTGGCGATCTTGAAGAATGCCGACTGGAGGATAGTATTGGTTCTGTTGCCCAGACCGATGCGTTGTGCGATGGCTGTGGCGTTGATGATGTAGAAACGAATATTGTTCTTGGCCAAATAGCGCTTCACCTTGTTGGGCAAGTGTTGCTCAATGTCTTCGGGTGCCCAAATGGAGTTAAGCAGGAAGGTGCCGTTCTTCTTGAGACCCTTGAGAACATCGTACATACGCAGGTAAGCTGGTACGTGGCACGCTACGAAGTCTGGCGTAACAACGAGATAAGTAGAACGAATGGGATTGTCACCGAAGCGGAGGTGTGAGCAGGTGAAGCCACCGGACTTTTTGGAGTCATAAGCGAAGTAGGCCTGACAGTATTTGTCCGTATTGTCACCGATGATCTTCACAGAGTTCTTATTGGCTCCTACAGTTCCGTCGGCACCGAGACCGTAGAACTTGGCTTCCACCAACGAGGGGTTGTCAAAGATAAGGTCTTCGCCCAAGGGCAGTGACGTGAAAGTTACATCATCTACAATCCCCACTGTGAAGTGATCTTTTGGCACATTGAGTTTGAGATTATCATACACGGCCTTCATTTGAGCCGGTGTGGTGTCCTTGGAAGAGAGTCCGTAGCGACCTCCCACTATCACAGGGGCATTTTCAATACCATAGTAGCAGTCCCTTACGTCAAGGTAGAGAGGTTCGCCGGTAGCACCTGGTTCCTTGGTCCTGTCAAGTACGGCGATGCGCTTCACTGACATGGGCATGGCTGCCAGGAAGTGCTTAGCACTGAACGGACGGTAGAGGTGTACGCTGAGTAGACCCACCTTTTCTCCCTTGGAGCGGAGGTCGTCCACTACTTCGCGGATAGCTTCGGTCACAGACCCCATAGCGATGATTACGTGCTCTGCCTCTGGATCACCATAGTAGTCAAAGAGATGATAGTGACGTCCCGTAACCGTTGCGAGCTGATCCATACAATACTGTACTGCTTCTGGCACAGCATCGTAGAAGCGGTTGCTGGCCTCACGGTTCTGGAAGTAAATGTCTCCGTTTTGTGCCGTGCCGCGAGTTACAGGAGCTTCGGGGTTGAGAGCACTCTTGCGGAAGCGTTTTATGTCGTTCCAGTCAATGAATTGAGCCAGGTCTTCGTTGTCGAGAGCTTCGATCTTCTGGATCTCGTGCGAGGTGCGGAAGCCGTCAAAGAAGTGGATGAATGGGATACGCGTACGCAGGGTGGCAAGGTGTGCCACTCCGGCCAAGTCCATTACTTCTTGTACTGATCCGGTACAGAGTTGTGCAAAACCAGTCTGGCGTGCAGCCATCACGTCTTGATGGTCTCCGAAGATGGAGAGGGCGTGGGAGGCAATTGCACGTGCCGATACGTGAAAGACGCAGGGGAGCAGTTCGCCGGCGATCTTGTACATGTTTGGGATCATCAGCAATAAGCCTTGTGATGCCGTAAAGGTTGTGGTTAGTGCTCCTCCTTGCAGAGAGCCGTGAAGTGCTCCGGCTGCTCCGGCTTCACTTTGCATCTCTTGGACTCTTACCGTCTCGCCGAAGATGTTTTTCCGACCGGCGGCAGCCCAGTCATCTACGTACTCAGCCATCGTAGAAGATGGAGTGATGGGATAAATGGCGGCTACTTCGCTAAACATATAAGCAATGTGCGCAGCAGCTTGGTTCCCGTCACAAGTGAGGAATTTCTTTTCTTTTGCCATTTTGATTCTTTATTGTAAAGTAATAATCGTAACTGTTTTTCTCTTTTTTATCTGACAAAGATCTGCTCCTTAGTACAAGAAACCGAAAAGCCAGAGGGGGATAATATTGCGAGTCCCGCTTCTTATGTTGTGGACTGCATAGTAGCGATCCGGACGGTAGCGGCGACTCATCTTTTCATCTATGCAAAACTGATATTCTCCGTTCACACAGAATGCTATCTGAGAGCGAGAACCCAGACACACCTCATTGCGGCTTTTCACCTGATTGAGGAAGAATGTCTTGAGTACATCGATAAAGTTAAGAGGTTCGGGCTGTATCACATATCCCACATTGGTATTGTCGAGATAGATCATTGCCGGCTTCTTAACCTCCTCGGTCTCTTTGCGGTGAAGCTCTTTGATCAGTCTGGCTTCGGACAGATACTTCAAGTAGTTTGTTATCGTTGTACGTGATGTATCCACTTCCTTGGCTATGTTCGATATGTTAAGTGACCCTGGTGCCCGTTGCCCCAAGATGTATAGAAGCTTACGCAGCTTATGCAGGAAGCGCTGTTCGATCTGTCTGATAAAGAGCACGTCCACCTCCAGTGTCATATTGAGTGTCTTGAGCAGATTCTCAGAGTAATTCTTGTCTTCTAAGAAAATAGGGTAGTATCCATGGTGCAGATATTCTTGCAGCCAATCGAGCGGATTCACCTCATCCAGTATCTTTGGTACGATCTCTTCATGGTGCTTGACAATCTCTTCCCATGTGTAGGGTTTAAGCGATAGACCTGTTCTAAGATTTAGAAATTCGCGGAATGAGAAGCCATCTAACACATAAGACGTGACCAATCCATTCAGTTCAGGATTTTCTTCCTTCAGACGCATCACAGTCGAACCAGTGAATACAATTCGAAGACTCGGATACAACTCTATGCACTTACGCAAGCTTGCAGGCCAGTCCGGGTATTTGTACACCTGATCCAGTAGTAATACTTCTCCTCCTTGCTCAACAAAGTCGCCGGCGAAATCCACCAATGATTCTGTCGTGAAATAGAGCTGATTCAGGTTGATATACAAGCACTTTCTATTGCCTACGCCGAATTTTTCCCGTGCATAGTCAAGCAGAAATGTCGTCTTGCCTACACCTCTCGAACCCTTGATACCAATCAGACGTTCCTCCCAATTGATTTCATCCATCAAACCTCTACGTAGTGAGGGCGATAGATTGCGAAGAAGATTGTCGTATATCTTGAAAAAGTTGTTCATTTGATTATGTCGCTATATTTAGGTAGCAAAGATAACATAGTTTTTCTGTTTTTGCGACATAGACTTTGCAAAATTGGGGCATAGTATGCCAAATTCAGCGATAGTATGCCAAATTCAGTCCATGCGAGCATGAATCTCAGGCAGACGACCTGCCCCAACGTATCTATTTCGGAAATATGGGCTGCTTTGTACTGATTCGATAATAATTCCTCGGCTGTTAGTATTGTGCATCATGATTAGTTCTTCACCGCGTACTTCAATGAGTAGAGCTACGTGCCCAATGCGGCTATTCTTGTTGTTATTCCCACGAAAGAATAGCAAATCACCGGGAAGGGGGTAACGCACAGGTAGGGTATAGGTGTATAGGGCTGAAGAGGATCGTGGTATATGGATGCCGTAGCATGAGTACAAATAAGCTACATAGCCGGAACAATCCATTGGCCAAGCCGAAGGATAGTTATAAGGCTTTCCAAGGAATTTCTTGCCATACGCAATTAGATCAGTTACAATCTCTTCAGCAGTCAGTAGAGGTCGGCCGGTAGCCGAATAAACCGGCTTGCCGGATATAGGAGTAGGCTTCTTGTTGACTCCACAAGAACTCATCAGTGCCGTGAGGATGATGAGTACATATAATAATGGTGTCTTAAAGATGTCACCTCTATACGTCAATGCGCATCCCCTCATTGGCTGCAATGGTAGCTTCAAAAACTGTTTTGGCTTCTTCAAGAAGCCCCTTGCTATCTCTGTATCTACCCGAATAATGTCCTATGACAAGACGCTTGACTTCTGCCCTGCGTGCTATTTCTGCAGCCTCCTTGGCTGTACTGTGGCAGGTCTCTTTGGCTCTTGTCTTTTCCGAATCCATAAATGTTGCTTCGTGGTAGAGGAGATCTACACCTTGTATAATAGGGATGATAGCCGGAAGAAACTCCGTATCTGAGCAATAGGCATATCTTCTGGGAAGTGTCCCCGGGATGGTCAATTGTCTGTTGGGGATGATTCTTCCATCATCAGTCGTATAGTCAAAACCTTCTATTATCATGGGGTATTCGGACAGAGGAATTTGGTAAAACTCCGCTGCTGCCCTGTTAAGGTGGCGCACCCTGCATTTTTCTTCAAATAGATAGCCCGCTGTCGGTATGCGATGACTGAGCGGTATACTGTACACTTTCACTGATTTATCTTCATGTATCAGTGCGTGACGCGAAGCATTGATGGTGTGTATTTCTACCTCATAGGGCATACGTTGGCAGAACTGATCTAATATGGGAGCCAAGAAGCGTTCTATTCCTTCAGGCCCATGTACATGCAGAGTTCCTGTTCGACCCAACATCCCAAGCGTGGAGATAAGACCGGGAAGTCCGAAGCAATGATCCCCGTGTAGATGGCTGATGAAGATATGCACCAGACGACCGAAGCATAGCTTTTCGATTCGGAATTGATGCTGCACGCCCTCTCCACAGTCGATCATATAGAGCTTGTCACGCAAATTGATTACTTGCGAAGATGGGTGGTGATAGGTCGTCGGTAGGGCAGATCCGCAGCCCAAGATATGTACACTGAATTCTGCCATATTGCACAAATATATAGATAATGAGTCTGTCAGCGTTTACTTGCAAAGAAAGTACGCATCAGATCTTCCGACTCTGCAGCCAAAATACCACCTTCAACGCGGCATTTCGGATGGAATGCATTGTCCGCAAAGAGATGATAACCTACCTTCGGCTCTGAAGCACCATATACTACGCGTGGTATCTGTGTCCATCGCAGTGCTCCTGCACACATAAGACATGGTTCCACCGTGACGTATAGCGTGCAGTCTCGTAAGTATTTCCCTCCTATTGCATCTACTGCCATCGTGATGGCAAGCATCTCGGCGTGTGCGGTGGGGTCGTTCAGTCTTTCCACTGCGTTGTGGGCACGCGCAATGATTTGCCCCCTGCTTACGATGATAGCACCTATGGGCACTTCGCCTTCCTCGGCAGCCTTCTGCGCCTCCTCAAGAGCCAATCGCATATAGCGGATATCGTCTGTGGCAAGAGTTACGGACATCATCGCATCTCCTCCTCTCGGAAGAGTAAGGGCACATCGCTTTCCAATCGATGGATCACCTCACTCATCAATAATTCACGTATCCAGCGCGAACGATTCTCGACACCAAAACGGGAACAATACGCATCAAGGGCCTTATGCTCCGCTTCGTTCAAGCGAATCTGGATGGCCTTCTTGCGGAGCATCGTTGCTCGTGGAAGTGCATGGTGGCTTTTTTTACTCATATATACTGCGGCGCAAATATGATTCCTAATCCTTACTTCTCTGTCACACCACGGAAGGTCAGACGATGATGGGGTGATGCCCCATGCACGCGAATGGCCGATTTATGAGAAGGCGAAGGATAACCTTTGTTTTGCTTCCATCCATAGACGGGGAAGTCTGTATCCAAGCGGAGCATTTCGTCATCTCGATAAGTCTTGGCCAATATAGATGCCGCAGCAATGGAACGATAGCGAGCATCTCCTCCAACGATGCAGTGATGCGGTATCCCTTCAATGGGATCGAATCGATTACCATCAATCAGCAATCTTTCCGGACGGAAGGGTAGTTGATCAATGGCACGATGCATAGCCAAAAACGACGCTCGCAGGATATTGATTTCATCTATTTCCTGCGCACTTACTATGCCTATACCCCAAGCAATAGCCTCTGCTTCGATAATGGGGCGCAAGCTATAGCGTTGCTTTTCGCTTAGTTGCTTCGAATCGTTTAGCAGTGGGAGGAAGAAGTCCGCAGGCAAAATTACAGCCGCTGCATATACGGGACCGGCCAAGCAGCCACGACCGGCTTCGTCGCAACCACATTCACGTAAATCGTCATCTATGTAGCGGGAGAGTAACAAGTAATAGAAAAATGAGGAGTCTAAGTCTGTATAATAGAAGTGTTTTACGTGCTAAATATGTAGGATTCTTTACCTTTTACATACTTTTCAAAGACTCTTGCCTCTTCTTTGTGTTCAAAAGCTATTGTGCGATACTCAATTCTATCAATATTTTCAAGGATGTATTCTCTCTTTTCTTTATTCTTTCTTGTCCCTTCCCCTTTAGGCTTAGGTAATAATGAGGACATACGAAATGCAACATTCTTCCCACTACCAAATAAGATGAATTCTTCTGGACAATCATGATCGAAAGAAGAATGACGTAGCTGATAAACACCAGGACCAAATGGAGCAAATAAATATTCTTTTTTGTCAGGGTTAGGAAATTTTTTCCATTCGCTCCAATTGTTTTCGTAGAGTGCCTCGAATTCTTTTTGTGTCATAAGCCTGTGTCTTATTATGAAAATCCTTTTTCAAAATGGGTGTGTAGATAAATAAGAGCTTAAAACATACTCACTACACGTTTGAGGCCTTGGAGGAATTGTTCCACTTCCTCTTCGGTGTTATAGAGGGCAAAGGAGGCACGTGCCGTAGCATTCAGTCCCATGCTTTCGAGTAGAGGTTCTGCACAATGGTGTCCCGTGCGGATGGCTATCCCGAGTCTGTCAAGCAGCATACCGAGGTCGTAGGGATGAATGTCCCCGATCAAGAAAGAAAGTGCACCACTTTTATGCTCTGCCTCTCCGATGATGCGGGCATTGGGAAATGCCTTTATGCCTTCAGTGGCCATCCGAAGCAATTTGTCCTCGTGTGCGGCTATTGCTTCCAAACCCAATCCTTCTATATAATCAAGTGCAACAGCCAAGGCCGTGGAGCCTACATAGTCCGGCGTACCGGCTTCGAACTTATAGGGAAGTTCGTTGTATGTCGTCTTCTCGAAAGTAACCTTGGCAATCATTTCTCCGCCTCCGTGGTAGGGAGGCATCTTTTCCAACCATTCTTCTTTGCCATACAGTACACCTATGCCCGTAGGAGCATAAACCTTGTGTCCTGAGAAGGTGTAGAAGTCTGCCCCCAGTTCGCGGACGTCTACCCGACTGTGCGCGATGGCCTGAGCGCCATCTACCAACACAGGTACTCCTGCTGTATGAGCCAGATCTGTTATTTGACGTATGGGGTTGATTGTGCCGAGTACATTACTTACGTGTGCTACCGAAACGAGTTTGGTACGTTCGTTCAGCAACGAACGGTAATGCGCCATATCGAGTTCGCCTTTCTCGGTCAGACGGATTACACGTAGTTGAGCACCAGTACGTTCGGCGAGTAGTTGCCAAGGGACAATGTTCGAGTGATGTTCGAGCGTGCTGATGATGATCTCGTCTCCTGCTCGGACGAATGCTTGTCCGAAGGACGTAGCCACCAGATTGATGGCCTCAGTGGTGCCACGCGTGAAGAGTACCTCCTTGGCATCCTCAGCACCGATAAAGCGTGCTATCCGTTTGCGTGCCAGCTCGTGCTGTTCCGTGGCTACTTGGCTTAGGTGGTGTACGCCGCGATGGATATTGGCATTGAAGGTGCGGTAAGCACGCTCTATCTGGTCTAAGACGGCGATTGGCTTCTGTGTCGTCGCAGCATTGTCCAGATAGATGAGCGGTTTGCCGTAAACCTCGGTATGGAGGATGGGGAAGTCTTCCCTTATTTTCTGAATGTCGTACATAACGATCTGTAATAGTGGTATAGCTTCGTGGAGATTTTTCCCTTCACCACTTTTCGCGGTGTAGGATCTCCGAGGTCTCTTTGCGTTTCTTGAGCCTGTGCGGATCTGTCGAGTATCCGAGTACAATGTTCATGACCACACGACGCCCCGACGGAATGCCGAGGATGTCGCGAATCTTGGCATCGTTGACCCAACCGATGATGCAGCTGCCGAGTCCTTCGGCTGCTGCAGCCAAGGTAATATGTGCAGCAGCAATGCCGAGGTCTATGTTGGCGTAGTGGATGCCCTTCATCTTACCGCCTATGGTAGCGGTGAAATTGGCTTTCTCTTCCACCACAATGATTTGTACAGGGGCTTGACGGGTGAAGTGATTCATCATCAGCACACGGGAAGAGGAGGCTTCGGCCAGCCTGTTACGCGTAGCGGGATCGGTCACAACTACAAAACTCCACGGCTGGGAATTGCATGCCGATGGAGAGAGCCGTCCTGCTTCTATGATACGTTGTAGTACATCATCCGGTACGGTACGATCGGGGTCGAACTTGCGGTCGCTCTGTCTTTGCTCGACGAGTGCGTAGAAGTCCTCCGGTATCATTGGTACTGAATCATCTTGCTGAGGTATTTCCCCACAATGTCAAATTCCAAGTTGACGACGCTACCCGGAACGATGCGGCAGAAATTCGTATGGTCACGCGTGTAGGGGATAATAGCCACGCGGAAGCTGTTCATGCCAGAATCGCAAACCGTCAAGCTCACGCCATTCACGCATACTGAACCCTTTTCCACCGTCATATAACCTTGCTGTGCCATCGCCTTGTCCAGCTTGTATTCGAAGGCATAGTAGTGGCTGCCTCCCGCTTCTTCTACAGCAGTACATACAGCTGTTTGATCCACATGACCTTGCACGATGTGTCCGTCAAGGCGGCCACCCATCATCATGCTTCGCTCCAGATTGACGAGGTCTCCTATCTGCAGGAGGCCGAGGTTGGAGCGTTCAAGTGTCTCACGTATGGCGGTGACCGTGTAGGTCGTGTCCGTTTTGCTCACGACCGTCAGACATACGCCATTGTGCGCGATGCTCTGGTCTATCTTTAGTTCGGGAACAAAAGAGCACGTCATTGTTATATGCAGATTGTCATTTTCGCGACGAAGATCCGTCACTTGGGCATATTCTTCTACGATTCCGGAAAACATATTCTTATTCTTTTCGTTGGTGTAAGTTGCACAAAATTACGGAAATTACTCAGATCTGCACATTCCCCCTCAAGAGCAACACAGTTGTTATATAGAGCGATAGAGATTAGTAAAAGAAGTAGCCAGCGGGTAGTGGCCCGTCGGCTGATCGGAAAGACAACACTCTACAAATGGTTTCACGAGGACAAATGGCAGGGCGGCAAGCTCTATACCTATTGTCGTCATTGCCTATGCTCTCGTAAGCGTTCGTTGGCGACACCAATGCCGATTATATAGAAAAGCAGTTTTGTCCTTAGGTAAGGACAGTTCTGTCCTCAGTCAAGGACAAATCTATCCTTTATAAGGGATAAAGGGGCGCAAAAGTATTCTTGATCGCCTGCCCATTATCGAAGCCAAGGAGCGTATAGGGGACATCGAAATGGAATTATATGGGCATCAGGCAGCGAAGCAATACTGACGTTATGTGGATAGGAAGACCGAATTTGCTTCAAGGACGGCAGGAAGTCAGAGAGTCATTAAGCAAGTGCGTGATTAGACGATTAGCCTATGCCAAACGGCGCGGTCAGCTTCACTCAATAATGACGGATAATGGTTGTGAATTCGCTGCCTTTGCTCGGATAGAGAGGTGCCTCAAGGTGCCCGTATTCTTTGCTCGCCCCTACCGCTCGACAGATAAACCTCTTAGTCTCAGCATATCACGCATGTGTACAACTCCTGCTGTAGGGTGCTCGGTGTGGTACGCATCAATGATACGCATCATCCCTAGGTCCTCCTCACACTCTCCCTTTGGCTTGTAATATAGCGTAGATCAATTAAGCTTCATATCCTTACAAAAACGACTTCGACTTAAGCCTGCTGGACACTGACTCTCCATTTCTATTATCTCACTTTGAGTCCTGCTTCCTCGTGGCAGTCGCAAAAAAATCGCAGTCAATTGTTAACTGTCCCTGCTTCTGCAAAAGCCGCTTATTCTCACTCTCTATCTTCTTAAGGTCTCTGGCATTGTCAGAGGGCTTTTCAAAAGCTTGAGTAGCTTTCTCCTCAAACTCTCGCATCCACTCTGTAATCTTGATCGGGATGACTTCGTATCGTTTCGCTAAACTCTGTATCGTCTCCTCACCCCTCAAGCCGGCGAAAGCAACTTGTGCCTTAAAGCATGAACTCGATTTACTTCTTCGTCACATTAACTTCTATTTTTCTTTCCCTCTGAATGTGACAATGATTGATACCTCAATGCTCAAATCCAGCTCTTTTTATGTTGTAGAGTTTATGGGGAGTAGAATAGCTTCTCAAAATTGATCGAGTCATTATCGAAAAGAATAGGGGCTGCCTCGGAAGAGGCAGCCCCTGATTCATTGTCTATTGGTAGGGAAAACTCAATATTATTCTGCGGCAGACATTACTACGATGCGGTTCCAAGCATTTTCTTCATAGATTTGCTCAGAAGATCCCTTCCAATCAATCGTGATACGATCTGCAGATACGCCATACTTTTCAAGCATCTTGGCCACTGCCTTCGCACGACGCTCTGAAAGCTTCATGTTGTAGTCAGCTGTACCAGTCTTTTCGTCTGCGTAACCAACAATCTTGATCGGTGCATTGTTAGTCTTGGCGTACTCAGCTGTGTTGTATACGTTGATTTCTTGGTTGCGATCTATCTTCGCGCTGTTGAGACGGAAGTAAACCACATTGTCAACTACTACGCGGCTAACAACAGCCTGTACAGGTTCGGGACACTCGGGGCAAGAAACCGGACGACGGCTAAGCTCTTCTGCCTGCGCACGGAGAGCGTTGATCTGGTTGTTGAGGTCGTTAACCAAAGCATAGTCCATCGGAATAACTTCTGTCCATTCTGTCTTGCCAAGATTAAACGTAAGACCTGCTGTAGCCATTGCAGGGAAGTCTGCTTTGCCAGTCTTGGTTCCGATAAAGTTCATCTTAGAAGCAAAAGCCTGACCTTCAATATTGAAGTCCACAACTCTTGAAAGGCGGAACTTAATCATCAAACCGGCATTAACTGTTCCAGAAATATCATCTTTGCTTCCTATCTTATTACCGTCAGAATCAGCGCTATGGAATTTATATCCAAAGCCGATACCTACCCAAGGAATGAGGTGGAAGACACGGTTGGGACGATATGTTCCGAAATAGTTCATCATGTCAAACATGAAGTCGAAGTGAGCATTGCCAAAGTAGTTGTGATAACGGTCAGTACTCCCGTTTGTATATCCGTAAATGTCGAAACCAGTGAATTGGAGACGAGTTGCAAAGTAGGGCTCATGCCATTTACCAAAAGCTAAGGTCGGAACAATGCTGATACGATCCATGAGATCGATGTTGTTGTTCCAGCCAGAGAGAGGCATTCCTGCACCTCCTGCAATGTCAATGAACCAATGATCAGATGCTTTATCGCGTTGGAAAGTGGTGTTCTTTCCTGCTTTGTTCTGCGAAGTCACTTCTTGGGCAGTTGCACCGAAAGTGCATGCGAGACCCACAAGCGCTATAAATAAAGATTTAGCTTTCATATCTGTATGTCATTTTATATTATCCAACAAATGTTTCAGGCGAATTACTTGGAGCGAACGATTACAACGCGGTTCCAAGCTTTTTTGCTGAACGGTTGCGTAGAGTCACCCTTCCATTCTACAGAGATCAATTCGGAAGGCACACCATACTTACCTGTCAGAACTTCAACAACAGCCTTAGCGCGACGCTCTGACAAATTCTGGTTGTACTGCGAAGCACCCGTCGGATCAGCGTAACCTACTACTGTGATCGGCTCTTTCGTTTCCTTTACGAACTGAGCAACGTCGTACAGATTGATGAGCTGGTCTTTGTCTACTACATCGCTGTCGAAGCGGAAGAGTACAGCCTTATCCGTGAGTTTGTTTTCTGTCACAGTTACGGGAGTAACATCTGGACATTCTGGACATGAAACAGGACGCTTTGAGAGTTCTTCTACTTCACGACGCAGACGATTGATCTGACCATTCAGGTCGTTGATCAGTTCGTAGTCCATAGGCTCTACAGCATCGAAGCCAACTTTGCCTAAGCGGAAGTTGAGACCTGCAGTGGCCATACCCTGAAAACCGTTATAATAACGTCCTGCTGGATCGTTGATCACGGGGTTGGGCTTGTGGTTGAACGCGCGACTCAGATTGAGGTTGGAGTGAGCTGCTTGAGCTTCAATAACGAAGTCAACGCGCTTTCCTAATCTAAAGCCCATCATTACACCGACGTTTGCAGTCAGTGACTCAACGTTGTTTTTGCTCCACTCGTTTCCGAGGAATTTGTGCTGGTAGCCAACGCCCACCCAAGGGATGAAATGGAAGAAGCGATTCTCGCGATAAGACGAGAAATAGTTAACCATGTCAAACATGAAATCAAAGTGAGCAGCGGCAAAGTTTGAATGGATTTCTTGCTCACCGTTGTTGCCTAAGAATGTGTGCGCATGTCCGCCATTCAATTGGAGACGTGTCGCGAAGAACGGATTGTGATACTTTCCGATTGAGAGAGAACCAATGGCACCCAAGCGATCTAAGAGATCCTTGTTGTCATTGTCATTCAAGAACTGTGCTGCAACACCGCCTTGCAGTGTTACAAAGTAATTGCCGCCATTACGAGCAAAAGCGACGTTCTTTGCGGGTAACTGACCCGTTGCCGGTACAGTATTCTCCTGTGCACTTGCATTGAGTGCAATAGCTCCTGCTAAAGAGAGCATTAAGTACTTTACCTTCATAGTTTTACTTTTCTAAGTGTATTATTATACGTTTACCAATAGCCTATTTCGCTACACAAATGTAGTTCATTCCTTTGAATAACCAAATTATTCGCTCAAAAATTTCACTCCAAGGAGTCATTGGACATCCTTCCAGATAGCTTTTTTTATTGTATATCAGACGGAAACAATACGAATAAAACTACTGAGAAGCAGCTTTCGCTACCGATTGTAGCCCGCCCGATTATGTCTGCTTTCGACTATAACAAAGCTTCGTTTGATATGTTTATTCAGTTCTTCTTTTGGGCAAAAAGAAGAGAGTAGAGCATTATTTTTTTTCGTTTAGGTATTCCTTTATAACCTCGATACGGGCATCTTTTTGGAGTACATACCCGTGTTTGTCAAGCAGATAGATGGTCGGCGTAGCCTTGATGTCGTAAAGCTGTTTGCTCACTATGCTGCCATCACTGTTAATTCCTGCCTCGATGAATGCCGGGAATTCGGACAAGCCTGCTTGCCAAGTTGTCTTGTCTCCATCGGGATATATGAAGAGGATATCTAATTGCTTGGTTTCGCTCCATGAACGGAACTGCTCGTCGTTTTGCAGTTGCTGTAGTAATGCGGCGCATGTATGACACCCTGGTTCGTAGAAGACGAGCATGGTATGAGGAGTAAATCGTGTGCTCAGACGGTGCAAGCTACCATTGCCAAGTTCGTATACGAAGTCCTCTGCTTTCTTTCCCACGCGATTTCGCAGCATTAGTTCGTAGCGTTCTTTCAAGCGCACGCGCTCGGCGTAGGAAACCTTAGGTGATTTGAGTGCAGACTCTACGACGGGGATGTAGTATTCCTCATTCAATATCGGTGAATTAGGATCGTAGAGATACTTTTTATATAATCTGAGGAAAAGCTCCAACATCCCCCCTGAGGAATTTTCGATAGGGAGGAGGATGGATGGTTTAGCTTCACCCAGAGGTAGAGCTATAGCCACTCCGAGAAAGTTAGCTACGCTGACCTCCATGTTTTGTGGCTTGGCCAGATAGGAAGAGTCCGTGAAGTTGAACTCATCCCAATAGTGCTTGACGAAATAAGAGGCACGCTCTTGTGGTGTCGTTAGGGACAATGGAATGTTGGGGAGTGGGAAGGCGAGTTCCGGCTCCGCCTCCACGTCATTTTGCGCAATGCTGTCTGACGGGATAGGTGAGGTCTTAGCCTGACGGCTGCATGAGGCCGCGAGCGTAGTGATCGTACCGAGCATGAGCGTCAGTCCGGTCGCGATGAGAAACTTGCGATACATATTATATAGGTTAGAATTGGATATCCTTTTTCTTTCCTGTTACAGCGCAGCCCACCGCACATAGGCAAAGTCCATTTGATGCGGGAGCAAAGCTGAGTGCGGGGTAACACGTATGGCAACGCGATGTATCCCCGGATTTTTCAGACGACAGTCCACATGGTATTTCTGCCAACGACTGTCAGCCGATTGTTCTACGAGTTCAAGTGGTATGCTTTGGGCGAGGGTGAGTCCTCCCTGATTGTCATCTGACGCAACTATTAGCTCCACTTTGAGTCCGGCTGTCAGGCCGCCGCGGTCGATTTCCACTTCGAGAGACTGTATCACATCCGTGTTCGTTGTGCGTAATTCGAAGCCGGAAGCATTGACACGAAGGATCTGCATTTCATCCCAATGAGCAGCAGTCTGTTTCTTCCACTCCACGATTTCCGAAGCCATGGCGTAGGAAGATGCACTGACAGCCTGCTGGCGTTGTGAGAGTGGTTTGTAAAAATGATCGTAGTAGTCGTCCATCATTCTCCGCATCGTGAAGTGTGGAGCTATGTACATCATGGAGTTCCGAATGTGGTGTATCCACCCTTCGGAATAGCTCTTACCCTCCTTGTCGTAATAGAGCGGGATGATTTCGCGTTCCAGCATGTCGTATATCGTATGAGCATCCAGCCTGTCTTGCATCTGCTGGTCGCGGTATGTAGTCTTGTCTGTCAGTGCCCATCCGGCATTGGGGCGGTAGCCTTCGTACCACCAGCCGTCCAGTACTGAGAAGTTGAGCACACCGTTCATCTCGGCTTTCTCGCCTGAAGTGCCCGATGCTTCGAGCGGACGTGTCGGTGTATTGAGCCACACATCCACACCGGCGATCAGTTTGGAGGCCAGATGCATGTCGTAGTTCTCTAAGAAAATGATCTTTCCTTCAAATTCGGGACGGCGACTAATCTCGGTGATATGCTTGATGAGTCCTTGACCACCACCATCGGCCGGATGTGCTTTGCCGGCAAAGAGGAAACGAACGGGACGATCCGGATGATTGACCAGACGCGAAAGCCTGTCAAGATCGGTAAAGAGTAGGTGAGCACGCTTGTACGTGGCGAAGCGGCGGGCGAACCCGATAAGGAGCGTATTCAGTCCTATGCAGTCCAACCCTTCGGGCAGGTTTGCGGAGCCGTCATTGGCACGAAGCCAACGCTTCCGGTAGTCATGTGTAATGTAATGGAGCAGATTCTCTTTGAGCTGCGAACGCAACTGCCAGATTTCGTCGGACGGAATATGCTCGATGGCTGCCCATGTTGATTCGTCTGCCTGCCGACTGACGTAGTCTGTGCCGAGGTGTTTCTTGTAGAAAGCTTGACTCTCGGGAGAAGCCCATGTGGGGAGATGGACGCCGTTGGTCACATGCCCTACGTGCAACTCCTCGGCAAAGAAGCCCGGCCACACGGGTGCAAACATACTTCGCGAGACCACTCCGTGTAGATAGCTTACACCGTTGGCCTCTTGACAGGTATTGAGAGCGAAGACACTCATGGAGAACTTCTCCGAAGAGCCCGGTGTCGTCCGTCCCATATCGATGAACTCTTGCCAACTGATGCCCAGCCTGTGAGGGAAGTGTCCCATATAGCGTCCCAGCAACTCTTCGTCGAAGTAGTCGTGTCCTGCGGGTACCGGCGTATGCACGGTGTAGAGCGAGGAGGAACGAACGACCTCGAGAGCTACGTCGAAGGGTAAGCCCTTTTGCTCCACATAGTCAGCCAGACGCTGTGCACTGATGAGTGCGGCATGCCCTTCGTTCATGTGATAGATCTCCTTGCTGATACCGAGATGCTGTAGCAGGAGTATGCCACCGATACCGAGCAGATACTCTTGCTTCATTCGGTTCTCCCAGTTGCCACCGTAGAGATTGTGCGTGATCTGACGATCGGACAGGTTGTTCTTCTCCAGATCCGTGTCCATGAGATAGAGACTGATGCGTCCCACCTGCACCCGCCACACATGGCAGTAAACGGTGCGGTCAGAGAAGGGCACTTCGAATACTAATGGATGTCCGCCCTCGTCGGTGACAGCCTGTATGGGCAGGAGGTTGAAGTCCTGTGCTTCGTAGGTGGCGAGCTGTTGACCGTCCACACTGATGCGCTGGTCAAAGTAGCCATATCGGTACAGGAAGCCCACTGCTGTGAGTGGCACATTGCTGTCACTGGCTTCTTTGAGGTAATCGCCGGCCAATACGCCCAGGCCACCAGAGTATATCTTGAGCACGTGGCTGAGTCCGTACTCCATACTAAAGTAGGCCACGCTCGGGCGTGAGGAGTCAGTTGGGGCCGACATATAGGCTTGCCAAGCCATGTACACCTCATCCAAGTTCTGCATCCACGCTGCATCACGCAGGAGCGCATCAATGCGGTTGAGGGAGAGCGAACGGAGTAGCTTCACCGGGTTGCCATCCGTCTCGAACCAGAGGTCCGGATCCATCCGTTCAAAGAGATTGGTGGCAGCCGGATTCCATGTCCACCACAGGTTGTACGCCAACTCTTCCGCACGTTTGAGTGGTGCAGGCAGTTCAACGCAGGTAAATATGTCTTTCCAGACTATTGTGTTGCTTTTCTTCTGAATGATCATACCTTAATTATATATGGCTTTTTGTCTCGACGGGGACCTCTTGGTCTCATCGTCGACAAGAAAACAAGCCAAAGGTATAGATTTGTTTTGATTAGCTCCCGATTATGTTCTCAAGAAAGGGAGAGGTGTCGTTATGGAAAGATGTGCCAATTTTGGGCAGAAGTACGCGCCAAATTCCTGAGTTTTATGCGCCTAAATTTTTTCGATTTGGTGCATATTTTTTTTTGAAATGGCGCCATTTCAAAAAACTTTTGGCGCCATGTTTTTTGGCACCATATGCGAGATTTTTTTTGTGCCTATGCTGTCTTTCGGATAGGACTGCACAGTGTTGTATGTGAGTGCATTGTGTCTTTCTTTAGTCCCTCAGCTATGATGGATGACATATGATGAGGAGTGATGACTGATGTTGTTTGTGCTTGCAAAACGAACGAGGTGAGGTATTTCTTGCGTATATTTGTACCTATACAAAGTATTATAGCCACTAACTCAAAGATCATCGATCATATGGCAAGTGAAAGAAAACTGAAAAAGCAGATCGCAGGAGCGGTCTCCGAAGTGTTTACCGATGCATTCCTTCTCCAGCTCTTTGTCAAAGAAGAAAAACAAGCAGAGGTAGATACCATTATCAATCGTATCCTACAACTTCAAGACGACACTATAGCCAAGGTGCGTTGCAGCGATGGAAAGCATACACCCGCCTTGGTCAAGAAGTATTATCGTCAGCTCATCGACAATTTCAAGAAGGAGTTAGCCGAGATCGTAGCTCTCATATCTCAGTGCGCTTCGGCAGAGTAACCGGTTCGGCACAGTATGCCCCATAGCAGGACGAGAGTGTTTTGAAGTTTTTTTCTCAATTATTACTTAGGATGATGGGTTGGACATCTGTCATCCCGGGAGAGGCTCCGCCCAAAAGTATCATCTGCGTTGCTCCACATACGAGTAACTACGATTTTCTCATGGGCAAACTCTATTATTGGGCAGTCGGGCGCAAAGCCGGCTTCTTGATGAAGAAAGAGTGGTTTTTCTTCCCTCTGGGAGTTTTGTTTCGCGCGATGGGGGGGATTCCTGTTTATCGTTCGCAACGCACTTCTACGGTAGAACAGTTGCAAGAGTATATACGCAAGTCTTCCTCTTGCAGCATAGCCATCACTCCGGAGGGGACTCGTGGGCGAGTGACTCACTGGAAGACGGGGTTCTACCGCATAGCTCTGGGGGCTGGAGTACCCATCGAATTGGCGGTTATTGACTATTCGCGCAAAGAATTGCGCATCATCGAAGTGTTCCATCCGACGGGAGACGAAGAAGCCGACATCGCTTACATCAGAAGCCGATACAGTGCGTCACAAGCTCGCTTTCCCCACAAATTTGCAGAATTGGAATCATGACAATACAGACAGACGTCCCGCGGCTCAGGATAGCAATGGCTCAGTGCCGGATCGACTGGGAAGACAAGCATGCCAATCTGCAGCGTGTGGAACGCTTGGCCGCCGAAATGGCAGGAACGACTGATGTCCTTTTCTTTCCTGAAATGATGACAACGGGATTCTCCATGAATGTACAGTCTTTTGCCGAACCATTCGAAGAGGGCGAAACCATCACGGTAGTAAGACGAATAGCTGCACAATACAATATGGCACTCTCGGCTACAATGGCCGTGAGTGAGGCTGGGAAGTTCTACAACCGTGCTTACTTCGTGACACCGCAAGGCGAGGTTTTCCATCAGGACAAGCGACATCTTTTCCGTGTGGGAGGGGAGCATGAAGTTATGACACCGGCCGAAGAGCGGCGTATTATCACTTACAAGGGGTGGAAGATCTTCATTATCCCCTGTTATGATCTGCGCTTCCCCGTATGGTGCGCCAATACAGATTTGGAGTACGACCTGCTGGTCTGCATGGCCAACTGGCCCGCGCCGCGCCGCACCGTGTGGCAGACACTCCTTCGTGCTCGCGCCATGGAGAACTATGCCTATGTCTGTGGGGCCAATCGAGTGGGGGAAGATGGTATAGGTCTCCACTATACAGGTGATTCGGTTATCCTCTCTCCGCGAGGCGAAGTCATGCAGGCGTGCACTCCGGAGCTGGAAGAGACGCTTTGTGCTACGCTCGACAAGGAGTCGATGCATCGCTTCCGCGAGAAATTTCCCGCCTGGATGGATATGGATCGTTTCACATTGGACTATGAGGACTATGCCCGTTCTTGATTCTTTTATCGGCTTGGAGGTTAGTGCTGTGTACACAGGATCGCTCTGAGCTTTTTCCCTATTCTTGTGTAACATCTGACAAAGACAATATTCAAAATAAACAATGGAAAAATTAGGAAAACTCATCGCCTCGAAGCTAATCGAAGTAAAGGCGATCAAACTACAGCCACAGAATCCTTTCACATGGGCTTCGGGCTGGAAGGCACCTATCTACTGCGACAACAGAAAGACGCTGTCTTATCCCGGGATTCGTTCCCTTATCAAGATGGAGCTGGCACGCGTCATCTCCGAAACTTTCGGTGAGGTCGAAGCCATTGCAGGCGTAGCCACAGGAGCCATTGCTCAAGGAGCTTTGGTAGCTGACCTCTTGGGTGTGCCGTTTGCGTACGTGCGCTCGTCGCCTAAGGATCACGGATTGGAAAACTTGGTAGAGGGAGAACTCAAGCCTAACGCAAAAGTGGTGATTATCGAAGACCTCATTTCTACCGGTGGTAGCAGCCTCAAAGCCGCTGAAGCGATTCGCAATTTCGGATGTGAAGTGCTGGGTATGGTAGCCGTTTATACCCACGGATTCCCCATGGCTGAGGAGAACTTTGCAAAAGCAGGTGTGAAGCTCGTCACTCTGACAGACTATGATCAGGTGATTGAAGAGGCATTGCGTACCGGATATATCTCTGCCATCAATGTCGAATTGCTCCGTGACTGGCGCAAAAGTCCCGAGACTTGGGGTCTCTAATTAGGTCACTGACAAAATAATCATACCAGTATGGCAGAATACGTAAGTGAAGCAAAAAGTATAGCAGCACCCCGGTCAGCGGTCTATGCCAAGCTGTCGGATCTATCCAATCTCAATGCCTTGGCCGAGATGTTGCCCGAAGGAAAAGTCAATCTCACAGCTGTTGATAGTGACAGTTGCACGCTCACTATCAATCCTGTAGGCCAGATCACCCTCAGAATTGCAGAGCGTAAACCCGATAACTTGATCCGATTCGAGGCCGATCGCTCGCCTATTCCGCTCGATGCCCACATACAACTTGACGAAGCTACACCCGGCAATACGAAATTGACGGTCATGCTCAAGGCTGAACTCAATATGTTTGTCAAACCCATGTTGGACAAGCCGCTACGAGAAGGCGTGGACAAATTGGCGATGCTACTCTCTTCTTTGAAGTATGCTTAGAGCAACAACAAATAGGATATTGCGCAGTCTGCGAATGTTCTCTCTGATATTTATCGGAGGGAGCATCTTTGCTTCTTGCGGAAAGGAGGTCGCTGTGCAGACGATTCCGAACGTGCCCGTGAACTACACCATCTACGACAATAGTGCTTTGGGCATCAAATTGCTCAAGGATGGAATGGTATCCATTACGAGTCTGGACGTCGAGAATAGTGCTATCGGGTATGGTGGTCTTTTAGTCGTGTCGCGTTCGATCACTCCTGCAGCTGAGGATTTTGCCTATGATCTCTGTTGTCCGTACGAAGTTAAGCAGGACATTCGAGTGCGACCGGTGGCAGAGAATCCTTTTGTGGTCAGATGTCCGCATTGTGGTAGCGTGTTCAATGTTGCAGAGAACGGTGGTGCTCCCATCGACGGGCCCGCAGCTTCTACCGAAACTCCCCGTAGAATGCGACAGTACATGGTTGTCCGTCAGCCCGATGGTATCCGTATTGTTAATTATTGATGAGCGGATAGTCTGTCAGGAATGAGAAATAAAAAGCCCGTAGCCGAGAGTGGTTACGGGCTTTTCTGTTAGGTTTAGAAGAGAAGTTAGTCGTAATTCTCCGGAGCAAAGACCTTGAGTGAGCGACCGTAGGTGCGTACTTTGATCCGTTTACCTAACATAACAGGATCTCCGTCAATGTGTACGACACCCTCTCTGTCGCGTTCGATAATGAGGTTCTCGGCCTTATAGGTGTCCAGATTGGAGTTGCTGTTGATACGCTTGGTGAAGAGTTGTAGTGCCAATTGCGGGGCTTCGAGCGGATTGAAGGGTCGGATGATGACGACATCCATCTTACCATCTTCCAAATCTGCGAGCGGTGCTATATAAGCGTTGTTCCCATATTGGGGAGCATTGGCACAAGTGACAAGGAAAGCCTTCTCTACAAATGATTTGCCATCGATTGTCAGTTTGTATTCTTTCGGTTCGTTTTGCAAGAAACTCTCGATCATTGTTCGTGCATAAGTGATAGGACCGCGCGTGCCGGCTTGAGCAAATTTGTTACTCACCTCCGCATCGAATCCCAATCCACAGGTGCAGAAGAAAGGATGATCTTCTGCCTCGCAGCAGTCGATGGTGCGGATATGACCGGCTTTGATGACGTCAAGAGCCTTGCTGACGGTGAGCGGTAATTTCAGCGCACGGGCCAAACCGTTGCCCGAACCCTTCGGGATAATTCCTAAAGCTACGTCTGTATAGCGTAAGCTTTGGGCAATTTCGTTGACAGTACCGTCCCCTCCGACTGCAATGACACAGTCGTAATGCTTGTCGACTGCCTGCGCTGCAAGCTCACGAGCATGCCCTGCACGCTGCGAATAGGTGATGAAAAGCTCGTGAGGCTCGCGTGCAAAAACTTCGGCTATGAGGCTCGGGATATTACTCTTGGAGCCAATGCCCGATATGGGATTGATGATTGTGAGAATCTTCATGCTCGGAAACGTAAGGAGAACTTCGATGTTTAGCGGTAGGACTCTAGCCTTCTCTCCGCCAATTGTTCGTATCGTGTGCCGGGCCTGCCGTAGTTGCAGAAAGGAACGATGCTGATACCTCCTCGCGGAGAGAAGTCACCCCACACTTCGATGTAGCGGGGTTGCATCAGATGGATGAGGTCCTTCATGATGATATTGACACAGTCCTCATGGAAAGCTCCGTGGTTACGGAAACTGAAGAGGTAGAGCTTGAGACTTTTGCTCTCCACCATTTTCACATCGGGGATGTAGTTAATGTGTATGGTGGCGAAGTCCGGTTGTCCTGTAATGGGACATAAGCCTGTAAACTCCGGACAGTCAAAACGCACCCAGTAGTCGTTCTCTTGGTGCTTATTGGTGAAAGCTTCCAGTACTTCCGGTGCGTAGTCCTGACGGTATTCGGTCTTTGTGCCGAGCAGAGACAGTTCGTTTTCTCCTTCTCTTATGCTGTTCATCGTTGTTATTTTCTGATTGATTATTGTTGCAAAGGTATTGTTTTGGAGCCAAAAAGGTCGTATTGACCGATTGGCATCCTCTACAAAGAGGTGTGGTGATACCTCAGACTAATTCGCGGTACAACTGCATCATTCGATCGGCTACTGCCTGCCGAGAGTAATGTGTCATGACGAATGAACGACAATCTGTGGCAACGCTCTCCCTACTTCGTCCCAACATGGTGATGGTTTCTGCCATTCCCTTTGCCAGATCAGAAGCTTGGCGGTACTCTGCCAAGTATCCGGTACTGCCCTGTACGATCATTTGGGGAATACCTCCTACCCGAAAAGCTATGCAGGGGGTACCCACAGAGAGGGATTCCATGATGGTATTGGGCAGATTCTCCTCCAACGATGGTGTCACGAAGAGGTCTGCCGCTCTATACAGTTCGGCCATGCGATGCGGATCGCGGACGTAACCCACAGGGATTATCTCGTGGTCGGGAAAGAGTTTGTGCACCTCCTCACGCAGTGTACCAAATACAACGAGTCGGACTTCTCTGTTCTGATCCGGATAATCTGTCTTCAAGCACTGCATCGCTTGCGATAGCTCGTATATCCCCTTGCGAGGATCGTCGGCCTGGACTGCTCCGAAGAGTATCAAGGTTTTGTCCATTGGCAACCTTAAGGCTTCTCGTGCAGCCGTGCGACTACCCGGGGCGAAGAGATTCGCGTCGATGGGATTGGGGATGGATTCGATGCGTAGTCCTGAGGTCAGTGCGCTCTTTCGTGCCAAATCGGCCAACCAATGGCTACAGCCCACCAGCGTAGGGCGTAAATGTGACAGCACTTGCGACTTGCGTATCCACACACGGTGTGCCAAGTCGTGCTCCCGATGAGAGGAGATTTGCGGACATGCCCCGCATATCGTTTGGTAGCGAATACATTCGCGAGCGTGGTGGCAGATGGCTGTCACCGGCCACATATCGTGCATCGTCCAGACCACGGGCTTACCACAGCGGTTCAGACGTCCAAGTCCACGTAGAGACAGAAATCCTTGATTGATCCAATGGAGGTGGAGCACATCGGCCCACTGTACCCAAGGGTGCCGACTGATGTCGTGTCCCGTGAGTGCTGTGCTTACGTGGAAGAGACGGCTACGATCTCGTCCGTTACACATATATATATGTAGTCGTTCAGCAACAAATGCTCCGCGTGCTGCCAGACGACCCCATTTGCCTTCGTGGAGTGCCTCGACTTCGGGGCGTGAGCTGTCTTGATTCAGGACGAGCATCCTCACTTCTGCACCCACACTCTGCAATGCTTCCATGAGACGAACAGCAGCCACGGCGGCACCACCTCGGGCATCAGATGTATTGAACAAGAGGATTTTCATCTGTCCAAAAGCGTTAGGACGGGACGTATGGCCTCGTCGAAAGAGTAGGGCATGAGCGAAGGACGCAGGCTGTCGCCGCGGAAAGGGGGAAGTCCCTCTAACAAATCGGTGCACGCTCTGGCCAAATCCTCGGGCAGCATGGGGTCGAAGACGCGTCCATTCTGTGACGAAATCAAGCAAGAAGCACCGGCAATACGGCTACAAATGACTGGTACACCTGACACGAGAGCCTCGTTAACAACCGAACCGAAGCACTCTCTCGTGCTGGGCAGAACGAGGCAGTCGGCTTGTGTGTAGTAGGCATAGAGGTCGCTGCCCTCTTTCTTGCCTACGAAGGTGACACGCTCCGACAGGCCGGCAGCGCCCACTCGCCCGATGAGGGTCGGCAACATGGGGCCGTCACCGACCAGTACAAGATGTACGTCCTCGGGCAGACGGGAGAGACTACCGATGAGTGCAGGCAGGTTTTTCTCCTCTGAGAGGCGTCCCACGTAGAGCATCATCCGATGGCCTTGAGGCACGAGGCGGTCGCGCTCTTTACGTCCCTGACTGAAGGCTCTTTCGTATAGCGGGCGCAGCACCTTTTCATCCTGCAAAATAGGGAAATAGACGAAGCGCTCCCTGTCCAACGTCGCGTATCGGGCAGCGTATAGCTCCGTCGCGCGGCTGTCGCATAGTATCACTCCGTCCACGTAGGAGAGCATCCTATGTTTCAATCCTTGCCCGTAACGTAGTTCGGACTCTGCCATCTGCTCGTTGTCGTCACACAGGACGTAGAGTTTGGTGGCGGGGGAGACGAGACGACACGTGGCTGCCAACATCAGGGTCAGGAGGTTGAACTCACTACAAAGCACGGCATCCGGACGAAGTGAGCGGACAAGTGACGTGGCGTAGGGACGGTAGTTCTTGAGTCCTATGAGACTCGGAGCGGGAGGGAGTACCTCGCTACGGAAGTGAACGCGTTTGGCCAGCTCTGAAGCATCGAATCTTTGTTCGATAGGGGAGGCGTATTCGAAGTAAATATGCGCATCGAAAGCCGCAGACAAGGCGTTGAGCAATTCGATACGATAGGGGGCTAATGCTCTGTGGATGACGAGCAGTTTCTTGGACGCATTCATTCCATTTTTCTGTTTCATAGTTACAAAGTTAATATAAACAGGGCAGGGATATTAGCCTGAGTTCTAAGTGTATTTGCCCTAAAGCGAGGCCAAAATACCGATTCGTTCCTGCCTATGCATAGCATTCGTTTGTAGTAGCATCATTGCGCAGCATGTCTCCTTTGTCGGAACAAATGCGCATGTGTAAATAAACATGTAAAAGTGTTATGATTTTCATCACATGTATATTGTCGAAAAAACTCGCGCCAAAATAAATTTTTTTTGGCGCCATAATAAAACAAAACTTGTCCCAAATCGAAGAATTTTATGCGCAAGTTATTCCGAGCTTTCGGTGCCATATTCTCTTGGTTTTTGCCTCATAATTTCGACATTTATACTTTATGCATCTCTACGCTTATGGAAAGTTAAAAAAGATGCTGGCACAATAGTTTTTTCTTCGTCAGTGCGCCCTCATCGAATCTCCTGCAACATGTCTCTCCTATGAGCAGAGCAGAACCCGCTTAGGGAAAGTCAGCATTTGTACTTATTTTTGTGCCTATGTGCAATCTTTTTACCAGACGACTGACAGGAATGGTAGCAGCAAGGCTACTGACCACTGTCTTGGCGGGGATCGTATTTTTCTCGAATGCATGCACACTCCCCCGAGAGCGAGAGCAAGGTGTAAAGGCTGAAGCTATCGCTACGGATACTGTGTCACGGATCGTGATCGCTTTCTATGACAGCGAAGAGGGAAAGCTTAACCTTATAAAAGCTGCCCGACTCTACTGCTCCGAGATCGTGTATCACTACAAGAATCTCCACGGCATGGCGCTGAGCGTGCCCCGTGGCAAGAGTGAGGAAGAGGCGTTGGCTTACTATCGAAAGGTCAAAGGTGTGCTCGGAGTGAGCCGAAACGAGAAGGCATATCTCCACGGAAATATAGATGATAAAAACAACAAATAAAGACTGTAGGTATGAATAGAATTTGCGAATTATTGGGCATTGAGTATCCGATTATCTCGGGAGGTATGGTGTGGTGTAGCGGGTGGAAGCTGGCAGCTGCTGTCAGTAATGCCGGTGGCTTGGGACTCATTGGTGCCGGCTCCATGCACCCCGAGAACTTGGAGCACCACATCCGTTCGTGCAAGGCTGCGACGAACAAGCCTTTCGGCGTGAACGTTCCGCTCTTGTATCCGGACATAGAACAGATCATGGAGATCATCATGCGTGAGCAGGTACCCGTGGTGGTAACTTCTGCCGGCAGCCCCAAAGTGTGGACGGCCAAGCTGAAAGCAACCGGATGCAAGGTGATCCATGTGGTGAGCAGTGCCCTTTTTGCGCGCAAATCACAAGATGCGGGTGTCGATGCAGTCGTGGCTGAGGGCTTCGAAGCCGGCGGACACAATGGCCGTGAGGAGACTACTACGCTGTGTCTTATCCCGGAAGTGGTGGATGCCGTGACTATTCCCGTGGTTGCAGCAGGCGGTATCGCCTCTGGACGTGCGGTGGCTGCTGCCTTGGCATTGGGTGCCGACGGGGTACAGGTGGGCACGCGTTTCGCTTTGAGCGAGGAGAGTTCAGCGCACGAGAGCTTCAAGGCCTACTGCCGTGAGTCGGGTGAGGGAGGCACGATGCTGTCGCTCAAGGCTGTGTCTCCGACGCGCTTGTTGAAGAATAAGTTCTATCAAGATGTGACTGCTGCCGAACAGCGTGGTGCATCTGCCGAAGAATTGCGAGCCATCCTCGGTCGCGGTCGTGCCAAACAGGGAATCTTTGAAGGCGACTTGGAAGAAGGCGAACTCGAAATAGGGCAGGCTGCTTCACAAATCAAGCATCCTGAGACCGTGGCTCAGATCATGGACGAACTGGTAGGGGGCTACCAAAAAGCTCTTGCGGCACTTCCCGCGCATCTATGAACCGAGTAGGGCAAGGAGCATACCGGCAGAAAGTATGTCCGCGGTGCGGACTCGCCTTTCTGTGTGGGCATGATCTGCCCGAGATGCAGTGTGATTGCAGACAAGTGGTGCTGCAAGAGCATCATCGCATATACCTTGCGGCACATTATTCCGACTGCCTTTGTCTGCCATGTCTCCGTGAGATTGCAGCCCGATCTTCCGAAGAGCTGACGACTGTGCAGTCAAAGATGCAGCCATTCCGGCACCGATGTCGAATAAGAAACGAAGAAGACGATTATCACTTTAATAATGTAACGATTACTATGGCAACTCCAGAATTTAAGTATCAGAAACCCTTCCCGATGGAGCCGGATACGACTGAGTATTATCTTCTGACGAAGGATTATGTATCGGTAGAGAAGTTTGGCGACCACGAGATGCTGCGGGTAGATCCCGAGGCTCTGCGTTTGTTGGCACGAACGGCTTTTCACGACGTGGCTTTCTATCTGCGCCCTGATCATCAGGAGCAGGTGGCCAAGATTTTGTCCGATCCCGAAGCCAGCGAAAACGACAAGTTCGTGGCTCTAACCTTCCTGCGCAATGCAGAAGTATCGGCCAAGGGACAGCTTCCCTTCTGTCAAGATACGGGTACGGCTATCATACTCGGCAAGAAAGGACAGCAGGTTTGGACCGGAGGTCACGACGAAGAATATCTCTCGCATGGTGTATATGACACCTACACGCAGGACAATCTGCGCTATTCGCAGAACGCTCCTTTGGATATGTACAAGGAAGTGAATACGGGATGCAACCTGCCCGCACAAATAGACCTCATGGCTGTAGACGGAATGGAATACGACTTCCTCTGTGTAGCCAAGGGTGGTGGCTCTGCCAATAAGACCTACCTCTATCAGGAAACTAAGGCTCTGCTCAATCCCGAGAGCCTCGTGAAGTACCTCGTGGATAAGATGAGCACGTTGGGTACTGCCGCTTGTCCTCCTTATCATATCGCATTCGTGATAGGCGGCACGTCGGCCGAAACTAATCTCAAGACTGTAAAGCTGGCTTCGGCCAAGTATTATGACAATCTGCCTACGTCAGGTAACGAAGGCGGTCGCGCCTTTCGTGATGTAGAGTTGGAGCGCGAAGTGCTCGAAGCCTCTCATCGTTTGGGGCTGGGTGCACAGTTCGGTGGTAAATACTTTGCCCATGATGTACGCATCATCCGTCTGCCTCGCCACGGAGCCAGCTGCCCCGTGGGAATGGGTGTGAGCTGCTCGGCAGACCGCAACATCAAAGCGAAGATCAATAGAGAAGGTATCTGGATCGAAAAGATGGAGACCAATCCTGCACGTCTTATCCCCGAATCCATGCGTCAAGGCACGGAGGGACACGTTGTTAAGGTGGATCTGAATCGTCCGATGCCGGAGATTCTGAAGGAGCTGGCACAATATCCCGTTTCTACACGTCTGTCCCTCAACGGTACGATCATTGTAGGGCGTGATATCGCTCATGCCAAATTGAAAGAGCGTATCGACAAGGGTGAGGGATTACCCGAGTACATCAAGAATCATCCTATCTACTATGCCGGTCCGGCCAAGACGCCTAAAGGAATGCCGAGTGGTTCGTTTGGCCCAACGACTGCAGGCCGAATGGATAGTTATGTGGATCTCTTCCAATCGCATGGAGGCAGCATGGTGATGATCGCAAAGGGCAACCGCTCCCAGCAAGTGACCGATGCCTGCCACAAGTACGGCGGCTTCTATCTCGGCAGTGTAGGGGGACCGGCAGCTATCTTGGCACAAGACAGTATCAAGAAAGTAGAGTGTCTGGAATACCCTGAGTTGGGTATGGAGGCAATTTGGAAGATAGAGGTGGAAGACTTCCCTGCTTTCATCTTGGTAGATGACAAAGGAAATGACTTCTTTACGCTGATACTAGAGAAGTGTAGCGGCTGTGCTCTACATTGATCTATAGTAGATTGTAGGCTGATGCTATGCACCTCTTCGGAGAGACATTCGTAGCACGGCGTTAATTCATTGGTCCCAAGTCGGCACACGCTTCTGTCATTATTAGGAGTGTGTAGTCGACTTGGGACTTTCTTTTTGAGGTGATTTTCTGCAGGACTAATAAGGAGTTGGTGGCTTTTCCTGCCTCTTTTTAGATTACCTTTGTTATTCAAGCTAACAAGCTCGGCTCATGGAAACGAAATATATCGTATCAGCGCTCAAATACCGTCCCGATACCTTTGCCTCAATGGTGGGGCAGGAGGCTCTATCTACCACGCTCAAAAGTTCGATAGTACAACAAAAGACGGCTCATGCCTACCTCTTTTGTGGGCCGAGAGGTGTAGGAAAGACCTCATGTGCACGCATCTTTGCTCGTGCCATCAACTGCATGGATAGGCAGCCGGACGGCGAAGCTTGTGGCAAGTGCGAGTCCTGTATGGCCTTCAATGAGCAGCGCTCCATGAATATATATGAGTTGGATGCCGCTTCCAATAACTCTGTGGACGACATTCGCCTGCTGACGGAACAAGCCAACGTGCCTCCTCAGATCGGGAAGTATAAGATCTATATCATCGATGAGGTGCATATGCTCTCGAATCAGGCCTTCAATGCTTTCTTGAAAACGCTCGAAGAACCTCCTTCTTATGTAATATTCATCCTGGCTACGACGGAGAAGCACAAGGTGCTGCCGACTATCCTTTCTCGTTGTCAGATATTCGATTTCAAGCGGATTCCCCCTGCTCGCATCGAGCAACATCTACATTATGTGGCCGAGAGTGAAGGAGTACAAGTGGAACCTGAGGCCTTGGCTGTGATAGCGTCCAAGGCAGACGGTGGAATGCGTGACGCACTTTCTCTGTTTGATCGTATAGCTCGTTTTTCGGAAGGTAATATCACTTATGCCAATACGATCGAGAACCTCAACATACTTGACTATGACTACTACTTCCGTTTGACAGATTTCTTCTTGCAAGGCGACTATCGCTCAGTTCTTATCGTGCTGAACGAACTCCTCTCCAAAGGTTTTGATGGTCAGGTTATCGTTAATGGTTTGGCTGCTTTCTTCCGTGATCTGCTGATGGCACAGGACCAATCGACTTTGCCTCTATTGGAGCAGTCGGAAGTCGTTATGCAGCGGTATGTCGATGCGGCGAGGCGTTGTTCTGCAGCATTTCTCTATCAGTCGCTCAAGATTTTGAATGCTTGCGACCAGCAGTATCGTCAGAGTAATGGCAAACGTCTCTTGCTCGAATTGGCAATGATGAATATCGCCGCCCTCTTCAGCAAGGGATTAACGGCTCAGCCTGCTCCTGCTGCTACACAGCCACAACCAACTTCGGCGGCACCTCCCCGACCAATAGCGACACAGCCATTGCCAACGGCTGTGAAGTCACCGGAAGCTTCTTATCATCCTACTCCGCGCGTACAAGAGGAGTCTAAGCCTCAGGAGCTGACAGTTGCGCCTCCTCCTGTCGTCCAAGAGAACCCTGTGGAGGTAAAGACTGTCCCTCAAGCTCGCATTGTTACCCCTCCCACTGTGGAGACGGAGGGGAGTCGTTTTACGCTCAGGGGATTGAGAAACAAAAAGGAACAGCAGCAGGTCGCTGAGCAGCAGCTTCGTAGGGAAATGAATGAGCCCTTCGATGAAGAACAATTACGTTTGGCCTGGCTTGAGTTCGCAGAAAAACAGCTGACGGAAGACGTACATCTTAAGAATACGATGAATAGCTGTCTGCCGAGTCTTACTCCTGGTACTACTGCTTTTGTGGTAGAAATCATGAACAACAAGCAGAAAGATGCTCTTGACGTGGTTACTATGCGTCTGATGGATTTCCTCGCCGAAAAGCTCCGCAATACGACATTAAAAATGAATGTTCAAATCGCTGAATCTTCCTCTGTGAACCGTATTCCGGTCTCTTTGGATGAAAAGATTGAGCGTTTGAATGCTGAGAATCCTCTCTTCGACGAACTGCGTACACGTCTCGGGCTCAGTATCGCGTAAGTTCAGCATTAGTCAGATGAGGCTGTTAAGTCTTCATCTGCCATATTTCTGTTTTCCTTCTTTTTTGTATCCCTTCGGTTGCTGCCGAAGAGACGCAAGCTTTTTGATGACATCTCTATAGAGTAACCCCAATCTATTCAGATGCTAATCATCCTTTTCTGCATTGAAAAGAAAGGAGATTTGCTTCAGCCTTCTCTTTCTCGTGTCCATACTTGGCAATTCTCATGAGTAACCCTCGAATCTCTTTCTCCTGTGTTTCCTTGAGCGAATAACTGCATTTTTTGGGGCTATAAATAGACGAATGCCGTATTTGGCCCTTTTCCTGCCCAAATTCGCGCTCTACAACATTTTGATACTTTCTCTCGTCAAAAAAAATTTATCCTCTTTTTCAGTATCTTTTTTTGACCATATAGAGTTGTTCTATCTGCCATTTTGGCAGTTTATAGGGTTCGATCCATCTGTGTTTACAAATGTCGTTTACAATGTCAGCAACTATCTGGCAGGTATAATTGTAATTCGATTGATTTGACACACAAACGTAAATACGCCGATGCGGTGGTAGCTTTTGATGCAAATGTAATAGCATTGCACACAGAAGTAAACAGTATTCCAAAGAGCATTTTATTCATGAGATTATAATATGTATATCAATCTTGTTATCAGTTGATTATGTAGCCATACTTAATGTGATTAATCAGTAATAGAGTAGGGTGGACTACTGTTTGTGCAATAATGAGAAGATAACATGTGTATAGCTTATGTACTATACTGATAATCAGATATAATCTATAGATTCTTAAAGTGTCGATCTATGTTGACAAGTCAGCACTTATCAACAAAATAGATGTAAACACACAATTGTGTCATACAATTGTGTTGGTTAATCATGTAAAATCGAATCGCGGCTGTTTGTGTATGTAAACTCAAGTTTGTAAATTTGCCAACAAAGAGCACTGCGCTCCAAAATAATGACAAAACGGCAGTATTATGATTGATGTAGATGCTATCAAAACGCGTATTCTCTCCATGATGGAGCAATTAGGGATGACACCTTCGGCTTTCGCGGATCAAGCCTGCATTTCTCGTTCGGCTTTGACGCATCTTGCTTCCGGCAGGAATAAAGTGACGCTGGATATGATCAATAAGATTGTACAAGGCTTCGACGAATGGAATCCGGAGTGGATTATCTTTGGGCATGGGCCACAAAAACGAGGAGAGACAGACTCGTCTGATATGTATGGTGGCGATCTCTTCAGCTCTGCGTCCTCTGTAGGAGAAATTACGCCCACAGAAGCTCACAGAGAATCCGTCTCACAGCATTATTTTGCGCCAAAGAGTGAGCCAGAGGTGAGAATTATTGAGAAACCGGAGAAACAAATCGAGAGAATAACAGTCTTCTATTCAGACGGTAGTTACCAAGAGTTTCGCAGGGCAACAGCATCAAAATAGGGATTACTTTCGTCTGTTTTTCGAGAAAACAATCTATAACAGTGTAGAAAGTCAAATTCGATAAGAAGCCAGACTGTCTTTTACAGACTAACGAAAAGGGGACTGCAGAGGAACAACATCACAAAGGACAAAAGTGTCCTTTATAAAGGATAGATTTGTCCTCGACTGAGGACAGAACTGTCCTTACCTAAGGACAAAACAGCTTTTCTATATAATCGGCCACCCATATCGCCATCTCACCATTCGTCCGACAGATAAGAGCAATCGAGAATTTGGCACTTCTCCACACCAAGACAACTGCATCACAATGTCCTGAATCCGTTCGATGGCATCTACAGAGGGGATTTCGTCAAGATAATCCCTATTTTGAGGTGGTTGCCCTAAGAGTCTCATTCCGATAAGGAATAAGCCTCCTCTTTTTAGTAATTTAGCAGCCGAATATTGTAACTCATTTTTCTCTCTCTATGAAATACAATCACAGACTGCAAGTTGTGGCCAATAAGGAGCTAAATGACAGCTATTTCTTGCTGACATTGGCACCATTCTCTCAGGAGGCAGCTTTTTCTCTTCCTGAAATTCTCCCCGGACAATTTGTTCAAGTGCTTACCGAGGCCTCGGGAGCATTCCTTCGTCGCCCCATATCGGTATGTGATGTCGATTATGCACGTCAGCAACTTCTTTTATTGGTCCAGAAGGTAGGCAAAGGCACTCACGCATTGGCTCATTTGACTACATCAGATACAGTCGATCTTCTCTATCCGCTTGGCAACGGATTTACTTTTCCGAATCAGTCTTCGGAAGCATATCGCCCCCTTCTTGTCGGTGGAGGCGTAGGAACGGCTCCGATGCTTTATTTGGCTCGCTGTATGCGTGCCAGAGGTATTGAACCTAACGTTCTGCTTGGAGCGCGCACAGCCGATCTGATCGTTATGAGAGACCATTTCGAAGAGTTTGCTCATCTCCATGTAACAACAGAAGACGGTTCTATGGGTGTCAAAGGATTTGTTACGGATCATCCCGCTTTGCGTGAGGGTGCATATACACATATATATGTCTGCGGGCCTAAAGCCATGATGGTTGCTGTGGCTTCGTTGGCTCATAAGCGAGCTATTTCATGTGAGGTGTCGTTGGAGAATACGATGGCTTGTGGTATCGGCGCGTGTCTCTGTTGTGTGGAGAATACCAAGGAAGGCAATCTCTGCGTATGCACGGAGGGTCCCGTATTTAATATTGATAGACTGCAATGGTTTTGACAGAAGTTCAAATAGGTCGGGGGCTAAAGATCAAGAACCCCGTCATGACAGCCAGCGGCACTTATGGCTATGGTACCGAATACAGTGATTTTATTGACATAGACCGTCTGGGTGGTATCGTTGTCAAGGGTACAACTCTTCATCATCGTGAGGGCAATCCCTATCCACGTATGGCTGAAACACCTGCAGGTATGCTCAACGCTGTCGGTCTCCAAAACAAGGGTGTTCGCTACTTTGTGGATCACATCTATCCTACCATCCGAGATTATGGTACGGAAATGATAGTCAATGTAAGTGGCTCTACTCTCGAAGACTATGCCGAGACAGCTGCTGCGATCAATACATTGGAAAAGATCCATGCTATCGAACTGAATATTTCCTGCCCCAATGTCAAGCAGGGAGGGATGGCCTATGGCGTAACCTGCGAGGGAGCTGCCTCAGTAGTCAAAGCCGTACGCCAAGCCTATGACAAGACGCTCATCGTCAAACTGTCGCCCAACGTGACAGACATTACCGAGATTGCACGTGCTGTAGAGGCTGAGGGAGCTGATGCCATCTCAATGGTCAATACTTTCCTCGGCATGGCTATCGACGCAGAGAAGCGTCGCCCCATCCTCTCAACCATCACCGGAGGGCTTTCGGGGCCTTGCATTAAGCCCATTGCATTGCGTATGGTGTGGCAGACAGCCCGCGCTGTCCAAGTGCCTATCATTGGTATGGGAGGAATAGCCACGGCAGCCGATGCCATAGAGTTTTTGCTCGCCGGAGCTACGGCGGTACAGGTAGGCTGTTACAATTTTGTAGATCCTTCTGCGCCGATCAAAATCCTCGAGGGCATAGAAGATTATCTCGTAAGACACAAGATCAACGATGTGAACGAGCTGATCGGCTCTTTGCAGACCTAACCCTACGACAGCAGTATACTCATAAAAGAAAGGTGACATTCAGAGAAGAGTGTTGCCTTTCTTTTATTTGTGCATATGCTTTAGCAGCGGCACAGGAGTACCACGTTCTCAATATGGTGTGTGTGTGGGAACATATCCACAGGACGGGACTTTACCACCCGATAGGCGCCTTCGGCTGTGAGTAGTGAGAGATCACGTGCCTGTGTTGCGGGATTGCAACTGACATAGACAATTCGCTCGGGTGCAGCAAAGAGAATTGCTTCCACTACGCTTTCGTGCATACCGGCTCGCGGCGGATCGGTAATGATCACGTCCGGTCGGCCATGCGACTCGATGAAGTCGTGTGTGAGTATATCTTTCATGTCGCCGGCATAGAAGAGCGTATTCTCTATCGCATTGAGTCGGCTGTTCTCCCGAGCATCCTCAATGGCTTCGGGTACGTACTCGATGCCGATGACGCGGCGGGCCCGGCGGGCGACGAAGTTGGCTATTGTGCCCGTCCCTGTATAGAGGTCATAGACCAGCTCGTTGCCAGTCAGTCCTGCGAAGTCGCGTGCCACTTGATAGAGGCGATAGGCTTGCAGACTATTGGTCTGATAGAATGACTTGGCACCAATCTTGAAGCCCAGTCCTTCCATTTCTTCCTCTATGTAGTCTCTGCCATGGTAGCACAATACCTCTTGGTCGCCTATCGTGTCGTTGCACTTCGTATTGATCACATACAAAAGCGATGTGATGGCAGGGAAACGCTCGCGCAAAGCTGAGAGAAGCGACTCTCGTGCTTCCACATCATCGCGGAAAAAGACCACGACGACCATCACTTCGCCTGTAGATGTCGTCCTGATCATCAATGTACGCATCAGTCCTTCCTGGTTACGCAAATCAAAGAAAGGGTAACGTTCCGGATCGCGCATACAGTGTTCACGGACAAAGAGACGTATCTCATCCGTCAAAGGATCGCCCAGATGGCATTCGCGAATATCCAGCACTTTGTCAAACATGCCCGGTATATGGAACCCCAACCCGTATCGCACTTTGGGAGAGAAGTCACCGTCCACGGCCTGTACCTCTTCGGGTAGGAGCCAACGCTTATTACTGAAGGTGAATTCGAGCTTGTTGCGGTAATTTTCTGTTCGTTCCGATCCAACTATGGGTAGCATTTCTTCTACCTCCACTTTGCCCAATCGTACCAATGCATCGGTCACCTGCCGTTCCTTGGCTTCGAGTTGTACCTCATAAGGGATGTGCTGCCACTTGCATCCACCACAGACGGTGAAGTGCGGACAGAACGGTTCGCGACGCATCGGTGAGGGACGATCTATGGAGACGATACGCCCCTGCATGAAGTTGCGTTTCTTCTTGACCACCTGCACGGTGCAGCAATCACCCGGTGCCCCGAAAGGCACGAACATGACCATATCATCAATGCGGCAGAGAGCATTGCCCTCTGCCGCCAGATCAGTTATCTCCACACCGCTGAGCAGGGGGAGTTCTTTCTTCTTTCTTGCCAATGAATGACGTTGTTAGTCTTATTTATAATTCCTTTTCGATCTCAATGCGGAAGCGATCGGCCAATGCTTGTGCCTGCTCTTCAGTGGCAGCCTCAGTATAGATACGGATGATAGGTTCCGTATTGCTTCGGCGCATATGCACCCAGCTATCAGAGAAGTCTATCTTCACACCGTCCACGGTAGTCACTTGCTCGTCTTTATAGCGGTCATGCATCGTCTTTAGGAGGGCTTCTGTATTTGTTCCCGCAGGAGTGTCCACTCGTTGCTTACTCATATAGTAAGCCGGATATTCGGCACGCAGACGACTCACTGCCGACTTGCGGTGAGCCATCAGTGTGAGGAAGAGTGCGATACCAACAAGCGCATCTCTGCCGTAATGGAGTTCGGGGTAAATAACACCACCGTTACCTTCACCACCGATAAGTGCTCCGATTTCCTTCATCTTGGCCACGACATTCACTTCTCCTACAGCAGCAGCCTCGTATCGGCCACTGCGCTTCGTCGTCACGTCACGAAGTGCACGTGTAGAGCTGAGGTTGGACACCGTATTGCCGCCGCCGTTCAGCTCCAGCAGATAGTCAGCTACTGCCACCAATGTATATTCCTCGCCGAAGAACTCACCTTTCTCATCGATGATAGCCAAGCGGTCTACGTCCGGATCCACGACAAAGCCCACATCGGCTTTATTCTCTTTTACGACCTTGAGGATCTCGGTTAGGTTCTGCGGGAGTGGCTCCGGATTGTGGGGGAACTGTCCGTCCGGCTTACAATAGAGCGAGAAGACAGTCTCCACCCCCAAAGCTTCGAGCAAAGCCGGTATGGCCAATCCTCCAACAGAATTGACGCAGTCGATGGCCACGCGGAAACCTGCAGAACGAATAGCTGCTGCATCCACAGCAGGCAGAGCCAGTACCGAGCGGATGTGCTCCGGAGTATAGTCTTGGCTGTCAATGATGCTTCCCATCTTTTCTACAGGAGCGAATTCTGCCTCTCCGGCTTCCGCTATGCGCAGTATCTCCTTGCCTTCGGCATCGTTGAGAAATTCTCCGGCAGGGCCCAAGAGTTTGAGTGCATTCCATTGTACTGGGTTGTGACTGGCGGTAATAATGATACCTCCGTCAGCATTTAATCCCGTTACCGCCATTTCGGTTGTGGGGGTTGTAGCTAAGTCAATATCGATCACATCGCATCCCATGCCCATAAGTGCTCCTAATACGATATTCTTGACCATGGGCCCTGAAGGGCGTGCATCGCGTCCTACGACTATGCGGGGGCGTTCGGTGTGGGTCAATTGTTTGATGAAATGCGCATAGGCAGCTGTAAACTGTGCTATACTGATTGGATTGAGCCCCTCATCGGCTTTTCCTCCGATGGTGCCACGTATTCCGGATATGGATTTGATAAGAGTCATGATAATTGTGATATATGTGATCTGTATGAGACAAAGAAGCGTGTAAAAACGTGGAGGATGAGCCCCCACTTTTTTATTTACTTACGGAAGATGTATTCCACCTCTTTATAGTAGCCGGTCATTCCCTGTGAATAAAGATTATCCGGACCTAGTCTGAAAGGTACGATCAGTCGCACACGTGCTCCATTGCCAAGCATCGTCATGGGGAAAGCGATACCTTGACAAACGTAGGCATCAAGATTGGCTCCTGTGGTGCAGGGGATCAGCTCGAAGTTGATGTCTCCATCGTTATAGGTATGGATATAGCGGAATACGCTCTCTTGGAAACCTCCCGAAGTAAGACTATTGAAGACGACAATCGAGTCACGTTCGCGATTGAAGTAGAAGCCTTCCATTCGGACGTTGATCTTCGTCTTATTCAGCTCCGGAGCCTCCTTGCCCTTGTCCAGCACCTGCATGTATAAGTCGTTGTCGAAGTGATACATGACATTGGGGTCGAACTCCGTCTGCCCTTCAGCACCGTCTTTGATGGTGAAGCCCATGCGGCTGATGAAAGACTCAATAGCTTTGCGCTCGTCCTGCTTCATTTCCTTGAGCGACTTGATATCACTCTTCTTGCAGCTGCCAAATGCCAAGATCGCCATTGCAATGGTCAATACAGGCAGCAGTGTCGTTGTTATTATCTTTTTCATCTTTCTATTGATGTTGTTTTTGTCTTTGGTTTAGTTCTTTCTGTAATTCTTGGGGTTGAAGTCCCGCCAGAGTTGCAGCAGCTTATCTGTTGCTTCTTGCAAACTGCCACGGAATTCTCCTCCGGCAGCATTCTTGTGCCCGCCACCACCGAAGTTCTCGGCAAGCACATTGACGGGATAGTCTCCTGTAGAGCGGAAGGAGAGCTTGATCTGCTCCTTATCCTCTCGCAGGAAACACACAGCTTCGATACCCGCAATGTCGAGGGGCATATTGGCCAGCCCATCGGTGTCACCCGTGCGGCTGTCAAATCGCTTCAGCTCTTCGGCAGAGAGTGTGAAGTATGCAGTCCCTTGCTCCGGCAATAGGGTCATCTTCTCATATAGAACGTAACCCTGCATCCTCATCTTGCCTTCCGAGTTCTCTTGGAAGGTGTTTTGGATGATTTTGTCCTTGTCGGCACCCGCTCTCATGAGGTCGGCCACTATTATGTAGAGCTCAGGATCGGAAGAATTGTAGGAGAATACGCCTGTATCGGTCAGGATGCCTGTCAGGAGAGCCGTAGCTGCTTCTTGGGATAGGCTGTCTGCCATATCCATGGCTTTGGTCAGTCGCAGAACCAATTCGGAGGTAGAAGACAACGGGGGGTAACTAAAGCAGAGCGCAAAGATGTCTGCCGGATAGAGGTGATGATCCACTAACACTTTAGGGGCTGACGCATTCTCCAGTGCAGATCTCAATCCTGCCACACGATGCGGAGCATTGAAGTCCATACAGAAAATGAGATCAGCTTCATACAAGGCTGTTTCAGCTTTTTCGGGATAGTTTTCGTGGATGATTACTTGATCAGCCTCGGCTATACAGTATAGATATTGAGGGATACTATCCGGCACGATTACGCTGATCCGGCTCTTACCCATTCCTTTCAATATCTCTGCAAAGCCAATACTGCTCCCCACCGAATCTCCATCAGGAGCTGTGTGGGAGACAAGAGCGATGCTTTCGGCTTGGTCGATCATCCTTCGCAGGGCTGTAGCCTGAGAGGAGTCGATCTTTACTGCTGTCATAGTCTTCTTCTAATTATTCCTTTGCCTTAAAACGGCGCGTAGAATCGTACAAAGATAAGACAGAAAAGCATAAAGACACCAAGTAAATACATGTGCACCAAGGCAACCGCCTCAAAATAGGGATTATCTTGACGAAATCCCCTCTGTAGATGCCATCGAACGGATTTAGGACATTGTGATGCAGTTGTCTTGGAGTGGAGAAGTGCCAAATTCTCGATTGCTCTTATCTGTCGGACGAATGGTGAGATGGCGATATGGGTGGCCGATTATATAGAAAAGCAGTTTTGTCCTTAGGTAAGGACAGTTCTGTCCTCAGTCGAGGACAAATCTATCCTTTATAAAGGACACTTTTGTCCTTTGTGATGTTGTTCCTCTGCAGTCCCCTTTTCGTTAGAAAGTAATCCCAATTTTAATGCGGTTACCCTGGTTGCAATGTTCGTCGAGGCTTCAATCGGCAAAATAAACTACCTTTCGGACGTTTTTGCGAAACAAGACTGATTCATGAAGCATTTTTTTAGTGCCATAAGGCGCTTTGTACCACCTTATAAGAAGTATGTAGTGTGGAGTGTGGTGGCCAATACCCTGAGCGCATTCCTCAACCTGCTCTCTTTCTCCCTGATCATGCCCATCCTGCGCATACTATTCGAGATAGATCGGCAGGTGACTACCTACATCCCCATGGACAATATCGACTGGGGGAGCATGGCCGGATGGAAAGCTGCAGGTGCAGCGTTGAGCAATAATTTCAGCTGGTACGTGGGTCAGCTTATCGAAGTACGTGGAGCGTCCTTCACGCTTGTCATGCTGGGCATTTACTTAGTGGTGATGACTTTCCTCAAAGTTGCTTCCATGTATCTCGGTTTCTACAGCATGATACCACTGCGCACCGGTGTGGTACGCGACATACGCAATCAGATCAACGACAAAATCCTGGACCTGCCGCTCTCTTTCTTCAGCGAGGAGCGCAAGGGTGACATCATGGCACGGATATCGGGCGACGTCAATGAAATTGAGACCTCGGTTATCAGTTCGCTGGATATGCTGCTGAAAAACCCCATTCTCATCGCCATCTATTTAATAGGAATGATCGCCATCAGTTGGCAGCTCACCCTCTTTGTCTTCATTCTACTGCCTATCGCGGGCGGGCTGATGGGCAAGGTGGGCAAGACGCTCAAGCGCAAGAGCCTCGAAGGGCAGAACCAATGGGGCGGTCTAATGAGCCAGATAGAGGAGACTCTTGGCGGCTTGCGCATCATCAAGGCGTTCAATGCCGAGAAAAAGATACAGGATCGATTTCACAGGTCTAACGAACAGTTCCGTCGCACGACTATGAAGGTCTTCCGTCGGCAGCAGTTGGCGCATCCGATGAGTGAGTTTCTCGGCACGGCCACCATCGCCATTGTTCTTTGGTATGGCGGTACGCTGATCTTGAACAATACGAGCGAAATCGACGCTTCTACCTTCATATATTATCTGGTTATTTTCTATAGCCTGATCAACCCCGTCAAGGAACTGAGCAAGGCTTCGTATGCCATCGAAAAGGGATTGGCTTCTATGTCGCGTGTGGACAAGATCCTGATGGCTGAAAATGACATCAATGATCCGGAACAGCCTGTTCCCGTAGTCTTCAATGAGGCAATCACATACGACCACGTATGGTTCCGCTATGGAGAAGATTGGGTGCTGAGGGACGTATGTCTGACTATCCCCAAGGGAAAAACAGTGGCTCTCGTGGGCCAAAGCGGTTCGGGTAAGAGTACGATAGTGGATCTGTTGCCGCGCTTCTATGATATACAGGAGGGGCGGATTATGGTCGATGGCACGGATGTGCGGGAGCACAAAGTGCGGGAGCTGCGAGAGTTGATCGGCAACGTCAATCAGGAGGCCATCCTTTTCAATGATACGGTCTTCAACAATATCGCCTTCGGCAAGGAGAATGCCACGGCCGAGGAGGTGGAGCGGGTGGCACGTATGGCCAATGCACACGACTTCATTATGCAGATGCCGGAGGGTTACGAATCCAATATAGGCGATCGTGGTGGCAAACTATCCGGAGGTCAACGCCAACGTATCAGTATAGCACGCGCCCTCCTAAAGAATCCGCCGATTCTGATTTTGGACGAGGCTACCTCTGCCCTCGACACAGAGAGCGAACGCTTGGTACAGAACGCCATCGAGAAATTGATGGCCAATCGTACTGCTATCGTCATTGCTCACCGATTGACCACCATACGCAATGCTGATCTCATCTGTGTGCTTCACGAGGGTCGTATCGTGGAACAAGGTAAGCACGATGAGTTGTACGCCTTGGACGGATACTACACCAAGCTCTGCGACATGAGTGGGGAGTGAATCTCACGTTCAGCTTATTAGACTTTTATATGACAAAGACACGTACTCAGAATAGTCTGCTCAACTCTAAGGTGTCGCTCTTGTATTATGTGTTGATACTGGCGGCGACATTTATTTCTCGCAAGGTCTTTATCGACTGTTTAGGCAGTGAAGTCCTGGGTTTGAATACGACCGTATCCAATCTTTTGGGACTACTCAATCTGACCGAATTGGGGATTGGCGTGGCTGTATCATTCGCCTTATATAGACCTCTCTTCGACGATGATAGGAAGAGCATCATAGAGATTGTATCCGTACAAGGATGGCTGTATAAGAATATAGCCATTGTGGTTTCTGTCGGTGGGATGATCATGATGGCTCTTTTCCCTTGGATATTTGCCAAGAGCGAATTGCCCCTTTGGTATGCATATTCCACATTCAGTGTGCTGCTATTCTCCTCGCTGCTGGGCTACTTTGTCAATTATAAGCAGATCATCCTAACGGCAGACCAGAAGCAGTACAAGGTTGTATTGGTTACTAAGACGCTGACTTTCGTCAAGCTCATTGCTCAAATTTTGTTAATACGCTATTCGGCATGGGGCTATCAGGGGTGGTTGGTACTGGAGTTTGTGTTTTCGATATTCATCGCATGGGGGCTCGATTATGTTGTGAGACGTACTTACCCATGGCTCAAGACTTCGTTCCGTCTGGGCAAGGCTGTTCACAAAGCGCATTCGGTTATTATCACTAAGACCAAGCAGCTTTTCTTCCATCAGGTGTCGGCCTATATTCTTTTCCAGACTTCTCCTTTGGTCATATATGCATACACCGATCTGACGCTGGTAGCTATCTATGGCAATTATATACTCATTTCTTCGGGTATCGTCTCCCTTTTGGAATCTGTCTTCAGCGGCATTGTCCCGGGCGTGGGCAATCTCATAGCAGAAGGTAAGCGAGAAGCCATACAGCGAGTGTTCAATGAGTATTTTGCCTGTAGGATGTTGGTTGCAGGTATCGTTTGTTATTGCTTGTGGGTTGGCGGAGATGCCTTTGTCACAATGTGGGTAGGGAAGGAGTTCCTACTGGCTCCCATTCCCTTTGCACTGGTCGTAGCCATCACCTTTGTCAATACGACTCGCGTTTCAGCCGGATTTACCTCGGCATATGGCTTGTTCAAGGATATTTGGGCTCCCATCACAGAAGCTTGCCTGAATCTGGGCTTGTCAGTTTTGCTGGGTTATTATTGGGGACTGACGGGTATTCTGATCGGAGTGCTCATCAGCCTCTTGCTCATCGTAGTTACATGGAAACCATATTTCCTACATCGGGAGGGTTTGCAATTGCCCGTATGGCCCTACTTCCTCAAGTATATCGGGTATATGGCTGTGCTTTTTGGTAGTGTGTGGCTAGTACGCACGGCATTAGGCCCTATAGAAGACGTAAATGTATTTGGTTGGCTTCTCGGTGTATTGAAACATTTGGTCGGGTATGGCCTGCTCGCTTACGTCATACTCGTTCTATTTGACAGAGGGATGCGAGACTTTTCCGGCAGAGTTTTGCGTATGCTCAAGCTGAAGTAATAATCAAGAAGGCAGCAATATAAAAAGAAGCCGCCAAGTTCGTTAGAGCTTGGCGGCTTCTTATATATGTTTGGAAGAATCGCTTATTCCTTTACACGACCGATGTAAGAACCATCACGAGTGTCCACTTCGATGAGTTCACCCTCTTGGATAAAGAGCGGTACGCGCACTTCGGCACCGGTCTCTACGGTTGCCGGCTTGAGGGTATTGGTGGCAGTGTCGCCCTTGAGCCCCGGTTCTGTATAGGTGACGCGAAGCTTAACGTGCGCCGGCAATTCGCAAGTGAGCACAGTCTCACTGGCTGCATGAACCATAGCTTCCACCATATCGCCGTCTTTGAGGAATTGTACACCGTCGATACTGGGACCAGGGATGGCAATCTGCTCGAATGTCTCGGGGTGCATAAAGTTGTAACCCATTTCGTCTTGGTAGAGGAACTGATAGGGACGACGTTCGATGCGTACCTCTTCTACTTTGACTCCACTATTCCAAGTCTTATCGAGGATACGGCCTGTAGCCACATTCTTGAGTTTGGTACGTACGAAAGCGGGGCCTTTGCCGGGCTTAACGTGGAGGAATTCGACGATGAAGTAGTATTGTCCCTCGATGTCGAGACACATACCGTTACGGAAATCTGCTGTTGTAGCCATTGATATCTTTGAGTTATTATTATGAGCTAAGTAGGGGAGAGACCTTATATTCCAATCGAAAATGACCTCTTGCACCCACAAAAGTAGAAAAAATGTCGGTGACAGAAATAATGGTACTAATAATGCAAAAACAGATTTGTCAAGAAGAGAATACCGAAATGATGTTTCATGTCGTCAATTATTCCACAGTTACCGACTTGGCCAAGTTGCGTGGCTGGTCCACATCTAATCCTTTGCAGACGGCAATATGGTAGGCCAATAATTGTAATGGGAGGGTTGAGATGAGCGGAGTCAGGCATTCGGGTAAGTCCGGCAACTCGATACAAAAATCTGCTATCCCCGGCATGACTGTATCTCCCTCCGTTATCAGGGCTATTACGCGTCCTTTACGGGCTTTTATTTCTTGTACATTGCTTAGCACCTTTTCGTACAATCTATTTTTCGTTGCCAAAACTACGACCGGCATTTCTGCATCGATCAAAGCAATGGGTCCGTGCTTCATCTCTGCCGCAGGATAGCCCTCGGCATGAATATAGGAGATTTCCTTTAGTTTCAGAGCTCCTTCGAGCGCTACCGGATAGCTGTAACCTCGTCCCAGATAGATAAAGTTGTGTGCATAGGTGAAAATCTTCGAGAGCTCGGCTATTTTGTCATTAAGGGCGAGTACTTGTTGCATTTGCTCAGGGATTCGACTAAACTCCTTCAGCACAGTCCGGAATGTGTCTTCGTCTATCGTCCCTTTCTCTCGTGCAAGAGTAAGAGCCAACATCGTAAGGACTGCCACTTGTCCTGTAAATGCCTTGGTCGAAGCGACACCGATCTCAGGCCCGACATGGATATATGAACCTGTATGAGTCGCTCTCGGGATCGATGCCCCTATGGCATTGCATATACCATATATAAAGGCCCCTTTCTGCTTGGCCAGCTCTACAGCAGCAAGTGTGTCGGCCGTCTCTCCTGACTGAGAGATGGCAATTACCACGTCGTCTTCACTGACTACCGGATTTCTGTAACGGAACTCCGATGCGTATTCTACCTCAACGGGGATGCGACAGAAGCTCTCGATCAGATGCTTACCAATCAGACCTGCATGCCAAGACGTACCACAGGCAACAATGATAAAACGCCTGGCAGACAAGAGTTTATCCTTGTTGTCAATGATGGCTGACAAGACAATATTGGACGCTTCTACATTGATTCTGCCCCGCATGCAATCCATCATGCATGCCGGTTGATCCATGATTTCTTTGATCATGAAGTGCGGATAGCCTCCTTTCTCTATTTGACCGAGACTTAGTGTCACTTGCTCGATCGTATGCTTTTTCTCGACATTGTGCAGATTCACTATTTTCAGCTCCTTTCCCCGACGAATATGACAGATCTCTTCATCTTCGAGATAGATCACCTGATCCGTATATTCGATAATAGGCGTGGCATCCGATGCGAGAAAGAATTCATCTTTCCCGATCCCCACCACCAAGGGGCTACTCTTCCGTGCAACGATGATTTCGTCGGGATGCTGCTTTTCTATAATGGCGATGGCATAGGCCCCGATTACCTGTCGCAAGGCTAACTGCACGGCAGTGATGAGGTCGATCTGATTAGTCTGCTGGATGTATTCCACCAATTGCACCAAGACTTCAGTGTCTGTGGAGCTTCGGAAAGAGAAGCCCTGATCTTGTAGTTTGCTCTTGAGGGTAGAGTAGTTCTCGATGATACCGTTATGGATCAGAGCCAGGTTTTCAGAAGATGAGTAATGGGGGTGCGCATTCTCTGTGCATGGTTCTCCATGTGTTGCCCAGCGTGTATGTGCTATGCCGATGGTGCCGCTTATGTCTTTGTCACGGACAAAAGCCTCCAATTCAGCCACCTTCCCTTTGGCTTTATAAACGTTTAGTTTGCCATTGTCTCCGATCAAAGCAACTCCGGCACTGTCGTAACCGCGGTATTCGAGCCTTTTAAGACCCTTTATCAAGATGGGGTATGCCTCTTGCATACCGATATATCCTACTATTCCACACATAATTTGACGATATTTTAATGTTGTTGCGCAATGCGTATGCATCCGAACCAAAACGCAAAGAACAAACAAATAAGTATATTCTCCAAAGCACCGCACCAAAATACAGGTTGTTATTTGCGGTATGATAGCATCGAACGGATCTTAGGGTATTTTGGTTTGCTAACCGATAGGCGAGATGGCGATATGTGCCACCGATTATATAGAAGTTCAGTTTTGTCCTTAAGGAAGGACATTTCTGTCCTCAGTCGAGGACAAATCTATCCTTTATAAAGGACACTTTTGTTCTTTGCTTTGTAGTCCACGCTTGAAGTGAACTCTAAAAGTCGGGCAAAATAACTTATGAGCCTTACTTTAGGTTTTTTACTGCTGGCAGAATAGTCTTCGACACCCTTCACGCGAATGATAACCCCTATTTCGATACAGTTGCGCTGGTATTTCTCGGGAATAAGTTTGCGCGTATGTTTTATTTGGTACCTTTGCGCAGGAAAAAGATGCAGTCAAGCATCTTCTCAATCAAAGAACAAGAAAATACTACTAATAACTAACCAATTTAAACATTGTTTTTCTGATGAAGAAGCACAATTTCACAGCAGGACCCTGTATCCTCAACGACTTAGTATTGAAGGATGCAGCATCGGCATGTCTCAACTTCGCCGGTACAGGTCTTTCTCTTCTCGAAGTATCGCACCGTGACAAAGAATTTGACGGTGTAATGATCGAAGCTCGCAATCTCTTCAAAGAATTGCTCGATGTGCCCGAAGGCTATGAAGTCCTTTTCCTCGGTGGTGGTGCCAGCCTCCAATTCTATCAGGTACCTCTGAACTTGCTCAAGAAGAAAGCAGCCTTCATCAATACCGGTACATGGGCTACTAATGCTATCAAGCAGGCTCGCATCATGACGCAGGTATATGGTGGTGAAGTAGAAGTATTGGCTTCTTCCGAAGACAAGAACTTCTCATATATCCCCAAGGATTTCGTTATCCCCGAGGATGCGGACTATTTCCACTTTACGAGCAACAATACCATCTTCGGTACTGAAATCCGTAAGGACTTCGACACGAAAACTCGTCTCGTGGCCGATATGTCATCTGACATCTTCTCTCGTCCTGTAGACGTTTCTAAGTATGACCTCATCTATGGTGGTGCTCAGAAGAACATCGGACCGGCCGGTGCTACTTTCGTTCTCGTGAAAGCCGACGTACTCGGACAAGTAGAGCGTCCTCTGCCTGATATGCTGAACTATCAGATCCACATCAAGAAGGATTCTATGTTCAATACACCTCCTGTATTCCCTGTTTACGTAGCACTCCAGACAATGAAGTGGTACAAGGAACTCGGTGGTGTGAAGGTATTGGAAAAGATGAATCTCGACAAGGCTGCCGTTCTCTACGATGCTATCGACAGTAGCAAGCTCTTCCGTGGTACTGTAGCTACTGAAGACCGTTCTATCATGAACGTATGCTTCGTGATGAAGGACGAATATAAGGAGCTGGAAAAAGAATTTGCCACATTCGCAGCATCTCGCGGTATGGTAGGCATCAAGGGTCACCGTTCAGTCGGTGGTTTCCGCGCTTCTCTCTACAATGCTATGCCCATCGAAAGCGTTCGTGCTTTGGTAAGCGTAATGAAGGAATTCGAAGCTAAGCACTAATCACATAATTTTCGGGAGATAAGACGATTGTCCTCTTTCTTGGTGTGACAATCTCTTATCTCCTTTTTTCATAACCATAACACATAACCGTAGTTATCAATCATGACTAAAGTACTGGTTGCTACCGACAAGCCCTTTGCTAAGGTAGCCGTAGACGGAATCAAGAGAATCATCGAAGAAGCCGGTTTTGAGCTTGTTTTGCTGGAAAAATATACAGAGAAGAAGCAGCTCCTCGATGCAGTGAAGGATGCCAATGCCATCATTATCCGTAGCGACATCATCGATGCCGAAGTGCTCGATGCAGCCAAGGAACTGAAGATCGTAGTACGTGCAGGTGCCGGCTATGACAATGTGGATCTGGCGGCTGCTACAGCTCATAACGTATGTGTAATGAATACACCGGGTCAGAACTCCAATGCTGTTGCCGAGTTGGTACTGGGTATGCTCGTATATCTCAATCGTAACCTCTTCAATGGCACTTCCGGTGCTGAACTGATGGGTAAGAAGCTGGGTATCTTGGCTTATGGTAACGTGGGTCGAAATGTAGCACGTATTGCCAAAGGCTTCGGCATGGACGTATATGCCTACGACCAGTTCGTTTCTGCTGCTAACATCGAAAAAGAAGGCGTGAAGCCTGTTGCTTCTCGCGATGCACTCTTCGAGACTTGTGATATCGTATCTCTTCACATCCCGAAAACTCCCGAGACTGTTAAGTCAATCAATGCCGAACTATTGGCTAAAATGCCTAAGGGTGGTTGCCTGATCAACACGGCTCGCCAGGAAGTAATCGACGAAGAAAGCATCTGTAAGTTTATGGCAGAGCGCACCGACTTCAAGTATGCAACAGACATCAAGCCTGCCAATGATGCTGAGATGGCTAAATTTGAAGGTCGCTACTTCGCAACGCCCAAGAAGATGGGTGCACAGACAGCTGAGGCCAATATCAATGCCGGTCTTGCTGCTGCCAATCAGATTGTTGATTTCATCAAGAACGGAAACGAAAAATTTCGCGTAAACAAATAATTGACCAGACATAGAATATGGCTATCGTAAAACCATTCAAAGGGGTACGTCCTCCCAAGAACTTAGTAGAGCAAGTAGCTTCTCGTCCCTACGACGTTCTCAACTCTGAAGAAGCCCGTGCAGAAGCCAAAGGCAATGAGAAGTCTCTCTATCATATCATTCGTCCTGAGATCGACTTTCCTGTTGGGAAAGATGAGCATGACGAAGATGTATATCTGAAGGCTGCCGAGAACTTCAAGATGTTCCAAGAAAAAGGCTGGCTCGTTCAGGATGCCAAAGAGAACTACTACGTTTACGCTCAGACGATGAACGGCAAGACTCAGTACGGTCTCGTTGTGGGTGCTTACGTAGAAGATTACATGAAAGGTGTCATCAAGAAGCACGAACTTACGCGTCGCGACAAGGAAGAAGACCGTATGAAGCACGTACGTGTGAACGATGCCAACATCGAGCCTGTATTCTTCGCTTATCCTGAGAACAAGGAGCTGGATGCTATCGTGAAGAAATATACTGCTCGTCCAGCAGAATATGACTTTGTAGCAGAGTTCGACGGCTTTGGTCACCACGTATGGGTGATCGATGAAGAAGCAGACATCAAGCGTATCACTGAACTGTTTGCAGCCATGCCTGCTCTTTATATCGCCGATGGTCACCACCGTTCTGCCGCTGCAGCTCTCGTCGGAGCTGAAAAGGCTAAGAATAACCCCAACCACCGCGGAGATGAAGAGTACAACTACTTCATGGCTGTTTGCTTCCCTGCAGATCAGCTCACGATCATCGACTATAATAGAGTAGTGAAGGATCTGAACGGTCTGAGCGATGAGGAGTTCCTGCTGAAGCTGTCTCAACACTTCGATGTTGAATGCAAGGGTACGGAAGAATACCGTCCCAACAAGCTGCACAACTTCTCTCTCTACTTGGGAGGTAAGTGGTATTCACTCACAGCCAAAGAGGGCACTTACAACGACAACGATCCTATCGGAGTTTTGGACGTAACCATCTCGTCTAACTTGATCTTGGATGAAATTCTGGGTATCAAAGACCTCCGTTCAGATAAGCGTATCGACTTTGTAGGAGGTATCCGTGGTTTGGGTGAACTCAAGAAGCGCGTGGACAGTGGCGAAATGCGTGTTGCTCTGGCTCTTTATCCCGTGTCTATGAAGCAACTCATGGATATTGCCGACTCTGGTAACATCATGCCTCCTAAGACTACGTGGTTCGAACCGAAGCTCCGTTCAGGACTTATCATCCACAAATTGAGCTAATATCCCTTAGTAATATTAGAAAAGCGACCGTATCCAGATTGTTGGATACGGTCGCTTTTTGTCTTAATTGCTGTGATAGATTAGGGCACCACGGAGCGGCTTTAGGTATTAATGGTTCGCACAATGGGGCTTTCTGTATCATAGATGGCATGCATCTCATCATAGCGAATCCGATCGGGGTCAATCCCCTTGTCTTGAAAGAGTGAGCGTATGTAGGCCTGTTCTTCGATGGTGATGTATCTGGCCTTTGTCCGTATTCGAAAGAAGTTAGTGCGACCAAAATAAGCGATCAATTCTTTTTTGATCGATACAGCTGCACGATAGGGCAGATCGTCCAATAGCTGACTGATACCCAAAGCATACATCATCGGCATATTGGTGGCAAAAAACTCACAGCCTATTGCTGTACAAGGAATAAGAGGGTTGACAATGGTGAGAAAGCTCGCGCCCTTTCTCGCCACTGTGTCGTAAGCCGAAGCACGCAGGCATTGTCCCCTCACAGGACAGTCGGGACGGGTGGCACATACTTGGTAATCGGTGGGGAGACGATCGTACCCCGAAGGAATAGTAGTTGCAGTGTTCATATATCAATAATTAAAAAATACTCTGAAAACAAGGATGCTTATTCTACGAGAACAAACGGGGTCGGGAGAAAAATTGATCATCCCTGACAGCGTCTGACTACCCGTGGTGCAAATGTAGTTGATTTCTTCCGTCAATCTCTCATAGAAAAGAAAGAAGTAGGGAGACCAAGTTCTCGTATGCACTTATTTGCTTAGCTGATGGGTATCTATAGGAAGTTCGGTTATGTCCTTAGGGGAGGATGGTTCTGTCCTCTACGGTGGATAAATCTATCCTTTATTAAGGACAGTTTTATCCTTTGCTTAGTTTGTCTCCTTGCAGTCCATTCTTCGTTGGCAAGAAAAGCCAGATCCATTTGTAGTGTCTGTCTTTCTGCGTTGTTATTGAGCTTTTTAGCATACAACTAAACATAATCACGATTATATATAAATATACACCACAATCATTATCCGTGGGAATGTGTTTGTATGTTTGATCGAAGAAAAAAAGTGTGCCAAAGGAAGAACGCTCCCTTTGGCACACAACATATTTCGGGAATATCAGGAGCTACTTCTTGATATTAGGAAGTTCCAAGCCGTAACCTTTCTTCACGTCGGCACCTTTGAGAAGCAATCCAAGGAAGAAAGCTACAACGCCAAACGATGCAAAAACAAGCATGGCAACTGTGTAGTTCTTGGGATCACCGGCAACAGCTCCCTTGTTCGTCGCATCCAAAATCGAACCAATTACGATGGGCACAACCATCAGACCAATATTCTGGATAAAGAAAATTGCAGAGTATGCCGAGCCCAATACCTTGGGATCAATAATCTTGGGGACAGATGGCCAAAGAGCGGCCGGAACCAAAGAGAATGAGATGCCCAGCACTACGATAGCAGCGATGGCAATTCCCAAAGAGGATGAGGTACCAGCTTCAAATGGATAGATGGCAAAGGTTAGGTGGCAAGCAAACATCAACACTGCACCCACGATAAGCATCGTTGCACCCTTGCCCATTTTGTCCAAGAAAGCCCCCAAAAATGGCGTAAGTACCATAGCTCCCAAGGGGAACATACTGAAGATGCGGGCAGCGTTTTCGGCGGTAAGACCGATGTTGGATTGGAGCATCTCAGTCGCAAATTTTTGGAACGGGAAAATGGCAGAATAATAGAGCACGCAGAGGAGCGCTACAATCCAGAACATGCTGTTCCCGAATACCTGCTTGAGGTCGCTGAAACGGAATGGCTCTTCCTCTTCAATGTTTGAATCTTGTATTTCTGTATCGAGTTTCTTGTCTAAGATACCATAGACAACGTAGATAATAAGAGCGATAAAGAGCAGGCAAGTAATGAAAATCACCGGCATCTGAACGCTCTGAAGTGTACCTTCGAACTTCTTGGAAATCATGGGTGATGTCCAGAATACGGCGAAAACACCCAATCGTGCAATTGCCATCTCAAGTCCCATTGCCAAAGCTAATTCCTTACCTTGGAACCACTTGACGATGGCGCGCGACACCGTCACACCAGCCATCTCGACACCACAACCAAATATGGCAAAACCGACGCAGGCCAACTTAGCTGAGGGCGGGAATGCATGAGAGAAAGAATTGAGCATGTCGTAGCCAAAACCACCATTATTGAAAGTTTCACTAAGGGCATATACCTTAATAAGCGCTCCGATGAGCATCAAACTACCAGATAGAAGAGCTGTGAAGCGAACTCCCATTCGGTCCAGAATGATACCGGCAAAAATGAGGAACCCAAAGAAAACATTGATAAAGAATTCGCTACTGCCATATGAGCCAAAGACAGTAGAATTCCAGTTTACTTGCTGCTCCAACTGAGTTTTCAGCGGAGAAAGCACGTCCACGAACATGTAGGCGATGAACATGGTGGCGGCCACGAGGATAAGCGCAGTCCACCTGACTGCAGGTTTATCCCTCAGAGTTTGTTTCATTACTTCAGTCATTTCTTGAAAAATTTTTATGAATTATACTATTTGAATTCTTCCAATAGATCGGCGACAATGAAATTACTGCCTCCGACAAAAATAAAGTCATCTGCATCTGCTTCTTGGCGAGCGGCTTCCAACGCTTCGCGCACTGTAGGATAGGACTTACCCTCTAATCCAAAGGACTGAGCCTGCTGTTTCATATCCTCTTCGGGCAACGCTCTTTCCACAGATGCTCGGGTAAAATAGTAAGAAGCTTCCTTGGGTAAGAGAGCCAAAACAGCTGAGATATCTTTGTCATTGACCATCCCGAAAACCATATGTAGTCGGCGATAGGATTGTCTCTTTAGCTGTTCTGTTATGAATCGGAATCCATCTACATTATGTCCTGTATCACATACGATACGAGGATGATCTGCCAACTGTTGCCAGCGTCCCCAGAGACCGGATAGTCGTGTGACGTGCATGAATCCTTCGTTTACCTGCTGAGGCGTGACGGATATGCCACATTTGTTTTGCAATGTGCTGACAGCGCAAAGGATGGTACGAGTATTCTCTTCTTGTGCCAAACCTGTCAATTCGCCACGTATCTGCCCATAGTCACGGGTTTCATAGAGATAATACTCCCCTACTCGTTCAATAGACGTCACGATGTCAAGGTCTTGAGCAAAAGAGATAGTTGTCCCTACTTCTTCGGCCTCCTTCTCAAAGACTTCGCGCACTCCGCCATCTGCTCGACCGATTACGACAGGAACACCCGTCTTGATGATTCCGGCTTTCTCGAAGGCTATCTTCTCTAATGTATCACCCAAGAACTGCGTATGATCCTTGCTGATGTTCGTAATGATGCTGAGTATGGGAGTGATTATATTGGTGCTGTCCAAGCGCCCACCCATCCCTACTTCGATTATGGCTATATCCACAGCTGCATGGCGGAAATAGTCTAACGCCATCATTGTAGTAAGTTCAAAGAAAGAAGGATGCAGAGAAGAGACAATCTCACGTGTACGCTCACAGAAGTCAACGACGTATTCCTTCGACACACATGCTCCGTTAACCCGAATGCGTTCTCGAAAATCGACCAAATGTGGTGACGTGAAAAGACCGACACGCATGCCGGAAGTCTGCAAAACGGCAGCCAACGTTGATGCAGTAGAGCCTTTCCCATTAGTACCTGCTACGTGGATTGTTTTGTAAGACTTGTGGGGATTGCCAAACAAATCGTCTATTGCCCGGACAGTATCAAGTCCTGGTTTATACGCTCCCCCCCCTTGATGCTGAAAAACGGGGGTAGCAGTAAAGAGATAGTCAACGGCTTCCTGATAGGTCATCATACCTTTCGGATGATGGTCTGTTCTCTGTCAGGACCAACAGAAACAATGTAAATAGGAACACCCAATTCTCCTTCCAAGAATGTGATATAGTCGCTAAATTCTTTAGGAAAATCAGCTTCGGATGTAACTGCAGTCATTGATGTCTGCCATCCTGGTAACTCTCGATAGATAGGTTTTACCTTATCTGTCAATCGGAACGGGAAGTCTTGTGTCACTACCCCATCTATTTCGTATGCAACACAAGCCTTGATTGTCGGGAACATATCCATGACATCACTCTTCATCATGATGAGCTTGGTCACCCCGTTCAACATTATTGTATAGCGCAGAGCCACGAGATCTATCCATCCACAGCGACGCTTGCGACCGGTTACTGAGCCAAACTCTCGCCCAAGCTCGCACAATTTGTCTCCGATTTCATCGAATAGCTCTGTGGGGAATGGACCAGCCCCAACTCGTGTGCAATAGGCCTTGAATATGCCATATACATCTCCGATGGTACGAGGAGCAACACCTAAACCGGTGCAACAACCGGCACAAATGGTATTACTACTGGTGACAAAGGGATAAGAACCGAAATCAATATCCAACAAAGAGCCTTGAGCTCCTTCAGCCAGAACTGTCTCCCCTGAAGTAAGAGCATTATTGATCACAAACTCACTATCCACGAAAGTGAATTTACGCAGGTAGTCCGTAGCATCCAGCCAACGTTTCTCAAGATCGGCTAATTCATCTGTGGGATAATTGAGGGATGCTAATACACGGAGATGACGTTCTTTAGTCTCAGCGTAAGCTGCATCGAAATCACATTCCAAATCGCCAATACGAAGACCATTGCGGCTGACTTTGTCTGTATAGGTCGGGCCGATACCTTTGCCTGTTGTGCCAATTTTGCCACTTCCTTTGGATGCCTCATTAGCCGCATCCAAAAGTCTGTGCGTAGGCATAATAAGATGTGCCTTGCGAGAAATGACAAGACGCTTGGTGAGGTCATGACCACTCTTGGCCAAAGCCTCAGCTTCTTCTTTAAAGAGCAATGGATCCAATACTACCCCATTGCCGATCACATTCATCTTTTCGCCTTGGAATATTCCGGATGGGATAGAGCGGAGTACATATTTTTCACCATTGAACTCAAGCGTATGGCCGGCATTGGGCCCACCTTGGAATCTTGCTACTATATCATAGTGTGGAGTAAGGACATCCACGATCTTTCCTTTTCCCTCATCGCCCCACTGAAGACCGAGGAGCACATCTATTTTTTTCATTAGGATGGATATGTGACAGTGATTATTCTATTTCTTTTTTTTCTTTGCTTTTTCCCTCTCTATTGCTCGCTTCTGAGCTTCTGCGCTTTTCTTGCATTTATTGCAGATTCCGTAGAGGCAGATAATAGCATGCTCATGGGTAAATCTCGGTGGGCGAAGTTCTTTTTCTGCTAAAATAGCTTTGACACTTTTTCGATAGTAAGTAGAGAACTCTGCGCACTGTGTACAAAAAAGCAGTGGTGACTGTTCTGCTTGAAATGTCATGAGATACTGATACATGGTCCCAGGCGAAGGTAGGCGAAGCACAATGCCAGAGCGCTCAAACAAGGTCAGCGTATTATAAACGGTAGCCCGACTAACTTGCAGCCCTTCTTCCTGAGCCAACTCATAGAGCACCTCTGGTGTAAAAACTCTCCTCGCGTTGTAAGCGATTTCAAGAATGCGGTATCGTTCTTGCGTATGGCGTAAACCATTTTCAGACACGTATGTCCGCAGTTTATTCCGAAGTTCCTCCAATGGTGTGGCTGTCATTTTTAAATAGTATCACTATTGTTTAGGCGAGAGGGATATGCAAATGTAGATGTTTTTGACGAGGTTATTTTATGATATTTCTAAATAATTACACAACGCTCCCCATTCTGTGACTACAGTATCACGATGAGAAGGGAGCGTTGCATTATTGTCCATACTCCTTATTAGTTCGCGGTAATAATTTAGCCGCAGCCGAATCCTCAAGGATGTATGGGGCGAGATCCTTGTAAGACAGGGTAACCACAATCATTCCCATCGCATAGGGTGCGATCTCATACTGGTTGAAGTGAAATGATATGCCATTTGGCGTAATCTCGTAGTTGTCCGTTAGGTATAGATCTCCGAGGGTGCCATAACCCATTTCATTCAATGCTTCACGAGAGGTTACATCTTGATCTTCCATGAGTTGCTTCCATAGCATGTCAGTCAGTTCTCTGGCCTTTTTTTCATCTAAGAAGTCAAATAGTCGAATGAGTTTCCCCGTGTGCAAATCAAGATTGAACAATCTCGTGAAGAAGTGTCCGTGGGCTCCACCTGTATAACCAAAAATCTCAACTCCATAGACCAAAAGACTATCCTGCCTATAGATTACTTGTCCGAACAATTCCTCTACGTATGAGTATAACCCTCCTTCAGGGCGATAATTGGGATTTGCAGCCAATTCTTCTTTTAGTTCTGGCTCTACCTCAGCTAAATAGATCGAATCACTTGCTGCTGCATATGCAAGCATCGCCTCTCTCGGCTTCATGGATGCATATTGGGGTCCAAATAGATTGTTTAGAATATTGTAGCGTATTGAGTCAATAACTACATTGGGCATAGAGTCAGTGGGACAGGCAAAGACTATAGAGATACTATTATGGGGCATCGTAGTATCCCCAAAAAGGTGAGTGCTACGTTCCAAAGACAAGCTGTCAAGGATGATTTGACCGCTCTGGAGGCTTTTGTTTCTATTACAAGACATCACATATGCCAATGTAGCCAAAAGGATGAAAAGAAGAGCAATTTTTTTTGTTTTCATAATGAGAAATGTTGCGAATTAGACAATGGAGGAATGTATGTTTCAAGTAGTTTGCAGGCTATTTGGGGCATGAGTTGCAGATCGGCCAATGCCGCAGGTATCAATACGCTTCTTCCTTGCTGTAGCTGAATAGTATTACTTCTATTATCAGTGATTGTAAGCGCTCCATCCAAACACATATAGATGACGAAGCTATCCTTTTCCAATAAATTGCGTTGCAAAGGTTGATCTAACTCTAAAACACTAGTGTGGAAATATGGACAATCGACCAGTTCGACAGCGGTATTACGACAACTACGATAGTCGGTCTGGTATGACTTTTCGACTTGGAAATTGATTGCATCCTTGGCCCATTCGGTGTGTAATTCTCGCATTCGTCCCTCTGCATCCGGGCGATTATAGTCATATATCCGGTATGTAATATCCGAGGTTTGTTGTATTTCAGCTACAAAGCATCCGGCTCCTATAGCATGTATCCGTCCGGCAGGCAAGAAGAAGACGTCACCTGCATGAACCTTATGTTCAGCCAACACATCCATGATTGTGCCATCGGTTACTCGCCTTTCGTAGTCATCGGGCGACGATTGGACTGCCATGCCAGAATAGAGACGAGCATTTGGTTCAGCCTGCAACACGTACCACATTTCAGTTTTACCGGAAGAATTATGCCGTTCAGCTGCCAAATGATCATCAGGATGAACCTGAACCGAAAGATCTTCGCGAGCATCTATAAACTTGATCAATAGAGGAAATTTGCGACCAAATCGTTCAAAGACATGACGCCCCAGCAATTCCTCTCCATGATAGACAAGCAAGTCATCTATCGTTTTTCCTGACAATGCACCATTGTCAATAACAGAAAAACTGCCATCCACATGAGATATCTCCCAGCTCTCCCCTATAGGTTCATCTGTAGGTTCCAATCCTTTGTATGGACGTATCTTCTGCCCTCCCCAAACCACGGATTTGAGAATAGGGCGGAATACATACGGATAAAGATGGTTTGCTTCTGCCATATACCGCTTTCTTTATTGCTTCAGTTCATCTGTTTCATCCTCATAATGAGCATATTGCTCAGTTTCTCGTCTGCGATGCTCACGGAATTTATGCCGTTTGATTAATGCCCATCGTAATAGAAAAAGAACGATCAACTCAAGCACACAGACGAGAATGAACGGAATCAATCTATCAGTACCATCCGGAGCGATCCGCTCTTTGGGAAATCCGATAATGGATAGCACCAAGAAATAGATGAAAAGAAGACCTATGGTGATATTGATCCGTTTCATTCGCTTCTGTATTTATTAACCCACAGGTTCAAAATCAAGCTGTTTCCTGTCGAGATTAGCTTGAACCACACGTACTGTTATTGCATCGCCGAGGCTGTATTTATGATGGAAGCGTCGTCCTGTGAGACAGAAGTTCTTGTCATCATATTCGTAGTAATCATCATCCAGACTGCGGATAGGTACAAGCCCTTCGCACATATTTTCTTTCAGTTCGACATAAAGCCCCCATTCGGTAACACCCGAAATCACTCCATCAAACACTTTGCCCAAGTATTCGGCCATGAACTCAACCTGTTTGTACTTGATCGATGCTCGTTCGGCAGAGGCCGCCAACTGTTCCATGGCGGATGCATGCTTACATTTCTCCTCATATTCGTTCCGATCCACAGAGCTTCCTCCTGACAGATATCTTGTAAGGAGTCGATGCGCCATCAAGTCCGGATAGCGACGAATTGGAGATGTGAAGTGGGTGTAATAATTGAATGCCAGTCCATAATGGCCGATATTATCCGTCGAGTAAATAGCTTTCGCCATAGAACGAATAGCTATGGTAGAAATCAGGTTTTCCTCCGGTTTGTCTTGGATATTGTCTATGAGCGAGTTGATGCTGCGACTTACATCCACATTGCTACCCGTTGTACGCAGCTTGTAACCGAATCGACGTATAAAATCTGACAGGGTTTCCAATTTGTCTGGATCGGGCAAGTCGTGGATACGATAAATAAAGGTCTTGGCTTTCTTTCCCTTAGTTTCCTGTCCGATATGCTCGGCTACCGTGCGATTGGCCAGGAGCATGAACTCTTCGATCAATTTGTTGGCCTCCTTGCTCTCCTTGACGATTACGCCCAGTGGACGTCCTTTTTCATCTATTTCGAATCGCACTTCTTTTCTTTCGAAAGCTATCGCACCTTGCTGGAAACGCTCTTCGCGGAGTCGCTGAGCCAGCTCATTGAGTTTGAGGATGGCCTCTTTGCAGTCACCTTCGCCAGTTTCTATGACGGCTTGTGCTTCTTCATAAGCGAACCGTCTGTCGCTTTTGATCACTGTCCGGCCAATACGATAGTCCAGCACTTTGGCAGTATCATCCATGTGGAAAATGCAGCTGTAAGCATACTTTTCTTCGTCGGGACGAAGCGAGCAGAGGTCGTTAGAAAGGCATTCGGGCAGCATCGGAATCGTTCGGTCTACCAGATAAATACTGGTGGCACGATTGTATGCTTCGGCATCAATAATTCCGCCTTCCTGTACGAAGTACGAAACGTCAGCAATATGTACCCCCACTTCGTAACTATTATCGTCTAATACACGGAAAGAAAGGGCATCATCAAAGTCTTTTGCATCCTTGGGATCGATCGTAAACGTCAGCACCGAACGGAAATCCTCGCGACTGGCAAGTTCCTCATCAGTGATAAGACCGTCTAATTGATTGGCAGCTTCTTCCACTTCTTTGGGGTAGATATAGGGCAATCCAAATTCGGCCAAGATGGCATTCATTTCTGCATCGTTGTCTCCGGCTGGTCCCAAAACAGCTTGTACCTCGCCTATGGGATTCTTGGACTCTTCCGGCCATTCGAGGATACGAGCGATCACTTTGTCCCCTTTTTGAGCGTTGTTCAGTTTGTCTTTGGGGATAAATATATCGTTTGCCAATGTGCGATCCTCTGTCACGAGGAAGGCGAAGTCTCTATGAATCTGTATTTTGCCTACAAACGTTGCTCGTTTGTGTTCTAATACTTCTATGACAGCAGCTTCCGGCGCCCTACCGCGACGCTTGGCGAAGAGCTGTACCCGCACTTTGTCGCCATGCATGGCATGTGCTGAGTTGCGCTCAGCAATAAATATCGGTGCACCTCCGGCTTCGGGGATAAAAGAGTTGCGTCCATTGGAGCGTCGCTCGAAAGTTCCTTCTACGATAAGTCCTAAATCATTGTAACGGTAGCGACCTCGTTCGATCTCAAGCAGGATGTCGTCCATTGCGAGGTCTTCCATCAGCGAGTTGATCATCAACTTCTGAGGTGCAGCCTCCACACCCATGAGCTTGCTCACTTGTTTATAGTTCATGACACTTTGCTTATTGCCTTGGAAGATATCCACGATGGCATTCTGCATTTCCTCCTTTGTCATGCGTTTATTCCTACGTCCACTACGGGATAGGCGGGGTTTATCGGCTTTGCGGGCTTTAGTCTTTACTTTATCTTTTTTCTTACTCATTATTTTTTCTTGTTTGTTACGCTATTTCGCAGAAGAAGTAGCTATTGTGATTGGGTATATGGCCGACTATTCATTTCCAAAATGGATGTAATGATCTCGGGTGTATTGCTCAGTCGCGGGATCTTATGCTGACCGCCCAGTTTGCCCTGCTCTGCCAGCCAGTCATGAAAGAGGCCTCTCCGCGCCACCGTGAGCGAAAGAGGAAGCAAAGTCATGTCGGCATAACGCTTGGCTTCATAGTCAGAGTTGAGCTGTTGCAATTCGGCATCTAATACCCTCGCAAACTCCATTGGATCAGTTGGTTCGACGGCGAATTCAATAAGCCAATCGTGTCGTCCTTTCCCTTCCTCAGGGAAGAAATGCGGTGCAGCTGTATAGTCCACGATCTGAGCCCCACATCGCTTGCAAGCAGAGGCCAAAGCCTTATCGGCATTATCTACCATGAGTTCTTCGCCGAAAGCGTTGATATAGTGCTTGGTGCGCCCTGTAATAACGATTTTATAGGGGCGTAACGAAGTGAATCGAACGGTATCGCCCAAAACATAACGGTACAGGCCTCCGAGTGTACTGATGAGCATGGCATAATTACAACCTAAATCTACTCCCTCCAACGGAACTGCTTCTGCATGAGCTGAGCCGAAAGTATCCATGGGAACGAATTCATAATAAACCCCATAATCCAGCATTAAGAGCAAACCAGAGTCTTGGGGATCATCTTGTATGGCAAAAAAACCCTCTGAAGCATTGTAGGTCTCCATATACTGCATCCGAGAAGAAGGGATGAGTTTTTCGTACTGAGCTTTGTATGGGCTGAAGCTGATGCCTCCGTGGAAGAAGACTTCAAGCTCAGGCCATAGATCCGATAGCGTCTTGCAATTCTGTGCAGCCAGAAGCTCCTTGATCATTACAAGTACCCATGATGGCACGCCGGACAGACTACCGACGCGAGCATGAGCAACCTCTCGTATGACAGCCTGCATCTTCTCAGTCCATTCGCTCATCAAGAGTGTTTGTTTGCTCGGGACTCGTACACTATTGCCGAGCCAAGGCATATTCTCCACCAAAATGGCACTCAAGTCACCCGCTTTGATGTCTTTGCCCCCCATCGCCACCGAAGAATGGCTACCGCCCAATACCAAAGCTTTTGTTGCAAAGAAACGACTATCAGGTCTATTACGGAGATATAGCCACAGAGTATCTCTGCTGCCTTGGTAATGGCAGTCATGTAAATGGTTGGCCGGAACGGGAATGAATTTGCTCTTGCTGTTAGTAGTACCACTGCTCTTGGCAAACCAAAGACAACGCCCCGAGCATAGTACGTCTTTCGAGCCACGCAGCATCAACTCTATCTCCTCTTGGAGTGACTCATAATCATGGATCGGAACTCGTCGTGCAAACGCCTCCAAGGAGTCTATATTACCGAATCGGTAGCGATCCCCTACGACAGTATTTGCGGCTCGTGAAAGGATACGCATGAGCTGCCTATGTTGTATTTCGGCAGCTTTATGTGCGAAGCTGTCGATGGCACGGAGTCTACTTTTTGTGAAGGTGGATATAATACGAGTTCTGTAGTCCATCGTTCATAGTTTCATTACAAATATATCATTCTTTCCTTTATGATGATGTAGAAGTTGAGGCGACACTCCTGTTTTCTATACAATTATACACCAGATACAATACTCTTTCTTATAGATATTGCAATGTGCAAAGAAACGGACACTATGTTTTTATGCTGTAAAACGCCTTGCGAAACCTCGAAAACAATCTGGCTTGGCTCTTTGCTGACGTACGATGAGTAGAAAAATTCTGTTTTTGCCTCTGCGTACATGTACGCGAACGTGAAAACTCCGTTTTTCGCTTCTGCGTACGTGTACGTGAACCTGAAAACTCCATTTTTTGCTTCTGCGTACGTGTACGTGAATACGAAAACTAAATGTTTTGCCTCTTCGCACAAATACGATAGCATAGAAAAACGGGGCTGCCACTCAAGCAATCTGACAAAAAATGATCTTTCCTCCACCCTCTTTCTCTCCTCTCAGGTCGTACGAATCCTCTAAAATCTTTCTCATAAAGGACTGAAAGCAACATGCCAGATTCCCTAAGAACCTCTTATTTACTCCTCATTTTTGTTTCAAAAAGTATGTTTTGTCCCTTTGGACTGCTATATCACTTGGAATCAATGGATTAAATATGTTGGGATGCGTGATTTGTCCAAATCTGGTCGAAAAAAGCTTGAAATTTTTGCGGAAATGCGTGATTTGTCCAAGTAGAATGCGTGATTTGTCCAAGTGCTTTAGCCCTTTTCTCTCTTCATTTGTGCAAGACACTTTCAGTAGAGAGAATATGTGTCACTTATTTATTACTTCAAAAAAATTACAGCTATGGCTAAGAAAGAATCCATGCTATCCCTTGATCCCAAGAGACTAGAGATGATTATGGCGGAGAAACGACTTTCTCCAAAACAAGAAGAGGCAAAAGCTCGAAAAATCGAGGACAGTAAAAAAGCCCTTGAATTTTTGGGTGTTGCTAAAAACGATCAAGTGAAAAAAGAAGTTTCGGATGGTCTGATCAATCCATTCGCATTAACAGAAACCCTTTTAGAGGCAGAACTCAATTGGCGCGATCCCCGTTCGATGGATATAATGAGTCGAGTTCTTGGTGCAAATTATGAAGATCTAATCACGAGTAAGGATTCAATTCTATTGGCGGGACGAAACCTTGGAGGCAGAAAAGAAGTAGAAATTGAAACTGTGCGGTCAAACACACGGGGATTGGAGTCTTTAGAAGAAATCAAAAAATCGCTGAACGACTTTGATATGCCTCCCTTGTCTGACCAAGAATTAGAGACAAAAAGGCAGGAATATGTATCTAAGCTCAACTTGCGGGAGAAGAAGGAAGCAGTCCTGTCTAACACTAAACTGAGAAAAGAGATCAGGGATCTAGTAATTCCATCAAGCGGACGAGATACACAATCGGAATTGCCCAGCTTCGAAGTTGGTTTTCAAGGAAACATCGTTCACAATAAGTGGGATAATGTAATCCAAGGGGGAGTTGGCAATTGCTATTTTCATGCAGGTCTATGTGCCGTAGCTTGGGCATGGCCGGGACTGTTGAATATGGATGTTGACACTCTTCTAACCGCTAACGCCGATTTTGCAGACAACTGGAGACTATGGAAGTATTTTATTGGGACAACAGATCATCAAACAAGTTCTGGAGTAGGCGTATCAAAAAATAGGATCTACTATTTTGGTACAGATGCTAAAAGAACAGGCCAAGCGATATTTGGTCATAGTAGATTCGGCCATAATGGAGAATACTGGACTGGTATCATGGAACAAGCGTATGCTAATTGGAGGTTCCCCAACTTAAGATTGGATCAAGCAATCATGACTACCAATGGGGGGTGGGGAGAAACTGCAGCTTTAGAGCTCACCGGTGATTCGACTTGCACCTCTGAAAGATTTTGGCTATATAATATCTCAGAGGCAAATCTCCGTACATATTTATTTGGAAATGGGAGTAATATTCCATCCAAATTCTATGAGTGGAAAACTATTACTCCAATGACGTTGTCGGCTCGGAAGGATCACACACTACAGGGTATAGCATATCCTCATGCTTATACGTTGTTAGGATACACAACTTACCAAGGAAGAACATACTTAATCATCCGGAATCCTTGGGGATATGGTGAACCATCCGGACAAGGAGTCCTCAGTATTAGAGATTGGGTGAAGCATTTCGGAAGAACAACGTGGTTCAACTTCCCGCTCGATGATGGCATATTTGCTCTAGATATAAGCCTAGTAATGAGCAACTTCCGTTATATAGGTCGTGTTTTCTAACCTATTTCTATGTATGACACAAGGAGGCTGCTCGTAAGGGTTGCCTCCTTGCTTTTCATGAGACACTTATAGATTAGGCTTTAATGGATAATAAAGAAGTCTATTAGAGAAAAAAGAGCGAAAAAAGTGGGTGAGTTGTTGCAGCAATCAAGAAAAGTCCTATATTTGCACCCGAAACGAGGAAACAAGACGGCCGCGTAGCTCAACTGAATAGAGTAGCTGACTACGGATCAGCCGGTTACAGGTTTGAATCCTGTCGCGGTCACTCTTTGTTCTTCTTTGTTTTTCAGGTTATTACGATGGCCGCGTAGCTCAACTGAATAGAGTAGCTGACTACGGATCAGCCGGTTACAGGTTTGAATCCTGTCGCGGTCACAGAAGAAGAGGGGAATCCGATTGCGGGTTCCCTCTTTTGTTTTTCGCATTAACAAGAAAGATTGGTGCAGAGACACAAAGAGAATGTTGTACGACGAAAAAGAGATAGTAGCCATCACTGAATGGGCACAGGCCTATTTAGAGCTGTCACCCGACCGGATATTGCTCGGGAGCAACAATATTCCGCAATCTTACCGTGCTGCCGTAGCCATCCAAGTAGAGCTGTGGCCTCGTCTGCGTGCCAAGTTGCCACATTGGGCAGACAACCGCTCTTTATATGTTCCGTCTCGTTTGACTCTGGAGCAATGCTCGGGTTCACTGGCTGCTTCGTATAAACGTCGTTTTGTCTGTGAGGGAAGCAAGATCGTAGATCTGACAGGAGGACTTGGAGTCGATTTCCTCTCCTTCATGGAGAGCGCCTCACATGGCTTGTACATCGAACAAAACGAAGCAACGGCGGCAGCTGCCCGACATAATATCCCATGCTTATTGCAGCAAGGCAAGCAGGCAGAGATACTCACAGGAGACTTTGCGCAATACTTGCCAATGATTAAGGAGTATCGTCCTGACTGCATCTTTGTCGATCCTGCCCGCCGTGCAGGAGCAGTTAGGCGAGTATATGCCATCGCGGACTGTGAACCAGACCTCAGACCTCTTGCCCATGAGCTTCTGCCAGATACCAATAATCTTGTGGCCAAACTCTCTCCTATGATAGATGTGCTGGATACTATGCTCTCCCTACCCTATGTTCGAGAGCTGCATATTGTGGCTGTACGAGGGGAAGTGAAGGAATTGCTGGTGAGGATGTCTTTACACGAGGGAGAGGCTCTGCCTATTGGTCGAGTCCCTATCCACGCCGTCAATCTGACAAACGGAGGACAGGCATCAACACTCCAATTCACACTGGAAGAAGAACAGTGCGTCTCAGTCCGATACGCCGACAGTATTGAGACCTATATATATGAACCGCATGCGGCAGTACTGAAAGCCGGAGCATTCAAGTCAGTAGCGCATCGGTACAACCTCAGCAAGCTACATCCCAATAGTCACATATACACCTCATCAATCCTTGAGTCGGACTTTCCCGGGCGGACGTTTGTTGTCGAAGAGATCATTCCTTTCACCTCTTCCACACTCAAGCGGCTCTGTCAGACGGTGCCGCGCGCCAGCATCAGTTGTCGCAACTTCCCACTTTCGCCTGATGAGCTACGTAAGCGAAGCAAAATAGCCGACGGAGGTGACAAGACCCTGCTGGCTACTACTGCTGCGGGAGGGGAAAGGCTGTTGCTCTTACTACACAAAGCGGAATAGTCGAAAAAGAAAACGGGATTGCCCAAAAAGACAATCCCGTGCGCACCCTTCATAATACAACAATACATCGAAAAGTAAATGTAGAGGTTTTCGTTTCTCACACCGTATATCCTCTGACGTATGCTTTTTCACATGTTTAGAATTCAAAGTTTCTTTTAGAGGTTATCACAAAGGTATGCACTTAGTAGGGCAGATTATCTACGTATTTTTCTGTATATTGACTACGTATTTATACGTAATTCCCTCTTGTGGTAAATAAAAACATCAGAGAGTACAGAAAAAGCGTGCCGGATGATAAGTCTGGCACGCCTTATGAAGACTTGTAGAAAAGTGAGTTTATTCCTGGAAGTAAACTCGTCGAACGCGAGGAGATATACCGGTCAGGACTTCGTAAGCGATTGTCTGCATCTTCTCGGCCACTTCGGCAATGGGTAGTTCCTCGCCAAAGAGAAGAACGGTGTCCCCTTCCTCTGCCGCAATATCCGTAATGTCTGCCATACAAATATCCATACACACATTGCCGACAATCGGGCATCGTCTGCCACGAATCACAACTTCCCCCACTCCACAACTTAGTCGCCTGTCCAACCCGTCGGCATAGCCTATGGGCATCACGGCGATGCGTGAATCTCGAGAGAGACGACCGCGACGACCATAACCCACAGTCTCGCCCGCGGGTACGTCCTTGATCTGTAAGATCGTTGTGGTGAGTGTAGCCACAGGACGTAGCCCACTGACGCCTGATGCCGTGACACCGTAGAGACCGATACCTAGACGGATCATATCCGTCGGGAAATGAGCGAAGCGTTCCACTCCGGCCGTATTGAGTGTATGGCGTAGTGGCCTATAGCCGAGAGAGGATTCAAGAGCGTTAAACACTTCATCGAAAGAAAGGAGTTGGGAACGGGTGAAATCATCGAAAGCAGGATCATCCGCAGCTGCCAAATGGGTGAAGACGGAGCGGACATGGAGTCCTTCGTATTCAGCCAAAGCTTCAGTAAGCTTGGCTATATCGGCAGGCATAAAGCCCAATCGGTGCATACCGGTATCAATTTTGATATGGACCGGATAGTCCGACAGCCCGTTGCGAACCACTATCTCAGAGAAAGAACGGAGTAATGTGAAGCTGTATATCTCAGGTTCAAGCCTGTAGTCGATAAGCATCTGGAAAGCATTTCTCTCGGGATTCATCACCACAATGGGCATCGTGATACCGCGTTCTCGCAGCTCTTTGCCCTCGTCCGCCACAGCCACTGCTATGTAGTCCACACGATGCTCCTGCAGCGTCTTGACCAATTCGTAGGAGCCTACTCCATACCCCTGAGCTTTGACCATACAGATGGTTTTAGTACCTGAAGGGACGAGGCTTCGATAGTAATTGAGGTTGTGTACGATAGCTGACAGATTGATCCGCAGTGCTGTCTCATGCACTTGTTGAACAAGACGTTCAGTGATCTGTTCGAAGCGGTATTTGCGTGCACCTTTGAGGAGGATACACGAGTCCGAGCATTCATAGAGTACGGCCGATGTCAAAAGCTCTGTAACATCTCTGAAAAATGCAGCATGCAGATCGGCAAAACGATGCCTCTGAGCGACGATATCCTCCCCTATACCGATGAAGAAGTCCGGCCGATAGATGCGGAGCTGTGCCGCTACATGAGCATAGAGTTCTTCCGCGGACATACCACTCTGTAGAATGTCCGATAGGACTACCACCTTCTTCATCTGTGTTCCGGCAGTGCGTCTCTGCTGAAAATCCAAGGCCAAAGCAAGAGAGTACACGTCGCTGCTGTAAACATCATTGATGATCGTATTGCCACGGTCGCCGGCTTTGACTTCCATACGCATCTCGACAGGTTCGAGTGATGCAAATCGATCTTGAGCATACAAAACTTCCGGTCGGAGTATAGAGATGAGTGTGATGCAATGCAGCACATCCTCTATCGAAGCTTCGTCAGTAAAGGGAACCGTGATCGAATAGTCTGCCCCGTCAGAACGGAATTTTATAGTGGTATGAGTCTCTTCAGTCTCAATTTTACATATATATACCTGTGCTCCGGGATTCGTCTTGCTCCACCCTATGGCTACAGCCGCTTCCGGTGATGACGAGATAGCTGTGGCTATCTCCTTGTGGTCGGCATTGTACACAATCGCTTGGCAGCGACTGAATAGGCGAAGTTTCTCCTGTAATTTGGTCCGAGTGTCTGCAAAATTCTCTTGATGTGCCGCCCCGATGTTTGTGATGATACCCAACGTAGGACGGATGACGGCTTCGAGACGTTCCATTTCGTTCGTCTGTGATATGCCCGCCTCGAATATACCCAAGGTATGCTCCCCGCTCATTTGCCATATGGAGAGGGGTACACCGATCTGCGAATTGTAGCTGCGCGGTGAGCGTACGATACGGTAATCTTTGCGCAGAAGTTGGTACAGAAACTCCTTGACGATGGTTTTCCCGTTGCTGCCGGTAATGCCGATGACCGGTATGTCGTACTGCATACGCTTGAGGCCGGCTGCTTGTTGCAGTGCATTCAGCGGATCGGCTACACAGATATAGTTGGCATCCGGCATCGTCTGGCTCCAATCCTCTTCCGTACGGGAGATAACAAAGCAGCGCACCCCCCTGTCATAAAGATCACGTATGTACAGATGGCCATCCCCCGAAGCCGTCCGCAGAGCAAAAAATAGCGTAGAAGACGGCTCCGAAAGCGTGCGGCTATCTGTGAGCAAATGAGCAAGATCAGTATCGTGAACGATCCTCGCCTCAATGGGAGACAACTGTCTGCTGAGATATGAAAGGAGCATAATGATGCGTGTATTAATTCTGTTAGCGACAACAAAGGATGGTCATCCCTGTGTGTATCGCCCATTTCATTAGGGCAAATCATCTAAAACAATATCCGGATACTTGCGTCGCAGGGCTGTAATCAGCGTTTCGGTTTGCGTTTCGAAGAGCATCGCATCCGGACTATCGGGGTGCAATGGTCGGTGCGCCATCCGACGTCTAAGCTTGAGGCAGGCATCCATGGCTTCGTGCAGCTCTTGTGCTATGTACAGATCTGCGAAGCGTTGGCGAATGATAGATACAGCTACCGACGAAGGATGGGTCATGTCGTCGGCATAGTAGCGATAGTCCCGCAATTCGTCCATCATGATTTCGTAAGCAGGGAAGTAATAGACGTGATCGGAGAAATGCTCGACAAGTGCCTTGCAAAAGAGTATGAGAGTAGCTTTACTTTGCTGATTGCCCACGGCTCCGTCACGTAAGTGACGCACGGGGCTGACAGTGAGCAGTATTTTACGTTCGGGAGCAGATGCTATCAGTCGTTCGATAATCGGTATCCAAACGGACAATAGAGTATCCACAGAAACCATGCGACGATGAAAATAACGCTCAGGGAGCTTATGACAATTGCTCACCACCCTATCGTCTTCCTGCGTGCTATAGACAAAAGCTGTCCCCCAGGTAAAAAGAAGACAATCCGCTCCCATCAAGGCATCACGGCCTTGTAGCAGAGCATGGTTAATATGCTCCAATGTTTCTGACTCGCTAGCATGAGAGAAAGCTCCATGATGGTCTGCGCTATGGTACAAACCATCGTATAGGAACAGCTCCTCTGCGCCATATAGTGTGCCATCGAGCAGTCGCTCCACACCTTGGGCTATGGAGAGAGGGTTGTACACGATGCCGAAAGGATTTATCTCCGTGCGGAAACCCGCTTGACGCATATACTCTCCCACCTCCACACTGAAACATGAACCCATAAAGAAAAGTCTGTTGGCATAGGATATGATTCTCGGTCTGGGGGCTGGATAATCCACAGGAGTGGTAAGTTGTATCATCCGCTTTGTACCTTATTACACCGTTTATTCTATACAAAAGAACAAAAAAGAGGCAAAAGAACAGAGGCTGCCAGAGATAATTATATCCATGACAGCCTCGCTATTTGGGTCGAAGTCTATATACCCCTCACTTCACTGTAAGCAGAGCGTGGGATGCAGACACCGATTGATTAGAGGAATTTTTTCAATTCTTCTTTTTGTTCCTTGGTCAGCATTTTGATCTGATCTGCTACGGACGTAACTGCTATATTGTCTTTTGCGGTACGGCAGTTAGCCAAAAAGTTTTCATAGCGAGCAATAGCTGCATCAAGCTGAGCCATTCTTTCTGCGGGTTTTGCACTCTTGAAGTAAAAACCCATCGAAGCTTTTTGCTTCTTCTGTTCGGGCGTTTCTGCCCTTTTTCCACGCTTCTTTTCCATAATCTATATTACTAAGTGAATTGTTTGGTAACACAAAGGTAAAAAATTCTTTCAAAGAAAAAATCATTTGCACTAAGTTTTATGCACTTGCGATAATAAAACAATTGTTTGCCTTATTAGGTTTAGTATTCCTTTTCCCACTATGTCATACAGTCTGCACGTTGGATACCGTTACTCAGGAATTCTATGCAATACTTTCGTTGATACGGATCAGAAATACTCCTGTCAGCTCTCTGGTCGGAAGAGCATGAACGGTGTTTTGGAGGACTACCCCCACCGTCTTTTGCAAACTGACTATGCCGGATAGCTACCTCCGATTGCAATCCTTTGTTCAGAGAGATAGAGGATGGACAGGAATTGGCAGGAAGTCGTCCGAACGACGAGTGGAAATACGATCTTGAAATAGAACATATCCCTGTCTTCAGCTACCCTGTCGGGGCTTAGATGTTACTGCTTAGTCTGATTTATTCAAAGAAGTGCACATTATCCCCTGACTATGCAGAAAAGGAATATGGACATCACCTTTTTTAACCCTCCAATACCCATCGAGAGGGATGGGATGCAGTTCTCGAAATTATGGGCCAAAAGAGCTGGGAATATGGCGCCGTAAATCCGAAAAACTCAGGCCAAATCTTTTTCGATCCGACGCATATTTTTTTTCTAAATGGCGCCAAAATCTTTTCTTTTTGGCGTGAGTCTTTTCGACAAATCGCCCAAGTCGGAAATCATAACACATCTGCATATTTTTTCACACCAACGGATTGATTGCTCTGGCGATGAGCATCATGTTGCAAGACATACCGTACTGTGACAGAGAGAATGCACTCACAATGCAGGGACATACTGTCATGAGTGCATCTGTACGCTAATCCCGCGAGGATACGATGTCGTGTAGTACAAAATACCTACTTTTGTGCGTAGATAATAGAACACAGTAGTAACTACTAAAACGAAACTGCAAATGAAAAAATTATTATTCGCAGCCATTGCGCTGCTTGTAGGCCTTACCTCATGCGACCAAAAGGGATACAGCATTGTCGGTACGGTGGACAGTACATTCAATCTCGACGGACAGATGGTGTACCTCCAACTGTCGCAGGATAGCATCTTGGATAGTACTGAAGTCAAGAATGGCGTATTCGCGTTCACTGGCCCATCGGTTGATACGGCTAAATTGGCTTATATCGTACCCACACAATCAGAGAATTCGCCTCGTAGTCTTGTTGTCATTCTGGAAAAAGGTGTCATCACGGCCAAGCTGGGAGAAGAGGCTGCTCAAGGAACTGCATTGAACAATGCCGCATATGAGTACTATGGTAAGACTGGCAAACTCATGGAGTCTTTCAACCAAAAATTGGAGGTTGTCAAGGCTGATACTGCTATGTCCGATTCTGCCAAACAGACTCTTATCGAAGAAGAATATATGAAAGTATCGAAAGAGCAGACCAAGATATCTTTTGATCTCTTCAAAGAACACACGGACGACGCTCTGGGCGCGTTGATGATGTTGCAGATTATTCGCAACGAATCTCCTGAATCAGATATTATCGCCGAAGCACGCAAGATGGCTGCCCCCATTGTTCTCAATAACCCGATAATTGCTCCGAGACTGAAAGCCATCGATATGCTGTTCGAATCACAGCCCGGGAAAAAGGCAAAGGACTTCGAAGGAGTGGATGCAGAGGGCAATGCAGTCAATCTGTACAAGTATGTAGGCCAGGGCAACTACGCTCTCGTGGACTTCTGGGCCTCTTGGTGCGGTCCATGCCGTCGTGAGATTCCTTATATTGCCAAAGCCTACGAAAAGTATGCAAGCAAGGGGCTTCAGGTTGTAGGCATCGTAGTATGGGACAAGTTGGAGGACCACATCAAAGCAGCAAGTGAACTGAACGTGGTATGGCCTCAGATCATCGACAACACCAAAGAAGGTGCTACCCTCTACGGTGTTAATGGTATTCCCATGATTATCCTTATCGGTCCTGACGGAACCATTGTAGAGCGTGATCTTCGTGGCGAAAAGATTCTGGAAAAGTTGGAAGGAATCTATGCAGCTAAGAAGTAATCTGATCCAATCCTAACCGTTTTTTTGAGAGGAAGCCTCCCTGAGGAGCTTCCTCTCTTTCGTTTATACTTATTCATATTCTCTATATTTGGATCACAGAAAACAGATGTCGTCAAAATAAAATGAAAGGACAGGATAGAATTAAGCAGAGAGAAATGTTTCGATTGGACTTGTGGGGCATAGTAATAATGATATGTACGATGATACTCTACCCCCTACAGGCACAGCAACGCATTACAAACGAATTCAGCCAAGTAGGCGAGCAACTCACCTATACGGCTTACTATAAATGGGGCGCAGTGATGCCGCGTGCCGGTGATGCGACCCTTACCCTTGGCAAGCAGAATGGTGGATACAGATCGAGATTGCTATTCAAGACAGCACCTTTCTTCGATGCAATCTTCAGCATGCGTGACACGCTCGACTGCAACCTCGACAACCAGATGCGCATCGTCAGTGGCACGAAGCATGTGATGGAAGGCGGAGATTATACAGTAGATCTTATCGACTTTGTACAAGAGGGCGATCGTACCCGCATTCATACAAGACGATTTCGTAATGGCGAATCAAGAATCGACACGATCGAACGGGTTCGTGCCACTGCATTGGACATGGTGGGGACACTGCTATTTCTTCGTTCTTATGACTGGTCAAAGACATCCAACCAGCGCATATCTGCTCGTATTTATGCCGGAAAGAAAGGTATAGACTGCTCTTTCCAATATGAAGGCTCCGAAGAAGTGAAGACCAAACGTGGCTCGCGATACCGCACACACAAGGTATCCATGTTTATAAACTCAACCGAAACTTTCAAGAACCTTCGAAAGGCTATCACCATCTGGCTTACCGACGATGCCAATCGTCTACCCGTTCGCATCCGCATGGAGCTAAAGATCGGAGCAGCCGAGGTTTACCTCTCCTCTGCACATGGACTTCGGTATCCGCAAACAGCCCTACTCTCCAATGGAAAGCGCAAATGACAGTATTGATCCATAGTGTATAAAAGGTCGTTGATCCCAGCCATTCATAGAGGGTTAAACAGAGGGGAAGAACCATAATCCTTCTAACTATAGAGCGTATCTCATCCACTATACAGGTTGGTGTGTATCATAACGGTTGCATGTACAACGAATCAGCATCGATAAGTTTTGGTGCGTAATTCGTCGCCGATGCGTGCCTTTTAACTACCTTTGCATTTGTTGACGAGTTGCATTTCCCGCAGCATCTATCCAAGACAAGATTATCATTACAATAATAGTTCAAACATAATCAAGGTATTATTCCATGGATCTCATCAAAGACGTTATCAAACGAGCTCAAGAGAACAAACAACGAATCGTCCTGCCTGAAGGACTGGAACCCCGTACATTGCAAGCTGCCGACCGCTTGTTGGCCGAAGAAGTTGTAAACCTCATCTTGATCGGCCAGCCCGATGAAGTGAAGGCTAAAGCAACGGAACTCGGATTAAAGAATCTGAATAAGGCCGAAATCATCGACCCCAAAAACCATGCCAAGAAGCAAGCATATACAGATCTGTTACTGCAAATCCGTCAAAAGAAAGGACTGACTCCGGAACAAGCTGCAGGATTAGTCGAAAATCCTCTCTATCTGGGCTGCCTCATCATCAAGGCTGGCGATGCAGATGGTCTCATTGCCGGTGCGCAAAATACGACAGGTGATGTACTCCGTCCCGCTCTGCAAATCATCAAAACGGCTCCGGGCATGAGTAGCGTGAGCGGTACTTTCTTGCTCTTCACGAAGGCGAAAGAGTATGGAAAGGACGGCTTGCTTCTCGTAGCTGACTGTGCAGTAATCCCCAACCCCACAGCCGAAGAACTGGGACAGATCGCAGTGGCTACCGCACGTACGGCAAAAGCTATCGCTAATGTAGAACCTCGCGTGGCTATGCTTAGCTTTTCAACTAAGGGTAGCGCCAAGCACGAGATGGTGGACAAGGTGGTTGAAGCTACTCGTATCGCGAAAGAAATGGCTCCTGATCTGATGATCGACGGCGAAATGCAGGCCGATGCAGCTTTGGTGGAAAGAGTGGCTGCACTCAAAGCGCCCGGAAGTGATGTTGCCGGTAAGGCTAACGTACTCGTCTTCCCCACTCTTGAAGTCGGCAATATCGCCTATAAGCTCGTGGAGCGTCTGGGACATGCAGAAGCTGTAGGACCTATCCTACAGGGTATGGCAGCTCCAGTAAACGATCTGAGTCGCGGTTGCTCTGTAGAAGATATCTATAGAATGGTGGCGATCACTGCCAACCAAGCTATTGCAGCAAAGAAATAAGACACAACAAATACAATAAACAAAATAACAATAATGAAGATATTGGTATTGAACTGCGGCAGTTCGTCTGTTAAGTACAAGCTGCTCGAAATGCCTCAGGGCGATGTATTGGCTCAAGGGGCTGTAGAGAAACTGGGGTTGCCCGATTCATTTCTCAAACTGACCTTGCCCAATGGAGAGAAGGTCGTAATCGAGAAAGAAATGCCCGAGCACACTGTGGCAGTGGAATTGATTCTCTCGGCCCTTACTGATGAAAAGACCGGATGCATCAAAAGCTACAATGAGATTGAAGCTGTTGGTCATCGTCTTGTACACGGCGGTGAGAAGTTCAGCAACAGTGTGGAGATCACGCCCGAAGTTATAGCCAAGGTAGAAGAATGTATTCCTTTGGCACCGCTCCACAATCCCGCTAACCTCAAGGGAATTGCTGCTATTGAGAAGTTGCTGCCGGGTATCCGCCAAGTAGGAGTATTCGACACAGCATTCTTCCAGACAATGCCCGAGCATGTATATCGCTATGCTCTGCCCTACGATATGTGCAACAAGCACGGAGTTCGTCGCTATGGATTCCACGGTACAAGCCATCGCTATGTAAGTGCACGTGCCTGTGAGATATTAGGCCTCGACTACAACAAGACACGCATTATCACAGCACATATCGGTAATGGAGCCTCTATTGCAGCTACCATGAATGGCAAGGCTTTGGATGTTTCTCTGGGTATGACTCCGGTTGAAGGATTGATGATGGGAACTCGTAGCGGTGATGTTGACCCCGGTGTTCTTACTTTCCTGATGGAAGCTGAGAATCTTGATGCTGCCGGCATCTCCGAACTGATCAATAAGAAGAGTGGTGTCCTCGGTGTGAGTGGCATCTCATCAGATATGCGTGAGATCGAAGATGGCATCAAACATGGCAATGAGCGTGCGATTCTCGCTATGACCATGTATGACTACCGCATCAAAAAATATGTCGGTGCCTATGCAGCTGCTATGGGTGGTGTGGATGTCCTCGTATTTACCGGCGGTGTGGGAGAGAATCAATTCTCTACTCGTGAAAAAGTATGCTCCAATATGGAATTCATGGGTATCGTCTTCGACCCTGCTGTAAATAACGGTATGCGTGGTAAGGAAATGGTGATCAGCAAACCCGAAAGCAAGGTGAAGGTGATTGTAGTCCCCACAGATGAGGAGTATATGATCGCATCTGACACGATGACTATTCTTGCTAAATAATACCAACACCCCATTTCGTTAGAAACACACTCTTCCTGACGAAATAAAAAAGGCCGAGTTTCAATGAAACTCGGCCTTTTTTATTGATTGTATTTGGATTACTTTCTTTCGTGACGATCAGTCATTTCTTTGTACTTATCGTTCATCTTTAGGTTGTAATACACATTGCGCAGTACATACCATGATTCATCGGGGTTAACGGAATAAGCCTTTTCGAGCAGAGGTAGAGCTTTCTTGAGATATTCCGTTGCCTTTGCCTCAGTCTCTGCATTTACTTGCTCAGCACCCTTGAGGTCGGCAGCGCGGTTGTAGTACACACGTCCCAAATCGTAGTTCGCAGAAGCATTGTTCGGATCGATAGCCAATCCTTTCTTCAACCATTCCTCAGCCTTGTCAAAGTTCTGCTGATTTTCATACAACTTAGCCATTACGTCGTAGAGTTGCACATTCTGAGAATCATCTGCAATAGCTTGTTCCAAGAAAGAAATTGCCTCGGTAGAACGTCCGGTCTCAATATATTTATTGATAAGATTGAGTGTATAGTACGGTTCTTTCGGGAATTTTTGCACACCTTCTTCCAAAACTCGGATATATCCGGTTGTATCTTTTCGGTCTTGATATACCGTAGCGATCAACTGGTATACGTCATTCTGACGATAAGGAGCATTCTTAATTTTATTAGCTATTTCCAATGTTTTGTCGAGCTCGTTAGCCTGATAGGCAGAGATAGCAGCATAGAAACCGACCATCATGGAATTAGAGTCCTGTGCAGAGACCTCAGGAACAGCAGCAAACATGGGCAATTCCTTGATCTGCAAGAACTGTTCGAATGCATCAAGAGCCTTCTTGTAGTCCTTCTTCTCCATATAGTAGCCACCGGCATTGATATAATAGAGATGGTTGCCCTTTAGAGACTCCATGATCTTCTTCGTGAAGCGAGGTTTTACTTTTCCCTTTTCATTGGGCATATTGTCCAATTGATCGGCTTTCAAGAAGAGCGGTAACACTCGCAAGAGAGCGTCATTCATTGCTGCACGGTCGGGTTCTTGTCCTACCGTCTGCTTCAGATTCTCTGTCGTGAAGTGTTTTTCTTCCACCTGACCAGCCACAAACCAAGTCTTGGCATCGTCCATAGTTTCAGGGTTTTTCAGAGCTTCGCCAATGAGGGTGCGCGCTTCGGCAAAGTTTGGTTTCGAACCAGAGGAAAGGCTTTCTGCACCTTTCACATTGGCTTTCTGAGCAAAGGAAACCGGCATAGCTGCTGCTAAGAGAGCTGCTGCCAATAAACTCTTTCTGTTCATACTGTTTTGCGTTAGTTGTTAAACGTCTTGTGATTATTCTTCTTCATTGCTATCGGAAGTGGCTTCGTCGGTTTCGGTTACTTCCGGCAAATCGATTTCTTGTGGTACGACTTCATGAGTGTGATCGGCTCGTTCTTCTGCCTTGGTTTCCTCTTCTTCGGAAACGACACTGCATACAGAGGCTATTTCATCGCCACGCTTAGCCAAATCGATTAGCTTCACGCCCTGAGTGGCTCGTCCGATAATGCTCAAGTCAGCCACTTTTACACGGATAGCGACACCACTCTTATTGATGATCATGAGGTCGTTAGCATCAGTCACCGCACGGATGTCAACTAACTTACCTGTCTTATCCGTGATATTCAGCGTCTTCACACCTTTACCGCCACGGTTGGTAATACGGTAATCGTCAATATTAGAACGTTTGCCATAGCCCTTTTCGCTGACAACTAAGATAGATTCCTCTTCGGGATGCTTGATCGAGATCATGCCTACCACTTCGTCTTCATTATCGTTGTCCAGCGTCATACCTTTTACGCCCATCGCTGTCCGTCCTGAAGGGCGCACCACTGATTCATGGAAGCGGATGGCACGTCCGCCACGATTAGCGATGACCATATCACACTTACCGTTGGTGAGACGCACGCTTACCAAGCCATCATTGTCTCGTAGATCAATGGCAATCACCCCATTGGCACGAGGGCGAGAGAATGCTTCAAGCAGCGTTTTCTTGATGATACCTCGTTTGGTACAGAACAAGAGGTAGTGGCTATTGACAAACTCTTTATCTGTCGTCAGATTTTTGATGCGAATAAAGGCATTCACCTTATCATCCGGATCAATATTCAACAGATTCTGGATAGCACGTCCCTTGGCATTCTTAGCTCCTTCCGGAATTTCGTACACCTTCAGCCAATAGCAGCGTCCTTTAGCTGTAAAGAGCATAATGGTAGCATGCATGGAGGCAGAGTAGATATACTCCACGAAGTCCTCTTCGCGGGTATCCGATCCCTTGGCTCCTACTCCACCACGAGCCTGCGTCCTAAACTCGCTCAGCGGGGTACGCTTGATGTAGCCCATGTGAGAAAGCGTGATGATCATATCATCATCGGCATAGAAATCTTCGGGGTTGAATTCTTCTGAGGCGTATATTATCTCGCTCTTACGGGCATCGCCATACTTCTCTTTTATCTCGATCAGCTCTTTCTTCACGAGCTCCATCAGCAATCCTCTGTCGGCTAAGAGTGCCTCCAACTGATGGATGGATGCCATTATTTCATCAAACTCCGCACGCAACTTATCGCGCTCCAATCCTGTCAAAGCACGCAGACGCATGTCGACGATCGAACGGGCTTGAATATCTGACAAACTGAAGCGTTCCATCAGTCGGCTCATCGCTTCTTGAGCATCTCTTGAAGCACGTATAATGGAGATTACTTCGTCAATATGATCTACGGCGATGAGCAGGCCTTCCAGGATATGAGCTCGTTCACGGGCTTTACGCAGTTCGAATATACAACGGCGCGTGACCACATCTTGTCTGTGATCCACGAATTCGCCGATCATATCTTTCAGATTGAGCAAACGAGGACGCCCCTTCACCAATGCAATGTTGTTTACACTGAAAGAGCTCTGCAGGGCTGTCATCTTGTAGAGCTTATTGAGTACTACCGAAGCATTGGCATCGCGCTTGATGTCAATAACGATACGCATACCCTTACGATTCGACTCATCAGCGATATTCGAGATGCCATCCAAACGTTTTTCGTTGATCAGCTGAGCGATATTGGATACCAGCTCAGCCTTATTCACCAAATACGGGATTTCCGATATGATGATGCGCTCATGATTGTTATGTTGTTCTATCTCGGCACGGCTACGAATCACGACACGACCACGTCCGGTCTCGAAAGCCTCCTTTACACCGGCATAACCATAGATGAATCCACCTGTGGGGAAATCCGGTGCCTTGACATACTGCATCAAGCCTGCCACATCAATGTTGCCATCGGCATCGATATAGGCTACACATCCGTCTATAGCTTCCGACAGATTATGAGGAGGCATATTGGTAGCCATACCTACTGCAATACCCGAAGCTCCGTTAATCAGAAGATTCGGTATGCGGGTAGGTAATACTGTGGGCTCCTGGCGGGTGTCGTCGAAGTTGTTTTGGAAGTCTACTGTCTCCTTATCGATATCGCGGAGCATCTCTCCGGCGATCTGGCTCAGACGTGATTCCGTATAACGCATGGCTGCAGGAGAGTCTCCATCCACCGAACCAAAGTTACCCTGTCCATCCACCAAAGGATAGCGCAGACTCCACGGCTGTGCCATACGCACCAACGCCATATATACGGAAGAATCGCCATGCGGGTGATAGTGACCCAATACCTCACCAACAGCATTGGCACATTTGCGAGTAGGATTGGAATAGACGTTACCCGTCTCATTCATGGCATAGAGCACACGGCGATGTACGGGTTTGAATCCGTCGCGGACATCAGGCAAAGCACGGGATACGATCACGGACATCGAATAGTCGATGTACGCGGTTTTCATTTCCTCTTCGATACTGATGTTAATAATTCTGTCTTCTCGGTCAGTCATTTTCTTCTATTATGCAATGGTGTACGGGGGGCTTCATGGCCAGATAATCGCAGGCCGTCTCCTACACCATTATATTTATTCTCTACTGTCAAATGGGGCTTAAGAATTGAATCTACACGCCCAAACAAGGCACTAAATTAGTGTTTTCGATCGAAAAGGGATACCTACTACAGGAAAAAAATTAATCCAACTTAAAGGACTTACGGCCGATCAGATGCCCATCAGCAAAGAAATCCACCCTGTAAGAGCCCGAAGTAAGCGTCTGCACCACATTCCAATAAAGAACCACATCCGTTTGGTCGCCGGTGTATTCTATCTGCTTGCGGCAAGAATAGGCTATCTGCTTACCCTCGAAGGGGAAAACATCTCCCGAGGAACGCTGTAGCACCTCATCGTTCGGCGTGAGTATGCGTGCATAGATCGCCTTTTCTCCCACGGGGGCCGTGATGTTTTTCGGAATAATAAAGTTCATCTGAATTGTTTTCAGCTTGGCTACATTCTTTACGGCTCGCCCTTTCTTGTCTAACAATCCTATTGAGATGCCGGCAGCCTCCAATTTTGAGGCCAATTCTACTTTTCCTGTCAACTCGGCCTTTTCCACTTTGAGACGACTGGCTTCGCCTGCGGCCTGTGCATAATTGCGGCGCACTTCTTGATTTTCTGTTCTCAGTCGTTCGTTGGCAGCATTGAGCGAGTCGATCTGCACAACGTAAGACTTCAGTACAGCTCGGAGGGTTTTGATCTCCCCCCTCAGCTCCCCTATGCGTCTGGCATTAGTCGCCTTCACTGTCTTTAGTTCGTCTTGTAAGCGATTTACCCTCGTACGTTCAGCTGTGAGTTGTGCCAGCAATGAGTCGTTTGCCAATTGAATATTCATTTCACCCGCATTGCCGGACAACTTATTGTATTGCTCGGTATAGTCCTCGGATATGCGGTCGAGCTCGTCCTGCATAGCTTCTTTCTCCAGTTTGGCAAAGTTTTCTCGGTCCTGTTCCAATGCAGAACGTTCGCGAATTACCTGCCAATTGAAAAAAAGTCCCATCAATACAATGAGTGCTGCAACAGCCACTGCCGCGAAAACGAGTTTTTTCTTTGTTATTTCCATAGATATCTATTCTATCCCTGAGATGTAATGCTTGGAGAGAACACAAAGCGTCCGTCCTTCCACATATAAGCCAAACTTTCTTTGAGGAGAAATTGTGCAGCGAGAGGCTTCTCCTCCACTGCTAGCGTTTCGATCACAGTCTGACGAGCTGTAAGAATAGCTGGGGCTCCAGATATGTCAATGCGCATATAGAACGGTCGCAAATGCTTGTATGTTGCCTGATAAGTGTACGACTCCTTGTCAGTGCAGGGGAGAACAAAGTCGTCCATCTGAGGCATTTGGATAAAACGATCGGTCGGTAGCGGTTCCCACTTATCCGAGAAGAATGCTATCTGACTGTCTTCCACAGGAAGCAATGCAGTTGTCACCATACAGAGGATGAAAGTGCTATCTGGAAGCTGTAAATGACGAATGGTGATTACACTTGCGCTACTGGACTGGAGGGTGATTGTGTGATTTGAGCGTTCGTAGCGGAGCTGTCCCAAACGGGTTGTAACAAACTCTATTCTATTATCATTGGAGTAGATGCCCCTGGGAGCGCATAGTTCTTCGCGTTCTGAAGTGGACAAAAGTGGCATGAGCGAGTCCGGCATAGCCACAAAACAACGTCCCAATTTATCGTCACCGATTTGTTGAGCGGATGCAGGAGTAATCCCTCCAAAAACGTATCCGCCTATGAGGACTCCGGCCAAACAGAACGATCGGACAAAACGAGCGATAGTATTTCTTTTCATTATGCTTGCAAAGATAATCGTGCGATGACACAACACCAAATAAGCTATGGCATGTCAGCAATCGCAGGCCAAGCTTCGTGAGAAAATGCAGGAATGCAAAAAAGGATGCCTGTCAATAAACAAATATACGACTTCCCCCCCCTCAATGTAGAGGCAGAGAATGCCATTTATAAAGAATGTTGAGCAGGATGAGAGGCGCATAAATAGGCGATAGTGACGAGGTTTGCGAGGCGTGAACATCTTGCAATCTAATGTGTCCTTTATAAAGGATAAAAAGGTCCTTCGAAAAAGATAGAACCGTCCTTAATAGAGGACATTTCCGTTCTTTATGATATTAGTATTGACGATCAGCTCTTTGGAGGGTGTGACCGAGCCATTCTTTGTCAAGACACTTGCGCCTTTGTACTGCTTTGGTGTGCAATCGGCAGCAGAGACTTATCTTAGTTCCGTATAGAAATAAAAAAGAAGGTGCGCCAAAATTTTCATTTTGGCACACCTTCAAAAGTTAAAATCGATTCGCAGATTAGTTTGCCGGATGGATAGCTTCTGAAGGACAAGCTGCTGCACATGAGCCACAGTCGATGCAAGTATCAGCATCAATGCTGTAGATGCTACCTTCTGAAATTGCAGATACCGGACATTCGTCGATGCATGTTCCGCAAGCTACACAACTTTCATTGATTACGTAAGCCATAGTCTTTGTAATAGTTTGATTTGTTAGAAAATTCTTGTTTGTTCGTTTTTACGGAGCAAATGTAGAAAGAAAATCGAGAAAATACCAAGATGTAGGTATGTAATATGCCGTTTTTGGGGCTATAATGAGCAAAAAGTCCGAAAAAATGCCTACTTGAGCGCCCAAATAGGACTAAAAAGGATGAGAAATGTGTGGGAGGAAAGCAGAAATGAGTGAATGGCAGGGCTATACCTATAATAAGTTACCGCCCTGCAGTGGATGTATGAAATAAAGCCGTCAAAAAGTCTGTATATGCCTTATAAACGGTAGCTGAAGACGAAAAATCGTTGCCGATCATGACGACACTATACCACTCACCCCCATAACGGACATAACCGGCATAGCCAAGGACGCCTCTCATGCTTCCGCTCTTGAGATAGGCTTCAATGGATTGATCCTTGAGAAAATTGCGTACACTCCCCTCTTCTCCGGCGCGGGGCAGGCTATTGAGAAAGGAAGTGGTGCTGACGTCACCGGCGGCGAGCATATTAATCAAGATGCGACCGAGTGCCGAGGGACTGAAACGATTGTTACGGGAGAGTCCCGAACCGTCGGCCAGCGACATATCGGTTTTACGCAAGCTGATTTGCTCCGACCAATAGTTATGGATGACGGTCAAACCTCGTTCTGTCGTATTGCCTTTGACCTGTCGGGGGGACAGAGAGGCGAGTTGTTTGACGAAAGCCTCTGCAAAATGATTGAGGCTGCGGAAGTTCATCACTCGCACGAGGGAATCCAACATTAAGGACTCGTACAAAAGCAAATCACGTGATAGGGGCACGGCATCATAGGATCCACGGCTGCCACCACGACACATAATGCCGGCAGAGGAAAGTACCCCCCGAGTCCATGCAGCTCCATAAAGAGCCGGATCGGGCATATCGGTGCGGAGACGGTAGGAGGAAACGTGTGCCGGCAATACTCCGGTGAGTGTCCTACGCAGGTCAAGCCCCTCGCCATAGCATCCGGCCGTATCACTTTTACCGCGTACAACTCTGATTTGATTCGCCCATTGAACCTCGGGATGCGGAGGTTCGATACGCAGAACGCGTGCCTCTGTACCAGCCTTGCCGGTGGAGAGAATGACATCTATTCTATTATCATTAATGTTGAAGCCATAGACGCCGGCACCGTAGTAATTGCCCTTGTCCTCGTCCATCCATGAGGGGATCACTCCCTCGGCATCAAATACAGAAGCATCCACGATGACATCTCCCGTGATCTCCTTCACGCCCCACTGGCGAAGAGCATCAACGATAGCATAGGCGAATCGGCTGGAGTCTGTGGGCAAATAATTGGAAGCCAGTGAGGGATCACCACCACCTTTGACGATGAGATTGCCCGTGAGAATACCATTATGCAAAGAGCCATCCGTACCCACTCTTGTGATGAAAGGCATATCCGCACCTTTGAGGCGGAGGATCGATGCAGAGGTGATAAGTTTGACCAGTGAGGCCGGGCAAAACTGTTCACCTCCTCTATGGGAAACGACAAGGCTGTCGTCACGGCATCGGCGCACTTCTATGCCTATACGCGCTTGCGTTTGGCGTTCGGCATTGCATATTATTTCAACGGCTGTCGGATCTTGCGCCGAAGCAAACAAAACCCACAAGAAGAGGCAGGAGAGAATGGTGATGCGAGGCAGTCGATCAAGCAGCATGATGAACACCTATATTATATATAAGGTAAAAGATCAAGCTACTGATTCAGCTTTCGACTCTTTATCCAGCTTTTCATAGACAGAGTTGTTGCTGATAAACTCGGGAACAAGCTCTTTGAGAAGCTTGACTGTGCCAAACATATCAACATCCTTGGCATTCTGCTCCAACTGCGGCAGTAGCGTTTCGATCAGGCCAAGATCGACTTTCCTCGTTTCCGCTACTAAGATTTTAGGATGCAGAGTAGGCTTGGTGTTTTCTTTATTATTAAGCAACTCCTCGTACAATTTCTCTCCCGGACGCAAACCGGAGAAGGTGATCTCAATGTCCTTGCCAGGTTCATAACCGGCGAGTGTGATCATGCGCTTGGCCAAGTCGAGAATCTTCACCGGTTCTCCCATGTCGAAGACAAATATTTCACCACCTTGGCTCATCGAACCCGCCTCCAAAACCAACTGGCAAGCTTCGGGGATAGTCATGAAATAGCGGATAATATCGGGATGTGTGACTGTGACAGGACCTCCCGCAGCAATCTGCTTTCTGAAATAGGGAATCACAGAACCATTCGAACCAAGCACATTGCCAAACCGAGTAGTGACAAATCTCGTACTGCCATCTATCTTATTGCATTTGATGGCTTCATCGTAGCACTGTACGACCATTTCGGCTGCGCGCTTGGTAGCTCCCATCACATTGGTGGGATTCACAGCCTTGTCAGTCGATACCATAACCACTCGCTCTACCTTGTATTCTATTGCTTTACGCGCTACGAGGGAGGTTCCTATCAGATTATCCAAGACCGCCTCGCAAGGATTCTCTTCCATCAGCGGCACGTGTTTGTAGGCTGCAGCATGGAAGATAATATCGGGATGGAAGCGCTTCAACACGTAGTCGAGTCGCGCAGCACTACGCACATCGCCCACGATGGGAACAATTGTTTGGTGGGGGAATCCTTGTTCAATCTCCAAACGAATCTCGTGGAGCGGCGACTCGCTCATGTCAAAGAGCACGATATTCTTGACGTGCAATTTAGCCAGCTGACGGACGATTTCGCTACCGATCGACCCTGCTGCACCAGTTATCATGATAATTTTCTCGCGCAGTTCGCGGCCGATCGTTTCCATATTGAGGAAAATCGGTTTTCTGCCGAGCAAATCTTCCACCTGTATCTCACGCATGGCACGACGCCCGTTAGTCTCGATCTGCTCCACCGGCCCTTGGTAGACAAAGAGCTTGATACGTCGGGCAATGCACTCGGTGGCAATGTCCCGATGCGCATCGAACACTTCTTCACTGTCGAAGAGAAGGGTTTTGATGCGATACCTAGTAATGATACACATCATCTCCTCTGTGTTTTCAAAACTAAAGATGGGCAAGCCATTCACTCGCATTCGTTTCATTTTCAGACCACGGACCATGAAGCCTTGTACGTCCCACTGGCGCACCTGCGCATTGGCTATTTGATAAGATAGGGCAATGCTATTGCTGGCCATCCCTACAATCAGAGCTTTTCCATGAATGGCTTTGGATCTGTTCAGCATATGATAGATATAGACTACAGAGGTGCGAAAAACTAGTAGGATGAAAAGGGTGGAGAGGGTGTCCAGAAATGCGATAAACAGCCCTAACGGAGCGTCGAAGATGACCCATCCAGCCACGAACATAGTCAGCCCTTTGGTGGTAGAGAAGTAAAAGACCTTGGTAACTTCTTGGAAAGTACTGTGCCGAATAATACCCCTGTACAAACCCAAAAGCAGAGAGAAGAAAACACTGGCAAAAAATGCTGTGCCGCTATACACGAGGAAGGATACAGCTCGTTTCTCTTCTATCCCTCCTACAAAAAAGAAAATACAGAAGAAGCAAAATACTGAGGAGAGATACGAAATGGCCAAATCCGACAAAAAGACCACTATTCTACTCGTGTATGACTCCTTAAAAGAACGGAGGATATTTACAATTAGAGAGCGAATAAATTTCATATTAAAACTGTTATTTGTCTGCAAAGATACGAAACGCTTCTGTTAGCGTGTATTTTTCATCACGATTATTAGCATAAAATCCATCAGAGGGTATTTTAGCAATCTGCAGCTGTTGTCTGACGTTTCCTCCCGGCTTTCTAACTATGGTCTTTGTTACAAAAGAATCCCCCCAATTGACCTCTGCAGAATCTTCCATGATGGATGATATCTCCAATTTGCTTTGTGTATCGTCGTCTGGGTATGAAAAGTAAAAAAAACAGATTTCCGAGTCTCCACTCTTAGACGATCAGCGGAAATCAGATTTCTTCGGCCGCTGTACGAGTACAAAGACCTCAATAAGCGTTTTTCAGGTCGTCGCTCGTCCGCGAAGAGTCAAAACAGTTTTTTTCGAGTTTTCACACCTGTACGAAAGGGCAAATCACAAGTTTTCGAGGTTTTGCAAGTCATTTTTTCGTCAAAAAACCGTTTTTCTGCTTTTCGGACATCGATTATTTCTTGAAACATACGTTGTCTGCTCATTGTCTGCGAGCGAACATTTTCTCGCTTGTTTTTGAGGTATTCGGCTGTAAATGAGAAACGGAATATGCTTTTTCACTGCAAACACGCCAGAATTGAACATACGAACTGTTGTTTTGGACCACGACTACAATACGAAGTAGTACTCAATACAACTCTATATGGGAAACATGAACGTTTCTTAGAATTGGATACATCCATTCCAAAGAGTCTTCATGCGGCACTTTTGGGGGCAATTTGGGAATATAGTCTTATCTTCGCACAAGATTCAATAGACGACAGATAGAGAGCGCCTTTACTCATCGATGAATACCGATCTATCCTACACCTCAACAATTGAGTCAAAACAAAGTAAATCTTCATGAAACGAATCTTTTGTCCCAAGTGTGACAACCCCATCTCCATCAGTCGCGAAGCCCTCCGCCAGGCTTCCCCGAGCGGTGTCCTCTCGCTGCTCTGCCCCGATTGTTGCCATCAGGTGCGCATCCGTCTGGTACGCAAGTCTGGCGAATCGGATGCAGGACAGTCCGCTTCCGGCGAGCAAGAAGTGGCACGGGAGATTGATCGCAGTCGGGGCCACATCGTCGTGCTGGAAAATGTATTCGGCTATCGGCAGGAGTTTGGCCTCGGCGAAGGCAATAACGGCATCGGACGACGCAACAAAGACTCCGTGGTGGACATCCCCATCATCACGAGCGACCCCAGCATGGGACGTCACCACTGCATCTTGCGGGTCACGACCAAAGCCGACGGTTCGCTTCTGCACACTGTGGCCGACGACGACAGCCTCGTGGGCACCTTCGTCGGCGGGCATCTGCTCGGCAAGAAAGAATGGTGTCGGCTCAATGATGGCGATGTCATCACCCTGGGCGCAACGAGTGTCATTTTCCACGCCCCCGACCATGAAGAAGCCACGCAGCACGACCTCCATTAAGCATACGAAATAATCATAACAGACTAACGCACCCAGAAAAATTAGGTCTTCAACTATGGACAGGCAAAGTCAAGAACGAATCATTACGCTCATTCAACGTGAAGTGGTACCCGCAACGGGATGTACCGAACCGGTAGCCGTGGCACTGGCCGCAGCACAAGCAGCCTCTCTCATGCAGCAACGCCCCACCCGGGTAGAAGTGCTTCTGAGTCCCAATATGCTCAAGAATGCCATGGGCGTTGGCATCCCCGGCACCGGCATGATAGGACTCCCCATCGCCATTGCCCTCGGCATCGTGGTGGCCGACCCCACGATGCAGCTTAAAGTTTTGGATGGAATCACGCCCGATATGCTTGCAGACGCCAAAGCCATCGTCGACAGCAAGATCATTCACGTAGCCGTCAAGCAGGGAGACGTGGACAAGCTCTACATCGAGGTCAATCTGAAAGCCGAAGCAGAGACGGCAGCGACCATTATTGAGCAGATCCATACCAATATTATATATGCTGCGCACAATGGTCACGCTGTCATAGACAATAGGCTGCCAGTCAAAGGAAATTCTGCCGCAGAGCTTTCGGGGACCGACGCCGATATAGTACTGTCTTTCGAAAAAGTCTATGACTTTGCGATGAATACGCCATTGGAGGAAATCGAGTTTATCCTCGAAGCAGCTCGTCTCAATCGTGCAGCCAGCGAAGTTTCGATGCGTGGCAATTATGGCCACGCCGTCGGCCGCATGATCCAAGGCCCCCTCGGCCAACGCTATTTGGGCGACAGCTCCCTCACCCGTATGCTCACCTATACCAGCTCGGCCTGCGATGCACGCATGGATGGCGCCCCCGTCACCGTCATGAGCAATTCGGGCAGCGGCAATCAGGGCATTACGGCCACGCTCCCCGTACTCTCCTTTGCCGAAGACGAAAAGGCAGGGCACGAGCGCACCGTCAGAGCGTTGGTCCTCAGCAATCTGATGGTCATCTACATCAAACAGAAGCTCGGACGACTCTCCGCCCTCTGCGGATGCGTAGTGGCTGCAACGGGTTCCAGCTGTGGCATCACCTATTTGATGGGAGGTACTAAGGAGCAGATCAGCTTTGCCATCAAGAATATGATCGGCAATATCACCGGCATGCTCTGTGACGGAGCCAAGCCCAGCTGTAGCATGAAGGTGTCCAGCGGCGTGAGCACAGCCATGTTCTCCGCGTTGCTCGCCATGGAACAGAAAGTAGTGACCAGCAGCGAAGGCATCGTTGATGAAGATGTGGACAAAAGCATCGACAACCTCACCAGCATCGGACGCGACGGCATGAATGCCACAGACGCTCTCGTACTCAACATCATGACAAGCAAGAAATAATCCCTTCTCATGTCGTCCGAACACAAGCACTCTTTTCCTCCTGTCGAAGACGGACAGCTGGAGATACTCATCCTCGGAAGTCTGCCCGGCGATCGTTCCATTGCAGCGGGAGAGTACTATGCACATCCGCGCAATCGCTTCTGGCCATTGATGGCTAAGCTATTGAAGCAGGAACTGCCGATGGGCTATTCGCAGCGAAAAGAGATGTTGCTGGCAGCACATATCGGCTTGTGGGATGTAGCGCATTCGGCCAAGCGGAAAGGGAGTGCCGATGTGGACATCATGGATGCTGTTCCGAATGATATTGTCTCCCTCATCGGGCGCAATCGGCAATTGCACACGATCGCTTTTAATGGCAAGAAAGCAGAGCAGTTGTTCCGACGACATATTTCCCTGCCCGATGACTCCATTCGCACGATCTGTCTGCCGAGTACCAGTCCGGCCTATGCAGCAATGGATCCGGATCGCTTATTCGAGGTCTGGCGTTCGACAATTTGCTTGAATAAGTAGGAAATGCCAGAAAAAACGATCACAATCTGCGCAATCAAACAGATAAAGTTCCTATCTTACAGGCCAACTAGTATTACTATTCAGATAAAAAGGATCCATCATGATTGATTTTTTCAATACACGCATTGCATTCGAAGGAAAGTCGGATGCAGACCTCAAACGAGCAGAGTTCCTATTTCGAGCAATGGCATCGTCGTCTCTTGTCAAGGCGGGACGATTCTTCTCCAATCTGGCCTCAAATCTTCATATCCCCATCGGTTGGGCTTTGCGTCCCACCATCTATAAACATTTTGTCGGAGGTGAGAATTTAGAGGATACCCGCCACGCTATCGACAATCTCGGTCGACGCGGAGTGATGGCCGTACTGGACTATTCTGCAGAAGGAGGTAGTTCCGAGGCCGACATCGAAACCACCTATCAAGAGACCATCCGTTCTCTGGAGTTTGCCCGCACCAATCCCTACGTCAGCCACGGTGTATTCAAGCCCAGCGGTGTAGGCCCCGCCGAGATCCTCAAAAAGTACTGTCGCAAACTGCCCCTCACTGTTGAGGAAGAAGAGCGGTTCCGCTCCTTCCGCCATCGGTTTATGACGCTCTGCCGCATGGCACACGAATACGGCATCCGTCTTTTGATCGATGCCGAGCACGTAGCCTATCAAGACATAGTGGATGAACTCACCATCGAAGCCATGACTCTCTATAATAAAGAGCGAGCTATTGTCTTTGCCACACTGCAAATGTACCGACACGACCGGATGTCGCTCTTGCAGCGCATACATGAAGCTTCACTCAAACATGGATTCATCCCTGGTATCAAGTTTGTCCGCGGTGCATATATGGAAGAGGAGCGTATGCTAGCTCATCAAGGCGGCTACCCCGATCCCATCTGCGTTGATAAGGCAGCAACTGATCGTAACTACGACGAGGGCGTGCGCTTCACATTAGAAAGATTGGCACATTTCGAAGTCTTTATCGGCACACATAATGAGCATAGTTGTCAGATGGCTACCAAGCTCATCGGAGAATTGGGTATCGCTCCCGACGACAAACGCATCTTCTTCGCACAGCTTTACGGGATGAGCGACAATCTCTCTTTCAATCTCTCCAATGCGGGCTACAACGTCTCCAAATATCTCCCCTACGCTCCTGTGGATAAAGTACTGCCCTATCTCATGAGACGAGCCGAGGAGAATACAGCCATCCAGGGACAAACCTCTCGCGAGCTGCACCTCATCCGAACAGAGATCGAGAGGCGCAAAAGCACAAAGGGCGGGGCTTAACCCCATCTTTCCCCCCAATAACGAATGCTCCCCAATCGCTCATTTGTCGATTGGGGAGCATTCGTGTTATGTGTTATGGGGGAACTAATCCAATAGCAAACGCAGCTCGCGAGGGAGATAGAAGGTATCAGTCTTGTCAACGTAGATGATAACCGACGAAAGCTCGATAACTTTCTTGTCTAAAACCACTGTATTGGTGAACGGGGCAATCCGCAACTTGCGACTGCCTTTTGTCACTTCGAGCACTGGCAGCTCAGACTCGTCTGTTTTCCCTTTCCCTCTTACGATCGTGAATTTCATTCCTTGGAATACGTCCGTATGGGGAGCGAAGATCCTGTCTGTAAGAGCTGGCAATTGTCCCCTGAGGTCGAAGAGTTGGCAGAGATAATCGTTCAACTCATAGTTCATATACATGCCCATCGGGCGTGTGTCCTCGGGGTGATAGGCAGCCAGGAGCACCTCCTCGCCTGTGTGCCCGCCGGAGGTGAATCCGATGGCAGTCTTCAGTCCGTATATGGAAGCGAGGAAAGTACTGAGCGAACCGCTGTACATCGACTCTCTGATTTGCTTGCGTTCTTCCAAGGGGATAGGGCTGTGTTCGTAGTCAGGACTGTTATATAAGGCCCTCAGTTCTTCCGGCTTTAGCTCGAAGCCGCATACCTCACGCATCAGCTCCTGCACTTTGTCGACAGGAGTCTCCGCCAGACGTTTCGCCAGTCCGTCTGCAGTAAGGCGGAAGCGGCAGAGTTGCTCGAACAGGTCATACGCCGTAGCTGTGTCATAGCTTTTAGCCATTCCGCGTTTACCTATGCTTATACCACTATTGCCATGATCCGACACGATGATGACAGCCGTCTGACCATCCTGGCGGGCAAACTCCAAAGCGGTGGCACAAGCACGATCAAAGGCGAGCAGATCCGTCGCGACACCCACGGGGTCGTTAGCATGAGCAGCCCAGTCCACTTTACTTCCCTCCACCATCAGAAAAAAACCTTCCTCCGAGCGGTTCAATTTGGCGATTGCTATGTGCGTCATCTCCTCCAGCGAGGGGATTGATGCCGTATCTCGATCCAAGTCATAGGGCATTTCACGTGGGCGATAAAGTGCCCACATCTTATCTCCAGCATAGGAGCGCATTCCCTTCATGTCGTCTAGGAACACGCCGTATCCTCGCTGCCGCAATACAGAGCGGAGATCGGGCTTGAGATAGTCTATGCCTCCTCCGATCACGATATCCAGATTCTGATGCACCATTTGCATCGCAATATGGCCGTATTCCTCGCGTGAGTAGGAATGAGCGGCACAGTCGGCCGGAGTAGCATGCGGGAAGTGACAGGTCACGACCAAACCAGTTTTCTTCCCACGCATGATCTTTGCAGCCTCCAACACAGTCGCCAGCGGCATATAGGCACGACTCGGATCCACAGGAACCAGATCCGCCTTACCCGAACTCACGGGATAGGTGGCGACAAAGCCCGTATTGGAAGGCATACCCGTCATATAGCATGAGGTAGTGGGTGCAGAGTCTCCTATTGGAGCATCTGACGAGTACGTGAGCACTGTGCCACAGATATAAGGATCGATAGCCAAGCGTTGGCGCTCGGGATTGAGGTATCGCTGGTACCAGCGAGCCAATGACACGGCAGAGGGCGAAGTCCCATCCGGTATCATCAGGATGACATTTCGCACAGGTTTCACTTCGCGGCGCAGCTCACCGGCATGGAGAGCCTGTGTGAATACGATTAGCAAGAATGGAATCGTGCTCAACAATAAGATGATTTTCTTCATATCAGCGTTCTACATCATTTCGTTATTAATAGTTTAACAAATTGATTAGCTCCTCCGCACATATCGTCAACTTCTCCACTCCGTTTTCGGTGATGAGGAAGCTATTCTCTACCCCCACGGCTCCGATGCCTGAGAGGACAAACTTGGGCTCGAAGGCAATCACCATTCCTGGCGTCAGCAGATCGACACTACGCTCCGTCAGCACAGGTAGTTCGTTGATCTGAAGTCCGATACCATGTCCCACGAATCGGGCTTGCTGTTTCGTCCCCATGAATTTGTCGGCAGCACCACCCTTCCTCGCAATCTCCAGACTGCGTGTGTATAGCTCGGCACAGGACATACCCGGGAGGGCAGCCTCCATCACTCGAGATTGTATCTCCAAGCTCAGATCGTGCAATCTGCGTGCCTCGTCAGGCACACGCCCTATGGCATAGCTGCGAGTCATATCAGATATATAGGGTGAATAGTTACCCGCCATATCCACCATCACACACATACCTTCCTGCATGGGAGAACCGTCGGCACCCAACGGCAGAGCATCCGTGCCTCCTCCACCCATGGCGAAGTCGTAAGGCGAAGGAGACTCGGCATTGTCTCCCACAATTACATTGCCCATGTATATCTCCATTGCGGCATCATAGGTCCTGAAAATACCTTCCGAACCACAGCTACGCATGAGGTGCTCGATCTCGACCTGAAACTCCCTGTCGGTCATCCCCGGGCAGAAGACAGAAGGAATGCGGGCATAGACCTCCCCGTGCAGAGCTGCCGTACGACGGAAGAGCTCGATCTCTCCCGGTGTCTTGATCATGCGCACGCGGCGTAGCAGCGCAGTAGCATTGCCATATTGGGCACAGGGGAAGAGCTTCTGCTGGCGCACGATGTCGCTATATGCTGTCTCGTCTGTCTCCAGCATGACACGGCCAGGAAGTACCCCTCCTCTACTCTCTATTTGAAGCGGAATATCTTCCAGCTTGCGCATGGGGCATACACAGGAGCCTGTAAGCGACTGGGGACGTCGAATGAAAAAGATGGGATCGCCTTCGGCAGGCAGATAGGCAGCACCACCATATATAGAACCGAAGAGGTAAAGCAGATTGACGTTGCTCGTTACGAGGAGAGCATCGTATCCTTCCTCGACCATAGCCGAGCGTACGCGTTCCCTGCGTAATAAGAGATCTGCTTGGAGTGCGGCAGGTGATAGTGTGATCATTATAATTGTATTGTTTTGATTATCGGTGGCAAAAGTACTGAAAAAACAGACCAACCTGTCTTCTAAACAGCTCTCAGACTGGTATATCAGGATCTTTTCCACTCCATCTTTCGCACGAGAAAGGAGGGCTCCGGTTGCGGACACGAAGGCGTTCGTGACGCAGCACTTTTCAGAAGAGGAGGTTCTTTCGGCCTATTGAGATTTATGTGCCTAAAACCATTCGGGCAGTGCGCCTAAAAACGTGGCGCGTATTTTTTTGAGATTTGGCACCTTTTCAAAAATATTTACGCGCCATTTCAAAAATAATTTGGTGCCGTTTTTCTGAGATTTTGGCGTAACATTTTTCTCCTTTCAGGTGCCAAAAGTTGTAGTATGACGAACAAAGAAAGTGTACATTTGTCCCTCATTACCGCTTAATAATAGATCGACGATGCACATATCCACAGAAAGACTTGACAAGAAGTCTCCTTCTACTCACAGCGGGCTCACCGATGGTGAAGTCCTCCAAAGCCGTGCCACGCATGGTAGCAATGCCCTGACTCCTCCCGAGAAAGAATCGCTCTGGAGCAAATTTGTCAGTAAGTTCAAAGACCCCATTATCATCATCCTATTGGTAGCCATGGTGCTTTCGTTCGCCGTGTCCTGCTATCATTATTTCGGAGCAGGCGACAGTGCATCCGTCTTTTTGGAGCCTGCCGGCGTGCTCTTGGCCGTTATCCTCGCCACGGGTGTGGCATTCTACTTCGAGCTGAAGTCTGAGAAGGAGTTTGAGATACTGAACCAAGTGAATGAGGACATCCTCTATAAAGTGTATCGCAATGGCAAGATCAGTCAAGTATTGAAGAATGAGATTGTCGTAGGCGACATGGTGATACTGGAGACCGGAGAACAGATCCCTGCCGACGGACAGCTCATAGAGGCCATATCGTTGCAGGTGGACGAGTCCAGCCTCACCGGCGAACCTGTTGTGAATAAGACGATCCATGCCGAAGACTTCGACGAGCATGCTACTTATCCATCCGACTACCTCTGCCGCGGCACCACGATCCTCGACGGGCACTGCACCTATCGTGTGGATAAGGTGGGCGATGCCACCGAGTACGGACGCGTATTCGAAGGCACTCAGATAGACGCCAGCGTGCAGACACCTCTCAATCGTCAGCTCGATCAGCTGGCCAGACTGATCACCAAGATCAGCTACAGCATCGCAGCACTTGTCCTCATCGGCAGCATCCTTGTGTATGTGGCAGAGAACGACTTCGATGCTTTTGACTGGGCCGATGCCATGACTTTCTTCCTCAATAAGATAATGATAGCGGTGACGATCATCGTCGTGGCCGTACCGGAAGGATTGCCCATGAGTGTCACACTCAGCTTGGCATACAGTATGCGGAGCATGATGAAGACCAACAATCTGGTCAGGAAAATGCACGCCTGTGAGACGATGGGTGCAGCCACTGTCATCTGCACGGACAAGACGGGTACCCTCACGCAGAACCGCATGACTGTAGCGGAGACTTTCTTCGCCCCCGCCTATCAAGATCAAATGCCACTCATAGCCGAAGCCATGGCCGCCAATTCGACTGCCCATCTGGACTATTCGGATGAGAAGACGGTGCGATCGCTCGGCAATCCCACGGAGGGGGCATTACTCCTATGGCTGAGTGATAAAGGGATAGATTACCTGACGGTGCGAGAATCCTGTCCTATCGTCTTACAACTTACGTTCTCCACCGAGCGTAAATATATGGCTACAGTGGTGCGCTCGGCCACGCTGGGCAAACCGATACTTCTCGTCAAGGGTGCACCGGAGATCGTGATGAGTTTCTGCTCATCGCTTGCGCAAGAACAAGAGCAAGAAGAAGCCTACCGTCAGAAGCTCGTCGAGTATCAGAACAAGGCTATGCGCACCATCGGCTTTGCATACAAAGAGCTGTCGTCCGAGGAGGAAGAGGTATTTGCCAATGGTCGTCTCCATGTGCATGATCTCAACTTCATGGGCGTTGTGGGCATTAGCGACCCCATCCGCCACGACGTGCCAGAAGCAATAGACAACTGTATGCAGGCAGGCATCCAGGTGAAGATAGTCACAGGCGACACGCCGGGCACGGCACGTGAGATAGGCCGCCAGATCGGCCTATGGGATGAGAGCTGCACGGACAGATGTCTGATCACAGGAGCCGACTTTGCTGCGCTCTCGGATGATGAGATCCGCACAAGGTTGGGTGATCTGCGCATCATGTCGCGAGCACGCCCGATGGACAAGGAACGCCTCGTGCGCCTCCTGCAGGAAGAGGGCGAAGTGGTGGCCGTGACGGGTGATGGCACGAACGATGCGCCTGCACTCAATCGCGCTCAGGTGGGACTCTCCATGGGCGACGGTACAGCTGTGGCCAAGGAAGCCAGTGACATCACCATACTGGACAATTCATTCAACAGCATTGCCCAAGCTGTGATGTGGGGACGCTCGCTCTATCTCAATATCCGTCGGTTTATACTCTTCCAGATGACCATCAACGTGGTTGCTTGCATCATTGTGCTCATCGGTGCGTTCCTCGGCACAGAATCTCCCCTGACGGTGACTCAGATGCTGTGGGTGAATCTGATCATGGATACCTTTGCCGCACTGGCTTTGGCGTCACTGCCACCGGACAAGGCGGTGATGAAGGACAAACCCCGCCATCAAGAGGATCCTATCATCAGTCCTCAGATGGCCAAACGCATATTCGCTCTTGGCATCGCCTTTGTACTACTTCTCTTCAGTCTCATCCAATACTTCAAACATGCCGAGGTAAATAGCATGATAGACTTCAGCCTCAGCGCATGGGCGGCTGCTCTCACGGACTTCAGTCCTGTGGAAAATGCTCTATCGGGATTTGAATTGAGTGCGTTCTTCTCCATCTTTGTCTTCTTGCAGTTCTGGAACATGTTCAACGCCAAGGCATTCATGACGGGACGAAGTGCTCTCCGGCGATTGAGCGAAAGCAAAAACTTCATGCTCATTGCGCTGCTGATTCTCGGAGGACAGATCCTGATCACTACTTTGGGCGGGGAGATGTTCCGTGTCGTTCCTCTCAAGTTGATCGACTGGATCATCATTGTCCTCTCGACAAGCGTCATATTCTGGATAGGAGAAATCACTCGCATATTCTCTCGCAAAGACAAAATGGCGGGAAACTAAGATGTAATCGAATTAAGTTTGTAGAATACAACCAACAAATAAAGAACTAATATGTTGAAAAAAGTTACTCTTTTGGGTGCAGCCATGCTGCTCGGATTCGGAGCCAAGGCTCAGAATATTCAAATGCACTACGACTTCGGTAGTGGTATCTATGATGAGCTGGGAGGACGTCCCAAGCTGACAACCACCGTAGAAAACTTCACGCCCGATAAGTGGGGAAGTACATACTTCTTCGTTGATATGGACTACACGGGACAAGGCATCCAGACGGCCTATTGGGAAATAGCTCGTAATCTGCAATTCTGGCAGGGACCTTTGTCTGTACATATAGAATATAATGGTGGTCTCTCTGCTCAAGGTTCTTTCGGGCACGACTTCCTCGCCGGCGGTACATACACGTATAATGATGCCACATTTACAAAAGGGTTCTCCTTCAGCCCTATGTACAAGCATTTGGGTTGGGATGACTATCATACATTCCAGCTAACCGGTACATGGTATATGCACTTCGTAAACGGTCTGCTGACCTTCAACGGCTTCTTTGACCTATGGGGCTGTCCCGAAAAACTTCTGGATCCCGGTACTAATTCATCATCTAAGAATGATCGAGTTATATTCCTTGCAGAACCCCAGTTCTGGCTCAACCTCAATCGCATCAAGGGAGTGGACAAGGACTTCAACCTCAGCATTGGTACAGAGTGGGAGATCAGTCGCAACTTTGCTCGCACTAATAGCTTTGCCATCATTCCGACTTTGGGTTTGAAATGGACATTTAAGTAAACCCCTCAGTATAGCACTATGAAAGCATGGCAAACGGCCCTCGGATTTAATCCGTCCAGACATTCTGTCAAAACGGAATTCGTAGCAGGGCTAACGACTTTTCTGACCATGAGCTATATCCTGGCTGTGAATCCGGATATACTCTCCGCTGCAGGCATGGACAAGGGTGCGGTCTTTACCGCCACAGCCTTGTCGTCTGCCGTGGCTACACTACTCATCGCCTTCATGGCGAAACTTCCCTTCGCTCAAGCACCAAGTATGGGTATCAATGCATTCTTTGCATTCACCCTTGTGCAGGGGATGGGGTATTCGTGGGAAACAGCACTCGCAGCTGTCTTTGTTGAGGGGATCGTCTTCATTTTGCTCACGGCGTTTAATATCCGTGAGAAGATAGTCGATTGTATCCCTTATAACCTACGCTATGCCATTTCGGCGGGCATTGGTATGTTTATTGCCTTCATTGGACTGAAGAATGCCGGTATCATTGTAGCGCATCCTGCCACATTGGTAGCTTTGGGACCGTTCACGCCCCTATTCCTCATTGCCATTATCGGTATTATTCTCAGTGCCGTATTGGTAGTGCGTAAGGTAAAGGGAGCGCTCTTCTATAGTATTGCCATTTGTACTCTCATAGGTGTTCCGTTGGGAGTGTCGAATATCCCTGACAGCTTCTCACCCGTCTCCATGCCGCAGAGCCTGAGCCCTACTTTCTTGAAGATGGACTTTGCTCCGCTGCTTTCGTTCGATATGGCTATGACCATCTTTGCACTCGTCTTCATGGATATATTCAACACTATTGGTACGCTTATCGGTGCTGCTGCCAAGACTGAGATGATGGATGAGAAGGGCAACGTCAAGAACATCAAGCAAGCCATGATGGCCGATGCTATCGGTACCAGCCTCGGTGCGATACTCGGCACCTCTACCGTGACCACGTATGTAGAGAGTGGATCGGGTATTGCTGAAGGAGGACGTACGGGTATGACAGCCTTGGTTACCGGTTGTTTCTTCCTATTAGCTCTCTTCTTCTCCCCGTTATTTTTGTTGGTACCGGGTGCAGCTACGACGGGAGCATTGGTGATGGTCGGGGTGTTCATGCTCAGCTCTATTTCGATGATAGACCTGTCTGACCTGTCCGAAGCCTTTCCTGTCTTCGTCACATTGCTGACCATGGTCCTCACCTACTCTATTGCAGAAGGGATGGCACTGGGTATGCTGGCATTCGTATTCGTCAAGCTCCTGTCAGGACAGCTCCGCGATGTATCTATGCCGCTATACATCCTGACGGTTCTTTTCATCCTACGCTACATTTTTGCCTAATCACTTCTCAAACGACAGCGCTATGATCGTATTTCCCAATGCAAAGATCAACCTCGGTTTACAGGTAGTCGGCAAGCGACCGGACGGATACCACAATATCGAAACGGTCTTCTACCCCATTCCATTGACCGATGCGCTGGAAATAGAAGAGCGAGAGGGCAATACGGATAGTCTCACCGTCCACGGCATCGCCATTGATGCCGTGGCGGAAGACAATCTGGTAATCAAAGCAGTCAAAGCTATGCGCCGCAAGTATGACTTCCCATTCCTCACTATCGAGCTGATCAAGCATATCCCCTCGGGTGCAGGCTTGGGCGGAGGTTCTTCGGACGCTTCTTTCATGCTGAAGTTAGTGAGAGACCGCTTTGCTCTTCCGATTGATGACCTGCAATTGGCTGAGATAGCACTCTCTCTGGGTGCCGACTGCCCATTCTTTATCAGCAATCAACCCGTTCTGGCTACAGAATTGGGACAGGTCTTTACTCCCCTGCCCAACTTCTCTTTGTCTGGCATGCACATCGTGGTGGTGAAACCGCCCATCCATATCAATACGGCTGCTGCCTATAAAGGACTCACACGCGTGGGCAAACGCGAGATGATGCCCGATGCTATCTTGCGCAATCCAATAGAGACATGGAAAGGACAGCTCGTCAATGACTTCGAGACAAGTCTGTTTCCTGCCCATCCCCGTTTAGCCGAACTCAAAGATATGCTCTACCGATGTGGAGCTTTGTATGCCGCTATGTCGGGTTCCGGCTCTGCTCTCTTCGGTCTTTTCAGGGACGAACCTCATATCGAAAAGGATATAACGACCGATTGTTTCGTATGGCAAAGCAATTTGCCCTGACGGATTGGCTCCCGACCTCCAAAAAGGAAATGGAGGCAAGAGGCTGGGAAGAGGCTGATGTCATTCTTTTCAGCGGAGATGCCTATGTGGATCATCCCTCTTTCGGCGCTGCTGTCGTAGGACGCATATTGGAAGCTGAAGGACTGCGTGTAGCTATCGTGGCGCAACCGAATTGGCGAGACGACCTGCGCGACTTCCGCAAGCTCGGACGCCCCCGACTTTTCTTCGGCGTATCGGCCGGTGCCATGGATTCGATGGTAAATAAGTACACCGCCAATCGTCGCCTTCGCAGCGAAGATGCATATACGCCGGACAGGCGTTCGGATATGCGCCCCGACTACCCCACCATTGTCTATACACGCATCCTCAAGGAGCTTTTCCCCGATGTGCCCGTCGTTGTCGGCGGCATCGAGGCTTCGCTCCGCAGGCTCACGCATTACGATTACTGGCAGGACAAACTGTTGCCGAGCATTCTCTGCCAAAGTCAAGCAGACCTACTCATCTATGGTATGGGAGAGCTGCCATTGCACGAGATTGCACAGCGATTGCTGAATGGAGAGCCGTTCGATCGGCTCAAGGACGTTCGTCAGACTTCCTATCTGGTTCCGAAAGGGGAAGAAATATCCTCACACGAAAGGGATATCCGACTCTTTTCTCACGAGGAATGCCTGATGGACAAGCGCAAGCAAGCACAGAACTTCTGTCAGATAGAAGTGCAGAGCAATTGCTACGAAGCGGATCGTATCCTGCAAACAGTCGGTGATGTTACTGTGGTGGTCAATCCACCTTTCCCGCCGATGAATACGGAGCAGGTGGATTGCTCCTTCGACCTCCCCTATACCCGCCTGCCGCATCCTCGCTATCGCGGGAAAGTGATCTCTGCGTATGAGATGATCAAGCATTCGGTCAATGTGCATCGTGGTTGTTTCGGTGGCTGTGCTTTCTGTACCATCTCGGCGCATCAAGGCAAGTTTATCGCCTCGCGAAGTGAAAGCTCAGTCTTGCACGAAGTGGAACAAATCACGCAAATGGAAGATTTTAAAGGCTATCTGAGTGATGTGGGCGGCCCCTCTGCCAATATGTATCGGATGCAGGGCTATGATTTGGCCATCTGTAAACGTTGCCAGAGACCCAGTTGCATACATCCCAACGTTTGCCCCAATCTGAATGCCGACCACCGTCCTTTATTGGAGCTCCTGCGTAGGATTGACAAACACCCGAAGATCAAGAAAAGCTTTATCGGCAGCGGGGTACGTATGGACTTGCTACTGCATGTATATAAAGACAAGGCGCTGAGAGAAGCGGCCGACCAATATACCGAAGACCTCATCGTCCGGCACGTATCGGGCCGTTTGAAGGTTGCGCCCGAGCATACATCCGAAAGCGTTCTCAATCTCATGCGCAAGCCACCTTTCCGACAGTTTGCAGAGTTTACGAAGCGTTTCCACCAGATCAACCAAGCACACGGTCTGCGTCAGCAGCTCATCCCTTATTTTATCTCCAGCCACCCGGGCTGTACAGAAGAGGACATGGCAGAATTGGCTGTATTGACCAAGAAGTTGGATTTCAAATTGGAACAGATCCAGGACTTCACCCCCACGCCGATGACTTTAGCCACCGAAATGTACTACACGGGTTACCATCCCTATACGCTCCAACCCGTGTACACAGCAATCAAAAAGGAGGACAAACAGAAACAACATATGTTCTTCTTTTGGTACAAGCGCGAAGAAGCCGATCGCATCCGTCGCGAACTTCAGCGCATCGGCCGTCCCGACCTTATCGCCAAACTCTTCGACCGCCCCACTCCTTCACACCACCAATCAGACACCCGTCCCTCTCGTCCTTCATCTCGCCCCGTCCGCAAAGGCAAGAACCACCGCTCCCGCAACTAAGCAAACGTTCTGTATATCCTCAGAAGTTGGCAACAAAAGGCTCGCAGATATATTAAGTGACGAAAAGTCAAAAGTAGTCTTGAAAAGAGCGATTGTCAGGAAATACGTTCTCATGATCATTTGCATGAGTGGATATTGCTCGACTTCTCCATCCATCAAACAGAAAAAGCCGCAGTAAGGTGAGCTTACTGCGACTTTTCTCATATTGTGTGTACTCGTTAGAAAGCAAGGGATTACTTCACTTCTTCGAAGTCGACATCGGTGACAGTTTTGTCGTCTGAAGGTTGGTTGCCGGCATTGGGCTGTGAACCGCCGAAGTCTGGTCCGGATTGAGCATCGCCTTGTGCAGCACCTGCATTCTTGTAGAGCTCTTCGCCTGCGGCAGAGAGTGCTGCCTGCAGTTCGGCCATTGCCGTGTCGATAGCAGCTACATCCTGTGCCTTGTGCGCTTCTTTCAGTTTGTCAAGAGCTGCGTCGATCGGAGCTTTCTTGTCGGCGGGGAACTTATCGCCCAACTCCTTCAGTTGCTTCTCCGTCTGGAAAATCATACTGTCGGCCTGATTGATTTTGTCGATGCGTTCCTTTTCTTTCTTGTCAGCTTCTGCATTGGCCTGAGCTTCTTCCTTCATGCGCTTGATCTCATCATCGGACAGACCACTCGAAGCTTCGATACGGATATTCTGCTTCTTACCCGTAGCCTTGTCAAGAGCCGTCACATTGAGAATACCGTTGGCATCAATGTCGAACGTCACTTCGATCTGCGGTGTCTGACGAGGAGCGGGAGCGATACCGTCCAGATTGAAACGACCGATGCTCTTGTTGTCCTTCGCCAACGAACGCTCGCCCTGGAGTACGTGTATCTCCACAGAAGGCTGGTTGTCCACTGCCGTCGTGAATATCTCGCTCTTCTTTGTCGGGATAGTCGTATTGGCATCAATGAGACGTGTCATCACACCACCCATCGTCTCGATACCAAGAGAGAGAGGCGTTACGTCCAAAAGGAGGACGTCTTTCACTTCGCCCGTGAGCACACCACCTTGGATGGCAGCACCTACAGCGACTACTTCATCGGGGTTTACACCCTTGGACGGAGCCTTACCAAAAATCTTCTCCACGATCTCTTGGATGGCGGGGATACGAGTCGATCCACCTACGAGGATAACCTCGTCAATGTCGCCACGTGACATACCTGCATCACGCAAAGCCGTCTCGCAAGGAGCCACACAAGCCTGAATGAGGCGGTCGGCCAATTGCTCGAACTTGGCACGCGTCAGCGTCATCACCAAGTGCTTGGGAATACCGTTCACCGGCATGATATAGGGGAGATTGATCTCCGTAGAAGTCGTGCTCGAAAGCTCGATCTTGGCTTTTTCGGCAGCCTCTTTAAGTCGCTGCATGGCCATCGGATCTTGACGCAGATCCACACCTTCCTGAGCCTTGAACTCCTCTGCCAACCAGTCGATGATCACGTGGTCAAAGTCGTCACCACCGAGGTGCGTATCACCATTGGTTGATTTCACTTCGAATACGCCATCGCCCAATTCGAGGATAGAGATATCGAACGTACCACCACCCAAGTCGAATACGGCGATCTTCATATCCTTATTGGACTTGTCCAAACCGTATGCCAGCGAAGCAGCCGTAGGTTCGTTTACGATACGACGTACTTTGAGACCGGCGATCTCGCCTGCTTCTTTTGTGGCCTGACGCTGAGCGTCGTTGAAGTAGGCGGGTACCGTGATCACAGCTTCGGTCACTTCCTGCCCCAGATAGTCCTCGGCTGTCTTCTTCATCTTCTGGAGGATCATGGCCGAAATCTCCTGCGGCGTATAGAGACGACCGTCGATATCTACACGCGGGGTGTTGTTGTCGCCACGTACCACCTTGAAGGGTACACGCTCCACTTCCTTGCTTACCTGATCGAAGGTCTCACCCATGAAACGCTTGATCGAATAGATCGTCTTAGTCGGATTGGTAATGGCCTGACGCTTGGCAGGATCGCCCACCTTACGCTCGCCACCATCCACAAAAGCCACTACAGAGGGTGTCGTGCGTTTGCCCTCGCTGTTTGAGATAACGATAGGTTCGTTACCCTCCAATACAGAGACACAAGAGTTCGTTGTGCCTAAGTCGATTCCAATAATCTTTCCCATAATGCTATATTCTTTTTTGTTGTTTATTTCTGAGTTGTTTTCTGAGCTGCACCACTCACCGGTGGTCGCTCTGCATCTATATGGGCAATTTGCATGCCAAAAAGAAAAGAACGCCCGAGACTGACAAAAAATGACAGATTGTCACAATCCGATGGTCCAAAAACCGACAAAAGGACTGCCCAAAGGCTCTTCCGCCGCCTGTGGCTGTCAGTCTTGAGATGAAAAAATGGAGAGCATAGCCACTCCTGTCATGCCGAGGAGAGCAGCACAGTACCATCACGATGGACTGCCACGATTTGCTACCTTTGCATATCGGCGTGGATACCCCATAAACGTAAACGACTGAATATCAGCGGGCATCAACCGACATAATCGAATAATAGCAGTAAACGACCTCTATGATGCGTAGCCAACTCATGCATGTAGTTTGCGGGAATCGCCCCGCCACCCTCCCCTTTTTGTCTATCGTCCTGCACGGCAATGGCTGTGTGGCCAAGAAGTGTGTTAACAACTGTTCCCATACCGATGGCAGATAAGCAGACATAAGCCCCCTAAGTCATTGCAAAAAGCATAAAGCCCGTGTTGCGTTCATGGCAGAGCGCAACACGGGCTTTTCATTTCTTGCCCTCTCCTATTGCCTTTGAGGGGATGCAAACTATATACTTTTCACCTGCTAACAATTAGAAGTTTGCATCTCATTATTATCATTATCGGAAACGATATCTATAAAGATCATATCTATTCTTTATATAGTTGAAGCTCCAGACCTCTGAAAAGTCAGATTCATACTTTCCAAAACACCTTTCCTAACTTCTTTTGCACATCAGACAGCCTCCGAAAAGTTGCTTATTTAGAATGATTCTAAGCGAACCTTCGGTGTTGATAAGTTTTTTGGCACATAAAAAGAAAGGAGACAAATTACACGAATTAACACGAAAAGAACCTCAGAAGTAACTCAGCAGTTCGCACTTGATGACACAAACTCTATGCGAGGCAGTTTGTGTTTATGGCATTTGAGACCGCGTGAATACAAATTCTTAGGCGAAAAATATGCATCTTTGTCTTGCTGTGAGTGCCGTGGCATAGGATTGGTCTCGGACACTGCACCAATATAGAATAGAAGAGAATAGTAGCATGACCATACTCTCGAACCTCTTGTTCCGTTTCGATGTGCGTCGTCTGTCCGAAGACACGCTCAAGGCCATTTACGCATTGGAGGAAGAGGGCCTACCCATCAACGCGGAACAATTGGCTTCGATGACCGGCCTCAAGCCCGCCAACCAACGGTACATTCTCGACCGCTTACATAAGCAAGGCTATTGCTTCCTGTCCGACTCGCATCTGACCGATAGCGGGCGTAAGTATGCCCTCAAGATCATTCGCCGCCATCGCCTGCTCGAAAAATACTTGTCCGAACACTCCGGCTACAAACCCAGCGAGTGGCATACCCGTGCCTGTAAGGAAGAGCATTATCTGTCCGATGAGGAGCAAGAGCGCATGGCTGCTCAATTGGGACATCCTCTATTCGACCCGCATGGCGACCCCATCCCCACAGAGGAGGGACTCATCGAGACAGTGGAAGGGATGCACGCCGATGAGCTGTCGGACGACTTATATCTCAAGGTCCTACATATCGAGGACGAACCAGCCGATCTCTACCGGCAGATAGAGGCGGTGGGGCTCTTCCGCGGTGCCATCTTCCATCTGGACCACACCGATGCCCGAGGGGTACATATCACCTTTGAGGGGGAGCAGTTCGTCCTCTCGGCCGAGGCTGCACACAATCTCACCGTCAAGCACTGCTTGGATGAGGGACTGATGGAGATGGCCAAGAAGACCGTGAAGCTGACAACACTCCGTCAAGGAGAAGAAGCCACCATCGCAGGCATCAGCAAAGCCTGTCGCGGAGTGAATCGCAGACGTTTGTTGGATCTGGGATTTGTGCGTGGCAGTCAGGTGGGCATCGACCTCACCAGCCCGCTTGGCAATCCTACCGCCTATGTAGTGCGAGGCACAGCCATCGCATTGCGACACGACCAAGCACGATACATATTGATATATAGATAAGACCAAAAGGAGAGAGACAAGCGCATGAGCGAGCATAAAAACAACATAGACGGTCAGAGCCTCCGGAAAGCATATACACTATTCGAGAGTGGCGACATCGCCGGAATAGAAGTTGGCACCGCAAGCGGACTATGCCGGATACACCGATACTTATTCGACGGTCTGTACGACTTTGCCGGCGAGATACGCACGCTCAACATAGCCAAAGGAGGATTCCGCTTCGCCAATAGTATGTATCTGCATGCCATCCTTCCGGTCATAGAAGCCATGCCGGAGGATACGTTCGAAGCCATCATCGCCAAATATGTGGAAATGAACATTGCCCACCCTTTCATGGAAGGCAACGGTCGCGCAACCCGTATATGGCTCGACATGATGCTGAAGAAGAACCTCGGCCGAGTAATTGACTGGCGACGAGTGGACAAGCACCACTATATGCAAGCCATGGAGCGCAGCCCCATCAACGACTTAGAGCTTCGCACCCTCCTACAGCCCGCTCTCACTGACCACGTGGACGACAGGGAGGTGATATCCCAAGGCATTGATCAATCCTACTACTACGAAGGCTATTCCAAAGAGCAATAGCCACACATCGTCATCTGTTTATGAAAAAAGGCAATACCCCATCAGCATCCTGCGACGGCTGCCCGCTCCAAGGCGGCGGCAAGCTACGCCGTCTGGGTGCCGATGCCGAACGATACGACTTCACCATCGCCCTCGCAGGCAATCCCAATACGGGCAAGAGCACCGTCTTCAACGCGCTGACCGGACTCAAACAGCATACGGGCAACTGGCCCGGCAAAACGGTGGAGAGAGCCGAAGGCGGATTCTCCTATGGCGATGCTTCCTATAAGATAATAGATCTCCCGGGCACCTACTCCCTCCTATCCACTTCGGAAGATGAGGAGATCGCTCGCGACTTTATCCTCTTCGGTCGTCCCGATGTTACCCTTATCGTCGCCGATGCCACCCGTTTGGAGCGGAATATGAATCTCATCTTGCAGATCCTTGAGATCACGGATCGTGCCGTGCTCTGTACCAATCTGATGGACGAAGCCAAGCGTAACGGTGTAGAGATAGACCTGAGGGGGCTGTCGCGCAGACTTGGGATCCCCGTGGTAGGAGCCAGTGCCCGATCGGGCAAAGGGATCCCTGAGCTGCTGCAAGTGTTGTCCGACGTAGCCAGGGGCAACTACCCCTGCCATCCGCACAGGCTCACGAGCATCAGTCCGGAGGTGGACGAGCGGATAGACGACATCGCCTTATCCATTCGCGACCTTGCTCCCGACACTCCCAACAGCCGATGGCTGGCTCTGCGACTGATAGAAGGAGATCGGCAGGTAGAAGAGATGGTTTACACCTCCGAGGGAGACGAAACAGAAAAGCTCAAAGGCAAGGTGCAGGACTTCCGACGCTATTATGGCGAAGATCTCCACGACCAATTATCAGAGGCTTTATATTCTAGCGCAGGGTTTATCTGTAGCGAGGTAGTCACCCAAGCCAATAAACGCGGGCGAACACCCTTAGACATCCGTATTGACAAGATCGTCACCAGCCGGAAATGGGGATTCCCGCTCATGCTGCTGATGCTTGCGGCAGTGCTCTGGCTGACCATTGTAGGCTCCAACTATCCGTCGCAATGGCTGAATGAGAGTCTCGTTGGCGACCTGCATCCGCTGTTCAAGACTTGGGCCGACAGCATACTGCCTACATGGCTGAGTGGCTTTCTGGTAGACGGTGTGTATCTGGCCACGGCTTGGGTCGTGAGTGTAATGCTGCCTCCGATGGCTATCTTCTTTCCGCTATTTACACTATTGGAAGACTTTGGTTTCCTACCTCGTGTGGCTTTCAATCTGGACGAACTATTTCGGCGCTCCGGTGCTCATGGCAAGCAAGCCCTCACAATGACGATGGGCTTCGGATGCAACGCCGCAGCCGTGATCAATACCCGCATTATCGACAGTCAACGAGAAAGACTCATCGCCATTCTGACCAATAATTTCTCCCTCTGCAACGGCCGATGGCCTACGCAGATCCTACTGGCCACCATATTCCTCGCCCCCGCTGTACCGGCCTATCTGAGTGGAGTGATAAGCATTGGGGCTGTTGTGGCCATTGCCCTGCTGGGGATCGTCTTTATGTTCTTCTTCTCCTGGGTACTCTCCCGTACGCTTTTGCGAGGTCAGGTCTCCACATTCAATCTGGAGCTCCCGCCCTATCGACCGCCCCAGTTCTGGCAGACGATATACAAATCGTTGGTAGATCGCACCCTTGTCGTATTGTGGCGTGCCGTTGCCTTTGCGGCTCCTGCCGGTGCACTTATCTGGCTCACCTGCAATGTTCATATCGGAGGCGTTAGCATAGCCGAGTCGCTGATAGCCGTATTGGACGGCCCCGGGTGGTTGATGGGGCTTAACGGCGTAATCCTCATGGCCTACGTGCTGGCCATCCCCGCCAACGAAATTGTGGTGCCGACCATCCTCATGCTCACGGTTCTGACCACCGGAGGAGTCGAAGGAGCAGGAGCAGGAGTTATGTTCGAAGCCAATGGAACAGCAGAGACGGCTCAACTGTTACAAAGTGGCGGATGGACATTGCTCACGGGTATCAATCTCATGCTCTTCTGTCTGCTGCACAATCCATGCAGCACTACCTTATTCAATATCTATAAGGAAACGAAGAGCTGGAAGTGGACCCTTCTATCGGCTTTCATTCCGCTCGCTACGGGCATCATCCTCACCATCTTGGTAGCAACCATCTGGAGATTGGCAGGCGGCTAAAGCCCCCTCTCTCCTACACACTCCTCTGGCAATAAACTCAATGAAACATCCCTCCACCCATCGTCCCGATCTTCTGCTGGAAGCAAGCTGGGAAGTGTGCAATAAACAAGGCGGTATCTATACTGTACTGACTTCCCGTGCCCGTGAAATGATGAAACGTCACAACGGGCAGATCATCTTCATTGGCCCCCTTCTTGTTCAAAACGCGGACCTTCCTGCCGATTTCGATGAGAACATTCCTCCGATCTTGGAGGATTGGCAGAGAGATGTGGCACCCACACTTCCATTTGCGTGCTGCTGTGGCAATTGGCGTGTACCCGGCAGTCCTCCGGTTGTGCTTGTGGACTTCGCTCCGCTCTATGATGAGAAAGGAGCACTCTACTACGAAATGTGGGAGTACTTCGGCATCCAAAGCGACAAAGGCTATGGCGACTACGACGAGGCTTCGCTATTCGGTATCGCGGCAGCGCAGATGATGCAGAGCCTATACGAATACCTGTGCCCCGAAGGTCAATCCGCCATCGGCATCTTCAACGAATGGATGCTGGGCATGGGTTTGCTCTATGCCAAGCGACATTGCCCACATTTGAAGACACTCTTTCTCACCCACGCCACCACTGTAGGACGCTCGATAGCCAGCAACAACAAGGCTCTCTATGCCTATATGACAGGCTACAACGGCGATCAGATGGCGGCCGAACTGGGTGTAGAAGCCAAGCACGGCATAGAGAAAGCAGCTGCATGGCAGGCAGATTGCTTCGCTACCGTTAGCGAACTGACAGCCAGAGAATGCCGACAACTGATCGAACGCGATCCCGTGGTGCTACCCAACGGATTCGAACCCGACTTCGTACCACAGGGAGATACCTATACAGCGCAACGCACAGCAGCACGGAACCGGATATTCAGCGTAGTCGAAGGGCTGACCGGATCGCCTCTTCCTCCTGACACACTACTCATCGCCACAAGTGGTCGGTACGAGTACAGAAATAAGGGGATAGATCTCTTTATAGATGCCATGCAACAAGCGGGCGAATCCGAGGAGTTAAAAGGGCGTACGGTGGTCTGCCTGTTACTTGTTCCGGCATGGGTGGCTGAGCCGCGTGCCGATCTGCGCTACCTACTCCTCCATCCCGAGGGAACGGAATACCACGATAAACCGCTTTCCTACCCTTATCTCACACACTGGTTACACAATATGGAAGAGGACACCATCGTCCAACGATTGAAAACAATTGGCACTTCCGAGGGGCTGCGCTTTGTCTTCGTGCCTTGCTATCTCGACAGAGAAGATGGACTATTTGATCGTTCCTATTATGACCTCCTCATTGGTATGGATCTCACCGTCTTCCCGTCCTATTACGAGCCATGGGGATATACGCCCCTTGAGAGCATCGCTTTCGGTGTCCCCACAGTCACGACCAATCTCTCCGGATTTGGTATATGGGCCATGCAGGAACGAGGCAGCGGCGACAATCTCGACACCGGAATAGCCGTCATCGAACGCACCGACTTCAATTATCCGGAAGCCGTGTCCGCCATTGCCCGTTTGGTAGGCACGCTTGCGACTACGAGCGATAAGCAAGCGTCCCGCAGTGCAGCAGCCATGCACGCTGCATCCTATGCCGAGTGGCGACTTTTCTATGACAAATACGAGGAAGCCTATGCCCGATTGCTCGAATCGGGAGGGCAAGAACGATGAAAAAGCTGCACCTTTGCAGTAATAGGATTATCATAATAATACAGAAGAGACTATGATCGCAAATATCTTGCTTCTCCTACTCGGACTGATTCTGCTCGTAGGTGGTGCCAATCTCCTCACTGATGGTGCAGCATCTGTCGCCAAACGATTTCGACTGTCCAATCTGGTTATCGGTCTGACTGTAGTGGCCTTCAGCGTCTCAGCGCCGGAGTTAGTCGTCAGCCTGACGGCCTCACTCAAAGAAAGTGCCGATATAGCCGTGGGCAACGTCCTCGGCAGCAATATCGTCAATATACTGGCCGTCGTAGGCGTGGCAGCGCTCATCGCTCCGCTCTCCATTTCGAACAATACCCTTCGCATCGGCATCCCCCTTGTCATCTTGTCCTCGTTGGCACTCTTCTTCATGGCCAACGACCGACTATTCGACCACTCAATGGAGAACATCCTCAGTCGCACAGAAGGCTTTGTTCTCCTCGTCTTCTTCGTACTATTCCTCTTCTACGTCTTCGGCCTGTCGCGTGGCGACGACGCTCCTACTCCGATAAGGCAGTTCGCTCTCGGCCTCTCGGCCTTGATGATTGTAGGCGGTAGTATTGCCCTCTTCTTCGGCGGTCAACTCTTCGTAGATCATGCCGCCACATTGGCCGCACGTTTGGGGGTAAGCGAGTCGGTCATTGCCCTCTCTGCCATGGCAATAGGCACGTCGCTGCCGGAGCTGATCACCACCATTGTAGCTCTGGTGCGCAAGCAGTCTGGCATGGCCATCGGCAATATCGTGGGTAGTAATATCTTAAATATCCTCCTCGTCCTCGGTGTCAGCGCCTCCATCAGTCCGATGCGCATACAGAGCATCACCCTTATAGACTATGGCATATTCATCTTCGCGGCACTCCTATTATATGTGTTCGGTCTCTTCTTCGGGGATAAGACCATCCAACGCTTCGAAGGTGGCATCCTCGTCACGCTCTACGTATGCTACATCTCTTTCCTGCTATTCACCGCTTGATAAGTATGCATAGATGCGTCCCCAACGTCTCCATACCATCCGTCGCCTCATCCTCCGTCGTGAGCTGCACACCCAGCAAGAGCTACAGGAAGCCTTGCGAGCCGAGGGCATCAGCGTGTCGCAATGTACCTTGTCGCGGGATTTGGAGCTGCTGCGTGTCGAAAAGGTGACCACCCCTTCGGGCAAAAAGATATACGCTCTCCCCGATGACGACCGCACCCTCTCCCCGCACGGAGGCATCACCATCGGACACACACCCGGTTTCCTCGGTCTCATGGAGACGGGCGAAACACTCCTTCTCACTACAGCCATAGGCTATGCTCAACGAATAGCGTTGGACATAGACAACTTGCATTCGCCCGAGGTAGCAGGCACTGTGATCGGCAACAGCTGCGTACTCGTGATCGGATGCAAAGGCATATCGAGAGAGAACCTCATTAGAGCTATTACACCTGCCGTCCCCGAGCTTTTCCGCTAAGCAACCTCCTACATCGACCTGAAAACTTCTGTATTTGCCTTTGCATACAAGTCCGCGAAGGCGAATATCAGGAGATCGGGTGATTGTATTTTCCACTAGTAAGTGCAACACTCTTACATTTGAAAGTTAGACTCTGACTTCCTGCCGTCCTTGAGCAGAGAGAGGAAAGTAAAGCCGGTCTTCCTATCCACATAACGTCAGTATTGCTTCGCTGCCTGACGCCCCTATAATTCCATTTCGATGTCCCCTATACGCTCCTTGGCTTCGATAATGGGCAGGCGATCAAGAATACTTTTGCGCCCCTTTATCCCTTATAAAGGATAGATTTGTCCTTGACTGAGGACAGAACTGTCCTTACCTAAGGACAAAACTGTCCTTACCTAAGGACAAAACTGCTTTTCTATATAATCGGCATTGGTGTCGCCAACGAACGCTTACGAGAGCATACATGCTTCGATAGCTGCTTCTTTGGCTCCTTTTTGTATTTTTGCAAGCACAAGGCCTAAAAAGAAAGAGGTCTGTGAATCAGGTAGTCCACTCCAAAAGCATCAATGAAGAATATCCGCAACTTCTGCATCATCGCGCACATAGACCACGGTAAGAGCACTTTGGCCGATCGTTTGCTCGAATATACCAACACTGTTTCTGGCAAAGACCTGCAAGACCAAGTTCTGGACAATATGGACTTGGAACGTGAGAGGGGTATCACGATCAAGAGCCATGCCATCCAGATGGACTACCGTCTGGACGGGGAGAAATACGTACTCAACTTGATAGACACACCGGGACACGTGGATTTCTCCTATGAAGTGTCGCGCTCGATCGCAGCTTGCGAGGGTGCACTGCTTATCGTGGATGCAGCACAAGGCATTCAGGCTCAGACCATATCTAATCTCTATATGGCCATCGAGAATGACCTCACCGTCATTCCTATCGTCAACAAAGTAGATCTCCCCAGCGCCATGCCGGAGGAGGTGGAGGATCAGATCATCGAACTACTCGGCTGTAATCGCTCCGAGATCATCCGTGCCAGCGGCAAGACGGGCGAAGGCGTAAACGATATTCTCCGCGCCATCGTAGAGCGCGTGCCGGCTCCGGCGGGCGATCCCGAAGCGCCACTACAATGTCTGATCTTCGATTCAGTATTCAATCCATTCCGCGGCATCATCGCCTACTTCAAGGTGGTGAACGGCAGCATCTGCAAGGGCGACAACGTGAAGTTCATCGCTACGGAAAAAGAATACGATGCTGATGAAGTAGGCGTGCTCCGTCTGGATATGGAACCGCGCGCTGAGGTGAAGACCGGCGACGTAGGCTACATCATCAGCGGCATCAAGACGAGCAAAGAGGTAAAAGTGGGTGATACGATTACGCACGTGAGCAGACCGGCCAAAGAGGGGATCGCAGGCTTCGAGGAAGTGAAGCCGATGGTATTTGCCGGACTATACCCGATCGAAGCAGAAGACTTCGAGAATCTGCGCACCTCATTGGAGAAGCTCCAACTCAACGATGCTTCGCTAACCTTCCAACCAGAGAGTTCGGTTGCACTCGGTTTCGGATTCCGTTGCGGATTCCTCGGGCTCTTGCACATGGAGATCATCCAAGAACGCCTGGACCGAGAGTTCAACATGAACGTCATCACCACGGTGCCGAACGTATCCTATAAGGTGTACGACAAAAAGGGCGGCTGCAAAGAGGTGCATAATCCATCGGGACTGCCCGAGCCAACACTCATTGACCATATCGAGGAACCTTTTATCCGTGCATCGGTCATTACCAATACCGCATATATTGGTCCTATCATGACGCTTTGCCTCGGCAAGCGCGGCGTACTGGTGAAACAAGAATACATATCGGGCGACAGAGTGGAAATCTTCTACGACCTGCCGTTGGGCGAGATCGTGATCGACTTCTACGACAAACTCAAGAGCATCTCGAAGGGCTATGCCTCCTTCGACTACCACTTGCACAACTTCCGCGAGAGCAAGCTCGTCAAGCTGGACATCCTCCTAAACGGAGAGCCCGTGGATGCCCTATCGACCTTGACGCATGTGGACAACAGCGTCTCCTTCGGCCGACGTATGTGCGAGAAGTTGAAAGAGCTCATTCCCCGCCAACAGTTCGAGATTGCCATCCAAGCTGCCATCGGCGCCAAAATCATCGCTCGTGAGACTATCAAGCCCGTACGTAAGGACGTAACTGCCAAGTGCTACGGCGGTGACATCTCTCGTAAGCGCAAACTACTGGAGAAGCAGAAAGAAGGTAAGAAGAGAATGAAGCAGATCGGCACTGTCGAAGTGCCGCAGAAGGCTTTCTTGGCCGTCCTCAAACTGGACTAATCACATTTTCCCAACGCATACAGCTACCCACTGTGCCTACCCCTAAGCCTCGCACCAAACGTACAACCACAGAGAGCATAACCGCTCCTCTGGAGGGGCGTATTCCGCCTCAGGCTCCGGAACTCGAAGAAGCCGTTCTGGGAGCCATCCTCTTGGAGAAGGATGCCTATATGCAGGTGGGAGAACTGCTGCGTCCGACTACTTTCTACGTCAAAGCTCACGAACTGATATACGAGGCTATCACCCAATTGGCTCTGAGCCAGAAGCCCGTTGACTTGCTCACCGTGACTGAGCAGCTCAAGAAAAACGGCAATCTGGAGATCGTGGGTGGCCCCTCATATATTGCAGGCCTTACGCTGAAGGTAGCCAGCTCGGCCAACTTGGAGTTCCACGCCAAGATACTCGTCCAAAAGGCATTAAGTCGTGAGGTGATCGGTTTCTCCAGCGAGGTATTGAAACGCGCTTACGACGACACAGACGACGTAGAAGAGCAACTACAGCAGGCCGAAGGTCGCCTATTCGAGATCTCGCAGCGCAATATGAAGCAGGACTTCAAGGCTGTCGATCCAATCATTGCGGAAGCCATGCGAGAGATAGTCACCGCAGCCAATCGTAAGGAAGGTCTTAGCGGACAGCCGTCCGGCTTCCCTGCCATCGATAAGCTCACAGCCGGTTGGCAAGCTTCGGACCTGATCATTATCGCTGCCCGTCCGGCCATGGGTAAGACAGCTTTCGTGCTGTCAATGGCCAAATATATGGCCATTGACTACAATATACCAGTGGCCATCTTCAACCTGGAAATGAGCAGCATCCAATTGGTGAAGCGCCTGATGTCCAACGTATGTGAAATACCGGGGGAAAAGCTGAAAACCGGTCGTCTCGAAGGACATGAATGGGAACAGCTCGACTCCAAGTTGAAAGACTTCGAAAACAAACCGCTGTACATAGATGACACACCTTCACTATCCGTCTTCGAGCTGCGTACCAAGTCGAGACGACTCGTGAGTCAGTACGGCGTACGAATGATCATCATCGACTATCTCCAGCTCATGAATGCCAGTGGGATGTCCTTCGGCAACCGTGAGCAGGAAGTAAGTACCATCTCTCGATCGCTCAAGGTCTTGGCCAAGGAATTGAAAATCCCTATCGTTGCCCTCTCCCAGCTCAATCGTAGCGTAGAGACGCGCCAAGGGGACATCAACAGCAAACGACCTCAGCTCTCCGACTTGCGTGAGTCGGGTGCTATCGAGCAGGATGCCGATATGGTTTGCTTCATCCACCGTCCGGAGTATTATAAACTGACAGAAGATCAGCAAGGCAATTCGCTTGTCGGTATCGGAGAGTTTATCATCGCCAAGCATCGTAACGGTCCGGTAGGAGATGTGCGATTGCGATTCCGTGGAGAGTTTGCCAAGTTCTTGCCCCTTGAAGCAGAGAGCATCATCAGACGTCACTCTCGCATAGGAGCCAGTCCTACGGAGGAAGGCGTAGGCAACGGTTCTTTTGCTCCTCCTCTACCTCCTCCGGACGACCCTCTATCGGCAGGAGGCTATGTAGGCAGCACATCGGAAGATGACTTTCTGAAGGAATCGTCCGATATCGGAACTCCTTTTTGATCTGAAAGGATTTCAGCGATAATCATTCAATTGTTTATCCTTCATCCGAGCAGGATATATGCGTTTATTCGGATGGCATTCTCTATATTTGCAGCCGTAAAAAAGCAGCAAAGCGGTTGCAATATCGGGAAAATATAGTCCAAATAGCCACCTATCACAAACTTTCAATAATAAAAACAGTATGAAAACAATTAAACTATTTGCTGCTTTTGCCTTGGCTTTCCAGTTGGCAAATGCACAACAACCGGGTGATCTCGACCCGACTTTTGGCACCAATGGTGTAGCACAGACAGTAATTGCCGATAATCAGTCGTGGGAGGCAGATTTGGTCAGCAGTGTCGTATCTTTGTCTAACGGTAAATGTTTGGCTGTAGGTTCATCTCGTCTTGGTAGTACAAGAAGAGTTGCCTATGTATGTTACAATGCTGATGGTACGTTGGACTCTTCCTTCGGCGATAACGGTATTCTGTTGGTTTTGCCTTCTGCAGACTTACAGAACTACGGGATGGATGCAGTGGAACTTCCCGACGGCACTATTTATTCATGTGGCCATATGTTCAGTGTTGCCACTTACGAGACATGGCCTTTTTTGGTTAAGATCAAAAATGGTCAACTGGACACTTCATTCGGCTCCAATGGTTATCTAATCATTGACATTGTGAATGCACTGGGAGAAAGAATGGTGGTCCAGCCTGATGGAAAAATAGTGGTAGGAGGATATTTGGAGGACAATATTCTGGCCATGCGATTTAATCCTGATGGTTCGCTGGATAATACCTTCGGAGAGAACGGTCTCAGCAAGATTGTTATCGAAGGCAGCGAAGATGCTTCTTTTGTTAAGGATCTGATACTGCAACCTGATGGAAAAATCCTCCTTGGTGGTTTCTACTCAACTGATGCTACTTACAAATGGGCTATTGTTCGTCTTGGAGCAAACGGCAAATTGGATACGACCTTTGGAGAAGGGGGCATAAAGAAGATGAGTGTAGGCTATGGTCACGACTTTGTCCAAGGCATTGGTCTGCAAAGCGATGGCAAGATCGTTGTTGCCGGTCACTCATGGGATGCCAATCTCCCCACGTTGCGTTATAGTGCCGCTGTCGTAAGACTTAATGCAGATGGCTCACAAGACAGTACATTTGGCTCCGACGGCATATTTAGGAAGAACTTCACAGCAGAAGGTTGTAGTTATGTAACTGATTTGGCCGTTTCCTCTGAGGATAAGATTTATGTAGCTTGCTCTCCGCAAGAATTCACCGTCTATGACTTGGGCATATTCAGTCTCGATAAGGATGGCAATCCCAATGCCACTTTCGGGGACGATGGTTATACAAGCACAGACCTTGAAGGCAAAGAAGATCAATCCAAAGCTCTCGCTATCCAGTCCGACGGCAAACTACTAATGGGTGTTGTTTCATATGGCCCCAATGGTTCTCCTTTCGGGGTGGTTCGTTACATCAGTGACATTGTAATCAGCAGCAACGCAATTGTTACGACCGAGCAAACATTCGTAGCATACCCCAACCCTGTGAAGGATGTCCTGAATATCGAATTCGATGGCAATTTCAGCATACAAATCTTCGACATGGCCGGCCGTATGGTACTGACAAGTGAAAATATTCGCACAATCGACGTGAAGGCTCTCGCAGCAGGTAACTATGTGATCAAGTTGACTTCCGGCGACAAGGCTTATACCGATCGCTTCGTAAAGCTCTAATAAAAGACTAAGGCCTTTAGGCCCCAAACGAAAAGCCCCTGCTCGTCCGTGAGTAGGGGCTTTTTTGTTACAATCTGAAACAAACAGGCATGAGACGAGGCTTTGTCATAATGGGCGAACTGCTGCGTATATCATTAGATACTCCCGTACCCTCACTCTCAGCCCCTTGCATTTCACCCTTTCTAACACAACCTCCGAGATTGCATCAAAATCTTCATTTTGACACAGCCTCTTACCTCTTGATAGTATTAAGTCCTACCACTTAATAGTATCAAGTCACACCATTTGATTGTTGGTGTCGGTGTATCCGAAATAAGTGTGGAAAGCGGGGTGCAAAGAGGCAGGACTGCCCTGACAAAAAGGACGCTCCCTATCCAACAGCCACACATGGTCGGCCATGGGAAGGATAGCGTCCAGATCGTGAGTCGACAGGAAGATCGTACGCCCTGTATCATGCGCCAGACTATATAAGAGACGCAATAGGTCCATCTTGCTCGGATAGTCGAGAAAAGCCGTAGGCTCGTCCAGAAAGATGATCGGAGTCTCCTGAGCCAGCGCCTTGGCGATCACCACTTTCTGTCTCTCTCCATCGCTCAAGGTCGTCAGCTCGCGATTGATCAAGGGGCCTATCCCCACACGTTCGATGGCTTCGGTAACAAGCTGCCTATCTCTCTTCTGCAGCCTTCCCCAGAATCCGGTATAAGGGCTTCGTCCCAATGCGACCAATTCGCCGGCAGTCATACCGACGATCCGGCAATTATCGGTGAGCACAACCCCGATACGCTTCGCCACTTCGCTCTCGCTATAGTCCTCCAAGGGGCGATCCAAGAGCCTGATCGTACCTGCCAGCGGTTTCATAAAACCCGCCATCGTCCGCATGAGCGTACTCTTGCCCACGCCATTAACGCCTAACAGAGCCGTCAACTGTCCGCTCTGTAGATCGGCATCAATGTCCGAAACCACGACACGAGTTCCCGTCTTCGTTCGGTAGCCGATGGCAAGCCGATTGAGTTCTATTGACTTCTCCATGCGTTCGCTCTATTAATCGGTCTCTTCTTTGAAACGCCTGCGCTTGAGCAATACCGCTACGATAATAGGAGCTCCGACCAAGGCTGTCACCGAATTGACAGGCAGTGCGCCCTCGAACCCCGGCATACGAGCCACAATATTGCAGAAGAGCGCCAACGCACTACCGATCAGACAGGTGGCAGGCATCAAAATACGATGATCGGAGGTGTGGAAGAGGACTCTCGCCAAGTGAGGCACGGCCATCCCCAAAAAACCGATCGGCCCACAGTAAGCCGTCACGGCAGCGATGAGAAAGCCGGCCGATGCGATGACAAACAAACGAGCACGACGTGTATTCAGCCCCAGATTGCGCGCATAGCTCTCACCCAAAAGCAGCAGATTGAGCCACTTGACCAACAGCATACTGCTCGGTACAAAGATCAACATCAGTATGGCGAAGAAACTAAGCTGTGTACCCGATGCCCGCGAGAAACTACCCAGCCCCCAGATCACATAGGCACGAATATCCTCCTCTACACTGAAGAACTTGAACACACCGATAACAGCCGTGGCAACATAACCGATCATCACACCGATGATCAGCAAGGTAACGTTGCTGCGCACTTTGGTGCTCACGAATACAATCAGCCCCATCACAGCCAACGAGCCAAGGGCCGCAGCTATATTCATCGCCACCTCGCCCATATAGCCCAGACTACTCAGTGCCATTCCTCCCAGGCTGCCACTCAGTAATACGACCAAAGCAACGCCCAGGCTCGCCCCCGAACTGATCCCCAGCACAGAAGGGCCGGCCAAGGGATTGCGAAAGACCGTCTGCATCTGCAATCCGCTCACCGACAAGCCTGCTCCGGCAAGTGTAGCCGTGAGGGCCTCGGGCAAGCGCGACTTCCACAAGATGTTATAGTGTATCAGCGCCTCTCCCCCCTCGGGTCGGTCCGATATGAGATGACGCAGGATCTCTGCCATCGGGATGGTGACAGAGCCCAAGAAGAGATTGATGGCGAAAAGGGCGAGAAGCCCTCCTGCCAACCCCAAGAGCAACAGCGCCACGGAGCGAGAGTGGAAATGATCCGAGATCATCGAAGCAAATAGTAGAAATGGGGTTGATGATCGGGCAACAAGGATGGGTGCATGATAGCCATGAGATCGGCAAGCACCCAGTCGGGATGCATCGGCATAAGTTCATAGAAAGCTGCTTCGCGGAGATTGCAGTAGATCACCCCTTTCTCTCGGAAAGCCTTGAAGTCGGCATATCGTGCATCTTCGGCCTTCAAAGCGTCGTAACTAAACTTGCCCGGATAGCTATTGAGAATACGCCAGAAGCGAGCCGAGTCGGACTGGCTATAGACCGTTTCAAAATCGAGTGAGACACCACCGGAATGCTCATCATCCCTAAGGAAATACTCCCCTCCAGCGTCGCGTATCTGCTGAGCCAAATAGCTTTTGCCACCGACGGCATACCAGTTGCCCCCGCGCATCTCCCCACTGAATACGACCGGACGTTCGCTCACTTTGTCGGCATATCCCTTCAATGTCAGATAACGGGATTCGACCTCCGAGAAGATACGACAAGCCTCCTCATAATGACCGGTGAGCAATCCTATGACTTTAACCCACTCGGCCTGCCCCAGAGGAGTCAGCTCTTTGTAGCCCAAATGGGGCACCAATGGAGCAGATACTTGTTCCAGGACATCATAGCCACCGCGCTTGAACGGGGAGATCAGAATCAGATCGGGCTGTAGAGACATGACCACCTCCCGATCGAAATTGCCCTCGATACCGATCTTATTCGTTCGCCCGTCACTGAGCTGTTCTTTCATGGTAGAGTCTCGCAGATAGCGGGTACTGGTAATGCCTGCTACCAATGGTTGTTGTCCCAAGGCGATAAAATTGGACAGTTGGAGCGTGGTCATACACACCACCCGCTCCACAGGAATAGACACCGGCTGATAACCCTCAGGTACGGACCCCTGCATCCCCTTGGGCACCAAGGCAAAACGATAGACTTTGTGCGACTCCTTCTCCGGATCTTTTATCGTGAGGAGATAGACGCCCCTCTGCTCTTCCAAACCAAAGCCCTCTGCATAGAGAGGGTTCAAGCTGTCCGAAGAGATGAGCGAAGCGGATTTGTCACCTCCCCGACCGGATCGGTCACAACCGAGCATGAAGAAAAGAGCGATAGTGGCTGCGAGAAAGAATGCGATGGTAGTAATACGTTGCCTCATAATCGTCTGAATATTTGATAGAAAAGAAAGAGCACCTAATCTCGGTGTGGCAGATACTGATACTATCCATTACCGAGGTCGGTGCTCCATACTAATATGATGTAAGAGGGTGATCAATCACGCCTATGAGCTTAGCGACGGGTCAAAGCTGTAGCCATGTGCTTAACCCAAATCTTACGAATGGCCTCGATATCCCCGAGAGATGAGAAATTGCCGTTGTTGAGCGTGTCGATCTTCACTGTATAGCCAGCCTTAAGCAGAATAGACTTCCAGCTATCATCTTCGTCTCCAGCCATATCATTGGTGGCGTGATCACCAGCAATACTCATCAGCGGCATCAGCGTCACTGTTTTGGCACCGGTGGCAGCCAGTTCGGTCATTACATCTTCGATCGTAGGTGATCCCTCTACAGTGCCGGTTATCATAAGCGGACTGAAGTCCTTCATGATGCGATTGATGCGATCATAACGATCGTTCGCATCATGATCGGTACCATGCCCCATGAAAACGACAGCTTCTCCCTTCTCCAAAGTTGATTGGAAGCGAGTATGCAAAATATCAGAAACCTCACGCATATCCTCATCCGAAGACAGCAAAGGGGCACCGATCTTGACCACGATGTCACTGTGTGCAGCTTTGAATTTGTCCACGAAATCCATCATCTCATAATACTCATGACCGGGGATGACGTGCAGACTTTGCACATTAATTCTTTTATAGCCAAGGCGTGCGAGCTTCTCCAACGCCTCATCAGGAGCATCGATATAGATACCTTGCTGAGCCAACTTCTTACGGATAAATGCAGAAGTATAGGTCCAGCTGTACTTCTGTTTGGGGTAGGACTTAACAAAGGTCTTTTCGATCTCTGCATAAGTAGCACGAGGGGCTTCGTAAGAGCTACCGAAAGTAACGAGAAGTGTGGCCTCACCCGTATTCTCCGGTTCCTTGTTCTTACCTGAACATGAGACTAAGGCAACTGCCATTAAGCTCATAACTGCGAAAATTAGTTTTTTCATCACTGTTGTTTGATTAATTGTGAAACGTTAGTTATTGAATCGAATCGCTATCTGTGCAAAGACGGTGCGGCCGGGCGTCACGGTGGCATAGTTGACACCCATGGGACGATCATCCACATAGTCGAAGATATTGTCCACACCCAGTGTACCGTCAAGGACGATATGACGGAAGTGAGCAAAGCGGTGCGTCGTGCTCAAACGCCAGAGGGAATACTCGGGGGAATTGCCATCATCATAGTAACGCTCGCTCTGGATGCGACCGAAGAGACCGATGCCCAGTCTATACTTGCCCCAATGACGAGCCCAGTCGAGATGCACATTGGTATGGTGACGAGCAGCTCCTTCGAGCCATTTATCTGTCTCCAGATTCTTGGCTTCCACCAAGCTGTATCCGGCACCGAGTTTGAAGCCCCATCCGATGGCAGCATCGCATAGGAAGTCGACTCCTCTGCTGCGGGCTTTGCCTACATTGGCGTACAACTTAGTTTTCTTGATACCGGCAGCCTGATTTTCAGGTGTGGTGGGGATGTCGATGTAAGCGATGAGGTTGCGGAGTTCATTGTCGTAGGCCGTCACACTCATAGAGACAGGGCCCTGGTTGTATTCCAGTCCTACGGCATAGTAATCCGATGCCTGAGGTTTGAGTTCCGGATTGCCGAGATAGAGCGTGTGTGACCCCATCGAGCTGAGCTCGTTGCGGGCAAAAAGCTCCTTGAGAGAGGGTGTCTTGTAACCGTTGGCATAGGTGGCTCGGATATTCAAGGCTCCTAACGTAGCAAGCAAGGACACCTTGGGAGTCAGACGTGCTCCGAAGGCTTTGTGATTGACCATACGTAAACCGGCTGTCATGCTGAACCAATGGAGTGGCTTCCACTCATCCTGCGCATAGGCCGAGAAGGTAGATGCTACCGCCTCGCTGGCTGCGAGGTTGTAGGGAGACACTAATTCTTCGCGGAAATACTCCAGTCCGGTAGTCAAGCGCTGTGCATAAGGCAGCGTAAAGATGCCTCGCACCTCTGTACTATAACGCGTCTGGTCATTCTTGTTGCGGAGTTGCCCCGGGAAGAAGGTGGGTTGCTCGGTCACTCCCTGACTGTTGATGAGACTCTCACCACTGTCCTTATCGTGATAGAGATAGCCGAAACGGAAACGATCGTACACGGCATCCCATGAGAGCGAGTGAAGTCCGTTGCCGAAAAGATAGTTGGCTCCCAGCGATGTAGTCAGTGCCCGATAGTCCAGATCATAAGGTTTCTTCTCCGAAAAAGTGGGCGTGAAGATCTGTCGCTTGTTGTACTGCAGACTACCCGTGAAGCTGAGGTTGCTCGTGGCATAATAGGAAAGCGTCTCACTTATGCCCATATTCTCTTGCGCGCGAACGGTCTTTTTATAGGTTTCTTCCAAGATGAGCTCGTCTGAGCCTTTCTTTTTGATGTATTCAAAGGGACTGTTCTGCCATCCGTCTGTGTGGTAGAAGAAATAATTGGTACTGCTGCTGAACTTCCCAATGTTGAAGTCAAGCGAAGTATTGGTCTTGCGATCGTTGTAGTCCGATATACGCTGCGACGTATAAGCACTGAGCTTATTTGTATTCTTCTTGGTAATGATATTGAGCACGCCCGCTATGGCATCAGAACCGTAAAGCGAACTGGAAGCACCCTTCACCAACTCAATGCGCTCTATCTGATCCGGGGAGATACGGCTGAAGTCAGCCTGTCCGCCCACATCCCCATAAACTCGCTTACCATCAATCAGGATGAGGATATATTTGCTGCTCAAGCCATTGAGCTGCATGAACGAACCCATCAGATTGGGGGCATAGTCGAAGGACGGACTCACTCCGCGCAGCAGCTCCTCAGTCGTGGGAGCCGAGTAGGCGGCTATTTCCTTGGCCGTGAGGATCTCGGTAGCCACTGGTACATCGACGAGGCGGTGGCGCGTGCCGGTACCGGTCACTACGACTTCTTCCAAATTGTTCACTCTCGATCTCAGCACAAAGTTCAGCGATACTGTGCGCCCGGCTTCGAGATCTATCGCCTCCTCCTTGGTACCGTAGCCCGTATAGGAGCATATGATCGTGTGCCGCCCCGAGGATAGCGTCTTCAGCTCGAAACGCCCGTCCGCATCTGTACCCACGACCGCGTTGGTACCCTTTACTTCGATTCGCGCTCCTACCAGCGCCTCTCCCGTCTCTGCATCTGACACCACACCCTGCAGCGAGGCTCTACTCTGAGCGTAGAGTGCCGATGAGGTGAGGGTTGCCAAGCAGAATAACACCAAAAGAATAATTCTCTTCCGCATAATTGATACTAATTAGTTAGTTTGCACAATAATTGCGGGACGAAGAAAATGCAAGGAAAGAACGACGATCAAGAGCTGATGCGTCTTCGGAAACAATCTCATCATTTAGCTCTCTGCACACAAGTGTATCCCTCATTGATAGAGGAAAGGCACTTACGGATATGAAAGATGAGACGGCACACGTCTTTTCTAAGCACTCCTAAATCCCTGGAGTTCCAAGAACACATTTACTCAAGCAGGTCTTCTGGCTTGGCTTCTTCTCGAGTTTTTGTCGGCCTTCCCATAGCGAATTGTTGTCGCCAACAGTGACCATCGTGATTGACTACACACCCCATCACCTCCTATCGATCGGCAGAAGTGATATCGAAGCATTACAGCTGAGGGCTCAGCTCCGGATTTGCACCGGATTCCCTTGCACCATCCTCACAAGTGTCGGAGGACAGCTACTTCAGTCTTTTCGGGCACAAATGTATAGTATTATTTCCATGCAACAGAGATAGAAAAGGTATTATCGGCTGAAAAAGCGGTGGGAATGAGAAATGATAAGACCCTTAGGTCAGCCTTGGTGGAGCTCATCCCACCAAGACATGACCATAAGGGTCCGCTCACAATACACTCCAATTCCTGGCAAAAAGAATCGGATCGTTTCCGCTGCGTCGGAAACAAAGATTTTCCTCGGGGGATTGATTGGGGAAAGAAAAAGGATCCTGGTGGAAGTAAAAGTCGGAAACAACCACAGAGGTATTCTCTCCCGGCTTTTCCTCGAAGCCGCAGACAAAGGCTTTGCAGGTCTTCTGGCTCACCCCATACCGCCGACTCCTTCCCATCCGCACAGAACGGACAGTGGATATATATGTCGGCAGCCTAAGAGGGTTCACAGCAGCGGGACTGCTCGGGATTCGCACCCGATTCCCTTTTAATCATCACCGCCCCACCCCACAGAGAGCAAAACGGATCAGAACAAAGCCTGTGCAAAGGTATGAAATAATTCCACCGCACCCAAAGAAACATCCAGGGAACCTTATCAAAATAGGAGTTATCATTCTCAGAAAGAGTTTGGCAGGTTATTTGTCAGCGATACAAATCCTGAAATGCCCTCAAAAAATTGGCCAAAAACTTTTGGCGTTCACTTCAAGAGTGACCGTTGAATGGCAACAAAGCGAAGGATAAAATTGTCCTTTATAAAGGATAGATTTGTCCACCATAGAGAACAAAACTGTCCTTGCCTAAGGACAAAGCTGCACTTCTATACAACCGACAGCACCTATCGCCATCTCACCGATCGGTCAGCAGATAAGGGAAACGATAATTGGGCAGTCTTCCTCTCCAAGGACTTGTATGGAGTCTGACACCAAATTTGACAATCACTTCCGGAGAGGAGGAAATCAAGAAAAAGGAGTTTGGGGAGAGAAACTAACCTACTGACAATAAAAAACTGCTAAATTAGCCGCCCGTAAGAACACAATAAGAAAGCTAACTTCTCAAAACACAGTTACTAAACACATGGAATTACCTTTTTCAGAGTCCTACCGCATCAAAATGGTAGAGCCTATCCGCAAGAGTACGCGCGCTGAACGCGAGCAATGGATGAAAGAAGCACACTACAATCTCTTCCTCCTGAAGAGTGACTACGTGTTTATCGACCTACTCACCGACTCCGGCACAGGGGCCATGAGCGATCGTCAGTGGTCGGCAATGATGCTCGGTGATGAGAGCTATGCCGGTGCACGCTCCTATTATAATATGAAGAATGCCATCCGCGACATCCTGGGATTCGATTACTTCCTCCCCACTCACCAAGGACGTGCCGCCGAGAATGTGCTCTTCTCTGCTCTCATCAAGGAAGGAGATGTCCTGCCGGGCAACTCACACTTCGATACAACCAAAGGACATATCGAGTACCGTCGTGCTTTCGCTCCCGACTGCACCATCGACGAAGCTGCCGATACGCAGATCGAGCTTCCTTTCAAGGGCAATATGGATCTCGGGAAACTCGAAAAAGTTCTGAAGGAAACACCGAAAGAAAAGATCCCATGCGTCGTGCTCACGATCACGAACAACACGGCCGGCGGACAGCCTGTATCTATGAAGAATATCCGCGAAGTAAGCGAACTGACGCATCGTTACGGTTTGCGTCTGCTCATTGACTCGGCTCGTTTCGCAGAAAATGCCTACTTCATCAAGACTCGCGAAGCAGGCTATGAGAACAAGTCCATCAAGGAAATCGTACGCGAGATATACTCCTATGCCGACATGATGACCATGTCCAGCAAGAAGGACGCCATCGTGAATATGGGTGGATTCGTCGCTTTCAAGGACGAAGAACTCTTCAAGCGTTGTCAGATGTTCTGTATCATGAACGAAGGTTTTATCACCTATGGTGGTATGAGCGGTCGTGACATGAACGCCTTGGCACAAGGTCTGGACGAAGGTACCGAGTTCGACACATTGGAGACCCGTATCAAGCAGGTAGAATATCTGGGTAAGAAGCTCGACGAATACGGCATTCCCTACCAACGTCCCGCCGGTGGTCACGCCATCTTCCTTGACGCCAAGAAAATCCTCACCCATGTGCCCAAAGAAGAGTTCATCGCTCAGACGCTCGGCGTAGAGCTGTACTTGGAAGCCGGTATCCGCGGTGTAGAGATCGGTTCTATCTTGGCTGACCGCGATCCCGTAACAAAGGAAAACCGCTATCCGCGTCTCGAACTCCTCCGCTTGGCAATCCCCCGCCGCACGTACACCAATAACCATATGGACGTAATCGCTGCTGCGGTGAAGAATGTGTACGATCGTCGTGAGAGCATCACGCGCGGATACGTTATCACATTCGAAAACCCCATCATGCGTCACTTCACTGTAGAGCTCGAAAAGGCTAAATAAAAACAGGAAGAACTCATCAAACCCCGTCTGAGGGCTGTGTCGCATGGCACAGCCCTCATTCTTTTCCTGTCGCGCCACTCAGAAAAAGTCTTCCATAAAACGAAAAGAGTACATTTGCACTATTGCTATTAGACATATATGCTGATAACAGAGAGAATCTACGTGCTGGAGGACATCGACGGACAAGCTTTCCTCGGTGTGAACAACAGCAATCTCATGCTCCTGCGCACACTTTTTCCTAAGCTGCGCCTGGTGGCACACCACAATGTGCTTAAGATAATGGGCGATTCGCGAGAGACGGATCGTTTCCTTGAGGTACTGGAGCCGATGGTGGCATACTGTCGCGAATATAACGTACTCCCCGAAGACGTGATCCTGCGCATAACCCAGGGAGCCAAGCTGCCAGCCGATGCACATCCTCAACACCTCATCCTCCACGGGACAGGTGGCCGTAGCATCGTGGCCAGAGGTGACAATCAGCAAAAACTGGTGGAAGCCTTCGAGACCAATGACCTCGTTTTTGCCATCGGCCCGGCGGGGACAGGAAAAACCTTCGTGGCTATCAGCTTGGCTGTGCGAGCGCTCAAAAGCAAACAAGTGCGTCGCATCATTCTGTCCCGACCGGCGGTAGAAGCAGGCGAAAAGCTGGGATTTCTTCCCGGCGAGATGAAAGACAAGCTCGATCCGTACCTGCAACCACTATACGATGCATTGGAAGAAATGATTCCTGCGGTCAAGCTGAAAGAGTATATGGAGAATAACATCATCCAGATAGCACCATTGGCCTATATGCGCGGGCGCACGCTCAACGACGCCGTGGTCATCTTGGACGAAGCTCAGAACACGACCGAGTTACAAATGAAGATGTTCCTCACCCGCCTCGGTGCCAATGCCAAAATGCTCGTGACCGGTGACATCACACAGACCGACCTTCCGCGTGGCGTACGCTCCGGTCTGCGCCAAGCGTTACAGCTACTACACGGCATGCAGGGCATCGGTCATGTTACATTCGACAAGGCCGACATCGTACGCCACCCGCTGGTGCAGCGCGTGGTAGATGCTTACGACCGATACGATGCCGAAAAGAAAAAAGAAGCCGCTGCAGCTGCTCTGGCAGCCCAAGCTGCTGAGATATAGTCAAACGAATAAAAGATACAAAACAGATAAAACAGAACCCACGATGAAAGAAACATTGACTCGTACAGATTTCAATCTGCCCCGACAAAAGGCCGTCTATCACGGTAAGGTACGCGACGTATATACACTGGAGAACGATCTGCTGGTGATGATCGCCACCGACCGCATCTCAGCATTCGATGTGATCCTACCCGCCGGCATCCCCTACAAGGGACAAGTACTCAATCAAATTGCAGCCCATTATTTGGATACCACTCGCGACATCGTACCGAACTGGAAGATCGCTACCCCCGATCCGATGGTCACAATTGGTCACCGATGCGAGCCTTTCAAGGTGGAGATGGTAATCCGCGGTTATATCACCGGTAGTGCCTGGCGTGCTTATTCAGCTGGTGATCGTGTGCTGTGCGGTCTGCCTCTGCCGGAGGGAATGCGCGAAAACCAGCGTTTCGACAAACCCATTATCACCCCCACAACCAAAGCGGACGAAGGACATGACGAGAACATCTCTCGCGAAGAGATCATCGCTCAAGGGTTGGTATCAAGAGAAGACTATGAGCAATTGGAGCGCTATACCTATGCTCTCTTCGAACGTGGCACCCAAATGGCTGCCGAGAAAGGACTCATCCTGGTGGACACGAAGTACGAATTTGGCAAGAAAGATGGTAAGATCTATCTGATCGATGAAATCCACACGCCGGACTCCTCTCGTTACTTCTATGCCGAAGGGTATCAAGAACGTTTCGAGCGTGGAGAAGCACAGAAACAACTCTCCAAAGAATTCGTGCGTCAGTGGCTAATCGAGCACGGATTCCAAGGCAAAGAGGGACAAACGATACCCGAAATGACCGAAGCATACTGTGACAGCGTATCGGAACGCTACATCGAGTTGTTTGAGGGAATCGTGGGTAAACCCTTCGAAAAAGCCGACCTGAGTAATCTCGCACAAAGAATAGAAAAGAACATCATGGGCTATCTGCGCTAAGAGAGAGCAGATAGCCCGGGCAATAACACGCCATGCAGAGCCCCGAAACAATCAATCCATATAAAAGCGATCGCCCCAAAGGTGAACAAGTAGAGGCCATGTTCAACCACATAGCAAGTCAGTATGACCACCTCAACCATCTCTTTTCGTGGGGGATGGATCGAGGATGGCGTCAGAAAGCCATCGAATTGATTGCACCCTTCGCTCCACGTACGGTACTGGATGTGGCAACCGGAACGGGTGATCTGGCTATAGAGCTATGTAAGGATATTCCTTCGATCAAACAGGTAACAGGGATAGACCTCTCCTTCGAGATGATACGAATAGGAGAACAGAAGGTACGATCCGAGAACCTGGAGAATCGGATTACCTTTTTGCAAAAGGACTGTCTTGATCTTCCCTTCGAGGACGAAAGCTTCGATGCTGTGACGGTAGCATTTGGCGTGCGCAACTTCCAAGATATCAGGCAAGGCTTGGGAGAAATGTATCGTGTTCTTCGCGTGGGAGCTCCATTGATGATATTGGAACTCACCCATCCTGTCAGCTTCCCGTGGAAGCAAGGTTACAATTTTTACTCCACGCACATTATTCCCATCTTGGGACGCTTGCTATCGCAAGATGCAGAGGCATACAACTATCTGCCTGAATCGATTGCAGCCATGCCGCAACGAGAAGAACTGACGGACATCATGCAGTCAATAGGCTTCCGTGAAGCTTACTTCCGGAGCTTATCGTTCGAGGCAGCAACCGTTTATATGGGACTGAAATGAAAGAATATGGTCTGATCGGTTACCCTTTGGGACACTCTCTCTCAGCAGATTTCTTCAACGCGAAGTTTCAGACGGAACGGATCAATGCCGTGTACAAGCTCTTCCCAATGGAATCGCTTTCGGAGCTGAAAGGGGTACTCTCGCAGCATCGCAACCTCGCCGGACTGAATGTGACAGCACCCTATAAAGTGAGCATACTCCGCCATCTGGACAGATTGGACGAAGAGGCAGCTCTCATCGGAGCTGTCAATACCATCCGAATAGAGCGGTCGCGTTTCCGCGGTCCCCGCCTAATCGGATATAATACAGATGTATCAGGATTTGCAGATAGCTTGGAGCTTGTCCGTCAGCCTTGGCATGCGCGTGCATTGGTATTAGGATCAGGAGGTGCTGCTCTCGCTGTCATGCGTGCCATGAAGAAGATGGGTATCGAACATAGACAAGTCAGCCGCACCCCATCGGACAAAACCATCTATGCATACTCGGACCTGACTCCCGATATTATAGATCGGTACAAGCTGATAGTCAATGCTACTCCGGTGGGATTGTATCCTCACATTGACCAATGTCCTCCCATCTCTTTCGAAGGTATAGGAAAGGAGCACCTCTGTTACGATCTGATATACAATCCGGAAGAGACCATCTTTATGCACCGCGCTCGTATGCAAGGGGCAACAGTCCACAACGGCTTGGAGATGCTCTTGATTCAGGCGTTGTGCAGTTGGCGTATTTGGCAAGAAGAATAGCACTTATCCTATGCCCTCCTCTCGGCTCACCCACTCCATATTAGCCGCTCTATTGCTCGTGGCCGTCTCCTCCTGCTCTGTCATCCGACACGTCCCGGATGGAGAGAAACTACTCGACAGAGTAACGATCGTAAGCGATGTGGATAGCATCCCCTTACCGGAGGATATACGCGACTATACACTACAACAACCTAACTATCGCCTTTTCGGTATGACCCGCTGGCAGTTGCGCCTATATAGCGGATCCAATCCCGAGAGTAACAACTGGTGGAATCGCTCGCTGCGAAAAATGGGCGAGCCTCCTGTACTCATTGACACCCTACTTACTGATCGCACTGCGACACGTCTGGCAAGAGCTATGGCAGGAGACGGTTATCTTGATGCTTCGGTGCGAACAGAAGTGGATACCAGTATATATAAGAAAGCACGCGTTACCTATCACATTCATCCCGGACAACGTTATTACATTCAAGACATAGCCGTAGAAACGCGGAACCCTCTGCTTCCCCCAATCAGCCTAAACGACTCTCTGTCCAATGTCTATCAAATTGGGATCAGATCCGACACTCCGCTCTCTCCCATCATATTAGATGAAGAACGTAAGGCTATCGCCCGCTATATGCGCAACAATGGCTACTGGAGATTCTCCTCAGAAGAGATCTACTTCGAGGCGGACACCACCGTAGAGGGTGACAAAACAAGAGAGAAAATGGCCAATCTGCGCCTGATCGTCAATGGCCGCAATAGTCATCCATATCAGGTAGGCAACATATACTTCCACACAGATTACAATCCTTTCGAATCGGACCTGGCAGTCGAAGAACTGCCACGCATCGACTCCATTCGTCATCGAGAATACACCGTTTACTACGGGAAGAAAGGACGCTACATCCGAGCATCTGCTCTGGCTCGATCCGTTTCGATCATACCCGAAACGCTCTTCAGCGAGGAAGAAGTGGAACGCTCCTATATCAAGCTCAATGCCCTGCCGATCATCCGCAACGCCAACATCCGCTTCATCGAACGAGAGAGAGCAGACAACCTCTCGCTGTCCGACAGTTTGCGAATCATAGATTGCCACATCCTTACGGTACCTGCGCGCAGCAAATCATTCGAAGCAGAGATCCTCGGCACCAACTCAGCAGGAGACTTCGGTGCAGCCTTATCAATCGGCTTTGTCAATCGTAATCTCTTCCGGGGTGGAGAGTTCTTCAACATCAAGCTCAAAGGAGCCTACGAAGCCATTCGCGAAGGGGCACACAGTTTTATGGAATACGGGGTGGAGAGTTCGCTCCGCTTCCCACATCTCTTATTCCCATTTATTTCGGAGAATACACGTCGACGCCTCCGTGCATCAACCGAGTGGAAGATAGGCTACAACTACCAGACAAGACCCGAATTTGACCGTGTCATCCTCTCAGCTCAACTCAACTATTCGTGGCAGACCTATCGACACAGCCAACTACGCCATACCATCCGCCTACTCGATGTGGATTACCTCCATCTTCCCTACATTGATCAAGAGTTCGCCCAATCGCTCCCGCCCACCACTGCGCTGTATAACTATACAGAGCAGTTCATCTTAGGCTCGGCCTATATCCTGAACTATACCTCGACGCAATCCCCCGAAAAAATCGGATCCAATCCTTTCACGGCACGATTCAGCATACAGTCTGCAGGTAATCTGCTCCAAGCCATCTCCTACCTCACCAACTCTAAGAAAGATGAACTCGGAGCATACCAAATGTTCGGACTCAACTATGCTCAGTTTGTCAAGTTGGATGTTGATTTGGCTAACACTATTCAGCTCGAAAAAGACAATAGCCTGGCACTGCATATAGGCATAGGAGCTGCCTTCCCCTATGGCAATGCCCGTCACATTCCATTTGAATTACGCTACTTTGCGGGTGGAGCCAACAGTGTACGCGGTTGGAGCGTACGCACTCTCGGGCCTGGTAGCATGAAAGTGACACCAGACAAAACTTTCTTCGACCAGATGGGCGACATACGTCTCGACATGAATGTAGAATATAGGACCAAGCTATTCTGGAAATTCCGTGCCGCAGCCTTTGTTGATGCTGGCAACGTGTGGACGATACGCGATTACGAGAATCAAGAGGACGGACTCTTCCGCTTCGATCGTTTTTACAAAGAAATTGCACTGGCTTACGGTCTGGGACTTCGATTGGACTTCGACTACTTCCTCGTACGGCTGGATGCCGGCCTCAAAGCTTACGATCCTCAGCAGACCGGTCGCTACAAATGGGCTATCACCCGTCCCAACCTCTCGTCCAATTTTGCTTGGCACATCGCAGTAGGATACCCGTTCTAAGACTGGTAAAATTCAATCAATTATTATAATAAAATGACAGGCATGAAAAGTTTTCTTCCAAAAATCATCCTACTTGGGTGTGCGCTATTATTAGGCCAATCGGGTCAAGCACAGTTCATATCAGCTCCAACCGATGGAGCGAAAAATCAAAAATACTCACCTGCTCCTACCTCAGGGCCACGGATGTCTCTCACCACAGGCCTCACCACAGGTTCTATGCTGAAACTGATGATAGAAGCACAAGAGGCAGATATATGGATTGACCTCAACAACGATGGCATCTATCAAGAAGAAGAGGCAGTAGTGAGCATGGGCGTGGATGCATTCTATCCAGTAGAGACTCAGCAGATAAGCATATACGGAAAGGTGAAGTATCTCAGGTGCTCCAACAACAGTATTTCCAGCCTCACAGTAAGCACCAACCCTGAATTGGAGAAACTTTCATGCGGGATCAATCAGATAAAGGCCTTAGACTTGTCGGGCTGCAAGAATCTCAAGATGCTCTACTGTGCCCTCAATCAGTTAGAGTCGTTAGACCTTACAGCCAACACGCTATTGGACGATTTGGACTGTAGCCACAATCAACTTGAGGCTTTAGATGTATCCAAGAACACCGTCTTGACCAGTCTGCTCTGTAGTTCGAACCTAATCTCGCATCTATTGGTCCATAACAATCCCGAATTAACTGTTTTGGCTTGCGACGTCAATGAATTGACAGCTCTTGATCTCACCCAGAACAAGAAGCTAATCAGGCTAAACTGCTATTCCAATGCCTTGACCAGTCTTGATCTTTCTCAAAATCAACAGATTAAATACCTCTCCTGCTCTAACAACGGACTATCAGCCCTTGATCTAAAAACAGTTCCCCTTCTGTCCTATCTCACTTGCGACGCTAATGATTTTGAAGAGTTGGATTTAAGTCATTGTCCCTTGATCACTTATTTGTCTTGTGCTCAAAATTATCTCATGACATTGGATCTCTCACAGAATCCATTACTAGAAAAAGTGTTTTGCAACACCAATCGGCTTACCTCTTTGGATTTCGGCAACAATCCGAAAATAACAGAATTGTGGTGTTTTGAGAATCAGATCCGAAACGAGGCTATGGGACAGATGATCGAGTCTATGCCTCTGTTGCAAGCAGGTAATAACCAACCCTTCTATGGAGATTTTGTGGTGATCAACACGACCAATCCCGAAGAAGGTAATATCTGTGATAAAAACCAGGTGAGTGCAGCCAAAGCCAAGAATTGGAAAGTCTATGACTTTAATGGAAGCCAACTGGCCATGCACCCCTACGAGGGTAGTGAAGTTTCGCTATCCGATATCGCCCACCCCCTTGCTGGCCGCGTGTATCCGACACCTTTCAAGGATAGCTTTGTAATAGTAGTTGCTGATGAATGGATTGGGAAGACTGCCATTTTGTACAACGCTGCAGGCAATCTTGTTTCAAGACACGAACTGCATGAGCCTGTATATAGAATTGATGCAAGCACGCTTCCAGTAGGGCATTATTTCTTACAAATCGGTACTCAGGGAGTCAAACTGACAAAATCAAACGATTGACATTTCCACAATTCGTGCTATTTTCTCTCCCCTTTTTATGGGTCAAAAAAGTTTTCAACACTGAATATCTGTTTAGATTCATTCCAGATAAGCAGTTTTTTGAAGTTCGGCCGGAGGGCAAAATACGATCGAAAATCAGCTTTTACCTCCCCCTATGATGAAGTTTAGGGATTTGAGATGCAATCTTTATAATTCTTATTTTCGATCTTTATAAATATCGTTTGTAACATTAACGAGTTTGAATGTCAAAAATCATAGAGTTGATCGACACAAAAGACTACTAAGACAGCTAAAAAACGAAAAGTCCCCGTTGTATCCTATAGTGAATACAACGGGGACTTTTAGCTTTTGGCTATGTCGATCCTGCTTTACTCGATCCTATCTACCATCCGCCCTCTGAGATCTTCACACACACTGCTGCCACACGGCCGTGCCGTGCAAGCATTACAAGAGAAAGAGGATGGAAGCGGAGCGATTTCCGCAGGTTTTGATAAGTAGCGATGGATCATCATGTCTGTCTTTTACGATATAGTGCTGTCTTGTATGGGCAGATGCTGTCCGATATTCAAGCATTTACTCTCTACAGCACCCCTTACCAATATGCAAAGGTAACAAAAAGCCAAAACTCAACCGTGTCACTCTCTTCGCCCATTCATGCATGAAAAGAGATGAAGTCTCTGCCTCCAAATTATTGATCTGAAGTTTTGCTTGAAAAAGCTTACTATTCGCCTCCTTGGACTCAGAGACATATTCATCGCCTCGAAATGACAGAGAGATGGCTCCCGAGCATAGGAATCTACAGAACATCTTTTTTGGCCTGCCGAAATTTTCACAACTCCCAAATTGGAACTATCTTTGACGGCGAAATGTGATGATGGGAAACTGTCACACGAGATTAGTCACAGAAACGGAACGAAAGGTTATTCTCAAAATAATAAGACAATCCATGAACAAAGCTATAACAGTCGAAAAGCTGTCTGCCCTATTCAAGGACGGAATGACTATCATGGTGGGTGGCTTCTTAGCGAACGGTACCCCCGAAAGAATAATGGATGAATTAGTGAAAAGTGGAGTCAAGGATCTAACGTTGATCGCCAATGACACGTCCTATCCCGATCGTGGTTGCGGTCGCCTCATCGCTAATCGTCAAGTGAAGAAATTGATCGTCAGCCACATCGGTACCAATCCCATGACCGGTGACCAGATGAATGCCGGTGAGTTGGAAATCGAATTCAGCCCCCAAGGAACACTTGCAGAGCGTGTACGCGCCGGAGGTGCAGGCTTAGGTGGAGTTCTTACAACGACCGGGCTCGGCACCGTGATCGAAGAAGGCAAGCAAAAGATCGAAGTCGATGGTCAGACCTTCTTGCTTGAGAAACCTATTCGTGCTGACTTCGCTTTCCTCAAGGGCAGCATCGGCGACGAATTTGGCAATCTCGTTTACAAAGGCACATCACAGAACTTTCAGCCACTGATGGCCATGGCAGCCGATTGTGTCATAGCAGAAGTGGATGAGCTTCTACCAATAGGGAGTATCCCGATGGAGCAGGTGCACACAAGTGGCATATTTGTGGATTATATCCTGCTATAAGCCCGACAATCACGTATAATCCCCTCACAAAATATCAAACTATGGCAAAGACATCAATGATCCGCCTGCGAATGAGTGCTCACGATGCACACTACGGAGGCAACTTAGTTGACGGAGCGCGTATGCTCCAACTCTTCGGAGACGTAGCTACAGAACTTCTGATCATGCAAGATGGTGACGAAGGTCTCTTCTGCGCTTATGACAATGTAGAGTTTCTGGCCCCTGTATTTGCAGGAGATTACATTGAGGCAGTGGGCGAAATCACCCATGTGGGCAATACGAGTCGTAAGATGAAGTTCGAAGCACGCAAGGTGATTCGTCCCCGTACCGACATATCTGAGTCAGCAGCCGATGTGCTCGACGAGCCCATCGTAGTATGCCGTGCATCCGGCACCTGCGTTGTACCCGCTCAGGCTCAACGCAAGAAGTAAAAAACGACAAATCACCCCAACTAAGCTATTATGGAAAAACTAATTATCACCGCTGCCATCTGCGGAGCAGAGGTGCTGAAAGAGCATAATCCGGCTGTCCCCTATACGGTGGAAGAGTGTGTACGTGAGGCCAAGTCGGCATACGATGCCGGCGCCAGCATCATCCATCTCCACGTGCGGAACGATGACGGTACGCCCACACAGGACAAGAATCGCTTCAAAGAGGTAATGGACGCCATTCACAAGGTTTGCCCCGATGTAATCATCCAACCTTCTACTGGCGGTGCTGTAGGCATGACCAACGACGAACGCCTACAGCCTACAGAGCTATCTCCGGAAATGGCCACATTGGACTGTGGTACGCTCAACTTCGGAGGGGACGAAGTATTCACCAACACTGAGAATACGATCAAATACTTTGGCGAAAAAATGATTGAGCGTGGCATCAAACCTGAACTTGAGGTATTCGACAAGAGCATGATCGATATGGCTCTCCGCCTCCACCGCAAGGGATACATCAAATCTCCCATGCACTTCGACTTCGTGATGGGTGTCAATGGCGGTATTAGCGGCGAGATGCGCGACTTTGTTTTCTTGCGTGAAAGCATTCCTGCAGATGCCACCTATACGGTAGCCGGCATAGGGCGCTATGAGTTCCCATTGGCAGCTCTGGCTATAATCGATGGCGGCCACGTGCGCGTAGGATTCGAAGACAATGTATATATCTCCAAGGGAGTATTAGCTCGCTCTAACGGAGAATTGGTAGAAAAGGTAGCGCGTATGGCCAAAGAAATGGGCCGTGAAATTGCTACTCCGGCCGAAGCCCGCCGCATTCTGGGGCTTGCTCAGTAAAGACTCTCACAAATTTCACTCAAAACATTCCGACTATGCAAAAGAAAGGAAACAAATACGGCACACACCGTGTAATCGAACCGCTGGGCGTTCTTCCCCAGCCGGCCCTGAAGGTAGATAACAACATGGATGAGATCTATGACAACGAGATCCTCATCGACGTACAAACCCTCAATATCGACTCTGCCAGCTTCACACAGATCGAAGAGCAAGCCGGTGGCGACAAGGCCAAAATCGCTGAAATCATGCTTGGCATCGTGGCAAAGCAAGGCAAGCACCGCAATCCTGTAACAGGCTCGGGTGGTATGCTACTCGGTACAGTGGAGAAAATCGGTGATGCGCTCAAGGGCAAAATCGACCTAAAAGAAGGTGACAAGATCGCCACTCTGGTATCTCTGTCTCTGACACCACTCCGCATCGACAAGATCAAAGAAATCCGCCCCGATGTAGATCAGGTGGACATTGATGGCAAGGCTATCCTCTTCGAAAGCGGTATCTATGCCAAGATTCCTGCCGACCTGCCTGAGAAGCTCGCACTATCGGCTCTGGACGTGGCAGGTGCTCCCGCACAGACAGCCAAACTTGTAAAGCCGGGTGATACGGTGCTCATCATCGGAGCAGGTGGTAAGAGTGGTATGCTCTGCTGCTATGAAGCAAAGAAACGCGCAGGCGTGACCGGCAAAGTAATCGGTCTCTGCCACTCACAGAAGAGTACTGACCGCCTCAAAGCTCTCGGCTTCTGCGACTACGTATTCTCAGCCGATGCTACAAAACCGGTACCCGTAATGGAAGAAATCGAGAAGCTTACTAATGGCGAAATGTGTGATGTTACAATTAACAACGTGAATATCACCGACACGGAAATGACCAGTATCCTCTGTACGAAGAATGATGGTCTCGTGTACTTCTTCTCAATGGCGACGAGCTTCACCAAGGCAGCTCTGGGTGCAGAAGGTGTAGGTAGCGACGTAACTATGATCGTAGGTAATGGCTACACCAAGGGTCATGCCGAGATCACGCTGCAAGAACTTCGCGAATGCGAGGAACTACGTAAAGTTTTCACAGAATTGTACGCTTAATATCGAGGATGTTTGCACCGTGGCAAGGGCGAAATTGCTCGATTTCGATCAGCTCCCTTCCCGCGGTGCATACATGCTTATTTAAGCTCAAGCTCACAAACGATTATGGCAGAAAGTCGTAGAAAATATTACTTCCCCGACGTTACGGATGAGCAATGGAACGACTGGCATTGGCAGGTTCTCAACCGCATTGAGACTCTTGACCAACTGAAGAAGTACATTGTGCTCACTCCGGAAGAAGAGGAGGGAGTAAAGGAGTCACTCAAGGTTCTCCGTATGGCTATCACTCCTTATTATTTAAGTTTGATAGACCCCAATGACCCCAATTGTCCGATTCGCAAGCAAGCTATTCCTACTCATCAGGAATTGCTCCGCGCACCGGAAGATCAAGAAGACCCGCTGAGCGAAGATGAAGATTCACCCGTACCGGGATTGACTCACCGTTATCCCGACCGTGTGCTCTTCCTCATTACGGACAAATGCTCTATGTACTGTCGTCACTGCACACGTCGTCGTTTTGCCGGACAGAAGGATGCGTCCTCTCCTTCAGAACGTATTGACCGCTGCATCGACTACATCGCTAAAACGCCTACCGTACGAGACGTTTTGCTTTCAGGAGGTGATGCCCTTCTCGTTAGCGATGAACGTTTGGAATACATCGTGAAGCGCCTTCGTGAGATACCTCACGTAGAGATCATTCGTATCGGAAGCCGCACGCCTGTGGTATTGCCTCAGCGCATCACGCCGGAGTTGGTGGACATGCTCAAGAAGTATCATCCGATATGGTTGAATACGCACTTCAATCACCCCAACGAAGTTACTTCGGAAGCGGTGGAAGCATGTGAGAGAATGGCTAATGCAGGCATTCCGCTGGGCAACCAGACTGTGCTGCTGCGTGGTATCAACGACTGCACACACGTGATGAAAAGACTTGTACACCTGCTCGTAAAGATGCGCGTGCGTCCCTACTACATCTATGTTTGTGACCTCTCACTCGGCATTGGCCATTTCCGCACACCGGTTTCCAAGGGTATAGAAATCATCGAGAACCTGCGTGGCCACACGTCGGGTTATGCCGTGCCGACTTTCGTGGTAGACGCACCGGGTGGTGGTGGAAAAATTCCGGTAATGCCCAATTATGTGGTGTCACAATCGCCAAGACATGTGGTACTCCGCAACTATGAAGGCGTTATTACCACCTATACCGAACCAGAGAACTATACTGAGGAATGCGACTGTGAGGATTGTCGAGCTAAGAAAGCCCGCAAAGGTGTGGCTGCACTCTCGGCCGGTCAGCAACTGGCTATTGAACCTTCGGACCTCACCCGCAAGAAACGTAAATTCTAAGGACGGACTGACTTAATTAAGAATTGACTCCTCCCCCTCCCGCCTCATGGGTTAAGGAGGGGGAGAGATAATTCACTAAGGACAAGGAACAGAGAATTGCCTTTTGTCGAAAAGATAATGCAGTGCCGGAGCATATCCATCTTTGGGATGGAGAAGAATACAGGCAAAACAGAGACGCTCAACTACATCATCCGGCGACTCAATGCCTATCAGCATCGAGTGGCACTGACCTCCATCGGTATCGATGGAGAGAAGAGCGACCAAGTGACACAGACCCCCAAGCCTGAAATTGTGGTTCCAGAGGGTATGCTATTTGTCACGTCGGAACAGCATTATCTGCAGAAGCAGCTGCTCGCAAAGATAACAGATGTAAGCGAGAGCAGAACAGCATTGGGACGTCTCATTACAGCCCAATCGCTTGAGGCTGGCAAGGTGCTCCTTTCTGGACCTTCTACCACAGGAGGGCTCAAGAGAATGATTACATCTCTCGCAGCCAACGGCGTCCAAACAACGATCGTGGATGGTGCACTCTCACGAAAGGCTCTAGCGTCACCAGCCGTCACCGATGCCATGATTTTGGCCACGGGAGCAGCTTTGTCCATCAACATACCGCAGCTCGTACGCAAGACGGCTGCTGTGTACAGACTTATATCCCTACCAACGATGGAAGAGGCCATAGCCGAAAAGCTAGATCTGATCGAACAGGGTATTTGGGGGATAGATGAGACGGGAGGAATCCATGATTTGGGGATTCGCTCGGCTTTGATGCTCAATGCATCGAACAGAAGCCATCTGACACGACATGGCAATAGAATTTACGTGTCAGGAGCAGTCAGTGACAATTTATTGGAGCAGCTTAGGCTATCCGAAGAAAAAATATGTCTGATCATACGAGATTTTACTCGTATGTTTGCTCTGCCCGAAACGGTAGATCGTTTCCTTCAGAGCAAACATGAGATCAGATCGCTCTATGGAGGTAAACTCCTTGCAGTAACGGCCAATCCAGTAGCACCCAGTGGCTACAAACTGAAATCGGATGTGCTGCGAGAGGAAATGCAAAAAACTCTTGGTATCCCCGTCTATGACGTTCGGGAGCTGAAAGAATATGAGAGTTGATGAAACTACGAGAACAGATCAATAGGATCAGCGGCCTTCGCTACGTAACAGACGAATTGTGCATACATTCGGCTGCAGGCCGCCGTTGTCTCATGGAACAAGAATGGCTGACGGACAAGGTTGCTATAGAAGAGCTCCTTTCTCGTGTTGACACAGCGATCTCATTTCGTTCTGAAATCCGAAAGCAAAGAGGGATTGAAGAAATAGCCCACAAGCTAACGCAGCTCCACGACATAAAAGGTACGATCCAGACACTCTCGCATCGCACTGTGTGTACAGACATTGATCTGTTTGAAGTAAAATATTTGGCCATCCTGAATGAGGATATTCGAGATCTGATCCGCTTCTACGAATTAGAAGGCATTAGCTCTCCCCTTCCCGATCTGTCGCATATCGTTTCGGTTTTAGATCCGGAAGAGAAAAAGATACCTCACTTCTATATCTACGATGCATACTCCATCAAACTGAAAGAACTACGAGCACAGCTGAAAATCGAAACAGACGAAGAAAAAAAATCGATCATTCGTAATGCCGGATTAGAAGAAGAGGACGTCGTTCGCAAGCAGCTATCACAGCACCTTTCACCCCATGCGACATCATTAGAAACAGCTTTGGAGATGTTAGGAGCATTGGATCTGTTGCTGGCCAAGGTGGAGCTTTTTGTGCAACTCCAATGGAGCAGACCTCGGTCAGCTCAACAAACAACGACTCTCGTTGGATTGGTACATCCGCAAGTGCTGTGCATCTTGGGAGAGAAAGGCGACACATTCCAGCCCGTTGACATAAGTATTCCCAAGGAACCAACGCTAATAACGGGAGCCAATATGGCTGGTAAGAGCGTATTACTACAAGCCGTTGCGTTGGCACAGACTCTTTATCAATATGGTTTCTACGTGCCCGCTGCAAAAGCAGAAATTTGCCCGGTAGATAATGTAATGCTCTCACTGGGTGATGCACAGGATATCAGAGAAGGGCTCTCCTCATACGGAGCAGAAATGATGTATCTCTCTGCCATTGCAGATGAAGTAAAACAGGGAACAACCCTACTGGCATTGGTAGATGAACCAGCAAGAACGACCAATCCTATAGAGGGAGAAGCGATCGTGGGCGGTCTTCTCTCTCTCTTGGGCAAACGCGAGGTTAGAGCACTTGTGACAACTCATTATGGCAGCATAGGCATACCTTGTCGCAGGCTAAAAGTACGAGGGTTCAGAGAAGATAAGGTAAAATTACCTTTGCAAGTAAATGCACTTGGCAAATGTGTGGACTACACCCTTGAAGAAGTAAGCGGAAACGATGTTCCACGGGAAGCCATCCGTATAGCAGAAATCCTCGGTGTCAATGAGGATCTGATGATGGAATGTAAACAGTATCTGTGTAATACAAGAATAGCTTAAAAGATAGGAATACATATCAGAATATGCAAAAAAGTAAAGTCGGAATTGATTTCTCCAAAGTTGAATACGCCAGAAGTATCGCCGGAGAAATAGCCGGAAATGTACAGACATTTGTCGAACAATACACGACGGTAGCCGTAGAACGCACCCTCTGTCGCCTAATCGGGATAGACGGAGTGGATGGCAATGCTGTTCCACTGCCTAACGTATTGGTTGACCATCTGAAAGACCGGAATGTATTGGGACACGGATCTCTATTCTTTTTGGCAAACGGAATGGTAGCGACCGGCAAAACCCCTCAAGAAATCGCAGAGAGCATTGCTCTCGGAGAAACAGATCTCACCTCTTATCCTTTCTGTTCATCTCAAGTAGTGGCTGACATGCTGGCTCCGCTCATCACAGCCGGCATGCAAAAGATAGCAGACAATAGAAAGAGAAGAGAAAACTACATCAATACTCTTGGGGAAGGCCCCAAGCCATACCTCTACGTTATTGTTGCCACTGGCAATATATACGAGGACGTAATTCAAGCTCAAGCAGCAGCTCGTCAAGGAGCAGATATTATAGCTGTAATCCGCACCACAGGACAGAGTTTGCTCGATTATGTGCCATTCGGTGCTACTACAGAAGGGTTTGGTGGCACCTTTGCTACACAAGAGAACTTCCGAATCATGCGAAAGGCTCTTGACGAAGTGGGCGAAGAGGTAGGCCGCTACATCAGACTCTGTAATTATTGTTCGGGACTATGTATGCCCGAAATTGCTGTAATGGGTGCACTTGAAGGGTTGGATGTGATGCTCAACGATGCACTCTATGGTATCCTCTTCCGCGATATCAATATGCAGCGGACCCTTGTAGACCAGTATATGAGTCGCGTAATCAACGGTTTTGCCGGTGTCATCATCAATACAGGTGAAGATAATTATCTTACAACTGCCGATGCAGTAGAAGAAGCACATACGGTACTAGCATCGGATCTTATCAACGAACAGCTCGCTCTTACAGCCGGACTGCCGGCAGAACAAATGGGACTTGGACATGCTTTCGAAATGGATCCCATGCTCGAAAACGGATTCCTCTTTGAGTTGGCACAGGCTCAAATGACAAGAGAGATCTTCCCAAAAGCCCCACTCAAATATATGCCTCCGACCAAGTTTATGACGGGAAACATCTTCCGGGGTCATTTGCAAGATGCTCTTTTCAATATCATTGGTATATGGACTTCTCAGGGTATTCAGTTACTTGGAATGCCGACCGAAGCCATCCACACGCCTTTCATGAGCGACCGCTATCTCTCAATAGAGAATGCCAAGTACATCTTCTCTAACATGAAAAATATTGGCTCTGAAATCGAATTCAAAGAAGATGGCATCGTTCAGACTCGTGCTCGAGAAGTCTTGGACAAGACCGTTGTCCTACTTGAAAGATTGAAAGAAGAAGGTCTTTTCTCTGCCTTGGAGAAAGGTATTTTCGGTGATGTAAAGCGACCGATGAATGGTGGTAAGGGACTCAGTGGTGTAGCCAAAAAGGACGAACACTACTACAACCCGACAATTGAGTTGATGAAGAACTTTAATATGGAAGGTAAGTTATGAGTGGCGGACTATATTCTACAGAAGGAAGAGACTTTGATCAGACCTTAGACCTTTCGCGCATCAAGCCTTATGGCGACACGATGAACGATGGTAAGGTACAATTGAGCTTTACGCTCCCCGTTCCTGCCGGCGACGAAGCAATTGAAGCGGCAAAGCAACTCATCAAGAAGATGGGGATGCAAAATCCCCAAGTAGTTTTCTACCGTGAACTGACCGAAGGATTTACGTTCTTCAATTGCTATGGCAGCTGTGAACATACGGTAGATTATAGTTCTATCTATGTGCCAAAGGTAGAATCTACAAAATGGGATATGGCTGAGACGGATGACTTTATCCGTGAGAATATCGGCAGGAAAATCGTAATAGTAGGAGCCAGTACAGGAACCGATGCTCATACTGTGGGGATAGATGCCATCATGAATATGAAAGGCTTTGCAGGCCATTATGGTCTGGAGCGTTATGACATGATTGAGGCATATAATCTCGGGAGCCAAGTCCCTAATGAAGAATTCATCGCAAAAGGGATTGAACTGAATGCCGATGCCCTACTCGTATCGCAGACTGTGACGCAGAAAGATGTTCACATCAAGAACTTGATTGAACTTGTTGAATTGATGGAAGCTGAAGGTCTCAGAGATAAGATGATTTTGGCATGCGGTGGCCCTCGTATCAGCTATGAATTAGCCAAAGAACTTGGATATGACGCAGGATTCGGTGCAAATACTTATGCAGATGATGTTGCATCCTTCATTGCACAAGAACTCCATAAACGGATGAATAATAAATAATCACGATAAAAGGCTTTTCATCATGGAAAAAGATCAAATCAGAGAAGTGATTGCCCGACGTGTCGCCCTCGAACTAAAAGACGGTGACGTAGTTAATCTCGGCATCGGATTGCCAACAATGGTGCCCAATTATCTCAAACCCGGCATCCAAGTCTATCTACAATCAGAGAATGGAATGATAGGCATGGGGCCGGCCCCTGAAGTAGGTAAAGAAGACCCTAATCTGACCAATGCTGGCGGAGGATTCACATCTGCAATTGCAGGTGCGGCATCATTCGACAGTGCAACATCATTTGCCATTATCCGCGGTGGGCATGTGGATGTCAGTGTTCTTGGTGCTTTGCAAGTAGATGAGAATGGAGATTTGGCCAATTGGTTGATCCCCGGCAAGAAAGCACCCGGCATGGGAGGGGCTATGGACCTTCTTGTCGGTACACGTAAAGTAATTTTGGCAATGGAACATACCGCCAAAGGTAGCCCTAAGATTATGAAGAAATGCTCGCTCCCTCTTACGGCTAAGGGGCAAGTGAATCTGATAATCACAGAAATGTGTGTGATAGAAGTGCACCCGAGTAAAGGTCTAGTTGTCACCGAAATCCATCCAGAATTTTCGGCAGAAGAAGTGCAAGCAGCGACAGAAGCTACGCTGACTTTTGCTTCTGAAGTATTGCCGATGAAACAATAACAATGAGTTTTTAGTATCACTACAATCCAATAAACTTCAAAAATTATGGACTTTTCTCAGACACCCCAAGAACAAATGTTTCTTGAGATGATCCGCAGTTTCGCCGAGAAGGAAGTAAAACCCTTAGCGGCCGAAATTGACGAGCAGGAACGTTTCCCCATCGAAACAGTAAAGAAGATGAGTGAAATCGGACTGATGGGTATCCCATTCCCTGTGGAATATGGCGGTGCCGGCGGTACGAACGTAATGTATTCAATGGCTGTGGAAGAACTGAGCCGCGTATGTGCGACAACCGGTGTAGTTCTTTCGGCTCACACCTCTCTGTGTGCTGCTCCCATCTACGAAAACGGTACAGAAGAACAAAAGAAGAAGTACCTTCCTAAGCTTTGCACAGGAGAGTGGATCGGAGCCTTCGGTCTCACCGAACCTAATGCCGGTACTGACGCTGGTGCTCAGCAAACTTTTGCTGAAGAAAAAGACGATCACTATGTCCTCAATGGAAACAAGATCTTCATCACAAATGCTGAATACGCTCATGTGTATGTGGTATTTGCCATGACAGACAAGAGCCAAGGCACACGCGGCATCACTGCTTTCATTGTAGAAAAAGGCACTCCGGGCTTCTCTATCGGTAAAAAAGAGCTGAAGATGGGTATCCGCGGTTCAGCTACTTGTGAGCTTATCTTCGAAAACTGTATCGTACCGAAGGAAAACCTTCTCGGTCGCGTTGGTGATGGTTTCAAGATCGCCATGAAGACACTTGACGGAGGACGTATTGGTATCGCATCCCAAGCCCTTGGTATTGCTCAAGGTGCTATGGATGAGACCGTGAAGTACACGAAAGAGCGTAAGCAGTTCGGTCGCAGCATAGCACAATTCCAAAACACACAGTTCCAATTGGCAGACCTCCAATGCCGCATTCAGGCTTCTCGTCTGTTGGTACGCCTGGCTGCATGGAAGAAGGATATGAAGATTCCCTTCACAATGGAGTCAGCTCAAGCAAAACTTTATTGTGCAGAAACAGCTATGGATATGACTACAAAGGCAGTCCAATTCCATGGTGGCTATGGCTATACACGCGAATACCCTGTTGAGCGTATGATGCGTGATGCTAAGATCACTGAGATTTATGAAGGTACCAGCGAAGTTCAACGCTTGGTAATCGCATCCCACTTATTAAAATAATCAAGCTTACGACTATGAATATTGTTGTTTGTATCAAACAGGTACCCGATACTACGGAAATCAAATTGGATCCTGTAAAAGGCACGCTCATCCGTGATGGTGTGCCTAGCATCATGAACCCTGATGACAAAGGAGCATTGGAGCAAGCACTGCGTCTCAAGGATGCACATAATGCACATGTTACCGTAATCACGATGGGCCCCCCTCAAGCTGAAGCTATCCTACGTGAAGCTTACGCTATGGGTGCAGACCGTGCCATCCTCGTTAGCGACCGTAAGTTTGGTGGTGCTGACACGCTGGCAACCAGTTATACCTTGTCGCAAGCAATGCGTAAGATCGACTACGATCTCATCATTGCAGGCCGCCAAGCTATTGATGGTGATACGGCTCAAGTAGGTCCTCAGATTGCAGAACAACTCGATCTGCCTCAGATTACTTATGTAGAGGAAGCTACTTTCGATGGCAAGGAGACTCTTACAGTACGCAAGAGCACAGAAGAAGGTCACGAAATTTTGGAAGTTGATCTACCATGTATGCTCACCCTCTTGGCAACTGCCAACAAGCCCCGTTATATGCGCGTTCGTGGTATTATGGAGGCTATTGGGAAGCCTATTGAGTGTTGGGGAGCAGGCGATATTGAAGTTGATCCCGAAAGAATCGGTCTTGCCGGTTCACCCACAAATGTGAAGAAATCATTCACCAAGGGAGCTAAGGCGATGGGAGCTCTGCACGATGAGGTAACACCCGAAGAAGCTGCAGACATTATCTTCAACAAACTGAAAGAGAAATTCATCATCTGAACAACAAACAACTATGGATAAGGAATTATATAAAGGTGTTTTCGTCTTCGCAGAGCAACGCGAAGGAGTGATTCAGAACGTAGCATTCGAACTTATCGGCAAAGCTCGCGAGTTGGCGGATAGCATCGGAGAAAAAGTGACGGCCATCCTCTGTGGTTACAAAATGGGTGAGATGCCGAAAGAACTCATCGCTGCAGGTGCAGACGTAGTTCTCGTTGTAGATGATGAGAAACTCGAGCATTACCTTACCGAACCCTATGCACAAGCTGTGACTCATATCATACAAGAGTGCAAGCCCGAAATCGTACTCCTCGGAGCGACAACGATCGGTCGCGACCTCGGTCCTCGCCTGTCCTCTCGTCTTCGTACGGGTCTGACAGCAGACTGTACGTCTTTGGAAATCGGAGAAGATCGCAATCTGATGATGACTCGTCCGGCTTTTGGTGGTAACTTGATGGCTACCATTGTAAGTAAAGCACACCGTCCACAAATGTCGACAGTTCGCCCTGGTGTTATGCGTCGTCGTGTTGCTGATAACAGCCGTCAAGGTACAGTTGAAAATGTAACTGTACCCTTCGACACAAGCAAATTCCGCGTACGATTGGTTAAGAAAGTTCACGAAGAGAAGAACATGGTCGATATTACCGAAGCACATATCTTGGTAAGTGGTGGCCGCGGTGTTGGATCACAAGATGGATTCAGCAAGCTGACTGACTTGGCTGGCCAGATTCACGCCGAGGTATCATCCTCTCGGGCCATGGTCGATGCCGGTCTGATCGGGCATGAGCGTCAGGTGGGTCAGACAGGTAAAACTGTTCGTCCTGACATCTATATGGCTATCGGTATCTCTGGTGCCATTCAGCACCTTGCCGGTATGGAAGAAAGCGACTTTATCATTGCCATCAACAAGGACAAGTTTGCTCCTATCTTTCAAGTGGCCGACCTCGGCGTAGTAGGCGATTTGCACAAGATTGTGCCCATCCTCACTGCCAAGCTTCGTGCCTCCATGCAGGACAAGTAATGATTAGATAGTAATAATCATACTACAATTCAGCAAGGGAACCAATGAGGCATGGGGCTATACTCCAGCTTTCATTCGGTTCCTTTGTCATTTTGAGAGGAACTAATTATGAAATATCAGAATTTGAAGATCAAAACGAACGATCGCATCACTATCTTGACGTTAGATCGTCCCGAAGCGATGAACGCTCTTTCGTCAGATGTTCTCTGCGAACTCAAACATACCATTGAAGAGATCCGAAAGGATTGTCCTCGCGTACTGATCATCACCGGTAGCGGAAAGGCATTTGTGGCAGGTGCTGACATCGCCCAAATGCAACATATGACCGCCATGGAAGGGAAAGCTTTTGGTCAACTAGGATCAGAAGTTTTTAGGCAGATAGAAGAACTCCCCTTTCCGGTCATCGCCGCTGTAAACGGTTTTGCTTTGGGTGGCGGATGCGAATTAGCTCTCGCTTGCGATCTCAGAGTCGCATCCGACAAAGCCAAATTCGGACAGCCAGAGGTAGGACTTGGCATTACTCCGGGATTCTCCGGTACACAACGACTCCCACGTCTCGTTGGAATGGCCATAGCCAAGGAACTCATCTATACAGGACGCATCATCAATGCAGAAGAGGCTCTTCGTATCGGACTTGTCAATAGAGTCACAACAGCTGAATCTCTTGATACAGAAGTAATGGAGTTGGCACGAGAGATTGCAGCTCGCTCTGCAACAGCTGTATCCGCGTCTAAAGAAGCTATTAATCGTGGTACTCAGATGCATATTACAGAGGGAATAGCTTTGGAGAAAAATCTTTTTGGACTATGCTTTGCCGCAAAAGATCAAAAAGAAGGTATGACAGCTTTCTTGGAGAAAAGAAAACCCTCTTTCCAATAGAAGAGTTATCGTAAAATAGAAACACATTAAATATCATCAGAAAATGAAAATCGCAGTAGTAGGTACAGGTGCTATGGGAAGTGGCATCGTACAATGCATCGCACAGAATGGTATGCAGGTCCTCATGAAAGGCCGCAGTACAGAATCCATTGGTCGCTCTCTGAAGGGAATAGAGAAGAATATGAGTAAGCTTGTCGAAAAAGGTAAGATATCTGCCGATGAATGTAAAGCAGTGCTCGCACGTATTGAGACAACATTAGAATTCTCAGCTTTGTCCGATGCTGACATTGTCATTGAAGCCATCGCAGAAGAAATGGACATTAAGCGTCAAGCTCTCAGCGCTGTTGCAGCTGTCGTATCCGAAAAGTGCATCATTGCCACCAATACCTCTTCTCTAAGCATTACAGCTCTTGCCGGTGAAATACCCACTCCGGAGAGAGTTGTAGGAATGCACTTCTTCAATCCAGTTCCGCTGATGAAGCTAGTTGAAGTAATCGCAGCACACCAAACAACAGATGCAGTCATGCAATCAGTAGTTGCTCTCTGTGAACAACTTGGCAAAACTCCGGTCCGCATCAATGAAGCACCAGGCTTTGTCGTTAATAGGATTCTCATCCCTATGATCAACGAAGCAATTGGAGCCTATGCCGATGGAGTTGCGGGTATTGAGGATATTGACCGTGCCATGATGCTTGGAGCCAATCATCCGATGGGCCCTCTCACATTGGGAGACTTTATCGGTCTTGATGTATGCCTTGCTATTATGGAAGTTCTCTTCCACGAATATGGCGATCCCAAGTATCGTCCACATCCCCTCTTGCGCAAGATGGTACGTGCAGGAGCACTCGGTCGCAAGAGCGGCAGAGGCTTCTACGACTACTCTCGATAACTGACAATCGGAGCAAAGTCAAACCAACTACATCTGAGGAGAAGAGATTCTTCCTCAGATGTAGCCCGTTCCTTATCTACATGAATAAATCCTTCTTCTCTCCTGCAAAATAAACAAACTCACGCGCCTGTATTGAGCAAAAAGTCGGGCGATTTGTGTTTCGTTTTGGCGCCATTTCTCCATGATTGATGCGCCGTTTTCTTTTCCCTTTGGCGCGACTTTGCATGCTCATCCGGCGCCACACTCTCATCGCTGCTGGCGCCAAAAATCCCCCCTCGTACGTTTTCCTTTGCTCTCTCTTCATCCCTCTCTCTCCCCTCCGCGAAAGCGAAGAGGGAGCATCCGTCTATCTTTCGACGAATACTCCCTCTCTCTCTTCTAAAAAAACGGCGGC
>NZ_QEKY01000001.1 GCF_003096695.1 Porphyromonas loveana | reverse complement strand
AACCTTTTGAATACTTTTTTTGCGCCAAAGCAACTCGAAATCATCCCAAACAAAACTACATTATAATAATGATCGCGCGCGCGATGAACAGCCAATTTTTTTTGGAGCAATCACAAAAAAAGAGACTGAAGCAACCGAAAGCATCGACGCTGCAGTCTCTTTGAGGAAAGTGCTATAAGGGAAAAGATTGGCTATTTAGCAGCATATGCGGAAAGCATCCAGACGAGTTTTTCTTGTTCTGAGAGGAAGCCGATCATCAAATCTGCCGTCACTTCGTCAGAAGTTTCGCCGGCAGCATTCGCAATGGCACGTTCTTTTGCCATGAGCAACTGCAGAGTCTCCGTCACATTGGCAAGAGTTTCCTCTGGCGAGAACAATTCGTGCTGTTCCTTGATGTCTGAAACCTTGAGGTACTCACTGAAACGATTTTCGGGCTTAGCTCCGAGTTGGAGAAGACGTTCTGCCACCTCGTCAATCTTTTCGGCCATATCGTCATACATTTTTTCGAACTGCTCATGCAACACGAAGAACTGTGCACCACGAATGTTCCAGTGAAAACCGCGGAGATTAGAATAATAAACTTGCATATCTGCCAAGAGACCTGCCAAACCTTTCACTACGGGAGCAACATTCTGCTCATTCAAACCTGTTAATTGGAGAATCGTTTTCATCTTTTTTCTTGTTTTTAATTTGTTAGTTATTTGCTTCTGACACAAAGATACCGGCAGAGCTAACTATCAGCAACAGAGGGGGTATATAGGTGTATTGATCTTATCAATCAACACAAGACAATGGGTTGCGGCAGATGAACTTAGTCGGCTCACACGAACAAGAGCGAGAAAGAAAAAATCTACATAGCCAGGCTAAAGAGTTGGATATGCCCCAGTAAAAAAAAGCATGCTGATGCATTATGACCTCTATCCTGCGCACCCCCTCGCAAAAACACGCGCCAAAAAGAAATTATTTTGGCGCCATTTCGGAAAAATTTATGCGCCTTTTCAAAAAAGTTTTGGCGCGTGTTTTTCCGGCATTTCTGCGCCACATTCTTTTGGATTGCGGCGCAAAAATTCGAGGACGACGCTCAGACGGCGGACACACTATCGGCCTACGCCTCTGACCGGAAGGACAAATCGTTTCACACCGATCGTGCAATATAAGATATGAAGGGAGCAGCAGATCTCCGGCATCAGTGCCCTGCTCCCGTGGCCGCCCAGCTGTAAAAACGCCTGCGATACCACAGCGTTTGCATCAGACTACGCGTGAGGAGATAAAGATTGAAGGCAAGCCAAAGAGCAGCCTCGCCCATCGGCAAACGAAAAGCATAGTACACAGCAAAAAAAACGACGAAAGCAGCTGTCATAGCCGTGCGCATGGCTGCGGAAGCCGTAGCCCCCACAAAGACTCCGTCCCACAAGAAAGCGGCAAAGGATACAAGGGGCACAATCCCCGCCCATACGGCATACCGACTCGCGTGGGAGACTACCGCCTGCTTATCACTCAAGAGAGATAGAAGAGCGACAGGGAATAACAGATAAAGGATGGTAACGACAAGCGAAACAATCGTGCCGATGAAGAAAAGGCGACGGATCATCAGTCGTAAATCATCGGCCCGCCGCGCACCGACGTAGCGTCCCGTGAGTGCCTCGCCTGCGTAGGCAAAGCCATCCATAAAATAAGAGAATAGTGTAAAAAGCTGCATCAGCAAGGCATTGGCAGCGACCGTAGTTTCTCCTATGGCCGACGAAGCGGAGGTAAAAAACAGTGTGACTGCACCCAGCATGGCCGTACGAACAAAGAGATCGCCCCCTGTACGCAAATACACGCCGTAGCCCGAAGTATCGGAAAGACTGCCGAGGCGGAAGAAACGCAACACCCGCCTATAGCGGAACATGGCCACGCCGACTAACAGTGCCAGGCCTATATATTGGGCCACCACTGTGCCGGTTGCCAAACCGACCACGCCCATATCAAGTCCTTTGACGAAGTAGAAACTGAGGACAATATTGATGAGATTGGACAGGATAGCCACCCACATGGGAATGCGTGTATTCTGCATCCCGACGTACCACCCATTGAAAACATAGATCAACAAGGCTGCCGGCGCACCCCAAAGGGCAATGCGAATGTATTCGCGTGCCTCGCGTCCAATGGTCTCCTGCCCCGAGGCGAGAAGATGACCGAAGCGTTCGACCAAGGGGGCTGCGACTATTAACAAAAGTCCCGCGCCCAATGCCAACAACACCCCCCGAGCCAAATAGCGTGTGATGGCACGCACATCGCTACGGCCAAAAGCCTGAGCCGTAAAACCCGTAGTCCCCATGCGCAGGAAGGCAAAGAGCCAGAAGGCATAGTTCACTACCCCGGCAGCCACAGCGACCGCGCCGATGGAGCCGGCAGATTCCATGTGACCTGCCAACGCCACGTCCACAATGGTGAGGAGCGGGACAGTGATATTGGAGATGATATTGGGCACGGCCAATCTGAGGATGCGGCCGTCCATCTCCCTGCGGAGGGTGGTTTTCATGCTATTACTGCGGGGAAGTGGATCTCTTGGTGAGGTGATCGTACAGCCCTGTGGTACATTCTTCCAAGATGTCGAGTACCAATTCAAACCCCGATGCTCCGCCATAGTAAGGATCGGGGACGTGGTCATGCACTCCGGCGCGGCTGAAGTCCGTCATCAGGTGGATTTTAGCTGCGGCTTCATCGGTGGGTGCCAAGGCCTGCAAACGCTCACGATTGGAGAAGTCCATGCCGATGATGTAGTCGAATCGATCGAAATCGGCATACTCAATGGGGCGCGACAGGGACGTGAGGTCGTACCCCCGACGAGCAGCATGTGCCCGCATTCGGGCATCGGCCTTCTCACCTTGGTGGTGCGCGATGAGTCCTGCCGAGTCTATTATGAATCGGTCAGCTTCGCCCCGTTGCTCCACGAACGAACGGAAGACAGCCTCGGCCGACGGAGAACGGCAGATATTGCCCAGACAAACGAATAGGATTTTATGTTGCTTCATACGGTTATTATAAATGTTAGCGCAGCAAAGGTACACGCTTTGTGCGCAGACGTAAGCTATTAGCCACGACAGAGACAGAGCTAAAAGCCATGGCCGCACCCGCAATTGCGGGGCTGAGGAGGAAGCCGTTGAGCGGAAAGAGCAAACCCGCAGCGATGGGGATGGCTATCAAGTTGTAGCACATAGCCCAGAAGAGATTGCCCTTCACCGTGCGACGTGTAGCACGCGAAAGCTCATAGGCAGCAGGCAGGAGACGCAGATCGGAACGCATGAGCGTGATCCCTGCCACCTCCATGGCGATGTGACTGCCATCGCCCATAGCCACGCTCACGTCGGCCATGCTCAGCGCTTCGGAGTCGTTCACCCCATCGCCAACCATCGCCACATGATGCCCTTGGGATCGTAGCATCCGAATATAGTCTGCCTTGTCGGACGGCATCATGCCTCCGCGGTACTCTTCCAGCCCCAATTTGCGTGCCAATGACTCAGCAGCCTCGGGGCGGTCGCCCGTGAGCATAACAGTGCGGACCTTATGACGACGCAACTGCTCCAAGACTTCGGCAGCTTGGGGCTGCAATTCATCGGTAACGCAGAAGCGCCCCAACATCTTGTCGCCACAGGCAAAAAAGAGAACGGCGGCATCGTCCGGCGGAGCCGATACACTGCTCGGAACTGTTGCTCCTGACTCTGCGACAAAAGCGGCACTGCCTACGTTGTAAACTGACCCTTCGTATGTGAATGATATCCCCCGGCCCGCATAATTCTGCACATCAGACAGCTCCACCGTGCTGCCGTCCCCGACAAATGCACGGCATACAGCAGCAGCCAGAGGATGGGTGCTGAGGATCTCGGCCGAGTAGAGCAACCGCCTCAATGCGGGCATCTCCCCGTCAGGAACGAACCAGTGAGTCTGCGTCACCTGTGGCTTGCCCTCGGTGAGTGTACCCGTCTTATCCAAAATGACCGTGTCGATAGCTGCAAAGCGCTCCAAAGCCTCGGCATTGCGCACGAGTATGCCATTGCAAGCTGCCCGACCAATGCCTACCACCAAGGCAGTGGGAGTGGCCAAGCCCAACGCACACGGGCAGGCTATCACCAGAACAGAAATGGCACAGAAAAGGCCATAGATGCCGGCGTCTTCGCCTCCCGCGAGTCTCCATATTACATAGGTAAGGATGGCCAATGCGATGACGATGGGGACGAATATGCCCGCAATCTTATCTGCGAGGCGCTGAATGGGAGCTTTGCTCGCCTGTGCTTCGCGCACAGTACGAATGATGCGTCCCAGCACTGTATCGCTACCCACGTGGGTAGCCTGCACGGTGAGGACTCCGGATCCGTTGATGGTGCCGGAGAAAACGGCCGATCCGGTTTCTTTTTCTCGCGGAAGTGGCTCGCCGCTTATCATGCTTTCCTGAACAGAACTGCTGCCTTCGGTGACCACGCCATCCACCGGCACCTGTTCGCCGGGACGCACCCGCACAAGATCGCCGGCTATAAGAGCCGTGACAGGCATCACCACCTCTTTTCCTCCTCGGACTACCAACGCTTCAGCAGGTTGCAGGCGCATCAGTTCGCGAATGGCTTGTCCGGTGTTCCTGCCGGCGCGTTTCTCCATCAATTTACCCAAAAGGACAAAGGCAATAATCATGGCGGAAGCATCGAAATAGAGGTGCAAGGCCATGCCCACCGGCCCCTCACGAAAGAAAAATAGGACTACCACGCTGTAGAAAAAGGAGATCGTAGTGCTGAGCGATACCAGGGTATCCATCGAGAACACGCCATGACGGAGCTGACGCAAAGCCGAAAGATGAAACGCCCTTCCGGCCCATATATAAGCGGGAAGAGCTATGAGCATCATCAGATAGGGCATGGCTGCAAAATGCGGAACGACCATCAGAAACATGAGGGCGACGGAAGAGGCCCAAGCCATGACCGTGTCCCGCTTCATCCGGAGCAGCTCTGTCGCTTCCATGGCGTCGCGTAGGCGGAGCTGATCGGCCTCAGAATCCTCTACAATCAGATCAAAACCGATGCCCCGAACAGCTCTGCGCAGTACATCCACCGCCTCTGGACTATCTTGAATGGAGACAGAGAGCATATTCTCGGCCAACTGCACATGGGCATCGTCCACCCCATCTACTTTGGAAGCTACCTGCTCTACGGCATGGGCACAACCGGCACAGCGCATCCCAACGACAGGAAAACGTTTTTGCTCTTTCATGACATTAACTTACGGGTTAGAAATAAATCCTGTTCAGAGACTGCATTCGAAACCTGCCGCTCGCACAGCATCGGCCACCGATGCAGGAGATGCTATTGCAGGATCGTACTCAATGGTGAGACTATGAGACTCCAAAGAGACAAATGCCGTACTAACGCCCGAAATGGAGAGGGCCGCTTTTTCCACCGTGGCGGCACAACCGCCACACATCATCCCTTCGACTGAAAAGCTTTTTGATTCCATCTTTGATATGCTTTTGTAGATCTTGTTTTTGAAGTGGCACACAGAAAGCTCTGCTTTATGCACCATATTTTCAAAAGGAACAGCAGCCAAGTTGCTAAAGTTCGCCAACTATGGTCTTACAAGCATAGCATTAAGATGCTGCAAGAGAACGACAAGTGCTTTGTCTCGGCAGACACAGAGAAAAAATACGGGCGGTACAGCACCTAACAAAGGGCTAAACAAGTCTCTCGAAATGCTAAGAAACAGAAACCATAACGAACTGTAAACAAATGCATTAGACCATCAAAAAGAAAAAAAATAAGAGCGGATTACATCACCATGATTAGGGATATAAAATGACGATATCGGATGGCTTTTTCACTATATCTCGTGATTATGTATTTTTTTCCGTTATCTTTGTTGCCCTAAGGGCTGAACGTCTGTAAATAAACAAGAACGAAGTCAAAAAAACGCTTGTGAGCGGAATGATTTGCTAAAGGGAAAGAAACAATAACTCAATAACTTAATCGGTAAAAAACTATGTGGTTACTTAAATCCTCGATTGGCCGTAAAGTGGTGATGAGTGTCACCGGACTGGCGCTAATCCTGTTTTTGACGTTTCACATGTCCATGAACCTCGTGGCGATCTTCTCGACTGAGGGCTACAACATGATATGTGAATTTCTTGGAGCCAATTGGTATGCCTTGGTTGCATCTATTGGCTTGGCTGCACTGATGGTCTTGCACATCGTGTATGCTTTTGTGCTCAACGTGCAGAACCTCCGCGCTCGCGGTTCTGACCGTTATGCCATGACGGGTAAGCCTCAAGGAGTAGAATGGAGCTCGCAGAACATGCTTGTTCTCGGAATCATTGTCCTGCTCGGTATCGGTCTGCACCTGTTCAACTTCTGGGCAAAGATGCAGTTGGCAGAAATCTGCCACACGGACGTAAGTGTATATGGCATCGAAGGCTTTGATCATCCTGCCAAGGGTGCGGAACTGATCCGTTACACCTTCAGTCAACCGCTCTTCCTGGTGCTCTACGCTGTATGGCTGGTGGCATTGTGGTTCCACCTGACGCACGGTTTCTGGAGTGCACTACAGACATTGGGATGGAGCAATACCATTTGGATGAAGCGTATCAAAACGATCTCCAACGTGGCGTCCACAATTCTGGTAGGCGGTTTCGTTTTGGTTATGATCGTATTTGCGTGTCAAGCATTTATCGGTTAATGTTAATACCTTCTAATTCTAAAGCATTGCACAATGGCTACAATAAATTCCAAAATCCCTGCCGGCCCGCTGAAAGACAAGTGGACCAATTATAAGGATCATCAGAAGTTGGTGAACCCCGCAAACAAGCGTCGCCTCGACATCATCGTAGTCGGAACCGGTCTGGCTGGAGCATCGGCTGCCGCTTCTTTCGGCGAGATGGGTTTCAACGTACTCAACTTCTGTATTCAGGACTCTCCCCGTCGCGCACACTCGATCGCTGCACAGGGAGGTATCAATGCCGCTAAGAACTATCAGAACGACGGCGACTCTGTGTACCGTCTCTTCTACGATACTATCAAGGGTGGAGACTATCGTGCCCGTGAAGCTAACGTATATCGTCTGGCAGAAGTATCCAACGCAATCATCGACCAGTGCGTAGCTCAAGGAGTACCCTTTGCTCGCGAATATGGCGGTCTCTTGGACAACCGTTCATTCGGTGGTGCACAGGTATCTCGTACGTTCTATGCTCGCGGACAGACGGGGCAGCAGTTGCTCCTCGGTGCCTACTCGGCCCTGTCACGTCAAGTAGGATTGGGCAAGGTGAAGCTCTACACTCGTCACGAGATGTTGGACGTTGTCCTCGTGGAAGGACGTGCTCGCGGTATCATCGCTCGCAACTTGGTTACAGGTAAGATCGAACGCTTTGCTGCTCATGCCGTTGTAATCGCTACCGGCGGATACGGCAACGCCTTCTTCCTCTCTACCAACGCCATGGCATCTAACGGCTCAGCCGCATGGCAGTGCTACAAGAAGGGCGCTTACTTCGCCAATCCTTGTATGGCTCAGATCCACCCCACTTGCATCCCCGTTCACGGAGACTACCAGTCTAAGCTGACTCTTATGTCCGAGTCGCTCCGTAACGACGGCCGAATCTGGGTACCCAAGGATATAGAGGATGCCAAGCGTCTACAACGTGGAGAAATCAAGGGCAAGGATATACCCGAAGAAAAGCGCGACTACTATCTGGAGCGTCGCTATCCGGCATTCGGAAACTTGGTACCTCGCGACGTGGCCAGCCGTGCTGCCAAAGAGCGTTGCGACGCCGGCTTCGGTGTGAACAATACCGGTCTGGCTGTATTCCTCGATTTCAGTGATGCCATCAATCGCCTCGGCAGGAACGTAGTAGAACAGAAGTATGGCAACCTCTTCCAGATGTATGAAAAGATTGCCGATGAGAACCCATACGAGGCTCCGATGATGATCTATCCCGCCATCCACTACACGATGGGAGGTCTCTGGGTGGACTACGAACTGATGACCTCTATCCCGGGTCTCTTCGCTATCGGAGAAGCCAACTTCTCAGACCACGGTGCCAACCGTCTCGGAGCATCTGCTTTGATGCAGGGTCTTGCTGACGGTTACTTCGTTATTCCTTACACGATGCAGAACTATCTGGCCGATCAAATTCAGGTGCCACGCTTCAGCACGGATCTTCCTGAGTTCGAAGCTGCTGAGAAAGCCATCCAAGACCGCATCAACCGCATCATGAACGTCAAGGGACAGAAGTCTGTGGATGACCTCCACAAAGAACTGGGACATATCATGTGGGACAACGTGGGTATGGGACGCGACAAAGCAGGTCTCGAAGAAGCCATTGTCAAGTTGGATGCCCTCAAGAAAGAGTTCTGGAAGAATGTATATGTACCCGGAGAAGGCAACGACCTAAACATAGAATTGGAGAAAGCGCTTCGTTTGGCCGACTTCATCGAGATCGGTTCGCTCATGGCACATGACGCATTGGATCGCGAAGAGAGTTGCGGCGGACACTTCCGTATCGAACATCAGACCGAAGAAGGCGAAGCCAAGCGTGACGACGACAAGTTTGCTTACGTTTCTTGTTGGGAATATCAGGGAGAGGACAAGGCTCCGACCATGTACAAAGAAGACTTGGTATACGAAGAGACTGTCCGCGCTCAACGCAACTATAAGAACTAATAATGCCTACCCGCTAAAACAGAATCACAATGGATAAGAATATCAATATATCGGTTAAGGTTTGGCGTCAGAAGGGACCACGCGAAAAAGGTCACTTCGAAACTTACCAATTGCAGAACATTTCGCAAAGCGCCTCTTTCCTTGAAATGATGGACATCCTCAACGAACAGCTCATCATGGAGCACAAAGCTCCCGTAGCGTTCGACCACGACTGTCGCGAGGGTATCTGCGGTATGTGTTCGCTCTACATCAACGGTCATCCTCACGGACCCGACGACAGCATTACCACTTGTCAGCTCCATATGCGTCGCTTCAACGATGGCGACACGATCACCATTGAGCCGTGGCGTTCGGCCGGTTTCCCTGTCATTCGTGATTTGATGGTAGACCGCTCTGCCTATGACAAGATTATCCAAGCCGGTGGATTCGTCTCCGTGAATACGGGCGGTATTCCCGATGCCAATGCCATCCCCATCTCCAAGAAGAATGCGGACGAAGCGATGGACGCTGCCGCTTGTATCGGCTGTGGTGCATGCGCTGCTGCTTGTAAGAACGGATCGGCCATGCTCTTCGTCTCTGCCAAGGTGAGCCAGCTCGCGCTCCTGCCTCAAGGACGCATCGAAGCAGCTCGCCGTGCGAAGGCAATGGTAGCCAAGATGGACGAACTTGGATTTGGGAACTGTACCAACACACGTGCTTGTGAAATGGAATGTCCCAAGAACGTGTCAGTAAGTCACATTGCCCGACTCAACAGGGAGTATATCGTAGCCAAATGTCGCGACTAATTTCCCGTCAATCCTAATATACAAGGGCCGTACCGAGAGCATTATCTTCTCGTGTACGGCCCTTGTTGCTTCCGCCCTTACTATGTCCATTTACGAATGGATGGAGATTTCCTCTCAAGACAAAGGAAATAGATAATCGGCTAATCAAGAATAATTTCTACATTTGCGAAAATACTATCATTAGTATTTTCAATAAGTGAAAAGTCAATCCAACAACAAAATTCAAAAATCAATGAATCTGTCACACATCGAACACCTCGGCATCGCAGTCAAAAGCATCGAGGAGGCGCTCCCCTACTATGAGAATGTATTGGGACTGAAGTGTTATAACATCGAAGAAGTTGCCGACCAGAAGGTGCGCACGGCTTTCATGATGGTAGGCCAGACAAAGTTAGAGCTATTGGAGCCGACTTCGGACGAAAGCCCCATAGCTAAGTTCATCGAGAAGCGTGGCGAAGGCATTCATCACATCGCCTTCTGCGTGGAGGACACCAACGAAGCTTTGGCCGAAGTTGCCGCCAAGGGCGTCAAGTTGATAGATGAAAAAGCGCGCAAAGGTGCGGAGGGGCTCAACATTGCGTTCCTGCACCCAAAAAGCACGATGGGTGTTCTCACCGAATTATGTGATCACAAATAAGAATATCTGCACTGCACAGAGCCCGAAGCAGTACGAGCAATCGCACTACTCGCATAGCCTTGCGCATGTCGATCAAAATAATAACCTAAACTTTTAGAGAAAGAGAATATGAGTTTTCAACTGGAAAGAGTAAAAGAGCTGATCCAACTACGCGAACAAGCACGTCTTGTTGGTGGAGAGAAGAGAATTGCAGCCCAGCACGAAAAGGGCAAGTACACAGCCCGTGAGCGTATCGCCATGCTCTTGGACGAAGGCAGCTTTGAAGAACTGGATATGTTCGTTAAGCACCGCTGTACCAACTTTGGTATTGACAAGACGCAATTCCTCGGTGACGGTGTCGTAGTAGGTAGCGGAACGATCGAAGGCCGTCTGGTCTATGTCTTCGCTCAGGACTTCACTGTATTTGGTGGTGCCCTATCCGAAATGCTTGCCTCCAAGATCTGTAAGGTAATGGAACTGGCCATGCGTATGGGAGCTCCCGTTATCGGCATGAACGACTCAGGTGGCGCACGTATCCAAGAAGGAGTGAATGCCTTGAAGGGATACGGCGAAATCTTTGAAAACAACATCCTTGCCTCCGGTGTGGTACCACAGATCTCTGCCATCTTCGGTCCCTGTGCCGGTGGCGCTGTGTACTCTCCTGCACTGACAGACTTCACCATCATGTCTCGCGGCACCAGCTATATGTTCCTCACGGGACCGAAGGTGGTGAAAACCGTAACCGGAGAAGACGTTACACAAGAGCAGCTCGGAGGAGCCGATGTACACGCCACAAAGAGCGGCGTGGCACACTTTGCAGTCAATAACGAAGAAGACGGTATCCGTCTGATCCGTCACTTGCTCAGCTTCCTCCCCCAGAACAATTTGGAAGAAGCTCCCTGTGTAGAATGTACCGACCCCGTAGATCGTGTAGAAGACGCCCTGAACGAAATCATCCCCGACGAAGCCAATCGTCCGTACGATATGTACGAAGTCATCGGCCACATCGTGGACCACGGTGAATTCTTGGAAGTTCATCGCGACTTTGCACGCAATATCATCGTCGGCTTTGCACGCTTCAACGGACAGAGCGTAGGTATCGTAGCCAACCAACCGCAAGTAATGGCCGGCTGTCTCGACTCCAATGCCTCACGCAAAGCAGCCCGCTTCATCCGCTTCTGCGACGCCTTCAATATCCCCTTAGTTACGCTCGTGGACGTGCCGGGCTTCTTACCGGGTACCGGTCAGGAGTACAACGGTGTCATCACGCACGGAGCCAAGTTGCTCTACGCCTATGGCGAGGCCACTGTACCCAAGGTAGCAGTGACGCTGCGTAAGTCTTACGGTGGTGCCTACATCGTGATGAGTTCTAAGCACCTGCGCAGCGACCTCAACTATGCATGGCCTTCGGCCGAGATCGCCGTTATGGGACCGAGCGGAGCCGTGGAAGTAATCTTCGCCAAGGAAGTAGCCGCTGCCGAGAATCCTCAGCAAGCAGCTTTGGAGAAGGAAGAAGAATATCGTCAGGCTTTCGCCAATCCGTACAATGCCGCTTCTTATGGCTATATGGACGACGTGATCGAGCCACGCAATACACGCTTCCGCATCATCCGCGCCCTTGAGCAGCTTCGCACCAAGAAGCAGACAATCCCTGCTAAGAAACACGACAACCTGCCTCTCTAATCTTCTCTGAAGAGGAAAAGGAGGCTCCTCTTCACAGTAGCATCCGGGTTACGGCTCACGCTCCCTAAGAGCATCACTCACAACGGAGAGCAAGCCACCCGGAAGGCTTCGGGGAGAGACCTCACGATAGAAAGGTATATGCTCACAGGCAAACCAGATAAGCAATGAAAGAAAAAGATAAGAAAGCAGCCCCCGCCAAGAAAGCAAAGGCTGCAGCCCCCAAGGCCGGCAAAGCTCGCAACGGAGCTGTAACAGAGGAAGTGTATGCCGCTATCGCCATGGCTCTCTATCAAGAGGCTTACGAGGCGCATGACACCACACCGATGAAGCTGACGATCAATCGTCGCCAGTCAGGATGGGCGCTCAAGTCCCTCTTGATCCGTCAGCTTCCGAAATAACTTCATTCACTCACTAATGCTTAGTAAAACAATGAAAGAATACAAGTATAAAATCAACGGTAACGAATACAAGGTAGCCATCAACAGCATCGAAGATGGCATAGCCGACATCAAAGTGAACAATACCGCTTACAAGGTAGAGATCGTTGCCGAGAAGAAGAAAGCAGCCAAGCCTGCCATCAAGCGACCTGCCGTCGCTCCTGCACCTGCTGCCGCAGCAGCCCCCGTTGCCCCTGCCGGAGGTAAAGAGACTGGTGTCAAATCACCATTGCCAGGCGTTATCATCGACGTATGTGTGAAGGTCGGTGACGAAGTTCAGGTAGGACAGAAGGTAGCCGTGCTCGAAGCCATGAAGATGGAAAACAGCATCAATGCCGACAGAGCCGGTAAGGTCGTAGCCATCAAGGCTAACAAGGGCGATTCCATCCTCGAAGGTGCCGACATCATCCTGATAGGCTAAGGTCTCACAGCGCATAAACAATCCCGAAGGGCCGTGTCATACTGATATTATGACACGGCCTTTTTGTATGTGTTCGAACCTGAGTGCTCTGCCCATACAATTGGACAAAACCAACGAAATCATGCTTAAGGAAGCCCCTTGAAAAAGGAGGAGATGATGGAAATATAGTTCTATCTATCCATACCAAGGGTTGGTGCACATTCCACTCAAATCCAGATTCTTGCTCTCAAAGTTTACATTGAAAGTGCCATAACATCCTACTGTGAAGAAATTTTTCGCCCGTTGCTCAAGCAAAACGAGCTCCCTGAGTTATCGGCAATATGTCAATTCTCGACAAAGAGCTAAAAAACCATTTTTTGAGTCACTGTTCGTCGACAAAGAGTCGAAAAATGATTTTTTCGCCAAAAAATCGTCGACAAAGAGCCGAAAAATCGTTTTTTGAGTCTTTGTCGACGGTTTTTTGGTTGAAAAACGGTTTTTCTGCGTTTTGTTCGCAGTTTTTCAACAGAAAAATGCTTTTTCTGCTCTTTGTTCATCAACGGCGCTGTTTCCAACCCTTTTCGAGGCTTTCGGGCATTGACTGTATTTCCCTAATAGTAAATGCAAGACTCATAAAATGCCGATATATTTCGGATCGTACACCTCTAAAGAAAAACCGCACATCGAACAGCAAAATGCGTTCATTCGGCAATGCCTCCCTAAACATTCTTCGTTCATCAATTTACCCGCTAAACAGCTCGCAAGGATCGAACATAAACCAAACCATAGACCCAGAAAGAAGCTCAGGTACTGAACCTCGTTCGAACGTTTCTTTCTAAATCTGAACTAGTGTTGCATTGATCGGAGGGATGCGCATTATCCACCCGACAGCAATTCTAAAAAAATACTATCTTTGTAAAGATAACATTTCACATAAAAGACTATGCAAAAATGATAGAGCAAGAAATCATCAACTAGAAATGCAATAACACTTTCAAAATGCAGAAAAAAGTGCGGTAGCACTATAAAAATATCTAAATCTACAACCGTCTCAAAACAATAAATTCGACAAAGCGACATATCTAAAACAAACCACAACTCAACAAAAAACAATGCATAATATTTAAAAAACAAAAAAAATGAAAGTAGCAATATCATATACTAAGTCATCGGAAACGCACTTCGAAAAAATTCTAAACCTTACAGAACAACTGGGAAAAAATGGGATTGACTTCACGATAGATTACTATGACCTCCATTTAGGGGATGACGCATTTTACTTCATGGAAAACCTTATTTTTAATCATGATTATGTATTAGTTATATGCAACCAAGACTACAAAAACAAAGCCGACAGCTACAGTGGAGGTGTGGGAAATGAAGCAAGAAATCTCAGAGTAATATCTGGAGTACCTGAAAACAATAAAGTCATAGGGGTTGTCTTCGAGCATGATGAGAACCAGAAAGTAATCCTCCCAAATTTTCTCCGAGCAGGAGTATACGTAGACTTAACCGATGATAATGATTTCACAAGCAGGGACTTTTCTGAATTGATAAACCATCTTGTCGGGGTCAAAAGGATAAAACCAGCCATCATTCCTCGCCCTGATTTTCAGAATTTCACAACTTCCAATTGCAATAAACTCTCATTTTACAACAACATCAAAAACAAGCTAAAAAGAAAAATTAATCTCTCAACAAGAAGCATGGGCGTTATAAATAGAATTGCCGACTATTTTGAAGAGAATAAAATTGAAGATGCGTCAATAGTCAAATCAATATTAATAAAAGGAATAAGCGGAGAAGGGAAGACTGCAATTGCCACCGAATTTGCGTACAAATATGGGAGTCAATTCCACGGCTGTTTTTACCTTGATTGCAACTTTCCTCTTGATCAACAATTTTTAGAGCTATCATCTCCTCCCTTTCTTGACATCAAGGTACCTGACGAGATCGAAAAATCTAAACAAAACGACTATAGGATTAGCTTAGTTAAAGACTTTACAAACACCAACCCGACGCTACTCATCTTTGACAATGTCTACACATTGAGTGAAATTGATGAATTCCTCCCCAAATCGGGAAAATCAAGATCTATACTACTATCAAACGACCTATCGATTAGCAGCCCATATCTTATTGAAATTCCTGTTCCAAAATTGGACAAAGAAGAGGCTCTTGACATTCTATTATTCGGCTTCGAAAGAAATGATAGCGATAGCGGTGCAGCAATAGAAATTGCTTCATTTTTCGGGTTTTTACCATTTGCATTAGAGCTGGCAAATTCAGTTTTACGATCAGGCTGGCAAGATGTCTCTCTATCATTATTCTTACATCAATTAAAAGAAGATAGTCGCAAGTGGGAAAGCCTTTCAAGACAAGATGATCTTAACTTTGTACATAGTTCCCCTACAATCATTGCTCTTCAAGAAAACGCAATAAATCGGTTAGAAATAGACGATGAAACAGATGAAAAAGCAAGAGACATTCTCTCTGAAATCGGCTGCCTAGGGATTGCAAAAAAAGAACTTAATCTCTACCAGATAAAGGAAGACATGGGCTTCTCCTCCGAAGACAAGGATGTTAGAGAGTTTACAAAAATCAAAAAGAGATTATTATCTATTGGCATCGACAGCCTTGACGATCACTTCATTGTTCACACTTTAACAATGGAGTATCTCAAAGCACATTGCATAAAAAAAGACATTATTGAAAATCACATTAATAGGGAATTAGAAGAGCTCAAAAAAATTATCAACTACCAAATGCGCTTAGGGACATGGATAAACTGCTCCTCATCATTGCATGGAGCCAAAGAGCTAACACACCATATGTATGGACTATTTCCCTGTGGAACAAATGAGGAAGCAAATAAGATGATATTCTTCATTATTCAACTTTGGGAATGTTTCTACTTTTTCGGACTAGACAAAGAGTGCCTAGATATCATTGAACTTGGTTTATTAATCGATGAATCTAATAAGAACTTTGAACATCGAAAAATCAGGAAAGATGAATTACTATTTTACAAAGCAGTCTCTCTACATAGGGATGGTCTATTTGACAATGCAATGGAAATTTATTCCAATCTTCAACTTTATGACCCAGTAAAGGGAATCAAATCAATTTTATACGTGGGCGACATTTTCCGCCACAGAAAAGACCAGACAAACTCTCTCAATCAATATATCGGGGCAATAGAATCCTGCAACAAACTCAAAACACATTTGCCAAAATTCGAATATTTGTTTCTAAAATCTTTGGCCATGATACATTTGGGATACTTTTACAAAGAATTCAAAAATGAAGAAAAATTCCAAGAAACGCAATCGGAACTACACAAAGTATTAGAAGAATTAATGCAAGACGCTCCGGAAAACATTCGAAATAGCGATAACATTGAACGGTTTCCGTGGGAAATATACCAATATCTTTTATTAGGTGACAACAACTATAGGCCTCTACATACATATTTAAAAATTCGAACAATAGAAGAACAAGAAGAACAAGCTTTGTAATCCTCTATTGGTGTCCATTCACAAAAAACTAGGAGAGGAGGGTCTCGATGATGGTGGCGGATGCGGTGCGACCGTCTGCAGGCAAGAGATAGTCGTGGATAAAGGCTTGACGTCGTTCGGCTAAGGGGTCGGGGCGATGCGAGGCAATGCCTTGCAAGAAAGCATCGATATCGGATACGCTGTCGGCCAGAGTATGGAGGGCAAAGGCCTCTTGTGCAGCCCGATTGAGTCCGTGAGGGAGTCGGCCGTTCTTCCGCATAAAGAGGGCAGGACGTCCCGTTATCTGGTATTCTACAGTGAAGGCACTACAGTCGTGCACAAGCGCGGCAGAACGGCAGAAGAGTTCGATATATGCACCCTCGTTCAGCTCAGTGTGGGGCATTTCGTTCCATGCTTGATAGTAACGATCTGTTCGCTCACGCCCCCAGCTATCTAAGTTGTAGAGCTTGGTCTTGAGAATGGGATGAGGCTTGAAGACAAATCGCAGCCGCCCCTCATACTTCTGCGCCAGCTGCAAGAAAGCATCGGCATAATCCAGAAAGTTGGAGAGACTGTAGCCCCACGGTTCGATAGAATGGTGCGGTGCTATAATGACAAGGGGCAGTCCGTCATCCTCCAATCGGTCTTGTCGATCCATCGCCTGTCGGAAAGCATCGAAAAGCGGTGCCCCACTCACCACCCCATTGCTCCCTCGCAATCGGGAAAGACGTGAATAGATGCGCAAATCCTCCTCCGAAACCAAGAAGTAATAGGACAAGAGGTTGTGAAACAGCAAGTCGTACCAGTCGGGATACTCCTCCAACGGATAACCATAGAGGGCATAACAAGAGAGAACATCGGGGAAAGCTCGCTGACGCAGAGCCGGTGGAAGCTGAATATCGTACGGAGTAGTATAAAAGATAAAGTCCGGAGCGAAATCCGTCCGTATATCTCGGATCTCACCATCCGCCTGACAGGCAGAGACAGGATCGAAACCCTTGGAACGGAAATGGCTGAGCGTCTTCTGCAAGAGAGCTTCCCGCTCATCGACAGGTAAATTGTCCGCAGGGCAGACAACCAAAGTCGGACGAATGCGCGGGTGCTGCCGCATCGCTGCAAAAAGGGCATCGTACTTCCACATAGAGTCGTATACAGCCAAGAAGACGACGGAGAGTGATTCCCGACCAGCCAACGCCTCTTTCTGTCGGGCTATGCGAGCCTGCGCTTCGCGGATAAGTCGTGGCTCAACGGTCAGTCGCCGCAAGGAACGCTTCCCCTCGGTGATGGCATATTGCAGTCGCTTCGGGGACTTGGCGTAGAGACGGGAGGTAATTTGTCGGAGGAGACTCATCGGCGACGGAGGCATTTATCTACTGCTCTACCAAATTCAGGTGAGATGCGCAGGGCATAGACTGCTGCAAGAGCACCCAGCCCGATGGGAATCGAACGAAGCGGGATGTCGATCCACGGAGAGGTAACGTGGGGTATCAGAGCATTGAGACCGAAAAGGAGGGCAAAGAGAGCAACCAGACGGAACAATGCCGGCGAGAAAGGCGAAGCATGGAGCTTGCGACCGATCATAAATTGCTGCACGCCATAACTCAAGAATGTGGTGATAAGCGTAGCGATGGCAGCTCCATTGATACCGAGGATGGGGATGAGCCAGAGGTTGGTGAGGACGGCCAAGATGGTAACCAGAAAGGTGTAGTAGAGATTCCAATGATAGTACTTGGAGCAACTCACGATGGGATTGCCATAGTTCAGCAGGATCTCGATCATCTTGGCCATGCCTAAAAAGAAGACTACGTACTTCCCTGCAGCATAGAGATGTCCATTGGGCAGGATAGCAAAGATGCTGTCGATATTGAACCAAATGAGGAGGAAGATGAGTCCGCCCGATAGCAGTTGATGCAGGGAGACACGTTTGAAAAGCTCGTCGGCCTTGGCCAAATCGTTCCGTTTCATCGCTTCCGCCATGAGCGGCGTGGAGACGCTGAGGAGCGAACGAGAGGGAATCTCCACAACGGCCACCATATAGAAAGCAATGGAGAATATACCGCCCGAATCGAGTCCGCCCTCATCCAGAGAACTGACCATAAAAAGATCCAAACGGCTACTCAGCTTACTGCCGATGCTTGCCACAACGTAAAAGAGGGTATAGCGGAGGAAGTTGCGTTTGAGCTCCGGCGTGAGGAAACCCCGATTGCGCCGCAGATTGACCCGACCAATGCGTCGGATATACCCCAACATCAGCAGCATACATAGGGCATAGGCCGCAATAAAGATGGAGATGAACAGCTCCAGACTCACAAAACGGAAGGCATAGAGCAGGTAAACGCCTATGAGTAGCAATCTGAGTACCACCTCGCGAATCAACTTGGGGATGGCTATCCGCATCAATTGGGTGGCATATAATTCGAACACCAACCAGAAGAGCATGAAGACAAAAAGCGGAATGATGGCATAGTAGAAGTCCACCAACTCCGGGCTATTGCGGCTGAACATGGCGACAAAGGGGCCTTTGGCCAATAGCATCAGCAGGGACATCAGGATGCCTCCGACCGATGCCACCGTCATCATATAATAGAAGTAACCATTGTCGCGCACGCCATCGGGCGACGCTTCTCGGTCTCCATTCTGGAAGTAGGGATAGAAGCGGAATGCAGAAGAATTGAGTCCCAAGAGCGCGAAGCTGCTGATGAGCGTCGCAGCCTCGACGATATTGCGGGTGAGGCCGATATCCTTGGGAGTCAGGAATTCGGTAATAATCAAGAAAGTGGTCAGAAAGCCGATAAAGGCTCCCACATAGCTGACCAACGTTCCTTTGATGCTTTGGCGCTCGACGATTCCCATAGGGTGCTGTGCTCTTCCTTATTTTTCAGATTATAATGCTTGCGCCAAGGCCGTAGCCACGAGCATATAGATCATCATCCCGATGAGGTCATTGGTGATGGTGATGAAGGGGCCGGTGGCAATGGCCGGATCGATCTTCAGCCTATCGAGCATCATCGGGACAAGGGTGCCGAATATGCTGGCAAACAAAACCACAGAAAACAAGCTGATGGACACGGCAGACATCACGAGAACATCACCAAGAAAGAAATAGTTGAAGAGGAAAACAACCAAGCTGATGATGGAAGCATTGATAAGCGCAACGATAAACTCCTTGACAACAAGACTCCAGAGCTTGGCCTGCTTGAGGCTGTTATTGGCCAACCCTTGTACCACGATAGCCGAGGACTGGATACCCACATTGCCACCAGTACCACCGATCAGGGGAATGAAGAGTGCCATCTTGGGGTTTGAAGCAAATAGGGAGTCGAATCCACCCAGCAGAATCGAATTGGTCAGTCCGCCCACCATACCGATCAGTAACCACGGGAGGCGAGCTGCCGTCTGCATATAGACCTTGTCCGAAGCCTCGATGTCCTGCGAGATACCGGAAGCCAACTGATAGTCACGTTCGTGCTGCTCACGAATCTCATCGAGGACGTCGTCAATGGTGATACGCCCCAGCAAACGACCTATGCTGTCCACAACAGGCAGGGCTACGAGGTCGTACTTCTCTATCTTCTCCGCCACCTCTTCAATAGGGTCGTTGTCTTTGACCGAGATCGGCTCCTCTTTCATCACATACTTAATCTTCGAGGCAGAAGGGCTTGTGATCAGCTTCTTGAGCGGCAGCACACCTTTCAGACGCTCTTCGTCATCTATCACATAGACATAGTAGATCTCGTCCACATCCTCGGCCTGCATACGCATCTCATCGATACACTTGGGCATACTCCAGTTCTCATTGACGATGATCATCTCCGTACCCATGATACTACCGGCCGTATCATCCTCGTACTTGAGCAGGTCGATAATGTCTCCTGCTTGCTCGATGTCCGTCACCTGGCTGAGGATCTCATCCTGCTGCTCTTCATCCAATTCGCGGATCAGCTCAGCAGCGTCGTCGGTCTCCAGATTGCCGACGAACTTGCCGGCAATGGTCTCGGATGGAATCTGTTCGAGAACCTTGTTACGTTCATCTTCATCCAACTCAAGGAGTACCAAACCGGCTTTCTCTCCATCAAGCAAGAGATAGAGATAAACCGCTTCGTCAAGATCCAACTCATCGTATAGATCGGCAATATCCTCGGGGTGAAGCCGACTCATGAGTTCGAGAGCCTCGGCATCGCGCTTTTGGTCGATGATCTCTCGTAGGTTATGAAGATATTCTTTCGTGAAGTCCATAACGTTGTGGGTTTCTGGCTAAAAAACGAAGTGTGTTATGCCTGTAGCATAAGTGTGAGTGCGATGAACTCATCCGGAGACAATTGCTCGGGACGTCGGCCGAAAACAGGATCGTCCAATTTGTCAAATCCCGTCGGGATCATACTCTTGAGCGAATTGCGCAACGTCTTGCGACGCTGTCCGAAAGCTATTTTGACCACCGTCTTCAGAGCTTTCTCGCTACAGGGTAATTCTTTGCGCTCGTTGCGAACGAGTCTGATGACACCGCTTTGTACTTTGGGCGGGGGATCAAAAACCTGTGCATCCACTGTGAATAGATATTCCACATCATACCACAATTGGAGCAAGACACTGAGAATACCGTAATCCTTCTTCCCGGGGGGAGATGCCAAACGCATAGCGACCTCACGCTGGAGCATGCCGGAGCAACAGGGTATCTGTTCTCGCACTTCGAGCAAACGGAAAAAGATTTGGCTGGAGATATTATAGGGATAATTACCGATGAGACAGTACTGACCACCCTCGGGAAAGAGTTCTTCCAAGGGATAGTGTAAGAAGTCACCGGCTATGATGCGACCGGATAACTCCGGAAACTCTTCCTGCAAATAAGAGACCGACTCTTTGTCGATTTCGATGACGCGTACATCATGCCCTTTGCGCAAGAGAAACTGTGTGAGTACTCCCATCCCGGGTCCAATTTCCAAGACAGGTAGCTCTTTATGCTCTGCGAGGGTATCTGCGATCCGCTCGGCTATACTGAGATCGCAGAGGAAGTGTTGGCCGAGGGCCTTCTTCGCCTTGACTCGTGTCATGAATATAAATTCTTATATTTGCGTTGTTTAGAAAATGCTAAGGTACGATATTTTGATTGTTATTTTTGTCCTATCATACTTTCAGCGATCTAAATAAGAAATAGTTTGGTCAAGATAAGCACAAAACTGAATGACTAATAATACAGAGCAAGATATAGAGTCGGTAGCAAGCACCAGCAAATGGAAATCCGTTGCCAAGGTACTCATACCCCTTGCTATAGGCGGCTTACTCCTGTGGTTGGTGTACCGCAAAATGGACTTCTCGGCCATCGGAAAGATCGTCTTGGATGGCGTCAACTATTATATCATCGCTTTCTCCCTCTTGTTCGGCCTCGTAGCCAACTGCATCCGTGGCCTGCGCTGGCAGCTTCTCATCGAGCCTATCGCAACACCTCACCCCCGTAAGATCAATGCTATCCTTACTACGTTGGGCAATTATACCGTCAATATGGCGCTACCACGTGCCGGCGAGTTTTGGCGTTGTGCCGAGGAGAGCCGCTACGAGAAGATACCCTTCCCCCAATTGTTGGGCACGCTCTTTATGGATCGTATCATGGACTTGGTGACGGTGGGACTCATTACCCTTGGCATCATGATGGGTTTCCAAGGCTTCTTCGATGCTTTCTTTGCTCGCAATCCGCAGCTCACGCAAGGCTTCTTCGCCATCTTCAATTCTATTTGGCTGTATGTAGCCATCATCGGCCTCGGTATCATCTTTTTCCTGCTGTACAAATACCTCTCACACGTAGGCCCCATCCGTAAGATCGTAACACTCATCGGACGCATACTAGAAGGCCTGCGTTCCATTTGGCTTATGGAGCGCAAGTGGCTCTTCATCCTCTACTCCATCCTCCTCTGGGTGGGCTACTTCTTCTACTTCTACACCACTTTCTTTGCTTTCGACTTCACTCGGTCGCTGGGTATGGGCGTAGGGCTTATCAGCTTTGCGATGAGCAGTATAGCCGTGGCCGTCCCCGTACAAGGAGGTGTAGGGCCGTGGCACTTCATGGTCATAGCTTCGCTTGTAGCCTTCGGCGTCACCAAAGAAGATGCCGGAGCCTTTGCATTGGTCGTGCACACGACTCAGACGATATGGACGACGGCCGTAGGCTTCGTAGCCATCGGGCTACTCCCCTTCGTCAATAAGAACTACAATCGCATAACTCAATCAAACAAATAACATCCACCTAAAATACTTTTCATAGTTATGGCAACAGAGATCAAGAACCTCCAACCCCAAGCCGTCTGGGACTACTTCTATGACCTGACGCAAATACCTCGTCCGACAGGACAGATGGATGAAGTGACCAAGTACGTATTCGACTTCGGCAAAAAGCTCGGTCTAGTGACAGAGCAGGACGAAGTGGGCAACGTAATCATCCGCAAACCTGCCACTGCAGGAATGGAAAACAAACCTATCGTCACCCTCCAAGCTCACTTGGATATGGTGCCTCAGAAGAATTCCGATACCAAGCATGACTTCGCCAAAGACCCCATTGACGCCTATATTGACGGGGAATGGGTGAAAGCCAAGGGCACTACACTCGGAGCCGACAACGGCATAGGCGTAGCCTACGCAATGGCCGCGATGGCAGACAATACGCTCAAGCACGGCCCGTTGGAAGCTCTCTTCACTATCGACGAAGAGGTGGGTATGGATGGAGCCAACGGACTCAAGCCGGGCTTCTCCCGTGGAGACATCTTGATCAATATCGACTCTGAAGCCGAAGGCAAACTCTTCGTAGGCTGTGCCGGAGGTGTGGACGTCAATGTCTCACTCGAATATAAGGAAGAAGAACTCGCCTCTCCCGAAGAGATCGGCGTGAAGGTATCGCTCACAGGACTCAAAGGCGGCCACTCCGGTGTGGACATCCACCTTGGCCGCGCCAACGCCAATAAGCTCATGGCCCGATTCCTCAAAGAAGCCATCGGATTCTACGGTGCCCGTCTGGCTTGGATAGAGGGAGGCTCGCTCCGCAACGCTATTCCTCGCGAAGCCTTTGCAGTCATCACCATACAAGAAGATGATGCAGAAGCCTTGTGGGAACTCGTATCCGACTACCAAGACCTCTTCCGCAAGGAGTTCAATGGTATAGAAGAGAATATCAAGTTCGAAGCCGGCCGCATCGAATGCCCTAAGGCTATTATGCCCGAGGAGATCCATGACGCCCTCATCAATGCCGTAGAGGCTTGCGTCAATGGTCCCCAATCCATGCTACAAGACTTCCCCGGCACGGTAGAATCTTCTACCAACTTAGCACTGATCACGGCTAAGGATGGCAAAGTGTCCGTTCGCTTCCTCGTGCGCAGCTCTTCCGAATCGCGCAAAATGTGGGTGGCATCAGCTATTGAGAGTGCCTTCTCTCTGGCAGGAGCACGAGTAGAGTTCGACGCTTCATACAACGGATGGCAGCCCAATATCAAGTCACACATCCTCGATGTGATGAGCCACGCTTTCGAAAACTATTATGGCAAGAAACCCGAAGTACTCGTCATGCACGCAGGACTAGAGTGTGGCATCATCCAAGGAGCCATGCCGGATATGGACATGATATCCGTAGGGCCCGAAATCCGCTTCCCGCACTCTCCGGACGAAATGGTTCACATCCAATCCGTAGCCCGCACATGGGAGATACTAACGAAAGTATTAGAACAAGTATAATCATTCCCTTCACCTCTGTACCTCCGGTACTTTTAGGTACTCCTTTATGGGTAAGAAGAGTATCGTGATGGCAGAGAGTGATCGTAAACAAAGACAATAAGACAAGAACAGATGAAAGCATTTGTATTTCCCGGACAGGGAGCACAGTTTGTCGGCATGGGTAAAGATCTGTACGAACAGAACCCCGAAGCCAAAGCCTATTTCGAAAAAGCCAATGAGATTCTGGGCTTCCGCATCACGGACATCCTCTTCAACGGCACAGCCGAAGAGCTGAAAGAAACCAAAGTAACCCAACCGGCTATTTTCCTTCACTCGGTGATTCTGGCCAAGACGATGGGTGAAGACTTCCGTCCCGACATGGTGGCAGGCCACTCACTCGGCGAATTTTCTGCCCTTGTGGCTGCAGGAGCCATGACTTTCGAGGATGGTCTCCGTCTCGTCTCCAAGCGTGCCATGGCTATGCAGAAGGCTTGCGAGATACGTCCTTCTACGATGGCGGCCGTACTCGGTCTGCCCGATGAGAAGGTAGAGGAGATATGCGCACAGGTCACTGACGAAGTGGTAGTGCCCGCCAACTACAACTGCCCCGGCCAGATCGTTATTTCCGGTTCGGTGGAAGGCGTGGACAAGGCTTGCGAGCTCCTCAAAGAAGCCGGAGCCAAGCGTGCTCTCAAATTGGCTGTAGGTGGAGCTTTCCACTCTCCGCTAATGGAACCTGCTCGCGAAGAACTGGCCAAAGCCATCGAAGGGACTACGATCAGCCGCCCCGTCTGCCCAATTTATCAGAACGTTACAGCCTCGGCAGTAACGGACCCTGCTGAGATCAAGAAGAATCTGATAGCACAGCTGACAGCACCGGTACGTTGGACACAGAGCGTACTCAACATGACTGCAGACGGTGCTGATTACTTCATGGAACTGGGCCCCGGAACCGTACTCCAAGGTTTGGTCAAGAAGATTTCGCCCAACACTACGACAGAGGGACGTCAATAATCCCTTTAGGATTCCAATATAAAAAGAGAGGAGCAAGGCACGGTGCCTTGCTCCTCTCTTTTTATGCTCGCAGCCGACAGACACTGCGACGGTTGTCGTCAGGCATATCATAGTCCTGGGTGTCACCACCGCTGCTTTCTCTTTTCATTACTCAGAGAAGGCAGAACATAACCTCCATGAAAAATAAAAATCATGGAAGGATCTCAATGGAGGACATCTTCCGTATTAGGCAGAAAAGCCTCGTCAACAAACTATGCGGATGCCTATAGAGCTCTTTCGAGGCGGAGCAGAAACTCCTTCTTGTCCAGCCCGCCGCCGTAACCCGTGAGGCTGTGGTCGCTGCCGATGACGCGGTGGCAGGGTACGAGGATGGAGATCGGATTGGCTCCGTTGGCATTCGCTACGGCCCTTACAGCCGTCGGGTGATCTATCCGCTGTGCGAGCGCGGCATACGAGATCGTGACCCCGTAAGGGATGCGCACCAACTCTTCCCACACGCGCTGTCGGAAGGCTGTGCCGGCAAAGAGGAGCGGAATGTCGAAGGTGGTCCTCTCACCGTCGAAGTATTCGTCTAATTGGGATATCGTCTTGGCGACGACGGGCGAGAGACTCTCCTCGTAGGTGGCGCACAGTCTTTGCTGTAGTCGGCTGTCGATAACCTCCCGACGCCCTTTCGCCACCCAGTCGCACATACAGAGCTTCTCCTCCACGGATCCGAGTATCAGCTCCCCGCAGGGCGATTGGTAGTATTGTATTTGAATCGTCTTCATGTCCTTCTAATCTATGTTTCTGCACTCCGCTTTTGCCGCCACAGCGGTACTGCAGCGTTGATTTGAGGGCTTGTTCGGATTTTTCGTGCCGATAAATCCGAAATTACTGCGCCATTGTCTTGCCAAAAGCCGCGCCATTTCATTTTCGATTTGGCGCCAAAACTTTTGAGAAATGGCGTCAAATCGAAAAAGTTTACGCGCGTGTTCTCATCCCCCTGTGGCGCGCATTTTTCGGAGAAATGCGTGTCTTATTTTTTGAGCCTTACCGCTCCGGGTTTGCCGGCTTTGATGTAGGCATTCATGGAGGAGATGTCATGCGGATTGCATCGGCTGCGGTCGCATCGGTACATTTCCGTAAACGGATCGGCATCTACGATGTGGTTGAGCAAGTCGTGCTCCGAAGGGATACCCTTGATAGCGAAATACTGCTCGTAAGTATAGCTCACGAATGCCGAGGTGGGTCCCACGCCGCGGCGGTCCAACAGATAGCCATCGGCAAGCTCTATCGGTGTGCTGAGGCCATCGCCTATCAGGAGATCCGACGGAGCGGGACGAGCCACCACGTGCTGCTTGTCGGGCGTGAGCGTGATGGGCACCAAATTCTTGTAGTCGCCACGCGTCTTGTAGATGATGATGGGGGCGAGAGCCATGGAAGCTGTGCCGTTCTCTATACGTCCCGACTGATCCTCTCCGCCCATCATGGCGGGTTGGTAGGACGTTCCGGACTGAGCATTGGGGTTTTCGGTCTGTGTCATTGCTGTAGGACTGGTCGTTTGATTCGATTTGCATCCCCCGTACATGAGTGCGGCAGCAGCCAAGAGGGAGATCGTGATAATGGTACGTTTCATCATTTTGCTATTGTGATAGGAGGCGGCACATCGGACGAAAAATCGCGAGATAGCCGCGCCATTACTAATATGTTGCGCCTAAGATAATGGAAAAAACCTCTACCTTTGTTTCTATATCCCAATATCAGCACTTGTATCGTAACGATATGAAAGAAAAAATCAATCAACTCTTACACGAAATAAGCCAGAGCGTGGCCGCTTCCGTCGAAGAGACAGAAGCCCTGCGCATCAAGTATCTCAGTAAGAAAGGCGTGATAGCTCGTCTCTTCGATGACTTCCGGCTCGTGCCCGCCGAGGAGAAAAAACAAATCGGCCAGATGCTCAACGAGCTGAAGACTCGCGCCCAAGAGCATATCAATGCCCTCCGCGAGCGTGTGCAGGCCGGTGCAGCAAGCGATGCTGCGGACGAGCTGGACCTCACCCGCACGGCCTATCCCACGCGATTGGGCACGCGCCATCCCCTCTCCCTGGTGAAGCAGGAGATATGCGACATCTTTGCCCGTCTCGGATTCAGCATAGCCGACGGCCCCGAGATAGAGGACGACTGGCATGTATTCTCATCGATGAACTTCGCCGAGGACCATCCGGCGCGCGATATGCAGGACACCTTCTTCATCGAGTACCGCCCCGATGTAATCCTCCGTACGCATACCTCCAGTGTGCAGAGCCGGGTGATGGAGAAGACGCAGCCCCCCATTCGCGTGATCTGCCCGGGGCGCACCTATCGCAACGAGGCCATCTCTTATCGCGCCCACTGCTTCTTCCATCAGGTGGAGGCGCTCTATGTGGACAAGAATGTTTCGTTTGCCGACCTCCGACAGGTACTGCTCTACTTCGCGCAAGAGATGTTTGGCCCCGATACCAAGATACGTCTGCGCCCGTCCTACTTCCCCTTTACCGAACCGTCGGCCGAGATGGACATCTCTTGCAACATCTGCGGCGGCAAAGGCTGCAACTTCTGCAAGCATACGGGCTGGGTGGAAATCCTCGGTTGTGGCATGGTGGACCCGAACGTACTCGACAATTGCGGCATAGACAGCAAGGTGTACAGCGGCTATGCGCTGGGAATGGGTATCGAGCGTATCACCAACCTCAAGTATCGCGTCAAAGACTTGCGTCTCTTCTCCGAGAACGATCTCCACTTCTTGGAGCAGTTCAAGAGCGTTCACTAATCCCCCTCTCAGAGAGTCCCCATCCGATGCGTAAAGAGGAACGATACAAGGCTGTGATCGACTGGTTTGCCCGTCACGTGCCCGATGCCGATACGGAGCTGCACTACCAAGACCCTTTCCAACTCTTGGTTGCTGTCATCCTCTCGGCTCAGTGCACCGACAAGCGCGTCAATATGGTCACGCCGGCACTCTTCCGTGCCTATCCCACAGCAGAGGACATGGCACGTGCTTCGGCAGAGGACTTGCTCCACTACATCAGCAGTGTCAGCTATCCCAACAACAAGGCCAAGCATCTGGCCGGCATGGCACGAATGCTCCTGTCGGACTTCGGAGGAGTCGTGCCGGCTGAGGTGGCGGAGCTGACCAAGCTCCCCGGCGTAGGGCGCAAGACGGCCAACGTCATCGCCTCGGTCGTCTTCGGCAAACCGGCGATGGCCGTGGACACGCATGTATTCCGCGTGTCCAATCGGATAGGACTGACGACTAATTCGAAGACTCCGCTGGAGACTGAGCGCGAACTCGTGCGTCATATACCCGAAGAGCTGATCCCCCGGGCACATCACTGGCTCATCTTGCATGGGCGGTACATCTGTCTGGCTCGGAAACCGAAGTGCGACGACTGTGGCATCGCTCCGTTCTGTCTCCACTATGCAAGGATTCGCAAGAAAGCTGCAGAGTCCGATATACCTCACAATAAGAACTGACAAACACGTCCGAACCTCCCGGCTGAGACGGTGTTGCCGATCGTCACCGTCGGATAAGGGGAGGCTTGATTATCAATGAAACGGAAGAGTCTTCTTCTTTTTATTCTCCTATCACTCTTTTGCCTCCACGTCTGCGCCCAGACGGACACAGTCGGCGTGGCCGATTCGGCCGCACGAGCCACTCCGCTACGCAGCATCCATCATCACAAGCCTTTCAACGGCACACTCAAGCACGGGCTTCCGCTGGTGGCGGCTTCCGCCCTCTCCATCAATGTGGACGACAACATCCGCGAACTGCGCTTCACGGGAGCACATTCTTTCCATACCAAGGTGGACAACGTGAGCCAGTTCATCCCGTTGGCCACACAACTCTCACTCCGCACCGTCGGTTACCGAGGACGTAGCGACACGTGGGGGAAGATGCTCTTGTCCGATGCGCTCGGTATGGGATTGATGGCGGGCTTTGTCTATGTGGGGAAGACTACCTTCGGACGGTTGCGCCCCGATATGACGGCGGCCAATTCTTACCCTTCGGGGCATACGGCCACGGCCTTTGCCAGCGCCACCCTTTTGCATTTGGAGTATGGCGAACGCTGTCCGTGGATTAGCGTGGCCGGATATACGATGGCTTCCCTCACGGGGCTGAGCCGCATCGCCAACAACAGACATTGGGCCAGCGATGTACTTTGTGGGGCTGCCGTCGGGATCTTTGCCGCCGAAATGGGCTATTGGATCAGCGACCTGCTCTTCCGCTCCCCCACAGGGTACAACTACAGCATTACCCAACGGCAGGAAGGGACGCTGCAGTCGGCAGCCATTACGGTAGCCGCCGGCAACAGACACATTCGGCAGCTTATCCACGAAGGCAATACGGTCGTGGAGCGAGCCGATGCTTTCGGCGTCACACTCGCGGCAAGCTGCCATCCGAGCTTTGCGCGCTGGATGCGTTTCGGCACGCTCCTGAACGTATCCACCGAGAAATTGCATCTGCGAGACGGGGGCAGACCGGCAAAAACCTATGTGGCTCCGGCCATCTCTGTCGGGCTGAGCGTAGGAGCACATTGGCGTCCTTGGTCGTCGGCATCGGTATGGGGCGCCTTCGTCCCTTCGGTATTGATCCCGACAGACTTCACTCGAGAGGAAGGAGAAACGGAAGAGATGTCCTTCGAGCTGCATCGACGCTCCGGCTTTCAGCCTATATTCCGCGTTGGTATGGCGCAAGAGCTCACAAACAGAATGGGGGTAGAAGTATTCGTCGGCTACCAATTGGGGCGTGCCCAATATCATCTGCACAAAAAAGTCCGCTCACAGACGATCGTTCTCGACAAAACTTCCGCCCCATACAGAGGTTGGGACCTGGGAATCGGCTTGCAACTCTATCCCTTCAGAGACTGACATGCCGGTGTACCCGAGCGAAATCGCTCAGAAAAACCCCGACATCATCCATCCGGACAAGAAATATCGCCTTGGAAATACGACTTACGCAAATCGCGCATAAGTCGCTGACAATTAGCGCGTTTCAATAAGCACCGTACGCCTACGCTGGTCTCCTGCATCGTGCAGGAAGGCGTCGTACGCCTACGCCGGTCTCCTGCATCGTGCAGGAAGGTGTCGTACGCCTACGCTGGTCTCCTGCATCGTGCAGGAAGGTGTCGTACGCCTACGCCGGTCTCCTGCATCGTGCAGGAAGGCGTCGTACGCCTACGCCGGTCTCCTGCATCGTGCAGGGAGGCATCGTATGCCTACGATCGGTTCTTAGGCCGTTACATCGCTCCGTCTACGCAATCTGATTATACCCATCCGTACCAAAGAGAAGACCCTGCAGAAGTCCGAAGGCTTCTACAGGGTCGGAATAATAAGCTCTCGTAAATTCTTACGCTACGCATCAGTAGTGGCAATGGCTTTACAAACATCGCAAGCTGTCAGCACGTCATTCACCTCTCGGATTCGCACGATTCGTTTCCCTCCCGTTTGCCTGATCTCGCACCGACGCGTATGTGCAGCGATGTACGCAAGCAGTCGGCCGAAGGCCTCGCTCTGATAGTACGGGCTGTCCTCCTTGCTGATGAGATGCAGGCTCATTTGTCCGCCACGCAGCACAATCTTCTCGATCCCGAGCGAACGCCCCAGTTGGCGCAGATGCGGCACGCGGATCAGCTCCTCCCCTTCGGGCGGTATTTGTCCGAAGCGGTCCTTCATCCTCTCCCTGAAAGCCTCCAACTCCTCATCCGTAGAGAGATTATCCAACTCGCGATACAACAGAATTCGCTCCGAATCCAACGGGACGTAGTCCTCGGCAAATGACAGCTCCATATCGCTCTCCACTGTCGTCTCCACGACGAACTGCGCTGCCGACACCTTGGCCTTCTCGTCGGTGGCATACAGTTCGGCAAACTCCTCGGCCTTGAGCTCTCGCACCGCTTCGTCGAAGACCTTGCTATAGGCTTCGTAACCGAGATCGGCGATGAAGCCGCTCTGCTCGGCACCCAATACATTGCCTGCCCCTCTTATGTCCAAATCCTGCAGAGCAATCCGGATGCCGCTTCCGAGGTCGCTGAAGTTTTCGATGGCTTGCAGACGGCGGCGCGAATCGTCCGGCAGCACGCCCAAAGGAGGACTCAGCAGATAGCAGAAGGCTTTCTTATTGCTCCGGCCCACTCGACCGCGGAGCTGGTGCAGCTCGCTGAGGCCATAGCGGTGGGCATCGTTGATGATGATCGTATTCGCATTGGGCACGTCGATACCGTTTTCTATGATCGTAGTGGCCACGAGCACGTCATATTCGTAGTGGACGAAGTCCAGAATGAGGCGCTCCAGCTCGGCCGGTGCCATACGTCCGTGCCCGACGGCTACGCGTGCGTCCGGCACCTCGTGGCGGATGATGGCAGCTATCTCTTCTATATTCTCAATGCGATTGTGCACGACAAAGGCCTGCCCGTTGCGCGACATTTCGAAGTTGACAGCTTCGCGCAAAATGTCGGGGCTGAAGCGTGCCAATTCAGTGGCGATCGGATAACGATTGGGCGGTGGTGTGCTGATATTGGAGAGATCGCGCGCACCCATCAGCGAGAACTGTAGCGTTCGCGGGATGGGGGTGGCCGACATCGTCAGCGTGTCCACATTGACCTGCAGTTTGCGCAGTTTCTCCTTGACCGCAACGCCGAACTTCTGCTCCTCGTCGATAATGAGGAGACCGAGATCGCGGAAGTGCACATCATTGCTCACAAGCCGGTGCGTGCCGATGACAATATCAATCTGCCCCGCTGCCAAATCGTGTAGCACGGCTTTGACATCCTTGGCCGATCGGCCTCGTGAGATGTATTCGATCCGCACGGGAAACTGCCGGAGCCTCTCGCTGAAAGTGCGGTAATGCTGATAGGCCAACACCGTGGTGGGGACCAAGACGGCGACTTGCTTGCCATCAGTCGCAGCCTTGAAGGCAGCGCGTATGGCCACCTCTGTTTTGCCGAATCCGACATCGCCGCAGATAAGCCGATCCATCGGTCGGTCGCTCTCCATATCAGCCTTTACCTCTGTGGTCGCACGTTCCTGATCCGGCGTGTCCTCGTAGATGAACGAAGCCTCCAATTCGTGCTGCAGGTAGCTGTCGGGGCTGAAAGCAAAGCCCTTCTCCTCCCGTCTGCGGGCATAAAGACGGATGAGATCGCGGGCAATGTCCTTGACGCGTGTCTTCGTGCGATCCTTGATCTTCTGCCAAGCACCCGAGCCCAGGCGGCTCAGCTCTACGCCCGTGGCGTTCTCTCCACCCTTATACTTGGACAGCTTGTGGAGGCTGTGCAGATTGACGAAGATAATGTCGTTGTTGCGGTAGATCAGCTTGATGACTTCCTGCCGCTTACCTCCCGTGTCCATCGTGATAAGGCCGCCGAACTGACCGATGCCGTGATCGATGTGCACGATGTAATCTCCCGTGCTGAACTGATTGAGCTCTTTGAGCGAGAGCGTCACCTTGCCCGAGCGGGCCTTGTCGCTCTTGAGGTTGTACTTGTGGTAACGGTCGAATAGCTGATGATCCGTCAGGACGGCCAGACGCGCTGTCTCGTCCGTAAATCCGGCATGCAGTGTCACGGACAGATGCTCAGGCAGCAAATCCGTTCGCCCACGCTCGGCCAATATCTCGCCCACCCGCTCGTATTGCTTGTCCGAGGCAGTCGCCAGCAGGAGTTTGTATCCGGCTTCTTTCCATTCATCCAGCTGATCAATGAGGAGATCGAAGTTCTTATGAAAGAGCGGCTGCGACTGCATGCGAAAGCCGATTCTATAGTTGCCGCTTCGACCGCTCCCCACAGCTATCGTACAAAACGCTTCCAGCCCGCTCATGAGCGTGCTCGGCGGCGTGAGCTTACGCTGCATGTCCTCCAAAGAGGCGAAGCCCTCGCCGTCATCGAACAGGGGCGGATCCGTATAAATGCTCTGGAAACGCTCCTCCAGAAAAGATCTGTCGGGAAGCACGATGATGGTATCCTTCGGCAGGATGGAGAGAAAACTTTCCTCGGCATGTTCGTCTCCGGCCACATCGGGCATCAGAAGGGCTTCAGTCAGCGTCTGAACGGACAGCTGACTCTCCACTTCGAATAGACGAATACTCTCCACTTCATCGTCGAAGAAGTCGATACGCATCGGCAGCTCGCGACTATAAGAGAAGACATCAAGCAAACTCCCACGCATCGCAAATTGGCCGGGCTCATACACATAGTCTGTGCGTTCGAATCCCCATTGAACGAGGAGTTCGCGTACGAACTCCCGATCCAAACGGTCACCTTGTCGGATGCTTTGCTTTTCGCGCTCCAACGTCGCTACGGCTACGACGCACTCCGCCACCGCTTCGGGATAGGAGACGATGAGCGGACAGTTTCCCTGTCCTGATAGTTCTGCTAAGGTCCCGGCACGCAGCACTTGTTGAGCCGAATCGGTATGACCGTATTTGACAGCCCTCTTGTAAGACGAGGGAAAGAATAGCGCAGTACCCTCCCCTCCGAATTGCTCAAGATCGGAATACAAATAACCGGCCTCCTCCATGTCGGAAGCGATGCAGAGGATCGGCCGATTCCGACTTCGGAGTCCATGGACTATAATAGATTGAGAGGAGCCCCGCAGGCCATCCAGCGCAATGAACCGCTCCTTCTCAAGAGCTTTGGTCAATGCCTGCACACCTGCATGACTTTGAAAGAGGGAAGTTATGTCGTTTCGTTCAGCACGTTTCATCAGCCAATATGTTAGTAACCTGCCGCATCAAAGGAGAAACCAATAAAAATCAGCGACTGCAAGATCTGTTCCACCACAAGAGCACACAACAAAGATATACTAAGAAGAGGATTCCGAGCAGAAATGTTTTCGCGCCTAATAGCATAAATGCGGATTTGGCTTAGATATGCAGTTCGTGAGAAAGCTCCCTTTTTGCTACATTTGCACGTCGGCAATGGATGATTTCCAGAGTACACAAGATTACATATAAATATAAGCTCTTTCCAAACCGAAACGAAACTACGGACAGTAAATGATGACAATGAGGAAACATAGAAGCCTATTAGCAACTTGCGGGACTTGTCCGGTGCCCATCTCTTTTCTTTGCTTGCGAGGCTATGCTGCGCGACAGAGAGGGAATTCATTCAGAAACAAGGTAGATAAGGAGGAATAGACGCAGATAGATATTACCAAGCATAACCCCGTTGCATTCGGCATCGAATGCAACGGGGTTTTTCATTCCGGTCTACTCAAGCAAGCTTTCAGAGTATGTAACCTTTATAAAATCCATCTCCAATCTTTATGAGTTTACAGTCTAACATCATAATTATTGAAAACGATATTTATAAATATTGAAATTAGGATTTATAAAGATCATCATCCTAAGCCCTAAGAATCGGTTTTTGGCTGTTGGAACCTCTTTTTCCGTTTCTTACAGCTCATCAGATAGCCATTCCAACTACTACTTATTTAGAATGAGTCCAAACAAGTTTAAACGAATCCTCGTTGTGGATAAGTTTTTAGGCACGAGAATATGCGAAGTAAACAAGCAGTAGACAATCAAACCCCGCCTAAATTGGGGCCTTCACTCGTTGCAGAAGAGAAATTTCTCGTCCCGCGATCTATCAATACCGCTCAATAGGATTATAGGGTATCTCCTCCTTGATGAATTTTCCCTCGTCAATCTCAAAAAGGATGTTGCGATGCCTTTCTATAATCTGTCTCCAAGCCTGTTCCTTATTCCCAAAAGACTCATTACTACTACGGATCCAAAATATAGGATCTTCATTACCTCTTTCCGGAATAATCGCTCTCAGTGAGAAAACAAATTCTCCTTCAGCATCGGCAATCTCAAAGATCAAGCCGGGCAAGCCCCCGAAAACGTACGGCCCCAACTTATATGAAAGTTCTGGCGAGAACCATGCCGTATAGACTCGTCCTCCATATATACAGGTTGCCTTATGGCACCTATAACCATGGATTATTTTCTCCTCTTTAGAAGTAGTATCCCAATCAAACGAGACTTGTTCTTCGTCATAAGAATAGAATTCGCCAAGTTCGGTTCCAAGCCGTACTACATTGCGCCCCAAGGTCGGATAATCCCTAAAAACCTGATTCCTGAAAACAATCTTAGAAAAAAGCGAGAATTGGTAGCTCGCGACTTCACTCGCTATGGCTTGATGCTCCATTCTTCTTGCCATTTGATCATGCAAGGAGTCGGTATAATGCTGGAAGAAATCGACAAATTTGCTTGATTTCTTTCCTATCTGGAGCAGGGTTACCCCTCTCTTTACATTCTCGTCAAGCGTATCTTGCTTTATTGTTGTGTCATAATAGACACGCAAAACACATCTATCCAAAAAATCTTTTTTGAGGGTATCAATCTTAAAACCCTCCAAAGTAACCTCTTGGGCAAAGGAACAGAGCAAATTAAACGATATAATGAGGAGGCCGATTCCAAGTCGATAGAATTTCATTGTCATATACTTTAAACGATCAAGGGCTGCTTGATCTGTGAGTAGCTCACGATGGATCAAACAGCCCCAAAGATCGGAAGAAAGGGTTACTTCATTGTATCTTTTTGAGCTTCCACCCCTTTCGAGAATGGCTGTGTAGTCCCCACGATACACGGGCGACCAGATTCACAGAATCTATTTGCTGCAATTCTCGCTTGATTTGCTACATTGTTTGGATCATGATAATTTCCTTGGATCTTCAAATTAAAGATACAAGATCTACCATCTGAGCAGAAAACCGTCACCTGAACAAGACCATCTCCAAGATCTAGGCAGTAAAAGTTGGTAAGATAAGCTACACTTGCCACATTTGTAACTGTTGAGACACTAACAACTCTTGAAGTTTTGGTAACATCTGTCGCATTAGCTGCAGAGAACATCGTCGCGACCAAAAAAATTCCTAACAAAAAATTTTTCATCTTCTTTCTGTTTTAGGGTTGACATTATATGAGATATTATCATCCGCCGACAAGATACAAAAAAACAACTACTACGATAATCGTTTGTATAAAAACTGTATTTTTCATATCCTGCACATTTCACTGATAAGTGCAACACTAATTTAAATTTAAGAAGAAACGTTCGAAGGGTGTTCTATTGTTTAATTTCTGTTCAATCATAGCGAGCTGTTTGGGAGTTATATCGATGAAGAACTTAGAGTGCATCCTCCAAATTTGACATAGAGGTGCACATATTGTAAGAATGCGCATTCCTCAAAAAAGAAAGGGGCATCACAATAGATGCCCCAACCTTTATAGAAATTCAATAAGTTATATCTTATTGTTTCGGCCAGTTACGAACGAGAGCTGTGTTCACTGTGAGATCACGATTGGGTATTTCCCAAGTGAAGGCATAGAATCCTGCAGGGACGCGAGTAGGATCCGGAGTATCAAGAACTTTCGGTGTGGCAATCTTATGAAGGATTGCTTGAACCGGAGATACTACTACATCCATTTTCCAACGGATCAAGTCATTAAGACGTGAACCTTCACCGATCAACTCACGAGTACGCTCATCCTTCAGTATCTGCATATAGTCTGTGCCCGAAACTTCAGCACCACGAGACTTACTCAACTTTTTGAGAAGCTCCATCGCTTCTGCGGTATTGCCGGTCATAATGTCAGCTTCTGCAAGGATAAGATACGCTTCAGCAAGAGAGAAGAAACGGCAGCCTATTCTGAAATTTTCCTTCGAAGAATCTTCTCGCAAGTCAGGATCCCCGAGGAACTTAGACACTACATAACCCTTGCCACCATCTCCATTCACACCTTTGAAGATATAAGTACTCTTACGGTAGTCTGCGTCATTATAGAGATCACAAACCCACTGCAGAGGAGTAACACGAGGATTGTAGCGAATACTGTTACCAACCAAAGATGCACCTGTCAAATCTTGGTAAGTGAAACTACCAGTCGTTACAGATGCATAACCACGGAAGATGAGTTCGGGATTTGCACTGGCTTTTCTATATGCGGCAGCAAAATCGTCAGCAGAAGTTACAGAAATGAGGTTGTACTTCTGATAGAACGCTCTAATGTCAGCAGCTGCATCTGTATAATTTCCCATCAGCATATGTACACGAGCACGTACGCCAAGTGCGAAGTCACGACTGACATAGATGTTGTTGCTGTTTGTTTCTGCCAATGCAGGAATAGCTTCGTTCAGCAGACTCAAGATGTAATCATACGTCTCCTTTTGGGTTGCACGTGCACCACTTGCCCATGGATCGTATTCCTTTACCAAAACAACGCCTAAATTCTGAGGAGAAGTAGTTGCATTTGCATCATAGGGATAAGCGAAACGCTCCATAAGACGGTACAAAGCTAAAGCCTGTAAAGTCTTGGCCTCTGCCAAATAAATAAGCGCATTGGCTTTATCTACTTCTGTTTTATAGATGCCACCAGCATATGCTTTGGTCACGTTACCAACAAAAGCATTAGCCTGCTGGATCAATCTATTAAAATAAAAGTAGTAGTTTTCCGCATGGTCTGCAGACTCGATTCGAGAAACATTCCAAGTTACATAAGGTGTTGCGTGACCGCCATCACCCTGCATTACAGCGTACATGTCCGACATATATTCTGAAAGGGTGTATCTATTGGGCTGTTCTGCATCCCGAAGAATCGAATATAATCCGTCCCGGTACTGCAGCGTGGTGGCCATGTCCTCATAGGGCTGCTGGATATCAGAATTGTAGGGAGTGCGATCCAAGTCACAAGCGGTAAAGCTTGAGACAAGCAGCAAACCAGCCACTGCAAAATTAAATATCTTTTTCATTTTCAAATTTTCTTTTTAAGTGGATTACATTAGAAAGATAGCTGAACGCCAAACATGTACTGCTTAGTATTGGGATACTGGTTCATAGACAGGTTTGCACCTGCTTCGGGGTCAAATCCTTTGAACTTAGTAACAGTAAGCAGATTGCGTGCCATCATGTAAACACGAGCTCCAGAAAGAACTTTCTGACCTGCAAAGAGGCTCTGAGGCAGGTTGTAGGTCAGCTTCAGATTCTTCAATCGGAGGAAAGAAGCATTTTCGAGAAGACGAGAGTCAAACTGCATTTGCTGTCCGATACGAGGAACATCTGAAGTAGGATTATCTGCCGTCCATGCATTGAGGATGGATTTGTCTTTATTAGTAAAGTTGAATCCAGAAGAAGTATTCTCTGTGAAAAAACGGTCGTTATTGATCATCCACTTACCGATGATGTATGCAAAGTCTGCATCCAAAGAGAGATCCTTCCACGATGCTCCAAGAGAGAAACCACCTGTTACAGGAGGATTGAGAGCCTTGTCTTCAATAGCATGTGCGAGACTTGCTGAATATACATTAGTGACCTTACGGCTGCCATCAGCATTGTATTCGCCAGGGACGTACCACATTTGGTCACCGCCTTTGAAAGGTTTACCTTCAGCGTCGACATAGTTTTCGCCACCTTGTTCTTTGTAGACACCTGCATATTCGGCCACATAAAATACAGTTGGCTTGCCTACAATCCAAGCATAGCTGTATCCATCGCGCACATAACGATCAAGACCTGAGAATAGACGAGTGATCTCTTCTCTGTTGTAGTTGAAGGTTGCAGAGCCGTAAACCTTGAAGTCCTTTGTACGAACGATGTCACCACCCACTGTGATGTCAAAACCCGTATTCTTCAAAGCTCCTACGTTCTGAAGCTGCGCCGTAAAACCGCTCAAATAAGGCAGAGGAACCTCGATAAGCATATCATCCGTAGCGCGAACATAGAAATCAACCTCTGCGGTAAGTCTTCCATTAAAGAATCCGGCAGAAACACCTACGTTGAACTGTGATTGCTGCTCCCAAGAGAGATTCGGGTTACCCGGCGTAGCTACAGAAAGGCCCAAGCCACTATCCGTATAAGGATTGCTACCTACAAGAGGCAAGTGAGCATAGTATTCAGGTGCACCTGAAGTATAGTTTAGCATTTCAGAGTTACCGGTCGTACCATAGCTCATCTTAAAGCGAAGATCATTGAGCCAAGTGCTTTCTTGGATGAACTTATTGAAAACATCCACCATAAGACCACCCGAATAGAACATTGCATTACGCTTATTGGCACCGAAACGAGAAGATTTGTCATTACGGAGAGAGAGGTCTACATAAAGCCACTTATCAAGGCCATAGCTTGCACGGCCGAAGAAAGAAAGGTATGCATATTCTGCCTTAGCTTGTTCGGGCAAAGTCAGATAATTACCAGCCTTTGCCTGGCTCAACATCATGAATTTAGGATTCTCATAACCCTGTCCAAAAGCTCCGAACATGTCATATTCGTAATCAATAAACTCGTGACCAGCCAAAAGCGTTACATCGTGCTTATCTTCTACAGAAAACTTATACTCAGCTGTATTCGTGAACGTCTTGGTCAAATAGTGATAGAATCGTTCGCGACTTGTTCCCAAAGGATCTGACGCCAACGGATCATTCGGCAACTTTTTAGCCGATGTACGCTCTTGCATAAAGTCAAAGCCAGCTTGAGCCTTCAATGTCAGCCCCTTTACCGGAGTAAACTGTGCATATCCACTCATCGTCGCCTGGTAGGCTTCGCGGTTATAAGGACGATAGCTATCGCGATAAGGAATACCCAACATTACTTTGTCTGAGAAGTCCATATAATACGCGTCCGCAAAATCACCAGAGGAAGTGTAGGGATTCAGATAGGGAGCAGCAACCATAGCTGCAAATGAACCTTCTGTGATATACGCATTACTTGAGAAACCAGAAGCACGTCTTTTAGCGAGAGCAGCGGAAACATTAGTTCCAATCTTAAGCCAATCGTTTATACGGCTTTCGAGGTTAAGACGACCGGTATAACGTCTCAAAAGAGACTCTGAACGAGAAATACCTTCTTGGTCAAAATAACCCAAAGAAGCAAAATAAGAAGTACCTTGAGAGCCTCCTTGGAAAGAAACATCACCTTGAATAGTAGGAGCTGTACGGAAATGATAGCCAACCCAGTCTGTATCTTGATTGAAATTGATGGGATTGAGTATGCCCTTCTGTATCTGGTCGGCAAGATAGGGTGAATAGTCGGCCAAAGCCTGACTTGCATCTGCGATGATATGATCTTTCCAATCTTCAAACGTGCTGTATTGGTTTGCCGCAGCATAGCCAACGCTATACTGCCAACGAGCGAACTCGTCACCACTCATCATGTTCTCGAACGGCTTCTTAGTGATAATGGAAGACACTCCATAGCTGGCGTTGAAGGTAACACGGTTACGTTCTCCCATCTTTCCACGCTTGGTTGTGATCACAATAACACCATTGGCAGCACGAGCACCATAGATTGACGTAGAAGAAGCATCCTTAAGAATCGTAAACGATTCAAAGTCATTAGGATTCATCCCAGCTACAACACCCAAATCTGTAGGCACACCGTCCACAATGTAAAGCGGGGCTGCACTCGAAGTAAGAGATCCACTACCATGAATCTTCACTGAGGCAACAGCCGTGGGGTCACCGGAACCAGTAATAACCTGCATACCTGCCACCTGACCTTGGAGAGCATCCATGATGTTGGCAACGGGCTTCTCTGCAAGCTTTTCACTGGAAACTTTGGCAACAGATCCAGAAACCGTACTCAACTTCTGCCCCGTACCATAGCCAAGAACTACCACCTGTTCCAAAAGCTTGGAATCAGGATCCAATACGATCCTCATCACGTTAGCGATGGCGACCTCTTTTGTGGTCATACCAGAGTAAGACACTCGCAGCGTCTTGGCATTGGCGGGTACACTCAACGTGAAGTTACCATCCAAGTCAGTTGCTGCACCAATAGTGGCATTACCTACAACCACGACATTCGCACCGATCAGCGGCTCGTTATCTTCGGAGGAGATAACTGTACCCTTCACGGTTCTATTCTGGGCCATGGCCCACCCAATGCTCGTAAGCAAGCAAAGGAAGAATAGCGTCATTCTTTTCATAGACTTTTCTTTTGCGTTAAACTTAAAATTATTACTGAATGTTCTTTATCCTTTTTTTCCTTGGTGTGTCCGTACTCTTTGCTGCCAGGTCACAGTAAAAACGAAACTGCATCCGACTCTCCTATATTACGGTCAGCGACAAAACTAAGTAAAAAATTCATATTCTGACTAATCTTTTCGATTGTTTTTCTCTCTAAGAAATCCGCTTCTCGTCTATTTGCCATCCAAACTTAGCAGAAATGGCAGATTTTTGGCTCATTTTGTCAGTCTCTCAAGATTATTGTGGCAGAATGAATATCAGCTCCAACAGGAGGATTGAGCTTACTGAGACTCACCGTGACTCCTGAGACTTGAGGGAAATCACGACGGATACGACGAAGGATGCGCCCTGCCACATGCTCAATGAGCTTAGAAGGGATAGACATCTCTTCCTTTACGGCTTCATATATGTGTCCATAGTGAAGTGTATCTTCTATGGAGTCGGACTCAACGGCCTGAGACAGATCGACCTGCAGAGACAAATCCGCTACAAACCAATTACCGACTATTTGTTCTTGCTCCATGACTCCATGATGAGCATAAAAACGCATGGCATCCAATCTGATTTCGGTCTGCATCACTTTTTGGAGGAAGGCTCAATATGTATTACAATATGTGTAGGCTCTCCATATTGGCGACGCAGACTCTCCTCAATCCGCTGAGTCGCGGCATGAGACGAAGCTACTGTCATCTCGCCATCCACCAAGACATCGGCTTCGACAGCGTAATAGTTGCCGATGCTACGGGTGCGCAGCTTACGCACATCAACCACGGCAGACTCTGTGCGAATGATTTGTTCAATCTCAGCTTCTAGATCATCGGGCAGACTTTGCTCAAGCAAATCTCGGAAAGCCGGAAGAGCCATCTGGAACCCTACCTTAATAATGAAGACACTGACAACAGCTGCAGACAGAGGCTCGAGGATCATCCACCCCTTTCCCAAAAGGGAAGCGCCGGATATGCCGACAAAGGTAGCAATAGAAGAATAGGCATCGCTACGGTGGTGCCACGCATTGGCAATTACGGAACGACTATTTTCTTCTTTACCAACACGGAAGGTGACGCGAAACAACCATTCTTTCAGCGCAATGGAGAAAATAGCCATGATAAGGGCGATGAGTCCTGGTCGAGACAACTCTGTACCATAGTGCAAATGGTTATACACTTTGGTTAATCCCTCAGAACATAGCATGGCCCCAACGATGATGAGAGCAACAGCAATAATGACTGTACCCATAGTTTCGTATTTGCCATGGCCATAATCGTGCTTCTTATCTGAAGGTTTGCCCGAAATAGAGACGAATACAAAAACGACTGCATCCGTCATCAGATCAGATAGTGAGTGGACAGCATCGGCAATCATAGCCCCACTAAGGCCAACGATGCCGGCAACGAACTTGCCGATTGTCAGCAGCAGGTTAAGGATACTACCCATAACTGTGACACGTCTGATGCGTCGGGATCGACGATCGGGTTGAATAGAGGGAGTCATACTATTGTTATAGTGAGACAAAATGGGGTTGCAAATCTAAACAATATTGCTAACTTTGCAATAGGACAAAAGGAATAAGCCGCACTGTTAGATCGGGAAACTCATCATAACAATTTATTCCGTGGACAATTTCATCGCTGATGGCGGGCCGCACCTTCGGGTTGCTTCTACGCACAGCGGATTACAAAGGTGATGGAATCCTCAAATCTTGTCTTTCGGAGTTTACGCTATCCGCAGTGCGGCTTTCATTATATAGGATGCGTCCGATAAAGGAAGAAACCTTTATCGGACGCACTTTGTTAGACCTCACCCATTGTAAAAGCGAAGGGATAAAAGGCTATTGTTACTTGCCGATGGACTGGATACGCTTGCGAACGCCTTTGGATATTTCCAAGAACATATAGCCAGACTGACCGGAGTGAATCAGCTCTTCACTCTCTTCATATTTTTTATTGGCATACTCCTTCGATTTCTCGAAAGTGAGAAGAGACATCTGATTCTGGGATTTGCCCATCATTGTAGAATCAAGTTGCTCATCGGGGAAGAAGTCATCCAGATCGACATCTCCGATCATCGTTGTTTCCAAAAAATTTTTCTGTTGCTTGGTGCCATCTGTATAATAGCCGACAAACATGTGCCCAGGCATACGAACAAGGATGGGCTCGATATTAATCGCCCGGAGTAATGAAGCGAAAAGCACACTACCATCTACGCAGTTGATCTGAGAAGACTCCAAGGCATCATCAAAGGTACGCACCCGCTGAGAGAGAACTACATTGCTCGACAGACTCGAATTGGCCACCGAGCTATATTTGAATTGTCGTTTCTGCAGGATATTCCAAAGGGCATAAACTTGTTTGTCAACAGGTGTGTGAGCATTTTGATAACCAGAAAAGCGATTGACAATTCGCGTATTCAAGGCCTCTCGCAAAAGCTGGTCAATCTTGGGATTCTCCTCGTTTACATAGGCGGCAAAGAAAATCCCCGTCTCATGGAAAACTCTGTCGGCAGTGAAATAGCCTAGGAGACACTCATTGAGACTGCGCACCGAGTAGGTACGCACCTGTTGGCCAAGATCTACACCATTGATCTCTACCTTCACAGCCACACTTATAGGCTCAGCCTGATTATTGTTACGCAACACCTCATATTTCCAGATGATATCCGGATATATAGTATAATAGGAACGAGCCTTATCCAATATGAATTCAGAGACAGAACGCGCAAAGAAAGGTGTCTCTTCCACTTCGATCCTCACTCGGCTGACCGCAGAGCGCGTGCGTAGCCGTACGGAAATGACTGACTTCGGATTGCCCACATACAAGCCCTCCGCCGGCTGAATCACCTCGGCATCGGTCGTCGCCACAGAGAGAATTGCCGAAGGAAAGATGTTACCGCCCAGCTCGTCACGAATCTCAAATCTATACCCATATGGGGAATAACGAAAAAGCCATACCCCCAAAGAGATAACGACCACCAATGCAATGGCAGTGATCGTCCATACACGTTTGTGTTTTGAATTTACCTTGATCATAGCGACCCCTCTCTATTCTTCTATCACCGCTTATCCAGCAGGCGCAAAAGATCTCCATAGCCCTCTTGCTGCATCTCTTCTTTGGGGATGAATCGGAGCGAAGCGCTATTAATACAATAACGTAGTCCGCCTTTCTCCATCGGGCCGTCATTGAAGACATGCCCCAAATGGGCATCCCCCGTGTTACTGCGGACTTCGGTTCGGGTCATTCCATGCGTGCGGTCGATACGTTCTACGATGAGGTCTTTCCGAATGGGCTTCGTAAAGCTGGGCCACCCACAACCCGATTCGAACTTATCCGTCGAAAGGAAAAGCGGTTCACCTGTCGTGACATCTACGTAAATCCCTTCATCAAATTCATCCCAATATTCATTCCTAAATGCCGGCTCCGTAGCATTGTTGCGAGTGACGGCATACTGCTCCGGTGTCAGACGACGACGAAGCTCCTCGTCCTCGGCACGTTGATAGACACGCCCGTTAGGATCGGGATTGGCTTTTCTGGCCAACTCGAAGAGCGCAGGATCTATATGACAATAACCTCGCGGATTATGCTCCAGATAATCTTGATGGTAACGCTCGGCTGCATAGAAGTTTTTGAGTGGTTCATGCTCCACCACGATCGGCCGGTCATACTGCTGCGCCAATGCCTCCAAAGCTGCGGTGACAGTAGCAGCATCTTCCGGATCGGTGTAGTAGATCCCTGTGCGGTACTGCGTACCCATATCAGGTCCTTGTCTATTGAGGATAGTCGGGTCAATTGTCTTGAAGAAAAGTTCGAGCAATAGTGTAAGAGAGAGCTCAGTCGGCGCATACTCCACTCGCACTGTCTCTGCAAAACCGGTAGTCTGCGTACACACTTCTTCATAAGTGGGATCTTCTATGTTGCCGTTGGCATATCCCACTTCTGTGTTCCGCACTCCGCGTATCTGCTTGAGGAAGTGATCCGTCCCCCAAAAGCATCCTCCCGCCAGATAGATTGTCCGCGTTTCGGGGATGCTGTCGCTCTGATGTGCCGATGGGGAACAACTGCCGGCACTGAATAATCCTAAAGAGACCATACTGACAAGTAAGAAGAAATATTTCGTCATCATATTTGTCCGAACATTGCTACGTGATATAGAAATAGACGGGAAAATACGAAAAAGGTTTAGTGTTATTCGTGATGATAGGGTTCGTGATTGAGAATGGTCATTGCCCGATAGATCTGCTCGGTGAAGAAGAGTCTGATCATCTGGTGGGAGAAAGTCATCCGACTGAGCGATACACGCTCGGCTGCTGCATTGTATATCGCCGAACTGAATCCATACGGTCCGCCAACGATGAAAACAAGGCGGTGAATGCCGGCAAGCATCTTCTTCTGCAAATAGGAAGCAAACTCCATACTGCTATGCTCCTTGCCACGTTCATCCAGCAAGACGACACTGTCCGAAGGGCGCAAACGGGCAAGAATCTCCCTACCCTCCATTTCCTTCTGCTGTTCGGGAGAGGTTTTACTACCGATGCGGACATCGGGAATCACCTCTATCTCGAAAGACACATAATGGCTCAGCCGACGGATGTATTCGTCCGTAGCTTGAGCCATCAGTTTGCTGTCGGTCTTACCTACAACGAGCAGGAGTATCTTCATCAGAAGGGCAAGTCGTCGCCGGAGTCGGAATTGGATGCCCAACCCGTTGCCGGCTGAGCAGGCATGGTCGGCTGCTGTGCGGCGAAAGAAGGAGCCGATGCAGGAGTTGCTTCGGGTTGCATCTGAGGAGCTTGCGGGGCTACCAAGCCTCGCTCCATGCGCCAAGCCTTCACATCCGTGTACCAACGACCATTGAATTCACGGCTCTCCACATCTACCCAGATGGTCACCTGATCACCTACTTGATAGGAAGGGTCAATGCGATCGCCCCAGACACTGAAGTGAATCTTGCGGGGAAACTGATCGGGGGTTTCCAGTACGTACTCTTGTTTTTTCCATTCCTTGCCGGAAGTCTTGCCGACTCCGGAGCTGAGAGGCAGCACCTGAACGAGCTGACCTTGAATCTGAATATCCATAATTGTATCTATTCTTATGATCTTGTTTCTTGTTTTAGGACTTGCCTTTATCCGTCGAAAGCTTAACGAAAGCCGATGATCCGGCGCACTTCGGCAACGGTGCGCACAGCGCTTTCTCGTGCCCGCTCAGCTCCTTCACGTACGACTCTATCGAGATAGTCTTCGTCGGCCTGAATCTCCAAGATACGCTCACGTATCGGAGCGGTGAAAGACACGATATCTTCGGCCAACTGCTTCTTGAGATCGCCGTATCGGATGGCACAGCTGTTATAGAGTCCATCGAAGTGATTGTAAACCTCTTCGCTGGATACGATGCGCAGCATGGAGAAGAGGTTCTCCACCGGTTCCGGCTTGATGCTGTTGGGCTCTTGGGGACCGGCATCGGTTACAGCCTTCATCACTTTCTTGCTGATTGCTTTGGGATCGTCGGCCAAATAGATGGCATTGCCTTCGCTCTTGCCCATCTTGCCGGAACCGTCCAGACCCGGCACCTTCACCGCCGTAGCACCAAGCGAGAAAGAGGCAGGCTCGGGGAAGAAGTCCACACCATATATCGTATTGAAACGGCGGGCAAACTTGCGGGCCATCTCCATATTCTGCTCCTGATCTTTGCCTACAGGCACTTTGACAGCCTTGTGTAGGAGGATGTCCGCAGCCATGAGCGTAGGGTAAGTGAGAAGACCGGCATTGACGTTGTCCGGCTGTTGGCGAGCTTTTTCCTTAAACGATGTGGTACGTTCCAACTCCCCCAAGTAGGCATTCATATTAAGGTAGAGATACAGCTCCAGCGCCTCGGGCACATCGCTCTGCACATAGATGGTTGCTTTCTCGGGATCGATGCCACAGGCCAAATACTCAGCCAGAATGGTGCGCACATTGCGTACAATGTTGTCAGGATGCGGATGCGTCGTCAGGGAATGCCAGTCGGCGATGAAGAAGTAACAATTATGGCTGTGTTGCATATCCAAAAAGCTCCTGATAGCGCCAAAATAGTTGCCCAAATGCAGATTGCCGGTCGGCCTGATGCCACTGACTACGGTTTCCATATTACAATTCCTATTTAATTTTTTTCGATGATTGCAAAGATAATGAAAAGAGGGCGTTCATTACATATAATAAGAAACTGACCGAGCAACAGTCTATGCACGAGCAGATAGCACGGGATATAAAACAGCTCGCCCGAGCAAACGACGAAGAGTCGTAAGCTCGGGCAGTGATGCTGTATGCGTGCAGAGAGACTTGAAGTCTCGCTCTACGAAATGTTACGCTTTGGAAGCAACGTTCACGCGGCGCTCCTTGATACGAGCTTTCTTGCCGGTGAGGCCACGCAGATAATACAGCTTGGCACGACGTACCTTACCGTACTTCTCAACGGTGATGCTTTCGATGAAGGGGCTTTCGAGCGGGAAGATACGCTCCACACCGATGCCGTCAGAAATCTTGCGAACGGTGAAACGCTTTTTCTCGCCATGACCGCTGATGCGGATAACCACGCCGCGATACTTCTGGATACGTTCCTTGTTACCCTCCTTGATGCGGTATTCTACCGTGATGGTATCGCCGCTGTTAAATTTGGGATGTTCTTTCCCTGACTTGAACTCTTCGTTTACGATCTTAATAAAGTCCATTGTTCTTGCTTTTTGGATTAGTCCTTTTACTAAACGCAATATTCACAGGCAACTCGTTATTTCCTGCCAGAGATTACGCAAAGCGACTGCAAAGAAACGAAATTCGATCGAAATCACAAAACCCACCACAGACTCCTACTCGTTGAGAATTTGTTTGCGGCAGTAAAAAGGGCTGCGCCATCAGCGTGACACAGCCCTTCTATTATCGCATGGGGAAGTAAGCAGGAGGCTTATTCTTTCACCACTTTCTTAAGGATCTCACCTTTGCTTGTGTTCATCTTCACCAGATAAACACCGGTCGGGAGGTGAGAGATATTGATCACGTCCTGATTCTTACCGGCCATTTCGTAAACACCCACGCTCTTACCGGCAGCATCCAGAACCTCTACGCGGTCTACACCCCCCTGGACTCTCAGTTCACCAACTGTCGGATTGGGGAAGATGCTCACATCGTTGTCGCTCAGGACCTCGTCCATGCTATTGCCATATGCCACCGCCTTTTGTATAGCACCATAGGCATTGAGTCTTCTTTTTCCGGCTACCAAGTTGTTCAGAGAGGCAAGCTCATCGGCCCCTTCCAACAAAAACTCTCTCACCTTGAGAGCGAAAGCTGCAGGATCTGCCTTGCAAGACTCGATCATATTCTTGGGCATCGCCGCATACATGAGAGCTATTACACCTGCCACTTGAGGCGTAGCCATAGATGTACCGGTATTATTGGCATATGCATTGTTCGGCATAGTCGAATAAATATTGGTGCCGGGAGCACCAATGTCGATATGGGTAGTCCCATAGCCCGCACTAACGTATTTTTGATCGAGGTTGGTCGTATTCGTCACACCGAGCATATACAAACTTGCGCATGTAGAAGGAACATCACCCACCTGATCCACATTCACGTTTCTATTGGGTCCTGCAGCAGCACTGAGGATACCTTGCTTGCCCATCTCGTCATACATGGAGCACCATATAGGGTAATTGTTCGGATTGGCATAGTCTATACCGAAAGAAGAGTTGGAGGCCACAATAAAGGCGCCTTTTTCTCCATTTGTTTCATTGTAGAGTTTGCGCTGGGCCAGCACATAAGAATAGGCCTTTACGACGATAGATTCGGTTCCCGAACTACCACGAATCGGAAGCACTTTCACAGCCCAATTCACCCCGGCGACTCCCTTGCCATTGTTGCCGATAGCACCGACAATTCCAGCCACATGCGTACCGTGACTGTCCGATATTATATTGCCATTATTAGTATACGCATTCCATCCGTGATAATCATCAATGTAGCCATTGCCGTCATCGTCTATCCCGTTACCCGGAGTCTCGTGGCGATTTTTCCAGAGGTTCAGATCTTGGTGATTGAGAAACACTCCCCCATCGATAACAGCCACAACAATCGTATCGCCCAAAGCCGTGAGACCACCGGTCGTGTATTCGTCCCATGCCTTGGGAAGCTGCATTTTCGCTGGTGCCCATTGCTGGTTGTAGTAGGTATCATCAGGCGTAACGTCTCGCATCGAGATGTTGGTGTGATTATTTTGGATATGACGGATATCACCATTTCGAGAGAGATTTTGCATGATCAGATCTCTGTGTTTAACATCGCCTTTGATCTCAAAAAGCCAAATGTTCAGGTCCTTGGACAACAGCTCTTTAGGAGCAATTGCTTCGTTGGATCGCGCTGCGAATGAGGCTGCATCCACCCCCTGCTCCAGCCAAATGATAAACTCATTCTCCACATAAGAAATCGACTCCTGCGAGGGAGTGCCCGCTGTGTTCTTTTTAGCCTCTTGTCCATACGCAAGCATGGTGACAAAAAGCAATGCTAGAATAATTCTTGCTCTCATACTTAATGTTCTTATTATCAGTTCGTTTTACAATTTTCATCCTCTATTTATATCCGCTTTTACACAATGGAGGGGAGCTAATCCGCGACTAAGATAGGAAAAAGGAAGAAGAAAATTGGAATTTATCGGTTTTTCGGACTGCTTTGAATTTGGCAAACGGTGATCGCCCCCTTGTGCAAGTCGCCCGATACTGCTACTTTTGCAGACCAACGAGCACCTATTCTCTGAATTGATCCGATCGCCTCTCAAAAAGATGCCACTAACTAAATGCCCCAAGATGTACCCAACGCACCTCTTTTCGATTCTCCCCACACAATCTTGCCCTATCATACCAGATCGGCACATGACTCGATTTCTACTCCCTGAGGCTAATCCGAATCCCTCAATTATGACCAGTCAGGAATAACAGACCGCTACTTACGCTCCCGAAGCAACGCAAAGCGCCCACAGAGTTATCATCAAAACTCTGTGGGCGCTTTGCGTTTATCGTACCGAGAATTGGGTCAAAGGAGGATGTAAAGATTATAAAGTCTGTTTCTGATCTTTATAAAGTTCACTTGCAATGATTATAATAATTAGAAATGATTTTTATAAAAATTGCATCTAAGGATTATAAAGATGATCATCCACTCTTCCAAAAATCGACATACGACCTCCCAAGGCCAATCTTTCGGGCTCAGTCGCCTCATCGGCCACCTTCCCCAAGAGCTTTTATTTAGAATGAGTCTAAACAAGTATTCGTTGTTGAAAAGTTTTTTCGCGCCATGGCTGGACTACAAATGCAAAGCGGGTATGCCAAATTTCACTCGGCATACCCGCTTCCTTTAAAGGAAAAAGCTCCTCTGTCGTGTTTAGAAGTTGACAGTGAGCTTGCCGAAGAGGTTGCGACCCGGCATATTGTAGCCGTCCTTCTCCGTATAGTTCTCGTCGAGGATATTGTTCAGGTGCAACCCAACGCTCAAGACCTTATTGAAGTGGTAGTAAGCCGCCGCGTTGAAGACGAGTGCTTGCGGATGACGCAGCAGACCTTTTGCAGCCAGTTCGGGTTCTTCGGCCTGCAAGAGAGCAGCCAAGTCGGGACGTACTTCGGGATAGTAAGTATACCAGTTCTGTTCGATACGACGTCCCATGAAGCGACCGTTCAGCATGAGCTCAAGACCTTGCTTGCAGCGAAAATCGAGACCGAAGGTAACGTTCTGCTTGCGTACGTAGTAAAGATCGGTCCATTGAGAGTCGGCAGCATCGCCCTTCATCTCTGCATTGAGCATGAAAGTACCGTTCATAAATGCGCGGAGCGAGAACTTATTGGCAAAGAGAGTGCCGAAGTCATAGGACAACATGGCCTCGATACCACTCATACGAGCCTTGTCGGTATTGACATAGGTGGTTGTATAGTTGGCATCATAGACTGACATGATCAGATCCTTGTGATCGGTATGGAAGTAGGTCACGTCGGCTTGGATACCACAAGAAGGATTGTTGTAGCCGAATCCGAAGTCGAACGTAGCAGAACGCTCGGGCTTGAGGTCGGGGTTACCCATTGTCGTACCAAAAGCACCCACATAGTAACCGGCTTTCTGATAAGCATCCGGAGCCGTGAAAGCGCTACCATAAGTGGCATGCGCCGTGAGTCCCTTGACGAATTCGTATCGGAGGCCGACATTGGGGCTGACTACATTGTGATTTTCTCTCTTATAGTCATTATGGAGATATTTGTTTTCTTTCAGGATGAAAGCCATGAAGTCCGCTCGAGCACCGGCAGTAAGAGTGAGGGCGTTGTCGAGCAGGTAGAAGTTGGCCTGTCCGAATACACCCAGGTTGTTAGTTGAGTAGCCGGGGTTGTACGGGAGCGTATTGACGCCTGCCTGTGAGAATCGCTCAGAGTTTGTCGTAGCACTGCGGGCATCCACACCGACAACCACATTATGACGGCCGAAAGAGATTTTGTCCTGCAACAAAGCGCCAAGCGAAGTATAGTCGGATTTGAAATCGACGAAGCCCGTAGGATCAGCCTTGTCGTAGTTCTCTGCCTTCTCCACATTATAATAGGGAGAGAACTGCAAACTGTGGTTGCCAAGTTGCCCGAGGAGTTCGGCCGAAGTAGCAGAACGATTCAGATTTTTCTTAGTCTGACCATACACCTTCCAGATACTGCCACCAAGAGGGATATCGTTACCGATGAAGAGATTCTCGTACACATTCAGTGACCATCCCTGAGCGAAATCGATACCAAAGCGGAGACGTCCGGAGCCTATCGTGTAATCACTATTCTCCATCTTTTGTCCCTGTGTCTTAGGATCAACGATAAGTTCTTCAAGAGGACTGAGGGAGAGGAAGTTTTTTGTACCCGTCTTGTAGGCCCTGTTCTGCTTGTCCAACCCCACACTCAGATCGAAGGAAAAGATATCCTCGAAGCGACCACCCATATTGAAGGCTCCCACAACGGTCTCGTAGCTACCACCGCCGAGCGAAACGTTGCCTCGCACTTTGTCCTTGGACTTCTTGGTGATAACATTGATGATACCGCCCATGGCATTTGTACCATAAATAGAGGAAAAGGGACCTTTGAGGATCTCGATCTGCTCGATGTCCTGAACACTGAGCGTAGAGATGTTGTCTGTACCGGCAGGGATACCGTTCACCAACACGTTTACATACTTGCCCGAAGGCTTGAAACCGCGGATACCAATATTGGAATTAAAGCCCGGGTACTGGGTCACATCAAGGGAACTTTGACTCTTGAGCAGATCAGTCATGTTCGTAAATCCGGACTGCTCGATATTGCGTGCCGGAATAACTTCCAGCTTGGCCGGCACGAGCTTCAAGGGGACGGAAGTACGCGTGGAGTAAACCGTGACGGGCTCCAGATTTTGCGACCGCAAAGAGTCAACTTGTTCATTGTCGGTTTTGGCAAAAGCCTGCGCTGATATGCCCAGAGACAATAGCGCGAAGAAAATTTTTTTCATAACGGGTTATTTATTGAAACTATTACTTTAGGTAGTGATTCTCTGTTTGAGTATCCCGGCGAGAGTCAGGATCGTTTGGGAAAGGACAGTACGATAGATCGGCTCATCTGCGACAGATGTATAGTCCATCCTTTTTATATCTGTGATCTTATTCTCTGCAAAAAGGGAGTCGAGCATACTGCCTGCTGTGTGGCTCATGCTTGCATCGGAGAGAATGCCCCAGCGATTTTGGTCGCATAGATGAGCGATGGCAGCCACTGTAGCGAGGAGATTTTGGTCTCGATCCATCTGTATCATTTTTTCTTCCAATGCCTCTTTCTGCAGGGACGGATACAATTCGAGACAACGAGCGATTATCGCCTCCTTCGTTATCTCGTAGCGCTTCGTCTGCCATTCGATCGATGCTTGCCGCAAAGGCGTCATAGCAGTCTGCTTAGCAAGGGCTTCTTTGACCGACTCCTTCACTGTCTGCCCTATCATCTCGCCCATCAACACATGCTTGCCACTATTGTACAGCACCGTTTCGGACGCTCTGTTGCAAACGGCTATCATGGAATCGGTACCAGAGCCGGTAGCCAAATCTTCGGAGTATCGGCTATTGGCCATAAGTTCTTGCAGGGCTGCTGTTTTAGCTTCGGTTGCAGTAACGATGGCGCGCGTCAAGGCTCCTGCATCCAAGAGAGCATCAATGAAGAGAAAGACGTTGATTGTACCGGGTTTGATGAGGTCGGTCTGCGTAAATTCGTCGTAGGCAGCCGGCTCTCCGGCCCGTCCTCCGTTGACGTCAATGCCCGCAGTCGTTACAGCCATGACCGTGACGCCATGATATTCGCGTGTAGAGATGGCTGTATTCTCGATAAGAGCTGCTGTCCCCATGCCCGTCGTAACAGCGAGCGGAAGCCCCAAGTCTTCTGCCAAGGCGGCATAATGCTCGGTCATTGTCTTGCCTCTCATGCCCGTTGAGCGCTTAGCTACTACATCAGGATGCCGCCCGCAACTATTATTGAAAGCGTATTGTAAATCCTCTCGGTAACCTCCGTTAAGATTAGACGTACTGACTACGCCGCGGTGACCGACAAAACGCACGATCATACTCTCACCGTAATGATAGATGGGATCGCCCATCGGGCTGAAGAAGAGTGGTTGTAGTTGGCCGAGTTCGGGAATGGGAGTGGACATAGAACGATCGGGCTTTATTTATCTATTTGTGGACACAGTGCAAGGCATGTAGAAGCGAGCCGATAGAGTCGTGGCGCTCGCTACGATTTTCTAACTGCAACAACCAACCGTTTTCCTGAATAAGGACTTTTCTTGTGCAGGCCGTATCGGCAGTCTCTACGAAGCCGTTACGATGCAGGGCATTGAGCGTCCATTTATAAGAAGCACCACATCCCTCAACCAAGACTGGCACGGCTGTGCTATGCTTGACAGAGAAGGCGCCAAGCTCCGGATCGAAGCTGAGTTTATCGTTGCCGAATACACGTTCAAAAGCATGACTCAACACCAAGTCCTCGGGCGCGCCACAGGTGACAACTCCTTCCCTATCCATCAACCACACAGTGTCAGCCCATTGCAAAGCCAGATCCATTTCGTGCGTGGACATAAGGATGCTTTTGTAGGTATTGCGAGTCAGATCGCGCAGCATGGCGATGACCTCCAGACGACTTGGCAAGTCTAAGTGCGCTGTCGGTTCGTCCAAGAGCATGACGGGTGTCTGCTGAGCCAGCGCACGCGCTATCATGACGCGCTGTTTCTCTCCGTCGCTTAATTCGCTGTAGAGGCGGGATTCGAATCCTGTCAGTCGGCAGGCCGTAAGTGATTCACTCACGATGCGTTTGTCCTCGGCACTCAACCTTCCTCTATAACTCACATAAGGATAGCGTCCGATAACCACAATGTCATGAACCGTTAGGTTCCTGGATGCTATCTTGTCAGTGAGAACCAAGCTGAACATCTTGGCCTTTTCACTCATACGCAGACTGTGCATGTCGCGTCCTGCGATGGTGATCTCGCCCGACATAGGCTGCAAGAGTCCTGCCATCGTGAGCATGAGCGTGGACTTGCCGCAGCCGTTAGGCCCCATCAGCATCACCAACTCTCCCGACAGGACTGAGAGGTCAATCCGCTTGGAGACGATCCGCTCCGTTTTCCTGCTCTTATAGCCTGTGGAGAGACGGCTCAGTACGATATTATCGGCATGGGTACTCATGGGTCAGGCTCAGAAGATTAGACGTTTCTTGCGATTGCGCGCGATGGTCCAGATCACGACGGGCGCACCGATCATCGAGGTAATGGCATTGATCGGGAGTACAAAGCCTCGCCCGGGCACTTGCGTAATGATGTCGCATATCAGCATCAAGAGAGCTCCGCACAGCATCGTTCCGGGGAGTAGTATGCGGTAGTTCGAACTCTTGAAAGCCAAACGGGTAAAATGTGGCACGGCGATACCGAGAAAGGCAATGGGACCGGTAAAGGCCGTTATCGTCCCTGTGATCACACTGGTGATGCCTATCATGATGATCCGGTCGCGCTCGACACGAATGCCCACGCTGCGAGCATAGTTTTCTCCGATGCTCAAGGCATTCATATATTTAGGCATCAGCATAGAGAGGAAGAGCCCGACAGAAACGATGGGGATCATCAGAGAAAGTTGCCGCCACGTGGTGCCTGCCACACTGCCGAAAGACCAGATGAGATAGCCTTTGAGCATCTCGTTATCCGAGAAGAACTGAAGGATGGAGATAAACGAGCTGGCCAAGAAACCGATCATGACTCCCACGATGAGCACAGAGACCATATCTCTGAGCCATGCTGCCACCACGGATATGAGCATGAGGACAAGCATCGAACCGATGCACGACGCCAAAGCGACGCCCCATGTATCAGCCGAACCCGTCTGCAAGCTGATGCCGGGGAGAATGGCAAAAGACATGATGTAAAGAGCCACCCCAAGCCCCGCCCCACTACTGATGCCGAGGATGGAGGTATCGGCGAGCGGATTGCGGAAGAGGCTCTGCATCTGCAATCCCGCAATGGATATGCCTGCACCAGCAAAGAGTGCAGTCAAGGCTTTCGGGAGGCGGAAGTTGCGGATAACATAGTCTTTGGTCTCCAGATCGCCCCTGCCGCTCAGCGCAGACAGCACGTCGGCAGGCGATATATCCAGGCTGCCCCACACCAAATCGGCGATGAAAGCAGCGATCGTCAGCAGGACGAGCACGGTGAAGATGAGCGTAGTACGAGTCATGAGCGTGGGAGTTCTATCCAATAAGAGGTCTCATAGTCGGGCAGAAGCTCCGGACGTGTGATCTTGATGAGGTCCTTCAGCAGGAGATCGGGACGATACAGTCCGCTCTCCCAATAGTCGTTACCGCCATATTCGTTGACACGTTTGCGGTCGATAAAGATACGTCCTTCCTTGGCTGCGTCGAAGTGCCCATAACGCTCGTTGAGAGCAAGGAAGTCCGCCATTGTATGGATGTTGCCCATCATCGTGCATATCCATATTTTGTCATGGCGATGGCGACTGAATATGTACTCGAAGCTGCATGGCTGACTGCCCACTCGGTCTGCTGCATAGTCGAACTTGATCCCCGCATCTCGGAACATAGCTGTCGTGTAGCTATGTTCTCCTGGTAGATACCACGTGCCGCTATAGTCCTGCCCGTACATGACGGAAATGGGAGTAGTGGTACCAGCCACCAATTGCTGTGCTTCGATATAATCTGCTTCTATCCGGCTGAAAACTTCGTCTGCCAGACTGTTACATCCGAGTAGCATGGCCGTGAGCTTCATCCACTCTGCCCGACCGAGCAAATTCCGCTCCTTCCATTCGTTGTACAAAACGGTTTGGATGCCGGAAGCTACCAGCTCCTCATCCTTATCCGAGACGTGAAAGAAATCTTGCAACAAGACTTCGGGGTGCAACCCCGCTATCTGCTCAATATTCTTGGTCATACCGGCTCCTATTTCCAGCACCAGCCCTTGATCTATTCGAGCCCGAATATCAGCGTTGCATACACTGTTTAGATTGATACAGCCCACCAGTTTATCCACTTGTTCGAGTAACGGGAGAGAACCGATCTGTGTCGTCGCCAGGCAAGCGATGCTGCGAGCCGGCACAGGGATGTAAGCCACGTTGCGACCCGCTACCGTAGGAGTTTTTTTGTCGCGGGGATAGAGGATATAAGTAGCCATCGTATCGGGTTTGTCCGGATGGAATACATATACTGTCTTGTAGTCGGGACCGTTGACGACCTCGATACCTTTGGCATATTTGAATTGAACAAGGAAATGGAAGTCGGCGGAGTCGACGGCCACAGTAGCGGTCTCAGAGCGTTCGCTCTTCGAGGAACCATTACAAGAAAAGAGCGTGATCGCAATCAACGCATAGATGAACCATCCAAAACCTTTGGACATAAGTCGGATCGTCAGTTGGGTCCCGAGTCGGTTCGAATAGATTCGCGATCCCCTGTTGCCGTGGCAGTCAGTCGTCCGATCAGAATCAATTCTCTTCGACCCGAAAGAATTAATACTCTGCAGGGCAACACCGCAGCTTTGTCGGCGCTACTCCTTCGTCACATTCGGCAGGTCTTCCGACTCGGTCTAAATCGCTACGCCTTCCCGCTTATCAGCAGTGGCTTTTCGCTTCGGTAGCGACAGATACGACCATACGGCTACGGGGATAGTTTTGGCCTTGCACCAAATTCCCTTTTAATCACTCGGCACTTTTCCCAAGGGAGGGAATGGCTTTGCGAACCGAACACATGGACTGATTTTCCCGAGTTTGGGGACGCCCCCATAAGGGGATCCACCTTCTCCGTGAAACTCAATCGGCAACAAAGATAGATACTGGTATCGTTATAACCAAAAATGGAAGATATTACATCCCCTTAATGCTCAATTCAGGAATACGTGTGGATGCTGGAGCCTTGGGCAGAGGGGAGATAATTGACACCGTACCAGCATATCTGTAAGAATAAAAAGCTCATAACGAGCAAGACGATAGAGACTGCAAAAGCTCGCGGACGGTACAGACGGTGATGCATATAGAGCAGATAGCTGATCATCGTGATGGCTGCCCAAGTCTCTTTCGGGTCCCATTCCCAATAAGTACCCCATGCCTGCTTCGCCCAGATGGCACCCAATAAGAGACCTATCATGAGGAAGGCCACACCGGAGTAAACGAGATTATCGGACGTATGCATGAGGAGATCTTCCTTCATCGGAACGCCTCTGCGCTTATTGATCAGGAGGTAACACCCGACCAACAAAGCTGCACCGAGGAGCGAATAAGCCACGATGTACGAGATAACGTGGGGAACGAAATAGGGACTCTCCAGTGCCGGCATCAATGTCTTATTGTGAATGTCCGGCTTGGCCAGATTGATAATCATGAAAACAGTGGAGAGAACGGCCGAGAATGGGAGAATCCATTTATAGCCCCAGCGCATGTACACAATAATACCGGCGACAATGAGGAAGAGCGAATACCACAGACGCGTCTCTCCCATCGTCCTGAGCGGCGGACGCTCCAATGAGTGCCACATACCTCCGATGAACAAGGCTAATACAAGCACGGCCAGCACAGCCGCGACCAAAGCCCATGTGCGACGCATATACATGGACGACACTGCCGATGCTACAAGCAGTAGCATGGTGGGAATGGCGAAAAATGCGAAGTGATTCCAATCAAGGAACGGTAGTATATCCATCATAATCGTCAGCTTTTATCGTGTTTCGGAGGGCTCAGGAAGAGCAAGATGGCGCCGGAGAGCAGCATACTGATGCCCGCATAAACGCCCAAGAGCCAATCATCCTTGACCAGTTCCAATTCGGACATAGTGCTCCAACGTCCTTGTTCGCGGTCGTAATTGAGTTGATATATGTACCATCCCTTATACCGCAACGGCTTATTGACGAGAATGGTGGCGCTATCAACATCCCCATTGGCAGCATAGAGATTGACGTGTGAGCTGTATTGCTTCGGTTCTGGCTCCGCCATGACGAGCGAGAGACTGTCGGTGAGCGTCAGACTACGGTAGGGCAAAAGGTGACTACCGGATGACACCCAACCACTGACTACCTGTCGAGGTTCGCTCATGGAGACAGCTCGTACTCGCACGGACTGTACCGCCCCTGAGGATCGGAACTCACGGAAGACAATCGTGTCCCGCGCTATGACGGCTGCCGAGTACGGCAGGTGCTCCTGCACCTCTATCTGCCAACCATCTATTGTCCCGCTCAGTGGTGCATGATCGACGGAGAGATGCGCGGGGCGGGACAAGGGAATAGGCTTGCCCGTGCTGTTCTGAATAACCATCAGCTTGGGAGGATATTCCTCTATTTCGAATTTCTTGAGTTCGATGGCGATGGGCAGCTCTTCGATCGCCTTGGTCTTCTCATTGATCCCTCTCCACTCGGGATACTCCGCATCGGTGAATATCTGCATTCTATACCGCTGCATATCAGCAGCAGCCATGAGGCCAAAGAAGAGGACGCAGAAAAGTCCGGCATGATTCAGCAAGAAAGCCGCATCGCGAAGGCGAAGCTTCAATCGCAGGATGCGGTCGGCCGTGACACAACCCAACACCAAGAGAAAGTATAGGTAGAGCAGCAGGAAGTACCAGGTTGAGAGCATAGAGCTGAGGCCCAGACTGTGGATGGGATGTCGCAAGCCGGTACTCATTTCGGGAGTTACCTGCTTGGTGAGTCCCATCACGAGGAGCAGCACCAACAACCCTCCCATCGAGGTGAGCGAAGCCACATAACCCGAGAGGAAAGAGAAGCGCCGCGAATGACTTCGCCGCGCTTTCGATCTCAGGATGCTCCACAAGAGAATGCAGAGGATGAGCAGCCCTCCTCCCGCGATATTCAGCGGATAGGCAAAAGCAATAGCCGGCACGGGGCCGACTATCAATTGTAATAAGATACCTACCAGAACGAGACCCAATATGAATAGAGCCCCTTCCTTGTATCCGAAGCGTTCTTGCCACATATGGTTTAAGGTGAGTATTGCAGATCCTTACTGCGTTCGGTGCAGTAAGGGATCCGCAATGATTAATTTGTCTTCGGCTCTATCTGGCAGCGACCAAACGTCCCTTCTCTTTGGCTTCCTTGAGCCACTGAGGAATGACGGTCTCGATGAACTGTTTCTTGTTCTTATGCAACTTATCCATGTCGAGGCCGATGTACTTCTGCGCCTTCTCTTTCGTAGAGATGTCGGGCATGGGAACTTCCTGCGTGTATCCGTGACGAGCCAGCACTCGAGCCACCTCTATACGCGCTTGCATGGCTCGCTCCAGTCCGCTACCGAGTATGCGAGTGATTTCTTGGGGAGCATGGAACGATGCGCCATGAGAGGCCACGGCATAGTCCCAACGCCATTGCGACTGGCGGATATACTTGAGTACGGGCTGCATTTCTTGCTCCGTGACACCCTTGCCCCAGGCAAACTGTGCTTCAATGTGCGCCTTGGCCAATTCGGTCTCCAGCTGGTTGCGTATCTCATTGGCCTTGCGCTGACGGTCATAGACGTTCTGTCGCAGCACTTCTTCGCTCTCGCGGTGACACACTTGGCAGGTGCGATCCATATGCGCCAAAGGACTCGTTATGTGGTGATCGCTGAACTTCACACCTCCCTGACTGATGTAGGGCATGTGACAGTCCGCACACGATACGCCGCGCTGGGCGTGGATACCCTGCTGAGCGATCTCGAAGTCGGGATGCTGTGCCTTGAGAATGGGTGTGCGACTCAGCGTATGGATGTAGTCGTAGTATTCGGATTCGTCATAGTAGCGCTCTATATCCTCCATCGTCGTACCCTTGTCCCACGGGAAGGTGAGGTACTTGCCATCTCCCTTGAAGAAGTATTCTACGTGACACTGGGCACAGACGAGCGAGCGCATCTCCTGGTGCGTGGCTTTGGTGATGTCGCGACCTTGACGTTGGAAGGCCTCTACCAATGCCGGACGAGAGATGTGCAGATTCATTGTCTCGGGATCATGACAGTCCGCACAGCCGATAGGATTGACCACCTCGCTGCCGAATCGGCTCCACTTCGTCTTGTAAAATTCGTCCACACCCACAGCCTGCATCAGACGAGGCACGTCGGGACTCTTACAAGTCCAACAGGTGGCGGGCTGCATATCGTCAGCTCCATCTATGCCGGGGTGCCCCGTACGCAGCGTGCGGCTCATGTCTTCGATGGCGTGCATGTGACCGCGCGGTGAGGTGTATTCGCGGGAGAAAGCATAGCCGGCCCAGAAGATAACCATATTGGGACGCTGCGCCAGCACATCAAGCGCCTGACTACCGTTGAACTCGGATCGGAATGTCGTGTCGGCAGTCTGTGTCCACGTCTCGTATTCGCGGGGATAATTGCCCTTGTACATTTCGTTACGCGATTCGAAGGGGGCAATCTTATCTTTTTTGTTGGCATAGATGCTTTGGATCTCGGCGCGTCGCTCCGTAATCGAAGCCGCCAATAATCCCAAGCAGAATACTATAACCATGGAACCTCCGAATAGAAGCCAGCCTTGCCAAGGCTTCAGTTTGCGTTCTTTGTCCTTCATAAAGCTCTTGATTGTTTAGTTGATTCTTTCTTGCTGATGTGCTCTCTCAGCCACCGAGGTACGGGGGACTTCAGATAGGGGATGAGACTGTTGGACGTGGCACTGAGGCTGTTCTTGCCCATGTGTGGCACGTCGCGGTGACAGTCCCAGCACGCCTTCTCTCCCCCGTGGCGTATGTCGGCCTTGGAGAGCATACCGCTCTGCACAAACTCTTGGTTGAGCTGAGCATGGCAGCGGACGCAATTGTCATAAATGACGGCCTGACTCGCCGGAATGGCCTGCATGCGCTGAGGTTCCTGACGCATCGTGAAGACGTAGGAGTGTCGCAAGCCATCCGAGGCTTTGAAGTAGTATTTGCTGAAAATGTTGTTGTGAGGCACGTGGCAGTCGCTACAAGTGGCGCGACCGTTGTGGGAGCTGTGTTGCCATGTGGCGTAGTAGGGTCCCATCACATGACAGTTGATGCAGACGGTGGGATCGTCGCTCAGGTAGCTATAGGCTCGTGACATATATACCAGGTAGGCGCCCAAGCCAACAAATGCGCCGGCAAAAACGAGCGCAAAGATTTTGTGCCGGTTGGAATGGAGCAGGTTGTTTTTCGTCCATTCCTTTATGGAGTTAAGCCATGTCATGGAACACAGAGTTTAATTGATAATCTCGCTTTTCCGGGGTCTTCCCTCCCCTACTTTGTTCTATCTCTCGATCGCTGCTTTACATTTTTCTGCCATTTACTGACAGTTGTACACTCGCAAACATAGAAAATAAACATGGATTTTGCAACACTTTGGATGAGTTTTTTGTTCAGAGTCGGACTGACTATCAGTTTTTTCAGACCAAAAACGGACGAAACATCGCGCCAAAACAAGCACAGAAGTCACGCCATTTCTTTTTTGTTTTGGCGCATAATTATTTCCTAAATGGCGCCATTTCGGGGAAATTTATGCACGTATATTCGCCGCTTTTTGGTGCGATGTTTCGTCCGTTTTTGGCCTCAATCTATTCTCTTCATGCAAGGAGGCGCGTCCTCCTGCGGACTGGGGATAATCCGTACCTTTACCGTTCGATAAGAATCGGAACGCAAAAAGCATCAAAAACAAGAGTATGAACAAGACGATCGGCATCGTGGTGGCGATGGAAAAAGAGATGCGTCTGCTGCCCGACATCCTCGCGGACAAAGAGCGGATAGATGCCCCTTCTTTCCATGCCGTCGTAGGAATGGTGGGAGACAACAAGGTGATCTATGCCCTCAGCGGCATCGGCAAGGTGGCGGCAGCCGTGTGCGCGGCGGAGCTGATCCGGCGTTACAGTCCGGACTTCCTCATCAACGTGGGGGTAAGCGGCGGAATGGGAGATGCCGTGGAGCTGCTAGACACCGTCGTGTCCACTGCCGTGTGCTATCACGATGTGTCGTGTGGCTGCGATGTGGCATGGGGGCAGGTGCAGGGCTTCCCGCTTTACTATCCGGTGTCGGATGGTTTGCTGACGATTATCCGCTCGCTGTCGGTGCCGGTGCGCGAAGGCCTCGTATGTTGTGGCGACCGCTTCCTCTCCTCCTCCGAGGAGCAGGACTTTGTGCGTCGCACCTTTCCCGGCATCAAGGCCGTGGATATGGAGTCGGCAGCGGTGGCGCAGACAGCCTACATCTACGACACCCCCTTCATCGCCATGCGCGTGATCAGCGACATAGCCGGCGAGGGACACGACAACTACGCCGAATACACGGCGTTCTGGCGAACGGCTTCGCCGTCCACATTCGCCGTTTTGGAATCACTACTCAAAGCGATATAACAACAGACTAATCACGATAGAAAAATGGAAAAGATACCCAGCTTTCAGTTAGATCACATCCGCCTCAAGAGGGGCATATACGTTTCGCGCAAAGACTATGTGGGAGACGAAGTCATCACCACGTTCGATATCCGCATGAAGGAACCCAACCGTGAGCCGGTACTCGGCGCACCGGAGCTGCACACAGTGGAGCACTTGGCAGCGACTTATCTGCGCAATCATCCCGATTACAAGGATCGCATCGTTTTCTGGGGGCCGATGGGCTGCCTCACGGGCAACTATTTCCTCATGCGCGGCGACTATACATCACGGGACATCCTCCCGCTTATGCAGGAAACATTCCGCTTTATCAGAGATTTCGAGGGGGAAGTGCCTGGGACGGAACCCCGAGACTGTGGCAACTGCCTGCTGCACAACCTGCCGATGGCCAAGTACGAGGCGGAGAAGTATCTGCGCGAAGTGCTGGATGTAGCAACGGAGGAGAATCTGAACTATCCCGACTAAGGCTCCCTTATTATCTACGCGGGTCTCAAAAGTCGAGTAAACGATAGTGTGAGCGCGTGTAGCTCATGCTCTCGCGAAGCTCGTAGTGCCACCATTCGCGACGATAGGGTACGAGTCCGACGGCGCGCATGATGCGCAGGAGAAGTCGGCGATTTTCCACGGCTTGGCGGCTGATCAGTCCACTTGCAGCCAAAGCCTCTTCTTGGCCGACGTGGGACGCGTGGCCAAAGTGATCCACAGGCGTACCCATATCAAGCGGAATGCCGCTGCTATCGGCGATAGTGAGATCGACCGCCACGCCGAAATTGTGCCGTCCGCCGCGCTGCCCGCTGGCTACATAGACGGCATGAGCCGTACCTTTTACACAGGCATACATACGACGCTGCACGCTTATCGGGCGTGCAGCGTCTTTTATTAGCAGGGTGTAATGCGGGTATTCGCTGCGCAGGAGCTGCTGGGCGCAACAGATGCGCTCGGCAAAGCGCGGCTCGAAGTAAGCCTTGTCGAAGTCGCCATACAGATCTTCACCCACGAAGTTGTCCGTCGTGGCATACATGAGCGCCACGCGGATGGTCGTATCCAGACTATGAATATCCACACACCCGCGCCGGAGGAAATCTTCTTCGGTGAAGCTCTGCGCGTGCAAGAAAGCCGAGGCCACGAGGAGCATGGCTGTCAATCGGGACAAACGAAGCATCCGTGCGGAAAGACTTAACGCTGCTTCAGTATCGTATTGAGTACCCTACAGGTACAAATCAGCTTGCCGCTCTTGGTCGAATAGATGTTGATGCTCCAGACGTGCGTGCTGCGCCCTTGGTGCATGATGGTAGCTTCGCCGCGAAGGATGTCGCCTTCGAGTGCAGAGGAGACGTGGTTGCCGCTCACTTGCAGCCCCACTTGTATCTCGCCGGGCTTGCATAGCGCAACCGAACCGAACCCCGCAAGCGTCTCAGCCAAAGCCAGACTCGCGCCGCCATGCAGGATACCCATCGGCTGACGGGTGCGAATATCGACGGGCATGGTCGCTTCCACATAGCCGCTTGCGATCTTCGTGCAGCGGATGCCGAGGCTGTCCATGAGCGTCCCCGGGACGATACTATTGACGTCCTCCACGGAGAAGGGCACCTCTTCGTATTCATTGAGGATATGCTTCTCGATAAGATGCGCCACGCCACTCTCTTCGTTGCTCGTCGTAATGTAGTCGGCGCAAGCTTTCACCGCTTCGCGGGCATTGGCCACTGCCACACCCAGTCCGGCAAGCTGTATCATCTCCACGTCGCAATAGCTGTCTCCGACCGATATTAGTTCGTCACGAGAGAAATCGAGCTTGTCCAGCAGATCGGAAATGGCCTGAATCTTCTGCACCTCTACCGGCAGACATTCGAGGAGCGTCTCGGACGAGCGGAAGATATTCAACCTGTCGCCGTAGTCGCGGCGCATCACCACTTCCATTTCGGCGATCTTCTCCGTCGTGCCGACGAAGGAGCATTTGATGACGTCGGCGGATGTCGGGCGTTTGGGAACGAGCGGCTGGCAACAAATCTCTGCCTCTTGTATCGCGAGCGGATCTGCAGGGGCCGTAGCATAAATGGAATCCTTGCAGAAACTCAGCAGGGTCACGCCTTCGGCGAGCGCACGCGCCTCCAACTGATCCACCAACGACGATGCCATGCGATGCGAAGCAATGGTTTTACCCGAGCGGCAGTTCACGACCTGTCCGCCGTGATAGGGAATGAGGTAGCCGCTGTATTCGCTTAGCGAAAGTTCCTCCGCCAGTGGTTTGAGGGCTGCGGTAGCGCGACCGGACGTCAGCACGACACGGATCCCCAGATCTCGCTGGATGGCGATCAGGGCATTACGATTCTCTTCTGTCAATTCACACTTGCCATTGAGCAAGGTGTTGAATACATCTACTACAATAATCTTATATTTCATTGCAAATAGCGTGTGAGAGGATTAAAAAGTCCAGTTAAATCCTACGAAACAATGGAACGGCTGCACGGGATAAAAGCCAATCACTTCGCTCGTCTCCGTCAGTACATTATCGAGCTTCAAATAGAGACCGAAATTCGGTTTCAGGTTGTACGAAACGTGCGCCGTCAGCAGGTGCGCGTTCTTGATGGGAGCAGCAACCAATCCGTTCGACCCGATTTCGTACCGTGAGCGTCCGTTGAGCTGCGTGTATCCCAGTCTGATGTCCAATGGAGAGATGGGACGGATGGCAACTTCACCCTTGAGGATGAGTTTGGGTTGCATAGCGGGGATGATACCCTTCTCCAGAGTCCAGTCGCCGTATGATGCATCGAGGAAGAAGCGAAGCATGTCGCGATAGGAGTACTCCGCCTTGGCGCCGGCTCGCCAATTGCTGCCGTCGGCATAAAGTGGCAGATAGCTTACATTGTACTGATACACTTCCGACGGATTGTATGCAGGGAGCGTAGGCGTATAGAATGCGGCTCCCTTCAGCAAGGAGTAGTTGCCATAAAGCTCCAGCCGCACGGCGTTCGCGATGCTGCCGGCTATGCCCAGACGGCTTGTGATGGCATTCCGCGTCGGGAGGACAATCGAATTGGGCATGAGATAAGGCATCTCTTCGCGCATGACATCGGCCAGACCGTTCTGCCTGATGCCTCCGAATACTTCTGCATACAAACGCCAGGAGGAGGCGAAGTTGAATGCCGCGTCGAGCTTGGGCCAGAAGAAGAGGCGGCTCTGCGCACCGAATTGTGCCGATACGCCGGCTCCCGCTTGTATCCGCCAGTTGAAATTCTTCTCTCCTCCCGCGAGAGTAAGCGTCGGCGTCCCTTCAGCGTAGTAGATATGCTTGTCGGTGAAGGTCGTCGGCCCCGTTTGCGTCGGTTCGTTGTCGTGGGAGTAGAACATACCGCCGACACGTCCTGCCACACCCAATACGAGATTCTCCGACAGCGATTGCTTCATGGCCACGCTAAATTCGGGCGTATGCTCCGTGAGCGGATGCATCGGATCGTCCCCCATATAAGGAATCGAGCGGAAGAAACGATAGTCCAACTTGGCATCGATGAAATCAGTCTTCGCGCCGAAGTAGGCGTGCACGTCGTGCGTGCTATTATCCATGATCGGATTGTTGTCCGAGGTGTTCGGCGGCAAAAGGTTGATGAGCAGTAGCTGCCCACGGCCGTAGTGGTTGAAGTAACGGTTCGTATAGTCCAGTCCCGTGCTGAGGGAGAGCGTCCCTTCTTGTCCGTAGTGAATCCCCGCCACCATTTGGCGCTCCTTCCTGTCTCCGGCATACGCTTCGGTCTCGAAAGCCGACTTTATCCCCAGATAAGAGACAAAGAGATTGAGCTGCTGCTCTTCCGTGTTGAGGAGATGATAGCCCACGTCGAGTCGCTGGTTAAACGTATGTCCCACTCCTATGTTCAGGTAGCCGGGGCAGTTAGTGTCATGCGATTTCGACAGGGGCGGGAGGTTGTTTGTGCCCGAAGCCGTTGCCGCCGGTGTGAATCCGAATGTGCGCCGGTTATATTCCGGTTTGAATGGCTTGAGCTGCGGTTCCTGCTTGCGATAAACTGTTGGCAGCGGGTCGGCACGCTCCATTTCCACGGTCTGGTCATTGACGATCGTCAGTTCACGGCGTAGCGTATCGACGCGCTTCTTGTCGGGTGTATGCGACGACTGTGCAGCAGCCGAAAAACAGGCCGAAGAGAAAGCGAACGCCATTAGGACAGTTGCATATAGGGGATATTTCATGTTGGTGTCGTTTATGTTAATGGTTCGACGAAGCATTTCTTCCTGTATCAAAGACGATCCGCGATCATCTCGTGAATGTCGTCATCGTGATTGGGATAGTTATTCAGCAAACTCTCTAGATACTGTCTGGCTGTGAAGGTGTCTCCCTCCTTGCGATATACATCGGATAAGAGGATGAAGCCCCTTGCAAGCCAATACTGATGAGGCGTACTCTTCGCGATGAACTTTTCGAGTATCGCCTTGGCACCCGCAAGCCGTTTGGCCTCCATTTCCATTTGCGCCTGCATCACTACGGCCTCCGCGCCTTCGATCGTGGAGAAGTCCTGTGCAAGAGCCGTGTATTCCTTCAGCGCCTCGGCGTTCTGCTTGAGTGCCTGATGGCTTTTGGCCCGGACGAGACGGAGCGGCCGCGGCATATCATCTTTGGGCAGCCCGTCGAGTGCAGCCAAGGCAGCGCGATAGTCTTTCGATGCGTAAGCAGCTTCGGCCAAGCCGCCGACAGCCTGATCGCGCACCGCTTCGGCTCCGTCCGTGTCGAGAACGGATTGATACGTCTTCATGGCAGCCTTGTACTCTCCCTTTTCATGTTGCATGCGTCCGAGGCGTAGCCGTGCATCGATCTTATAATCCTCGGGCAGTCCCGCATTCCCCACGAGAGACGTGTATCGTGCGTAGGCTGCTTCCAGATTGCCTGCTTGGTAGTCCAAGTCGGCAAGGTATAGCTCCGCTTTGTGTCGGTCGCTTCCCTGCGGATAGCGGCTGAGGTAGTTTTCCAAGTCGCGGCGTGCGTCAGCCTGATGGCGACGGTATTTGCGCTCGGCAGCGAGGAAGGTCAGCTGTTCGGTTTCGGACGGAGCCACCGTCACTTTCCCGTCGAGACCGCTGACGTAAGCCGAATACTCGTCGATGCGATCCTCTTCCAGATAGATGGAGCGCAGATCCGCGAGAGCCACTGCCGTCTCTTCGCTTCTGGGATAGCGATCGATGATGCGTTTGTACGTTCTGATGGCGTCCTGTGTACGCCCCGTATTATAATAGAGCAAGCCCAACTGCAAAGACGATTGTCGCGCTTCGCGGCTCTCGGGACTTTTCTTTACCACTGCATTGAAAGCCTGCTCCGCAACGGCATTCTTGCCGCTGAGCACAGCTCCGCGACCTTTTTCGTAGAGAGCCGTCGTGAGATGCCGGCTGTGAGGGAAGTCCTGTATGAGTTTGTCCAGCGTTGCTATCTGTTCGTTGTACTGCTTCGCCAGCCCTTCCAAGCGCGCACGTCGCAGCAAGACATAGTCACCGCCCGAAGGATAGGCACGATAGGCCGCCGAATAAGATTCGCGTGCTCCCGCAAAGTCGCGCTTCATATAGCGGCAGTCGCCGATGCGCGCATGGGCGTCCGCCATCAGTTCGGGTGCTCCGTTGTTGCGGGAGACGTACTCGCGGAAGGCATCCAGGGCACCGTCATATCGCTCTGCATTGAAGAGGGAGTAACCCAGGCGATAATAGGCTAACGGCAGATTGGCAGCGTCGCGATCGCTGCCGGCTGTGGCGAGATAGGCACGGTAATCGGCCGCGGAGGCGTCAAACGCGTCGGCTCGGTAGTGCAGGCCGCCTCGGAGGAAGAGCGCTTCGCCGTAGTAATCTCCTTTATTGCCCAGAGCGATGCTTTTCGTAGCGAGGGAGAGTGCCTCGGCATCATAGCCGGCAGCTTCGCGCTCCGCGGCCATACGGCTGAGGACAAATTGCTTGGCCGCCAGGATGGATTCCGTGGGACGGCTTATTTTCTCGATGGAACGGAGCGACGAAGCATAGTCCTTGCCCGTATAGTAGGATTCCGTGAGGATGGAAGCCATTTGCTCACGATAGGAAGAGCGGGGAAACTCGTTGAGGAATCCCTCCGCCACGCGGACTGCCTGCCCGAAGCTCGACTGCCCCGTGCTGCGCATCAGCATGGCCATATTGTACATACCCACCTCCCGCACAGGCTTCGACACCTGCTGCGTCGCTGCCATTTCGAAGGCTACGAGGGCTTCGCTATGAAGGCCTTCCGATAGTCGTGCCTGCCCGAGATAAAGAGCTGCTTCTGCGCCCAATTCTCCTTTGTCGGCGGTTGCAGCCGCGAGGGGACGCATCGACTCTGCCATCATTCCCTGCTTGAAGTACGTAACGCCGAGTGCGTAAGCATCGGCCGGCGCGATGCGGTCGCCCACTTGGTTGCTGTAGGATGAGAGGTAATCCATCGTCTTCTGCGCGTCGCCCAATCGGTAATAAGCGTTGCCTGCTACGCGTAAGAGCTGGGCGCGATTGCGCATTGCAGCAGAGCGAGCCATCAGGCGGTCGGCTATATCCGCCGCCTCGCGGTTTTCTCCACGCAGTAGATGTATTTCGGCCGTGTAAGCAGTCGCATCGTCGGCAAACTTCGGTCGCTCGCGCAATGCAGCGAGTGTGCGCTCTGCATCGCCGAGGCGTCCGTCCTCGATCTGCATCGAGGAGAGGAAGATAAGGGCCTGACTTCCCATGTCGCCCTTGTTTTTGGCCGCACCGATGAGCAGTTGTTCGGTGAGCGCATCGCTCTGCCCGTCTTGCATCCTCAGATAGGCGTAGTAGAGGAGGTAAGCCGCCAGATCCTCATCGTCGAGCGTGAGGTCGTCGATCTCGGGGAAGATACTGCCCGCACGCCGGTAATCCTCCTGCTCCACGAGCAGACGCCCGAAGGCCAGCATCACGCGGGAGCGGTCCAGCGACTCGGGGAAACGCTCGAGGAATGCACCTGTCGCACTCGCCACAAACGACGGATCCACGCCCGCCATATATCGCGCCACAGCGGTGTAGTAATCCGCTTCGATGGCGTACTGTCTGCCGCCTTGCTGCTCGTAGCGACGGAAGCGATCCAGCGCGCCGATGTAATTGCGCTGTACGAACATTTCCTTTCCCTCATGGAAGAGATGTTCGGCAGGCTCCGCCGCCTTATTTTGCGCCCCGACGGGGAAAATCATGCTGCCGCCCAGTAAGAGTGCGGCCCATATCTGTTTTTTCATTGATTTGTCTATGTTTTTCGCAAGGCTGCATGCCGTGGCGACTCTCTGCCGCTCGGGGGTGCGCTGCCTGCTTCGTTTTCATTGGTCTGCTGTCCGATTTTTCTCTATTTCGTGCAAGATAACATTTCGTATCGTACCGGCCGCATTTCGCGGCAGATATTTTATCTCCAGTGCCTGTCCTTTCGTACTAAAACGCAAGTTGGCAGTACCTCTTCTTCGCTGGAAGAAGCCTGCCGACAGCTCCACCTGCTCCATCTGTACCAGCGGAAGCACGCTTCGCTTGCGGGCAAAGGCACCGCCATGCACCACGAGATAGTCCTTATCTATGGAAACACCGCTATGCTTATAAATGAGAACGGACTGCATCGTGCCTATTATTGCCCACACTGCCGCAAAGGCGTAAAAATAGGGCGACCAGAGATACCCGATGAGCATCAAGGCACCACAGACGGGAAGGACGCTTACGAGGATATTGCGGCGTGCCAATGCAGGCAGGCTCCGCACATCACATTCGCGGGAGAGGGATGCAGGGCTGTCGCCTGACCACCAGCGTAGAAGGATGTCCGTTTCGCGCCAGCCATATAGGGTGATGCTTGCATCGCGCTTCTTTTCATTGCCGGCTACCTGCCGTGCCTGCTCGAACTGCACCGATGAGAGACCGAGACGTCGCTCTATCGGGTTCTGCTTGATGGTGAGGAAGAGTATGCGGTCGTGTCTGATCTGCTGGCGTACCACGGTGAGCAGTCCCGCACGATAGGCGAGACCGCGCTCGTCCAATCGCACCGTGAGGCCATACTGTTGCAGGACGATTTTGCCCCCGTAGAGTAGCAGACAGATGAGATACGCCCCGAAGAGCAATGTCGCGAGTGTGAGTACCGAAGTGCCGGAGACGAAGGTCTCGGTCTTGCGCAGAATAGCCTCGTGATATTCTATCAGGTACTTATCCAGATTCTGGTACAGCAGAGCGATGACCGAGCCGATGACGAGAAAGACCCGCAACGGATTCTGCGTGAAGGCCCCGGCTAAGAGTTGCCCCATGCTATAATGAAAATCCTGCGTCGCCTCTGTGCTCTGAGCCTCCGACGCCATGCCTGAGTCCGAGGTTGTGGCTGTCGGCATGGCTGTCGTCTCGCCGGTGGCTGTCGCCGAGGCGATCAGCGCACGGAGTGCGGCAGACTCCTCCATCGAGAGTAATAGCTCTACCTCGGCTTTGCTTTCGCCCAGGGTGTCGAACTGAAGCAACTCCATCTCAACCAACTGATAGAAGAAACCGCTTCGCGTGCGGATGTTGTGGATCTTCTCCAGCGGGATGCTTGTCTCTCGCCGTCCCCAGATATGGTCGGAGATGAGGAGGAAGCCCTCCCGCACACAGAAACGGAGCTTCCGATAACGGATGAGACTCAGTACAAAGGCGATGAGGAGCAACGCACCGACAAAAATGGCAAGGACCAGCAACGTGCGGCTCCAAGACATCTTGCGGAATATGGTAACCACCAGCACAGGGAATAAATGCTTGATAAGGGTGCGTATCAATTTGAGAAACATAAGCACCCATGCTCCGCGTCCCTGCCTCCGCGGCTTGTCGAAGTCAAAGGCCCTCGTCATGTACGATGTGTGAAAGGATAAAGGCTTTGATGCGCTCGGCGCGTTCTTGTCCCAAGCCGCTGATGCGTAAATGCGCGCTTGCGTCGGCCGCATTCTGTATCTTGATGCTGTAGAGGCCGATGCGCTTCTCCGGCCAGTTCTGCGAGAGGACTACTTGTTGTACGCGACGATAAGGCACGCTTGTCTCGCGGCTCATGAAGAGTCCGCTCCGATAGGTCACGTCGTGTTCGCGCACGGCTATGCCACGATATTGGAAAGCTCGATGAAGGATCGACTGATTGCCGATGAGGCCAAGCAGCAACGCTGCCGAAAGGGCCAAAAACACAGGAAGCCATGCTTTTGGCTCGTCCGCGATCAGATAAATCACCCATACGGCTGCAAGTATGACTATCCAAAGCAGCGCACTGCCGATGCGCATAATGCGTATATAACGGCTGTCCAATGGTTCATATACCAAGGCATCGGCGTCGGGCAGCGTGGCAGTAGCCAATTGAAGATTCTTAAACATGTTCTATCCTTATTTCCGTTAAGCGAAAAGTACGGTTGTCTTTTTTCTTATATTGTCGGCCGGTATACAGCCGTTCGGATGAGGGTAGAAGTGCCGAGGCACTTCTACCACATCTCAATATCCGGCAAAAGAACCGTATCACAGGCCGCCGCCGATGGAGCCTTCTGCACCGCCGTCGGATGAATCCGAGGAGCCGCCACCGGGCGTAGGCGGTGTGGGTGTTACAGGCGAAGTGCCGGCATCTTCCGTTACGGGCGAAGTGACGCTATTCGTTTTGGTCTTGCGCGGCGTATATTTTACGAGCGTATCCTCTCCGTTTCTTTTTCCGAGACGGTACCATTGCTTCTCCGTGGGATGCAATATGCGCGAAGAGCTGAAGTACTGGTAGTCTTCTTGCCCTTCGGGCAGCTCCCAACCGAGCTTCACGGCCAGTTCGCGCAGCATGGCACGCTTAGACCGTAGAGCCCTGCTGCCTGTGGTCGTACGGAAGGCAAAGAGCGAACGCATCTTACGTACGCGCTCGTTGTGCCGTCCGATGAATAATTCGATCTGCTTGGAAGGCTTGATGTAGAAAAGTCCGTGTACGAGGTTGAGCAGCAATTCATACTGCACTCCTATCTGACGGCGGAGTTCTTTCTTGTCATATATGACACGACCGCCCATTTCGTGGTCGCGCTCATCGAAGTACTTGTCGAACTCCTTATTGGCGGCTTCCATCTCATCCACCCACTGCTTGATGCCGAGGAGTTGCACATCGGCGGCGTATTGTCGCTCACGCAGCTCTTGTATGAGCTTGTTCATGTGCTCCGATTCGTTTCGATAGCTCATCAGATGCAAGTTTTTGTACACGCGCATCAGCATCGTCAGTCGCTTCGCCGCCTCTTGCTTGTCTTTGCCGGGCAGATAGAGTGCTCCCTGGATGCTCTGACGCAGATTGCGCAGCTTTTCGTCACGGGCACGGTCGTAGATAGTCACCTGCTCCGTATGGACGCTGGCTTTTTTCTTGCGCAGGCTCACTTGGAACGCAGCCAATACTTCGTCCAGCGTGTCCAGCGTCTCTTTCAGCTCGGCGGCCTCGAGCGTACGAGCGTCCTTTACTTCATCGATCATAAAATTCAGAAGCTCTCCGTTTTGAAATTTTTTAACAGTGATTTGTTCAATCATTTTCTTATTTTTTTATAAATGAATCAACGAGAATAATTTCTCATTTCTTATTTTCATTACTCTTTTTTTCTTCTCTCACTTTAGCGATGTCAAGTTATTGTACAGACGTTCCGCTCTGCACAAACGCCACGCATCTGTGCAACCTCTGCCAATTGCATCCCCGATGGGTTTTGCATAGTTTTGGCCTGTTTTTCCTGCATCCCCGACAGGGAATGCATGTTTTTCGCTCATTTTTCTGCATCCCCGATGGGTTTTGCATGGTTTTTTGCCGATTTCTATGCATCCCCGATGAGGAATGCAATATTTCGGCTTGCGAACAACCCAAAACGCACACTAAATCAAAGACTTAGCTCTCTGCCCTTACAAACGCCCCACCGCAACTCAAAGATCTGATACTTTTTTTTCAGAAGACAAAGATAGAAACTTTCTTTCACAGAAACAAACAAAAAAAATTCCTTGTCCACTTGGCCATTTGAAAAAAATATCTACCTTTGCGACGTCTTCGAGCAACTGATTCGATTTGCATCTGTTTTTTTTAGCTGCAGCACCTCTGCAAATCGCACAATTGCCCCGAATAAATCTTTTAAAAAATTAAATTGCAATGAAATATTTGTTTAAGACAACATTGGTATTTCTTGGTGTTCTCTTTTTTACAGGTAACTATTCTTTGGCACAAGAGAATAAGAAAGATGAATCCCTCCTCGACTTTTCTATTAAGTTAGGACATGGTGCTTTGGCAGCTTCAACTACTAATTTGATGCAGGGCTACAGGCCTGTACATGACGGACTTTTGTCAGGAGCGGTTTATCTGGGCTGGCCTGCAAGCAAAACAGAGAATGCAACCGGTGCAGTATTCCGTTTCTTATCTCCCTCTTCGGGTTATTCTGTCGATGCATCCGGCAAAGAAAACAGCCTGAATCATGCGTTTTACGTTCTCGGGGCGTATAATAGAATAGCCCTTCCCATACGCCCTGTAGAGAATCTTAGCTTCATCTTCTCTACAGAGATCGGAATGGTATGGCTCAGCCGCCATGAGCAGATTTACAATTCTGCTTCGTTAGCTTGGGATAAGCAGCGCAAGACGAGGTTCGGATTCGAGGCTGGTATCGGGATGCATCTGCAATACAGAATCAATAAGACCGTTTACCTTATGGCCGGAACTGATTTGACCGCTTGCTTATTTAGCAAAAGAATCAACGAATTCCAGCAAAAGGATAAAACCCGCGTTTTACTTATTGACAGCGGCATCGGTATAGGATTAAATATCTAACTACTCATAGAAATTTCAAAACGGAAGAAGGGTGCATGGAGATCGTCCATGCACCCTTCGTTTTTGATACAGATAGCGGACGAAACTCGATTGTCCGCCGCGCGATCGAGCCGCCGAACGGCTAATGTGCTTCGAGCCAATTGGCTCCCACGCCTATATCGGCGATGAGCGGCACGCGAAGCTCGGGCATCACGCCTTCCATTCCCTCTCGGACGATCTCGCGCACCTCGTCCAACTCTGCGACGGGTACGTTGAAGTTGAGTTCGTCATGCACCTGCAAGATCATGCGCGCCTGCAGTCGGCGAGCATCGAACTCGTCCCAGATACGTATCATCGCGAGCTTGATGAGGTCTGCCGCGCTGCCTTGGATGGGCGCGTTGATGGCATTGCGCTCAGCGTATCCGCGGACGACGGAGTTAGCGCTGTGGATATCGCGCAAAAACCGCTTGCGGCCGCAAATCGTCGTTACGTAGCCCAGCTTGCCCGCCTCGGCTATGCTCCGATCCATGTACTCCTTTACCTGCGGATAGGAGGCGAAGTAACCTTCGATAAGGGCTTTGGCCTCGGTGCGCGTGATACCGAGCCGTTCGCTCAGGCCGAATGCCGATATGCCGTAGATGATGCCGAAGTTGGCAGTTTTGGCTCGGCGGCGCATGTCGTCCGTCACTTCGGCCGGCGGGAGATCGTATATGCGCGCTGCCGTGGCGCGGTGGATGTCCTCGCCGTGGAGGAAAGCCTCGATGAGGCTCGCATCGCCGCTCAGGTGCGCCATCAGTCTCAGCTCGATCTGAGAATAGTCGGCACTGAGGAAAATGCAGTCTTCATCGTCGGGGACAAAGGCGGCGCGCAGTCCCCTGCCGATCTCGGTGCGTATCGGTATGTTTTGGAGGTTGGGATTGCTGCTCGAGAGGCGTCCCGTCGTTGCCACCGTCTGATTGAACGAGGTATGCAGCTTGCCATCAGGGTAACGCATCCGCGGCAACGTATCCACGTAGGTACTGAGGAGCTTTTTGAGGCCGCGGTAGTCGAGAATGAGAGGAACAACGGGGTGACGGTCTCGTAGCTTGGTGAGAATCTCCTCATTTGTGGAGTAAGTGCCGGACTTCGTCTTCTTCGGCTTGTCGGCTACGGCGAGTTCGTCGAAAAGCACTGCACCCACCTGCGAGGGACTGTTGATATTGAACGGATGGCCTGCGTGGCGGTAGATCTCCTCTTCGATCCGCTGCATCTCCTCGTTGAGGCCGGATGCCGTGCGGTTGAGGACATCCACATCCAGCATCACGCCGGCGCGCTCCATGGAGGCGAGGACGGGCACGAGCGGCATCTCGATGCGGCAAAAGAGGTCGGTCATTCCCGCCTCGTCGAGGAGGGGCGAGAGGTGTTCGTAGAGTTGCCACGTGATGTCGGCGTCCTCCATCGCGTAGTCGGCGAGCTGCTGCAACGGCACGTCACGGATGCTCCGTTCTTTGTCGGGCATCAGCTCGTCATATCGAATCGTGCGGTAAGAGAGCAGACTCTCGGCCATCTCGTCCATCCCGTGGCGGAGGTCGGGGAAGAGGAGGTAGTGGGCGATCATCGTGTCGAAGAGTGTGCCCCGCACTTCCACACCATAGCGCGCCAATACCTGCAAATCATATTTGATGTTCTGTCCCACCTTGCCGATGGCGGCATCGTCCCAAAGGGGGCGCAGAAGGTCGAGACGACGACGGACGACATCTGCATCTTCGGGCATGGAGATGAAGTAAGCCCGGCCGCTCTCTGCCGCGAAGGTGACTGCAACGAGTTGCGCCACGAGAGCGTCCTTGGAGTCCGTCTCGGTGTCGAACGCGAAGCGCGGAACGGCGGAGAGGGTGCGGACGCAGTCGGCGATCTCGGAATCATTCTCCAAAATGATGTAATCGTGCGGAACTTCGGCGAGCGAACGCAGCCCGGCAGTCGCTGACGCAGCACCGTCGGCAAAGAGATCGGCGACGGACGAGGCGTCGGTGGCAGCTTCGTCGGCGAAGAGATCGCCCGCAGGGACGTCGGGCGCGGGTGCTTCCACGCGACGCAGCAGGGAGCGAAATTCGAGGGCGCCAAAGCAGGCGCGGACGGCTTCCATATCGGGCGCGACGCGGCGGAAGGTATCGCGGTCGAAGGCGACCGGTGCGTCGGTGCGGATCGTGGCCAGATAGCGCGAGAAACGGGTCTGTTCTTCACCCTCCGCTATCTTGCGGGCAAGGGCGCCTTTGAAAGTATCGACGTTCGCATAAATACCGTCTATGCTGTCGTAGTCGGCGAGCAACTTCTCGGCGGTTTTCGCTCCGATGCCTTTGCATCCGGGGATGTTGTCGGAAGCGTCGCCTACGAGAGCGAGGTAGTCGATCATCTGCTCGGGACGGGAAAGACCGAACTTGGCGGTTACCTCCTCCGGCCCCCACGTCTCGTATCCGCCACCGCTCGTTTTGGGACGATAGATGCGTATCGTGTCAGTAACCAACTGGCCGAAGTCCTTATCGGGCGTGACCATGCGCACCTCCAGCCCCTCGGCAGCGGCCTGACGCGCCAATGTGCCTATGGCATCGTCGGCCTCGAAGTCGGGCACTTCGACGACGGGTACCCGAAAGGCGGCAAGAAGCTCCTTGATAAGTGGGACGGCGAGGCGGATGGCTTCGGGGGTATCTTCTCGTTGGGCTTTGTACTCCGGATACTCCCGATGGCGGAAACTGCCACCCGGGGGATCGAAAACAACGGCCAGATAGTGGGGAGATTCCTTTTCGAGAATATCCAACAGGGTGAGGGCGAAGCCGAATACTGCGCCGGTGTCGCGTCCCGAGGAGTCGAGGCGAGGCGCACGAATGAAAGCGTAATAGGCCCGGAAGATGAGGGCGTAAGCATCGAGGAGGAAAAGGCGTTCGGCCTGTGAAGGTAGCATGGGCAAAAAGAAATTAGATGAAAAAAAAGCCGCGCCCATCAAGCGCGTGGCATCAGACGATGCGGCGAAGGACGAGGGCCGTTCGCGCCGGCAGATAGAGCTTGAGCAGCTCTTGCGGGGAGGCTCCGCCGACAGCGGAAGCGGCGCGGCAGGTGTGGTGTGCTACACGCTCATCGACGCGTCCGTAGCCTTCGTAGCGGCGGGCGTCACTGCTCATCAGCACTTCGTACCGACCGGGCGGCAGGGGAATGGCGTAGTCCGCATGGGAACGGACGGGATGGAAATTGAAGACAAAAAAGAGTGAGTCTCGTCCGAAACAGAGCACCTGATCGTTTCCGTGGAGCCAGTATTCTCGCAGCGGCAGCCGGTGGAAGCTCGGCACGGAGCGGATGAGACCGATCATGTCGCGATCGAAGGACTGCAATCCGGCATAACGTAGGAAAGGACTGTCGGCAAGGCTCCACAGACGACGGGCGTAGTGGAATGACCAGCCGTTGCCCTCCCGCGGGAAGTCGATCCATTCCGGATGGCCAAATTCGTTGCCCATAAAGTTGAGGTAGCCCCCATTCATAGTCGCGGCAGTGACCAGACGGATCATTTTGATGAGGGCAATGCCCCGATCGACGGACTGCTCGGTGCTTTCCTTATTCATATGGTCATACATGGCAGAGTCGATCATGCGGAAGATGAGCGTCTTGTCCCCGACAAGCGCCTGATCGTGGCTCTCGGCATAGCTGATGGCCGGCTCGGACGCCCGCCGATTGGTGAGCTGATGCCAGATGTCTGCCGGCTGCCAGTCTTCATCGCGATGGTCTGCCACGAGCCGGATCCAATAGTCCGGTATGTTCATTGCCAGGCGGTAGTCGAATCCGTATCCTCCGTCAGCCGTCGGCAAGGCGATACCGGGCATGCCGCTCACTTCCTCGGCAATGGTGATGGCCGCAGGGCAGAGGGTGTGGATCAATTTGTTGGCGAGGATGAGATAGGCGATGGCATTGACGTCCTGACCACCATCGAAGTAACGTTCGTAGCTGTCGAAAGTCTCCCCCAATCCGCGGTTGTAGTAGAGCATGGAGGTGACGCCGTCGAACCGGAAGCCGTCGAACCCATACTCCGTGAGCCAATACTTGCAATTGGAAAGAAGGAAGTGCAGCACGCTGTCCTTACCATAGTCGAAGCAATAGGAGTCCCATGCAGGGTGAATGCCTCGATCGCCATCGTGAAAGAACAGGCTGCGGGTGCCATCGTAGCATCCCAAGCCTTCAACTTCATTCCTGACGGCGTGGGCGTGCACCAAATCCATGATGACACGCAGCCCCAAGCCGTGGGCGTCGTCGATGAGACGCTTGAGGTCTTCGGGCGTGCCAAAACGGCTGCTCGGAGCGAAGAAACTCGATACGTGATAGCCGTAAGAGGCATAATAAGGATGTTCCTGAACGGCCATGAGCTGTATGGCGTTGTATCCGCTGCGTGCGATGCGGGGCAGCACGTCGGTGCGGAACTCCTCGTAAGTGGCGATCTTGGCCTGCTCGGACGACATGCCTATGTGACATTCGTAGATGAGCAGCGGCGCATCGTCGGGGAGGGGTCGCTCGTGTTGCATCCGATACGGTTCGTCGGGTTGCCACACCTGCGCATAGAAGAGATAGGAATCGGCATCCTGGACGACTCGCCTACACCAAGCGGGAATGCGCTCTCCCTCGCCGCCGGGCCATTCGAGCAGGAGCCTGTAGCGCGTACCATGCGGGAGGATTCTCCGCGGGACACGAAGCTCCCAGTCGCCTGCGCTCCGGTCCACTACCGAGAAGCGGTACTGAGGCTGACGTTGGTGACGAGAGAAATCTCCGATGAGATAGAGAGCCGTGGCGTTGGGGGCGTATTCGCGGATCACCCATGCATCGCCATCGGCATGGAGGCCGTAATAAAGGTGTCCGTTGGCAAAGTCGGACAGTCCGCCCGACAATCCGCCGGTGAGGGATGCTTCGCGCTTGCGTGCATACCTCAGCCGACTCTCGATAACGGTTTCATACGGGCGTAACCAAGGGTCTTGTTCGATTATTTTCATTCCGCTTCAGCTTTGGGGGCGAGAGGACGGTCATTCCTGTGATGGAGAACGATGGTAGAGGGTAGATGTTCGAGGACGGAGGGGCAATCCTGAGCAAAACGCATCCAATAACGATAGCTCACGATCATAAAATGATAGTCACCGAGCGAAACGGTGGAGGGCAATCCTGCCGGCAGCTGCTGTTCGCCTGCCTGCCAATCGGCGGAGACAGGCTGCAACTCGGGGAGGACGTCCAGCATGCTGCCGTTGTTGCGTGCCAAGGCTCGCGCATAGGGAAGCAGAGCGACGTCTTCTTGATTCTCCGTCAGGAGGAGAACCTTTCCGCCTTTCTTGAATCCCCGATCAATGAAAACGCCGACGCTACAGGCTGTTTCTTCTACAAAATAGTGCATTTTGTCGCGCAATAGTTCGTGGGCATTCAGCCACGACTCGGGGGTAGCGATCGAGATGGGCCCGAGCTTCCGCTGCAGCTTGCGACGGAAGTGCAACAACTCTTTGTCGCTCTTCCGATCCGACAGGTTGATACCCGCTCCTACGAGTAGGAAGCTGTAGCCTCCGGCGTTGACAGTGCGTACGACTTCTGCTTCGGGGTGCTCGAAAGTGTGATGATGCAAGGTGCGGATCGGCAGCTGCCGGCGATTGCTCTCCTCGCGGATAGGGGCAAATGCGCGCTCCTCATACACTTCCGAAGCAGTGAGATTGGTTTCTGCTCCCACGGTGATGTGTAGGGCCGTAACGAAAGGCTTTTCTTCTTCCTTATTATTGAGCAGAAGGTCGGTAGCATGCAGCAAATGCGCACCGCTGGAGGCTCTGCCGAAGGAAAGCAGAACGCCACCCATATTGGCTTCCTGCAGGGCTTCAAACTCACGACGAGTTTCGCGCCTGAACAGCAGGTCGATAAGACGCAACAACGGAGTGGTCATGAAAGTGGTGATAAGGGTCATCATCACCAAGATGGTGAAGATCACCGGCGGCAGTACGCCCAATTCGCGTCCGATCGCAAGCACCACCAATTCCATCAGCCCGCGCGTATTCATAAAGGCTCCCAAGTAAAGAGAGGCTTTCTTGCCTTCGCCACATATCCGGGCGGCCACGTAGGTGCCGCCGAGCTTCCCGACAATGGCGACCAGCGTGAAAGCTCCCGTCAGCAACCAAAGAGTGGGGCTGTCAAGCAAGCCGAGCTTCGTTTGCAAACCGGAACTGACGAAGAAAAGCGGGAGAAAGAGTGCGAGGGAGACGTCTTCCACCTTTTCTGTCAAGATCTTGCGAAATTTGAAGTTCTCCGGCATCACCAATCCCAGCATGAAGGCACCGAAGAGGGCATGCATACTCAGCAATTCCGTGGCGTATGCACTGGCCAACAGCAAAACGAAGATGAATCCAATCATCGTCTTACCCACGACCTCTTGGTTGTCGTAGAGTTTGCCGATCATCTTGAAGAACGGTCGAATAAGACCGAAGATGACGAGAAGATAGAGGATGAGGAAGAGAAAATTGTAGATCGCGCTCAGGAAACTACCACTCTGCGTAATCGCCATGACGCCTGCAAGCATCAACCAGGCTGAGATATCCCCTGCTGCAGCCGTACTGAGCGACAACATGCCCAGATGACTCTTGCCCATCTGCCGTTCTTGTATGATGCGCGCCAAAACGGGGAAGGCGGTGATGCTCATCGATATGCCGATGAACAAGGCGTAGGGAAGAAAGGAGGTAGTCGAGGCGGCGTACTCTCTGTAGGTGACATAAGCGATGGACAATCCTAAGAGAAAGGGAATAAAGATGCCGGCATGGCTGATAACTAACGACTGCCGGAAGCGAGCCTGAATATCCTTTATATTAAGCTCCATCCCAATGACAAACATGAACAAAATCAGACCGAATTGACTAAGCAACTCCAGATTGCCCAAGCTCTCCCGTGGGAATACCGTCTGATATGCTTCGGGCCACAAAGCACCCAACAACGAAGGACCAAGCAAAATACCAGCCACGATCTCTCCGATAACGGTCGGCTGTCCGATCTTCCCGAACAGCCAGGCGACGATGCGGGCAACTGTCAAGATGACGATAATTTGCAACAGAAGCATGCCGATCGTTCCCGTGAAATGATGCCTGACCGATGTGCCGAAAGCGGAGAAAGCACCGGAAAGGCCGCCCTGCGCCTCAGGCTCAACTGCATGACCGACGATAGTAGATTGCATCTCGCCCCCCTTCATTCCCACGAACCAAAGTCCGAACAGAAAGAGCACGAGCAAGCTGATATAGAAAATGCTAAGCTTGCGTTTGTCTGTTCTCTGTCGTTCCATATAACAGAATCACATATTATTTCTGCCTAAAAGTACTAATTTCTCAGCACAACACGGGAATAAATAAAAAGGCTGCGACCATCCCCGCGAAGGAGATGGTCGCAGCCTATGACTGCAATGCAGAATTGCTTTATTAGAAGTTGTATGCGAAGCCTACGCCTACTACTTCTTTGAACTGAATCTTCGGACCGCCGTTGATCTTCACATCATCGTCGTAAATGAGGTTCGTTGACACTGTAGCGGTGAGGAATCTATTCACCTTCATGGCCAACATCGCTTCCCAATTGACATCAATGTTGCCGAAGTCGTGCGTATACGCCGAGAAGAAGCTCGCTTTGGTCATCAGCGTCACGTTCTCCATCAAGTGAAGATTGGCAGTTGCCACAACAAGAGCTCCCATCTCGAACATAGACTTCTTCCCTGGCTCCACACCGAACGCGCCGATAGAAGAGAGGTAATCATCTGCAACCACCGTCAGCTTGCCCGTGGCAGGTGACAGGTAAAGAGAGAACTTCTCATTTGGCTTATAATCGGCACCTGCACCAAGCGTGAAGTAAGCCGGTGCAAAGAGGTTAGAAATATGCATGATACCGTTCTGCTGGTCTGTAGCTTTCTCATAACCCTTGGCATACTGCGTCAGGAAAGTGAAAAGGCCACTGGCATACCAATGCTGACCCAGATCATAGCCGATTTTAGTGAAGAGTTCCAGTTTGTCCACACTCTTATTCCACTTATTGGAGGCAGTATAAGTGAGACCGAAGTCCGTACGCAGACCGTTGTCCCAACTCCACTTATTCTTCAAGTAGTTGGCATCCACATTCAGATACACGTTGCCGGCTACTGTGTTCTCACCTCCGGCAGCCCAGTTGGTCAGCGATGTTTGGGATACGTTTAGACCGGTAACTCCTTTTATGGTCCAGTCCTTCTTGGGTGCATCAGGCGTAGCTTCCTGTGCTTGGGCAAAGGCGAATAGAGAGACGCCCATTGCCAAAGAAATAATCATTCGTTTCATCATTTATTCTCTTTGTGTTTATGTAAAACAAAAAAGCCGCACAAGTGTTTACTTGCACGGCTCAAAAAGATGTGGGCCCAATAGGATTCGAACCTATGACCCTCTGCTTGTAAGGCAGATGCTCTAAACCAGCTGAGCTATAGGCCCCTTTTTGTCTCTCTTTCCATCTTTCACTTTGCCATCCGAGTGGGCCCAATAGGATTCGAACCTATGACCCTCTGCTTGTAAGGCAGATGCTCTAAACCAGCTGAGCTATAGGCCCCTTTTGGCAGTATTTTGATTGAGAGAAAAGCCCCTCTCTTCGAAAGACGTTGCAAAGATATATGATATTTTTTACTACGCAACAGATTTGGCCTTTTGTGCCAATATTTTTTTGCGTCTCCCTATCTTTTCTCTTAAAGTAAGACGATATTAGGAATGATCGCAGGCGTTCCTTGATGGCGCACGGAGGCCGGACGCAGTTCGACTGTGACACCTTTTTTGCCCACTGATACCGACGAAGCACCGCCGATCGGTAGCACATATCGCTTGTAGGCCTGAGGCCAACTGATGCCACGCACCAGATCCTCACCGAAACGGTTGGTGAATTTTACAGCAAGGCGGTTCGCTCCTTTCTGCAAAGGCAGAAGTACCATTCTCTCATTAGGTGTATCCGCTTGACGTTGTAGCTCGGCTGTGATTTGCTTGCCGTTAAGCGTCACGTAAATGCCATTGCCGAAAGTCAGGTGGCAGACTATCGTCTGTTCCTTGTCCGAGGTAATGTCTTGCACCAAAAGGCAAGAGCTGATTTCTCCCCAAGGCAGACGTTCCACTTGATCTACGGGCATCTCCTGCCAACCTTGAGGCTGAGGTAATGTATCTCCACGGAGTATTGGGTCGGGAATCATCCCGAATACACCACCCACACGACGCACATAGGGTTTGCCTCGTCGGACACCATGCTTCGGTACAGTCACCGTCTCAACCCTACCGCCATCCAACCGAATGATCTGCTCTTTGCCTCCGACTGCGAGAGACAGCTCTTTGCCCGCTTCTACATCTGTATATATAATGGTATGCGGAGCCGCCACAGCCTGCCACTTCATCCCCGTTACGCTCTTGAATCCGGTATAATAGTCCCAACAACTATGCCCATAGATGCGGGTACTATTGGCCAGGTTGAGTGGAGAGGCCAGCGGTTTATCGGCCAGAACAAAGTCACGGCGGCTGAAAGTAAGAGCCAGCACCAGATGGTGACGCGGCATAACAGTCGGCATCTTGATGCGCAAACCGTCCTTACGGATGACCATATCGAGAGTACTGGAGGTAGAGAGATTGGCCACTTCTTCGAGATAATCCCCGTTCACGGGAACAAATACTTCCTTTCCTGCCATGTCAGGACGAATAAAGAGATAGAGGACAGAATCTCTCGTTGATACTTCGCCAAAGGGCATAAGCTCACCGAAAGGCGAACGCTCCGTATCGTATATTGCCTCGCCATGCAAAGCCAACCACTCTCCAATAGTCGTGAGCACTTCGGCCTCGTAGGGCAATACTGATCCGTCACCCTCGGGACCGATATTCAGTAAATAGTTGCCTCCGCGACAAACAACACGTATCAGCTCCTCTATTTTCTCATTGGCTTTGTCGGCTATCGTCCCTCTTTCCTGCCAAGAACGATAGCCCCAGGTCTCGGGAAAGAGCGATGCTGCCGTCTGCCAAGGGAAGGCAATCGGCTCTGTGGGCAGCTCATTGTCGCCCATCACAGCGAAGTCAGCACAGTCATTGCCCAGTCGTCCGCTCACCATACAGTCGGGTTGCAGTTCGTGCACCAATCGGTACAGCTCTTCGCTCTGCTCGGGAGAAAGCGACCCCATATCGAACCACAGCTCACTCACAGGACCATAGCTGGTAAGGATCTCACGCACCTGACGCATATTATATTGGTGATGCGCGGGTGTGATGAGATCGGCATTGTGATCGCTGATAGGAGTAGCTTCGGGAAAATGCCAGTCGATGAGAGAGAAATAGACCCCAAACTTCATTCCTGCACGTCGGCAGGCATCACTCAGTTCCTTCATCACATCGCGCCGCGTAGGCGTAGCGTCCACGATATTAAACGGAGTCTCAGCCGAGTGATACATACAGAAGCCATCGTGATGCTTCGATGTAAAGACAATACTGCGCATACCCGCTTTCTTGGCCAGCGCCACGATGGCATCGGCATTCCACCGATCGGGACGGAACTGCTGCGCCAACGGTTCGTACTGGCTCATGTCCCGTATGCCGAAAGAATAGATCTGTTCGCTATAACCATCCTTCACAGGCTTACCCTGCCACACACCGCCAAGCTCACTGTAGAGGCCGTAGTGAATAAAAAGGCTGAACTTATCGCGATGCCAACTACGGAAGGCTTCGGTCTGTTGTGCCGCGGCAGGCATGAGAGCCGGGCTCAGACATGAAAGAAGGAGGATTAGAGTGCGGAAAATGTAGTTCCGTTTCATCATTGACCGGTTAGAGAGATATTGCTTCTTCTTTTTCTTTGAGATAGCGATAGATGGCCGTCTGTGCACGGACAGGGACGGCACTGCTGTTGTGCTTATAGATGTTGTTCAGCGACGAGTCGATGCGGCAAGCTTTGATATTATCACTAAGCTGAATTTCCAGAATGTCTATAATCTCGCGACGAAGAACCGGATCCAACACGGGACAAGCCGTCTCGATGCGGTTGTAGAGATTACGCTTCATCCAGTCGGCGGAAGAAATGAATACCTCCTCGTCCCCTGCATTGTGGAAACACCAGATGCGACTATGCTCCAAATACATGTCCACCAACCTTGTTACGCGGATATTACGACTCTGCGGCATGTCAGGAACAAGACAGCAAATACCCCGCACAATCAGATCGATCTCCACTCCCGCTTCCGAAGCCTTGTAGAGCTGCGTGATTACATTCTTGTCTTGGAGCCCGTTCATCTTCAGCAGCATATAGCCGCGCCGACCTTGCTTCACGTGTTCTATCTCCCGATCGATCAGATGGGTGATGGCTTCGCTCATGTTGTAGCGTGCCACTAAGAGCCGGGTGAAACGTGCCGGCTCGGGGTCACCGTCGAGAATACGGAAGAGACGGTACACATCGTGCACAATATCCGTATTGGCTGTCATCAGAGTCGTATCCGAATAGATGCGGGCGGTAGTCTCGTTGAAATTACCGGTCGATAGCAACGCAATACCCTGCGGACGCTCGCCGGCGCGCGGGTGATGCAGGATGAGAGCCGTCTTGGCATGGACTTTGAGCCCCGGCATGCTGTAAACGATGCGAATCCCGGAGCGACGCATCCGCTCCGAGAGACGGAGATTGTTCTCCTCGTCGAATCGTGCCTTGAGTTCCACGAAGACCGATACTTTCTTGCCACTCTGTGCGGCGGCCTCCAGTGCGCTGATAATCGAAGAATTCTCCGCCACACGATACTGCGTGAGGCGTATCTCCGAGACGTCGGGAGAGAATGCAGCTTCCAGCAGAAGGCGCACCACATAGTCGTAGGTATGATAGGGCACATGGATGAGATAGTCTCGCTGACGGATACCTTCCATAAGCGAAGGAGCTTGCTCCAGCTGACGAGAGAGTAGCGGCTCGGGTGTTACGGTCTCCAGTCTCGGTGCAAAGGGATTGGGCAGATGCGCCAGATCTTGAAGATTGACATAGTTGCCGCTGCGAATAGCTTCCTCAGGATCGATATCGCACGAACTGCATATATAGTGGAGCACGTCCTCCGGCATACGCCCGTCATACATGAAACGCGTGGGAGCACCCAGTTTCCGCGTCTTCACTTTCTTACGAATCTCCCCCGGGAGGTCTTCCGTCCGCTGCACATCGAGGAGCAAGTCCGCATCGCGCGACACTTTGATCGAATAGCTGTCCAGCACCTCGTAACCGGGGAATACCACATCAAGATGTTCCTTGATAATATCTTCGAGGAAAGAGTAATAATGGAAGGTATCAGTCTGCAGGCGCGGCATATCCACAAATCGGGGCAAGCCGTCCGTCGGCACATTGAGAAGAGCGTAGCTATATTCGTTCTCTGCAGCTCCTATTTCGTGCAGACGCACTGCCAGATACACCCTACCCGATCGGATGAACGTGCGCACCTTGCCCGGTAACAAGAGCATGGGATAGAGCAGCGGGAACACCTCCTCATGGAAGAATCGACGCAGATAGGCACGATGATCGGGATGGGACGGAGCGTGCGTGCGCAGCCGGATGCCGTGCTCCTCCAGCGTGGGCAGTATCTGGTCGTAGAAGATGCGATAGTAGTGGTCGTCCTGTCGCATCACAGTCTCCCGTATGGCCTGGAGGATGTGCACATCGGCATCGGCATCCTCTTCTGCATCGTTACGATCGCGGCGCTTCTGGAGCACAGCCTGATGATAGGCCACACGCACTGTATAGAACTCTTCGAGGTTGGAGGAGAATATAGAGAGGAATTTGATCCTGTCGTACACCGGCAGGGTGCGATCGGCGGCCTCCATCAACACACGTTCGTTGAAGGCAAGCCAACTCATATCGCGGCGAAAGAAAGGATATGTCGATGCGTCCACAGCAGTCATATTTTCGTTTATCATTGAGGAGTCCGACACCTGCAACGGCTGACTGTCGAGCACAGCACCGACTCCTATTTTTATAAAGTATCAAAGATAGCAATTATTACCTGCCCACCCAAAACCACCTACTACGGTGCCAATCCTGCAAAGGATACGCACTGGCAAAAAACAGGTAGATGTATATGATATCCGGCCCGCGCATACGGTCGAAAAAAACACGCGCCAAAAAGAAATTATTTTGGCGCCATTTTGAAAAAAATTATGCGCCAAATCAAAAAATTTTTGGCGCGATTTTTCGGGATTTTTGGCACCATATTCTGCGAGATTTTGGTCTATATATTCGAGAACGACACACCACCGCTCCCGTCGGTGCGCAGTGAGTAAAAAAACGTAATGCCCCATTGTTCTTGTCTGCCCAACCGAATTACTCATGAAACATAGGCCTTTCCGGAAGAGCTTTTACATCCCTCGGCTCTCTCCCGAACAGACCTTGCGCTACACACCTCCCGTAAGCGACAAAAGACAGGATGAATTGGTAATGAAAAGATTACTATCTTTGCAGAGGACCTCGCAGCGTCCATTGCCGACAACGTAATCAGAGAGTTTCGGAGACATTCCGCATATTGCGACAGGAATGAGCCGAGATTCTTTTTTAGCTTTTGTCGGATGGTTCGTTCTGCAGTCTAACAGAGAAAATTATTAGAAACGTTACATACACGAACGAAAGATGGCTTACAATTATATTACTCAGGAAGGATACGACAAGATCCTCGCTGAACTGAACGAACTCGAAAGCGTGCAGCGTCCCGAGATCTCTCGGCAGATAGCTGAGGCTCGCGACAAAGGCGACTTGTCCGAGAACGCCGAATACGATGCCGCCAAGGAAGCTCAAGGCATCCTGGAAACAAAAATCGCCCAACTCAAAGGGCTGATCGCTAATGCGCGCATCATAGACGAATCGCAAGTGAGCACCGAGTGCGTGCAGATACTGAACAAGGTGACGATCAAGAACATGAAGACGGGGGCCGTGATGACCTATACGCTCGTGTCCGATTCGGAGTCTAATCTGAAAGAAAACAAGATATCCGTCAATACGCCCATCGCGCAAGGCCTGATGGGAAAGAAGGTGGGCGACATCGCTGCGATCAAGGTGCCCAGCGGAGAAGTGGAGTTCGAGATTATTGACATCACCCTATAAAGACGCTGATTCATGACTATTTTCAGCCGCATCATGGCAGGCGAAATACCTTGCCATAAGATCGCGGAGAACGACAAGTTCTTTGCTTTCCTCGACATCAATCCCCTCGCTGCCGGCCACACGCTGGTGGTGCCCCGCAAGGAAGTGGACTACATCTTCGACCTGGACGATGCCGAACTGGGAGAGATGATGGTCTTTGCCAAGCAAGTGGCAGGAGCCATCGGTCGTGCCATCCCCTGCATCAAGGTGGGGATGACGGTGATCGGGCTCGAAGTGCCCCATGCACACATTCACTTGGTGCCGATGCAGTCGGAAGCCGATATGCATTTCGGCCGTACGAAACTGACACCCTCGCAGGAAGAGCTTGCTGCCATAGCGGAAAAAATCCGCGCTGCATTCTGATCCGGACCTCCCTCCGAAACAGAAAAAGCAATGCCCCACAGAGGAAAAGACCTCTGTGGGGCATTGCTTTTATGCACTCGACGGAACGTGTAATCTCGCCTAACGTCTGCGACCGATCAGATTGAGAAACTCCTCACGCGTGGTCGATTCCTCAAAAGCTCCGGTAAAGTCGCTCGTCGTCGTGAGCGAGTTCTGCTTCTCCACACCACGCATCTGCATGCACATATGCTGAGCTTCGATGACGACGATGACGCCCAAGGGGTCGAGCGTCTTCTGGATGCACTCCTTGATCTGTGTCGTCAGTCGCTCCTGTACTTGCAGGCGACGAGCAAAAACATCGACTACACGGGGGAGCTTGCTCAGACCGGTGATATGCCGATTGGGGATATAGCCCACGTGAGCCTTGCCGAAGAAGGGGAGCATATGGTGCTCACACATCGAAAAGAAATCGATGTCCTTCACAATCACCATCTGCTGGTAGTCCTCCTCGAACATAGCCGAGCGAAGGATGGCTTCGGGGTCTTCATTGTATCCTTTGGTGAGGAACTGCATGGCCTTGGCCACACGGAGCGGAGTTTTGAGCAAGCCCTCGCGCTCGGGATTCTCTCCGAGCAACGACAGCACCTCTGAGTAGTGATGCTGAAGCCGGAGGCGCACTTCTTCTTTTTCTATTTCTGTCATGAGGTTAGTTACCTAAGCGTATCTTGTCTCTTACGACGTATATCTCACGTGCATAGGAGGGGAATGATTTCTTGAGTTGTCGCACAGCTTCGTCTGCTTCCTGCCGCGAGGCGAAGTCTCCTACGAGCAATCGCCAGAAAGGTGCGCGATAGGTGAGATAGCACTGTAGCTCGGGATGCATCTGCGCGATCTGTGCTGCACGATGATTAGCGTCCCGCTTCGAAGAGGCTACATTGCCATTATACACCTGCACACGATAGCCCTGCATAACACGGATGCCGCCTTCGGTTTCGATCAACCCCGAGAGACGTCCCGACACCCGCCCCACTGCAGCTTTCACTGCAGCCGGTTGGTAGATGGTGATGACGCCTTCGCCGTTCTGCTCTGTACCCAGAGCTTCGAAGATGCTGACCGGAGCCTTGCTATGTGCCGACGAGGATACCTGTGCTTCCACAAGGGAACCGCAAGCCAATGTCAGGAGCAAGATACTTAGCGTGATAATCGATTTCATTTCTGTTTGATTCCTCTTTTTATTGAAACTTGCCCGTAGGGCCATGCGCACTGGCGCACTTTTAGAATGCTTCGATGATGGGCATGAACTTCTCTACAGAGAGAGATGCTCCTCCGATGAGCCCGCCATCTACATCAGGACGGCTGAAAAGCTCCTTGGCGTTCTCGCCATTGCAGCTACCACCATAGAGGATAGAACAATCCGCAGCGACCTCTTCTCCGTAACGGGCAGCGACGATCTTACGGATGTGTGCGTGCATTTCTTGAGCCTGGTCGGCTGTAGCCGTTCGGCCGGTACCGATAGCCCATACCGGTTCGTAAGCCAATACAATCTTGCCGAAGTCTTCCTTTTTCAGACCGAAGAGGGCTTCTTCTACTTGACGAGCCACCACTTCAAAGTGCGTGCCGGCTTCGCGTTCAGCCAATACTTCCCCAACACAGAAGATCGGTGTGAGTCCGTTGGCAAGAGCCAACTTCACTTTCTCCATTAGGATGGGAGAAGTCTCGTGATAATAGGCACGGCGCTCGCTGTGACCTATGATTACATATCGCGCCCCTGTGCTCGCCACCATAGTGGCTGACACCTCGCCGGTGTAAGCTCCGGACTCCTTATCTGCACAGTTCTCAGCTGCAACGCCAATACGCGTGGTGTCGATCGCAGCTGCTATACTCGCCAAATGAATAAAGGGTGTACCGATGATTACGTCACAATTGACCGTACGTCCCTTCAGAGCCGCATCCAATTCTTTCGCCAAAGCAAGCCCCTCTTGGAGGGTTTTGTTCATTTTCCAATTGCCAGCTACAATGTTTTTTCTCATAACTAACCAAGAATTTAGGGGGATTTGTATGTGTTGATTCTGTCGTTCAGTCCGTCTCTGTAGATTACTTACTCGTCGGTCTTCCGACTATGGGACAAAGAACTGACATAGAACCCTATTTTGCGAGAAACACCAAAGAGGAAAACAGCAGCCCATACGATGAGTATTGAGAGCCTTCCCCAGTAAGTATTACGATATATCTCTCCTTCGAGATAGCGATCGAAGAAGGCTTGTGCCTGCCCTACGTTCGGGAAACCGGCATCGCTCACCTTACCTCGGATCACACCATCCTTGAGGATTATCAACGAAGGGTTGCCACGCGTAACCGTCTTGACCGTAACAGCATCCAAAAAGAGCATCGGATAGTCCGCACCGGTATTGTATCTCCATGCAGAAATTTCGTCCGAAGTGGAGGCGGAAACGCCGTAGAAATTCCATCCGTGAGCGCAGGCATAATCGTACATTTCGCTGATATTGTCCATCTTTTCGTCCCGAGCTTTTTCCCATGTGGGAGAGAGTAACAAGAGAGTCACGCCATCGTCATTGACGATTTGCGAGGTTACGTCCTCGCCATCACGCAACAACAAAAAATCTGTGACGGGCGGTGTGTAGCCTTTCTTGATCAATCGCTCATGACGATCGACATAAGTCCAAGTCTCGTCGGGCAAATTCTCCATGTCGAACTCCTCCTTCTTGCCATTTTTCTCGTAGACAAAAACGTAGTCATACACATCCTCCGGTGCTCCGTCGGGCACCTGCGTAAGCTCACTTAGCGACTTCCCCACTTTGAAAGGCCGAAAATCCAGCATCGGGAGATACACCAGATTGGCAATGGTGAAGACAAAAATGCCACCAATGGCGAGTATAGCAGGAAGCCAACGGCCGTTGGCAGAGAAAAGCATTTGCGGTTTGCGGGCATTTTTCAAGAGGAAAGTAGCCGCTGCGAGCAGGACTACATTTTTGAAAAAGGTCTCCCAATTGCTCACCATGATGGCATCGCCGAAGCAACCACACTCAGCCACCGGATTGAATATAGCCAGATAGAGCGTAAGCGGGGTCATGACACACATGAAAGCAAAGATGAGTCGTACAGCCGTGCGCCTGTAAATGCCCATCAATAAGAGAGCTCCCAAGATAAACTCGCCACAGCACAAAAGGATGCTGAGCGAAAGGGAGAGACTATCTGCCTTAGGCCACGAGAAAGCGGTGAAGTATTCGCCGATCTTAATGGCCCCGCCTTGCGGGTCAATCGCCTTGACAAAGCCAGAGAAGACAAACGTCAGTCCCAGGATAATCCGAGAGAGTTCTGCCAGAAAACGCTTCATATACCCAACTGTATCAGTGCAAAAATAGCATAGTTGATCATATCCATGTAATTGGCATCGACACCTTCGGATATAAATGTCTCACCACCGAGATCCTCGATCTCCTTGGTTCTGAATATTTTCGTCAGGATGAGATCGGCAAAAGACGAGACACGCATCTGTCGCCAAGCCTCTCCGTAGTCGTGATTCTTGTCCAACATCAGCCTCATCGCCTCATGGCTCTTCTCATCGTAGAGTCGCAGCGCTTCGGCAGGGTCCATCTCGGGACGATTCGCCACGCCCAGATCCAGCTGAATGAGGGCGATCACACCATAATTGACGATACCGATAAACTCCGGCTCCACACCTTCGTCCACCCGACTCTGCCCCAACATCTGGATGTTGCGGATGCGATTGGCCTTGATGTAAAGCTGGTCGGTCAGCGACTCGGGGCGCATGATCCGCCACGAAGTGCCGTAGTCGTGGAGCTTCTTGCTGAAGACCTCGCGACAGACGGTGAGCACGTGCTCGAACTGTTCTGCTGTATTCGGCATAGTGTTTAGCTGTCTTTCTCTGCTTTGTCCTCTTCCGCATTCTTGTCGAAAGAAGAAATATCGGCAGTGTCTGTTACTTTCTCGTCGAGCAAGGCCTTTTGCAAGACGTCGTTGATAGTAGAGACGTAGTGGAAGGTAAGCCCTTTGAGATAGATATCGTTGATCTCCTCAATATCCTTGCGGTTCTCTTCGCATAGGATGATCTCCTTAATACCCGAACGTTTCGCCGCAAGGATTTTTTCCTTGATGCCCCCCACGGGCAACACCTTGCCCCTCAGCGTGATCTCGCCCGTCATGGCGATGCTCGCGCGCACCTTACGACGTGTCAGTGCCGACACCAGAGAGGTCACCATTGTGATACCGGCACTCGGGCCATCCTTAGGGATAGCACCCTCGGGCACGTGTATGTGCACTTGCCAATTATTGAATATCTCTTGCGAAATGCCCAGTTCGTCACTGTGTGCACGCACATAGTCCAAGGCAATGACCGCTGACTCCTTCATCACATCCCCGAGGTTACCAGTGAGTGTCAGCTTGGGTTCACGTCCGCGATGCAGGCTCGTCTCGATGAAGAGTATCTCACCTCCCACTGAAGTCCATGCCAGCCCCACGACCACACCGGCATCGCCATTGCCCTGATAGCGGTCGCGCGTATAACGCGGAGCACGCAGGTAGGTGACCAGATCGGACGGCTCCACCTTGGTCGGATGGGTGCCGTTCATCGCAGCTTCTTTCGTTATCTTGCGAATGACGGTTGCGATTTGCTTCTCCAGCGAGCGCACGCCACTCTCTCTCGTATAGTCGTCAATAAGCTTCTCCAAGGTCTTCTTGGTAAACTTAATGTCGTTCTTCTTGAATCCATGCTCTACCAACTGCTTGGGCACCAGGTGACGGGCTGCAATCTCCACCTTCTCTTCTATAATATAGCCACTCACATCGATCAGCTCCATACGGTCCAGGAGAGGACGGGAGATGGTGCTGAGACTATTGGCCGTGGCGATGAAGAGCACATGGCTCAGGTCGTAGTCTATATCCAGATAGTTGTCGTGGAAAGCATTGTTCTGCTCGGGATCGAGCACTTCGAGCAGCGCCGAAGAAGGGTCGCCCTTGTAGTCGCTGTCGATCTTGTCTATCTCGTCGAGGACAAAGACAGGATTGGACGTGCCGGCACGTTGCAGACTCTGGATGATGCGCCCGCACATGGCACCGATGTAGGTGCGTCTGTGTCCGCGGATCTCCGCCTCGTCGTGCAAGCCTCCCAGCGATATGCGCACATACTTACGCCCCAAACTCTCCGCAATGCTCTTGCCGAGAGAGGTCTTACCCACGCCCGGAGGACCATAAAGACAGATGATGGGCGACTTCATATCGCCTTTCATTTTGAGAACGGCCAAGTGCTCAATGATGCGCTCCTTCACCTTCTCTAGGCCGAAGTGGTCTCTGTCCAGCACGGTTTGGGCACGCTTCAGATTGAAGTTGTCCTTGCTGAATACACCCCATGGCAGGCCGATGATCGTCTGCACATACTGCATCTGTACGGAGTAATCGGGCGACTGCGGGTGCAGGCGCTCCAGTTTGCGAAGTTCTTTCTCGAAAGTCTCCGCCACCTCGGGGCTCCACTTCATACCCGCGGCCTTGGCACGCAGCTCCTGTACTTCTATATCGTTAATGTTTCCGCCTAACTCCTCTTGGATGGTCTTGATCTGCTGCTGCAGGAAGTACTCCTTCTGCTGCTTGTCCAGCTCCTCACGCGTCTTCATCTGGATCGAAGCCTTCAGCTCCATCACTTGCAATTCCTTGTGCAGGAGGTAGAGGAGGCGGTAGCCCCTGTCCTTCATGCTGCTGATTTCGAGGAGTTCCTGCTTGACGGCTATGCTCGTAGAGATATTGGCCGAGGCGAAGTTGATCTGGTACATCGGGTTCTTGTTCCGACGCATCGAGAGAATCAGCTCGCGAGGTGGACGCTCTGCCAGCAACTCCATCATCTTGAGGCTCATATCCTGTATGGTGGATACGAGAGCTTCGAACTCATGATCCTTATTCTTGGCCGGCAACACATCCGTAAGGAGCTTCACCCGCCCCTTCATGAAAGGCTCCGTGGCAGTTATCTCCTGTAGGGCAAACCGCTGACGTCCTTGCACGATCGCTGTCGTAGTGCCGTCGGGCATCTCCAAGACTCTGATAATCTCGGCCACGACGCCCACGTCGTACAGGTCGCTCCGTTCGGGTTCCTCCACGTCCATGTCGCGCTGAGAGATGGCACCAAAGTAAACACCTTTCTTCTCTACGTATTTAATGAGTTTGAGGGACTTCTCCCTACCCACCATGATGGGCATGGCTACGCCCGGGAAAAGAATCATGTTGCGGAGTGCCAGAATAGGCATCTCCTCCTGCATGAGATCCTCCTTTACTTTGAAATCTTCGTCGTCTTCACAAACCGACAATACGGGGAAAATGACGGGATAACTATCATCTTCGTCCTCGTCTACCAGTCGTATATTTCCTTTGCTATTCATCATTATCTTTTTAAGCAGCATAAAATACCGAGGTACAAATATACGACATTTATCTCGTTGGCAGGACTAAACAGCAAGAAGCCGACACGCTTGTCCGCCCGCTTGCGAAGCTTCGATGCCAGCCATACACGAGGCTCTGCGATAAGGCACTCTGGCGCGAAAAAAGTGTCGTATGTAGTGCCAAAAAACATGGCGCATAATTATTTTCGAAAAGGCGCCATTTCCGAAAATTTTTCGCGCCAAAACGAAAAAATTTTGGCCCCATTTTTCCGGATTTTTGGCGCGTGTTCCGGTCGTTTTTTGGCACGTAAATCCGACCCGACCACCTCACGCCTCATCAAGAATTGCCCCAGTATTACAGGAAGCGTGCCCTATCTTTCCGGCTAATCCCATCGGTCTCATACATCGGATGACTGTAATATCTCTACTTCCCGACGACGCACCGCGTTTATATATACGCACACGCGATACGAAACAGGCAAAAGATGCAGGAAGAGGATGGAACGGTTTAAAGAAATTTTTCTATCTTTGTCGGGAAGTGATTTGCCGGAAAAGTGACAAATCACGCCTATTAGTTCCTCTAAAACAAGCACTTATGAGAAAAAAGCGCACAGTGAGAGTGACACTCCTTACGCTATTCGCCATCATATTTTCATCCCCTACGCTTCTGAAGGCGCAGAGCCTGTTCAGCACCGAACATGCCATGCAGCTCTACAACAAGGTGCGCCACGGACAAGAAATGTCCGCCCCCTCTCAAAAGGGAACGACCGAAGAAGCCCAAGCACCTATCATAGACAAACTGATCAATCTGGGGCGTACCTTCCTCGGCAAGCCCTACCGCTATCGCGGACCGTCGCCATGGCCGATGGATTGCTCCGGATACGTCTCCTACCTCTACTCCAAGTTTGACATCAAACTGCCGCGCAATGCTGCAGCACAAAGCCAATACACCACACCTATCAAGCGCGACGAAGTGCGTCCGGGCGACCTCCTTTTCTTCAAAGGTCGCAATGCCAAAAGCAGTCGCGTGGGTCACGTAGCACTGGTGATCGCCGTCGATGGCGACGACATCACCATGATGCACAGCAGCAATTCGCGAGGGATCGTCATTGAGAAGCTCAGCCGCAGTGCATACTTCTCACGTCGGTTGGTCAGCTTCGGCCGCGTACCCGACCTCAAGAAGCTCCTGCCTTGGAGCAGTTGATCCGAGAAAGAACACACAATACTCAACAACGAAAAAGAGACTGCCACGCGATCAATGGGTCGGGATGCAGTCTCTTCTTTTTGCCCCATAGACAGAGTCCTATTGAGGCATTGGCGACACGAAGCAACCGTCCGCGCACAGAGAGCATAATCCTCGCCAAACAATAGGACGGCCACCCCATCGTTATATATACAAGGTGGAAAAGAGTATCTTTGCTCATCATCATCACAACCGCGTGTTCATGATTCGCAAGTATTTAGGCATCATACTGGGATTTCTCGCTCTTGCCGTCACTCTCAGTGCACAGCAAGAGAAGCAAGTATTCCGTTTTCTGAATCTCCCTGCCACAGCTCAGGCCATGGCGGCAGGGGGTAAGGCTATCACCATAGTGGATGACGACCCCGGGCTGGCATTTGAGAATCCGGCATTGTTGGGCGATGAGTCCGGCAATCGCGTATTCATCTCCTACCTTTATTATATGGGAGGCTCTCATATGGGCAACGCCGTCTATGCCGCATCCGTCGGTGAGCGCGGCATGTGGGGTGTGGGTGCCCGCTTCCTCAACTATGGCACCATGCAGGGGTACGACCCCAACGCCCAGTCCACAGGCACATTCGGAGCATCGGACATAGCCGTACAGGGCTTCTACAGCCACGAGCTGAGCGACTACTTCCGTGGCGGTGTGAGTTTGAAGGCTCTCTACTCCTCCATCGAGACGTACAATTCGTTCGGAGTGGGGGTCGATGTGGGCATCAGCTACTACGATGACGACAAGGGCTACTCCGCCTCCGCCTTGTTCAAGAACGTAGGGGCACAGCTCAACGGCTATACGGATGAGCGTGAGCCTCTCGCTTGGGACTTCCAGTTGGGCTTTTCTCGCAGCTTTGTCAGTGCTCCTTTTAGGGCACATATCACCCTTTTCAACCTGAATCCGCACTACTTCAAACATCTGGTGCCAACTGATCTGACCAAGGCCCAAAAGTTTCTCAGACATTTCTCTCTGGGGGCAGAGTTCACTCCCTCGGAAAACTTCTGGGTGGGACTGGGTTATACCCCGCAGATCGCACAAGACTTCAAGATCGAAGGCGGCAACAAATGGGGCGGGCTCTCGGCCGGATTCGGATTTACCTCCGGCGCCATGCGCGTTTCCGTTTCTACTGCTTCGTACCATCCGGCTGCACTTTCGTTCATGTGCTCGATAGGCATCCGACTCGGCGGGCATAGCATATTCTAATGATCCCTCTTTCATGACACATCCTATTATTATCGCAATAGACGGCCACAGCTCTTGCGGCAAGAGCACCATGGCCAAGGACCTGGCGCAAGCCATCGGCTATGTTTACGTGGACACCGGTGCCATGTACCGCGCCGTCACGCTCTACAGCATCCGTCGCGGACTGTGGCAGGGCGAGAAGCTTGACACCGAAACACTCCGCAGAGAGATGGAGCAGGTTCGTATTACGTTCCGACTCAACCCCGAGACGAAACTTCCCGAGACCTATCTGAACGGGGAAAACGTAGAGCGCGAAATACGCGGGATGGAAGTGTCGGCCAAAGTAAGCCCCATCGCCACCCTTGACTTCGTGCGCGAAGCGATGGTGCGCGAGCAGCAAGCCATGGGCGAGGCACGAGGAATCGTGATGGACGGACGTGACATAGGCACGACAGTCTTCCCACAGGCGGAAATGAAGGTATTCGTCACCGCACGACCGGAGGTGCGTGCACAACGCCGATTGGACGAATTGCGTTCCAAAGGTGATACGACCACGACTTTCGAAGCAGTCCTGACCAATCTGCAAGAGCGGGATCGGATCGATTCCACTCGTGCCGTCTCTCCTCTAAGACAGGCCGAAGATGCGATCGTCTTGGACAACTCCGAAATAACCATTCCCGAACAAAAGGCTTGGCTCCTGAAGCGATTCGAAGAGATCACCACTGCATGATACCTATTGAGATAGACGAAGGCTCGGGCTTTTGCTTCGGCGTGGTCAATGCCATCAGGCAGGCGGAAGAGCAGTTGGACAATAGTCAGGACAAACTCTACTGCCTGGGCGACATCGTACACAACACGCTGGAGGTGGAAAGGCTCGGCAATCGAGGATTGGAGACAATCGATTACAATACTTTCTTCAAACTCCAAGGCAAGAAAGTGCTACTGCGCGCGCATGGCGAACCTCCTCATATTTACCGAGCAGCGAAAGAAAATAATCTCACTATTGTGGATGCTACCTGTCCCGTGGTGCTGCGCCTGCAGAATCAGATCAAGTCACGATACGAGGGATCACGCCACTTGGATGCTCAGGTGGTAATATACGGCAAGAGAGGACATGCAGAAGTAAACGGATTAGTGGGGCAGACAGATGGGATGGCCATCGTCATCGAAAACGAAGAAGAGCTGGACAAGATAGACTACAGCAAGCCGGTGATTCTCTTTTCCCAGACGACCAAGAGTTTGGATGGCTTTCGTCACATTATCGAATGTATCGCCTCTCGGATGGAACCCGGAGTGACTTTCGACCACCACGACACGATCTGTCGTCAAGTGGCTAACCGCATACCACATATCGAAGCGTTTGCAGCGGCACACGAACTGGTCTTCTTCGTCGCCGGAGAGAAGAGCTCGAACGGAAAGATCTTATTCAAGCACTGCCAAGACGTCAATCCCCGCAGCATCTTTATCTCCTCTCCCGAAGCCATTACTCCCGCCATGCTGAACCCGATGCCTTCCAACATCGGTATCTGCGGCGCTACCTCCACGCCTCGATGGCAGATGGAGACAGTAGCTGCGAGGGTCAAAGATCTACTATAAAGTCGGCGACCACTGGCAGGTGGTCGCTGTGCCCTCCTCTGTAATACACCCCTTGATAAGTGCGATTGGGCACGATACGCGACACGTTGTACGGAGCTTCGCGGACGAGACGAGGCAAAACCACATTTTTGACCGAGCCATCACGATAGCGGACACGCGACTCCGATCGCAAGAAACTACCCGATACGATAATGTGATCGAGCTGCTTCCACTTCCCTTTATATATGGTTGTACCCGGAGGTGTCTGCCGGACAGGGTTGCCGGTTAGGTTATACAGCTGTGACATCGAGGCATTTCCATCTTTGGGCAGGGAGTTCTGCGCACGAAGCGTCTGTATGAGGGGAGCCTCGGACGGGTTGCTATTCAGATCGCCCATGATGAGGATATAGGCGTTCTTCCTCGACTTTAGAATTTCATCACTCTTATCCCGTAGCAGTTGGGCGGCATCGTGTCTGTCAGGATCGCTCTCTCCTACCCCTCCTCTACGCGAGGGGAAGTGCCCGACAAACACATCTAACAGATCACCATTGGCCAAACGTCCTCGTGCATGCAGGATATTACGCGAGCGTTTGTCTTTGCTTTCGCGGAAATGAATGCGAAACTCCTCCTTGTGCACTAACTGAAACTGCTCTGGCAAATAGAGCAATGCGACATCTATCCCTCGGTTATCTGGGCTATTGGTCATTACATATTGGTAGCCTTGACGGCCAAGATGCGTGCGACGGATCAGATTGGTCATCACAGTATCGTTCTCAATCTCGGCCAATGCGACTAATGCCGGCCAATTGTCTTGCCCCACTTCGCTGATAACCGATGCGATCTGGCGGAGCTTGCGGTTGTATCGCCCCTCCGTCCACTCCATTTTCCCATCGGGAAGAAAGTCGTTATCATCCTTCTCTTTGTCATCGTACGTATCGAAGAGGTTCTCCACATTGTATGTCATCACCCTAAACGAAACAGGCTTAGCCGCCGGAGCCATGCTCCCCGCTACGGCAGCAATACCAAGGGTTGGGATGAGTGCTTTCATCATTTTTTTCATCTTGCAAGAATAAACAAGGAACGATTCAGTCAGGATTGTTTCGAGAAAATAGTGAGGTCTCTCTACCAGCAGATAGGCGTGAGGCCATGCTGTGTGAGATATGCATTGGCACGACTGAAATGCTTGCACCCGAAGAAACCACGATGGGCCGATAATGGGGATGGATGTGGCGCTTCGAGGATGAGATGTCGCCGTGGATCGATCATCGCTGCCTTACGTCGTGCATAGCTGCCCCATAGGAGAAAAACGAGATGTTCGCGCCGACGAGCCAGTGCTTCTACCGCTGCATCTGTAAAGGTCTCCCACCCTTTGCCTTGGTGACTGCCCGCTTGTCCGGCACGAACCGTGAGGGTTGCATTCAGCAATAGCACCCCTTGTTCTGCCCACGAGCTGAGATTGCCGCCTTGGATGTGCGCATTCTGACCTGTATCAATGCGGATCTCTTCACAAATGTTGCGCAAACTGGGTGGCACTGCGACGCCCTGCGGCACAGAGAAGGCCAATCCTTCGGCCTGTCCGAGCTCATGATAGGGATCTTGTCCGAGGATAACGACCTTGACGCGGTCGAAAGGACAATCATCAAAGGCCCTAAAGACCAATTTGGCAGGCGGGTAAATCGTTCCGCTTCGGTATTCGCCACGTACAAACTCAGTCAGCATCTCAAAATACAGCTTAGAAAACTCCTCTTTAAGGACTGCTTTCCAACCTTCTTCCATTCGGACTTCTCTCATATCCTTATTATATACGTATGGGTAAGGGGATGATTTTTCTCATCTTCAGGGGCGAGGTTTCACTTCATAGGCTCCCACCGTTGCCGTCCGACGGGGCGTCCCTGTGAGATCGGTGGGGTACGCTGACATAACTGTCGGATCGGCCAAACCCACAAACGGAGCCTTCGGCAAGGGATGATAGTCGTATCGGAAATTATATTTCTTCTTCTCCAAATCATAGCCCACGCAGTAGTACGTACTATCAACGAGGTTCTCCTTGTCAGCTTCCATCACGCTAATTCCTCCGGAAAGGATGCTTGAACGAGCACGCATATAGCTATTGCGCATCGTCATGCGACTAAGAACGGCAGCCTCGTTCCCATCCGTCGAACCATCCGACAGGGCTATTTCTCCTCCGGACTCCTTGTCTCCAATTTTGACTACAGAGCGACTTCCATCAATAATACTATTGGATAAAACCAATCGACTGCCCGAAGAAGGGATATATGCACCGCCGGCAACCTCAGGAGCAAAGGCAGAAACATAGCGCAAGGCTTCGCCTTGACGCGTGTCCCATCGGTAGAAATTGCAGATCGTGCTCTGAATCAGTTCGCAAACACTCCCGAAAAGCGCCAACGTATAGCCGGAAGTATTGCTAATCTCCGAGTTTTCTATCCGAATCAATCCGCCGGATGCAGCCACGCCCGTCCCTTTTATGTTGGTCACCATGCATCCCTGCATCAGCAACTTGGGCGTACTGACGTCTGTTCCTCCCTCCGCGATGATGCCCCAGCGGCCATTTCGTATTGTTGTATAGCGAAGTTCGTTGCCTTTGCTCTCCTCGGAAATGCTTATTCCGCCCCATTGTCCGGGCACCAAGGTGTATGGCACATCTTGCAATAAGAGGTCGTGACGCAAATTCTCAATCATAATGCGCTGAGCGGGTGTTCCTTCGGCGATCAGTCTGCCACGTACCATGATGTGGGCGTTGTTTGCCATCAAAATGCGACTGCCGGCAGGCAACGTAAGCGTTGCTCCCGATCTGACCACGATACTGTCCCGCAACAAAGTAGGTCTTGTGGCACCGAATGTCGTATCCCGTTCGATAATGAGACTGCCGACCTCATCAACATTCTGTCTGAAACCCTGCAAAAGGACAAAGTCCGTGCGACCGTTGATGAGGAAACGGAGCGAATCCTTCACTTCGACGGGGTCGTCACTCTCACCTTCGGGGAAGGTTGCTTCGATAAAGATGAACATACTGTCTTTCGGCAGGATCGTCAAATCTGAAAACTTGGTCCCCACATGACCATCTACATTCACACGATAGCCACGAGTCTTACCTCCGACTAGCTCAACTTCGCTCAAACGAAGGGAGCGATTGAGCCGATTGTACACCATAAGCACCTGTGTGGAGGAACTGACACGACTGAAAAGGGTGTCGAACTTAACCGTATCGACAGAATATTCGGCACGATCATTGGGCGAATCGGCATATTTATCGAAATCATCCGAGCAACTACCACTCGCCAAGACGAACCCTATTGCAGCCAAAACGACGAGAAAAAGTCTACTTATCTCTTTCATATTATAAAAACGTATCAGTACGAATAAATGATATTTGCACCACCTCTTTATTCCAAACCAAGCAAGCGTCTGTACTCATCAGGGTCATCCAGCAGACTGAGCGCACGCAAGTATTCCTTGTCCATACGGTTGAAGAAGTAGAAGAAATCGTCCTCTCCCAGCACATCGCGTGCAATATAAGCATGGAGCTGACGTTCGATAAGATCTCGAGCGTCAGCAAAGAGTTGATCGTCCCATACTATTTTCTCTGCTTCCGCCAGCGGCTTGAGCATTTCGGTTAGCTCCGACGGCACGCGGAATGAGGCGTAGGACTGTCTGTCGGGATAGCGTTCTTTGAGTTGCTTACGGTTTGCATCCACATATTTGTGCACAGCACGATTGAAAACACCTCTGTTCAACATCTCGCGGTGTAGCCTGTTGAACAAAGCCGAATCCGTCGGGACGAACAGATCTGGCATGACCCCGCCACCGCCATAAACCGTACGATGGGTAACGAGTGTCTTGTAGCGGAGTGAATCGGGGAAGCGGATACTATCGCTGTGGATGGACTCACCACGTTTGAAGCGATCAAGGATTTCCTCCTCATATGCTTTGAAGTTGCCTTTGGCATAAGGCTTCTGGATGCTACGTCCCGAGGGAGTATAGTAGCGTGCCACAGTCAGCCGTATCATAGAACCGTCCTGCAACGGTAGCGGACGCTGCACGAGTCCTTTGCCGAAGGTGCGCCGACCGATCACCACACCCCTATCCCAATCCTGAATAGCTCCCACCAATATCTCACTGGCCGAAGCCGAAAATTCGTTCACCAATATGACCAATGGCATATCCTTGGGCAGCAGATTATCGCTCGGTGCATCCATACGATCGCTCATCTGAGGCGAACGATTGTTCCGCACCGTCAGCACCGTGCTGCCTTTCGGCAGGAAAGTCCCCGCCATCTGGACTGCTTGATCCAGAATGCCTCCGCCATTGAAGCGCAGATCCAGCACCAATCGCTGCATACCGGCAGCCCGCAGATGAGCGATACCTTCTGCAAATTCGTCATAGGTCGTGCGGGCAAATCGACTCAGACGGATATACCCCGTACGATCATCGACCATATAGCAAGCCTCACGACTATGCACCGGTATGAGGCCTCGCTGCACCGTAAAGTTCAGGCTGTCGCTTCCGCGGCGCACGCCCAGCCTCACCTTGCTGTCACGTGGCCCGCGCAGACGCTTCATGACGTCGTTGGTTCTCATTTTTACCCCTGCAATGATCGTATCGTTCACCGATATGATGCGGTCACCTGCCAGCAGTCCGGCTTTCTCGGACGGGCCACCCGCGATCACCTGCACCACATAGACCGTATCCGTGAGCATATTGAATTGGACACCAATCCCGTCAAATCCCGCATTGAGCGGCTCCAATTCGCTCTTGGTCTCCTTGGCATCGGTGTAAAGCGAATGAGGATCCAGCTCATTCAAGATACCCCGAATGGCATATTCGGCCAGCTTGTCATTATTGACGCTGTCCACGTAAAGCGAGCTGATGGCATAGGCAGCCATCTCCATCTTACTGAGCGATTGCTGCAGCTCTCGGCTCAACTTCTGCGCTGAAGCGGCCGCCGTTGTCATCAGTAAGAGTATGATTAGTTTGATTGCTTTGTTCATGTTCGATATTGTATTCTTGTCGTCTTCCAAGAGCAAACGCCTTGGCTTCCTACATTCAAAGATAGTATTCCTTATTCATAAACGGGGAAAATGGATATTCAGTGCCCTCATCGACCGGTTGGAATCCTCACGAGAAACAGAATAGATAAGAAAGCAAAAAAATCGACAAAAACCATGCATTCATTCATTGATTAGCTCCATATATTCAGTCTTTCATTTTATTTTTGTATTGGTTATGCCGTTTCGAGCACGCAATCGACAGATATTTAATTTATAAAGACAAGAAAATATGAAGCAAACTCTACTCATTATCGCAGCATTATTGTGCATGACAGGTAGTCATGTGAGCGCTCAAGACATTGGCAAACCCTGGTCTATGCAGATCGGAGCAGGCTATTCCGAGACGGACAATGTGCCGGGCAGTTTCACCTACGGGTTCTATCTGGGACATCGCATAGGTAGCATTCTGGAAGTGGGCATCTCTATGTACAATGCCACTCGCCAGAGCTCTCGCGACACATACTCCTACGCCTCCAACGAAAACGAGGGAACGCTCAATGTAACCGTGACACCCGACAACAACGAGACCTGGACATTCTTCGACTCAGGCAGTGCCAATTGTTATATGGCAGTGGTAGGATTCTCTCCAATGCGTATGCTTTTTCACAACAGCGATCACGATCTGGTGATAGCGGCACAGGTAGGTTTGTCCAATAAGCACAACATCCGCTTCGCCTATCTCAACCAAGAATCGAACGTCAATATCTACACCAATTCGATGACTCGACTCGGCTATGGAGCGCGCGTCGCCTACCAATATTATCTAAGCAAGACCATCGGAGCCGGAGCCACTGCCATCTATGACAATGGCAACAAGATGCTAACGGCTATGGCTACGCTCACTGCCCGTTTCTAAGTTGCGCATCGCGTAGCATCGTCAACCGACAAAAAAGGCCGCCCGACGTCTGTCGGGCGGCCTTTTTTGTCTCAGGTTCTACTATAATATGAAGCCTTCCGGCAGGAAAGGAGAGGGGTCTCCTCCGAAGGTAATCAGCTCACGCACCACGCTCGAACTGATGAAAGAATGGCGAGCATCGGTGCAGAGCAGGACGGTGTCCACGCCGGAGAGCTGACGATTGAGGTCGGACAGCATATGCTCATAGTCGAAGTCTGTGCCCGATCGTATGCCGCGCACGAGGACGGTAGCGCCCGTTTCGCGCACAAGATCCACCGTCAGTCCGCGATAAGTCACCACCTGCACAGCAGTGTTGGCAGCATAGTAGCGGGCTATTTGCTCGCGGCGTTGGTCGGCAGAGTAGAGGGTACGCTTCTGTTCGTTGACCCCGATGGCAATAATCACCTCATCGAAAAGCGCCAGCGAACGCTCAACGACATCGGCATGGCCTCGTGTAAACGGATCGAACGAACCGGCAAAGAGAGCAATGGTCTTTTTCATAATGCTATGGAATAAGGTTGGTTATGAACCGCAATCAGACGGCCCCTTCGTCCACAACCAAGTTGTCAATGATGAACTCCTGACGCTCAGCCGTATTCTTACCCATGTAGAACGAGAGGAGTTCCTTGATCTTATCCTCACGCTTGAGGCTCACCGGCTCGAGGCGAATGTGCTCCTCATCAATCAAATCCTTGAACTGCTCAGGCGAAATCTCTCCCAAACCCTTGAAGCGGGTCACATCGGCACGTTTGCCCAGCTGCTTGAGAGCTGCCTGCTTCTCGGCCTCGTTGTAGCAGTATATGTCGGTCACAGGTTTGGGTTCGTCCGTCTCCGCCTTCTTGCGTCCGCGCTTGGGGGCGGCTCCGAAGGTCTGCTTCTTGGCTTCGGGTGGCAGGAATACGCGGAAGAGCGGCGTCTCCAGCACATAAACGTGTCCCTTGCGCACAAGATCGGGGAAGAACTGTAGGAAGAACGTAAGGATGAGCAAACGGATGTGCATCCCGTCGTCATCGGCATCAGTGGCGATGATGACGCGGTTGTAACGCAGGCCTTCCAGCCCGTCTTCTATGTTGAGAGCCGCCTGGAGGAGGTTGAACTCTTCGTTCTCGTACACGACCTTTTTGGTGAGACCGAAGCAGTTGAGCGGCTTACCACGCAGGCTGAAGACCGCCTGATAGTTCGCATCGCGACAAGTGGTGATGGAACCGCTGGCCGAATTACCCTCGGTGATGAAGATACTGGTACGCTCCGGTTCCTTGGCCTTAGGGTCGTTGAGGTGAATGGTACAGTCGCGCAGCTTTTTGTTGTGGAGGTTCGACTTCTTGGCACGCTCGCGAGCCAGCTTGGTCACTCCGCTCATGGCCTTGCGCTCGCGCTCGCTCTGCTGTATCTTGCGCAGCATCTCCTCCGCCGTCTCCGTATGGATGTGGAGGTAGTCGTCCAATTCTTTCTTGAGAAAGTCGCCCACAAATTTCTGAATAGACGGACCGTCAGGCCCCATGTCGCGGCTGCCCAACTTGGTCTTGGTCTGACTCTCGAAGACAGGTTCTTCCACCTTGATGCTGATGGCTGCCGCCATGCCACTGCGGATGTCGCTGTACTCGAAATTCTTGGAGTAGAACTCCTTGATCGTGCGTGCCACCGCCTCACGAAAAGCACTCAGGTGCGTCCCACCCTGAGTTGTGTTCTGCCCGTTGACGAAGCTGTAGAACTCATCGCCATACTGCTGCGTATGGGTCACCACGACCTCGATGTCAGTATCGCTCAGGTGAATGATGGGATAGAGAGCGTCACCCGTCATGTTCTCGGCAAGCAGATCCTCCAAACCCTTGCGGCTGACGAACTTCTTACCGTTGTATAGGAAGGTGAGCCCTGTATTGAGGAAAGTGTAATTCTTGATCATCGAGAGCACAAACTCCTCGGCATACCGATAGTTGCGGAAAAGTGTCTCATCCGGCGTGAAGCGCACCTCTGTACCCGACAGCTCGGTCGATGGCTCGGGATCGGTCTCCTCCAAGAGTGCGGCACGGCTGTAGCGCACGCGCTTCGTCAGGCCGTCGCGCCACACCGTGACCACGAAGTCTGTAGAGAGGGCATTCACGGCCTTGATGCCGACGCCGTTCAGCCCCACCGATTTTTTGAAGGCTTTCGAGTCGATTTTCCCTCCCGTATTCATCTTGCAGGTAGCGTCCACCAGCTTGCCGAGCGGGATGCCGCGGCCGTAGTCGCGCACGGTGACCGTGCCGTCTGCTATCGTAATGTCGATATGCTTGCCGGCACCCATGACGAATTCGTCCACCGAATTGTCCAGCACCTCTTTCAACAGTACGTAAATGCCATCGTCGGCATGCGTGCCGTCGCCCAGCTTACCGATGTACATACCCGGGCGACGGCGAATATGCTCGTCCCACTCCAGGGTTTTGATGTCGCTCTCGATATACTCCGTTTGCAGTTGTAGCTCTTGCTCCATGGTGTTCTGAATGAGGCATAAAAGTACAACATTTGTTCCAATTCACCGGCTTCGTCCCATCATCCTCGGGCGCGCCGCAACACTTCGCGACCGCCCCGATGGCACACTTCTGATTACGCCCGTAAAAAAAATGAGACATCGCGTCAAAAAACGTGGCGCATATTCTTTCGGGAAACGGCGCGATTTTGAAATTTTTTTGGCGCCAAATCAAAAATAATTTGGTGCCATTTTTCGCAGAATTAGGCGCAAGTTTTCGCTGTTTTCTGGCGCCATTATTATATAGGCCTATCTTGGCGTTGCCAGCAATAAAGAAATACACGACATGGTCATCAAGCAGACCTTCAGCGGCATGTCCGATTCTAATTAAAAGGGGCGCTATCGGATAGACAGTAGGACTCCATCGGACATCAAGCAAGAGACCGACCCGGCTTTCAGTCTACGGCTTCGGAAGACAGACCTCGCGGCGAGCGCCCCCGAAGCCGTTTTCTTTCATTTCGGATGGATTATTCTCTTTGGGAGGATGCCTCTCACAAATAATCTATACCTTTGGGCTGAATGCAGAAGAACTCTGAGAATAACTCTCTTATCATATTCAAATACACAAGCTATGAACAAAGAACAAATGCAACAGATGCGTCAGGCTCCGGGCTTCATCGGAGCACTGGACCAGAGTGGTGGCTCTACGCCCAAAGCACTGAAAGCATACGGCATCGAGCCGGATGCATACGCATCGGAAGAAGAGATGTTTGACCTCATCCACCAAATGCGCACCCGTATGATCACCTCTCCGGCTTTCGCCACAGGTAAGATCATCGGTGTTATCCTCTTCGAGCGTACCATGCGTGGCCAGATCGAAGGAATGCACACGGCGGACTACCTCTGGGAGAAAAGACACATCGTTCCCTTCCTCAAAGTGGACAAGGGGTTGGAAGAAGAGGCTAACGGCGTACAGCTGATGAAGCCTTTCCCCGGTCTGGGTAAGCTCTGCGACGAAGCCGTAAACTTCCATGTATTCGGCACGAAGATGCGCAGCGTGATCAAGCAGGCCAATGAACAAGGTATTCGCGACATCGTGGAACAACAATTCCAATGGGGTAAGGAGATTCTTGCCCACGGCTTGATGCCGATCCTCGAACCCGAGGTGGATATTCACTGCCCCGACAAGGCCAAAGCTGAAGAGATCCTCAAACGCGAACTGCTCGCACAGCTTGACAAAATGACTGAGCCGGTAATGCTCAAAATCACGATTCCGACAGTAGAAAACTACTACAAGGAGGTTATCGAGCATCCTATGATGTTGCGCGTCGTGGCTCTCTCCGGTGGTTACTCACGTGAGCATGCCAACGATTTGCTCAGCCGCAACCATGGAATCATCGCATCCTTCTCTCGTGCACTCGTAGAAGGACTCTCTGCTCAGCAAAGCGATGCTGACTTCAACGCCATGCTTGAAGCTTCGATCAACGGCGTTTACAAGGCTTCAATCACCTAAACAAACACCCTGCTCGTCGCGGCGAGCATCAATAGAAACAGGGGCTGTGCCAAGGATTTTCCTTAAGCACAGCCCCTGCTGTTTTTAGGCGTGTAGAACGACCGCTACAGATTAGTCGGCGGATAAAGTTCGTTCCACCATGTCGGGTCGTCTTGCAGCCAACGCGCAAACCAAGCAAAGATCGAATTGGTCCAGCGGATACGACGTTCCGGTTCGAGGATGAAGTGATCCTGTTCGGTAAATTCGATGAATTCAACTTCGCGTCCCAGTATCTTGAGCGCATTGTAGAGGTTCACGCTCTCTGCTTTCGGCACGTTCGTGTCCACCGATCCGTGCAGTAGGAGCAACGGCGTGTGGATCTTATCGGCACGGAAGAGCGGACTGTGGTTGGCGTACAGCTCAGGATTATTCCACGGATAGCTCCCTGCGCTTGCCACGGTACTGTATCCCATACCCCAATATCCGCTACCCCAATAGTTGCTGATGGAGCTGATGCCGGCATGGCTGACCGCAGCGGCGAAAATATCCGTCTTAGTTTGCAGGTACTGTGTCATGAATCCGCCATAGCTGGCACCGAAACATCCGATCTTTTTGCCATCGACGAAGTTGTGCTGACGCACAAATTCCTTCGTCGCACCGATGATCTCGTCTGCAGTTCGGTCGCCCCATGCATTCACGTGACGGGCGGCATATTCCTGTCCATAGCCTGTACTACCGCTCGGATTGAGCGTATAAACGACATAGCCTTGCGCTGCATACATCGCCAACGAGTAATGTCCCTCCAATGTACGGCTCGTCGGACTGGTTCCGCCGTAGTAATATACGAGCATAGGATACTTCTTCATAGGATCGAACTGCGGCGGCAGGTAATACCAACCTTCCACAACAGTGCCGTCCGGAGCCGTGTAATTCCAGTCTCGGGCAGGCGTAAAGTCTACATTAGCCAGCTTTTCGGCAGAGAGATCCCAGACAAGTTGTCCGCGGTTGCCGTCGAGACGATAAAGGCGGTCGGCGTTGTTGGCACTTTGTCCGGCATACCAGAGCGCGCCGTTGTCCGCAGCGACTGCAAACCAACGCACCACATCTTCGCCCGTCTGTATCTCTCTGATCTCCTGCGAAGACAGGTTGAGACGATAGAGCGCTTTGCGAGCACCTTTCTCTGCAATGAAGTAATAGTAACCGTTTTTGTTGTCGAAACGACCAGACTGAACACTGGGATCGAAGTTCTTCGTAAGCGGAGTCACTTTCCGCGTCGCTATGTCAAAGAGGAAAAACTGCTTGTCATAGCCATTAACTGTCATACCGGTAGGCAGATTGACACCCGCACCGCCGAAAGCATCGGCAGCAGCCGTGACGACAAGACGCTTACCGTCGGGAGTGTATTGCAGTTGGTCGATGGAGGGATCACGCACCACAAGCGTATCGATCTTGCCTGTCTCCAGATGATATTCTGTCACTGTCACGAATCGATAAGGACTCTTCGTCCAATCTGTAGACAGTGTTCCCAACAAAACACGCTTGCTGTCCGGTGCGATGTCGTATATATATGTATTGGAATAACCGAAGGTGAGCGGACTGTACACACCGTTTTCGGCATTAAGAAGGAAGAGTTGTGCTCGATTGCGCCAGCCGTTCTGACGGTCATCGGGATCTATATTACGCACAAAAAGCGCGTCCTTACCTGGTCCTTTCTCCTCTTTCATGAAGATAAAGTACTTTCCGTCCGGCGACATTCTGAAGGAAGTCTCAGGCATATCAGCGATGAGCGTTCGTTCGCTTTGGCCCATCGGATCGAAAGCGATCAGACGTTTTACATTTCCTTCTTTGCGAATAGCCATCAGCAAATCTTCATGTGGCATCCAGCCGATGACGTCACGGTCGTTTATATCTGTGAGGACACGGCCTTTGGCATCACGCAGTTGAGAGTACGTCACCGCAGCTTTATTGTCACGTCCTACACGATACGATGTGACAACGTACTTCCCCGAAGGAGACAAACTGCCGCCACCTATGAATGTACCGTTCATCATATAATCCAGCGTCAGGCGTCGCTTTCCCGTATAATTCGGGTAGAGCACCGTTGAATCACGGGCCGTCTTTGGTTTGAGTACGAGACGTACATCCGTCAAAGTGCTGTCTCCTTCGAGCAATAAACTCTTGAGAACAAACTCATGTGTACCCGGCACAAGCGTAAGCGGTGCCGTGAATCGCACCGTACTGTCGCCCTTGGCGTTAGTACCCTCGCTTATTCCGATTTGTTTGTTGTCCTGCCAAAGCGACATTCGTCCCTGACCATACACTTCGATATCGCCTTTGGCAAAACGCTCTGCCGTGAGGGAAAATGTGTAAACTGTCATCTCCGAAGTCGAAGCTTTGCTCGTGCTGCTCCGTTGACCGACAAAGCGTCCCTCCTTATCTGCCGTGATCTCGCGCAGCGACTTGCCCGTCACGTCATAAGACTGACGCAGTAGATCGGACGGATTATACTTCGCTCCGTTCATTCCCACGGTATCCGTGAGGATGGCAGCGCGCACAGGCCAGGGGCCTCCCACCTTAGCTCGCTGCAACGTTTGCCCCTGCACTGCACACGTAGCCGCAGCAGCCAGAACCCAAACCAGTAAAAGTTGTTTTTTCATCAGAAATCTTGAATTATGTGATTATGATTCTTGTTTTTCCTTCTTCTGCGGTGGCATAACCTATCACAGCTGCATGGGGATGCAACCCCGTCGCATGCAGATCGGCGACCAGCGCATCAGCGCGATCGGCATCCACCGCCATCAGCAGTCCGCCGGAGGTCTGTGCATCGGCCAATAGCATCTTATATTCCGTGGAGCAGCTCGCTTCGAGTTGTTCGCCCACGAAGCGCAAATTGCGAAAGGCCGCCCCCGGAATACAGCCGTCGCGCAGCAATTGCAGACATTCCGGCAACGCCGGCACTACTTGACTGTCAATATGGAGCGTCACTTGCGACGCCTCCGCCAATTCCTTGGCATGCCCCAGCAATCCGAAACCCGTGATATCCGTTGCACCTTTCACGCCGTAACGCAACATCAGCTCCGCACCCGTTTTATTAAGGAGACACATCTGTTCGATAGCTGCCTCGTATGCTTCCCCGCTCAAGAGCCCAAGTCGATGCCCGGCCATAGCTACACCTGTACCCAAAGGTTTGGTGAGAACGAGTCGTTGCCCCTCGCGCACTCCTGCATTCGTGACCAGATGTTGCGGATGCACCGTACCGGTCACCGCCAATCCGTACTTGGGCGTCGCGTCATCGATCGTGTGCCCGCCCATCGTGAACGCCCCACTCTCGTCTATGCTCTGCTGTCCACCACGAAGTATCTGCACCAACACTTCGGCGGGAATGCCTGCAGAGGGAAACATTGTCAGATTGAGTGCCAACAAAGGGCGGCCACCCATCGCATATACATCCGACAGCGCGTTGGCAGCAGCTATGCGCCCGAAAGTATAAGCATCAGAGCAAAGAGGCGGGAAGAAGTCGGTCGTCACGATGAGAGCCGTCTCGTCATTGAGTTGATATACACCTGCATCGTCGTGTGTGCGCGCATCGACCAGTATCCGACTGTCCGTTGGTAATGGTATATCGCGCAGCAATTCTTCCAGTTTGGCGGGGTCGAGCTTCGCCGAGCAGCCGCCATACTCCACCGTGGTAAGCAGATCGAATGTAGCTGATTTCATAGTCCTATCTCGTATGCTATGGGGATTTGTCGTAAAACAATTTCTAAACGTTCCTGTTCGGCCGCATCTATGTGCAGACACATACCGCAATCCGCTCTCAAATGGACGGGTACCGCGATGACGCGATGGGGCAACCCTATGCGTTCGGCAGCCTGCATGGCGTGGATGAAGTCGCGCGTCGTGGCGAAAAGGACGAAACGACTGTCAGCGGCGTACGACATCGCGGAGAGCTTCTAATAGGTGGTCCAAATCTTTGGCCGTATGATAAGGAGAAAGCGAAATGCGTGTCGTGCCCGTCGCTGCCGTACCGATTGTCTCGTGTGCCAACGGTGCACAATGCAAACCGGCTCGCGTGATAATGCCGTGACCGTGATAGAGAGCGTCGCTCAATTCGGCAGGAGAGAGCCGTTCGTGCGTAAGCGAACAGAGAAAACCCTGAGCAGTCCCATCAGATGAACTATACACCCGCAAACCGGACAACTCGCGCATACGCAGCAGATAGTCCTGCCATTCGTCATGGGAAAGTCGGTAAGACGGCAGATGACGCACGGCAGCCAACAGAGCCGTGAGTCCGAGAACATTCGCCGTACCGGCCATAAATCGCTCCGGCATCTCTGTACCCATCGACAAAAGAGAGGAGTGCAGTCCGTTTCCGCCAAGCGTGAGCGGACTCACATCGAGTGGCCGACGCATATAAAAGCCGCCGGTCCCACTCGGCCCGAGCAGCCCTTTATGTCCCGTAAATGCCAGATAGTCTATGTTCCATGCATCGGTTTGCAGTCGCATGGAGCCGAGGCACTGTGTCGCATCGGCGAGGATACGTACACCACGTTGCTTCAGGATGCGAGAGATTTCCGCTATCGGCTGGATGATGCCGTTTACATTGCTCTGCAGATTCACCACCGCCAGCGCACAAGCAGTCGGTATGGCTGCGGCCAGTCGCTGCGTATCCACACGTCCGTCGGGCAGAGCCGGCATCACCTCCACACGGACGCCACGCGTCTCTGACAAGAAATGCAGAGGACGCATCACCGCATTATGCTCCATCGGACTCACGAGAACCGTGTCGCCCTCTTGTAACACTCCGCGCAAAATGGCGTTGAGACCTGTCGTGGCATTGTCGCAGAAACAGATGTGCGACGGCTCCGCCACACCCAACAGAGAGGCCACGACATCGCGCAACTCCTCTATCTCGGCCACGACACGAAGCGTCGCGCGGTCGTGACTGCGTCCGTAGCTCCCCACCGGCTCATCGTAGAAGTGCGCCAAAGCTTCGCGCATGGCCGAAGGCTTGGGATAGGAAGTAGTGGCGTTATCGTAGTAGGTGTTCATGTTCTTGTGGTATGCGGTCAAGCAAAGTGTCGGTGCTCCCCGCTCTTACGTCTGTCAAAGGTAGCCATATCCTGCGAGTCTGCCGCCCGATTCTTGTCTCAGTCTGCGATTAGCACCCCTATCTCTTCGAGAGAAACGACTGCATGATTGCCGTCTGCACTGCGGGCATTCAGTCTGTTAACGCCAAATATACGACAAAGCGAGTCCGCACCGAAGTAAGCGGCCAATAAACCAAGATCCCGGCAATAGGGATTTGATCCATACAGCATCACGTTTTTTTTTAACTTACCGCAGTGTCTCTCAAACAGAGGAACGCATTTTCCAGAATTACGCAGCAAGAATCCGGACAAGATGGCGCCAAAAATCCGGAAGAACACGCGCCAAAACATTTTCGATTTGGCGCATAAATTTTTCGGAAAAGGCGCCAAAAAAATTTCTTTTTGGTGCGTGTTTTTTCGACGATCTGCACGAAGGTGGAATCATAACACATCTACAGATTTTTTCACAAGGGCAGGACGCTCTCCTGAGAGATAAACAAGAAGGAGAATCCGTGCAACCCAAAAAATCGGACGATTCAGGTTGCTCGGATCACTCAGACAGTCCCGATCACTCTGAGCAATACGAAACGCAATTCAACGGATCAGGACGGGACGGGCGTTGGGGGTGGCGAAGAGATAGAGATGTGTGGGCGCGCCCTGTAATTCATCAAGCAGGGCTTGCATAGCGGGGAGTGCAATGCTCTCGGTCGCAAGGGGTAGCTGTGGCGGAAGATCAGCTGAGAGAAGCAGAAGCGTACCCGACAGAAAGATCGTGGCCTCGCCTTCGTGATCGAAAACATTCAGCTCATAGCGGTCGGTATCGGCCGCTTGTCGAAGCAGGGGATAGGAAAAACACTTGTTTCCTATGATCAGGCGATGAGCGGCCAGCGCGGGAGGGAGAGCAGCCATAGAGCGTACCATCACATCAGACCTTGCCCCAATTGCTCCGATCCAGATTGCGATAGCCGATAGCCTCGGCTATATGATCGGCACAGACATCGGCACTACCCGCCAAATCGGCGATCGTACGTGCTACCTTGAGGATGCGTCCATAGGCGCGCGCCGAGAGGTCGAAACGCTCCATGGCGACTCGGAGTCGGTGGAGTCCCTGCTCATCGGGAAGGGCATAGCGGTTCATCAGCTTGTCATCCATCTGCGCATTGCAGTGCACGCCTGCGTGGTCGGCGAAGCGTCGGCTCTGTATCTCGCGAGCCGCGATCACGCGACTACGGATGGCGTCGCTACTCTCGGCAGGGCGTTCGTCGGATATCTTCTCGAAGGGGACGGGGGTGATCTCCACTTGGATGTCGATGCGATCGAGCAGCGGACCAGAGATGCGGCTGAGATACTTCTCTACCTGCCCCGGCGGACAGGTACACGGGCGGGTGGGATGATTGTAGTAACCGCAAGGGCAGGGATTCATGGCTGCTACGAGCATGAAGCCCGCAGGATAATCGACTGTCATCTTGGCGCGCGAGACAGTGATGTGCCGATCCTCCAGCGGCTGGCGCATTACTTCGAGGACAGAGCGGTTGAACTCGGCCAACTCGTCCAAAAAGAGTACGCCGTTGTGTGCCAGACTGATTTCGCCGGGCTGAGGGTAAGTGCCGCCGCCCACAAGTGCCGCAGACGAAATGGAGTGATGGGGCGAGCGGAAAGGACGCTGGGTGAGGAGCATGGCGTTGAGTCCGAGCTTGCCCGCGACGGAATAAATCTTCGTGGTCTCCAGCGATTCGCTTAGCGTGAAGGGCGGCAGGATGCCGGGCATGCGCTTGGCCATCATGGACTTGCCACTGCCCGGGCTGCCGACCATGATGAGATTGTGCCCGCCGGCTGCCGCCACTTCGAGGGCGCGCTTCACCTTCTCTTGCCCCTTGACCTCGGAGAAATCGAAGGGTATCTGCTGCTGTCGGTCGTAGAACTCCTTGCGGGTATCGACTACAGTGGGGGTGAGTGCGCCACTGCCATTGAAGTGACTGATGACTTCGGATATGTGCTGCACGCCGTAAACGGCGAGGTTGTTCACCACTGCTGCCTCACGTGCATTATCCATCGGGAGAATAAGCCCTTCAAATCCTGCGGCTCGCGCCTGAATGGCGATGGGCAGAGCACCCTTGATCGGGCGCAACGAGCCGTCCAACGACAGCTCGCCCATGATCATATAACGGGGAAGGGCATCGCCGGCAAAGACCCCGTCGGCAGCCATAAGAGCAAGGGCGATGGGCAGATCATAAGCGGTCCCTTCTTTCTTGAGGTCGGCAGGGCTGAGGTTGATGGTCACACTCTTCTGCGGGAAAGTGATGCCGAGGGTGTCGAAGGTGGAGCGTATCCTGTCCAGACTCTCACGGACAGCCGCATCAGGCAGACCTACGAGGCTGAGATAGCAGCCTCGGGTGATATTGACTTCAATGGTGACAGTGAGGGCATCAATGCTATGCAGTGCTGCGGCAAAGGTCTTGACTAACATGGAAAGAGGCAGGCAAAAGAGGTTGGCTGCTACGGAAGGTCGTAGCCGGTGAGACGTTCGCGGACGAGTCCGAGGGTATCAATGTGAATGGTATGAGGCAGGGCGTGGATATGATACTGCTCCATCAGGGTGGAGACCTGCCCCATGCTGTCGGTGACGAAGAGGCCGGGCAGTGCCAGTGTGCTCACATATTTCTTCGTGGTAGAGTCTGACGGAAGGAGCGAAAGAGTGAGGATTTCGGTTGTAGCATTCGGATGTTTTTCCTTCCAAGTCTTTAGCAATGCGGAGGTGCGGGCATCGGGATTGTCCGTGAAGTGGAGGAGAATATCCTTTTTGTTATGCCACGAAAGGGTGAAAGGTTTGCCTTGAATATCTCTCACTTGGAAATCGGGAGCCGAGCTTCCGACCGATGTGGATCCATCACCACGCAAAAACAGCGCGAGAGGTTGTGGCAATTTGTCGGGGGCTACACCACAGTCATTCAGGAAACGGGCATCATAGAGTTCATATACCTCGGCGATGCGATGAATCCCCACGGCTGTGGGATGAGCGAAATAGTAGTCGAGGGCTTTGAGGCGGAGGGTTCGCAGCGCAGCTGCCTTGGCTGCATAGTCGGCCGATGGCAGCAGACTTTGGTACTGACGGAGCTCTTCTTCTGCCTCGCGAGCGAACTCATTGAGCGTCGCATGTGTGTCACTACCTTTTATTTCGGGGAAGAGCGGACGGCGGATATCGAGGGTGACCTTAAGGTCTCGGCCCTTCTCCGGATAAAGAATGAGGAAGCTATTGCCTCCGTTATAGTAGAGAAGGACACGGTCATTGTCTCCTTTGACTTGGTGACGGATGCGCCCTTTGGGGGGAGTGACCCGTATCTCTTCTGTGTCGAAGAACGAATGTCCCTCTATTCTGAGCGTAAGGACGCTATCAGCGGGGCTGAGATTCTCAAGATCGATCCTCAGTCGGCTCACCTCGGGGTCCCTCCCGCAGGAAGTAAGCAGGAATAGAGCTACTGCTATACCTATATAATATAGGTGTACGAGGAGAGAGTGTAGGGAGATGGTATGCTTCATTTTCGGGGCGGGAGTTGGCGTAGATATTCTTCCACCGTCTCGGGATAATGCGCGTACTCCAACGCATGGATACGCTCGGCAAGGGTGTCGGGCGTATCATCGGGCAGCACTGCACAGGTAGCCTGACGCAGGATCTTGCCGTGGTCGTACTGCTCATCGACAAGGTGGATGGTGATACCACTTTCTTGCTCTCGGGCTGCTATCACGGCTTCGTGTACATGATGGCCGTACATGCCCTGACCTCCATATTTGGGCAGGAGAGCGGGATGGATATTGACGATCCGATCGGGGAAAGCTTGTAAATAGGGAGTCGTGACAAAGCACATATATCCGGCCAACACAATAAGCTCAACACCTAACTCTTGTAGCAGGCCTATGGGCTTGGCGCCGTCAAGCATCTCCCGTCTGGTAAAGGAATATGCGGGGATACCGAGCTGCTCTGCACGCGTCATTACACCAGCGTCAGCATGGTTACTGATAATGGCCGATATGCACGCCGAACCACTTTTTGAGAAGAAATGGAACAGATTTTCTGCATTCGAACCGCTGCCTGAGGCAAAAACCGCTACTTTTCTCATTTTATTTACTACTTTTGCTGCACACAACTATTGTGATTGTGCAAATTTGTGGCTTAGACATCAACATTATTACAGGGCTTTTCCTCGTGGTAATACTGAGTTATGGCGCCAAATATTGCGCAAAGATAAGTAAGAAGATTATTTGTAATAACCATTTTAAAGAACAAGACTATGTCTGAAGTAGAAAAAAAAGTAATCGACCTCGTAGTTGACAAATTGAATGTAGAGCCTTCTGAAGTAACTCGTGAGGCAAGTTTCTCAAATGATCTCGGCGCCGACTCTCTTGACACGGTAGAGCTGATGATGAATTTCGAAAAGGAATTCAACATGTCTATCCCCGATGACCAAGCTCAGGAGATCAAGACTGTAGGCGATGCTATCGACTACATCGAAAGAAACCTGAAGTAAGATACCTCTGATGGAACTGAAAAGAGTAGTAGTAACAGGGTTAGGAGCCATGACTCCGCTCGGCAACTCTGCCCCCGAGACGTGGGAGAGCTTGGTTGCCGGCAAGAGTGGTGCCGGTCCTATCACGCTCTTTGATGCCTCCAAGTTCAAAACACAGTTTGCCTGTGAAGTAAAGGGTTTCGATCCTTTGCAGTATTTTGACCGCAAGGAGGTGCGTAAGTTGGATCGCTACGCGCAGCTTGCACAAGTAGCGGCCGACGAGAGTGTACAAGACTCCGGCCTTGACTTGGAAACGGTGGATAAAAACCGTGTAGGCGTGATCGTATCTGCCGGTATCGGCGGTCTTGCGACCTTCGAAAGTGAAGTACGCGACTACAATCCGGAGAACGGCCCACGCTTCAATCCGTTTTTCATCCCCAAGATGATTTCGGACATAGCAGCCGGTCAGATCTCAATCAAGTACGGCTTCCATGGTCCTAACTATTCTATTGCATCGGCATGTGCTTCGTCCACCAATGCAGTGATAGATGCTTGTCATCTGATCCGTTTGGGCAAGGCAGATGTGATCATTGCCGGTGGTTCTGAGGCTTCTATATGTGCTGCCGGTGTGGGTGGATTCAACGCAATGAATGCGCTCTCGACCCGCAACGACGCTCCCCAAGAGGCGAGCCGTCCGTTCAGTGCCAGCCGTGATGGCTTCGTCATGGGCGAAGGTGCTGCATGCATGGTTCTCGAGGAGATGGAACACGCCATCAAGCGTGGTGCACACATCTACGCGGAGCTCGTAGGAACCGGACTTTCTGCTGATGCTTATCACCTGACAGCCAGTCACCCCGACGGATTAGGCGCCAAGCTCGTTATGTCCAATGCCATCGAAGATGCGGGACTGAAGCCGGAGGACGTTGACTATGTCAATGTACACGGTACTTCTACGCCTGTGGGTGATATTTCTGAGGCAAAAGCAATCAAAGATGTATTCGGCGAACATGCATTCAACTTGAACATCAGCTCAACCAAGAGTATGACTGGCCACCTCCTCGGAGCTGCCGGTGCTGTTGAAGCGATGGTATGTGTGAAGGCTGTTCATGAGGACATCGTGCCGCCGACAATCAACCATCAGGATGATGATCGTGACCCCGAAATCGATTATAACCTGAACTTTACATTCAACGAAGCTCAAAAGCGTCCGGTACGTGTTGCCTTGTCGAATACATTCGGATTCGGTGGACACAATGCTAGCGTTGTATTTAAGAAGTTCGAGAAATAAGCGATCCTTTAGATAACTGCAATGTTGTCTTTAAGTACATATCTATCAAGACTCCCTTGGCGCAAGCCGAGGGGGTCTTTTGTTTTGCTTCCGACTATTCTCGGATTCAAACCGCGGCAGACTGCTTTCTACGAACTTGCATTCCGGCATAGTTCATGCAGTTTGGTGGATGACAGCGGGTATCGCGTGAACAACGAGCGTCTGGAATTCTTGGGCGACTCAGTCCTTGCTACGGCAATAAGCGGTTATTTGTATCGAAAACATCCACATTGGGATGAAGGAGATATGAGCCAACGTCGAAGCGCGGTCGTAAAGAGACAAATCAACAATGTGGTAGCTCGCGAGCTTGGCCTCGAACGATTACTGATCGTCCGAGGCGAAGTATCACAGATGAGTCCCGACATTATGGGCAATACACTCGAAGCATTGATCGGTGCCATCTATCTGGATAGAGGATATGAGATGGCTGAGAGATTTGTCCTCACGCGCTTTATCCCCATCTTCCTTGAAATGGAAGATAGCATGACCAACGCGACGACCAACTACAAGTCGCTACTGCTCGAATGGGCACAGAAGCATCATTTAGAATTGGAGTTTCGACTCATTTCGGAACCCAAGCGTGCACATGGTCATTTCAATTATGCAGTCTTTGTTGATGGTCATCGCATCGGTAGCGGAATCGGTATGAGCAAAAAAGAAGCACATCAGAATGCAGCTCATGATGCTTTAGAGAAGCTCAAACGAGCACGTGATTCCCGCCAAAAGGCGGATACCTCTCGCTCCGTGTCCCCAGCGCATTAAAGAGCTTCACAATCCTTTTCTAATTGAGGAGAACGAGATTACATTTTGTTTTATTTTCAACAAAAAGCCCCGACGGTATTAGCGTCGGGGCTTTTTTGTGCATAGACTAACTGTCTCTTATTTCTTTGCTTTGTTGAGTTTGCGCTTCTGGAGCTCATAGGCAATCGGCGTTGCCACAAAGAGCGTACAGTAGGTACCGATGATGACACCCAAAATGATGGAGAATGTGAAACTACGCATCGTAGCACCTCCGAAGATGAAGATCACCAACATTACCACCAAAGTAGTCAAACCAGTATTCATCGTACGCGAAAGCGTCGAATTGAGCGCACCGTTGATCACTTGATAGCGATCACGATGAGGATATAGCTTCGTCGTCTCACGGATACGGTCAAAGACGACCACGGTATCGTTAAGTGAGTAACCGATGATAGCCAAGATTGCTGCAATGAAATTCTGATCAATTTCCATCGTGAACGGAAGAATCTTCCAAAGCATAGCATAGAGCGCGATGATTGAGAACGTAGTCGCAGCCACTGACGCAAATACACCTGCAGAGAAAGAGATATCACGGAAACGAATCAGAATATAAATAGCCATGAAGATCATGGATAGGAACACTGCCCAGATAGCGCCGCGGGTAATGTCACTCGACATACTCGGGCTTACCTTCTGAGAGCTGATGATATTGTCCTTGAACCGATCTACTGTAGGTTCTTGCTTGTAGAGCCTCTTGAGACTTTCGTACATCTTACCAGTGATCACTTCTTCAGTCTGTTCGTTCTCTTCTGCTATCATATAGTTAGTAGAGATACGCACCTGCATACCATCTGTACCGATGGAGGTAACCAAAACCTTTTCTTCAAGCGGAGTGCTGAGGGCAGAACGTACGGCCTCAGAAGAAACCGGTTGGTCAAATTGAACCACATAGTTTCTACCACCAGAGAATTCGATACCTCTGTTCAAGCCGACAGTGAATGCGGCGACCAAACCGAGTGCAATGATTACAAGCGGAATGGCGATACCCACCTTACGCTTATCCAAGAAATTGAAAGTAGGATCTACGAGCAGGTTACGAGTAAGCTTTGTCGTGAAAGGTATTTTGTCCAAACGCCCTTTCTTGGCCAGACTCTCGAATACGATACGCGTGAGGAATACAGCCGTGATGAACGATGCAATAAGACCGATGATCAACGTCGTGGCAAAACCACGGATAGGACCTGTTCCGTAGAGGAAGAGGATGACACCGGTAATAATCGTCGTCACATTCGAGTCAAAGATGGCAGAGAATGCATTGTTATAACCATCGGCCACCGCACGAATGGGAGACTTACCGGCACGGAGCTCTTCCTTGATTCGTTCGAAGATAAGTACGTTAGCATCCACTGCCATACCGAGCGTCAACACAAGACCGGCAATACCCGAGAGCGTGAGCACAGCGTGGAATGACGCCAATACGCCCAACGTGAAGAAACTATTAACGACAAGTGCAGAGTTTGCGATCATACCCGGCAGGAAGCCGTAAACGAGACACATATAACACATCAGAATGACAAGAGCCAAAAGGAAGGAAATGAATCCGGCCTTGATTGATTCGGAACCCAGCGTCGGGCCGATAACATTCTCTTGTTCGATACTTACAGTAGCATCCATACGGCCTGAGTTGAGCACATTGGCAAGGTCGCCTGCTTCTTCGACAGTGAAACTACCGGATATTTGAGAGCGTCCGCCCGTGATTTCGTCATTGACATTCGGAGCAGAGTAAACTACGCCATCCAGCACGATGGCGATGGCACGACCCACATTGTCCTTCGTGATACGAGCCCATTTACGAGCCCCCTCCTCGTTCATTGTCATCGAAACGATAGGCTCTGAACGACCGAAGTCATTCTGGATGTCGCTCTTGGCAGAAGTAACAACCTCACCACCGAGGTCCGGATCGCCCGTACGGTTTGTGCGGATGGCATAAAGCTCGTACATATCCGTTTCTTTCTTTGTCTCGGGATCGACAATTGCCTTGGCACCCCAGAGGAATTGCACGTCCTCACGTGTCACCTTGAGGTCATGCGCCTGTTGCAACATTTCGGAAATCTGAGCCAAATTGGCACGACGTGCCACACCCACCACTGCACCACCACGGTTAACCGGAGTGAGCAGAGAAAAGAGGACATCCGTACGTGTAGCATCGGCAGTTTGTACTTGCTGTGTAGCTGCACTGTCAGCAGCGACAGCGGCAGAGTCTGCTGCAAGACCGGTAGAGTCTACCGCAAGAGCTGTTGTGTCAGGTACCGCAGAAGTAGTCTTCTTGTTCATAGCAAGCTCACTCAAGCGAGCGTTGGCAGCCATAAGGTCGCCACTTACCTCCTCAAAGTTATAAGTGCGCCAGAACTGGAGATTAGCACTACGCTGCAAGAGGGCTCGCACACGCTCCGGATCCTTAACACCCGGAAGCTCAACAAGGATCCGACCCTGACCTTCGAGACGTTGCAGGTTAGGAGCAACTACACCGAAGGCGTCAATACGAGTGCGAAGCACGTTGAACGAAGCTTCTACGGCACTATTATATTTCTGTTTCAGCAGCTCCACCACCTCTTCATCGGTGGACTTAGCTGAGATTTGATCACGCAGATCACCCGATCCGAAGACAACTGCCAATCGTCCGTTGGGGTCGAGCTTGCGATATTCTTTGACAAAGATGTCAACGAAGTCATTTTGCTCGGTACTCTTGGTGGCATTCTCCAGAGCTTTGTTGAAATTGGGATCCTGACTCTTGTTAGAGAGATTGCGAAGCAGGTCACTTGCGTTGAGCTTCAGAATCACGTTCATACCCCCCTTCAAGTCAAGGCCGAGACCAATTTGCTGGGCTTGAGCTTCTTTCAGCGTGTAGCCGAACCAGACCTTCTCATTCGACATAGAATCGAGATAGGCCATCCCGGCAACATCGCCCATCGCCTTAGCCTTCTTCTCGTATCGATTCGTGACGAAAGAGAATGACAGGTAAAACGCACAGATGATGGCCAGAGCCGATGTGATAACAATCACAAATCCTTTGTTTTGCATTTTGTCTGTTACTTATTTTATTGTTAGAATTTTCTCATCCATTTATCGGCATATTCATAGGGCGCAAAGTTACGTTTTTTTTCACACCACATCTCACTTTACATATAGAAAATACATGCAAAATCACACTAATAACACGGATTCACAAGGCAAAAACCCCGTATCAGGACACAACCGAGCACCAAATTTTATACATAGAAGCGTAACCGAGGAGAGATGAAAGCTGCTTCAAAGCGCCTTCTCGAAGGCAATATACGGCAATGGCTTCTGCTTCATTTCGAAAGGGCCTACACGACGATAGCCAAGCTGTTCAAATAGCTGCTGAGCCCCCACATTAGGGCTATACGTGTCTATGTGAATACAGGTTGCCCCCTGCTCTCGAGCTATAGCCTCAGCACGGAGCAGCATAGTCGCAGCATAGCCCTGACGCAATAAAGAAGAGTGCACCCCCAAACGGTGTATCGTATAGGCCAGTCCTGTCGTTTGCCAAGGGAGAGGGGCATACTCCGCGGGCACAGTGTCGTTCACGGCCATGATGCCCATCGCCTCTCCGTCTATTTCCAGCAGATATGCGTCTCCCGCTGCTATATCCTCCCGAGCTTCTTCAACTCCCGGGTAAGCACCTTGCCACTGCGGATTGCCGGCGGCTAACATCGTTTGGCGCGCATCCTCCCAGAGGGAGAGAATACGGTCGTAGTCGGAAGGCAGTGCGCGGCGGATATGCATAATGTCAATCGAGGGATATTATGCGATTGGCCTGTTGTCCCACGCTCTCTCTGTCGTGGGAAATCAGCAGAATAGTCGCACCTTGTTTATGTCTTTGGGTGATGGCTTCGCACACAAGCAACTCCGCCGATTCATCCAAATAGCTATTAGGTTCGTCCAAGATAAGCAACTCGGGACAGGATACGATGGCTCTGGCGAGCAAGACACGCTGCAACTGCCCGCCACTCAAATCTGATATGGGCCGTGGCAACAAATCAGCTATCTGCAAGTCCGTTGCCGCACGCTGCAGGAGGACACTTGGCTCCTCGCCTCCGACGTAGCCGGTCAGCCCCGAACCGATCACCTCTCCTACTTGAATAGGGAAAGCTCGGTCGATACGGTTGAGCTGAGGCAGATAACCGATGGAAGGACGGATAGAGGGCTGTCCTTGCCGATCGTAGAAGGTAAGACTACCTGTGCGCAGAGGCAACAAACCGATGAGCGCTTTCACCAGCGTGCTCTTCCCGCCCCCATTGCGTCCCACAATGCCGAGCAGCTCGCCACGAGCCACATCCAGAGAGTAGTCCCGTAGGACGTCTCTGTTGCCGTAACCGACAGAGGCCGAACGGAGACTCAGTAGCCGATTATTTTCCATGTACAAGCGAACGGGCTATATGCAGGATCTCTTCCTCCCATGAGCCGCGAAGGGGGTTGATGCGGATCATCTCCGCACCGATGGCGCGCGCCACCTCCTCGGCCTGCCGGGTCTCGAACTCCGGTTGTATGAACACGATTCTGACGTTATCGGCTCGCGCCTGATCGATCACCTGATGCAGATGTGCCGCCGAAGGCTCCTTACCATCCTGTTCAATGACGATCTGACGGAGACCGAACTCCTCTGCGAAGTAGCCCAATGACGGATGGTAAATGACAAAAGCCTTGTCCATCCGGCCTCCGGCAAAGAGATTGTCGATAACGGCCCACACACTGTCGATTCTTTTCTCAAGGCGACCGTAGCCTTCGGACCAACGATGCTCTTGATCGGGATACAGCTCCACGAGAGCTTTATAGGCAGCATGTCCCAATGCTTTGGCACCGATGATGCTGGTCCAATAGTGAGGATCGTGACCGCCCGAGTGTCCGTGCGAATCATGCGTACATGCCTCTCCGTGATCTTCATGGGCCGCATGACTCAATGCCTCGCCCATCTCAAATATTGAGAGCCGAGGATTATTGTCTCGAATAGCTTGTAGATTTCTCTGCTCAAATCCCAATCCTCCTATGTAGAAGTAAGCATCGGCATCGGCCAACTGCTTCATGACGGAGGGAGAGGGATCGTATTCCTCCGGATTGCTGCCGGCAGGAACTAAGGGTACGACCTGTACGGCAGAGTCTGCTATGGCTTCGATAAAAAAACGCTGTGGAGCGATGGTCACCGCCACGATGCGATCGGCACGCTTATCTGTGTGCTGCTTGCAGGCAGCCAGAGTACTGATAGCTGCAATGGAGAGCACTACAGTGAGCAACCTATAGGTGGAAGAATCCTTGTAGGAGAAAAGTCGCAAGAGAATAGTTCTGATCATCTTGTATACCACATATTATCAATTGATGTATAGCTGTATGGGGCCGAGTCTGCTGGGCTGCTCTGCTCCACCCCTTTGATACCCGAAGAGGCTGCGCCGTAAATTGCATTTACGACACAGCCTCCGATAGGTTTCTTTATTCGGGAGAATGCACAAGAGGCATTCTGCGAGAATTAGCGACGGATGCCGAGTTCCTTGATGATGGCACGATAGCGCTCAATGTCCACCTTGATCAGATAGTCAAGCATACGACGACGCTTACCAACCAACATCTTCAGCGAACGCTCTGTGGCGAAGTCTTTCTTGTTCTCACGCAGATGCTCCGTCAGGTGGGCGATGCGAAATGTGAACAGTGCAATCTGGCTTTCGGGGCTACCCGTGTCCTTGCCGGACTTGCCATACTTCTCGAAGAGTTCCGCTTTCTTAGCTGAATCCAAATACATTTTCTTCCGTTTTTTTAACGTGTTAAACAATAACTACTCCCGCTACTACGGTCATAGATCTGGCTGCAAAGGTAATACAAATACTGATACGCAATACACACCTTACATATACACAACTCGATAGGTATGGAAAAAAAACTGCCGACACATGTGTTTTGCGGAATACAAACGCCGGCAGTAAACTTCGGATTAAAGCTTGATTAGGAAACGCTTAGTCCCTTGTGATTTCTATCTTTTCGGTATGTACTTGGTTGCCGCTGACGACTTTGATCAGGTAGAATCCACTACTCAGTCGAGAGACGTCTATCGTCGTATTGGCCCCGTTCACCTCTCTGCTGAGGACACGAATACCGCTTGTGTCATACAACTCAAAGGCAGACCCATCCGCATTCATTCCTTCGACTCGCAAGATGTCCGATGCAGGATTGGGGAAGATTCGCAGACGAAGTTCGGACTGAATTGCTTCTGTCGAGGTGATGACGTATTGCAGTGTGCCACATACGGCCGCTGACTCAACACTATCATTGTAAACAGCCTTGACACAGTACTCCACCTGTAGCGACTCGTCTCGCATCATATAGGTGCTGTCGATGTATTCCAACGTCGTCGCATCCTCTATCTTGGCCAAGAGCGAACCGTTTGCATAGATGTTATAGCCCGTGAGTTGCATCGTTCCTTGGTCTTTACTCTTCGGTTGATAACCTTCGGGATAGTTCCATTTCAATTGTCCCTTGTTGTTCTCAAGAAGGGTTGCGACGAAGTCAGTAACAGGGTTGGCTTCTGCTGCCGAGCTATATATGGTGACGTCATCCAATTTCAAGGCAAACATATCCGTGCAGTTGTAATGCCGCCACGCGATATATTTAGTTCCTTCGGGCAGGTTGATCGTTCTCTCATACCACGCACCGGCCGGCTTCGCGGTCATGGTTTCTTCAAACAATGGGGCGAAATCCTCAATGGCTGTCCCCGTTGTCGAAACCATCACGGCGTAGTGTTCGGCAGCGTAATCGGCATCTTGTACACTTACCCAATAGGTGACGCGCCTGGCTCCTTCAACAAGGGGTGTAATCAGGTAGTTATCCGGGGTTACAGGGCCAATGCCTCCGACGTATGAAGCGGAATGGGCACAGTGATTGCTATTGTGCCCAGGGAAATTGTAGTAAAGAAACAAATTCCAATAAATACCATCTCCGTCAGCATCTATGACACTCCAATTGATCGGGGCAAAATACTCAGGATAGAACGCTACATTTTCAAAATCCTCAGATAAAATAACATCCGATTTGGCAGGGAGGGGATCACTCGTTTTTGCAACGTTAGCGTTTTGAGCAGAAAGTGAAGTAGCCGCCAACCAAAAGAGTAAAAGCGTTACGAATAATCTAAAAAAAACAATCTTTCTCATGATGACAATTGATTATTTGATTAGTAATAATGAACCTTAGTGCCATTTGAAATTCTGCCTCTTCCGGAGTACTATCGCTTGATTTCCCCGTTGGCAGTCCGTCCCCAAAAGGTGTCCAAATGAATAAGTCAGGCATATTAAAATATGATTTGGGCCAAACTGTTCATTATCCCCAGCGACTGGTTGAAACATTGATGTGGCGACTTGTATAGCAGTCATTGAAATCCACAGAGTTGTATTCTCAAACAATGTTTTCAGCAGTTATACGAGTGACACATTTTCGTCCTCATCACTGTGACATTGTCAAGTCTTATTTTGTATTACACCACCTTGCTCACCATGTGCGCAGTGTCAGTACTTTTAGCAAGAAACGCTATGTATAAGCATGGTTATGCCAACGCGATAAAGGTAGAAAAAAATCGGATGCGGCCAAGAGCTTTGCATACGTTTCTCTGTATTTCCCTTTTTGTTACATTTGCACGTTGGCAGGCGGGTGCTGTGAAGGTAAATAGTTGAATGTCAAACAGCATCGCCGATAAGCCCACACAATATAGTAGTAAATGACTGTGATTATGATCCGAAGAAACGCATCAGTAACCGGCAGGATTTGTTCTGCTCTCCCCCTTTTGTCCCTTTCCGTGCCTGCACAGCTTGCGTTCTGTGCAGATGAGTGTGTAAAAAACTGTTTGATCGATAGTGCACAATAGCGTGGGATAAAGGGCGACGGACCTCGTCGAAAGCATAAAGTCCCCGCTTCGTTCGTAGTCGAACGAAGCGGGGACTTCTCTTTCTCTACCCACCCAAAGAGGCTTTCGTGTGTTGCAATCTTTATAACCTTAAGGATGCAAACTTTATAAAAGTTGTCAGCGATAATCTGATTGTTTGGAAGTGATCTTTATAAAGATTGATTCTGATTTTTATAAAGTTCGTCATCCGCTCTTGAAGCCCACCTTTTTCAACGACCGAAATTGCTCATTGAGGCTCTTTTTGTTCGTCTGGCACCCTACCCTAATATGTCTTATTTAGAATAGATCTAAACAACCATTCGGTGTTGAAAACTTTTTTGGCACATAATTAAAGAACGATGCGAATAACAGGAATTAACACGAATCCTGTTCTCGACAGACTCGACCATTCGGACTTTGTATAGGACAAGATTTGATTTGCTGTGGAAATTGCGAAAATACCGGTAGAAAGGCTTTGTCAGCAAAAGCATGATAGCAAACACGAAAACCTCTTCGGAAGGATAGCCACGATGTAACTTCTTCTTTTGTCGGGGGGGGGGGGGGGGAGATTGGGACTATACCAACGGGCAATAGGTGCCGCGCAGGATTTCACGTTTACCCGGAGGTCCTGCGAGACGCTCCATGCGAAAGCCTGCACGAGCCAACCGGCGGCGCACTTCGCCCTTGGCGCAGTAGGTGACCAAGACGGCACCCGGACGACACGAAGCTGCCAGACGAGCAAAGACATCCTCACTCCACAGATCGGGTTGGGTGTCGGGAGAGAAGGCATCGAAATAGATAAGGTCGATATCGGGAGGGAAAACAAAGGCGGTGAGGTCGTCGGAATACTTATGCAAGGTAAAGCCCGCCTGTAACACCTTGTCTTCTCCCCACGGTGCACGATGAAGGGCTTGTAGGAGGGTATCCTCTTCGGGTAGATCTACTGAGAAATGGAGATGATTGTAAACATCCTCTCCAAGCGGATACTTCTCTATGGTGCTGTAGCGGAGTTTCAGATGGGACGTTTGTTGCTCGCGAAGGGTGAGCAAGGTATTCAAGCCTGTGCCGAATCCGACTTCAAAAAGATGTAGTTCCTCGGTGCGTTCCCACGCGCCAAGTCGATGCAAGAGACCGCAACGGATGAATATATGCTCGCTCTCAGCACGAGCACCGTGAATGGAATGGTAGTGTTCGCCATAATGAGATGAAAGGATCGTGGGTGAACCGTCTTCTGTATATACAATCATGAGAAAGGGAGAGAGGAGAGCGAGTCAGTCAGCAGGATCACCCAAGCGCTTGAAGACATAGCCCTCGTCCAACAACCATCGGACAGCACGCGGCATGGCAACCTGCATATTGGAGATGGCCTTGAGGGAGTCGTGGAAAGTGATGATGGAGCCATTACGAGCATAACGCCGGACAGAACCAAAGACTTGGTCGGGAGAGAGGCGCTTGTTGTAGTCGCGTGTGATCACATCCCACATGATGATGTCATAGTGGTTGCTCAGCAAGATGGTCTGCATGAAGCGCATATGCCCATGGGGCGGTCGGAAGAAGCGCGAATTGATCAACTCGTCGGCAGCCTTCACATCGCGAAGATAGTTTTGGGTACGCACCTTGAGCCCCTGAAGATGGTGGAAGGTGTGGTTACCCACTTGGTGTCCGCGCCGCTGTATCTCGGCAAACAACTCGGGATAGCGGCACACATTGTCTGCCACACAGAAGAATGTAGCCTTGACGCCAAGCTCGTCAAGCGTATCTAACACCCACGGAGTGACCTCCGGAATAGGGCCGTCATCGAAAGTGAGATAGATGCTCTTCCCGCTCTTGGCCGGAATGCGCCATGTGGCACCGGGGAATAAAGCCCGGTACCACATGGGCACACGACAGATAAACCGCTCAACGAGTCGGAGGGACATAGGCCGTTGCAGCGTCTATTGCTCGCCGCCGCTCTGCGAGCCGTAGAGCGAATTGTAATAGGATTGGAACTTGGGCAGGAATTCGTCCATCACGTTGCTTTCGAAAGCGGTGCTCAGCCGCAGTGCCGTTCCCACGGTCTGCAACTCTCGTTCCATGTCACCGTCGGCGATCATCTGCATGAAACGGGATTCTGACAGACGGAAGAACCAGTCGAGCGTGCGCATGGAAGAAGCAGCGATGCTATGCACAACAGCATCGGCCTCAGTACGCATGCCGGCTTCGTACAGGGCTTGTGCGAAGACAAGCGAACGATAGTCGTAGGGCACCGTGACGGGGCTGATCTCCTTCAAACACTTGGCGAGAACCTTTCGTGCACGTTCCATATCCCCTTGCTTGATGAGTGCCATCGCCAACGGAGCGAAGACGGCCACACGGTAGGTGTTGGTCGAATTGCGGATATTCTCGTCGAAATACACTTTCGGGTTGTTGGCTCCGCCGAAACGGAACTTGGTCATCACGTTGGTGTACATCCGTTCAACATCGATGTTGTCCCCTACTCTGCGCGCCTTGAAGGGCACCAACTGATTGGCCATACCGGTCTGTCGCAAATAGTCGGGCAGGTTCGAGAATGAATTGCTCGGGGAGGTAACAGCCCAATAGATGGGTCGTTTCCATTCGTTATTGGCAATGAGGTCGAGTATGCTCAGATCGGCTAAAGACAGAATGCCCTTGCCTGCCAATGAAAGATCCATCACACTACGCATATGCACCTTGGCCGAATCGCCGAAGACCTCACCCAGAGCTTGCGAATCAACAGGCAGATACAAATTCTCGGACGGCATCACACCGTTGCCATAGGGTACGGGACGCGTCGCGATCTTTACCGCTTCAGACAGATGCATGATGGGTTTGCCATCAGCTGTAAGCGAAGTACCCGGAAGAGACATAATGCGCAGCTCAGGATCTCGGGAAGAATAGGTGGGATCGACACGCACAAAGGCATTCCGGCTGATGAATGCATCGCTCATCTCATTGAGCGGCAGCGGAGCAGACAAGTAGGCTTGTTGCTTCATCTGGCGCACATACCAGTCCGCACCGAGGTAACTCAGGTTGCTTACTCGTACATCGGTGCGAATGCTTTCTACCTCTTGCGCGTACCAAAGAGGGAAGGTATCATTGTCGCCATAGGTGAAAATAATCGCATTAGGCTCGCAACTCTCCAGATAGTTCACACCGAAGTCACGCCCCACATAGCGGCCGGACCGATCGTGGTCGTCCCAGTTCTGACCAGCCATTTGCAAAGGGATAAGCAATGCTACGACTGAAGCAACGACAGCAGCAGCCGTTTCGCTCAACTTGGCACGGCGCAAGAGATCGGCTAATCCGGCCACACCGAAACCAATCCAGATACAGAATGCATAGAAAGATCCCGCATAGGCATAGTCCCGCTCACGAGGCTGACCGGGAGGTTGATTGAGATATAGCACGATGGCCAATCCCGTCATGAAGAAGAGAAGGAAGGTAATCCAGAAGCTCTGCGTGCCTTTCTCCTTGCGCATCAACTGGAAAGAAATCCCGATGAGACCAAGCAAGAGCGGCAACATATAGTAAACGTTGTGCCCGGGGTTCTTAGCGATAAAGTCCGGCATATCATCCGTGGGGCCGATTAGCATCTTATCAATGAAGGGGATACCCGTCATCGCATTACCACGCAAAAGACCTCCATCACCTTGCAAGTCGTTCTGTCGACCGACGAAGTTCCAAAGGAAGTAACGCCAGTACATATAATTGACCTGATAATTGAAGAAAAACTTCAAGTTCTCTCCGAAAGTGGGTATGCTGCTATCCGTCTCGGAACGTCCCATCCAGATGTTATAGGCTTGGGGATGTCCGTCAGCAGAGGAGTAAACACGAGGAAAGAGCATCATACCAGTATCCCCATAGTCATATTCTCGCTGCGTATAGAGCGTTTCGTACTGGTCTTTGTCCCCAGGGCTTTGTTTGGGCGAAGGGCCGGTTACCGACTCTCCGTCCTTTAGTCCGACGGGTTGGGAAGCAAAAGTAGGGCCATAGAAAAGCGGCGTGCTGCCGTATTGCTCACGAGCCAGATAGCTTCGCAGAGAGAAAGCGTTAGAGGGTGCATTCTCATTCATCGGGGGATTGGCCACGGCACGAACGAGGATTACACCATAAGAAGAGAATCCCACGAGGATGACGAGCATACTCATAAGAGCCGTATGCAGGAAACGCACATTCAAATGCTTGGAAGCGAACAACCAATAGGCAATGGCTCCGGTGAGAATAATGCCAAGAACAACTCCGCTACCGATGAAAGGAATACCCATGAGGACTATACTCAGGAGCGTGGCCACGCGCATACGAATACCTTTTGTCGAGCTCTTCTTGTCACCTGTGCCCAATGAGGTGTAAGTTTCACTCACAGACCAAATAAGGATGGCTGCCAACAAGAAGAAATAGAAGTAGAGACCACTATTAAAGCTAAGCCCAAGCGTATTAACGGCAAAGACATCGAAAACTCCCGCTACCTTGGGAATACCCTGAATCACACCGTACATCATCACGATGATGAGCACAAAAGAAACTATAAGTGCAATAAAAGCGCCCTTGTTTGTCGGCTTGGCAGAACGACGATAGTAATACACCAATGCCATGGCAGGGATGCAGAGGAGATTGAGCAGGTGCACACCAATGCTAAGTCCCATCATATATGCAATGAGCACGAGCCAACGGTCACTACGCGGATTGTCAGCCCGTTCCTCCCATTTGAGCATCAGCCAAAAGACTGCAGCCGTAAAGAAAGAACTCAAGGCATAAACCTCAGCCTCAACTGCGCTGAACCAAAACGTATCGCTGAACGTATAGGCTAATGCGCCCACGGCACCACTCCCCAAAATAGCGATCACATGCGCCAAGCTGATGGAGCGAGCCGGTTCTTCCATGCCCGAAGCATTGCGTGCAAGGGGCACAAGCATACGACGGACAAGGTGCGTTATAGTCCAAAAGAGGAAAAGGATTGTAAAAGCACTGGCCAGCGCACTCGTAGCATTGGCGAACCACGCCACCTGTGCAGGATCGCTGGTAAAGTGCGAGACAACATTGTAAACGAGCATGAAGAAGGGTGCTCCGGGCGGGTGACCGATCTCCAACTTATTGACGCAGACGATGAACTCGGCGCAATCCCACAAGCTGGCTGTAGGCTCGATCGTCATCAGATAAACAATAGCTGCAACGGCAAAGACTGCCCAGCCGGCTACGTTGTTCAGAAATCTAAATCGTTTCAGATCCATATCGTTAGTATTCTTCTTTGTTTACAGTCCGTCAGTCATGAGACTGTTTACTTCTCGCGGATAAAGATATTGATGGGTGTGCCGCAGAAGTCCCAGTGCTCACGTATTTGATTCTCCAAGAAACGCTTATACGGCTCTTTCACCCACTGAGGCAGATTGGCGAAAAAAGCAAATGAAGGCACCGCCGTAGGCAACTGCATCACGTACTTGATCTTGATATACTTGCCCTTAGTGGCGGGAGGTGGTGTCGCTTCGATGATGGGAAGCATCACCTCATTGAGTTTGTGAGTGGGCACGCGCGTGGAGCGGCGTGCATAGACTTGATTGACCGTCTCCAGCACTTTGAAAATACGCTGCTTGGTCATCGCCGATATAAATAGGATGGGGAAATCGGTGAATGGTGCAAAACGCTGCCGAATGGCGTTCTCAAAAGTTTTGATCACGATCTGGCTCTTGTCCTCCACAAGGTCCCATTTATTCACACATACGACCAGCCCTTTGCTATTGCGCTGGATGATCTGGAAGATATTCAGGTCCTGTGCCTCGATTCCGCGTGTGGCATCAATCATCAGGACGCACACATCTGAATTTTCGATGGCACGGATGGAGCGGATAACGGAATAGTACTCCAAGTCTTCATTGACCTTCCCCTTCTTGCGGATACCAGCAGTATCGACGAGATAGAAGTTGAATCCGAACTTATCGTAGCGCGTATATATGGAGTCGCGCGTGGTACCGGCTATATCCGTGACGATGAAGCGATCTTCTCCGATGAAAGCATTCAGCAGAGAACTCTTGCCGGCATTGGGACGGCCTACGATGGCAATGCGGGGAACCGACTCCTCCAACTCGGACGGAGCACCCTCCTCGGGCAGAAGTTCCAGCACCCTATCCAACAAATCGCCCGTGCCGGAGCCACTCACAGCAGCCACACAATATGGATCGCCCAGACCGAAAGAGTAGAACTCCGAAGACGAATAATAGTCCTCGGTATTGTCCACTTTGTTCGCTACGAGGACTACGGGTTTCTTGCTTCTGCGCAGGATTTCGGCGACCTGCTCATCCAACGAAACGATACCCGTCTGGTTGTCCACGAGGAAAAGCACCACGTCGGCTTCTTCCACTGCTATGTGTACTTGCTTGTTGATCTCTTCCTCGAAAACATCCTCGGAGTTGACGACCCAACCACCCGTATCGACGATGGAGAATTCGCGACCATTCCAGTGGACCAGACCGTACTGTCTGTCGCGCGTAGTGCCGGCTTCTTCGGCCACGATGGCCTGCCGACTCTGTGTCAGACGGTTGAAAAGCGTACTCTTACCCACATTCGGGCGGCCGACGATGGCGACTAATGCTCCCATATTCTGTACTTAATAGTGTATTGTAGATGGTTGTTCCGTGATGTTGCTTCTCGAAATTAATCGAGCTGATAGCCAAATGAGCGAAGGAGATTGTCCCTGTTGCGCCAATCTTTCTCCACCTTGACGAACATCTCCAGATAGATTTTTTTCTCAAAGAAACGCTCCAGATCGCGCCGAGCCATAGAGCCGACGCGCTTGATGGCCACTCCTTTGGGGCCGATGATGATTCCCTTCTGCGAATCGCGCTCGACAATGATCAACGCCCGAATACGGATGATCGACTTCTCCTCCTTGAACTCTTCTACCACAACCTCCGAAGCATAGGGAATCTCCTTCTGATAGTATAGGAGGATTTTCTCTCGGATAATCTCCGTCACGAAGAAGCGTGCCGGCTTGTCCGTGAGCGCATCCTTCTCGAAGTAGGGGGGGGAAGGCGGTATCAGACTCTCGATGCGGCGCTGGAGGAGTCCCACGTTGAAGTTGTTGGTCGCTGAGATGGGATGTATCTCCGCATGGGGTAGGACGCTGCGCCACTCCTCCACGAGCTTTTCCAATGCAGCCTGATCGCTCAGGTCGATCTTATTGATGACCAACAACACAGGACACTCCATGCGCGAAACACGAGCGAGGAAATCGGCATTCTTATCGGCCTTTTCCACCACGTCGGTCACGTAGATCAGCACATCGGCATCACCGAGTGCAGACTCCGAGAACTCTCGCATTTCCTGCTGGAGCTTGTAATTGGGACGAAGCACCCCGGGCGTATCCGAATAGACGATCTGCATCTCGGGCGTATTGACGATACCCATGATCCTGTGCCGGGTGGTCTGCGCCTTGGAGGTGATGATGGAGATGCGCTCGCCTACGAGCAAATTCATCAGCGTACTCTTGCCTACATTGGGGTTCCCGACGATATTGACAAATCCGGAACGATGGGATGTGCCTTCTGTTTGCTTATCCATGCGCTATATGGTGTACGAATAAGGGGCTGCTGCCATTGTGGCAAAGCAGCCCCTTGTCCTCGTTTCTGTTGATTATCGAACCGTACTGCCGTCGTATGCCCACTTCACATAGACAGCTCCCCAGGTGAATCCGGCTCCAAAAGAGGTCATCACAAGGACGTCTCCCTTCTTGAGCTTATGCTCCCATTCCCACAGACAGATGGGGATGGTAGCAGAACTTGTATTGCCATATCGCTCGATATTGACCATTACTTTCTCATAGGGTACGCCCATACGACGAGCTACGGCGTCGATGATGCGGAGGTTGGCCTGATGGGGGATCACCCATGTGATGTTCTCGTGCGTGAGGTTGTTGCGTTCCATGACCTCAACGCAGCTGTTGCACATATCCACGACTGCATGCTTGAACACGACTTGTCCTTCCTGATAGACGTAGTGCCAGCGATTGTCCACAGTCTCGTGCGTGGCAGGGCATGCCGAGCCTCCGGCTTTCATGATGAGGTGATCCTTGCCGATGCCATTGGAGTGCAAGACGGCATCCATAACGCCCAGCTCCTCCTCTGTAGCCTCGAGCAAGACACAGCCGGCGCCATCGCCGAAGAGCGGACAGGTAGCCCTGTCCTGGTAGTCGGTCGCAGCTGTCATTTTCTCTGTCGCTACGACCAAAATTTTGGTGTAGCGTCCCGAACGAATGAAGTTGGCCCCCACCTCCAGAGCATAGATGAACGAAGGACAGGCAGCCTGCATGTCGAAAGTGAAGATGTCACCACAGCCAAGCTCATGTGCCACTATACTGGCTGTAGAGGGGAAGTGATAGTCTGCAGTATTGGTCGCCAGGATGAGGCCGTCGATGCTTGTGGGGTCGATGCCGTGACGGTCGAAGAGATCTTGCGCTGCACGTATGGCCAGATAGGATGCGCCCTTGTCCTTGTCACGCAAGACGCGACGCTCCTTAATGCCTACACGAGTCATGATCCACTCGTCATTGGTATCAACCAATTTCTCCAAATCGGCATTGGTAATAACATCCTCAGGGAGATAACCTCCGACAGCTGTAATCGCTGCGTTTATTTTGTTCATAATCGAAGTGTTGCATAATAGACGCGATAGGTTGCTGACCAGGAAAGCCCCCAACCATCCCATCCGTGAAGATTACATTTGGGTGCTAAAGTATAAAAAAAGTCCCAAAGAATGACTCCTCGGGACTCTTTTGCTCTCTTACTGCCACTCGGCGCGGCAGGACGATGATCGAGCGTCGGCAGCCGTTATACGGCTACTTCTTTCTCGATTGCCAACTTGCCTCTGTAATAACCGCATTCGCCACACACGGTGTGGTAGATGTGCCATGCGCCACAGTTGGGACACTTGGCCAGAGTCGGCATAGCGGCCTTGTCATGAGTTCTCCGCTTGGCGGTTCTCGTCTTGGACTGTCTTCTTTTAGGATGTGCCATTTTTATTTGTTTAAATTGTTCTTTTGTTCCAGTAATTGACCGAGCACGTCCCATCTGGCATCGTGGGCTTCCGGGACATCATCCCCCTCGGCCTCTGTGGCATCGACTGCCATGATGTGCCCTATGCGATCCATCATATCAGGATTGCACCCGCCTTCCTCGTGCATACGCTGCATGGGGAGAGCCAGCTCGGAGTATTCGTACAAGAGCGACCCCAGATCCAGCACACCCTCCGCCAGAGGGAGCACCAGCAGGTCGTCGCTCAGCTCTTCATAGCTTTCGCCGAATCGCACTACGAGCTTGACCTCTTCGCTCACGGGTATCTCCACTTCTTCGAGACAACGATCGCAGGCTGTACGTACCACACCATCCAATGTGATGGTGAGATGGAATACATCGCTGCTGCGTTCCAAGTCAACGACTGCGCTTATCGCTCCGCCGACTATATCGTAGCTCTCTGCCTGTGCGAAAAAATCACCATCCAATTCGTATTCGAATCGGTGTCTGCCTTGCGACAGCAACTTCAGATTGAGTTGATATCCTCCGTGTTGTGCCATTTCGCATAAGTGAAAAACTTTGCAAAAGTAAGGTTTTAGAATGAGATTCCAAACAACCGCGTACTTTTTTATACCGCGGAGCGGTGCTCCATTGCCTATCTCCTCTCATCGAGAAGAGACTCTTGTAGTCGTATCATGGGGCAAACCTTCTCTCTGCAAAGGTCAAAAAAGATATTTTTGAGGCCGTAAATCGGTGAAATCACGCGCCGGAATTCGACAAGAACTTGCGCCATTTCTTTTTCGATTTGGCGCATATTTTTCACCGAAGACGCGCCATTTCAAAAGAGAAATGGCGCGTCTTTCTCACTTGAATTGGCGCCACAATCACACGAAAAGTCAGGCGTAAAAAAACAAATGCCCCACCGCCATAACAGGGCGATGGGGCAAGATCGTAAGGGAGGGCAGAGCCGTCTGTAGAAAAAGGAGAGCTCCTCCGACTCACTACAGGTCTACATCCTGTTGGTGTCCGGTCGTCTGATTCACCGTGATGGCAGCGGAGGCGTAGCCGTCTTTCTCCACAGCCTCTGTAGCAGAGACGGCAGGGATAACAGAAGATCCGGGTCCGGTAATACTCTTGACGGTGAGGAGATATTCGTTGTTGCGGATCAGACCAAAGCGTCCGTAGGAGTTTTGATTCGGAGCCTTATCGTCATCGAAGTGACGAATGGGAATGGCGTAATAGTTATGCGACTGATGATAGAAATTGATACCGTGGCTACTAAAGCCTGAGGTGAAGACCAATGCGCCATCTGTCTGCGCCTTCCGGATGCTTTCGGCCAACGCCGCATCGGCAGTAGTAGGTTCGTCCACGAAACCCTTGAACTTTGCAAGGCTCATCTTTCGACCTTGGAATTCGACCCAACCCTCTTTCGGGTTTACTCCTGCTATGCCGTGAGGCACGTACACCGCACGGAGCACCACTCTCGGCACATAGGCCGTGTAGTAGTAGGTGGGAGCGACAGAGACTTCCTTGGCATAGATTGCAGGGCTATTGAGATTGTAGTTTTCTTTTTTCTCTTGCATCTTGGCTGCCACTACGGCACTGGCAAAATGCGAAGCCTTGACATACTTATATACATCTGAGTAAGTCGCACCTGCTGTAAGAGACGCCTCAGCCCAACTGAGCGCGTAACGGTCCTGGGGTAGAGATCCGTCGCCGGCCAACTCATTGGCACCATTGGCCAGCTTGGACAAATGACGCAGAGGATAGATCCTGAGTGGCACCACATCAATAGCGTAGTAGGTGGAGTCGGACTCATAAGTACCACCTTGGACGGTGGGCTTACCAACGACGAGTACGCGTGCGAGACAGGGCTCCACGCGAACTTTCAGGCGGTTCTCATCTGTCAGTTCGGTCTTTTTGTTGACGATTTGAGCAGAGGAGAGGGTGACCAAGCCTTGGTCATTGGCCATGGTGACAGCACGATCCGCATCGGCAGGGGCAGGGGCACCACCATTAGTCATGAGAAGGTAAGAATCCAAGAACCCCTCCGTAGTAGCAAGGATGGAGGCAGTAGGACTGAGAAGTTCGGGAAAAACTTTTGTATAGATATCACCGGCATTGAGCACGACTGCCAAACGGTAGTTTTGTTTGGGTATCTTGAGTTCGAAGGTGAGGCTGCTTGTAGGTTCCATGGTGCGACTAAACAAAAGCCTGGACTCCGTCTCGTGGAAGAAAAGGAAGGTGATGTGACGAACGGATTGCAACGGATCGTGAGCTCTCAGACCTCGAGACGTCTGCTCGTTGGTGCGCAGGTCGATGGACACGTAGCCCGAATCAGCAGGCTGTTCCGGTTCGTCGATGTAGGTGAGTGTGGGGTGGTCGGAGCAAGCAATGCTCAAACACATCAGAGCGAGGCTTGCAAATAATAGCTTTAGCTTCATTATAGTATTGTATTAAATAAGTGGTTGGGATTGCTTTTTAGGGTGCAAAGATGCCCGTTTTTCCGCATTCACAAAGGGTTTTGGCACGAAAAAAACCACAAAATTCACCATCAGCACACAAAAATACCCTTTTGATGCACAAAAAAGCGCAAAAAGACAAGAACAGAACCGCCGAAAGGATATAAAAAAGCTGCCCGAATCCAAGATCCGGGCAGCTTGCAAAAATCAGAATGACCTATTACTTATTACCGAGCAGCAAATCCAAATTCTGCTGAGCATTGGCATCTCCTTCTTGGATAGCTTTCTTAAAGTATGCTTCGGCACGCTGGAAGTCGCCCATGCGAGCATAAGCCGCTCCCAAAATGTTGCTTACGCCCTTCTCACCCTGTAGGGGGCTGAGCAATGCGATCGCCTGCTGTGCATCTCCAGCATTGAATGCAGCCACAGCCAAGTTGATGCGACCGGTTACGCTTGCGGGGAAGTACTTCAGCGTCGTATTCAAAGCGAACAAACGTTCGGGATGACCTTCGGGATAAGACATAGCCACACGGAACATTTCAGCTTCGCTGAGTTCTTGCGGAGCAGTCTTGATGACTCCACGAGCTTCTTCGAGCGTATAATCACGCACGATATAACCCATCGTGATCGAGTTGCGACGGAGATTGGGATAGAACTCGTTAAGCATATACTTATAAGAAGACAACTGCTTCAGAGCCTGCTCACGCAAGTCATCATTGGCATACTGCGTAGAGTTGATGATCTCCATAGCACGGTCGCGATCGGCGATGCCACTCTTGTCCACAGCAGCCTTCAGACCGGCCCAGTCTTCACCGCCAAACTTGGTAGTCACCTTAGGCAGCGAATTGCCGTATTGCTTCTCAAGCACTGTCGCTAGGCTCTTGGCACGACGCTCAGACAGAGACTTATTGTGCGCAATTGAAGCCTCAGGCGAAGCGAAACCTTCGATGATCATCTTATTCACAGAGTAGTTCGCATTGCTTTTTACCGTAGTGATAAAGTCATGCACCTTCTGAAGTTCGGCTCTGTTGTTGCGATAGTCATTGAGCACATCGGCCTTATCAACCTTGAAGTTGATGTATGCATCGAAGTGAGACTCGCGGTGCTTCTCCACCTCCTCGGCAGGAGTTACCTGAGCCAGCACGTATGGAGCCTCGGCGGGGTTGAACAACGGAGTGAACGGGATAGCGTTTTCGCCCAATCCCATGGGGCACTTGGCACAACCTCTCACCTCCTCGCGAACGACCAACTTGGCATTCATCATCCAAGGAGCATAAGGGCACTCTCCGTTTAAGGCAATCCCCTCGCTCTTACCGTTGTGACGACGCATATACTGAGCAGCATTATAGGCTTGCGGCAGTGCAGACTTGAAAGCGATCTCGCGCTTGAGAGCCTTGGTACGGTTGCGCCCTGTGATCACCACAGAAGGAAATTCGACACGGCTCGTACCATCCTCAGAACGAAGAATGGGCGTGAGGATAAGCATTTGGCTAGTATTCAGACTCATATTGGACAGGTCTGCGGCACCTTTGAGGATCACCTTATTACCGACCTTGTCGAGTCCTGCATTATAAGAAATAACTCCTTCGTATGCATTCTGAGCAGCCAACCCGGCGATGGCAGCGAAGAGAGTAATGAGTGTAAGTTTTATTCTTTTCATAAAAGCCTCTTTCTTTTGTGTTTATGAGTTTGAAATCATTTGAACAGATAGATCAGAGAGAGAGTAGCGCGCGTCACTCCGAAGTAATCCGCTTTCTTATCAATTCCTACTTTCAGACCGCAATCTTTGCATTCATACTTGTCATACTCGAAATGGATATAACCGGCACCGATACTTGCTTCCAGATTCCAGTGATTGCCAAGGATCCACTGACGACCAATGCTCACACCGCCACCATAAAACCATCCTTGATAGCGATGATACTTCGCATCGTCGAAATCAGACTTCGGATGGATAGAACCAACTGGTAGAACAGAGATACCGGCTACGTTCATCTGACCGGCATGTCCGTGAACACCAATAAAAGTGCCATTGAACTTCTCACAAAACCAATAACGAAGCTCCGGCTGTGCCAACCAATGCTTCCAGAAGTGATCATTACTGATCTTGAACGGATTCACACCCGCCAACAGGTCAATCGTTACTCTGGGCCCCAGTCCAACCTCTAAGGCCAAGTTGGGAGTGGCTGTTGCATCGTATAGCAAATTGTTCTTAAGAGCTACGCGCTGAGCCGATGCGCCAAACATCGCACTCAATAACAACACCAAGAAAATCAAATTCTTCTTCATACGCTTTAAACTTTGATGTCTAAATAACCTGCATGTTACCCATGCATTCTTATACATTACACTTGACTTCTAACAAATCTAAAAAGTGAATAAGCCACTTTTCAGCACAAAGGTGCACAAAAAATACGGATTAATACACTTATCACCATAATAATCAACAGAAAAACACACCAAACGTACGGAGAAGAATAATGCAACGAGCTGTTGTATCTTTGCAAACAATGATAAAATTATGACAACGGCACCACTCCTCAACTCAGAAAGAATAACAGTTTGTCGCAACTAAAAACAGCCTATGCAAAAGCTAAAAATCACAGAAATGCAACGTCTCGGAACAGAGGAATACATCAAGAGCAAGAAACTTCCTCTCACAATCGTTCTGGACGACGTGCGCAGCATGAATAATGTGGGCTCCATCTTCCGCACAGCTGATGCATTCCGGCTCGAAGGTATCTGTCTATGTGGCATTACTGCACGACCTCCCCATCCTGACATCCACAAGACAGCTTTGGGAGCGGAAGAGAGTGTCCCTTGGCAATATTACCCGAGCACAATGGCTGCCGTAGAGGATCTTTTGTGTCAAGGTTACTCTCTCTGTGCTGTAGAACAAGCCCACGGCAGCATCAGTTTGGAAACATTTCATCCCGAAATAGGCAAGCGCTATGCTCTTATATTGGGCAATGAGGTGAAAGGTGTCCGTCAAAACGTCATCAATATGTGCAACTGCTGTTTGGAGATACCCCAATTCGGCACCAAGCACTCACTCAATGTAAGTGTCACTGCAGGCATCGTCATCTGGCAGATGGTTGCACCCATGCTCTCTTTGCTTCGGCCATAGAATCATTCGCATATAAAAAAGAACGCCTCCGATGGAATTTGTATTCCGTCGGAGGCGCATCATATTTATGCTATCTGTCTCTACAACAGTAAAACTTCGTTTCTACTCCTTGGCTATCAGCAGAGCCACAACATAGGCGGAGATGCCTTCTTCTCTACCTGTGAACCCAAGTCCTTCTGTCGTTGTGGCTTTGATTGACACCTCTGATACTTCCGCTCCCATGACTTCAGCGAGAGTCTGTTGCATAGCAGGGATATGTTCTTTGAGCTTTGGTCGCTCTGCCGCGATAGTAGCATCTACATTACCTAATTCATAGCCCTCTTCTCTCACTAATTCCATCACACGACGGAGCAGAATCTTACTGTCGATCCCTTTATACTGTTCGTCAGACGGCGGGAAATGATAACCTATATCCCGCAAAGCTACTGCCCCGAGCAATGCATCACAAAGCGCATGAATGAGGACATCGGCATCCGAATGGCCTATCAAACCGGACGTATGCTCCAGACGAATGCCTCCCAGCCATAAAGGATAACCCTCGGACAAGCGATGAACATCGAAGCCGAAACCAATACGAAAAGGCTTCATCAGTGGAAGAGATTACGCAGACCATCCATATCGAATGCCAGCGTAAAGCGAAGCGTCTGGTCTAACGGATTGCTCTGGATCGTAGAGAGGAGATAAGAAGCGTCAATACGGAAGATATTCATCTTAAAGCCTGCTCCCGCAGTGAAGTACTGCAGATTACCCTTCGTGGGGTGCAGATAAGAATATCCTGCACGAACGAAGAACTTATCATCATAGCTATACTCGGCACCGAAAGCCCAAGTAATCTCACGAAACTCCTCTTTGATCCCGCCCGGAGCATCGCCAAATGAAGAGAAGATACCGCTGATAGAAGATGTTTCTTGGTACTTCTTGAAAGCAGCATCGTAGGCAGCTTGATCGTTCTGATCCATGATGGGAGGCGTAGGCACGAGCAACTTACTTGCTTCCAGATTGAAGCTAATGCTGTTGTAGTCGTCCACAGGATAGAGCAAACCCGTACCTATATTAAGAGAGGTAGGGATAAAGAGTGTCGTCGCTCCACCGTCATAGGAGATTTTTGTACCGATATTCTTGACATTGAAACCAAACGACCACAAACTCTCTGCATTGCCAAGCACCACGTACTTCTGCAAATAACCTGCGATATCTGCAGCAAAGGCATTACCCGCTTGATTCTCTCCGGTGCTTTGTGTGCTCTGATCCGAACGGATGTAACGCAATGCCACAGCCATAGAGAAGTCCTCCGACAGCTGACGACTATAACCCAAATCAAAAGCAAATTCATTGGGGTGTGCCTCACCCATGGAGTCACCCATTTCGTTGAATGTCTCCAATTTACCCAACGTGAAGTAACGAAGCGAAGCACTAATGGCCTGATTCTCTTCCGTACCCAACTTATAGAATCCTGTCATCTGCATCAAAGCGATGTCATTAACCAGCTTAGAAAGCCAAGGGGTATACGAGAAACTGATACCGGCCTTCGTATCCATAAAAGCATATTTACTCGGATTCCAGTATTGCGAATAGGCATCCGGCGTTGTAGCCACACCGATATCACCCATACCTGCAGCACGAGCATCAGGACTGATATTCATAGAGGGTACAGAAGTATGCACCACATTGAGTTGCTCTTGAGCCATCAAAGAGGTCGGGGCCACGAACAACACTATCGCTATGGGGAGCCATCCGAGTTTCATCAATCTTTTGATAATCATCTTTATTCTTTTCTTTTTGTATTCTTTCGTTTCTGAATTATGTCTCTAACGCTCGGAGGCCGCCGACTATTGCCCTACAACGATCATTTTCTTGGCCTTCGAAGCCGTCTGTCCACCGGACGAACCGACTACACAACGGTATAGATAGAAGCCATTAGGCACCTTCACTCCATAATTAGATGTCATATCCCACTTGATCTCCAGAGGCTCTCCATAGGACGAATTATAGGTATTGGCAGGAAGTGTGCGGATGAGACGACCTGTGAAGTCGTATATCTCGACCGTTACTTCCAGATCGCTCTCCGGACGGTTATGGTAGACTCTGAACGTACCATTGTCCTTTACCGGATTGGGATAGAGGATCACGTCCGCCACATCGGGTGCAATGCCATCTACCACACGGAACGAGAAGTCGTGAACGGTGACGTTGTTGAAGATGTCCCACACAGTGAGGCGAGCTGTATGATCGCCCTCTGCCAATGCAGGCAACATGAAGTGGATCGATCCGAGTCCCGCATCCGTCGCAGAATTGACATAGTATGCATTGAGATTGTAAGTCAAGTCGGCACGTCCGTCTATGCAGAGCGTAATATCATGCCCCACCCCACTACCGGAGATATTGATGCCATTGAGATCGAAAACCTCTGCAACGAGTAGGGGCGTAGCATTGACCACGTCGCCGGATCGGAACGTACTGTCGTTGAGGAAGCAGCTCTTGATTTCGGGAGGAGTCGTATCCTCCAACACTTCGTCCGGTGTGCCGGGTTTGACACTGATGGAGTAGTCCACGCCCATGGCTTCGGTCTTCGTATCCTTGTCGTAGGCATAGAGGTTGATGCGCCCCTCGTTATCTGAGTAGTTCACATCCTTGGGCACGATAAACGAGGTCTCAAACCATCCATCCTTCACCTCTGCGATGCCGGCATACATGACGTTGGGATAATCTTCATACTTCAGAGAGAGGTTGTTTCCCTCCTCTTGCAGAGCCGAGATAGTCTTGCGCCCACCAAAAACCGTCAGATAGACTTGTCCCGAAAACGCCTCTTCCGTCATTCCCGCATCGTCAATTATCTTTCCTTTCAGAGTCACTTTCTCCAATGATTTGAGTGCAATGGAGCCATAGGGACCGCCGGGAGTTTTCCCGTTTATATCCGTCAGCTGTACATGATGGGTTGGCAGCGAGAGACGCACTGCGGGATCACCCATAAGGAAGAAACTGAGTTGGTTGATCGAGTCGGGGAACACAGTGCTGAGCATCGCCTGCTTAGCCGAGCGTATCACCTCTCCCATTGTGCGGAATTGACCATCTTTACCTTTTTCAAACATACGTCTGAGCATGAATCCGTTGATCTTTTCATTCTGCGTATTATAGACCACACGGGTCGTCGTCAGCAATATCGGCGAACCACTCTTCTCATGTAGGAAGACTTCTTCTCCGCCCGAAGTATTTTGGCTGTCGAAATTGGAGAAGTCACAAGTAGCCGTCAGCCACACGGGCATGTGCTTATAATTGAGGTTGTGAATATCGTTGAGCGTGAGTAGGTGTTCGTCTGCCCATCCTGCAGGACCACCGTGACCGGTATAGTTCAGGAGGACCACACCCGACTGGAGCGTCTCGAACATCTTCTTCTTAGCCCCCGGGATGCTATGCAATCCGTTTTCGATCACATGAGGGTAGACATCTTGGAAAACACGTACGGGCATGATGGCCGGTGCATAACGCTTGACGGTATCGATCAGACGTGAACTCTCTACACCATGAGCGTCTCCATTATCTGCCACGAAGCACGAGCGGATGCGCCATGCGCCACTCTCTCTATCTTCTACGTAGCGGATGGTTTTGTCGACAGCTATACGAGCCTCGGCCAGCGTGCGCACAGGGAAACGCCCCACGGCCATATTGTAATTGCGCCAACCGATATTGACAGAAGCCGGTTGGTCGTCCAGCAAGCCGAAGTAGTCGTCCGTCACGTAACTGCTCACGTTGGTGGAATTGACCGCTTGGAACGTCAGCAGGAATTCAATCCCCTGCAAGTAAGGCTTCTGCCAGGCCAAAGAGACCTTCCTATTGTCGTGCGAGCCGTCTCCGAAGAGCAGCATCTGCATCGGGAAGGTCTGTCCCGCAGAAGCTGTTGCCTTCCATCTGTCGTAGAACATCTTGGCAAACAAGCGATAGGCCGTAGCATCGGGCGTACCACCGGAGAATTCATTGAAAATCAATTCCTGCCACACGACTAACACCTTCAGCCCATCCCGCTCGCGGTGATAAGCCGCCAGACGCTCGGCCTCAGACATGAGAGCCAGTGTGGAGACGATGATAAGATCGGGGATCTCCTCGCCGTGCAAATTCTGATTGGGCACTGCTCCGACAATCTCAGGACGAGCCGCCTGAGCGAGATCGACAGCGTAGAACTGATTGACGGTTCTTCGGTCTCCTTCTATCGGAGGAGCCGTAAAGGTGATCGCCTTGTCGCCTGCTGACTGCGTGCGCACGATCGAGGTCGTCAACGACGAATTGGCATGCAGAACCACCAACGACTCAGGCACTCCGCTTATCACATAACGATACACATCACCCGCCATCGTGTTCAAATTCGAGAACCGACGGATGCTCATCGGCGCACCGTCGTACCGGAGATCGTTCTGTGTGGAGATCTCTATAAAGTCCAGATTGACGGCATCGCCCGTCATACTATAGTTCACATCCAGTCGCAGTTCATTAGCCAAGCCCGTGAGCGGCGTGCTATGATAGAGCCGGCGCTTTTTCCCCGCCAGATAACCATTGTTCACCTCACCGGCAGTCATCGAAAACGGATCCGTGAAAACCAAAATACCGTTGGCCATGAGCGACATCTCGCGTCCGCCTCCGGCCGATTTGCTCTTGCCAATATAGGCGAAGACTGTACCGAGATTGCCCGATGAACGCACGTTACCTCTGAGAGGAAACTTAATCGTACGGGTGCTGACACCGGAGAAAGATTCTCCATAAAGATCGCGTCCCGACTCCTTGGGAGAGTAGAGCTCTTGCTCATGAAGCTGCAAGTCGTCATAGTAATCCACGTCTCCTACGGGTACACCCCCGCCCCCGCTGTAGTCGGACATCTGGAGCGGTGCTCCCGCGGCATCGGACAGGAAATAGTAGCCGTAGCTGCTATAGGTGTTGACCGTATGCTCCATCACTTTCTGTTGGGGGTTGTAGAACCATGTATTAGGCCCCACGGCATAGAAGTAGATGGCATTGCCGCTACGCAGCACAGGCACCGGCGGCATATCGTCTGCCGCTATACGGCTCAGATCTTCGGGCAACACCCCGCCACCGTAGCCGTACACCCCCACTTTGGACGGATCGCTGAAGCCATTGGCTCGCAACTCATCGTCTGTCAGGCGGTATAGTCCGCTGTTCTGCACTCTGATCTTGACCCAGCGCCCCGACGCCATGAGAGAGCGCGTAGCAGTCTCGCCCCGCGGCCGCTGAGCCGACAAGGATAGCCCGGAAGAGAGGGCAAAGAGAATTAGAGCTATGAAAGAAAGTATTCTTTTCATCTGAAAAATAGCTTATTTGATGGAAATATCAAGCAGCTTGCGACCCTCCAAGAAGGCCTCCAAATGCTGCCCTATGGCGATAGGCCCCACCCCCGCAGGCGTACCTGTGAAGAGAATGTCTCCCATTCGGAGCATAAAGAAACGACTGGCATACGCCACGAGACGATCCACCGAGTGCAGCATGTCTCGCGTATTGCCCGACTGAACAGTGTGTCCGTCCACATCGAGTCGGAAGTCCAGTTCCTGAACATCGTGCTGCAACGTCTCCTTCTTCACCCACTGCCCCACGGCTGCCGCATTGTCGAAAGCCTTGGCCGTCGTCCACGGAAGGCCCTCGGCCTTGGCACGACGCTGCAAGTCACGAGCCGTAAAGTCGATGCCTACGGACACTTCGCTATAGTAGCGGTGGGCAAAACGCTCGGCAATGCACTTGCCCACGCGGTCGATGCGCACCACCAACTCGGTCTCGTAGTGAATCTCATCGGAGAAGTCCGGATAGAAGAAAGGGTAGCCTTCACGCAATAGCGTGTCCCCCTTGAGGAAGAACACGGGTTCAGGCTCTGCATCAATCCGCCTGCCCGCCCTGTCGGCAGCAGCCGGACTGAGGGGCAAAAGATCCGCACGCTGCATTTCGCTCACGTGCGCACTATAGTTCATGCCGACAGCAATTATCTTCATCGTTCATGTATAAGAGCGGCTCATCGCTGTGAGAAGAGTGACCCAATAAGGCCTCCGCTTCCTGCGCGCACCACTCAGGGTAACGACTTCATCCGATTGAACATCACAGCCAGATGGGCATACATGGACGTATTCTGTACGACCACACCCTCGGGAGCACTGATACGCCACGGAGTAAAGTTCCAAATAGCCTTAATGCCGGCCGCGATCATCTCGTCGGCGACCGACTGTGCCGATCGAATCGGAACGGCCAAGATACCTATTTCCACTTGCTCGCGGGCACAGATATCTGCAGCTTGGCTATTATGATAAACGGGAATACCATTGATATTAGTGTTCACACGCTCAGTATCCACATCGAAGCCCGCCACTATTTCCAGTCCGAAGTGGATCAGACCTGAGTCCTGCAACAGGGCTGCACCCAAGCTACCCACCCCGAAGAGACAGGCTCTGTGTAGGTGTGTGAAGCCCAGAAAATTGTTGAGCACCGCCACCATATCCGCCACACGATAGCCTACACGCGTGCGCCCGTCCACCGACACATAGGAGAGATCCTTGGCGACAAGGGAAGGGTCCACCCCGACGGCTTGAGCGATCCGCGTAGAAGAGACCGACTCGCATCCGTCTGCATGGAGCAGCTGGACGTAAGACAGGTACCAAGGCAGACGCCTCAGTGTGGGTTCGGGCACCCTTGGGGATGATGCAGAAGACTCGTTCGCAGTCGTTTTCATTCTGTTCTTAGCAGATTATTTGACTACAAATATATGTAATCACAGTCTAAGACCTATTATATAATAGGTATGTATATTCCTGAAAACAGGTATTGGCTCTCCGCTCTCACTCATCCACGATAGCGTGTATGCCACGCAACGAAGCTGAAGTAGGCTCCATCATCACGTATCACCCTTTGAAGGAACAAGTCCATTCCTGCAGAAAAGAGTGCAGAGACAGCACCAATCTACCCCCCCTCTGGGCAGATTGTCGAAAAAACTCGCGCCAAAAGGAAAATATTTTCGCGCCATTTCTGAAAAATTTATGCGCCAAATCGAAAAAGTTTTGGCGCAAGTTTGTCCAAGGATCTGGCGCCATATTCTGTGAGTTTTTGGCCTGCTATTTCAGGAAAGATATTCCACTGCTCTCCAAACGTCGCAGCGGCGTAAAAATGGTGACACTCCTTTATTCTTCTCAGTGTCGTTATGGGATTTGTCCGATTGGCTCAATCAGTAAATATCTACCTTTGCAGCAAATTTCGACTCTGACAACCTTGTTTTTATGAACGAATCGTTTTTCAGACCCAAGCTTTTTGATGCCATACGCGGATACAACCGCGAACGTTTCATGGCAGACCTTATGGCCGGTATCATTGTCGGCATCGTCGCTCTACCGCTCGCCATCGCTTTCGGTATAGCCAGTGGAGTGTCACCGGAGACCGGTCTCGTGACAGCCATTATCGGCGGCTTCATCGTATCATTCCTGGGAGGCTCGTCAGTCCAGATCGGAGGCCCCACGGGCGCTTTCATCGTCATCGTCTATGGCATCATCCATAAGTACGGCATCGATGGCCTCATCATCGCCACCTTTATTGCGGGTGTTCTACTCCTCGTGATGGGTTTGCTGCGACTGGGGACGCTCATCAAGTTTATCCCCTACCCCATAGTCGTGGGATTCACGGCGGGGATCGCCCTCACGATCTTCTCCACGCAGATGAACGACCTGTTCGGTCTTGGCATTACGGATATGCCGGGCGACTTCATCAGTAAGTGGTGGACTTACTTCACGCACTTCTCTTCGGTCAACTTCTGGGCGTTGGGCATGGGACTGCTCAGCATCGGCATCATTATATATAGTCCGCGACTCACGCACAAGATCCCCGGCTCACTCATCGCCATCGTCCTAATGACGGTGACAGCCTATCTACTGAGGATGCAGGGCATAGGTGCATTCGAGACCATTGGCGACCGCTTCACGATCTCGGCACAGCTCCCCAAGCCTGTGGGTGTAGAGCTCAATCTGGAGACTATCCGGCTACTATTTCCCTCTGCTTTCACCATAGCATTGCTCGGTGCGATCGAGTCGCTCCTCTCGGCCAGCGTGGCTGATGGTGTGATCAGCGAGAAGCACAACAGCAATACAGAGCTGATAGCGCAGGGGGCAGCCAACATCGTGGTGCCTTTCTTCGGCGGTATTCCCGTGACCGGAGCCATCGCCCGCACAATGACGAACATTAACAACGGTGGTCGCACCCCCATCGCCGGCATCGTGCACGCCGTTGTACTACTCCTCATACTTCTCTTCCTCGGCCCGCTCACGGCTTACATCCCGATGGCATGCCTCGCCGGCGTGCTCATCATGGTCTCCTACAATATGAGCGGTTGGCGCTCTGTTATCAATATTGGTAAAGGACCGCGCAGCGACAGCCTCGTCATGCTGGTGACTTTCCTGCTGACGGTCATTCTCGACCTCACCATCGCCATCGAAATAGGACTCCTCTTGGCCATGCTTCTCTTCATGAAACGCGTCACGGAGAGCACACGGATCACCGTGTCCAAAGGGAAGCTTGACCTCACCCGTGCGGGAGAGATAGCCCACCACGACGAGGTGCTGGACATCCCTGAGGGTGTGGAGGTATATGAAATCGAGGGACCGTTCTTTTTCGGTATCGCCAATCGGTTCGAAGAGACGATGGCAACGATCGGCGACAGGCCCCGAGTGCGTATCATCCGGATGCGTCGCGTGCCCTTCATGGACTCAACCGGTCTGCACAACTTGGGCAACCTGATACGAATGAGCCGCCGAGAAGGCACCGATATTGTCCTCTCGGGTGTCCGTGAACAGGTCCGCGAAGAGTTGACTCAGGCGGGTATTGTCGAGCTATTGGGCGAGAAGAATGTTTGCGCCGACATCCAGTTAGCTCTGCAACAGGCACATCTGATCACGAAAAAATGAGGATAGGCGCGATCGATCTTGGCACGGAGCCGTTGCTGTTGGCGCCGATGGAGGATGTGACGGACGTGGCTTTCCGTCTCATGTGCAAACAGTTCGGTGCCGATCTGGTCTATTCCGAGTTTCTCAGTGCCGATGCTCTCATCCGTCAGGTGGCCGGCACCTTCCGCAAAATGGTGATAGACGAAGCCGAGCGTCCCATGGCCGTGCAGATATACGGACGCGATGTGGCTTCCATGGTGGAGGCAGCACGCGTGTGCGAAGCGGCGGGGCCGAACCTCATCGACCTCAACTTCGGATGCCCCGTCAAGCGTGTCGCGGGCAAAGGTGCGGGCAGTGGCATGCTGCGCAACGTACCGCTCATGATAGAAATAACGAGGGAGGTGGTACGGGCTGTAAGCCTTCCCGTAACGGTAAAGACCCGATTGGGCTGGGATAATGACAGCAAGATCATCGTCGATCTGGCCGAACAACTACAGGATTGTGGTATCGCCGCGCTGACCATCCACGGTCGCACCCGCGCCCAAATGTACACGGGCACGGCTGACTGGACGCTCATCGGTGCCGTGAAAAATAACCCCCGCATGCATATACCCATCATCGGGAACGGAGACATCACCACACCACAAGAAGCGCGAAGAGCCTTCGATGAGTACGGAGTCGATGCCGTCATGGTGGGAAGAGCCTCCATAGGACAGCCCTGGATATTCGAGGAAATGAAGCACTTCCTCCACACGGGAGAGACGCTTCCACAGCGTCCGTTCTCTTACTATATGGAGATACTCCGCCGCCAGACGCTCAACAACATCAAAAAGCTGGACGAGCGGCGAGGCATCTTGCACACACGCAGACACATCGCCGCGAGTCCTATTTTCAAAGGTATCCCCAATTTCAAACCCACACGTGTGGCCATGCTCCGCGCGACGACACAGACGGAGCTATTCGCCATCATGGACGACGTGGAAAAGATGATGGCTGCACCTCAGTAAGTTTCAGGTTGCGAGCTTCGGTATGGAGCTCACGCAGATCGACATCGTGCTTATCGGTGAAGATTTCATTGTGCCGTTCGCACAGTAGCCACAGCAGATGATCGAAGGCGATGAGCTGCTCGTCTGACAAAGCCGAGACAAGCGTATCGGCACAGAGACGCAGATTGGGGAATAGATTAAGCAGCACCTTGCGCCCCTCCGGCGTGATGGAGACGCGCATACTGCGACGATCCTCTTCGTCTGGTCGCTGCTGGATCAGATTGGCCTTGAGCAAGCGGCGCATCACTTCTGCACCGGATGTTTTCTCCATGGCATTGAGATTGTTCAGCTCTGTCTTCGTCATGCTCTCACCCCCCATCAGACAAACCAAATAGGTGTATTCGTCCTCGGTTTGCAAAGGAGAGTCTGCCAATGCCTTCTTGATGTAGAAGCGCGAATAGCGATGCAGCAGACTGATGCCACGCGCCGTATCCTTGGCTGAGGCAGCACGTCGTTGCTCCACAGTCACCCGTTCTTCTTCCTGTTTTTTCTTCTCGCTCCGCCAGAGCAGAAAGTCGGCAAAGTCCTTGATGTCCGGCTCGTAGCGTGCACCTTCGTGTACGCTTTCGAAAGCGTCGAGATAGTCGATAAGCTCGATAAGCAGTTTCTTATGCTTCATATACTTAGTCCTGACAATAATAGATCCTCTTAGGATGTAACCTTTAGCAATGCTGTAAAATTACATTTTTCCGCACAACCAAAAATCCATTCCACCGGAATAGCATCGAGAATGCATGATAATCTTGGCATTGCCTGACTGCGATGGGCAAGAGGAAGACGGAGGTTCACCCTTACAAGTCCGCACGGCATGATATACATTCCATCCATCAAAGAATAGTCATGATACATCAGTCCGAAGAAATGAGGACACGATGTAAAAAAGTATGCAGATGTGTTATTTTCTCCAACCTGTGCAGATGGTCGAAAAAACTTGCGCCAAAAAGAAAATTTTTTCGCGCCATTTCGGAAAAATTCATGCGCCAAATCGAAAAACTTTTGGCGCGAGTTGCTCCGAATTTCCGGCGCCATATTCTCCGGATTTTCAGCCCATAAATTCGACGAATACGCTCCACTGCTCTCAATTTGCAGCGGCATGTTAAAAAAGGTGATACACCTTTCGTCTTTTCTATGTAGTCGGGAGAGGATGTAGCCTTATTTGACGGACTACATATTGAACGTGAAACGAATGGCCAAGCCACGCTCGTAAAAGAAGTTGTATCCGCCGAAGAAGATGCCGGCTTGCATGAGCGTGCCGATGCTCTGTGAGTAACCCACTTCCAAATACGGCTTACGAGAAACCATGTCCCAGCGTGACTTGAAGTGCAGGGTTTCGTCATTGGTCTTCAAAAAGGAAAAGGGAAGGAAATTGACGAGCAGCCGAGATGTGCGGTAGCTGGTCTGCAGAATCAGATGCTTCTGCGCCGTAGCCGTATAGGGGGGCAGCGTCTGGAAAGCGGCTTCCATGCTATCGCCAAATCGCCAGAAGGCGTTGCTCCCTTTAAGGAAGAAGTATTCGCTCGGATAGATCACCTCTCTGCTAAGATAGCCTCCCATGTTCAGCTGATAATAGAACGACGAGGCGGTGGAGAGAATGAGTCGCTGCTGCACACTCAGATCAAGGTGATGGAAGCGCGCATCCTCTTTCCGTCCCATCCCGAAGGCTCCCCGATAGGATAGGGCTATGAGCGGTGCATACACGCCTTCACCTGTCCGCTGGAGGAAGCCGTCGACCGAATAGCGATAAAATGGACGGGGGTTGAAAGTGGCTTTGGCCCGGAACTCCAGCAAACGATGCGGCGGGACAATGCGGGGGATGTCGGGATCGGAGTTGCTTATATTCAAGATGTCCGTAATGCTCCCGCCGAAGAGTCCCCACGTTTCGCCGTGCGGTAGCGGATTGCGATCGGAAAGCATCAGACTCAGCTCGGCCGTGAGCTTCGGATACAGGTCGAAGCTGTTAGTGAGGCGCACGAATAAATCATCATAGCGAGTCGTGGGGCCTTGCCCGTCGAGCAGGTTCATCATCAAATCGGTCAGCCGATCGATCTTGTCGCGCGTGCTATAGAGATCGAAAGAGCGATGCCCTGCCGACAGTTCCAAGAGGCCTCTGCGCGAGGGTGCATAGTGAAGTTTGCTATCCAGCGTCCAGACGGCTTTGCGGCGCTTCGTAACATAATACAGGCCGGGCTTCAATTCCCAGCGGTAACCGGGAGCAAAGTCATAGATAGCCGTAACGGCCTGTCCCAACCATAGGTGGTCGGCATAATTGTAATAGAACTGTGACCAGACGAGACCTTCGTTGCCAAGTCGCCAACGGTCGTTCAAGCGGTATTTATGTCCCCAGAACAGAGCTTTATGCCAAGGCACGTGCTGGCTAAGTTTTTGGTCTCGGGTGACAACAACGTGCTTCCAGAACGTGGAGCTGTCTTGCACTCCAAAGGCACCACGATCGGCCCGAATAGCAGCCACCGGCAGCTCGTCCGAGAGACGATACTGGCTGCTGTCGGGACGGAAACGAGAGGGAATAGATGCCAGATCGACCCGTTCGCCGGTATAATCCATCGTGGCCGAATAGCTGTTACGGAGCGAAGCGAAAAGAGTATTGTGCCCGACAAGAACTGAGACATGTGCGGGAAGAGGGAGGCCGGGCTCCACCTCTTCCAGTCGGACGCGGTAGGTCTCGTTTACGACCCCTTTCATCATCACGGTGATTTCGAGGTCGGTGAGTATCGCTCGCGACGCATCAATCGTCATCCGTCCATGCGCCAAGCCACTCAAAGAACGGAAGCGGATCAGACGATATTCGGATCCGTCAGCTTCGAATAAGCTGTCCAGTTGATAATAATAGAATGCTTCGGCTCCTTGACGGAGGGGATTGGGGAAGGTTTGGCGCCCGCCAAAGTCGAAATCTGATGCATAGATATTCTGTCCCATAAGGGCAAAGGCAGCAAGATCATCGGGCTTGTCGCGCTGTGGCACATCGGAACGGAAAGAGACAATGCCACGACGATACGCTCCGGAAACAGAGTCGTATCGGCCATACACTTCGGCATGCATGGACAAAGTATCAGGAGAGAGATAGCGCCGCCAAGGGATGCCTCCGTGGCGAAAACCGCGAGCCATGGGGAGAACACGCGACGCCCACGAACGGCCGTTCACCTCAGCCCGCCAACTGCGCCCCTCTGCCATACGGTAGAGGTGCGGCGCCATGACGGATATGAGTCGGACGCTTGCTAATGCGATGGAGTCGGATGTTGCCCGATTGAGGAAGGGATTACTATTGTCCGAATACTTGTTCCGTTCCTCTTCCGTCCCTCCCGAATGCAAAGTCTGTCCCTCTGCTCGGAGCGAAGACCCGAGCAGCAAAAGTGTCAAGAGCCAAAAACAAAACTTTTGCTTCATCTACACAGGGACACAGGTGCATGCCATTCGGACTACTTCGCGTAGTGTTAGAAACTATTTCGTGACCCAGAAATACTTCTCGAACAGATCCTCAACATCCGACTTGAGTACTTCTATGTCCAAAGGCTCTTTGTTCTTGAAAACCGTGGAACGAAAAAAAGCTACATCATTCTTCTCAGCATCTACGACAAGAGCCAAAACTCTCGTTTGAGCTTTGATGGGAACGGGTATAAACATACCCAAAGACAAGAGACCAACAACCCCTCCTTTGATTGACTGGTTGAGATAGTTACGCTTTGTTCTGGTCACTCCTTGCAAAAGGACGAAAAGGCCAAAGCGCTTGCCCGAGGCCTCAAGGAGCGAGTCCACGGTCGAACCCAAGACTACATTGTCGAGCGTTTTCTGTTTTTCTATTCTCGCACAAAGATCTAACACTTCATTTTTAACTTGATGCCTAAGCCAATCATTAGAGAAGTCTATTCTCCCCATTACTGGTAGGAGACTTTGCTTAGACAAAATCTCATCCAGCATGAGAGAGCCTATGCGCGACAGAGAGTCGTTATGGACGGGTTCGCTACCTTGCTGAATAAGCGCGACAAAACTCAATGGTTCCATAAGTTGCAAGTCAGTCACTTCTCCGGCTTTCACTCCGGAAGTTAGCATCTTCGTTGTATTGCAAGAAGCGAACAGAACGAGTAGGAACGGAATCAGTAACAGGGTTCTTTTCATCATTGTATTTTTTGTTTTTTATTGTTTAGTGGTTATTGTCCTAAAGGTTTGGGGATAAAGGGTCTTGAAAGAGTACTTCACAAGAAAAAGAGAACCTCTGTCGCAAAGGACACAACGAAGCAATCTCAATCGTAAAAAGTCTTGTCAAAAGCTTTGAACTCCCGATGTCCCAATACATAGCACCTCCAACATGCAACGAGAAAGCCGCTTCCATATCCCCACAACTGGACGAAAGAGGCTGGGACTGCGAGGAGGGCGCTGCGCGGTGTGAGGCCGGTGCGCCACGCATCTAAGAAGAAAAGCATGGCCAACAAAACAAGCGGGAGCAGTGACCACGAGCAGAAGAATTGTCCGACCAGCAGCACCACACTCACCAACGTGAAGAGAGCCGGCAGAATATGTACGAGCTTCATGCTTCCGGGATGACGCCTCTGCAGGTGAATACGAGCAATACCAGAATTATATACCTGACGGAAAAACTTGCGAAAGTCCACTCGCCGCTTATGGAAGACAAAGGCTTCGGGAAAGAGGCGCACCATGCATCCCGCACCGAAGAGTCGTAGACTGAAGTCAATATCCTCTCCGAAACGCATCTCTTCTGAGAAGCCACCGAGACTTTCATAGACTGAACGTCGGCAACCTAAATTGAAGCTACGAGGATAAAACTTGTCCAATCGTACACCTTTACCACCGCGTATTCCTCCGGTCGTGAAGAACGAAGTCATTGCATAGTTGATAGCTTTTTGCACGGGGGTGAACCCGTCGGCAGCAGCGTCGGGGCCGCCGAAAGCATCAGCACGAGTCTGTTCGATACCTTTCTGCACGGCAGCTATATAGCCTCTCGGCAAGATGACATCCGAATCCAAGATCAGAATGTACTCTCCTCTCGCCATTCTTGCTCCGAGATTGCGCGCTGCGGCGGGTCCGCCATTGGGAACCAAGACATAATTAAGGTTGAAGTCGCCTCTGAATAGATCGACAACGCGATCGCAACGGAGTGAGGAACCATCTTCAACAATAATCACTTCAAAGTTGCGTGAGGTCTGATACAGCAAACTCTCCAGAAGTTCTCGCACCTCATTTGGCCGATTGTAAACGGGAACTACGATAGAGAACGTAATGGGGACAGAAGAGTTCATGTGCCAAATGACTTAAGTTATTTATTTGACTTGGCCTCTTCGTTATTGTACCACTCAAAATAAGACTTGGTATAGGCGCGGCCCGATTCCAACAAAGCTTTCTTCTTGGCTTCAGTGATAGAAAAATCCGTAGCTCCGACACCCAGCGTATCAATGTAAATCGTACGTTGCCAGTCATCACTGTGGAGGTGCGCACTATTCTGAGCAGATATCAGTGTGTCGAAAAGAGCCACTGTGTAGTCGAAGAAACTATCAATCTGGCGGATAGGTGGCTCGGCATTGTCGCGAAACATGGCTATCTCCTCCTTACTATCAAGGCGAAACCCCAACGTTTCCTTATTATATACGTATTCGGCTATCTTTCTATTCTTCTTGACAAGCTTCTTGTTGGTAGGCTCATAGTAGGACGTACGTGTAAAGTTTTTGGCAACATACTTTGTACGATCAAACACCTTGATGGGATAATTGTCCACCACTGCTCCATCAACATACACATCGCCACGCATACTCCGCTTGGCAGCAAAGAAAAGTGGAATTGACATAGAGATGCGAGCAGCATCGGCGATACAGACGCGAGGAGTGTGCTCGGCCGAGAAAATCTCGACATAGCCCGTGGAAAGATTGGTCCCGATGAGGAAAAGATTGAGGAAAGAATGATCTCCCTTTCTGGCAGCCAAATCTGCAAAGGTCGTCTCCGAGTTACCCGTTTTGGCCTTGATGAAACTGCCGATCCATTTACGGAAGAAATCACCTTTGTACCAGCCATACTCTTCAATCAGCCTCTTGGAATCGCGGATGATACCCCAAGAATCATCCAAGAAGTTCTTAAAGTTCAGATCCCACATGATCGATTTGATTTCCGACGGTGTATACCCCAAACCAACCAGAACTGCGACGATTGCACCCACCGAAGTGCCTGCCACTCGTTTGATCTTAGGATAGATCTTTTCCTCCTGCAAGACCTCAAGAGCACCCACATAGGCAATGCCTTTGACACCGCCACCTTCAAAAACCAGATTCTTGAAAAAATAAGCCATTGTATATCAGTATTAAAGTTGTTAATGCTCAGTGGTGTGTGACCGACGACTTAGTTCAATTTCCACTCGGCACCGTCCTTCGTGTCCTTGATGGTGAAGCCGAGATCAGTCAGTTCGTCGCGAATCTTGTCGCTCGTAGCCCAATCTTTGCGCGCCTTGGCCTCTGCGCGGATATTCAGTAGGAGATCCATCGCTTTGGCAAAGGCCTCATTGCCGGAAGCTCTCGACGCACGTTCGTCGCGCATGCCGAGCAGATCGAAGAGGAAGAGACGGAATACCTCACGCAACTCGTCGAGATCGGCCTGTGTGATCGTGCCTTGCCCATTGTGGACTGCATTGATGGCTCGTGCCGCATCAAACAGTGCCGCGATAACCATAGGGCTGTTCAAATCGTCGTTCATGGCGTCGTAGCAACGCTTACGCAGCCCAGCTACTTCCACAGAGGTCGCATCCGCTGTCTTAAGTCCGTCCAAGAGAGCCGCGGCATCGAGCAGACGTTCCATCCCCTTCTCTGCAGCTTCGAGAGCTTCGTTGCTGAAGTCCACCGTACCGCGATACTGAGCGCCGAGGATGAAGAAGCGGATCGTCATAGGCGAATAGGGCTTGTAGAGATTGGGGTGGTCACCAGTAAAGAACTGCTCCAGCGTGATGAAGTTTCCCAAGCTCTTACCCATTTTCTGCCCGTTGATCGTAATCATATTGTTGTGCATCCAGTAGCGCACGATGGGATGGCCGTGCGAAGCCACTGCCTGAGCTATCTCACATTCGTGATGCGGGAAGACGAGATCCATGCCTCCTCCGTGAATGTCAAACTCCTCTCCCAGATACTTACGCCCCATAGCCGTACACTCGCAGTGCCACCCGGGGAACCCTTCACTCCACGGACTGGGCCAACGCATGATATGCTCGGGCTGAGCAGCTTTCCAAAGAGCGAAGTCCACACCGTTTCGCTTCTCGTCCTGGCCGTCGAGGGAGCGGGTATTATTGATCATTTCCTCAATGTTGCGACCACTCAGCACGCCATAGTGATGATCGCGATTGTACTTCTCTACATCGAAATAAACTGAGCCGGCACTCTCATAGGCGTAACCCGCTTCAAGGATTTGCTTCACCAGCTCTATCTGTTCGATGATATGTCCCGAAGCCATCGGCTCGATGCTCGGAGGCAAAACGTTCAACGCCTCCATGGCATGGCGGTAGCGCGTCAGATAATGCTGCACCACTTCCATGGGTTCGAGCTGTTCGAGTCGTGCCTTCTTGGCTATTTTGTCTTCCCCCTCGTCGGCATCGTGCTCCAGATGTCCCACGTCGGTGATATTGCGCACATAGCGCACCTTATATCCCAGATGCTGCAAGTAGCGGAAAAGGAGGTCGAACGTGATCGCCGGACGAGCATGTCCCAAGTGGGCATCGCCATAGACTGTCGGGCCGCATACGTAGAGTCCGACGTGTGGTTCGTGGAGGGGGACAAATCGTTCTTTGCGACGATTAAGCGTATTATAAATCTCTAAGGAGTGTTCCATTGTAATCATTGGTTTTATTGCAATAATGGCAAAGGTAGCACAGTTTTTAATTAACTTTGCGAACAGTCGCGCGCAAAAACAGGTTCGCAAAAAAGTTGTTATCATTTTTTAGGTCTCCTATTCATTGAAATAGCGTATGAAACAAGCTTTTCGTTTTATTAAACCCCTCGAACGGATAACCCAATTCAGACCTAGTGCCACGATGATGTTGTTCATCGCCACGGTACTCGCTGTCATCATGGCCAACAGTTCGCTCAGCGGCATCTATTACGAAATCCTCGACTATCCCATCAGTCTTCAAATCGGAGGGCAAGAAGTCTTCTACCACCATGGCGAGACGATGACACTCCTACAGTTCGTCAATGACGTCCTCATGGTTATCTTCTTCTTGGCTGTGGGGCTTGAGATCAAGCAAGAAATCCTCGTCGGCGAACTATCCTCCGTCAAGAAAGCCCTCCTTCCCATCGTAGGAGCTACGGGAGGGATGATCATCCCCATACTTTTCTTCCTGCTTGTCATGCACGAAGGCCCCGGTATGCGAGGCGCAGCCATCCCCATGGCTACAGATATAGCCTTCGCTCTTGCCGTCTTGGCTGCTCTGGGCAGTCGCGTCCCGACGAGTCTCAAGATTTTCCTCACCGCGCTGGCCGTGGCCGACGACATAGGGGGCATTATCATCATCGCCATCTTCTACAGCTCGCATATTCACTTTGGTATGTTAGCCATCGCCTTCGCCATCTTGGCATTTATGTACATCATGGGGTGTATGCGCGTGAACAGTCTCTTGTTCTACTTCGTAGGCACCTTCTTCGTATGGCTCTTCTTCCTCCAGAGTGGTATCCACACGACTATCGCCGGTGTGCTGGCCGCTTTCACCATTCCGGCTCGCCCGGGGCTGCATGCCAAGAATCTTCGAGCCGAGTTGCGCTCTCTCTTTGAAGCCATGCCGGACGATAAGATTCGACAGGCAGGCAATTCACTTGTCCTCAGCCACACCCAGATCAGCGTCATCAACTCCATGCGTCAGCGGACACGCAACGCTATCAGCCCCATGCAGCTGATGGAAGGAATTCTCAGTCCGATTGTCGGCTATTTCGTCTTGCCACTATTTGCCTTCGCCAATGCCGGCATCACGCTCGGCGGCGTCACGGCGGATGCGCTATGGGGTGTACCATTGGCCATTTTCCTGGGTCTCTTCGTCGGCAAACCGGTGGGTATATACTTCTTTACAGTGGGCTTCCTCAAGCTCAAGCTTTGTCCCTGGCCCCAAGGAATGAACCGCCTGAATCTCTTCGGCCTGTCCATATTGGGCGGTATCGGATTCACCGTCTCGCTCTTTATCGCGACTCTTTCCTATACGTCTGCTGAGCATTTGCACTTCCTCAATGAAGCCAAGCTCGGCATCTTCACGTCGTCCATCTTGGCAGCCGTGGCAGGTATGGTAGTACTGCGCTACACACTCAATCGCAATTCTGCGTCCACGAAGTAAAATAGGACGATTTCTTTTAGGACAAGACTCCACCCCCTCCCCAATTAGATATGGTGCAAGCCTCTGCTCGGATGAGCGGAGGCTTTTTTACGATTATGCTTGACTCGGACGGATGATTCTCCCGAACAACGTGAATGATCAATCAAAATCACAAAGCCACATACACAAAGACTTGCAACCGAACAGCCAAACAATCGGAGAATATGGCGCATAATTGCGGCGCCTTTTGGCGCGGGTTTGAACGAAAAAGACGCGCCATTTCTTTTTCATTTACGCGCATATTTTTTTCGGAACTGGCGCCATTTCTCAAAAAATTATGCGCCGGATCTCTTGCATTCATTGCGCCAAAATCGCTGCGAAATACGCGTGTTTTCAGACAAGCATCGACAGAATAAACATCTCAGCCCCCATCAGACGGTGCCGAAGGAACCCACTAATCGCGCATGAATGCAGCTTCTCCACCCATCTATACTACCTTTGTGAAATGAGAAAATGCTTCTGGTTTGCAGCTCATGACCCCTTCCGAGGCAAAATCGGAGTCGGGAGTGAACAAAATTCGGCCAAGTGTGCAGAAAATCGTCCGACAAGAGGCAAAAAATTTTCAAATCACTGCTTTTCTTATTTGGAATCAGTATAAATAACAGGGCTGTTGAAAAGTTTTTTTCTCACCCCTCGCAAATGCTTTATACATAGGCAACTCAGGGCTACTCATTCGTTGTTAATAACTTAACCAACCAACCCATGCAACCAATTTAATCCACTGAAAAACAACGAATTACGGAAAATACGTTCGTTGTTGATACTTGACAACCGTAACACATTGAAAACAATATAGATACAATTCTTTTGAATTTTGCTACACTTTTCGGCGGTTGTTTTTTTGCTCTTTTGTTTGAACCTTTGTTTTCCCGAAAGACAAGTGAGCACATGCTCCACATCAAGCGGAGAATTATATATGAACTATCACTCGACCAATGTAAATGATATATGGAATGCCTGCCTCCATATCCTGCAAGATATAGTGGATGAGCGGGCTTATCAGACCTGGTTTGTACCCATCGTACCCGTATCCATCGAAGGAGATACGCTTACGTTGCAGGTACCCAGCCAGTTCTTCTGTGAATTTTTGGAAGGCAACTTCGTTGAGCAGCTGCGCACCGTATTGGGTCGCGTGATCGGCCCCAATGCATCACTCCAGTATAATGCCCTCGTGGATAACAGCTCTCCCAAGCATCCTCGCACAGTGACGTTGGCAGGATGTACCCAAGAAGGGACGACAGAGCAGCTTGAGGCAGACCAGATGCGGCAAGGTATGCCCCATACCGCCACGCATACTGAAGCGCAAGACTTCGACACGCAACTCAATAGCAAACTCAGCTTCCGCAACTTCTATCAGAGCGACTGTAACTATGTGGCACGTTCCGTGGCAGAGGCCATTGCCTCCAGCCCGGGCAATACGCCCATGAACCCCTTCTTTATATACGGACCTTCAGGCGTGGGCAAGACCCACCTCTGTCATGCACTCGGACTGCGCGTGCGAGAGACGCACCCTCGTCTGAAAGTATTATATGTATCGAGCCACCTCTTCGAGATGCAGTTTACCACAGCTGCACGCGCCGGTACGATCAACGACTTCATCGCCTTCTATCAGCAAGTGGATGTGCTCATCATCGACGACATCCAGTGGCTCATCGGCAAGAAGAAGACACAGCTGGCATTCTTCCAGGTCTTCAATCACCTCTATATGCTCAGCAAGCAGATCGTGCTCACCTCGGACAAGCCGCCCGTGGATCTCAACGGCATGGAGGAGCGCCTCGTGACGCGTATGGCGGGTGCCACTTGCGTGAAGATTGAGCGTCCGGATTTGCGCTTGCGCCGCGAGATTCTGCAGCAACGCACCATCCAGAGCGGTGTATCGTTGGACGAGTCTGTATTGAACTTCATAGCCGAGAACGTATGCGACAATGTACGCGAGCTCGAAGGCACCCTCGTCTCTCTGATCACCAATTCGGTAGTCATCGGCAAGGAAATAGACTTGAGCTTTGCCAAGCGCATCGTACGTCAGGCCGTGCGTCTGGAGAAGAAGGAAGTCACAGTGGAGTGCATCCAGCAAGCCGTATGCAAGGTGTTCCAAGTACAGGCCGAACAGATCAAAGGCAAGAGTCGCAAGCAAGACATCGTGCAAGCGCGCCAAGTCATCATGTTCCTCTCGAAGAAATACACGGGACAATCCCTGTCAGCCATCGGCGAACTAATGGGCGGTCGCAATCATGCTACCGTATTGCACGGTTGCCGTTGCGTGACCAATGAAATGGAGATGAACGCTTCGTTCCGCAACACGGTGGAGCGAGCCGAGCAAATGATCGCCCATTAACAAATACGCCCCTTATGATTCATCCCACCGCCATAGTAGAAGACGGTTGCATCCTGGGTCAGGGCACGCGCGTTTGGCACTTCTCTCATCTGATGAGCGGTGCCATAGTAGGAGAGAATTGCAACATCGGGCAAAATGTTGTCATGATGCCGGGTGCTCGTTTAGGCAATGGATGTAAGGTGCAGAACAACGTATCGTTGTACACTGGGGTTGTATGTGAGGACGGTGTATTTCTGGGTCCGAGCTGCGTCTTCACCAACGTGATCAATCCGCGAGCCTTTGTCGAACGCAAATCCGAGTATAAACCTACGTTCGTTGCGACAGGAGCGAGCATCGGAGCGAACGCCACGATTCTCTGCGGTGTGACGATTGGCGCCTATGCTATGGTGGGAGCGGGAGCAGTTGTGCTGCACGATGTAGCTCCTTATGCTCTGGTTGTGGGCAACCCTGCCCGACAAATCGGATGGATCAGCCGGTCGGGACACCGCCTTACGTTCGACAAGGACGGCCTTGCTACCTGTCCCGAGACGGGAGAGCGTTACAGAAAAAGTCAAGAAAACGACGGAATAGAACCACTGGTGGACTGAAGTTATACCAAGCTGCGGGCGACGGGCAGTCGCTTCATCAGCCGCACCACTCCCCAAGAAATAAGAAAAACTAAGGCTACCCGCACAGGGATATTGAGCCATGCGTGCTGCATCAGGACGGGAGTCGTGAGCACGAGCACCTTTGTCACCACATTCAGTACTGCGATGTGGACCAAATAAATCCCCAATATATCTCCCTGCATCTGCCCGATTCGCTCGATCTTCGGGTTACACCTGCGCAAAGAGACGAAGAAAGCAAAGAAACTCACCGCCGAAAGGACGATGAGCGGCGAAAGATTGCGGTACAGATACAACCCCTCTCCGCGATCAAAAGCATAACGACTGGCGGCGTATAAGGCCACAGAGGAGAGCAGATATAGGCACAGGATGGGGAGCGTCCGGACGGGAGGATAGCGCCGGAGCGTATAACCGATGAGGAAGTAGCCGATATAATCCACCCAAAGGAGCGGGAAGAAACGGTTGTACCCCAACACATAGTCATACGTATTGGAGAGGATTCCCACCAAAAGGAAAGAAACACTTAGCGCCCAAAGACGTTTGCGTGCGGTGTTTTCTCCATCGACTTCGCACCGTCGGATCACCTCGTTCAGGAGAGGTACGAAAGCGTACAGTCCCAAAAGCATCACCACATACCACAGATGCACGAATGATCGCCCTTGCCAAAACCCGGCCAGATAGCTACCGATATCATTTCCCTTAACCCACATCCATAACCAATAGAAGGGTAACCAAAAGAGAAGTATGCCCAGCAGTCGTGGCATTCGCTTCCGATAGAAAATGCCCCATGCCTCATACCGACCCAAAACAAAGGCACCGCTGATGATCACAAAGAGAGGAACGGCCGGCTGCACGACTGCTTCCCAGCAGAGGCCCGCGAGGAAATTGGCTCCATCATTCACGCCTTCGAGCACATACTCACCCGATGTATGAATCCCAATTACCATCAATCCGGCCAAAACACGGAGGACATCTATAGCACCATTTCGCCCTTTTGCTGTCATAAGTATCTGATTATTGGGACAAATATACGCGGACTTCTCTTTATCTTTGCTAATAACCCCTAAACGCAGAACCCGATATGAAAAAGAAAAGAATCGTTGTTCTCAGCGGAGCCGGCATGAGTGCCGAAAGCGGCATCTCTACTTTTCGCGACTCCAACGGGCTGTGGGAGAATTATCCCGTGGAAGATGTAGCCTCCATTGATGGCTTCCATCGCAACCCCGCACTCGTCCTCAAGTTCTATAACGCGCGTCGCCGCGACTACCTCGGCTGTCATCCCAACGCCGGTCACATCGGTTTGGCGGAAATGGAACGAGAATATGATATGCGCATTGTCACGCAAAACGTGGACGACTTGCACGAGCAGGCAGGTAGCACATCCGTCATTCATTTGCATGGCGAGCTGATGAAGAATCGTTCCGTAGCTACGGACACCATACTCTACCCCGTGGATCCGGCTCAGCCCGACCTACATGTGGGCGACTTGGCGCCCGATGGCTTTCAGCTACGCCCCTTTATCGTATGGTTCGGAGAGGCCGTTCCGATGATCGAGCCGGCCATCAAAGAAGTGTCCGAGGCAGATATATTAGTGGTTATCGGCACCTCTCTCAACGTCTATCCGGCTGCAGGTCTGCTCAACTACGCCCCGCACAACTGTCCGATCTACCTCATCGACCCCAAGCCGGTGCACAGCACCTCACGGCAGGACATCCGCTATATACAAGCCACTGCCACCGAAGGCGTCCGTCTCTTGCGCCAAGCACTACAAGAAGCGGACTACTAAAAAAGAAAACCCCAAGCATCTGATCGTTCACACAGGGCTTGGGGTTTGTTGTTTCTTGTCCGAATGGATGCAGACCGACGGACTACGGTTATTCTTTGGCAAACTGAATATCCAGTATAACGATCTCGCTTCGGGTAAAAACACGGATCGCCGGACCGGCAGCTCCTACACCGGAACTGACGAAAAACTGCGTGTGTCCTTTCCGCTGATAGCCCCACGGATTTTCAAAAGCCAGTCGTGTCAGCAGCGTAAACGGCCAGATCTGTCCGTTATGCGTGTGCCCATAGAGAGCCAAATCCACACCAGTCATCGCCACACTGTCGAGCACATGAGGCTGATGATCCAGCAGAATCGATGCTTTGGTCGTGTCCACCTGCGGCATTAGTTCGTGCAGCGGAGCACGGAATACATTCGTACTATCATCCCTTCCCACCAGATAGAATACCCCGCCCGGGGTCGCCACCTCGTCAATGAGCAGATGACCGATGGAGCGGAACCACTCACGTTTCTCCACCTCGTCGGCCCGATATTCGTGATTGCCCAACACATAATATGCTCCCATCGGCGTCTCATCCTGCAAGCGGCGCATCATTTCCGTAATGCCATTGCGACGGGCATATCTGCCGTGGTAGTCGATCACATCCCCGCCCACGAGCACCACATCGGGACGTTCTGCCAGCGTTCGCTCCACTACATAGCGAATGTATGGAGCCGTCACGGTCTCACTGATGTGAATATCGGTCAGCAAAGCCACACGCATCGACTGCCTGCCGTCTATGGCAGGACGATCGAGCTGTACAGTCATGTGCTTTACTTCAGGGAAACGCACGATGTGCATACCCTTGATCATAAGCCCCGCCGAGACAGATCCGATAAGGAAGAAGAGGATGAGACGGACGCGTGCTCGCCCGTTCTGAGTCAATCGGGCATATCCATGTACCCACCGACGATCGATCAGTCGGACTATTTCGACGAGTACCAGAGCGAACATCACATAGATCGCCATGAAAAACCAAAATCCAGTCACGGACATAATCCCGCTCATCAGGGCATCGGGCAACACCCTATTACCTGCAAAACCTACGACATACAGTCCGAATATGGCTGCCATCAGGGCATAGAACATCTTGCGCCAAGCCCCTCGGGCCGGCAAAGCCTGCCCTCCGCGATATGCGATATAGAGGGTCAGGAGATATTGGAGGAGAAAAGCTTCGAGAAATACTTTCATCGTTATAACCTAATAACAGTCCTAATGGGGAAACGGCTCAGTCGCCTCACTTCATTCGGCAGCAGCAGGTTTCTCGGCATACCCGATTCGTTTCATATGAATCGTGATCATGAAGAATGCCAAGATGACCGAAGCCATATCACTGATCGGCAGACTCCACCACACACCATTCAGCCCGAGGAAACGAGGAATGATGAGCAAACAAGGAATCAAGAAGAGTATCTGACGCGTCAGACTCAGGAAAATCGCTTTCCTGCTCAGACCGATACTCTGGAAAAACTGCGTCGTCGTAATCTGAAAACCGAGCAGAGAGAAGCCCGCAAGCGTCATACGCAGCGCCGGAGCACAGAGGTCCACCATCGGCTTGCTGCTCGTAAACATCCCCACAATGGCACGAGGCATCAGCATCGCCAGCGTAAAGCCCACAATGCTGACAAGAAGATTGACAGTACAGCTGTAGCGATAGGTCGTCTTCACCCGCTCCATATCCTGTGCCCCGTAGTTGAAGCCCACGATCGGCTGCATCCCCTGTGCGACACCCATGATGATCATAAAAAAGAGCATCGCATAGCTATTGATGATCCCGAAGGCTCCGATAGCCAAGTCCGTCGTCTCAGGCGTATCACCGTATGCAACGAAAGATCGGTTCATGATGACGTTGACCAGACTACCCGTCAACTGCATGGCGAAAGGAGCCACCCCTATGGCTGTGATGCCGCCTATGGCAGGGAGAGACAGCTTAAAGGCCGATCGACGAAAACGCACGATACTGTCGCGCCGGAAAAAGTGGGCCAGCACATAAAACGAGCAGACCATCATCGAAATAGCAGTAGCTATGGCAGCACCCCGAATCCCCATATCAAGCGGATAGATGAATACGTAGTCCAGCACCACATTGGTCAATGCGCCTATGATCATAGTCGTCATGGCCTTGCGGGGATAGCCCGAGGCACGCATGACGGAGTTGTATCCGAAGCTCAGGGTAGAGAAGATATTGGCAGGAATCACTATCTGCAGATACTCCATGGCATACGGCAGCGTGCGGTCGCTCGCCCCGAAGAGGCGCAATAGCGGCTCCATGAACAGAAAGCATGGGACGATAGTGATGAATTGCGTGAAGAGCGTCAGAAAGATGGCATTGGCCAATGTATGCTCCGCACCGCGTATATTTTTTTGGCCCAATTGGATGGATACGCGCACAGAAGCTCCGGCACCCACCAGCATCCCGAAGGCTTGCAGGAAGATCAGTATCGGGAATGTAATGGCCAGCCCCGAGAGTGCATACTCGCTCACACCCTGCCCGATGAAGATACGGTCCACGATGTTATAAATAGAGTTGAGCACCGTACCCACTACTGCCGGCAAGGCATAGCTGAACAGGAGCTTGGGGATTTTTTTCGATTCTAATGCTTGGATCTGCTGGGACGACATACGGCTGTTCCTTCCTCTTGTTCTCTCATTTCATACAGACGAGGAGCGATTGCAAAGATAATGCACAGAAACGCCCCGTCCATACAAAAGAGACCGAAAGCCCTCACGGACTTTCGGTCTTTTCTTTTGCTCTTCCTCTTGGACTTGAACCAAGGACCCTCTGATTAACAGTCAGATGCTCTAACCAACTGAGCTAAGGAAGAATGGAAAAACTTCTGTTTGGCGCTTTCTCTTGGGCTCGAACCAAGGACCCTCTGATTAACAGTCAGATGCTCTAACCGACTGAGCTAAGAAAGCATTTTTCGCTTTTCGTGATGCAAATGTAGTGCAATATCTCAAACCTGCAAACAGTTCCGCAAAAAGTTTGTGTCCCAAAAGCGACTTTTCTCTCGCGATAAATGCTTTTACCGTCGCAAAAACGTGATCCGTTTCCATTAGGTCTCCGGTTTCTTCTGAGACGACAATGACCTATCGCACAGACAATACCACTCCCCCCCCCGAGTCCTCAGAAAATACTAAGGAGCATCACTTTTCTTAACTCGCTACAGCTCGTTGACGCCACAAGAGCGCACTTTTCAAAATTATGGGCCGAAAATCAGCGAAAAATGGCACCGGAAATCAGGGAATTTCGCGCCAAAACTTTTTCGATCCGGCGCATGATTCTTCCCGAAATGGCACCAAAACAATATTTTTTTGGCGTGAGTTTTCTCGACTATTGGCATAGGTTGAAATTCGCAACTCTCCTATACGTTTTTTCACATGCGTGTTTCCATCCCTACAGTGGGGGGGAGGAAGGATTCGATTTAGGAGCATATTTCTCTTTGGTTCGATGTCAAATCGATACATTTGGGGCGAGAATTCTTATTTTTGTTTTTTAGCAAAACCATTTGTCTAACATCAAAACAAACCAAATTATGAGACTACGAACTCTATTTCTCTCGCTGATTCTCCCTCTCAGCACCTTTCCTCTCCATGCACAAAACTACACAACGGATGCACCCTACATCCGTATGACGACAGAAGGCGGCTGGGATGCTAAAGACAATAATGCCGTATGGATGCTGACAATCACGCCCCAGAGCGGTGCACAAAATGTGTGGGTGGACTGGAATGGCAATGAACAATACGACACCGGCGAAGAGTCTTACGCCGAAATCCATCCGGTTACGAGCAAGACCATCACCATCTATGGCGACGTGGTGGAGCTGGATTGCCCCTTTAACGACCTCCTCTCACTCGACATCTCGCACAACGAAATGCTCGAAGTCCTCTTCTGCCAACAAAATCTGCTCACAGCTCTGGATCTCTCCAAGAGTCATTCCCTCACAACGTTGGACTGCGGATACAACCGGATACAATCTCTTGACTGCTCGTCCCTGCTTAATGCTACCGAGATCTACTGCGACCGCAATAAAGTCCTCGAAACGCTGATCCTCCCTGCTACAGACAAGCTGACTCGTGTGGACTGCTTTGTGAATAGGCTAAAGACATTGGATGTGAGGCAACTGCCCAACCTACACTATCTATACATTGACGAGAACGAAATCGAAGAGATAGACCTCTCAAATAATACCAACCTCCTCGGGCTGACTTGCTCTGCCAATAAACTGACCAAGCTCGATCTGGGCAAGAATACGAATCTCACCATTCTCGACTGTAGCCGGAACCACATTCCGCAACTCTCCCTCTCACCGAATACCAAGCTGAAAACCGTAGCATGTTACAGCCTCGGTCTCTCAGGCGAATCCCTGGATGAACTGATCGCCTCGTTGCACACCAATTCGGCAAGCGAATCGAAAAAATTTGTTGTCTTCTCCAATCTGTCCGACGAGAACAATATATGTACCACAACGCAGGTACAGGAGGCCGCCGAACGTGGATGGACTGCCATGGAGGAGATTTTCAACAGTGAAGGAATAGTGATTGATCGTATCCCTTATGCGGGCACGACTGGACTGACAGAAATTTGGGCTCAACCCAAGCTTTTCATCTACCCTAATCCTACGACTTCTGTCGTCCATGTATGTCTGCCCGAAGCTCTTGCAGGAGCGACTGTCACCCTTAGCAATGTTGCAGGAAAGACCGTTCTTACGCTGCCCTCGGTTGAGAGATCTTTCCGCATCGACCTGAGCAATTATCCGCAAGGGGTGTACATCCTCCGAGTGGGCACTGCCTTTGCCAAAGTTTTGCACCAGTAAGCCGCACAAAACGAGCCTCCCGCCTTTTACCATAGAACATAAAAAAGTAAATCCCGCCTTCGCAGGCGGGATTTGCTATTTAGATAAAGGCGACAACTGTAGAGAGAAGTTGCCTTTACATACATTCAAAAAATATACGGTCTGAGAAAAAATTATTTGTTGCTATGCTTAGTGGTTGCTCAGGTAGCCGGCTACGCCTTCGTTGGTAGCCTTCATGGCATCCTTACCTTCGCTCCAGTTGGCGGGGCATACCTCGCCATACTGCTCGAAGTGACGCAGTGCATCGACCATACGGAGTGCTTCGTCCACGTTACGGCCGAGGGGCAGGTCGTTGATAGTGATGTGACGCACCACACCTTCCTTGTCGATGAGGAAGAGACCTCTGTAGGATACGGGAGCACCTTCGCTCACGGCATTGCCTTCGTCGTCGTAGCCGAATTCGGAAGCCAATACACCGTAGTTTTCTGAGATGGTCTTGGAGAAGTCAGCCACGATGGGGTATTCCACACCCTTGATGCCTCCGAACTTCTTGTCCATCTGCAACCATTGGAAGTGAGAGAACTCAGAGTCCACCGAGCAGCCTACTACAGCTACATCGCGCTTTTCGAACTCTGCTTTCTTTTCTTGGAAGGCATGCAGCTCCGTAGGACATACGAAAGTGAAGTCCATCGGATAGAAGAAAAATACTACATACTTCTTGCCCAAATACTGCTCAAGCGAAAAGTCTTGAATGATCTCGCTGCCTTTAACAGCTGTTGCTCGGAATACCGGAGCTTTCTTTCCTACCAAAGTTGTCATATTGATGTTGTTTTTTGTTCTGATTGATAATTGTTTGTATCATTTAACCGTTGCAAATGTAGGAGCCGACGTCCACTCCCACAATAGAAGATTCATCGAATATTTCTATGCTCTCATAGACACGCACTATAAGGACTACTCCTAAACAATCTAATCCACTTATAAACAACGCCTTAATCAGCTATCCTGTGGGATAAAAAAGTCGTCTCTTCTGCACTCATTCTGCTCTCCATCCATGCACCTACAGGCGAAAAAAGTCAGAAAACAGAGCAGAGATTGAGGAAGTTTCTGCGCGAAGAGAAATATGGGAACAAGTCTTCTTGGGAGAAGGGACGGAACTACAGAGGATCAACCACGGCCAATCTTGCTCAAGGGACAAACAAACTACGTGGGCAGAGACAGACAGGCTTTTTACTAACTTTGTTGCTTAGGAATTGTACAGAGAGGGGAGTTCCAAATGGTATTCATCCCTCAAAAGCGACAATCACCGATGCAATGAAAAGCCTACACTGCACGTTTAATCCCATAGGGATGGCTCCCGAAGTCAGTCTGACACTGCCATCATCCAAGAGCGAATGGATAAGGCTACTGCTGCTTCGTGCCATGAGCGGAGAGGCACTCGCGCCGCTCTCGGGCAATGCTCCCACGGATGTGCAAGTGGTGCACCGTGCATTGACATCGGGACTTGCGGGTCGGATAGATGTACAGGACGCAGGTACCGCCATGCGCTTCCTAACAGCCTATGCAGCTCGCTTTGCCACTTCGCCAGTGCTCCTGCAGGGGACTGAACGGATGCATGCACGTCCCATCGGGCCATTAGTGGAGGCTTTGAGATCTTTGGGGGCAGATCTGTCATACGAAGGCGCAGAGGGGTTTCCTCCGTTATCGGTGCGTCCGGCTGCCATGCGTGAAGGTAAGATAAGGATAGATGCGGGGATGAGTTCGCAGTTTGTCAGTGCATTGTTGCTCATTGCTCCCACCCTTCCGGACGGGCTGCACATCGAACTGACAAGCCGTGAGGTATCGGCTCCCTATACGGAGATGACTTGCCGCCTGTTGACTGCCTATGGCATCGATCTCAGACGAGAGGGAAGCACCATCGTGGTACGCCCCGGAACGTTAGCTCCTCCTGATAATCTTTCGGCCACGGCCGACTGGTCATCTGCGAGCTATATATATAATATGGTATCGGCAGGTGCAATCAAAGGGAAGGTGCGGCTGGATGGTCTGGTCCTCCCGCCCGACAGTATGCAAGCCGACAGCCGTGCGGCCGAACTTTTCGGGCGGCTGGGCGTTCTTACAATACCGACCGAGCGCGGCATTGCGCTCTGCTACAGGCATGAACGCCAGGCAGAAGACTTCGGCTCAGCCAATATGCGAGATTGTCCTGACCTCGTACCTGCATTGACCGTATGCTGCTTGCTGAAAGGCGTACCGTTCCGTTTGACGGGCATAGGACACCTGCGACTGAAGGAGAGCGACCGTCTCGAAGCCATCTGCACGGAAGCCGGACGATTGGGTTACGCCGTCCATGCCGATGGCGATGCTCTCTACTGGGATGGAGAGCGACACAAGGCGGAAGAGAATCCGGTGATCCGCGTGTACAAGGATCACCGTCTGGCGATGGCTTTTGCAGCAGCAGCCATGACAACGACAAGCGGGATCGTCTTAGAAGACGCCTCCGTAGTAGGCAAGAGTTTCCCTGATTTCCTCGGCGCGACTGAGCTGCTGGGACTGAAATGGGAAGAAGTATAAAGAAGACAGAGAACACCGAAGATGAGCAACATCTGGATACTGATAATCGGCATGGTCGCACTCGGACTTATCGCCGCTCTGACGGAAATCCTCTACGCACGCAAGCGCAGAGCCGCCGCTGCACAAGGCAAGCCCTTGGAAGAGGAGTCGGTGCGGGTGATACCGGAAGGCTGCTGCGGCATGCACATCACATGCGAAAAAGACAGCTTGCTCACAGCCGTGAGCAAGAGCATCGTTTACTACGACGATGAAGAGCTCGACCGCTATGCCGGCATACGCCCCGAGGAATATGAAGACGAGGCTGTGGAGGAATTTGAAGAAGTCCTCGCCACCCTGCAAGAGGAGGAAGTGTCCGCGTGGATACGCAGTCTTCAGCTACGCCAGATAGAGATGCCGCTCACCATCAAGGAGCAAGCCTTGCTGATTGTATCCGAACACCGCATCCAACACAGACACGATGATTGAAGCTCTTGAGTACGGATTCTTCCGCAATGCCATCCTCGGCAGCCTGCTCACGGCCATCGTGTGCGGGCTTTTGGGCAGCTATGTAGTTGCTCGTCGGATGGTTTTCGTGAGCGGGGGGATCACACATGCATCTTTCGGCGGGATAGGAATGGGACTATACTTAGGTATCAATCCACTCCTCTCGGCGGCAGGTTTCGCCGTTCTCTCGGCACTGGGCGTACAGGGGGCTGCTCGCACAGGACTACTTCGGGAGGACTCGGCCATTGCGGCTTTCTGGTCGCTGGGAATGGCGTTGGGCACGCTCTTCGTAGCTCTCACACCCGGGTACAGCACAGGGCTCTCGGCTTTTCTCTTCGGCAACATCCTTTTGGTGTCACATACCGACCTATTCCTGCTCAGCGGCATGGCGTTGTTAACGATCGCTGCATTCATCTTCGGCTTTCGCACCATCCTGTACACGGCTTTCGATCCGGACTTTGCCCGAACAAGGGGTGTGCGGGTACAGCTTGTAGAGATGCTCATGTCCGTAGCCATCGCTCTGGGTATCGTGTTAAGCATTCGCCTCGTAGGTATCATGCTTCTGATGTCTCTACTGACACTACCACAGAGCATCATGAATCTCTTTACCTCCCGCTTCTCCGCCATTTTGGTTGGTTCGGTAGTGCTGGCTGCCGTAGCCGCACTGATCGGATTGTGGGGAAGTTATACATTGGGCATCCCATCGGGAGCATTCATCATCTTGGTTTTGGTCTGTTTGTTCCTACTGGCCAAAACCATTAAGCACTTTGTCCATGCGCAATCATAGTTCTCTCTATCCGCTTTTGTCCCGTCTGGCCATCCTCACGGCCGCTGCTTTGGGCATCCTCTCGTGCTCGACGTCAAAGAACACGGCGGGATCACGCTTCTATCACAACTTCACCACGCGCTACAATGTGTTCTACAACGGGGATAAAGCATACAACGATGCTTATGTCGGTATGCTCCAAAACCATACAGAAGGGTATTCAGAAGAGATATTTCTGGACCCCATCACGGCGCAGTCGGGACAAGAAAAGGCCAAAACGGGGGGAGCTTTTGACGGTGCTATCATCAAAGGGCGCAAAGCTATCCAGCTACACAGCATTCGCACCAAACCGGAACGCAAACAAGGATGGCAGAACGATCCGAAAGCCGTAGCCTTCCAAAACAAACGAGAGTACAATACTTTCCTACACAATGCGTGGATGCTCGTGGGCAAATCGCAGTTCTACAACGCCGATTTCCTCCAAGCGCAGGCTACATTTTCTTACATCGCCCGCCTCTACAGCAACGAACCCGCCATTCGGGATGAGGCACGCTTGTGGCAGGTGCGCTGCTATAGCGAGATGGGATGGCTCCACGAAGGACAGCGACTATTGGAACGCATCCCCAAAGATCAGCCGCATACAGTTCGTCGCGGGCTCTACTCCAAAGCCGTGGCGGAGCGTTTTATCCTCGCGGGAGAGAAGAGTGCTGCCATTCCTTACCTCCGTCAGGCTGCCGCCAAGGAGAAGAATCGTCACCAACGTGCCCGCATGTACTACTTACTCGGACAGCTTTTGCAGGACGAAGAAAGGCAGGACGAGGCACGCAAGGCTTACACGAAAGTTCTGGGCGCGACGCCGCCTTTTGCATTGGACTTCGCTGCACGCCTCCGCAAGATGGAGTTGGATAGCAAAAAGAACCCTCGTTCTGTAGCCAATCAACTGGAGCGAATGGCCAAACGCAGCAAATATCAGGATGTGCAGGATCAGATATTCTTTTCCGCCGGCAACATCTTCATGAGCATATCCGATACGACCTCTGCCATCAAATCGTTCTTGGCCGGTATTGAAAAGAGTACGACTCGTGGTACGGATTATGCCCTTTGCCAAATTCGTTTGGGTGACATCTATATGCAAAGGCGGCAGTATCTCCTCGCACAGCCCTGTTTCTCGGCTGCTGCAGGAACCCTCAATCGTCTCAATCCCGACTACAAACGCGTGACCGAACTGTCCTCCCAGCTGGATGAACTGGTGGGTCATGCCCGCATCGTACACGATCAGGATAGTCTGCTGACGCTGGCTGCCATGCCTGAAGAGCAGCGGCTGGCTGTTATCGACAGTGTCATCAAAGCCTACATTGAGGCTGAAAAGAAGCTGAAAGATGAAGAGGAAATAGAAAAATTGAAACAGAATCAAGAAGCTTTCAATGCAGAAAGCGATGGTCTCATAAACCGCCCGACGCAAAACCAAGGCATGCCTCAAGCGCCGCAGCAGACGGGTTCGGGAGAATTCTACTTTTACAATCCTCTATTGATCGCACAAGGAAAGACTGCTTTCGAGCGGAAATGGGGAAAACGTGTACTCGAAGATGATTGGAGGCGCAGACGCAAGCAGGCCAACTTTGACACACCGACAGACGAAAATACTGCCGCCGAAGAAGGAGAAGAAGCTCAGACAGGAGCTTTGATGACCGAAGAAGAATTACAAGCTGCAGCCGCTGACTCGGCAGCATCCGACCCTCGCAATCGAGCTTATTATCTGGCTCAATTACCCATGACGGAGGACGCGAAAGAAGCTGCGGGCAAACTTATCGCGGAAGGTCTCTTCGGAATGGGTACGGTATTCAACGAACGAATGGAGAAGTTCGACGAATCGGCCGCCACATACGAGACGTTGCTGCGCCGCTATCCGAACTACGAGAAGCGTATGGATGTCCTCTATCGCCTCTTCATGCTCTACACTCGTATGAATATGCACCGAGAGGCCGAACGATGTCGCTCGCTCATCCTCCAACATTATCCCCAAGACAATCTGGCTAAAGCCCTCAGCAATCCTAATTACCTGCAGGAGTTGGCCACGATGGACCGACGACAAAACCAATTATATGACGAAGCTTTCGAAGCATACCTCCGAGGAGCGGTGCAGACAGTGCGCAGGAATCGCAACGAATGCCGCGAACGCTTCCCGTTATCGGAGCTGGCTCCGCAGTTCGACTTCCTCAACGCGCTCTGTTACGTGCTTGATGGCGATGCCAAGGGCTTCTCAGATGCACTCAAAGCTCTTGTAAAAGACTACCCGAAGGCAGAAGTCACCGAGTTGGCATCGTCCATGCTGGCGGAATTGCTTCGCGGACGTTCGATTGTGCAGGGAGGGTATAGCGGTATCAATTGGGACTTCCAGTGGGGAGGAGCAGAGGCGGACAGCATTTCGCCCGACTCATTACCGCCCTTCGTCAAGCCAAGAACATTCGAACGCACGCGCCTCATCCTTTTGGCTCCCTCAGGTACGCTGAATCAGAACAGAGTACTCTTTGCATTGGCGTCGTTCAACTTCTCTCGCTTCACGGAGCATACGTTGGAGATCACACAGAGCACCGTGGGCGGATTCGACCAGTGGTTGATGAGTTCGCTCCCGAACACGCGCTTGGGATGGCAATACATTAAAGATGCATTCTCACCCGAAGGATTCATGTCCGCCATGGGAGAGAATAGTCTTCTCTTCCCCATATCAGAAACGAATTACCAGCTTCTCATACAAGGAAAAGGCATCGGCCAATATATGGCTTTCCTCGCCCAAGAAGAAGTTCCAGAGACGGCATTCGTACTGGATCGCTGGCAACAGATCAGCGGCCGGGCCCAAGCGGCAGGCAAGGAGGACGAGGACGAAGTGACGCCAGGCTCTCCTGTTACTGAAGAGGAAGAGCTTCCAGAGCCGGCAATCACCCGACCCGACTCGACTGCTCCTGCGACAAGCCGACCGATCACACCCGTGAAGCAGCAGCATGATAGTCTGCAGGTGGCAGCACCTATCACCTTCGACATCGACAGGGAGCAGATTACTTCAAGCGCAATACCCGCTACTGCTGATACGACAGCCACCGACTCCATTGCAGCAAAGGCTGATCTGCCATCGCTCCGACAGCAAGAGGGCAAGGGCGTCTCCGCAGAGCAGATACAACGTCTGGCCAAGGATCGTGCCCAAAACGAGAAAGACGAGAAGAAAGCACTCGAAAAAGCCAAACGAGAGAAGGAGCGCGACCGGAAACGCGAACTCAAAAAACGAGAGCAAGAGCGCGAACAAGCACGTCGCAAGAAACTCAAAGAACAGCGTCAGAAGCAGAAAGAGCGCGAAGAAAAACTGAAACAAAAGGAACGAGAACGCAAGGAGAAGTTGCGCCAACGCGAACAAGAACGCAAAGCGAAAGAAAAGGAAAGAAAGCAAAGACTGAAGGACGGTCAGAACAAGACCAACTCGAATAAAATAGGAAGGACATAAGTGCATCACCATTATGAAGTATCGTTTTTTGGCTATCGTCAGTATCATAGCCTTCGTTATGAGCACAGCAAGTTGTAAATCACAGAAGTTAGCCGGAGACTGGAGCGGACGCATCCCTCAAGGTCTCGGCTCCACACCACTGGTCCTCCACCTCCAACAGACAGGTAACGCCTGGCAGGGGACGATGGACAGCCCAGATCAGAAAGCTTTCGGCATACCCTTATCCACCGTCACTGTCATAGGGGATAGTCTGAGCCTAACCATAGAGAATCTCTTGCTGTCCTATCGTGGCAAACTACAGAACGACTCCATCGTAGGAGAGTTCCGTCAGGGGCGCTTCGGCACGGCTATGACACTCTATCGCGGACTCGACGGAGCCAAGGCATACCGCCCGCAGACACCCGTGCCACCCTTCCCTTACGAGGTAGAAGACGTGGACATACCCCATAAGTCGGCAGACATCACCATCGTGGGCACGCTCACCTACCCCAAGGAGACAGCCCACACCAAAGGAACCGTCATCCTCATCAGCGGTAGCGGTCTGCAGGACCGAGATGAGACGATATTCGAGCACAAGCCGTTTGCAGTCTTGGCTGACGAACTCACCCGTCACGGCTACGCTGTCCTGCGCTGCGACGACCGCAACTTCGGCGAGAGCACGGGCGATGCTGCACTGGCGACGACCGACACACTGGCAACCGACATAGAGAGCGAATTGGCCTTCATGCGCAAGCATTACCCCCAGCTCACCAAGAAAGTATTCCTCCTGGGGCATAGCGAGGGAGGCATCATCGCCCCCATCGTGGCGCGCCAGATCGGAGGTGTCACCGGACTGGTTCTCGTGGGTGCTCCCTCCGTCAAGGGGTCGGAAATACTCCTCTCACAAAATGCAGCCATCGAGGAAGCGACCACAGGACAACCTCAAAGTCCTGCCAAACGCGCAGCCATGGAAGAGTTGATACGGCTCGCAACACTTCCGGGCGACTCCACAGAAGTGAGCAAACGCATCGAAGCCTATAGCCGTGCGAACGCATCCATCCTGCTCCCGTCCGAGCTGACAGAAGAGATGAGAGAGCAAGGCATCAAACTGATTACGGCACAAATGAGCAATCCGTGGATCAAGCATTTCCTCACCTATGACCCTGCCCGCGTGCTGGACATCGCATCAGCGGAATACACCAAGCACCCTCTCCCTGCCACTTTGGCCATATACGGCGGAGTGGACACGCAAGTACTGCAAGAAGTGAATATGCCACTGATGAAAGAACTTCTCGGTGTGAATGGCACCGGCTCGCGGAATAAAGTCGTCTATCTGCCCGAAATCAATCACATCATGCAGCGTGCCATCATGGGCACACCCAACGAATACGGATTCCTCGATGCGACAGTAGCCCCCGAACTGATCCAAACCATCAAAGACTTTCTGGACAGTCTATAAACGAGGATACATACCACCACGCAAAAAGACGGAGACAGCTGAGTTTGAGGCTCAGCTGTCTCCGTCTTTTTTGTGCTGTCGGACGAAAAACGCCGTCAACATTCCTCCAAGGAACACTGACGGCGTCTGTCGGGATGAGAAGACTCGAACTTCCGACCTCCACGTCCCGAACGTGGCGCGCTACCAACTGTGCTACATCCCGATAGCGGGTGCAAATATACTAATTATTTGATACAGCAAAGGAAGAAATTCGTTTTCTTTCTACACAGCACATTCCATCCTTCAAAGAAGATTGAACTCCGGCGAGAAAGCAGGCGGATCTGCCAGAATCACCTTCTCTTGTGAATCGTCAAAAAACTCGCGCCATTTCAAAATTATTCTGGTGCCATTTCTGAAAAAATTTGGCGCCAAATCAAAAATGTTTTGGCGCGAGTTGTACCGGATTGCCCGCACCATATTCTCGCGTTTTTCAGCCCGACATTTCGTGCACGATGCCCACACGCCCTCAAAGGACAATCCGACAAGACATAGAAGTGAAGTCAGAAGAGACTTTCTTTATGTGCAGTTGGTGGACAATAAGACAGGTTTACTGCTCGTTATTAACTGCACACAGCATTCATCCCCATTGCTCATTTTCCGTGCAAACTGCGTGACAAAATGCATCGAAATGGCCCTGCACTCCATGGCAATATGTGTGCAAAAGGCAAAAAAAACGCGCCAAAAGCTTGGTAAGCTCGTTTTTTTGTCACATCTTTGGGCGAAATTTTTTTCAAAGACAGACTCGGGAGCGCTATCAGCCACAACCTTTTCAGCGTGGAGCCGACTGTCTGGTACACTAAAAACAGGAACAGAAATATGTCGAAAAAATCGATCCTTCTGCTTTGCTGTTCATTGTGCTTCGTTTCAGCCACAGTGGCAAACACTCCGGTAAGAAACACGCGCTCCAAACAAGTGAACAGCAAAGCAAAGACCGAACGCACAAAGACACAAGACTCTGTGCGTTTCCTCGGCAACATGGTTGCCGATCGGCTGGAGTTCCGCAACAAGGTATCTTCTGAAAAAGAGGTTAGAAAAGCCGAATACGAAAGTAGGCTGGCAATGGAATCTCTCAACTACCCAGCCGTAGATATCTATGGCGAAGATTCTTGGAGCGAGTACGTCAATCCATTTGTTGGAGCAGATGTCGAAATCCCCGAAAGTTATGACATTGATTGCTCATCTTTTGTAATGCCTGTCGAAGACAAGCAAGTTACCTCAGAATTTGGCTATCGTCGTCGTTTTGGACGTATGCACTATGGCATCGACCTCTCCGTCAATCGGGGCGACACGATCCGAGCTGCTTTCGATGGCAAAGTGCGTGTGCGCAACTATGAGCACGGAGGTTACGGCTACTATGTTATAGTGCGTCACCCCAACGGACTGGAGACCGTGTATGGGCACATGAGTCGCCAGCTTGTACATGAGAATCAGATCGTACGCGCCGGCCAACCCATCGGATTGGGAGGCAGTACAGGACGAAGCACCGGTCCTCACCTTCACTTCGAGACTCGTTTCATGGGGATCCCCATCAATCCGAGTACGATCATTGACTTTGATAACGGTGTACCACTCAGAGACGTCTACACTTTCCATCGTGGCAGCAGCACACGCTATGCCAAAGCAGGCAAAGGTTCTCGCGTGGCCTCCAAAAGAAAAGGGCGGAACTCAGCTACGCCTAAGACCTATCGCATCAGGAAAGGTGACACGTTGGAAGCCATTGCCAAACGTAACGGTACTACGGTAGCTAAGCTGTGCGCCAAGAATGGCATCAGCAAGAAAAAGACACTGACTCCGGGCAAAGCCCTGCGAATCAAATAATATTTGACAGAAACAAGCAAAAAGGTCGGCTCTCTCCGGAGTGCCGACCTTTTTTGCATCTACACACCCTCAATCATCTCAGTTCTTAAGCAAGATAGAAAAAGGCGGATGAATGCTGCAACCCCAAACATCATCCACTTCCCCTCGCCACAGATGTGCTAATCCTCCCCGGCCTAACGCATTCACGCTCAACGGCATCGTAATACCGACCCTGCGACGGCTCGTTCGACGTGCATCGCAGGCAACTCTGAGCCTTTTCTCACCACTAACCGTCATCATAACAGATTAGTGGATAGAGGGAAGAAGCAAATAGGAGAAAAAAGAATCGCGCCTGCCGTCCGATGGGACTGCAGGCGCGGTTCTTTGCATCGACAAACCTCTCGCAGAGGCCGTGTAAAGGATTATCCGAAGTCGTCGAAGTAGAGCATGTTGCGAGGCACACCCAGATCTTCTAACATGCCTTTGACAGCGTTGGCCATCGGGCCGGGACCACACATATAGTACTCAATATCTTCGGGAGCGTCGTGATCCTTCAGATAATTGTCATAGATAACCTGATGGATGAAGCCCACATAGCCGGTCCAATTGTCCTCGGGTTGAGGATCGGACAGCGCAATATTGAACTTGAAGTTGGGGAACTCTCTCTCAATCTCACGGAAATCCTCTTCATAGAAGATCTCGTTCTTGGAGCGAGCACCATACCAATAGCTCACCTTGCGACCGGTCTTGAGCGTACGGAAGAGATGGAGCACTTGAGCACGAAGCGGAGCCATACCGGCACCACCACCGATGTACAGCATTTCGGCATCGGTGTCTTGGATATGGAAGTCACCGTAGGGGCCACTCATCTTCACCTTGTCACCGGGCTTGAGAGAGAAGATATACGAAGAGGAGATACCGGGCTTGATGCCGGGTTTCCACTTATTCGCTGCACGATCGAACGGAGGAGTGGCAATACGCACGTTGAGCGTGATGATATTACCCTCGGCAGGATAGTTGGCCATAGAGTAGGCACGCACCGTCTCTTCGTCATTTTTGCAAGTCAGCGACCAAGCATCCATCTTGTCCCAATCGCCACAGAAACGCTCTTGAATATCATAGTCCGCAAATCGAATGTCGTACTTGGGAATGGTGATCTGCGCATAGCTACCACTCTTGAAGTCCATCTTCTCGCCTTCGGGGAGCTTAACGACAAACTCCTTGATGAAGGTGGATACGTTCTTATTGGAGAGAACTTCACATTCCCATTCCTTCACGCCGAAGACCTCTTCGGGCACAACGATTTCGAGATCTTCCTTCACCTTCGTCTGGCAAGACAAGCGCCAATGATCCTTCTGCTCCTTACGAGAGAAGAAACCTTTCTCGGTGGGCAGAATCTCTCCTCCACCCTCTGTCACCCGACAACGGCACTGGCCACAGCTACCACTCCCGCCACAGGCCGAAGAGAGGAATATACCTTGAGACTGAAGCGTATTGAGCAAGGTGCCACCAAGGGGTACCTCCAGATTACGTTCGTCATTGACCGTTATCTTCACATTGCCTGAAGGAACCAACTTACTCTTAGCAAAGAGCAAAGAGATAACCAGAATCAGCGTGAGCAGTAGGAACACGACTGCACTGACAATAATTACTGTACTCATCATTTCTACTTCGTTCTTATTAGAGTTTCACGCCGGAGAAGCTCAGGAAGGCAATGCCCATGAGACCGGTGATAATGAATGTAATACCCAATCCGCGCAATGGCTTAGGGATGTTGGAGTAAGCCAATTTCTCACGGATGGCTGCCATACCTACGATAGCAAGCATCCAACCGAGACCGGAACCCAGTCCGTAAACCGTAGCCATCCCGACATTGACAAACTCGCGCTGCTGCATGAAGAGTGATCCCCCGAGGATCGCACAGTTAACGGCAATCAAGGGAAGGAAGATACCCAACGAGGCATAAAGAGCAGGGCTGAACTTCTCGACCACCATCTCGACCAGCTGCGTGAACGTAGCGACCACCGCGATGAAAATGATCAGAGAAAGGAAGCTCAAGTCCACCTCGGCAAACTGAGGTCCGAGCCAAGAGAGTGCTCCGGCCTTGAAGATGTAGTTCTCCAGCATATAGTTAATGGGCAGGGTGCACACCAGAATGAAAGTAACTGCAGCGCCCAAACCAATGGAGGTCTTTACGTTCTTGGAAACGGCCAAGAAAGAGCACATCCCCAAGTAGTAAGCAAAAACCATATTGTCCACAAATATCGAACGGACAAACGTACTTATGTAATCCATAATTGATACTGTCTTAATTGATTGTCAAGCGTTGTTTACTCAATCTTCCTGCAACTCTTTGTTGCGAGAGCGGTGTACCCAGATGACAACAGCCACGGCGATCAGTGCCATCGGAGGCAGAATCATCAAGCCATTGTTCACATAGCCTATTTCATAGAAGCTCTGCGGTATGATTTGGTAGCCCAAGAGCGTACCGGAACCGAGAAGTTCACGGAAGAAAGCAATAATAATCAGGATGAGACCGTATCCCAAGCCATTACCGATACCATCGAGGAAAGACTCCCAAGGACGATTGGCCAAGGCGAAAGCTTCCAAGCGCCCCATGAGGATACAGTTTGTGATGATCAAGCCCACGAATACGGACAGCTGTTTATTGACGTCATAGGCATAAGCTTTCAGCACCTGACTAACGATCGTCACCAACGCAGCTACAACCACGAGCTGGACGATAATACGGATACGTCCGGGAATAGTATTGCGCAGAAGCGAAATGATAACGTTGGCAAATGCCACAACAGCTGTTACTGACAGAGCCATAACAATGGCCGGCTGCAGCTTGGCTGTTACTGCCAGAGCCGAACAAACGCCAAGCATCTGCACAATGACGGGGTTGTTCTTACTTAGCGGCCCGAGCAGAATCTCTTTATTCTTTTTGTTCCAAAGTGACATAGCCCTTTACTTTTTAGCGTTATTCGTTAGGTATAGTACATAAGGACGGAGCGAGGCATCGAGCATATTGTTCACTCCATCGCTGGTGAGCGTACCACCTGATATACCATCTACATAGTCCTTGTCATCAGCTTTATGTCCGGCCTTGACTACTGCAACGGATTTGAACTCTCCACCTTTGAAAATTTCCTTCCCGTGGAACTGTCCGGAGAACTTCGAAGTGGTAATTTCAGCGCCCAATCCCGGAGTTTCTCCCTGGTGGCCGAAGTCTGTTCCGAAGATCGTATTGCAGTCATCGTTCAACGCAACAAAGCCCCAGATCGGGCCCCATAGTCCGGCCCCATTCATCGGAACGATGTATTTGGTCTGTCCGTCCACTTCTGCCACATAGAGGGGCAGAGCGATACTCTTATCATCGGCTGCCAATTTGAAAGCATTGCGCGTATTCATTTTGAAAGCCTCATTCTGAGCCAGCTGATCGCCCTCGAAAGTCTGGGCTACCGTACCGTCCTGATTGATGAGGAGTTCTTGTTTAATCACGCTCATATAAGTGCTTATCACCTTGCCCTTATCTTCTGTCGCCATATTGACAGAGCGGAGGATCTGCTGCATCTTATCTATCTTCTCGTTATCGTTCTGCTTGTCGCTCAATGTCTGAGAGACAAAGGCCAGCAGCACCGCCACGAGGATAACCATCACCGAAGCGTAAATGACGGTATATGAATTTTTATCTCTATTCATGTCTTGTACGAGTGGATTATGCGATTAGGATTTCTTGAGCGCACGAGCCTTACGAGCCTTGATATTGCTGTCCACCACGAAATAGTCGATAAGCGGTGCAAACACGTTCATCAACAGAATGGCAAGCATCATACCCTCGGGATAACCGGGGTTAAGTACGCGAATGAATACGGCCATCAGCCCCACGAAGAAGCCGAAGATCCACTTACCTCTCTCCGTACGAGCCGAAGTAACAGGATCCGTAGCCATAAAGACGAGACCGAAGGCGAAACCACCATAGACGAGGTGCATAAGCGGAGTAGTTTGCATCGCAGCCGTCGTGCCGATGGCATTGAATACCAAAGCCATAGCCGTAGCACCAACCACACCGCTCACCATTATCTTCCAGCTGGCTACACCCGTCCAAATGAGCAGAACAGCACCGATGAGGATGGCCAACGTAGAAGTCTCGCCGATTGAACCCGGGATATTACCGATGAAGGCATCCATGAGAGAGAGCGGTTTGCCCACCACATCATGCAGCGTAGGCATTTCAGCTCCCGCCGTTGCGATCTGTCCGAGCGGAGTAGCACCGGAATAGCTATCGACAACGGTACCGGCACCGAGTCCGAAGGTGTCGGACGTGCGCACAAACACTTGGTCGCCACTCATTGCCGCCGGATAGGCGAAGAAGAGGAAGGCACGCGTTACGAGCGCAACGTTGAATATGTTACGTCCCGTACCACCGAATATCTCTTTGGCGAAAACGACAGCAAAGGCCGTAGCCAAAGCGATCATCCACAAAGGCGTATCGACGGGGACAATCATCGGAATGAGCATACCCGATACGAGGAAGCCCTCCTGTATTTCTTCTTTTCTATACTGGGCTATGGTAAACTCTATACCCAGACCCACGACATAGGAGACGATGATCTTGGGCAATACGGCCAGCAGGCCGAAGAGCAAGGCCGGCCAGAACTCCACGAGAGCACCGATAGCCATATAATGTTGTACCCCCACATTGTACATGCCGAAGAGCAAGGCCGGCAGCAATGCCATACACACGATGATCATCGTACGCTTGCTGTCGATGGCGTCATGCACATGAACGCCATGTCGCGAAGTCCGATTCGGCACGAAGAGGAAGGACTCGAAGCCATCGAAGAAAGAATGCAAGCTATGGAACTTGCCACCCTCCATGAAATGAGGCTTCAGCTTATTTAGTTGATTCCTTAACGCTTTCAATGTCTTATGCTTTAGAGTGTGAACGGATTATCAATTCATTTCTTTGTATAGCATATCCAGACCCTCACGCACGATGCGTTGGAGCTCGATCTTGGACGTATCTACAAATTCGCAAACGGCAAAATCCTCCGGAGCCACCTCATAGATACCCAGGTCTTCCATCTTGTCAATGTCAAACGAGATGATAGCCTTGAGCAGATACTCGGGGAAAATATCCATCGGGAAAACGCGATCGTACTCATTGCTCATGATCATGGCACGCTCGCCCCCCTTCACGCGGGCATCGAGTACATACTCCTTGTTCTTGCCTTGCAGCCATGAGAAGTAGGCACGACTCATACTGAACTGGTTCAGACGGGGAGTGGCCCAACCGAAGAGCTCGTCCACATCATCTCCTTCGGGGATCACAGTGATTTGATCGCACTGTGCCGAGAGGTAAGGTTCTGCCTCCGTCAGCTTCTTTCCGGTAAATACGTTACCGTCGATCACACGCTCGTGATCAGGCTTAATGGTCAACGGATTGAAGATGGAGAAGACATTGCTACCCGGCATGACGCGCACATAGCCATGTGCAGCAGCGTCAGAGCCCGTCATGGCAATCATACGAGAGAAGTCAACCTTACCCGTGAGCAGGAATTTACCCATCACGATGAGGTCGGTGGCCTTGAGCGTCCACACCGTCTCACCACGATTGACAGGAACAGTATGATTGATGAGTACGCCCACATTGCCTGCGGGGTGTGGCCCTTGCACCTCGTATAGCTCCACATTCTTGAGGTCGAGCTTGGAGCCCGGCTGCACACCCACATAAACCTTACCGGTCGTCAGCTTGGTCAAGGCATTGAGAGCCGTCTGCAAAGCACGCTCCTCTCCTTGGACGATGAAGCCGAAGTCGGGAGCCAGCGGCGCCGTGAAGTTGGCCGTCACGAATATATCACGTGGCGTCACATCGGGCAGAGCCACAATGTCGTACGGACGCTGTCTGATGAAGCCCCACATACCACTTGAGAGGAGGAGCTGTTTGATCTGCTCGGCCGAGAGTGAAGCAGGATCGCCTACAGCGAAAGCCTCGTATTCGTTCAGCCCGTCGGGTCGTACCTCGATGCTGAGCACCTTACGCTTGGCACCACGATTCACAGCCACTACCTCGCCGCTCACCGGACTGGTGAAGAGCATCTCGGGATAGGACTTATGGTACATAAGCGCTGAGCCGGCACGAACCTTATCCCCCGGTCGAGCTGTCACCTTGGGGATAATGCCTTGATAATCATCGGGCACGACCGCATAGAGAGGACTCTGTGCCGGAGTGGACAGCATTTCCTGTAGTGGTTTGCCTTTGAGATTAAGTGCAAGGCCTTTTTTTGTCTTTATAACTTTTGCCATGACACAGAATAATAGTTCAAAATCAATGTCGCAAAAGTACTCTTTTCCAGCATATTTACCTACATGTATGGATGCTTTTGCGGATTTTTTTCCGTAAAGGCTCACTCTCCCTCATTAGAGCGAATAGCTTTTCCCGAGAGAGGGAATATAAACGGCTAACAATAAGGGACTTAGTCCACAGGCGAAGAAAGGTTTGTCCTAAACCGCCAGGTACGTAAAAAGCGCTACCTCATCCCCTTTCAGAGGTAGGACAGTTATCAGATGGTTGCAAATCAGCCAAAAGGCATGCGGAAGGAGCAGGACTTTCAGACGGCCATCATCTGACACGACACCAACTTGGCTTTGAGAACTAAGTCATAGAGACAGCACAATCGCGTTAAGAACACAGCTACAAGTATGTCAGAAGGCCTTTTGGAGCATTATTCTTTGCGGCGCATTGAACGATTTCTTGGCATGGAGCTGCAAAGGACCTTCTCTCTATCATGGTCGTGCTGCTGTAGTCATAGACATAAGTCGTCGATGCCATTACGCTCTTTTATATGTATCTTGTTTAACAGCCTATTTCTTTTTCACAGAGATACAGATGGCATACAATATGCATGTATATATAAATATTACCGTAAAAGAAAGAAGCATACTGATCATTATGGGCACATCGCCATAATGAGGGAAAAAGCCCACCGGAATCAACAGAAGTGCACCCCAAAAGTTAGACATCAAACATTTGGGGTGCACTTCAGTTCAGGTGGCGAGCGAGGGGCTTTCCTTTTTGGTTACCTTTGCATGTCGGCAGACGATGCTACAATCCATAAACACCTGAATACCAGCGCGCACGGACGACAAACCTCAAAGCAATATGTAGTAAATGAAAGCAATGATGAATAACGAACCTATCGGCAAAATCGGCGGGGATAGCTCTGCCTTACTCCTCTTTCCCCTATCTGAACGGTGCAGCATCGGAACTATAGCAATCCGAACGGCCAAACATTATCACCTCTTGACCATGAATAGGATGGCATAACCCCTCATCTGTCATCACAAAAGCATAAAGCACCCGTTGAGTTCGGTCGCGAACTCAACGGGTGCTTCTTTTTTGTCACGTTGGGAAGGGTTTGGAGAGCCTGCAATAATTAGGTTTTTGAGATCTAAACTTTATAATTTTCAGATGCGAATATTATAATTATCAGAATTGATATTTATAAAGATCGAATGCAACAATTATAAAGATTATCTTTCAACATCCTAATAATCGACATCTGACTATTCTCTTCGTGTTTTTCAGTATCCTTTATTATCCGACTGACCGTCAAAAGTCTGCTTATTTAGAATGAATCTAAACAGCTTCTCGGTGTTGAAAACTTTTTGGGCACCAAAAAAGCCGAGAAATCAACAGGGGGAAACAAGGTGATAGCTATGGCTTGGGGTCGGCCGAAGGCGGCGGTGTGTCCACGCCCCATTGTTTATTGGGGCGCGGCCCCATCTTGAGTTCGAGCGTGCCGCCTTGGGCGATGTCGCTGTGTTGGAACCAAGCTTGATCCAGTGTCTTTCCGTTCAGCACCGCTTTTTGGATGTATTTGTTCTCCTTGTTTGCGCCGTCGGCAATGATGGTGAAGCGGTTGCCACCCCCCAAATCCAACGTTATCTTGCTGAAGAACGGACTACCTATCACGTAGGCAGGCAACCCCGGTGTGACAGGATAGAATCCCATCATCGAGAACACGACGAAAGCACTAAGCCCGCCACCGTCCTCATCTCCGGGCATTCCCATCAGGTCGTTGCGAAACCATTCGTTTACCAGCTCGCGGATGAGCTTCTGCGTGCGCCATGGCCGTCCGGCATATACGTAGAGATAGGGGATGTGCAGGCTCGGCTCGTTGGCCATGGAGAACTGCCCCACGTTGCCCGTCTGATCCGGAAGATTGTGGTAGAAATTGAATTTCCACGTACTCATCGGCGTGCGGAAGGTCTGATCCAGATAGTCCACAAACTTCTCCGGCCCGTCCATCAGGGCGATCAAATCGCGGAAGTTGTGCTGTATGTCCCACCGATAGGTATAGGCATTGTTCTCATCGTAGTAGTCACGGGCACCAGGGCCACCGTCAAACTCGTAATCGAAGGGACGGATGAATTTGCCCTTTTTGTCTTTGGGGTGGAAGAAACCCGTTTCCGAGTTATAGAGGTTGCGATAGTCGTAGCTCCTGCGGAGAAATTCGCGAGCCTCTGCCACATGTCCCGAGAACTGCGCCAATCGGCTCAGGCACCAATAGTCATAAGCTGCACCGAGGGTTACGGCGACTGCCTGACGCTTCTCCCAAGAATGAATAGTCGGATCTGTCTCTTTCTCTCCTTGAGGCAAGGCGGGATAGAATCCCTTCTCATCGAAGAAGCGATCCAGCTCTCCCTTGGGCATTCGTCGCCACGGAGCATAAGTCTTCTCGGCCATTACCCGCTTGGCGAGTTCGTATGCATCGTTTAGATTGAAGCTCGTCAGTCCCTTGGCGTATGCATCGGCCAGCACGGCGATGGCGTGATTACCATTCATCCGATGGCTGTCCCCCGTCACCTCGGGGAAGGTCGGCAGCCACTTCTCTTTGTTCAGAAGAGCTGCACGTATATATGAGTTGATCATATGCGATTCGGCCTCCGGCTCCAATAAGATTCGCAGCGGATGCACGGCGCGGTAAGTATCCCACACCCAGTCGTCCGTATAGTACGGGATGCCGTTGTCCGAATGCACGGAGTCGTCTTCGGCAGCATAGTAGTGACCTCCTTCCGAGATGTTGATCATGCGTTCGTAGGTACGGTACAGACTGGTGTAGAACACCTGTCGGGCTTCGGTCGTCCCGCCTTCGAGCTGTACCTTGCCGAGCGTCTTGTTCCATTCGTTTCGTCCCATCTTCGAGAGCACCTCCACGTTGTAGGACTGTATTTCGCTGCGGAGATTTTCGCGAGCCTGCTCCACACTGATATAGGAGATCCCATAGCGTACGAAGAGATCGGATGAGGACTTGAGATCATAGTTGAGCACAAGGGTATTGCCCGTCACCTGCTCTTTATGCCAGATGTACTGCCCGTTGTCCGATCGGCGCGCATAGGCCACAGGAGACTTTGACGTCTCCATATAGACAAATATGCGCACGCTGTCCTGCAGATAACGGTAGCCGGAGATGACGTTGCCCTCGGCTGTCATCTCCCCCTTCTCGGAGTGGACGATGAGATAGTGTCCGCTACTGTCGGCATTGTAACGCAGCCGGTAGATGGCACCGCGGAACGAAGGAGCGAAGTCCACGTCCACATCTTCCTCGTCGAGATGCACGATGTAACGATAGGGACGCACGTCCTCGTTGTCGTATGTGTAGCGGGCAATGGTGGGGATCGAATCCGGCAGGTTGTTGAGCGGACTCAGGCGAAAAGCATTGGCACCACGGTGCGAAGTGAGCACCAGTGGCAAGCCGTCCAAGAGCTGAACTGTATAGTCCGCACGGGCAGGACACATACGCAGCATACTGTTCGGCAGATGCACGGTGGGATAAGTGGGCATGAGCAAATGGCTGATATTGCCCATATAGGGATTCACGTAGTCTACCGGATCCTTGAAAACATCTGTAGGTGCATTCTTCTTGCAGGCTACAGATGAGAATAGCAGGCAGAGTAGCGCCATAGCTCTCAGGGCTGCAGATCGTCCGGAAGGAGTCTTGAGCATATCCATTGTACCAAATAGTCTTTTAGCTTGATTAGAGAGGAGGGAGGGAAACTATCTTTTCTCTACCGAGAAGGAATAGGGTTTGTCGTCATCGGCAGTGCCGCGGAGGAGATTGGACTTGGCATCCATCTCCCAACAAATGGTGGAGGACTGCCTCAGCTGTTCATGCGTCAGGTAGTTGCGGCTCCACGCCTTTGCGTCTATCTCCACGGAGCGGACATAGGGCGTATCGCTTCCATTATTCGGAGCTTCCAATACAGTGGAACCTCCATCCGGAAAACGGAGCACGACCCGCGAGAAGAGCGGCGAGCCGAGCACATACTGGTCCGTCCCGGGCGTGACGGGATAGAAACCGAGAGCAGAGAAGACGTACCAGGCCGACGTCTGTCCGTTGTCTTCATCGCCGCAATAGCCGTCGGGGGTGGGGCTATAGAGCCGTGACATCACTTCGCGCACCCGCTGCTGAGCCTGCCAAGGCCGACCGGCATAGTTGTACAGATAGACCATGTGCTGGATAGGCTGATTGCCATGCGCATAGTTGCCCATGTCGGCTATCTGCATCTCGCGGATCTCATGAATGACGAAGCCGTAATAGCTCTCATCGAACACAGGCGGGGTGCTGAAGACCGAGTCGAGCATCTCCGCAAAGACTTGCTCTCCGCCCATAAGATCGATCAGGCCCTGCACATCGTGGAAGACCGACCAGGTATAGTGCCACGCATTGCCCTCGGTGAAGACATCGCCCCACTTAAGCGGCGAGAAAGGCGTCCGATAACTGCCGTCGCGATGGCGTCCGCGCATCAACCGCGTTTCGGGGTCGAACAAATGACGGTAATTCAGCGCCCGACCGGCCAGCGTGTCGAGCATTGCCGACTCCCAACCCAGAGAGGAACCGAGACGATAGATGCACCAGTCGTTATAAGCATATTCGAGCGTGCGGGCAGCACTTTCATTGATGCCCACATCGGCCGGCACGTAACCGAGCGTATTGTACCATTCCCAGCCTTTGCGCCCCGTGGACGACACCTGCGGATGCACAGCCCGTGTACCATGCAGCAGCCCTTGCATCAGCGTGTGCGTGTCGGCCACTTGCACGCCTTTGAGATAGGCATCGGCCAAGACAGAAGCCGAGTTATTCCCCACCATGCAGTCGCGATGTCCCGGGCTTGCCCATTCGGGGAAGAAACCGCTCTCGCGATAGGCATTCAGCAGACCTTCCTGCATCTTGATGTTCTCGTCGGGGTATAGCAGATTGAGCAGCGGGAAGAGGGCACGGAAAGTATCCCAAAAGCCCGTGTCTGTATAGAGATAACCCGGCAGCACGGATCCGTTGTAAGGGCTGTAATGGATGGGATCGTCCTTTCTGTCGATCTCGTAGAAGCGACGGGGGAAGAGTAAGCAGCGGTATAGTGCCGAGTAGAACGTTGTGCGCTCGCCTGCGGTGCCGCCCTCTACCTGTATACGTCCGAGCACATCCTCCCACGCAGCCCGGCCTGCTTGCTTCACCTCGTCGAAGTTGCCTTTTGCTTCCGACAGATTGACGCGCGCCTGCTCATGGCTGATAAAGGACGAGGCCACTCGGAAAGTGAGATCTCGGCCCTCGAAGCGACAAGCTGCCCATGCGCGTTTGCCCTCGCCGGGCTTCTCTTCTGTGGTTAGCTGCGACACTTCCACGATGGGGCTGTCGAAGTGGAGAACGAAATAGCAGGCAAAGTTGTCGGGCACGCCACCGCTATTTTTGCGCGATGTGCCTATGACTGTAAAGGGATCTATGACGGTGATCTCGGAGCCACCCGCAAAACCGTCCAAGCGCAACCATCGGCCGCGGCCTTCGGTCGGATGCTCAGGATAGCGCACACGGAAGACGGCAGCACGTTCCGTGGGGGTCATCTCCACTCGGGTGTCGTAGTCGGCGAGATAGACGCTGTAATAATAGGGAGTGGCCGTCTCTGCCTTATGAGAGAACCACGAAGTCTCGTCGTCGGAGAAGATTCGCTTCTGCCATGCATGTAGCGCAGCGGTGTCGCTCTCGGTCGGCAGGGCAGGAGCGGTCAGCGGCAAGAGGGCAAACTGTCCATAGTCATTGATCCACGGACTGGGCTGATGTGTCTGTTTGAAGCCTCTGAGTTTGTGTGCCGTATAGGTGTATTGCCATCCGTCCCCGGGCTTTCCCGTCATGGGCGTCCAGCTGTTCATGCCCCACGGCATTCCGATAACGGGATAGGTATTGCCGGCACTCAGCTCGAAACTACTTTGTGTCCCTATCAGCGGGTTCACGTAGTCCACACAGCTCTGCGCTCTCAACGACTGTCCCCACAACAAGCAGAGCAAAGTCACCATATGGACAAGATATACGAGTATGCGTTTTGCCTTCATACCGTTTAAGCTATTAGGGAAGAGAGGGGAAAAGGAGATTAGGCGTTAACAACTTCCCCATAGTCACTTATAAGGATAGCCCTTGTAACCGCCCTTGAGGTTGAAGACGAAATAACCTTGCCGCAAGAGAATATCCGCAGCCTTGGCACTACGGGCTCCGCTCCGGCAGTAAATAAGCAGGGGCTTATGCTTGTCCAGTTCGCGCTCGGCACGCTCGCGGAAGTCATTGTCCGTCACAGGCAGGAGACGGGCATTGCCTATGTGGCCGGCGGCATACTCCTCTGCCGTGCGCACATCGATGAGTTGCACGGTCGTATCGGCAAGCATCTCGCGGAAACGCTCGGCATCTATATGGTTCACGATGGCTCTGTCGCCCGCGGCATCGGCCTTGCCCGTTTTCTTGCAGGCGCAGCTGAATAGCACGAGTAAGGGGAGAATGAGGAGGGAGGGAATAAGTTTTGTTTTCATTTGATAAGAGGGATTTATGGTGCCAGGCGGCAGATGCTCCACGTACTGTCGGGCTGTAGTTCGTACAAGAAACGATCGTGCAGACGGCTTTCGCGTCCCTGCCAAAACTCAATGCGCGTGGGTTGCACCACGTATCCGCCCCAAGTATCGGGGCGCGGGACCGTCCTGCCTGCATAGCGGAGCGACTCTTTCATAAACTCCTGTACGATAAAGGTGCGCCCGGGGATGGGACGGCTCTGCGGAGAGATGCGCGCGCCCACTCTACTCTTATAAGGGCGCATAGCGAAGTAGGCATCGCTCTGCTCGGGCTCCAATAAACGCACTTCTCCCTCCACGTGGATCTGACGCTCCAGTTCGTGCCAGAGGAAGGTGAGACATACGTGCGGATTGGCAGCCATCTGCTGGCCTTTGCGGCTCTCGTAGTTGGAATAGAAAACAAATTCTCCGTTCAAAAACTCCTTCAGCAGAACGGTGCGCGTGCTGGGGCGACCGTCCGGCGTTGCCGTCCCCACGATCACAGCCGTGGGCTCATAGGTCTTGGTCTCTACTGCGTCTTGCAGCCATCGGGTCACAAGGTCGAATGGCGAGGCAGGCATATCTTTGGCAGAGAGACTGCGCTTGCTGTACTCCCTCCTAATATTTTCGAAATGCAAATCCATGCTTGGAACTATATTTATTGTTCGGACAAAGTTATGCCTTTTGAATTCTTGCGCCAAAAAAAGCCGCCACGCTTATGCGCTGCACAACGAAGCCGCGACGATTATTCGGAAATACGGATCATTCGTGGCGGACACGAAGAAAGGAGGCTGCATCGAAACTACTGTTTCGGTACAGCCTCCTGGTTGTGTTAGAAAAGGATGATTCGCTTTCTACCACATATATCGCGGCCTTGTTACGGAATGATTAGCTTGCCGGTGTAGCGATGTCCATAGGTGTCATCGCCGCAATAGAGATAAGTCCCTGCAGGGATGGTCGCGGGCAGCGAAACCGAATGAACGCCCACTGTCGGAGACGAAAAGACGAGACGCGCCTGCAAATCATATAGCAGCACGCGGGTGATGGACACAGCAGCGTCCCAAACGAGTGAGCCGTGCTCATATCGCAGCCGAACAGCAGGATCTGCTACGGTGGGACTAAGCCCGAGCAAAAGATCGTCTATACGGAAACAATCGTCCGACCCCTCGAAAGGAATAATAATGTTATCCGCGTGATATTGCTGCACTCCGTCTTGAAAGAAGCATAAGAGATTAGTCTCTCTAAAGTTATGATTACCGGTGGTTATGTAAGTGCCATTATAGCAGAACCCTCTATCGTTGCCGATACCATCGATCCATCGGAACGTAAAGAGCGGATTGTCATAGGCATATTTTGATTTGAAATAAACAACCCTGCGCCAACGTTCCCCTATCCATTCATAATCCGTACGCTCATATTCTGCAAACCCTTCCATGTGGTATCGCTTGAGGTATTCAGCATAGAATGTTGCCGGATCAGATGGAATGTTAAAGTCGTAACATAAATATTCTACCGAAGGGGCAGGTCCAAAATAACGATCTAACGGGTAAGGATACACCATGGGTACTGCATAAGGTTCACCGGTATAGGTATGTGACTGACGGACGTAGATCCGTTTGTTCTCTTCTCGAATACCACCCCAAAAAGCCCCCGGGCTGTAGTCGGGTGTTTCTCCCTTGCAGACGTAGAGTTTACTATAGGTCTTACCATCCCAAATCGTATCTCCTTTCATAAAGACGGTGCTAAAAAAATTGCGATCGACTTGAAGACCTGGCCCATAGAAGTTGTGATAGCTGCGATTGGTCCAGACTGCATTGTCTGTCGGAAAAGGGATGTACTCATACGTCTCATCCGTCGGCTTGGGCGGAATACTTCTAACTTGCTGTGCCATCAAGTATTGAGATAGAAACAAGCAGGAAACAATCAATGTAACAATTTTAGTCTTCATTTTTGTCATTTTTATTGTTTTTTGAATTTAAATTCTGCATTCTTCTTCATGAAGAATCCATTCATTATCTGCAAGGACTTTGCAGATATTTCGACTGAAGCCCTGGGCATGACAACAACACCTCCCTGCGGCATACTGCTATCAACAGAATTTCCGATAAAGGCTAAATGCCCTTTTTTGACGACAACACTGTTTATTATTTGATTCTGCATGTATATATCCGCCGGATATCGGAATGGATAATAGCCAATTAGGTGTACCGTTATTCTCGGCGTAAAAACCACTCTTCGACGTATGGGGAGAGAACTATTAAAAGTGACAGCGCAATTTAATCACTTTTCCTGAGAAGACAAAGAAAAAGAACGAAAACAATATTCGAATTGTCTGAATTTATCTTTTTTTGAGCCAATTCTATTGTAATCTCCTATGCAAAAAACGCAATATAGACAACAATCCGTCATTTTACCTCATTATACTGATGCCATCTATTTGAAGATTATGGCTCAAGACTGATTTCACTGAACCAACTCTTATGATCAGACGGATCCGACATTCGATCGTCCACTGATATTACAGGAAGAAGAGCTGAGAACTACATGTATGCAGAGAGGGAAACGCTGTTTTTTGCATTCGCGGACACGTACGTAGAGGCAAAAAATCTCAAATTCAGCTTCGCGTACATGTACGCAGAGAAGAAAACGCCGTTTTTTGCGTTCGCGTACATGTACGCAGACACGAAAAACATCAAAGACGACTTCGCGTACACGTACACCGAACGAAAAAATGCTGTCTGCAAGGATCGGCACTCGTGATCATTCGACACAACTCCTACACGTACGGATATCCCCTCTCCCTTTATGAGCAGAAAAATATGTTCGGGCGTAAATATCGTATTTTTGTCACCGAATCAACAATGAGTGTCACATGATCGTTTGCATTGCCGAAAAGCCCAGTGTGGGTCGAGAGATTGCCGCCGTCCTGGGTGCGCAGAAAGCGCACAAGGGATATATGGAGGGCAATGGCTATCAGGTGACATGGACCTTCGGCCATCTCTGCACGCTCAAAGAACCGCATGACTATGTGCCCGACTGGAAACGCTGGAGCATTGCATTCCTGCCGATGGTACCGCCCCGATTCGGCATCAAGCTGATCGGGGGAGACAGCATCCGAGAGCAATTCGGTACGATAGAGCGACTGGTACGCGATGCCGATATGGTGATCAATTGCGGCGATGCGGGCCAAGAAGGCGAGCTGATACAGCGGTGGGTGCTGCAGAAAGCAGGCTGCACCTGTCCGGTGAAGCGACTCTGGATTTCGTCGCTGACCGAGGAGTCCATTCGTGAGGGATTTGCCCATCTGCACGAGAGCGAGAAGTATCAGTCCCTCTATGAAGCAGGATTGGCACGTGCCATTGGCGACTGGCTCTTGGGGATGAATGCGACTCGCCTGTACACGCTGCGCTTTGGAGGCAATCGGCAAGTACTCTCCATCGGCCGTGTGCAGACGCCTACGCTGGCTCTTATCGTGAAACGACAAGAGGAGATCGAGCACTTCCAACCCGAGGTTTATTGGGAGGTAAAGACTACCTATCGGGATACTGTATTCAATAGTACAAAGGGGCGTTTCTCCACGATAGAGGAAGCTCAACGCCAAGTGGAGGCCGTGGCAGACAGCCCTTTGGTCATCACCTCCATCACGACGAAGAAAGGGAAGGAGTTGCCCCCACGGCTGTTTGACCTGACGAGCCTGCAAGTGGAGTGCAACAAACGATTCGGCATGACGGCCGATGCCACACTGCGCACCATCCAGTCGCTATACGAAAAGAAGATCACCACCTATCCCCGTGTGGACACGACCTACTTGAGCGAAGACATATTCGAGAAAGTGCCCGGCATCTTGCGCGGCCTGACCGATTATGCCACGTTCACGCAGCCCCTACAGAGCGGCAAGCTTAAGAAGAGCAAGAAGGTATTCGACAACAGCAAGATTACCGACCACCATGCCATCATCCCCACAGGCCAATCGGCACGCGGTCTGGCGGGTGACGAGCAGCGGGTATTCGATCTTGTGGCGCGCCGATTTATCGCCGTTTTCTATCCCGACTGCATATTCAGCCAAACAACGGTAACGGCCGAGGCCGCAGAAGTGGGCTTCAAGACCTCGGGCAAGCAGATTCTCGAGCCGGGTTGGCGCATTATCTTCTTAGATACCCGCTCAGACGACGAGGACGACAACAAAGAGGAAAACAAAGACGAAGAAAAGACGCTACCCGCTTTCGTCGAAGGCGAGAGCGGCCCACACCAACCCGAAGTCCGAGAGAAGACGACGCAGCCTCCCAAGTATTATACCGAGGCTACACTCCTGAGAGCGATGGAGACAGCAGGCAAACTGGTACATGACGAGGAACTGCGGGACGCGCTCAAAGAGAACGGCATCGGGAGACCATCGACCCGCGCGGCCATCATCGAGACGCTGTTCAAGCGCAACTATATCTATAAGGAGAAGAAGAATCTTAAAGCAACGCCCACGGGCGTGTCCCTCATCGCGACCATCAACTACGAACTCCTCAAGAGTGCCGAGCTGACGGGGCAATGGGAGCATAAACTCCGCCGCATCGAGAGGGGGGACTATTCGGCTGCGGACTTCATTCAAGAGTTGAAAGACTTGCTTGTACACCTCATCCCCGACGTGCTCAATAGTCGCACATCCGTCGTGCTGGCGGAGCCTGAAACATCTACGCCCAAGGGCAAGGAAACGGCCAAACCTCGCAGCCCAAAGAAGAAAAGAGCGGCCTCCCAAGAAACGGCGACCACAGCCCCGGACCTTACCTGTCCGCTATGCGCACAAGGCACCATCATTAGAGGGCGCGAAGCCTTTGGCTGCAGCGCTTATCGAGAAGGATGCACCTTCCGCCTCCCCTACTCTCAACACCCGGCCACTCTCTCGGACGAAGAGCTCGCCGCTCTCCTCTCCACCCAACGCTAAGCGGGCTGTGCCATAAAGGACGAACTGCAAAGCAGCAGTTCATCTCTTTCTAACACAATCCAAATGACGGATTTATCAGAATGATAGCTGGAGGCGTGCACGGATGCCCCATTTATCGGGAGCCGTGCTGAGCTGTGTGAAGCGACGGAAGTACTCCACACGAAGGATACGGAAGATGTTTTCCAAGCCGACACTCCCTTCCAAATACCAAATATTGTCCATCGGTATCGTTTCTTCGGGAAAGAGGAAGCTGCCGACAGTCCCCGAGGCGTTGCACTTCGAGAGGTCTCCCCACATTCCATGTATCGAGAAGATTTCGCGCCAGGCCAAGCGTTTGATGAGCGGGAGGCGATTGAGCAGCAACCCCTCGGCGTGGTAAGTCAGGTGGAACTGTGCATAACGGTCGGATATGAACTCCATCGGCTTCATCAGTTGGAAAGTTCCTTTCTGGAGGATGTAGCTTTCATTGACGGGCGGCAGCTCCAACAGCGGATATGGCGCTTGCGTCCACACCTTGCCGGCACGCAGCGTAGCGTCCATCATACCGAAAAGAGAAAGCCAGAACTGATGCTTGTAGCGAAACTCCGTTCGCTGATAACCGAAATCTCCTCCCAAGAGATCTTTGAAAGCCATCCGATGTTCCAATTCAAAGACGGGAGAGCGACGCACCAGATTGAATGCTGTATTAGGCCCTTTGCGTCCGTTGTAAGGGATTCGGCCGGGTTCGTAGCGCAGACTCACCCCCAACTCAGTCGTCCGATATGAGTGAATGGGTTGTACCGTACCGTCCGCCATTATCTGCTCGTAACGGAGGGTACCTGCCGGTTCGTTACGTTGGCGGCTGGCCCAAACCACGGTACCGAAGTCACGCCCCCAGTCACGATCGTACTCCAGACGATACTCTTCGACGTAGACCCGACGCATATTGCTCATCGTTCCCAACATGGTCAGCACATTGTCCTTATACATGGGAGAGATCACCTGTCCGGGTGTATAGAGGTCGTACGAAGCGATAAAGGAGAGGTTCCTGTGAGGAAATTCATCAGCATATAGCTGTTTGGCCATGGAGGAGTAAGTGAACTTTCCTCTCCACTTCCACCGCTCGTCTCGAAATCCGTAGGCCACATATCCCTGAGCAAAGAAGTGCGGACTCAGCGAAGCCAGAGTCATTCCACCCAGTCGCAGCCGTAGGCCTTCGATCTTGTTGCCGCTTAGGGTATTGTGTATGGGGCCCAAATCGAAGACGCGACGCACAGAGTCTCGCGACGAAAGCGGGAGACTCAGATAACCCGTTAGGAGCGTCTTGGCCACAGTGGTCGCAGCCTTATAGGTGCGATCGCGACGGAGGTATTGCATGAAGGCCAACAGCTTCTGCCCCGTAGGCGGCAATGGCTCCGGCCGCATGACGTTCCAGTAACCCTCTGTCTCGCGAGGGGAAGACGACCATCCCGCAGAGTCGGTAGCCAAATAGGTCACCGAAGCCGGATTCTTGTCCACACTACCTTCCCCGATACGATAGTCAGTGAAGATGCGCGTCTGATCCACTTCGACACCCTGCGGAATGAAGGAGGCCGCCGAGAGCAATGCTTGGAAATCTTGTCGCCTCAGCACACGGTAATAACGGGTGATAGCCCCCGAAACATCCACACAAGGCTCCCGCTCGAAGTCCTGTGCAATGCGCAGATGAGTGACCCAATTGACGTTGCTTGAGATGGGCAGATTGAGCACGATGCGGCGCAGGGCATAGTCGTCGCGGGCTATCCACAGACGACCGGTAAAGCCTGCACTTTGGGGATTGAAGGGAGAGAAAGCCATTTCGATGCAGGACTCTCCCCCGATCATCACCGTATCAGAGATGAAGTATTTATAGAAACCGGTGGCGAAGTTGCTGCTCATCGGGCTGGGGAAGCGGCTGAGCATGATGGGGATGTCGTTGTCGTATATGTTGATGGGACGGAATATCTCTTCGAGATTGGTCGTCATTGGTCCCTCGTCAAACGACTCTTCCACACCATCCAATCGGCGCGCAAGCACGACAGATCGTTCGGACTTGTGCGGCAGTCGCTCCGTCTGGATGAGTTTCTCTCGCATAGAAAGCGGAAGGATGCACCGATCGGTAAAGCGCGAACTGTCCGCCCACTGCAGGCATTTGTCGTGTTTGAGATACAAGAAGCCCTCGCCCGAGCGGAAGTCATCGTCCGAGAGCAGCATGCGCTCATAGGTGCGATAGCTGTATGCCGGAGCCGATTCGATACGGTTGCTGTCCTTGGCAGCTATGGCACGGCGGATGAGATCCACGGCGGGATTGTTCTTCTTGGAATATCTTCTCCGCTTGGCATGAACCACTACGCTGTGGAGCTGCATATCCTCCTGTGCCAAGAGGATGCGACAGCGCATATTGCGCTTCTCTCCCTGCCGCAGCGTGAACTGTTGCTGGCGGTAGCCCGTGGAAGAAATGATAATGGTGCGATCGTTCTGCGGGGAAGAGAGGTCGAAGGATCCGGCCGCGGAGGTCACCGTACCCGTGCCTCGATTGTCGGCAAAGTAAACCGAAGCATAGGGAATAGGCTCCAGCGTGACCGAATCGAGCACCACCCCCGAGAATCGTGTCTGAGCAGTCAAGGGCAGCATCCCCCATAGCAGGAGGAAGAGAAAGAAGGGTAAGCGAAACTGTTGTGGGCTTTGTGACGGCATCGTGTACTGTGGAAAGTGGAGCAATACATCCCCGTCACAGGGGAATAGAGAGGCATATAGGTGCAGTGTCTTCGCTCGCGCTGACGATCTGTGTACCGATGTCCGTGGCACCGGCATAGCGCGTAAGGAGTTCTACTGCTTCGGATACAGCCTGCTGCAGGCGGTCAGTCTCGGACCGATCTACACCGAAATCATTGATAAACAGGAGGGCAGCGGTGGACGCATCGTCCACGCTGGTACGTTCGTGGTCGCTGGTGGGGGTTGCAAAAGCTCCATTCTCATCACGATAAACGGGCAGCCCTTCGATATTAAGCTCGCCACGGCCGATACCGACAAAAGGCTCTTCGGCCTTACCTACGCCAAAGACGATGTCGGAGCCCACCTTAGTGCGATCGAATACTCCAATCGAATAGCCAGTGCGAAGGGAAAGAAGATTGCCTATGTCCACAAGCGTATTGATGTAATACAACCCGAGACCGCGCACCACTCGACGCGAGAGTTGCTCGGATGCAGGGCGATAACGATTGGGATCCTTGCCCGTGCGTTTATAGCATTCGCGGGTGGTAGCAATAGCGGGAGACTGTTTGATGGCACCGAGGTCACAAGTATCGGCAAGGAGTCGTGCCTCTCGCCCCATCGTCTCTATCAGATCGGACGGAGACACACCACCCGTCACCGTTGCGGCCACGACCCCTACGCGGAAATCGGGACAGTGCTGCAGAATGGCAGGGTCAAAGCTGAGTCGGCGCGTCGGCGTCATCATCATATTCGATCTCCAAATCAAAGTCGAGGTCGTCATATTCCTCTTCATCTTCGTCTCGGATCGGAGCAGGGAAGAGGTCATCCTCGTCATCCCATGTCAGACTGGACAGATCGAGCGACTGACGCACGATGCTGTCGGGCTCGTGCAAGGACTCCTTGCTCAGCTCTTTCCATAGCGTATCCTTAAGCTCGTCCAATCCTTGTTGAGCCACCGCCGAGATGAAGATAATGGGTAGTCCCGTGGGCAACTCCTCGCGGAGCATCTCTTGGAGCTCTTCGTCTATGAGGTCGCACTTGGTAATGGCCAGCACCTTGCGTTTCTCGGCCAACTCTTCGTTGTACTGCACCAGCTCACGGCTGAGAATTTCGTACTCGCGAGCGATATTGTCCGTGTCGGCAGGGATCATAAAGAGGAGAAGCGCATTGCGCTCGATGTGGCGCAGGAAGCGCAGCCCGAGACCTTTGCCTGCAGAAGCACCCTCGATGATGCCCGGGATGTCGGCCATCACAAACGAACGCTTGTCGCGGTAGGCCACGATGCCCAGATTCGGCTCCAGTGTCGTAAAGGGGTAGTTGGCGATCTTGGGTTTCGCCGCCGTGAGCACGGAGAGGAGTGTCGATTTGCCCGCATTGGGGAATCCCACCAGACCTACGTCCGCCAGCATCTTCAGCTGCATGATTACCATCCGCTCCTGTGCGGGCATACCGGGCTGAGCATATCGGGGCGCCTGATTGGTCGCCGTCTTGAAGAAGGTATTGCCATGCCCCCCCTTGCCGCCTTCGAGTAGCATGACCTGCTGGCCATGCTCGGTAATATCCGTAATGAACTCCCCCGTCTCGGCATCGTAAACGGCCGTTCCGCAGGGCACTTCGATCACTCGGTCTTCGCCATTGGCTCCCGTACTCCGCTTGGCACTGCCACCCCGGCCGTTCGTGGCCATGATGTGGCGGTCGTAGCGCAGGTGCAGCAGGGTCCAATAGTTCCGGTTGCCACGCAGGAATATGTGTCCTCCGCGCCCACCATCACCGCCGTCGGGTCCGCCCTTGGGGATGTACTTTTCTCTACGGAAGTGTGTAGAGCCTCTTCCACCCTTGCCGGAGCGGCAATATATCTTGACGTAATCGACGAAGTTTGACTCTGCTGCCATATACGTGCATTTATTGCGTAAGTGTTTTTACCCTTTCGAGAGCACCGTCCACGATGGGGATGATACGTGCCGTGATCTCCTCCACCGTTCCGGTGCCTACGACATTGTGCAAGACACCCTTGGCAGAGAAGAAGTCCGCCAATGCGGCGGTAGAAGTCTCATATACCTCTAAACGCTTACGGATGGTCTCCATATTGTCGTCGGCTCGGCCGCTGACCTCGCCTCTGTGAAGGAGTCGCTCGATGAGCACCTCCTCGGGGACTTGCAGATTGAGCACCAAGTCCACTTTGTCGTTGTGACGCTCCAGCATGGACCATAACGCCTCACCTTGGGGAACGGTGCGGGGGAATCCGTCGTAGATGATTCCCTCGGTATCTTTCTGCGTGAGGACGAACTGCTCCATCATCTCAACGATTACATCGTCCGGCACGAGGTTACCGTCGTTGATGTAACGAGCAGCGATCTCGCCCAGCGGAGTCTGAGCTTTGATCTCGGCGCGAAGCATATCTCCGGTAGATATGTGCTTGAATCCATATTTGCGGATCAACTCTTCGCTTTGGGTGCCCTTACCGGATCCGGGGGCACCGAAGATAAGTACGTTAAGCATCTATTCTTTTATTTTATAGATGTCGGGGTACATACGCCCCAGATCATCATAGTCAAGGCCGTGACCTACGATAAAATCATTCTCTATCTCCATGCCCACATAGTCCGTCGTGACGTCACACTTGAGCGCCGAGGGCTTGCTGAGCATGACGGCGACGCGCACCTCGCGCGCACCCAACTCCAAGAACTTGGCTTTCATGCAACTCATCGTATAGCCCGTGTCGATCAAGTCTTCCACGATGACCACCACCCTGTCGCGCAAATCGGCCGTGACGGGCATGATCTCGCGCAGGACGAAGGTGCTCTCCGTTCCACAGTAACTGGAATAGCGGGCAAAATCGACCTGATAGCCTTCGTCGAGTGCTTGCATCAACTCGGATGCAAACATAAACGAGCCGTTCATGATGCAGACGAAAAGCGGATTGTCCTGATGCAAATCCCGTTTGATCTCGTCTGCCATCCGCTGTATGGCCTCTCGGATGCGAGCGGCAGGGATGTAGAGCCCGAACTCCTTGTCTTTGAGTTTGACGGTTCTCATTGATAGAAATGTCTTGTTAAATCTGTGCACAAATATAGCCCATTTTGGCCGTCATGGGAGCGTATAGGCAGTATTGTCAGCACTAAAACGGAAATAGAGAGGAGGGCATGGCATCCAGAACATTCGTGTGCGAGAGTCGCACTTCGGGAGTTGCGGAAGAGCTTGATCGGATGTATTCTCGCGAAAACGTGCCGAAAATCCGCCACAACACGCCCCAAAATCAAGAGCAAACCCACGCCATTTTCTTTTTCTTCCGGCGCCATTTCGGGAAAAATTATGCGCCAAATCGAAAAACTTTTGGCGCGACTTTCGATTGAGATTTGGCACCACTCGAACGCCCTTTCCGGTGCGTAAAAAAGACCGAGACGAGCCGAGGGGCACCGACGAACGCCCCTGGATCAAAACAAGGAAGGAGAGAAAACTGAAGAGATATCCACTCAACACTGCTGCACGACGACATCAGGCATAGCGAGTACCGTCTGCCTATACTGGGAGGGAGAGGCATTCATAGTCCGCTTAAAGATGCGTGAGAAGTAAGCCGGATCGGAGAAACCCGAACGCATACTCACCTCGGCGATGCTGAGGCTTTCGTCGGCGAGGAGTTTACAAGCCTGCTTGATTTTGATCTGCTGGATGTAGTTCAGAGAAGAGCAGCCTGTGATACTCAGGAGCTTCCGATTCATCTGGGAGGGGCTCATGCACATCTTGTCGGCCAAGTGCCGGGCAGAAAAGTCCGCATTCTCTCCGATACCGTGCAAGATAGTGTCCTTGGCCGCAAGCAGAAACTGCATATTACCATCTTCCAATACACGAGGCTCGTCTTCCGGCTGCTCTGTCTGCATCAAATGTTGCATATAGTAGTGCTTGAGCGCATCGCGATCGGCGAGTAGGCGTTCGATATGCAAATGCAGCTCTTCCGGCGAGAACGGCTTGTTGAGATAGGTGACCACACCACTTTTGACGGCTTCCATCCTATTCTGTTCGGCGACCATCGCCGTCAGCGCAATGATGGGTATGTGACAGAGGAGGGGTGACTGCTTGAGCAGCTTGACCATCTCCATCCCATCCATGACGGGCATCATGATATCTGTGATAATGATATCGGGGATGAGCTGCACGGCCAGATCGAAGCCTGCCTGTCCGTTCGAGGCGGTATGGATATTGTAGCAGTCGCTGAGAAGGAGTCGGATCAAGAGGTTGATGTCCTTATTATCTTCTACTAAAAGGATGGAGGGACGTTCATCATCGGCTTCCTGCACTAAAGCAGCAAGCTCCGGCTCGCAGACAGCATCGGTGTGTTCGTGTGCGGCAGCCAGCTCGATGGTGTCTGTAGCAGGCGACCAAGGAAGAATCTCTTCTCGGGAAGAAGTATTGCGGAGGGGGAGCTGAATAGTGAATATGCTACCTACACCCGGCTCGCTCTGCACAGAGATCGTACCGCGCAGACTCTCCACTAAGAGATGGGTGAAGGAGAGCCCCACACCCGAACCTTGCTTGTCGGAGGTGGATTTGCTGCGGAAGAAAAAGTCGAATATGCGAGACTGGTCGGCCTTGTCTATGCCGACACCGTTGTCTGAGACTCGTAGGATCAGATGTTTTCCACTCTTACTGCACTCGGCTGATACGACCACCGTACCGCCGGAGAAGGAGTACTTGACGGCATTGGACACGAGGTTGGAGATGATCTTTTGCAGGTATGAGGGGACAAAGTCTGCCATGATAGGATCGGGCTCGTTTCGCAACAGAATCGACACACCCTGTGCCTGCGCATAAGGAGCAAAGGAATCGACGAGGAGTCGCAGGAAGAGGACCACATTGCCATGACGCCATTCGGGGATAGAAACGCCGCTTCGAATCTTGCAGATGTCGAGCAACTGATTCACGAGGTTGAGCATTTGACGGCTTTGTTCGCCTATCACGTGATGCAGCTCGGCTCTGTCCGATGCCGGCAACTCGGGAGTGGTGCTCATCTTCTCGTTCAGCCCCTGTATGACGGTGATGGGAGTCCGAAATTCGTGCGTGATGCCCGTGAAGAAATTGGTGCGGATCTTGTCTGTCTCCTCGATGAGTTTATTGTACTTGCGACCCTGACGATAGGCATAGGTGAGCACCGAGGAGAGCAGGATGAAGAGCAGGAGGCAGGCCAAAGCAGAGATGAGGACGATGCGCATCGTTCCTTGGCGTGCCTCGTTTTGCAACTGTACTTTTTCGAGTTCACGTTGCGACTTGAGACGCTCATAGTCGAAACGAGCCTCCTGTATGCTGCTGGTCTTGATTGCATACGCCACACTGTCACTCAACGCCTTGCCCATACGAAACTGCTCCAATGCCTGCTTGTAGTCCTTCTTGCTCTCGTGATAACGTTGTTTGAGCTCGTGTATACGAATAAGGTGAGAGGTCGAGTTGATCTCTCGTGCTGTATTTTCGGCCAGCGTGATGAAGCGTAAATAGGCGGCTTCGTTGCCCTGCTTGAAGTGGATTTGCGCCATCGGGATGCAGGCTTGGAGCCAATGCCAACGGTCGGACAGCTGCTCCATCAGTCGATAAGCAATGGCATATTCCTGCATGGCCTTGGTGAAGTCGCCCTTCTCTTCGTCCACTTCGCCCAGATTGATGTTGCAGAGGGCGATACCCATGACGTTTTCTTCCAGATTGTTCTGCTCCAACGACAGGAGATAGTAGGAGCGTGCCTTGCGATATTCTTTGCGATAATGGTAGAGGCGTCCGATGTTGGCATAGTTGATAGCCTGCCCCTGATGATTATCGAACTGTTTCTCTATATTGAGGGCCTCTCGGAAGTTCTTCTCAGCTTCGTCATAATAGCCCAGAGCTGTATTGATATTGCCGATGCCGTTCAGCGCTGCTGCACGACACTTCTTGGCATCGGTTTGGAGCGAGTCGGAATAAGCATCCATGAGCGAAAGCGCCTTGTAATGGCAGTCGGAAGCTTCGGCATATTCTTCGAGACGCCTATTATCGGTGCCGATGTGGTTCCATGCCTGAGCGGCAGCCAATGTGTCATTGAGAGCAACGGCTGCGATGAGACTCTTCTGATGATAGGTGATGGCTTGGATATAGTTGGAGACATTGCGCATTCGCTGCCCCACCTCACAACTATAAAGGACCTGTCCCACAAGATCGTTGGCCGCCACACTCTGATCATATAGGGTCAGGAGTGAGTCGTTGGAGAGACGACGCTCTTTGATGAGCTTGGTGATGCGCTCTTTCTCTCCCGCCAATTGAATTGCGGTGTTTTGTTCTCTGCGTGTACAACCCGCTATCAATACAATAAGAAAAAATGAAAAGAAGAGAGTTTTCATCAGTTTTGGAGTCATAGTCCCATGTAATTATATACAAATATACGCATTGCGTCCCAAAAGCGTCAATGCCGATTAATCATGCGGCACAGATGTTTTGCCGAAAACACAGAAAAAGCCCCATTGGAAAGGATGCCGACGTGGCTTCTTCCCCGCGGGACTTGTCGCAATTTCTAAGCGGAAATCTTTTTTCTATCCATTGTCTCATTGGCTTTTGTTTTTTGAGCTTCTAATAGATAAGGGCAGGAGACGGCGAGAGAAAAACCGTCCCTGCCCTTGCTATCAGAACAGTATAATCACAGCTTATGGTTGCTGTTGCTCCGATCGTCTTCTTATTCGACGATGAGCTTCTCTACGAAGCGCTCGGTATCGGACACGACCTTGAGCATGTATGTGCCCTTAGCCAAGTTCTGCACATTCAGCTTATATTCCTTGCCGGAGAAAGAGGCTTGGGCTACCATCCTGCCCTGCAAGTCGTAGAGTACTACCCTGTTCTCTCCTGCCACTGGCAAACTGATTAGGACGGATTCGTTCGCCGGATTGGGGTAGAGCTTTATCTTACTTTCTTGCATTACGATGTCTTCAATGCTTGATGGCACTGCCCACTCAGTATCGGCCCACAAATCGATTCCACTTTGATAATCATCAAACCAGATCCAACAAGCTTTTACTTTCGAAGGGTTGATATCCACAAGAGGCTTCCTGAAATAAAAAGAAACATCATCATAGTCGGATGCATAAACGTATTTAGTACTCCACGAACTGGGTTTATGAAGATTATCGTAGTGCACCCATTGGTATTTCAATTTTTGTATACCATCCTCTTCAGTAGCGTATGTAAACAGATAGTGATTGCCTACCTTATCGTATGAAAGAGCCGGCTGTCGTGCATTGGATACGAGGGTAGTTACAGTAAGGTCGTCCACAGAAGGCTCGGATAAATACCCGAACGATTCCTTCGGATATGCATATTCGATAGTATTCTGAGACCCATAGACTATCATGAAATTGTGGCAACTCTCACCGCCTATTGTATTCTCCGAATCGTGATCCAGCATCATTTGGATTCGCGGTCTCGACAAATTACCGGAGGCAGCGAGTGTGATCGGACTACTCCATGCGAAGGCAGGATCATTGTCGACGAAATTGGAGATAAACCCAACATTATTATAACCATCTTTGGCAAACACAATGCCCATAAGAGGCCAGGTATTGTGCATATCGGCAGTTGTGCTACCGATAGAGATGTCTACATCTTCGATTTGTTGCGTTCCATTTTGTTTGTACAAGAGTGACTTCTCAAAAGTAGCCCCCCCATCCAAAGAGAATATATAGTCCAGAAAGCTATGCTTGGGAGAGGCAGCCTTATTGTATCCGCATACAGCAATTCCCAGAGCAAAAGGATTTCCGCCGACTCCCATAGGAGAAGGAGCTCTAAAGTTGGAAGCCATGGCCACATCGTACAGTTCTACGTTCGGCAACGTTTCATCATAGATACGAACTGAATTTGCCATATCGGCATCACGGCGGAAGATCACGACTTTGCTGTCCGAATCTTTGACGAGCAACTCCACCGACCACACTCTGATATCAGACGCATTATTGCCGGTTACTACTATATCGAAATCTGCATATTGATAGCCACCTTCCGGATACCAATGTTTGAGTTGTTGATATGTGGCTCCTCCATCCACGGAACGAAAAATCTTGACTTGGGTATCAGCCGCGTTTTTATAATGAGCCATCACATAGATCCAACCATTATTTGCTACGGCCAGTCTGGACTCACCTTCTGGCTGTCCCGCTTCGAATGAGGAGATCAACACATTATCTCCTCCCATCATCTGAGCCTGCATGAAGCTGGGGCTGCAAATGGCTGCAGCGAATACAGCCACGATAAACTTGAGTAATGCTTTTGTTTTCATACTGTTTGTTTTTAATGAGACTGATAGGAAAGAAATCCTCCGGTCTCGTGTTTAAGTTAGTTAATGAGTTAATAATTAGCGTTTGCTATTGCTTTCGGTCTCTAAAAGACCATACCTTCCTTTACCTCTTCTCTTGCATTCTTTCTTTGTCTTCTGTTTTTTTTGATCACACATTCTCTTTCTGTTCGCTAAGGGTTTCCGAAATCGGCAGTTCGCACGATGAGAAACAAATCTCGACTTTCACTACAGCAAAGGAAAAGGGTAGCATCAAAAGATTTTTGGACAAATCGCGCAAATCACTTGGACAAATCGCGCATTTGCCTATTTTTTTACCTCTCCGAACCCCTTCATTTGGACAGATCGCGCATGAAAAGATGGCAATACACACATTATCAGCACCTTATGAATCCAAATAAAAAAAACAGAAAGGATCCGAGGAAAGAGCGACTGCTAAGGAACAAACAAAGCAAAGGACAAAAGTGTCCTTTATAAAGGATAGATTTGTCCTCGACTGAGGACAGAACTGTCCTTACCTAAGGGCAAAACTGTTTTTCTATATAATCGGCCATACACATCGCCATCTCTGCAATCGGTCAAGGAGTAAGAGCAAACAAATCTGCACGCCATCTCGCCAAAACGACAGCATCCAAATGTCCGAAGGCATCTACAGCCGGGATGTGCATAGAGGCAATTAAACGTCACGACTATACGACGATCAAAAGAATAGTGTACCTTTGCCTCGGTGGTTATGCTCACTCCTCTTCGGAGGACAGCCATCCGCCACAGTCAAAATGGGTATGCAACATTTTAGTTCAGACAAACGAATAGAATTATGAAAAGAATTGTTTTTGTCCTGATCGCTCTCCTCATCGGAGTAGGAGTAGCTACGGCACAGAGTGGAAAAAAAGCTGTCATCGACTCAGACAACGTGGAGCATGACTTCGGCAATATCAAGGAATCGGCCGGTAGCGTGACGCACACTTTCGTCGTAAAGAATACGGGCGATGCTCCGTTGGTAATCACGCGAGTAGTAGCTTCATGCGGATGTACGACTCCTGTCTTCAGCAAGGAACCTATCGCTCCGGGTCAGACATCTAAGATAGAGGTGACTTACAACCCTGCAGGACGTCCGGGTCAGTTCGTGAAAACGGTGGCCGTGTACAGCAATGGTAAGGACGGCACCTTCACCTTGCGTATCAAGGGCGTGGTAGAGTAATCACAACTTTGTGGACTTAGGAGGTACAAGACGTATGAGCGTCAGTACATTTCGAGGGCTGCTCTTCTTCCTTTTTCTGTGGACTCCGCTGTGGCTGTCGGCCCAGGAGACTCCGGAAATCCGGGTGGAGGAGCAGTCCTTCAATTTTGGGCTTATCAGCGAAGAGAAAGGCTCCGTGGAGCATAGCTTCCGCTTCCGCAACAGCGGAACGGCACCGCTTGTCATCACGCGCGTGACGGCCGACTGCGGATGCACCACACCCTCCTGGCCGGAGGCAGCCATCGCCCCCGGACAAGAGGGAGAGATACGCGTCGTTTTCAATCCGGTCGGGCGAGCGGGTGCTTTCGTGAAGCACATCCGCGTCTTCTCCAATGCCCCCACTTCCCCGCTGGAGCTGACCATCAGCGGCACCGTGACGACCCTCGGCGGCAACAGTCCGCACACCTATGCCAAGAGCATCGGCCCGATGCAATTGAGCGCCTCACATCTGGCTTTCCCCCCCTCTATGCCACAGGCTGAGGCGGTGATGCGTTTGATCGTGAACAATCCTGTCCCCTTCCCCATACAAGTGTCCGTCCTCTCACAGCCTACGTTTGTGGCTCCGATGGGAAAGTCCTTCGAGCTGCGCTCTGACGAGCCGCGAGAGCTGAACATAGCGCTTGCCGTCCCTGCTGGTACAAAACCGGGAATGAAGCTGGAGCCGCTCGTGCTGGAAGTGTTCACACCCGAAATCGGTCTGCGAGAGGTGGATTCGGTCATGATCGTCCTGCCATTGGTGGACGACTTTTTGGCTCTGCATCCGTCTCAGACAGGAACGATGGAGCTGCGCACCTTTGTGGACTTGGGCAAGCTCGCGGGCAAGATGGGGCAAACAGAGATAGAGATCCGCAACGTGGGCGAGGGAACGCTGCGCCTTCACAGTCTCTCTTCGACCAATAGAGCAGTCAGCGGCACCGCCGACAAGCAGGACATAGCCCCGGGCGAAACCATCCGCATGCAGATAACCGTGGATCCTCAGATCATGAGCGATGCGGGTTGGCAAAGCGTCACGACGGACATAACGATCATCTGTAACGATCCGCAGGCTCCCTTGCGACGCATCAAAGTGAAGGCCGAACTATAATCCCCGCTCTCTCCTCAACTCATTCCTCAATAATAATACTGGCTGACCATGGACGAACAGTGCTGCCATCCGGAGAACGAAGAATGCTATCTGGGACTCAGAGTGACCAAAGGAGTCTCCAATGCCCCGATAGTCAATCCCAATCTACACAGACAACGCAGGACAAAGCTCTCCGTTGACGAATACGTGGACGGCATCCTGCGAGGCGACATCACCATTCTCAGTCGGGCAGTCACGCTGGTGGAGAGTCTTCTCCCCACTCATCAAGACACTGCACAACAGATCATCGAACGCTGCCTGCCACACGCCGGCAAATCAATGCGCATCGGTATCACAGGTGTGCCGGGGGCGGGCAAAAGCACGTCCATCGATGCCTTCGGGATGCATCTGATCCGACAAGGGCGTAAGCTCGCAGTGCTGGCTATCGACCCCAGCAGTGAGCGCTCGAAAGGGAGCATCCTCGGCGACAAGACTCGTATGGAGCAGCTCGCACGAGAGAAGAACGCTTTCATTCGACCCAGTCCGTCAGCGGGTTCGCTCGGAGGTGTAGCGCGCAAGACGCGGGAGACCATCGTCCTCTGCGAAGCCGCCGGATTCGACACCATATTCGTCGAAACTGTAGGCGTTGGGCAGAGCGAAACGGCTGTGCACTCAATGGTGGACTTCTTCCTCCTCATACAATTGGCAGGCACGGGCGACGAGCTGCAGGGCATCAAGCGAGGTATCATGGAGATGGCGGACGGCATTGTAGTCAACAAGGCCGACGGGGACAATGTGGACAAAGCCAATCTTGCAGCTTCGCACTATCGCAGTGCGCTACGTCTCTTCCCGCCTGCAGAGTCGGGATGGAAGCCGCGCGTGCTCACCTATTCGGGCTATTATGCACTGGGCATCAAAGATATCTGGGACATGGTGGACGAGTACCGACACATGACAACGGATAACGGTTACTTCCGCCTCAAACGCCAACGACAGGCCAAGTGGTGGATGTATGAGACCATCAACGACGAACTGCGCGACTCCTTCTATAATAATCCCGATGTGCAGGCGCTCATCCCCGAGACAGAAGAGGCCGTACTACAGGACCGTGCTACAAGCTTTACCGCTGCCCGCCGACTGCTGGAGGCATACTTCCGCAACGCATTCGATTCATAGCCCCTCTTTCTTGATCAACCCTTAACGATATGCGTAAACTTCGTATCGGATTACTTCCCAAAATCATTCTGGCCATCCTCCTCGGGATAGGCTTTGGGAACCTGTTCAGCTTCCCATTCATCCGCATCTTTGTTACGTTCAATGCCATCTTCAGCGAGCTGCTGGGTTTCTCCATTCCGCTGATTATCCTCGGACTGGTGACTGTGGCGATCGCAGATATCGGCAAGGGCGCCGGCAAGATACTCCTCATCACCGTTCTTATTGCTTACACGGCTACGATCCTATCGGGACTCTTTGCCTATTTCACCGGAGCGGCCTTCTTCCCGTCTCTGATCGAACCCGGAGTGGGCATGAGCGATATTACGCAGGCCGAAGGCGTACAGCCTTACTTTACCATTGCCATACCGCCCATGATGAGCGTGATGACAGCGTTGGTTTTATCTTTTGTTTTGGGACTGGACTTGGCCGCTTTGGACAGCCGCACGCTTAAGGACGCAATGCATGACTTCCAAGTAATCGTCACACAATTGATCGCCAAAGTGATCATTCCACTGTTGCCGCTCTACATTTTCGGCATCTTTCTGAACATGACGCACCAAGGAGAGGTGGCCAAGGTGCTAACGGTCTTTCTCAGCATTATCGGTATCATCTTCGGCTTGCACATCCTCTTGCTCATCTTCCAATACAGCGTAGCGGGTATGATCGCGAAGAAGAATCCTTTCCGGATGCTGTGGCGCATGATGCCGGCCTACTTCACGGCCCTCGGCACACAGTCCTCAGCAGCAACGATACCGGTCACGCTCCGCAGCGCGATCAAATGCGGCGTTAGAGAGGAGATAGCAGGCTTCACCATTCCCCTTTGCGCAACCATACACCTGAGTGGTAGCACGCTCAAGATCACTTGCTGCGCACTGGCTCTGATGATCATGCAGGGAATGCCTATTGACACCGGTAATTTTATCGGCTTCATCTTTATGCTCGGCATTACGATGGTGGCCGCACCTGGTGTCCCCGGAGGAGCGATCATGGCTGCACTGGGAATCTTGCACAGTATCCTTGGCTTCGACGAGTCTATGCAGGCACTGATGATAGCGCTATACATAGCGATGGACAACTTCGGTACCGCTTGCAACGTCACAGGCGACGGAGCTATCTCGCTCATCGTGGACAAGCTCATGCGGCCGAAGGAAGCTGTCGCCTGACAGTTTCTCTCACATCAAGCAACCGAATACAAAGGAGCACGCACATGACGATGCTCCTTTCTTTGTTGTCACTCTGAAAGGATTAGATAGCAAGAACTTTCTGGCTCCGATACGGAGAAATACCTTTGACAGTTTGAAAACTTCCCCTGCAATGCAGAAAAGGTGCATGAAGAAATTGTTTGCGATGACTCCCAAAGCAAAGGGGAGTGTCGCTCGTGCGACACTCCCCTTTGTTATACTTATACTTAGGTGGATTAGATAGCGAGCTTGAAAGTTCTTGCACCTACGCGGAGAACGTACATACCCTTCTGAGCAGGGATAGTAGTATCAACGCCTGAGTAAACAAGCTGACCGTTCATGTTGTACAGAGACACCTGGCGGCCGTTAGCACCCGTTACATTGATAACACCATTTTGTACATAAGCATTTGCAGGGTCGTTAGTCAGCACAGCTTCTACACCAGTTTCGTTAGAGACATAAGCAACGATGTAGAAATTGTAGTTCAGGTCTGCTACCGCTTGGTGGAGAGATATAAACATAGGAAGAGTAACGCCGTCTTCTGACAACGAAATCAAATCACCGTAGCCATCAACTGCAGGACCTGCATCGCAACCGAGGGGGTGACCCGTTTCTGTATCGGCACGATAGCCAACAAAGTAAGTCTTGCCAGCTTCGATTTTAACACCTGCTTTCAGAACGTGAGTGTTAATTGCACCAAGTTCAGGAGCTTGGTCACCAGCTTCGCCCAGAACCGTCATGTCATCAGCCCATACCATTGCGTTGTACTTACACTGTTCTTGTGTGGGGAAGAAATCTATCTTTTTGATCTCCCAGCCTACATAGTTTTCGAGGTCTTCTGTCTCGAATTTGGCAGCAGCAGCCATAAGAGCCTTTTGGTTGGTACCAATGCCGGAAACTTCTTCTGGTAATTCACCGCAAACTTGGAGAGCTACCTCTTCACGAGGCTGAGCGGGTTTCGTGAGCTTGTACTGACTCTTAGCCACGCTCAAAGACTGTGCACCTGCAAAGGTAACGGCACCCAAAAGGGCTGCACCAATAAGTAATGCTTTTTTCATTTTTTGTTTGTTTTTTGTTTGTGATTATACTTAAACAATGAAATGTAAAAGGCCATAGACCTCTGTACACTCCGATTATCTTCAATTTCTCATTCCGACTAATTTTACACGTATCCATCCTCTTGTTAGCGAACTTAGAAGGGCGGTAGTAAAAAAGTCGATGCGCAAATATAGGGAATAATTCTGACAGAGCAATTCTTTACGCTCCAAAAAATGAGCGAGGAGCACCAATCTTCTCGCAATTCGCACGAAGAGCGAGAAAATCGGATGCTCCAAGACCCTAATTGTTATGAGGCGAAACAACCCCTAATTCAAACCGAAGGCCGTGCGGATCCGATCCACATAGTCGAGCTTCTCCCAAGTGAAAAGCTCCACCTCCTGATGAAAGGTGTGGCCATGCTCGTCCGTGAAAGTCTTGATCTCAGTGCGTGGGTCGCGTCCAAAGTGTCCGTAAGCCGCCGTTTCTTCGTATATGGGGTGGCGTAGCTTAAGCCGCTGTTCTATGGCGAAGGGACGCATGTCGAACAACTCCTGCACCTTAAGAGCTATCTCTCCGTCCGATAGAGGCACGTGACGCGTGCCACGCGTATTCACATACACGCTCACCGGCTGTGCCACGCCGATGGCATAGGCCACCTGCACGAGCATCTCGTCGGCCACTCCGGCAGCCACCATGTTCTTGGCTATGTGGCGGGCAGCATAAGCGGCCGAGCGATCCACCTTGGAGGGATCCTTGCCGGAGAAAGCCCCGCCGCCGTGCGAGGCACGCCCGCCGTATGTGTCCACGATGATCTTGCGCCCCGTCACGCCGGTATCCCCGTGGGGGCCGCCGATTACAAACTTGCCTGTGGGGTTGACCAGCAGCTTCATCTCCCCGTCGAAGAGACGTGCAATCTCCGGTTTGTACAAGGCTTTCACTCGTGGCAGCAGGATGGTAGCCACATCTTGATGGATACGGTCGCGCATGGCGGCGTCTGCTTCGGCCTCCGAGAGCGTGTTGCTCGGCTTCACGAAGTTGTCGTGCTGAGTAGAGATCACGATCGTATCGATGCGCACCGGCTTGCCTGCATTGTCGTACTCGATAGTCACCTGACTCTTGGCATCGGGACGGAGATAGGGCATGGGCGTGGCCGGATCTTTGCGGATGGCAGCCAGCTCGTAGAGGAGGCTGTGCGCCAGATCGAGGGTAAGGGGCATATAGTTTTTCGTCTCGTTCGTGGCATAGCCGAACATCATTCCTTGATCTCCTGCCCCCTGATCGGAACGGTCGGAGCGATCTACACCACGATTGATGTCTGCGCTTTGCTCGTGAAGGGCAGAGAAGATGCCGCAGCTATTGGCGGCAAAGCCGTATTCGCTCTTCGTGTAGCCAATCCGTTCGATCACGGCACGGGCCACCGACTGCACATCTATATAGGTCCGGCTCCGCACTTCTCCTGCCAGAACGACCTGGCCGGTGGTCACGAGTACCTCGCAGGCCACCTTGGAATCGGGGTCGGCCGCCAAAAATTGATCGAGGATGGCATCGGCAATTTGATCGGAAACCTTGTCTGGATGGCCTTCCGATACGGATTCGGATGTAAAAAGGTAGCTCATATTTATTAGCTTGATTTGTTGTGAAACTTCCTATGCGGAGAGATTTTGCACACTCGCAATACGAGAGGAGAGACAACTGCTAATGAGCTTTTGAGAAGAAAGTTTTAGCATTTTTTCTCGTGGTTGCAAGCATCACAAATCCTTCCACGCTGTTTTGTCGCTTACAAAGGTAATTTTTTTTCGGACAACCGGACTCCTCCGCTCGATTTGCTGTGCCAAAAAACGACAAAAAGACGCCCCAAAATACGCGCCAAGATGGCGCATATTCGTTTTCGATTTGGCGCCAAAATTTTTTTGAAATGGTGCCATTTTCAGAAATAATTGGCGCATGTATATCACGGAAAAAGGCCCCACCTGCACCCCGTTTCTGGCGTACAATTTCTGGGGAGAGATGTGCAGAGATAGCAAACTCCCGTCGCCGCACATCCGTCCATGGCCTTTCAATCTCTCCTGCGTGACATATAAACATGCACAGCGGAGAACAGATACATTATTATATAATAGGTATAGAAGCTCTACATCGGCCATCAAGCAGCCTGCGGACGTAGGTGCGGAAGAATCGTTATCTTTGCCCGCGAAAATAAAGGAGAGTACATCCGTCTGTCCATCCATTTGCAAGACAGTCCCCTCCCTCGCTAATTCTAAACAACGAAAACGACAGTATGAGTTTGCAATGCGGTATCGTCGGCCTGCCCAATGTGGGGAAATCGACTCTTTTTAATTGCTTGTCCAATGCCAAGGCACAGTCGGCCAACTTCCCCTTTTGTACCATTGACCCCAATGTAGGCGTGATCACGGTGCCGGATGAGCGGCTCAATGTACTGGCCGATCTGTGCAAGCCCCAGCGTCTCATCCCCACGACTGTGGAGATCGTGGACATAGCCGGTCTGGTCAAAGGTGCCAGCAAGGGCGAAGGGCTGGGCAATAAGTTTCTCGCCAATATCCGCGAGACGGATGCGATACTCCATGTACTCCGCTGCTTCGACGACGATAATATCACACACGTGGACGGCTCCGTCGATCCCGTACGCGACAAAGAGATTATAGACACGGAGCTACAGCTCAAAGACCTCGAGACCATCGAAAGCCGCATACAGAAGGTGCAGAAGCAGGCTCAGACGGGCGGCGACAAGCAAGCCAAGCTGGCCTATCAGGTTCTCTCCAAATACAAGGAGGCGCTGGACGAAGGTCGCAATGCGCGCAGCGTCAGCTTCGAGACCAAGGACGAGCAGCAGCTCGCCCGCGAACTCTTCCTCCTCACAGCCAAACCAGTCATGTACGTGTGCAATGTGGACGAGGCCTCGGCACTGACGGGCAACCGCTACGTAGAGGCTGTGCGTGAAGCTGTGAAAGATGAGGACGCAGAGATTCTCGTCGTAGCGGCCAAGATAGAGAGCGAAATAGCCGAGCTGGAGTCCTATGAGGAGCGACAGATGTTCCTCGACGAGATAGGGCTGAAAGAGTCCGGCGTGAGCCGACTGATCAAAGCAGCCTACCATCTGCTCAACCTCCAAACTTATTTCACAGCCGGTAGCGACGAAGTGCGTGCCTGGACGTTCCTTCGCGGCAGCAAGGCTCCGCAGTGTGCCGGCATCATCCACACGGATTTCGAGAAAGGCTTTATCCGTGCCGAAGTTATCAAGTACGAGGACTTCGTGCGTCTCGGTAGCGAACAAGCGGTCAAGGAAGCCGGCAAGATGAGCGTGGAAGGCAAGGAGTACGTGGTGCAGGACGGTGACATCATGCACTTCCGATTCAACGTTTGATCCCTATCAGCCCTCAAACGAAAAGGCCGGCTACACCTCGTCGTACTTTGTCGGTCGGCAGCTGTCCACGATACATGAAGTCGTGTGCCGCGCAGATCTAAACCAAAGGGGGCGATCGGCTGTTTTCTTTCCAAATCAACGAACGGTGACGCCGCGCATCGAACAAATGCCGGACATCGTGCTAACAGCAATAAAAATCTGAGCAATCAATATGGCAAACAAAGGGAATAACCTGAAACCCGGCAAACCGATACGTTTCAACCCAATATGGCTCTACGCCCCCATTTTTCTGATATTGGCCACGCTCTTCTTTGTCGATAGAGATATTACTTCTCAGAAGGAACTCAGCTGGAACGAATTCCAGAATATCGCCAAGAAACAAGCCTTCACGGACATCGTGGTCAACAGAAAAGAAAATACGCTCAAAGCCAGAGTGGCTCCCTCCATGGTGGACTCCGTTTTCAAGAAAGGCGATATCCCCGCTTTCCAAGAGAAGGGCAATATATCGGACTACTATATCAATACCCAAATACCGTCCGTAGACAAGTTCTCGGATTTCTACGACGAGCACCAGATCCAGGCCAAGGTGAAGTACGAAGAGAGCAAGTTCAGCTTCACCTCCATCTTGATCGCATGGGGACCACTTATCCTGCTTATCGTATTCTGGGTATGGATGATGCGTCGCATGAGTGGCGGCGGTGGCGGCAGTGGAGGCGGTGGAGGAGTCTTCAACGTCGGCAAGTCCAAAGCAAAACTCTACGACAAAACCAATATCCATGTCACTTTCAGTGATGTGGCAGGTTTGCACGAAGCCAAGCAAGAAGTGGAGGAGATCGTTCATTTCCTCAAGAATCCCTCCAAATACACTGAGCTTGGAGGTAAGATTCCCAAGGGAGCACTCCTTGTAGGCCCCCCGGGAACGGGTAAGACACTGCTGGCCAAAGCTGTGGCAGGAGAGGCGCATGTGCCGTTCTTCTCGCTATCAGGATCGGACTTCGTGGAGATGTTCGTTGGAGTGGGAGCCTCTCGAGTGCGCGATCTTTTCCGTCAGGCCAAAGAAAAAGCTCCCTGTATCATCTTTATCGACGAGATCGATGCCGTAGGACGTGCCCGCGGCAAGGGAAACAACTTCTCCGGCAACGATGAGCGGGAAAACACCCTCAATCAACTCCTCACCGAGATGGATGGTTTCGGCTCCAACAGCGGGGTTATCATCTTGGCTGCGACCAACCGTGCCGACGTGCTGGACAGCGCACTGCTGCGTGCGGGCCGTTTCGACAGACAGATTTACGTGGATCTGCCGGATCTGAACGACCGTAAGGAGATTTTCCTCGTCCACCTTAAACCGCTAAAGACAGACAAAACGGTGGACGTAGAGTTCCTTGCCCGGCAGACTCCGGGCTTCTCCGGTGCCGACATTGCCAATGTGTGTAACGAAGCCGCACTTATAGCAGCCCGAAGCGACAAATCATTCGTGGACAAAGATGACTTCATGAGTGCCGTAGACCGCATTGTCGGCGGTTTGGAGAAGAAGAACAAAATCACCACAGAAGAGGAGCGGCGCAGCATAGCCATCCATGAAGCCGGACACGCTACGATTAGTTGGATGTTGCGTTATGCCAATCCCCTTGTCAAAGTTACTATCGTGCCTCGCGGCAAAGCACTCGGTGCAGCGTGGTATCTGCCCGAAGAGCGTCAGATAACGACCACGGAAGCATTGCAAGACCAGCTGTGTTCTCTTCTCGGAGGGCGTGCCGCGGAGGACCTTTTCCTCCAGCGTGTATCGACTGGTGCCGCCAATGACCTGGAGCGCGTGACCAAACTTGCATATGCCATGGTCACCTATTATGGCATGAGTGACAAGCTCCCGAACATCAATTACTACGAGATGCAGAACGACGGATGGAACCTAACTAAACCGTATAGCGACAATACCGCTCAGCTCATTGATGCAGAAGTGAGCAGGATCATAGCCGAACAGTACGAACGGGCCAAGAGTATTTTGCAAGAGCATGAGGCCGGTCATCACGAACTGGCAGAGCTATTGCTCAAGCGGGAGGTCATCCTTGCGGATGATGTGGAACGTATCTTCGGCAAGCGTCCTTGGACTTCGCGCACGGACGAACTCCTTGGTCTGAATGCCGCTCAGGCAGCAACAGAAAAAGATCGTGAACAAGAGATGCAGCCTGCATCTGACACAGCAGAGCAGTCGGTAGACTCTCCCGAAGACCAAGCCGACGCATAAATCTGACAACTGATATGAAAGGAGTTCTCATTCGTAGTCTGAGCGGTCTGGTCTATATGGCCCTGATCATCCTGCCGGTGGTTCTGAGAGACCCTGCATTGTTCGTAACTGTTTTCTCTGTCTTCATCATTTTAGGACTGCGAGAGTTCGCACAGTTGGTTAATCTAAACCGTACGCGTCCTCTCCGCACCTTCATGGATGGACTGTTTGGAGCCTTCCTTTTCGCCGCTATTTTCCTGTACGGAACAGGACGCATGGACGCCACGATATTTGCTCCCTACCTATTCTATGTCCTCTATACCATGGTGCGCAGCCTGTATTCGGACCGCCATAAGGCAGGATCGGACAACAGTCGCACGTTCATGGGACACCTGTATATAGCAGGGTCGCTGGGGTTGGGAAGTTTATTGCTCGATCCCACAGGTATTGGGCGACAGTTGGCAGAGGGGCAGCAGCCGGATTTTATGCCGCACTTCTTCCTCGCTGTCTTTGTCCTTATCTGGCTGAATGACACGGGTGCTTTCATTGCCGGATCGCTCTTCGGCAAGCACACGCTCTTTAAGGTGATCTCCCCCAAGAAAACTTGGGAAGGATTTTTCGGAGGCTTGGCCTTCACCATCGCAGGGACCTTCGCAGCTGCACATCTGTACGGCTCGACGAAGCAACCCGCGGAGCTTGTACTCTTCGCCTTAATCGTGACAGCTATGGCAACGTGGGGAGACCTGTATGAATCCAATCTCAAGCGCAATGCTGGAGTAAAGGACTCAGGTCGCATTATCCCTGGGCACGGGGGTGTGTTGGACCGTCTGGACAGTGCCTTCTTTGTCTTTCCCGCCGTTTATCTCTACGCACTCGTCGCCGGGCTCTCATAGGGCTTGGATCAAGACGCTTGTCGGGTGTCATCCCGCAGACCATCAAATAAGAAAACGAAGGCTGTCTCCTCTTGCGGAGACAGCCTTCGTTCATGTTTGGAGACTATTGCGATCAGAAGTAGTACTTCATCTTCGCCTTGTCATTTTCCTTGGCAGCGCGTAGCGGTGCACTCTTGCCCTCCATGCTCTTGAGCTGCATACCGCCGAATATCTTATTGGCAAGCTTCTTGAGGATGGGGTGCTCGGCTTTCAGTTCTCTGAAGTAGTCCTCAATTGTATAGCGACGGAAGTGAAGGATGTCTTCGAGGACATCGCTATCGGCAAAATAACCACCATAGCGATTGCGTGTGGCAAAAGCTTTGTCGGGGAAATCCGGATTGCCCAATCCGAGCAATGAGAACAAACGACGGAGATAGTCTTGGTAAGTGATGCGGCATCCTTCTCCGCCTCCCACATTATATATACGCCCCCAAAGGTAAGTTCGGTGGTCATAAGCATTGACGCAAGCCGATGCCAAATCGCGAATATGCACAGCTTCGAAACGTGTAGCAAGCGGCATAAAGAAAACAGAACTATTGAGAGCTGACGATTCGTGTCCCAAGATGATCCCGGGGCGGTAGATCGTGGATTCGAGAGCAGACTCTTGTACCAATTTTTCTGCCTGCAGCTTGGTCAGCGCATCGTAGTCTCCCATTGAGGGACACGGCATATTGTCGGCACTGATCATAGGCGCTTTGAGCCTGTCGCCGTACACACCTACAGTAGAGATATAGAGGAAGTAAGCATGCGGAGAGAAGCGTTCCAGATTTTCCAGTATGTAACGCGTCCCCATCGTGTTCACATCTTCGGCCAGTCGCAATCTCTTGTCGGCATTAGTCTTGTCGAGAGAGTGACAGTGGATCACAAAGTCTTGTCGCTTGCAAGCCTCCACAGAGTTTTCGGGCACGGAGCAGTCCCCATAATAGATATGGAGGTCTTTTTTATGTCTCTCGAAGAGAGCCATCGTGTGTCCGCGCTTGATATCGAAGACTGAGATCTCGAAGACGGTGCGCATATCGAGGAGTTGCGCCAGAATCTCTCGACCCAGTGTGCTGGCAGCTCCGGTGAGCAGGACTCTTATTCTGTTAGCCATAACGTTTCGGTTGTCAGTAAGAAATTAATATTTTTTGTGACCTCAAATATAACGGATTAGCCCGTAATCTGCAAGTAAAACAGACTATCGGACTCGAAAACAGTGCTAAAAAATTCTAAAACGGTCTTATGCCTGCTATGAATGCGCAGCGGACAAAAAAATGGAGGGCGCACCGCGGAAACGGTACACCCTCATCATCCTTTCGAGTGACCCCGGTGAGGCTCGAACTCACGACCCAATGATTAAGAGTCATTTGCTCTACCAACTGAGCTACGGAGTCGTCATCGTGAAAGGAACCAGTCCTTTCGTTTTTGACGCTGCAAAGATATGCGTTTTTTGTTACGCGCCAAATAAATCAAAAAATATTTGCCGAAAATCTGCCCTTGGGATGCAATTCTCCCCGATCATACCCCATGAGCAAGACAGCTGGTCTCCACCGCTCCATCACAGTGGAGTCTATAGAACAGGGTAGCTCTGTGCGAATATCCTCTCTATAACTTACGTTCGAATGGAATGATAGCCTCTTTCAGGCACCACCTCGTCTAAACGCCCTGTTTTTCGCGCCGGAAACGAAGAGGCTGTGGCGCCAAAATCTAACACAAAGTCGCGCCAGAATTTTTTCGATTTGGCGCATAATATTTTCCGAAATGGCGCCAAAATAAAAAGGAAATGGCGCGAGTTTGCTCACGATTATGGGGCGCAATTCGGCCAACTTTCGGCACGTTTTGGCAGAAACAGCTCGAATCTTGCACTTCAGAGGCTCCCGACGGTGAGTATTTGAAGGGAAAGGTTCTATTCATATATAGGAGAAATCCATGCTTAGCATAGGTTTGCGTATCATCGTGCACCCCTATATTTCTCCATTCGGGCGCTCCCACACAATACGCTGACCCTGCCTTCCTGTTTTTCGTTTATCTTTGTCAGAAGAAGTAATTACTAAGAAGCATTCTATAAAGCACATCCATGATGATTTTGTTCTTTCGTCACCCGTCTGGCTCAGTCTATGCCGTGGAGAGTGAGAAGCTATTCAACGAAGAAGACATACGCCGCCTGGTGTGGCTGTTCGGTGGCGCCGATCCGCTCGACACAGACACCGTAAACGGCTACCACGTAGGGCCACGACGCGAGATGGTGACCCCCTGGAGCACCAACGCTGTAGAGATAACGCAGAATATGAACGTGTCGGGCATCCGTCGCATCGAAGAGTTTTTCCCTGTGAAGGGAGCCGATGCAGCGTTCGACCCCATGCTGCAAGCGCTGTATGAGCGTTTGGATCAGAAAACGTTCGAGGTCGATCGTCGTCCCGAGCCCATCCTCTTCGTGCAAGACATCCGAGCATACAACGATGCAGAGGGCTTGGCGCTGAGCGAAGACGAGATCGTATATCTGGAAGAAGTGTCGGCACGCATTGGCCGGCAACTCACCGACAGCGAACTCTTCGGCTTCTCACAAGTCAACTCGGAACACTGCCGTCACAAGATATTCGGCGGCACATTCATCATCGATGGAGAAGAAAAAGAAAGCTCCCTGTTCAATCTGATCAAACGCACATCGGCCGTCAATCCGAACTTGCTCGTCTCGGCCTACAAGGACAATGTGGCTTTTGTGCAGGGTCCCAAGGTAGAGCAGTTTGCACCTCGCAGCGCCGACGCGCCGGACTACTATCAGACGAAACCCATTGACACGGTGCTTAGTCTCAAAGCCGAGACACATAACTTCCCCACAACGGTCGAGCCGTTCAACGGTGCCGCCACAGGAACGGGCGGTGAGATACGCGACCGAATGGGCGGAGGCAAGAGTAGTATTCCTCTGGCTGGCACTGCCGTCTATATGACTTCGTACGCTCGCACGGACGGGGCAAGAGCTTTTGAAAAGAAATTATCCGAACGCCAATGGCTATACCAGACACCGCGTCAGATCTTGACGAAGGCTTCGAACGGGGCCAGCGACTTCGGTAATAAATTTGGTCAGCCGCTTATCACCGGTTCCGTGCTCACCTTCGAGCATCAGGAGACACCGGGCGACACTTGCTACGGCTATGACAAGGTTATCATGCTCGCCGGTGGTGTGGGCTATGCCAAGCAGGCCGATGCTCTCAAGGGAGAGCCTGTACCCGGAGAGAAGGTGGTTCTTCTCGGTGGAGACAACTACCGAATCGGCATGGGTGGCGGGGCTGTCAGCTCGGTCAACACCGGACAATTTGCCGGCAGCATAGAACTGAATGCCGTGCAGCGTGCCAATCCCGAAATGCAGAAGCGCGTCGAGAACGTGATCAGGGCTATAGCCGAGAGCGACGACAACCCCATCGTTTCCATTCATGACCACGGAGCGGGCGGCCACTTGAACTGCCTGTCCGAACTCGTGGAAGCAACGGGCGGATGCATTGAGATGGATCGCCTCCCCGTAGGAGACCCGACGCTCTCCGCCAAAGAGATAATCGGCAATGAAAGCCAGGAGCGAATGGGCCTTCTAATGCAAGAGAAAGACCTCGAACACATCCGCAAAATAGCAGAGCGCGAGCGTGCTCCCATGTACGTCGTAGGTGAAACCACGGACGATATGCGCTTCGTCTTCCGCAAGGACAACGGCGAGCGCCCCATCGACATGAAGCTCGAAGATATGTTTGGCAAGCCCCCTCGCACGATCATGGAGGACAAGACGGTAGCGCATCAGTACAAAGCTCCGCAATACGATGTGGCACATCTGGACGAATACCTGGAGCAAGTGCTGCGCATGGAAGCCGTTGCCTGCAAGGATTGGCTCACCAACAAGGTGGACCGCTCCGTGACAGGACGCGTAGCTCGCCAGCAATGTCAAGGCGAACTCCAGTTGCCGCTGAGCGACCTCGGAGCCATGGCTCTCGATTTCCGTGGCAAGAGTGGCGTAGCCACCTCTATCGGACATGCTCCGCAAGCCGCATTGGCCGATCCGGCTGCCGGCTCGGTTCTTGCCATCGCTGAGGCACTGACCAATATCGTTTTCGCTCCTCTTCGCGACGGCATTGAAGGCGTGAGCCTTTCTGCCAACTGGATGTGGCCGTGCCGCAACGAGGGTGAAGATGCTCGTCTCTACCAAGCAGTGGAAGCATGTTCGGACTTTGCCGTCGATCTGGGCATCAATATCCCGACGGGTAAGGACTCCCTTTCGATGACGCAGAAGTACGGCGACAAGAAAGTCGTGAGCCCGGGTACTGTTATCATCAGCGCCGCCGGCGAAGTAACCGACGTCCGTCGCATCGTCAGCCCTGTGCTCAGCCGCACAGCAGGCACGTCTCTTTATTATATCGACTTCAGCTTCTGTCCTTTCTCTCTGGGCGGATCGGCTTTCGCACAGAGCCTCGGATTCATCGGCGACGAGGTCCCCTCTGTCAATGATCCTGAGTACTTCCGCGATGCGTTCAACGCCGTACAAGAGTTGATAAGCAAGGGACTGGTTCTTGCCGGACACGACATTTCGGCGGGCGGTATGATCACCGCTTTGCTCGAAATGTGCTTTGCCAATGTAGAAGGAGGTCTGGAAGTGGATCTGGACAAGCTCGTAGAGGATGATCTGATCAAAGTACTCTTCGCAGAAAATCCCGGCATCCTCATTCAGGTGAAAGACCGCAAAGCTGTGGATAAGATCCTGACGGATGCCGGCATTGGTTTCCTCCCGATCGCAAAACCGGTTGCAGAGCGTCACCTCCTCATCCATAAAGACGGAGCGGAGTACCTCTTCGGCATCGACCACAAGCGCGATGTCTGGTACGAATCCTCCTATCTGTTGGATTGTTTCCAGACCGGCAATACCCTCGCAGGGAACCGTTTCGAGAACTACAAGCAGCAACCCGTTCTCTATCACTTCCCCAAGAACTTCACCGGCAAACTAGCTTCAATGGGACTTGATCCCGATCGCAAAGAAAAATCCGGCATACGTGCTGCCATCATCCGCGACAAAGGCACGAATGGAGAGAGGGAAATGGCGTATGCGCTCCACCTCGCCGGCTTCGATGTCAAGGACGTACATCTGACTGACCTCACGAGCGGACGCGAAACATTAGAGGACATTCAGATGATCGCCTTCTGTGGCGGATTCTCCAATTCGGACGTATTCGGCTCCGCCAAGGGTTGGGCCGGAGGTATTCTCTTCAACGAAAAAGCCAAGACTGCTCTGGAACGTTTCTATGCCCGCCCCGACACGCTGAGTTTGGGTATCTGCAACGGCTGCCAGCTCATGGCGGAATTGGAACTACTCTACCCCGATCACGAACTCAAGCACAAGCTCACACACAACGAATCGCACAAGTTCGAGAGCACCTTTGTCACGCTCGAAATACCGCAAAACAACTCCGTCATGCTCGGCAACATGGCCGGCAGCAAGATCGGTGTCTGGTGTGCGCACGGCGAAGGTCGTTTCAGTCTGCCATACGACGAGAAAGCTTATCACGTCATCGCCAAGTACGAATATGACGGCTATCCTGCCAATCCCAACGGATCGCCGCACCGCATAGCGGGTCTCTGTAGCGCAGACGGTCGCCACCTCTCCATGATGCCACACCCCGAGCGGAGCATCTTCCCTTGGCAGTGCGGGTATTACCCCGAGGCATCACGCGATGACCACCAAGTGACTCCGTGGATGCAGGCGTTCCGAAACGCTTACGAGTGGATCGCCAAGCAGCAATAGAACATGACGGTCACACAGCCGTACGTAACTGAGGAGCAGTTGCTTTGCCGCATAGCCCTGACCCTGATCAAAGGGGTGGGGAGCGTGTTGGCGAGGCAACTGCTCCACTTTATGGGATCACCCGAGGCCATCTTTGCCGACAGGAGCGAGCTGGCACGCAAACTGCCACGCGCCTCACATCGTCTGATTGATGCCGTCTTTGCTCCCGCCGTCATGGAAAGAGCGCGCAGAGAACTGGAGCAAATCCGGGCCAAAGGGCTGCAAACCTACTTCATCACCGACGAGAACTATCCGCCGCTCCTCAAAGAATGCGTCGATGCCCCCATCCTTTTCTATTATAAAGGCAACGCCGATCTCTCCCCCGCACGGGCCTTGAGCGTCGTGGGCACGCGTAATATCACCGCCTACGGCCGCTCGGCGACGGAACGGATTATTGCCGACTTGGCTCACGCCATCCCCGATCTGCTCATCGTCAGCGGTCTGGCCTACGGAGTCGATGTCACTGCACACAAAGCAGCCTTAGCAAACGGCTTGCCCACGGTTGGGGTCTTGGCACATGGATTGGATCGGATCTATCCGAGCAGCCATCGCTCTGTCGCGACCGAAATGCTCGCCCATGGCGGCTTACTCACAGACTATCCGACGGGAACAGAGCCGGAGCGCTTCAACTTCGTCGGCCGCAATCGCATCGTCGCCGGACTCTCCCATGCCACACTCGTCATCGAATCGGCCGCCAAGGGCGGTTCGCTTATCACGGCAGAGTTGGCCTCCGATTACAATCGTGACGTGCTGGCACTGCCCGGCCGTGCCACAGATAGCCGTTCGGCGGGGTGCAATACGCTGATACGAGAACAGAAAGCCGCTTTGGTCACATCGGCCGAAGACATTCTCTCCCTTCTCTCTTGGTCATCGACAGCCGAAGCCCAATCGCAAACATTGGCATTCGAACCCGACAATTGGCCTGACACACCCGTGGCCAAACTCCTGCTCCACGCCCAGTCCATTTCCGTCGACGAACTTACTCGCGAGACGGGGTTGAGCATTAACGACGTGTCCGCCCAACTCTTCGATATGGAGCTTGACGGACTCATACGATCGCTGCCCGGAGGTATGTACACGATACAGAAGTAGCCATGCACCACACCATCGCCCTTTCCATCTTGATACCCGTCTTCCGACGAGACTGCCGCCCGCTCCTGGAAGAGCTGCAGGCGCAAGCCAAAAAGTTGTCGGTCGGTTACGAGATCATCCTCGGTGACGACTGTTCGGGCGAACCCTTCACATCGGTCTATGCAACCTATCAGCAAGAAGGCCTGTGTCGGGTCTTCACACCGCATCAGAATATGGGTGCGGGACGGCTCCGCAACGCCTTGGCACAAGAGGCACAAGGCGATCAACTTCTCATCCTCGACTCAGACACCATGCCCGCATCGGCGAATTTCCTGGCCCGCTACCTGCAGCAGGCATCTGCCGACGAAGCCGTTTGCGGTGGATTTATTTATCCCCCCACGCTGGACAATCCCCTGCGCCAACGCTACGGAGAGCGCGTCGAAAGTAAGCCGGCTGTTGAACGGGCCAAGGCTCCCCATGCCGGATTTGTCTCCATGGCCTTCATGATCCCTCGCACCACCATGCTTGCCACAGGCTTCCCTCCCAATATGGGCATGGGCTACGAAGACCTCCTCTTCGGCGAGCATCTGCGACTGGCGGGCGTCGCTTTGCGTCACTTTGACAACCCCGTCGAGCATCACAACTGTGACACGCCCGCCGAATTTCTCTCCACTACGCGTCGCTACATCGACAATCTTCATCGCCATCAAGAGGAGCTTGGCAGTCTTGTGCGACTCGCTCGAGCCTATCGCAAGCTGCATAATTGGCACCTTGCAGACGTAGCAGCTGCTCTATGGCCCCCCCTTCGTCCACTCTTGGAGAGACAACTCACAGGCGCACATCCCTCGCTTCGCCTATTCAATCTCTACAAACTTCTCTATCTCGCCTCTATCTCCTCCCCTCGAAAGGGATAGGAGGTTGATGATGTTCATCTATGGTTTACGGAGAACAACCTCGGCACAAGAGACATTGATAGACGCTTCTAAAAACAACCTGAAGGAAAGAGCAATGACCAGATACATCGTATTGCTGCGGGGCGTGATGCCAACAGGCAAAAATCGCATCCCGAAGATGGCAGACCTCCGAGACATGTTGGAGCGGGAAGGATTCCTCCACGTGCGCACCTATATCCAGAGTGGCAATATCGTCTTGGACACCGATCTTAACGCTCCAGCCCTTTGCGCAAAGGTGAACGCCCTCATCAAGCAGGAGATCGGCCCCGATCTGCCTGTGATCGCACTCACCCCCGAAGAATTGGACAACCTTCTATCCGCCCAACCTTTCGCCGGCGATCTGAACGGGAGCCGCGTTTTTCTCACCTTTTTCATGGGCGAATTGGACAAGGGTACGATGACTTCTTTTGCCGAAAAAACTTGGGGAGAAGACCAATTGGTGCTGACGCCCCGCTGCATCTATATGTATCTGCCAGCAGGGATGAGCCAGTCGAAGCTCAGCAACACCCTTCTGGAGAAAAGTTTCGGCAGGATGATGACCACGCGCAACATCAACACTGCTCGCAAACTCGCTGCCATCGCTGCCGAATGACACCCCCCCGGCCTCTCATAAGTGGACGCTTTACTCTTCCGTTCATTCTCAGCGCAAAAATTGTTTTGTGTCTGAAAAACTCTTATCTTTACGCATGAACAATCGGCGGTGCGCCCCGTCGTTTCGACGAGGTCGGCTCTCAGCCGGAATTGATTCACAAGCAAACAATAAATTTTAGGAGGATTATTTATGAACTCACAGGGAAAATTTTCACTCGGCGTTTTGGTAGGACTGGCTGTCGGTGCTACAGTAGCTTATTTTGCCGACCGCGAGAAGCGCACTCGTTTCGTGGAGGACTTCAACAGCACAGCCGACAAGGTAAAAGACAGCGTAGTAGAAGGCTATTACGAAGCTAAGCATCGCTATCAGAAGTATCGCAGGAAATTGAAAGGTGCCACTGAGGACTTGGTGGAGGAAATGGGTGAGAAGTACGACGAAGCTCTCGACGATCTGCAATAAATAAGTCCGAGGCGTGTAAGCAATCCTCCCCCTCATAAGCGGGTTGCTTACACGCTTTCTTTCTACAAAAGTGTACCGCCCCGAGGGCTTTAGTGGCTTGTCAGCTCTTGGTATACGAGGAGGAGTGTGTCCTTTTCCCGCGTATCGGAGTGCCGAGCTATGGTCTGTTGCGGTGAAATCTTTTGTTCCTTCTCCGAGAAGATCCACCTCTCCATTTTTATCTGATCATATAAGACTGACGCATTATGTTCATGAAACTATTCGACGACATATACAAAATGATAACGCTCCGTCTCGAAGGGGCTGCCTACACAGCCGCAGATGAAGTAGCTCGGCTCATCGCCAAATTAGCATTGGTGGTCTTGTCTGTCCTCATGGCTTTTCTCATCATCCTCTTCCTCAGCGTCGCTTTGGGATTCGGCTTCGGTCGTTGGTTTGGCATCGGAGAGGCGGGAGGCTTCTTTGTCGTATTGGGCATCTATGTAGTCGTGGCGCTCGTCTCACACTTGTGTCGCAACAAGATCAGAGCATTCCTGCACAATATGCTCGCTCGTGAAGTGCTGGAAATAGCCGACCGTCACAAGAGCCGAAAAGCCGACTTCGCAGAGAAGAACAACCAAGAGACTCAACCATAATTATCTACGTACTACGCAACAGGCACTGACATGAACGCATATAATGAACTGAAACGCCGTCGTGACAACTGCAACCGAGAGGCTGAGACGCATCGCAGAAACATCATTCGTCGCGTGGAGCACGTACGCAACAATTACGGTGACATCATCTTCGAAGAGGTAGAAGAGCATCTCCTCTATCCGGGCAGTCTGGGCAATAAAATCCTCCGGCTTATCGTCGGCAGGAAACAGGTGCCTTCGGCCAAACTGCTCACCCCCACGGGACGCCCCACTCTCCACCTTATGGAGCAGCTTACCGACTTCGGTCGTCCGCTTCTGGTCGCTGCCGTTCTCGGATTCTTCAAGAATCGCATCACCCGCCGCTTCCGCAAGCGTCGCTGATCGCTCTCCCGCACTCACACCTCTCGTGCAGAGGATCGTCCCACGCCACCCGATGGCGGCGTGGCCATAGCCCGCGAACACACAACCGATGGACACAAAAGCATACGTACTGGACTTCATCAATCGCACCGACTGCAACCTTTTTCTGACGGGCAATGCCGGTACGGGCAAGACGACTCTCCTCAAACACATCATCGACCACACGCATAAGAACTGCATCGTGGCTGCCCCCACCGGCATCGCAGCCCTCAATGCAGGAGGCGTGACGCTGCACTCTCTTTTACAACTGCCCCCGGGCACATTCATCCCCTACGAACTGCCCAAAGGCAGCTCCGTGGACGCGAGCATCCACACGCCTGCATCCTACTTTCGTCAGAGCCGTCTGCACGCTTCGAAGCGCAAGCTCTTACAGAACATGGAGCTGCTCATCATTGACGAAGTGAGCATGCTCCGAGCCGACACGCTGGACCTGATCGACCTGGTCCTCAGACGCGTCCGCAGCAATCCGCGCCCCTTCGGCGGCGTCCAGATGCTCTTCATCGGCGACCTGATGCAGCTGCCACCCGTCGTCAAAGTTCATGAATGGGAGCGGATGGCGGATGTCTATCCGGGAGTTTTCTTCTTTCATTCGATGGTCATCCGGCAGCATCCACCACTCTATCTGGAGCTGGAGAAGATCTATCGACAGACCGATGCGCGCTTCATGTCGCTGCTCAATCACCTCCGCCACAACCGACTTCCCGCCGAAGACCTCGCCTATCTGACGGAACGCGTGCATCCCGCTTTCGACAGCATCCGACACGAAGGCTTCATCACGCTGACCACGCACAATCACAAGGCCGAGCAGATCAATCGCCGAGCCCTCGCCGCTCTGCCCGCCGAATCACACACTTATAAGGCGGCCGTTAAGGGGGATTTTCCCGAGAATCTCTTCCCCTTGGATCCCGTCTTGGAGCTGAAAGTCGGCGCCCGCGTCATGTTCGTTCGCAACGATACACGCCACCCGCGACGCTATTATAATGGAAAGATCGCCGTCGTCCACGCACTCACGGCCTCCTCCGTAGTTGTCCGACTCGACAGCGGCGAATGCATCGACGTGGAAACACACGAATGGACCAACGTCCGCTACACGGTCAATTCCGAGACAAACGCCCCCGAGCAAGAAGTGATCGGCAGCTTCCGCCTCTTCCCCCTGCGCACGGCCTGGGCTATCACCGTGCACAAGAGCCAGGGACTCACATTCGACCGAGCCGCCATCGACCTCGAGGGCGTCTTCGTCCCCGGCCAAGCCTACGTGGCGCTCTCCCGCATGACGGGCCCCGACGGGATGGTATTGCTCTCGCCTCCGGAGCTGCACGGGCTGGAGACGCCCCAAGAGCTGATAGACTATGCAGCCTCCAAGCAGGACGAAGCAGCACTGCAATCGACCCTCCACGAGCACAGCCGCATCTACCTCCGTCGACAATCGGACGAAGCCTTCGACTGGCAGCAACTCGCAGGGCTATGGCACAAACACAGCATGAGCTATCGGACCGAAAGCGCCCAGAGCACCAAGAGCCACTATGGCGACCGGGCAGCCGAGCAATCGGCATGCATCGACGAGGTAGCGGAGGTAGGAGCGCGCTTCCGTCGGCAGCTCAGCCGGTTGTGGATGCAGCCCGACGAGAACAACGGCCTCCTCAAAGAGCGCATCGACAAGGCTGTCGAATACTTCATGCCACCCCTGACAGCCATCGCGAGCGAACTATCCGCCACCCTTCAGGAAGTGAGCAAGCTGAAAAAAGCGAAGCAGTTTGCCAAAGAATTGGTCGAGCTACAGGACAGTCTGCATGCAGCCGTCCACAAGCTCTTCAGACTCCGCGCCATCTTCGGCGCGCTGGCAGCGGGACAAAATCTCGGCCAAGAGCGGCTCGGTACGGACGAACAAATGTCCCGATGGGTGCAGAGCATCAGTCCGCGCACAGCCGAAGAGCCGACAGCCGACAGTCCGAAAAAAACCAAAGAGAAGAAGAGTCGCGAGAAAAAGAGCACGCACGAAATCACGCTGGAGCTGCTCCATGCAGGCAAGAGTGTAAGCGAAATTGCCGCCGAGCGCCACCTCAGTCCGAGCACCATCGAAAGCCACCTTGCTCTCCTGATAGAAAAAGGACAGCTGTCCCCCGAGCCCTATATTGATCCCACTATCGTGCACGAACTGCGTCCCCACTTCGTCCATCCGTCACGGATATATGAGCTCAAAACCCTCTACGATCGGCTCGAAGGGCGCTACACCTACACCCAGCTGCGCCTCTACCGCGCCTACTTCATCCTACAGGAAAACCATTAGCTTCACAGCACGACAAACGCACGTTCGCTGCCGGCAAGCTCTGCACCTCATTTCCTTGGTCGCCCTTTTATCGCCAAATTCCTCTTCGACCTCCCAAAATCATCCGCGACATCTCCCATCGCTTTCTAATGAGAGAATCAAGCATTCGAGAGCTCATCAACGGCGCTCAATAAGTCCCTTAACCATTTTTCGACTCTTCAACAGCGTGCAAAGCGTTGAAAAACGATTTTTCAGCTCTTCGCACGTTTACAATCGTCTCAATCAACCTTTTTAGAGCCTTCGCAGGCTTACAAAGAGTCAAATCATCGTTTTTTAGGTCTTCGTACACATTCGAAGAGCTGAAAAATCGTTTTTCTACTCATCGTACACCTGCGAAGGGAGAATAAACTCTTTTGGAGACATCGCTCACTTAGAAACCCCAGATCAATTTTTTTCATGGTCTCGTCCGCGGTATACAAAAACTTTTTCCGTCTCCACCAATCATTTTGAACACCAAACGCATTCTGCCCCATTGAAAGCAAAAGAGAGCTCTTTCAACTCGGGGTAACTCTCTTTGAATGTGCTAATTTGTTCAAGTTTTATCGTCGTTATTATGCAAGCAAAAAGCTCAAAATCAATCATTTTACATTGTAAAACGAGAGGAAATGAGAAAAAAATGAACCTTTTTAAAGAAAAACATTTAGGAAAATTGGTGTATTGAAATAATTTGCGTACCATTGTGTCATAATTACAGGACATAACTACGTTTACAGTTATGCACTTTAATTTGGCAACGTACAAAACAAATTCTTAGTTGCAAATTATGAAACTTTATAGGAGAGGTATTTATTGCTTGTTGAGTATTGTTCTATTCGCTCTATCTGTTAATGCCCAAGAGCATCAATCACTACGAGGACGAGTTCTTGACAATGATGGAGAGACTATTGTAGGAGCTGTTGTTTCTTGTATCGAATTGCCAGATAGCACTGTTGTCGGTTACTGCGTAACAAGCGTAGATGGTGTATTCCAATTTTCAGGATTGAAAGAAGCCTATGAGAAGTACTTGCTTGAAGTGTCACTCATTGGATATGAGAAAGCTTATATGAAACCCATATCTGAAGAGATCGTTATTACACTCAAGGAGTCTGCCATAGCATTAGAAGAGGTTGTTGTTACAGCATCAGCACCGCGATTAAAGCAAAAACCGGGTAAGTTTATATACAAACCTCGTCTTTCTGAAGTCGGGGATATTGATAGTTATGACATACTGCGTTACACTCCATTAATAACATTAGAAAATAACTCCGTTTGCATATTGGGTAAGGGTATATCTACTATATACATTAACGGCAGAAAACCAATAATGGACAATACCTCGTTGATGGAGATGTTGCGCTCTACACCTGCCAATCAGATTGAGAATATTGAGATTATTATGTCTCCCAACAGCTCTTATAGGGCATCAACCACCGGAGGTATTGTAAATATTGTAATGAAGAAGAATCCTAATCAAGGATTAACAGGAAGTGCGAGTGTAAGCGGTGTTTGCCTCGGGGAAAGAGTATCTCCAAGAGCGACCTTCTATTTGGGTTATTCAAAGAATAAGTTGAATGCTTCGGCAAACTTAAGCTATCTCTATAATGATTCGCAAAATGAAACCGACGCAACATATAACTACGCAGATACCTTTACGGATATTCTTAACTCAACAATACAAGAAACATCCGGTCACTTTTTGAATGGCAATATCAATATTACCTATGACTTTACCAAACGAAGTACTGTGGGTGCATCATTCCATATAGGAGGCTCGGAAAGTAACAGCAATTCGACAACAAAAAGTTCAAATTATCTCAATGGCATATTGGATAAGTCCTCAATATCAGTCAATGAAACAGACAATCCATTCCAGAGACCTAAGATAGGTGTTGTGGCATACTATAATCTCAAAATGGATAATAACGGCAGCAATCTTGATCTAAGTGCAAACTATTCCTCCTCAATAAACACTTCGTTGGGAAAAATGGAGTATGCAAATGCTACTAATAGAAACAATCTTATTCCATATTCTCTATTCCAGCAAAATAGCACTGTCGATAGTTATGGGTATGAATTTAAGGGATATTACAGCCATTATTTTGATAATGACAACAATCTTACAGCTGGATATGATTTCAATGCCTCACATCTGTCGAACGATTTTATCCGTAATGATTTTGACGGCAGTGGGTATATCCCCAATGAAGCCCATAGCAATCATTTTATTTATGAAGAAAAAGTCAATGCTTTATACATTACATACGACAAAAAGTGGAGTGATGTATTAAGTACCACATTGGGTGTACGAGCAGAAAATACTAATATCCATGGCCATCAAATTACCTCCGATGAGAAGTTTCGTCGAAATTATTGGAATTTCTTTCCGAAGTTAAGTGTCTTAGTGGATTTGGCAGATGGCGATCATAGCCTTGCATTAGATTTATCTCGTTCAATAGTAAGGCCATTCTATAATGACCTTAATCCATTCAAGATATGGAACTCAGAAAACACCTATACAATGGGTAATATCTATATCAAACCCATGATCTACAATGGTGTAGATTTGAGCTACTCATTTTGTGGTGATTACATTATCGGTGCTTCTTATAACTATGGTTCCGATACTTTTAGCGAATACACTTATTCGGCAGAGGATAATACTACGGTTAGTAGTGTGGCGAATTTTGGTCACGAACAGGAGTTGTCTCTGTATTTCAATATGGATAAAATTTTCTTCAAAGGTTTTTGGCGAATGTCATTCAGCGCAGGTACTGACTATGATATAACCACGGGACATATAGATGGCAAAGATGTTGGCTACAAAACATGGATGAGCACCGCCGGTATTCGTAATGTATTCAAAATTTCACCAAAGAGAAGCATTAGTGCTACTATGAGCTACAACTACTATACACCATCACGGGGAGTCTTGAAAATAGGACGACACAAACATTTGCTCAATGTATCCTTGAGTAAGGACTTTAAGTTCGGAGGCACTTTAAGCATCCATGCTCTTAATTTACTTAATTACAAGCCATCATATCACTATAATACTGATACCTATTCGTATAATATCATTCCTAAAACGAATAATACATCTATTCAGGTAAGATTTACATACAAATTTGGCCAGAGCCGTGTTCGTGGAGCCAAAGATCGTTCTGAAACAAACCATCTGGAGCGATTTAAGAAATAATACTTAGAATTGGAGTAAGCTGAAAAGCCATTAAGTGAGTAGGCCTTAATTAGTCATCCCTTAAAAAGCATTGGCAAGTGAGAAGTCATTCATCGATGGTCTCTCGCTTAGCTTTTCGCTTATTATTTTGAGCAGGTGCAAAAGAGCCTTCATGGCTCTTTTGAAGTTGTAAGCAGCAGCTGCCAATAGGATGTTCACAGCATCCCCTGCCAC